>NZ_JBHLWM010000001.1:855661-1503168 GCF_042432815.1 Rhodopseudomonas telluris
GCCGCCGCAGAAAATGACGGTCATCGCCCGGCTTTCCCGGGCGACCCAGTATTCCAGAGCGCCGCTGAGAAGGTGCAGTGTCAGCGCTGCAGCCAAAATGGATCACTCTGGAATACTGGATCCCCGCATGCGCGGGGATGACGGCTGAGGGAGCGGAGGCGACTGTCTCCGGTCGCACCTCCCGTCTTCACCTTTCAGCCACTCTTGATGTGCAACAACATTCGCGCGCCGCGAGGTCGATGGGGATCGGCTCGCATGCGCGGATGGGGAATTGCTGGATGTTGCGTGGGGTGATGGCCGTGCTCGGCCTCGTGCTGCTGGCGGGGTGTGCCGGCGAGGTGGCGCCGACCGTCGAAACGCCGTCGATGTATGCCAGCATGGCGCGCGAAGGCGCCAAGGTCGACTCGATCGCCGCCGCGACGATGATCTCGCAGTATCGCCAGAACAACGGGCTCGGTCCGGTTGTGGTCGATCCGGCGCTCACGCAACTGGCCGAAGACCAGTCGTCCAACATGGCGAGGCGCAACAAGCTCGATCACGACGCCAAGGCGCCGCTGGCGCAGCGGCTCAACGCCGCGTCCTATCCGGCGTCGGTCGCAGTCGAGAACGTCTCGGCCGGCTATCACACGCTGGCGGAAGCCTTTTCGGGCTGGCGCGACTCGCCCCCGCATCGTGCCAACATGCTGAAGAGCGGCGTCACCCGGCTCGGCATCGCCGCCGTCTACGCGCCGAACACCAAATATAAAGTATTCTGGACGCTGATTCTGGCCTCGACCGAGCCGCCGCGATAACCCGGCCGTGATCGGGTTTGACCGGACGCGCGATTGACGCCGTGGAGGCGGAGCGCCACGGTGCCCGTCCTGTCCGCGGCGAGCCTCATGAATCCTCCCCACCACCATCCCAAGCCGGCTTCTCATCCGCGTCGTGTCCTGGTGCTGCAAGGCGGCGGCGCGCTCGGCTCGTATCAGGCCGGCGCCTATCAGGCGCTGTGCCACCATGATTTCGAGCCTGAATGGCTCGCCGGGATTTCGATCGGTGCGATCAACGCGGCGATCATCGCCGGCAATCCGCGCGAGAAACGCGTCGAGAAGCTGAAGCAGTTCTGGGAGATGGCATCGTCCCCGGTGCCGTGGCAACCGATGCTGCATACCGACCACGCGCATTCGCTGTTCAACGAAGCCAGCGCTGCGATGATCGCGGCGTTCGGCGTGCCGGGCTTCTTCACGCCACGGTTTCCGCCGGCCCATCTGATGCCGACGGCCGCTCCGGAAACGCTGAGCTACTACGACACGCGGCCGCTGCGCGCGACGCTCGAACGCCTGGTCGATTTCGATCTGCTCAACACCAACGGCATCCGGCTCAGCGTCGGCGCCGTCAACGTCGTCACCGGCAATTTCGAATACTTCGATAATACGCAGGTGACCATCGGGCCGGAGCACATCATGGCGTCGGCCGCGCTGCCGCCCGGCTTTCCAGCGATCGAAATCGACGGTCAGTATTATTGGGATGGCGGCATCGCCTCCAACACGCCGCTCGACTACGTGCTGGACAGCGAGCAGCGCGACAGCCTGCTGATCTTTCAGGTCGACCTGTTCAGCGCTCACGGCCGGCTGCCGCAGACAC
This sequence comes from Rhodopseudomonas telluris, assembly GCF_042432815.1. Lineage (NCBI taxonomy): Bacteria > Pseudomonadati > Pseudomonadota > Alphaproteobacteria > Hyphomicrobiales > Nitrobacteraceae > Rhodopseudomonas > Rhodopseudomonas telluris. The sequence continues at coordinate 857,285 of NZ_JBHLWM010000001.1, forward strand.
TGCTGGAAGCGGCCGAGCGCGAGAAGGACATCCGCTTCTCCAGCCGTACGCGGCTGAACACCGACAAGAACAAGCAGATCCACGATGCGCGCAAGGCGCTGCGGCACCTGATCGACCGGCTGCCGGACGAGTTGCGCAACGATCCGGCCTATGCGGTCCTGCACGAGGCGGCGAAGGAAAACTCCGTCACGGTGGTGCATCTGATCTATCGTAAGAGAGACTACGAGGCGTCCTCGAAGGACTACGATTTCTCTCGGCTCAACATGATCGAGCACTGGAAATCCGGCGAGCAGGATGTCTATGTCTCGATGCGTGATCAGGAGTGGCAGCGCGGACCGCAGGACGGCGAAGCCATGGTGACCTGGGATCTCACCCGGGATGCGTTCAAATAGCGGCCCGATCGGCGCCGCGTCAGACGATCGAACAGGAGCAGATGATGGCTAATCTCACGGGCAAGACCGCGGTCGTGACCGGCTCGACCTCGGGCATCGGCCTCGCATACGCGCGCGCCTTCGCCAAGGCAGGCGCCAATGTGGTGCTGAACGGCATGGGCGATGCCGACGCGATCGAGAAGGAGCGCAAGTCGATCGAAACCGACTTCGCCGTCAAGGCGGTGTACTCGCCGGCCGACATGCTGAAGCCCGCCGAGATCGCCGAGATGGTCGCGCTCGGCGAGAAGACGTTCGGCTCGGTCGACATCCTCGTCAACAACGCCGGCATCCAGTTCGTGTCGCCAATCGAGGATTTCCCGATCGAGAAGTGGGACGCGATCATCGGCATCAACCTGTCGTCGGCCTTCCACGGCATCCGCGCCGCGGTGCCGGGCATGAAGAAGCGCGGCTGGGGCCGCATCATCAACACCGCCTCGGCGCACTCGCTGGTCGCGTCGCCGTTCAAGTCGGCCTATGTGGCCGCCAAGCACGGCATCGCCGGCCTGACCAAGACGGTGGCGCTCGAAGTCGCGACCCACAAGATCACCTGCAACTGCATCTCGCCCGGCTACGTCTGGACGCCGCTGGTGGAGAAGCAGATCCCCGACACCATGAAGGCGCGCGGGCTTACCAAGGAGCAGGTGATCAACGACGTGCTGTTGCAGGCGCAGCCGACCAAGGAATTCGTCACCGCCGAGCAGGTCGCCGCTCTCGCAGTTTATCTGTGCGGCGACGACGCCAGCCAGATCACCGGCGCCAATTTGTCGATGGACGGCGGCTGGACCGCGGCATAGTCGGCTGTCCGGACTATCTGCGGAGCCTCGAGGTCAGCTCCATTATCTGACGTCATCCTCCGCGAAAGCGGAGGATCCAGTATCGCAGAGCATTGCGTCTCTGGGATACTGGATCGCCCGGTCAAGCCGGGCGACGACGCGGTGTGTGGCCGAGCGCTCCAATCCGCTCGTCCTCATCGCTTCCTTTCGAACGCCAGCACGTGCAGCCCCAGCCGCTTGCGCACGATCCAGAACAGCAGCACGGTCTCGAAGGTCAGCGCCGCGGAGGTTGCGGCTGCCGCACCGTAGCCGCCGAAGCGGGGGACCAGCAGCAGGCACAGCACGAGGTTGGCGACGAACGCCAGCGCGTAGGCCAGCGCGCAGGCATTCTGGTGGCCCAGCATATTGAGTAGCCGCTCGACCGGTCCGATGGCGGCGCGCACCAAGAGGCCAATCGCGGCGACGAACATGATGCCGTAGCCCTCGGTGAACTGCGGGCCGAATAGCCACAGGATCGGCTCGCCTAGCGCCAGCAGCAGGACCGTGGCGCCGAGCGACGGCCAGAACGTCCACACAATCGCGTGTCGCACATAGGCGGCCAGCCGCTCCTTGTCGCCGGCGGCGTGATACTCGGTGAAGCGGTGCGCGGTGGTGGCCGACATCGCGTAGTGGATGAACGACACCAGCGCCAACGTCTTCACCACCGCATAGTACACGCCGACCTCCTCGGCCGGGCGGAATTGCTGGAGCACCAGCACGTCGGTGTAGGACAAGAGCAGATAAAAGCTCTCGACCAGCAGGATCGGCAGCGACGTCGCGAGCCACCCCCGGAAATCATAGGCGCGCGGGCCGGCCGGGACGTGGCCACGAAGCTTGCGGTTGAGCGCGATCATCTGCCCGATCATCGCGATCCACACCGCCGCGCAACTCGCCGCCATCGCGGCGACCGCGCCGAGCTGGAAGCCGAGCACGAACAGGCCCGCGGTGAAGCCGATGATCAGCCCCTGACGGATGATGAACTGCGGCATCAGGCCGAGCTTCATCCAGTCGTGCGAGCGCGCAATGCCATCCTGTGTGTTGGCGACGACGAAAGCCGGCAGAGTCAGGCAGCCGAGATAGAGCGGCATCACGGTCGCCGGATCGATCGCGGCCGACAGCGCGAACACCAGCGCGGCGAGCAGCAGGGCGACGAGACTGGACGCGGCGAGCGTGGCCCAGCGGCTGCCGGTCAGAAAGCCGCGCAACCGGTCGTCGGCGCCGCTGGCGCGATATTCCGGGATGATCTTCTGCGCCGAGGCCGAAATGCCGAAATCCAGCATCGACCCGAGCAGCAGCACCCAGGTCCAGACATAGACATAAACGCCGTAATCGGAGCCGCCCATCCAACGCGCCAGCAGAATCTGCGCGAGATAGGCGAGGCCCGCGCTGGCGACGCGGATCAGGAAAATCGTACCGGCAAGACGATTGGTCAGCGACCGTTCGTTGGTGCCGCCGAACAGGCCTGACAGGCGCGCCTTCAATCCGGCGAGCGGTGATGTTGCCGGAGGAGCATCCATGACAGCCAAAACGATCCCCAATGCCGATCCGCGCCTGCGGCGCGGTAGCATGATCCACTTAGCAAGCAGATGTTACGATTCGGTTCGGCGCGATGTGGTAACGTGTCGTGAATAATTCGTAAAAGCAGCTTCTGTCGATACAGATTGCGGAACCCGACACTCGGCGCGCCGTTGGGTTCCAATGTCGTACCGCGAGAGCTCCGCTCAGCGACACGCAGCCACTCCCAGGAGATGATCAATGCCGAAGCTGACGTCCCAGATGGTTGGACGCATGGCACTCGCCGGCCTTGCGGCCGTCGCGGTGGCCGGGTTGCTTTACGCGGTGACGAGCGGCGGACTCGGGTTTACGGGCGAGGGCATTCGGGGTGCGGCCTTGAACGTCGCAAGTCTGGTCGTGGCGTTTCTGCTGGTCGCCGGAATCGGGCGCAAGCCGAAGGGCGAGCGCTAGCCACGTTGTGCCTGACTTGATGCTGAGATGACGACGCGATGAGCGTGTCAGGAATTTTCTGACGCGTCAGATGGGTATTCAAGAGACGCGCTTGCTACAACTTTCGTTGATAGCGGTAGCTGCTAACTGTAGCGGAGTGTGGGAAGACGACTTGATTTTTGGACTTACGGCCCTCTCCGGACGATGAGCGCATTTGCAGAGCGAACTAACTCTTAATGCCCCGGCTCGTATTTGTTCGAGGCCGGCTGCGTCGCATGTCCGGCGGATAGTTGAAGTGTTCCAGTCTGGAATTCGCCGTGAAACAGTCAGTCACGCCGACCAATGTCGAAGTGTTTTTCGACGCCGACGACATCATCGTTTCAAAGACAGATCTCAAAGGCCGTATCACCTACGCCAACAAGGTGTTTTCCGATATATGCGGCTACAGCGAAGCGGAGCTGATGGGGCAGCCGCATTCGATCGTGCGGCATCCCGACATGCCACGCTGCGTGTTCAAGCTGTTGTGGGACACGCTGGCCGAAGGGCGGGAGATCTTCGCCTATGTCAAGAATATGACGCGGGCGGGCGATTACTACTGGGTGTTTGCTCACGTCACGCCGTCGTTCGACGCGGCTGGCAGGGTGATCGGCTATCACTCAAATCGTCGCGTGCCTGAGCGGCGGATCGTGGCGGCGCTGGCGCCGGTTTACAAGCAGCTCAGCGATCTCGAGGCAACGCATCGCAACGCCAAGGACGGCCTCGCCGCCAGTACCCGGCAGATGATCGATTTCGTCAAATCGAAGAACATTTCCTATGATCAGTTCGTCTTCTCTCTTTAAGGCAGGCGTTTGCCTCGCCGGCATCGTCGTTTCGATCGCTACGGCGTCCGTCGGCGCGGTTGCGGGCATGCCGGTGTTGCTGCAGATCGGGCTCGGCGCGGCGCTACTATCGGCGGCTCTGCTGGGGCTCATGCTGCTGCGCCTCCACCGGGTGCTGAACGCGATCGAGTCGGCGTGTCAGCGCATCGTCAATGGCGACTTCGAGGCGCGCATCATCGGCTGCCGGGATGGCGGGCGCATCGCTGCGCTGATCCACACCTTCAACGACATGATCGACCGTTGCGATGCCTTCGTGCGTGAAGCGAGTGCCGCGATGGCGGCGATCCGCGACGACAAATACTATCGCCACATCCTGCCGGCTGGTCTGCGCGGATCGCTGCTGATCGCCACGCAGACCATCAACGATGCGATGCAGGCGATCGAAACCAGGGTCGCGGCGTTCAACGCCAACACGGCCGAGTTCGAGGGCGCCATCGGCACCGTGATCGACACCGTATCGACCGCATCCAGCAACATGGGCGAGACGGCCGGCAGTCTCAACCGCGGCGTGGTCGCCACGCGCGAGCGCGCCCTGGCAGTGTCTGCCGCATCGGAGCAGGCCTCCACCAACATGGAATCGGTGGCCGCTGCGACGGCCGAACTGACGGCCTCGGCCAACGAAATTCTCGGCAGCGTCAATCGGTCGGCCTCGATCGCCCGCACGGCGGTCAGCGCCTCGGATCATGCCCGCGAGACGGTCGGCAGCCTGTCGACCGCCACCGAGCGGATCGGCACCATCGTGCAGCTGATCGAGGAGATTGCGGCGCAGACCAACCTGTTGGCGCTGAACGCCACGATCGAGGCGGCGCGCGCCGGCGAGGCGGGCAAGGGCTTCTCGGTGGTGGCGCAGGAAGTGAAGTCGCTGGCGCAACAGACGGCGAAAGCGACGCACGACATTTCGATCAGCATTGCCGAGGTTCAGGAGACGACCCGCGCGGCCGTGGAGGCGATCTCTGGCATCGGCCGCAGCATCGGCGAGGTCGACGCGATCACCTGTCAGGTGGCGGTGGCGGTCGAGGCTCAGACGGCGGCCACTGGCGAAGTCGCGCGCAATATCGAGCAGGCGTTCGCCGGCATCCGCGATATCTCCGGCAATATCCAAAGCGTCAGCGTCAACGTCGCGGAGACCGAGCAGCATGCCGGAACGACGCTGACCGCGTCGGATTCGCTCGCCCATCAGGCTGCTGCACTGGGCGAAGCGGTACGCGGATTTCTGCGTTCGCTCCGCACCGGAGAGGCGAAGCGCCGCGCTGCCTGACTCTCCAAACTCCTGAACCGACAAGGTCCGCGGCCGTCCCGCACTACGTTGCTGGCGCGCGTTCCATTCGTGGCCGCGCGCGGTTGCGGATCGGGTCTGCTACACGCTCAACCTTACGGCGATTTCATCAAGATGAACTCCATCGTCAGCGCTCATTCACCTGCAACTTCTTAAGCTGTCCGCAGTTTTTAGAGTTGGATTGAAGGAGGTTGATCCGATGAAACTCAAACTCGCTGTTGCCGCCGCGGCTGCGCTCGGCGCCGTCGCACTCACCTCGGGCACCGCTTCCGCTGCGATGCCCAACGGCCTCGCCGGTGCTGCTGGCGCGGTAGCGAACCAGTCGGCCAATGTCGACCAGGTGCGCTATGTCTGTAACGCGTGGGGCCGCTGCTGGTGGCGTCCGAACTACTATGGCGCCTACGGCTACTACGGTCCCCGGCCGTACTACGGGCCGCGCTTCTACGGTGGCCCGCGCTACTACGGCCCGCGCTGGCACGGCGGCTGGCGCCGTTGGTAAGGCATCGATGATAGCAGACGGATTGCGGGGCCTTCGGGCCCCGCTTTTTCGTTGACGAAAGGTTAAGACTGCGGCGCGTCGGCGCGGATCTCGCTGACGTCCACCCATTCTGCGCCGACCAGTTCGGCCATGCGGCGCGGCGCGATCCTGACGGCGCTGTGGGTCGATCCCGCCGCCGGCACGACGATCTCGAACGCCTGCAGCGAGACGTCGCAATAGATCGGCAGCGACGCCTTCAACCCGAACGGGCAGACGCCGCCGACCTCGTGGCCGGTGAGATCAGCCACCTCATGCACGCCGAGCATCTTCGGCTTGGCGCCGAACGTGGCCTTGGCTTTCTTGTTGTCGAGCCGCGCCGTGCCGCTGGTCACGACCAGCACCACGCGCTCGCCGAGGCGCAGCGACAACGTCTTGGCGATCTGCTCCGGCGGCACACCATAGGCCTCCGCCGCTAGCGGCACGGTGGCCGAGCTCTTGTCGGATTCCTCCACGGCGATATCCGGAGCGTGAGCAGCGAACCAGGCGCGGACGGACTCGAGACTCATTGCGAAACCCCTGGCCGGCGGGGGCGCCGGCTCTGATGCAGCGTCATAGCGAGGAGCGGGGCGACGAAGCAATCCATCACACGCGGGGAGCTGGATTGCTTCGCCTTCAGCACGACGACGACGAGAGTTCTCAGATCCCCAACAGCTTCCGCGCGTTCTGCTTCAGCACCTTGGGACGAACCTCGTCGCGGATTTCGAGCTTGGCGAAATCGGCAAGCCAGCGGTCCGGCGTGATCACCGGCCAGTCGGAGCCGAACAGCATCTTGTCCTGCAGCAGACCGTTGATGTAGCGCACCAGGATCGGCGGGAAGTACTTCGGCGACCAGCCCGACAGGTCGATATAGACGTTCGGCTTGTGGGTCGCGACCGACAGCGCTTCCTCCTGCCAGGGGAAGGAGGGGTGCGCGAGGATGATCTTCATGTCGGGGAAGTCGACCGCGACATCGTCCATGTACATCGGATTCGAGTATTTCAGCCGCATGCCCATGCCGCCCGGCATGCCCGAGCCGACACCGGTCTGGCCGGTGTGGAACAGCGCGATCGCGCCGCCTTCCTGGATCGCTTCATACAGCGGGTAGGCGAGGCGGTCGTTCGGGTAGAAGCCCTGCATCGTCGGGTGGAACTTGAAGCCCTTGATGCCGTAGTCGGCGATCAGCCGCTTGGCCTCGCGGACGCCGAGCTTGCCCTTGTGCGGATCGATCGAGGCGAACGGGATCAGCACGTCGGAGTTCTGCCGCGTGATCTCGATCATCTCGTCGTTGTTGTAGCGGCGGAAGCCGGTCTCGCGCTCGGCATCGACCGGGAAAATCACCGCGGCGATCTTCTTGGCGCGATAGTAGGCGGCGGTTTCCGGCACGGTCGGGGGATGCTTGTGCGGCGACTTGAAGTACTCGGCCATCTGCGCCTGGAAGTCGTCATAGCCGTCGTCCGGGTGCGTGCCGCAGGGCTCCTCGGCGTGGGTGTGAATGTCGATAGCGACGAGATCGTCGGGATTGAGCATCGGGCGTTTCCTTCGGGGCCGTCTTTGGGCGGGAGAATTGATTATGGTCTATAACTAATTTTTGGAGCTGTGAAGCGCGCCGCCGCAACGTCTCTCGTCGATTTCGGGAATGCGGACTTGCGGATGCCGCGCAGCTCGACAGCTGGCAACTTTTTGGTGCGAAAGGCGTGGAGGTGCTCTCGTTCGATTGACAGGGCTGGCCGGTCTGGTTAGAAACCCAGCCGTCCCGGGCGGGCTGCCGCCGGCGGGCAGGGTAAGTTTTACACCTTCGGCCAGTCCCAAACGGCCTTTCAAACAGTCAGGATAGACCCATGAAGGTCCGTAACTCGCTGAAGTCGCTGCGTTCCCGTCATCGGGACAACCGTCTGGTCCGCCGCAAGGGCCGGCTCTACGTGATCAACAAGGTCCAGCGCCGGTTCAAGGCCCGCCAGGGTTGATCCTGTCCGGCTGGCTCTGACCAGCTGCGACCGTTACGCCATCACGCCTGTTTGACGCGCGCGCTGCTTTGCAGCGCGCTTTGCTGCGTCTAGACTTCGCGAATGGTTCTTTCGTTGTCTCGTTTCCTCCTGCCTTGCGCGGTTCTGATGACCGCGATGGCTCCGTTCGGGGTTGCGGCGCAGGCCCCGAAGGGTAGCCCGGACAACGCCCCACCGAAACATCATCTCGAAAAGCCGCTGGAACAGCCCCCGACTCCGCCGGCCAAGCTGCCGCGCGTCGGCGGTGATCAGACCCGCGGGCTGGATTTCCTGTTCGGTGCGCTGAAGGCGGCGCCTGACGAGGCCAGCGCCAAGCACGTCGAGGCGCGAATCTGGGCGCTGTGGACCCAGACCACCAGTGACACCACCGCGCTACTGATGGCGCGCTCCAAGGTCGCGATGGACGCCAAGCAGTACGACGTCGCGGTCAAGCTGCTCGACGCCGTGGTCAAGCTCCGGCCCGATTATGTCGAGGGCTGGAACCGCCGCGCCACCATCTTCTATCTGCAGAACGAATATGCCCGCTCGCTCGGCGACATCGAGCAGGTGCTGTCGCGCGAGCCGCGCCATTTCGGCGCCTTGGCTGGCCTCGGCATGATCATGCAGGAACTCGGCGACGACAAACGTGCGCTCGACGCGTTCCGCAAGGCGCTCGCCATCAATCCGCACCTCGAGAAAGTGCCGGAGTTGGTGAAGACGCTGTCCGAGAAGGTCGAAGGCCGGGATATCTGACCGCGCCGACGAAACATTCGCGGCCGCACGGCGTAACTGTTCCGTGCAAGAAATCTCCCGGATTCCCTCCATGATCGCAATCGGCGTGTTCACCACGCTGGCCGTGCTGGCGCTGGTCACGCAGATCGGCGTGGTGTGGCTGCAGGCCAAGTTTGCGCCGCGGGGCGAAATGATCGCGGTCCGCGGTGGCGCTCTGCACGTCGTCGATCTCGGTCCGCGAAACCTCGCCGAGCCGCCGATCGTGCTGATCCACGGCGCGAGCTCGAATCTCGGCGCGATGCAGATGCCGCTCGGCGACCGACTCGCACAGCATCACCGCGTGCTGCTGATCGATCGGCCCGGCCATGGCTGGAGCCGCCGCGAGGATCTGGCCGATTCGTCGCCGGCGATGCAGGCCCGCGAGATCGGCGAGGCGCTCGACCGCCTCGGCGTACCCCGTGCGGTGTTCGTCGTGCACTCGATGGCCGGCGCGCTCGGCGCGCGGATGGCGCTCGATCAGCCGGACCGCGTCGCCGGGCTGGTGATGCTGGCGCCGGTCACGCATCCATGGCGCGGCGGCGTCGGCACCTACAACAAGGTGATGACCACACCCGTGGTCGGTCCGCTCCTCGCCTACACCATCACGCTGCCGCTCGGTCTGATGCTCACCGACGCCGGCGCCCGTGCGGTGTTCACGCCGCAGGCGAAGCCGGCCGATTATGTCGACGCGACCGCTACTCCACTGCTGCTGCGGCCGCGCGCCTTCCTCGCCAACAGCTGGGATTTGACCGGGTTGAAGGCTGCCGTGCAGGAGCAGGTTGCGCGCTACCAGCAGATTACCGTCCCGACCGTCGTGATCCACGGCGACGCCGACAAGATCGTGTCGGTCGACATTCATTCCCGCGCCTTCGCCGCAGCGGTGCCGCACGCCAAGCTGATCGTGCTACCGGGCGTCGGTCACATGGTGCAGAACGCGGCGCCCGACCTCGTACAGCGCGAGGTCGAGGCGCTGATCGCGCCCGCCGTCACGAGATCGCAAGCAGCGATGCGCTAGTTTCCATCGATCGACCACCAACCAAGACAGGAGTTGCGCAATGAGCACGACATCGGGTTCGGCCAAGTGGCAGGGCGGTATCAAGGACGGCAAGGGCGCGATCTCGACCAAGAGCGGCGCGCTCTCGGACTATCCGTACGGCTTCGCCAGCCGGTTCGAAGGCAAGCCCGGCTCCAATCCGGAAGAGCTGATCGGCGCGGCGCACGCTGCTTGCTTCACGATGGCGCTGTCGCTGATCCTCGGCGAAGCCAAGCTCACCGCGGAGCAGATGGAGACCAAGGCCGACGTCACGCTGGAGAAGCAGGGCGACGGCTTCGCCATCACGGCGGTGCATCTGACGCTGACCGCCAAGATCCCCGGCGCCGACGACGCCACCTTCCAGGACTGCGCCGCCAAGGCGAAGGCCGGCTGCCCGGTGTCGAAGCTGCTGAATACCAAGATCACGCTGGACGCGACGCTGGCGAACTGAGGTTATCGGCACAGAGGCGATATTTGAGGTCGCGAGAAAATCTCGTGACCTCATGCTCTGTGACGATCAATGCAACCCGTCTCTCGTTCGTCATTCCGGGGCGCGCGCAGCGCGAGACCGGAATCCATAATCCCTGACAGCACTATTCAGTCGCGGCGCTTCAAGCGCCGTGCGCAAACGTAAGCGACGGGAGTATGGATTCCGGGCCTGCGCCCCAAGGGGCGCATCCCGGAATGACGAACGCTAACTTGGGTGCGTGGAGGGAGAGTCTCGCTCACACATCCGTATCAGTCGGCCCCACATAGGCGATGCGCACCATGTTGGTGGCGCCCGGGGTCCCCAGCGGGACGCCGGCGACGATGATGACGCGCTGGCCGGATTTGGCAAAGCCGTCGCGGAAGGCGATGCGACCCGCGCGGTCCACCATGTCGTCCTGATCGCGGGCGTCCTCGGCGACGACGCAATGCACGCCCCACACCGCCGACAGCTTGCGGCCCGTGTTCAAATTCGGAGTAATCGCCACCACCGGCACCTTCGGCCGCTCGCGCGCGACGCGCAGCGCGGTCGAGCCCGAACTGGTCCAGCAGATGATCGCCGACAGATCGAGTGTTTCGGCAATCTGCCGCGCCGCGCCGGCGATGGCGTCGCCGGCTGTCGCCTCCGGCTCCGGCCGCTGTGCGTTCAGCACGGTTCGGGACAGCGCGTCGCGTTCGACCTCTTCGCCGATCCGGTTCATCGTCGCCACCGCTTCGACCGGGAATTTGCCTGCGGCGGATTCGGCCGATAGCATGATCGCGTCGGCGCCTTCATAGACCGCGGTCGCGACGTCGGAGACTTCGGCGCGGGTCGGCACCGGGCTGGTGATCATCGATTCCAGCATCTGCGTGGCGACGACCACCGGCTTGCCGGCGCGGCGCGCCATGCGGGTCATCTGCTTCTGCAGACTCGGCACGCGCTCCAGCGGCATCTCCACGCCGAGATCGCCGCGCGCGACCATCAGCGCGTCGGAAACGTCGAGAATGTCGTCGAGGCGTTCGATCGCCTGCGGCTTTTCGATCTTGGCCATCACCGCGGCGCGACCTCGAATCATGCGTTTGGCTTCGGCGACGTCTTCGGCGCGCTGCACGAAGGACAGCGCCACCCAATCGATGCCGGTCTCGCAGGCGGCCTCGAGGTCGGCACGGTCCTTGTTGGTCATCGCCGACATTGGCAGGTCGGTGTCGGGCAGGCTGACGCCCTTGCGGTCGGACATCTTGCCGCCGATCACCACGCGCGTGACGGCGCGTCTCGGCTCGATCTCTTCGCAGATCAGCCGCACCTTGCCGTCGTCCAGCAACAGCGCGTCGCCGACCTTCAGAGCCGACAGGATTTCCGGGTGCGGCAGGCAGACCCGCTCCGCGTCGCCGGGCTCCTTGTTCGAGTCGAGGACGAAGCTGGCGCCGTTGTTCAATTGCACCGGGCCGTTGGCGAACGAGCCGACGCGCAGCTTCGGGCCCTGCAGATCGACCAGAATGCCGATCGGACGGCCATAGCTGCTCTCGACGTTGCGGATCGTCTTCACCAGCTCCCGCATCTTGTCGTGCGGGGTGTGGCTCATGTTGATACGGAACACGTCGGCGCCGGCTTCGAACAGCTTCCGGATCATCGTGCTGTCGGAAGAGGCGGGGCCCAGCGTTGCGAGAATCTTGATCCTGCGAAGGCGCCTCATGGCTTGCCCCCGCCGTCGCTCGGCTTGGCCCCGGTATCGCCGGGGACTGGCGCGGGCGTGACCGGCGCGGTGCGGCCCGGCGTCGGCGGGATGCCGGGCATGCCGGCGCCTGGCGGAGATCCGCTGGGCAGTCCCGGCAGCTTCTGGGTGTTCTGTTCGTTGCTCTCGGTGAGCTGCACGGTCCAGGCGCGCTGTTCGCCAGTGTCGACCTCGAAGAAGCCGGTGCGATCGAAGCCGCGCGCCAGGCAGTTTTCAGTCCCCTTGATGGTGAACTCCTTGTCGCGCGAGCACATGAAGGCCTGGCCGGACCATTCGCCGCCGCGATCGTAGTCCAGCGCGTAGATGTAGTAATAGCGCGCCACCAGCGTGCCGCGGAGCAGCGTCTCGCAGCTGCGCGACGACACGTTCCACCAGCCCTCGGTGGTCCAGCCGTCGACGTCCTTGTAGCCCAGCGCGATGCCGACGCGGCTCGATGTATTGTTGCACAGCCGGAAATCCGCTGCGGCCGGCGACGCGCCCAGCAGCAGGGCGCCGAGCGCCAGCGCGGCGGTCGCGGCCAGCGACACTCGGTGCGGTTGTGGGAAGCGGGGAGGAGAATCTGAGCTGATCATGCCGGCAAGCTATAACAGAAAGGGAATGGTTTCGCGTGACATGATGGGGCTGTCAACGGCCGCCGCTGGCGCCTGCGTCCGCCGCTTGGCCTTGATATCGCGTCTTCTTCTAGGAGCAAGATGTGGCAAAATCGAAGACAGCGCCCATCTGAGCGGGGTGGCGGCGTGCACGAGAAGGTGAGTGTGATGGACGACAGGACCCGGACCGAACTGGAAGCGGCGGCGTTTCGCCGTCTGGTGGCGCATCTGCGCGAGCGCACCGACGTGCAGAACATCGACCTGATGAATCTCGCCGGCTTCTGCCGCAACTGCCTGTCCAACTGGCTGAAAGATGCCGCCGATGCGCAGGGCGTGGCGCTGACCAAGGATGAAAGCCGCGAGGCGGTTTACGGCATGCCCTATGAGGAGTGGAAGGCCAAGCATCAAAGCGCCGCGACGCCGGCCCAGGTCGAGGCGTTCAGCAAGTCCCACAACCATTGAGGCAAACCGACGGCAGCCGGCGGCGACTCGCTGCAGGGTGTCATGGAAGTCCAGCGCCGAATTTCGCAGAGCGATTTTGTCTGTGCGGTCGCTGTGGATGAGCACGAGGGGTCTTGACGCAGCGGGCCGCCGCGAAGACTGTCCGGCGCAGACGCGGCGCGTGGCGACCGTCCCCGCCGCCCTTCCCGATGACAAATATCCAGGAGTGAACGATGGCCAACGCTGCTGCCGCCGTCCAAGACGAGCCCGCGACCCGATTCGCCAAGGACCAGCTCAAGGCCATCATCGAGCGCATCGAGCGGCTGGAAGAAGAGAAGAAGACGATCTCCGACGACATCCGCGACGTCTATGCCGAAGCCAAGGGCAATGGCTACGACGTCAAGGCGCTGCGCACCATCGTCCGCATGCGCAAGCAGGACGCCAACGAGCGTGCCGAGCAGGAGACGATCCTCGAGACCTACATGCAGGCACTCGGAATGCTGTGAGGCGAAAGTCTCATCGCGGCTCTCCGCGACTGTCGGCCTCGCTACTCACAAAGAACGTCATCACCCGCGCAGGCGGGTGATCCAGTATCGCGGAGCGTTGCTGATGGAAGGCGGCATTGCGGCGATCACTGCACGGCAAACCAGCGCTCTGGAATACTGTGGCGTCCGCCGGCGCGGGCGATGACGGTTGGGATGGGCCGCTGCGTTCCGGGCCGCGCGTAAGCCGCGAGCGGAGTTGCATCAAGACAGCGGGCTAAGCAATCACCCGAGCCGACCAAGGGCGGAAGGGTCTCAGCGCAGCGCGGCGGTGGTGAAGCTGGTCGTCGAAACGGTGCTGACCGCGGGGCCGGTGAACGCGTCCGCGTAGAGGCCCGGGTGCGGGTCGTCGCAGAACGTCATGGTGACGGCGACGTCCGGCTTGGCGAAGTGCTTGCTCAGCAGGGTCATGTCGGCATCGCCGATCGCCGTTGCGGCGGTGGTCACGGCGCTCGGCATCAGGATCATCGCGCGCATCCAGACGTCGCTGTCGCGACTGCCCGCCGCGGTGATGCGGGCCGAGTTGGCGACGAGGCCACCTTTGGCCTGCTGGGTCTTGCCGACGACCGTGTCGATCTTGGTCGAGACCACCGGGTGGCGCGCCAGCGAGGCCGACCGCATGCCGATCGGCATCGGCGCGCTGGCGGTGACGACGTGCGGATGGGGCTGCTTGGCGGGCTTTTCGGCGGTGCTGGACGCGAACGCCAGAGCGTTGAACGGCGATTGCGGATCGGCGGCTTCGAGCGCCTGGCGGGCGCTGATCGCGGCGACCTGCGCCGGGCTGGCCTGTTTCGGCGCCACCGGGACGTCGTCCCAGAAGCCGCGCGCGTTGATGATGTCCGCCGGGGTCTGCGGCTTCGACGGATCGGACTTGGCGGCTTGCTTCTGCGCCGGCTTGGCCACCGGCAGCGGCACGGTGTCGGCCGCGGAGGCAACCTGGACGGGCGCGGGCGCGGCCTGCACCGCAGCAGCCGGCTTGGCGCGCGGCATCGGGACAGCGCCGCTGACGGCGAGCTTGTCTTCCGCCGCCTGAACCTCGGCGACCTTGATGTCCGGCAGCTTGCCGACCGGCTTGGCGGCCGCCGCGACCGTCGTCGCCGTCGAGGCGCCGCTCTCGTCTTCATCGTCAGCCGGCTTGCCGCCGAACAGGGCGGTCAGGAAGTTCGGCTTGGAGGAGCCGGCGTCGCTGCCGCTGCCGCGGCGCTGAATATCGGCCATCGCCAGCTCGTAGCCACGCAGCGGCTTGCCGTCGGTCGGCACGTGAACGGTGCGGCCATCCGGGAACACGCGGGCGAGCTGGTCGGGAGTCATGCGCGGCCAGTGGCGAATCCGGCCGGTATCGAGATGCACGAAGGGCGAACCGGAGGTCGGGTAGAAGCCGACGCCGCCGCGCTGCAGGCGCAGGCCGGCGAACCGGATCTTCTCCAGCCCGACGCCCGGGATGAAGAAGTCCATCGCGTGGCCCATGGTGTGCTGGCTGTGGCGCGCAACGCCGGAGGAGCGGCGGCGCAGCATGGCGTTGGTGCCGGGCGAGCGATAGGCGGAGATGATCTGGATCGGCTGCTTGCCGTCGACGTCGCGGTAGACTTCCCAGATGATGTCGAACAGCGTCCGATCCATCGTGATCTGGTCCTGGCTGCGCCAGTCCCGCAGGAAATAGTTGAGCTTCTTCAGCGAGTCCTCGTCGTAGCGGCCATTGCGCTTGAACGTGACGGTGAGGTCTTCGCCGGAATGGGTGTGGTGGAAGGAAAGGGTGCGGGTGTCGCCGACCGCCGACGCGTCCTGAACCGAGCCGGCTCCCGCGAACAGAAGGGCGGACGTCAAAGCGGCGCCGGTCCCGATTTTGGGCAGCGACAGAGATTTGAGACGGCGCAGTAGTCCAGCCAGCACGAGAGAGCCCCACCAGAAGGACGATCGAACGGAAACCCTGTCCGCAACCCCAAGTCAGCGTAACAGAGTTATTGCACCGTCAACGGAGTCTTATCGAACCGAAAACGACGCCCGTTTCCCCAAGTCGATCGTCAACCATAAGCTGCGGACTATGGCGAAATCGAGCCCGCTGCCAGCATCCTGATGGACAATGGTTAATAGAAAGGGCCCATCCGCGGATGAGCCCTTGTTCCAATTCGGTTTTTTGGCTTAACGGCGGGAACCGCGCCTCAGTGGGTGAACCGCTGCTGACGGCGGTATTCCGGCGCCGGGGGTGCCGGCGGGCCGCCGAACAGCCGCTCGAAGAAGTTGAAGCCGGAGGACTGCGTCGACCCGGTGTAGTCGCCGGCGACGTTCACGCCCGGGGGCATCTTGGCGCGGGCGTAGCTCGGCTGGGCATGGGCCACCACCGCTTCCAGGTTCTTGCCCTTGTCGTTGCGCAGCAGCGCCAGCATCGCGGCGTCGCGGCCGTAGATGTCCTTGCGCAGCTCCAGCTTGCCGTGGTCGTCCACGAAGGCGGTCTGGTAAGTGATGTTGACCGGGATCGGCGTCGGGAATTTCAGGTCGACTTCGGTGCGGCCGTACATCGAGCGGATCTTGGCCGGGGTGTAGTCCTTCTCCGGCATGGTGATGTTCAGCAGCGCCGCGGCGTACTGATCCGGGTTCTGCACCCGCATGCAGCCGTGGCTGAAGGCGCGCTCGTCGCGACCGAACAGATTCTTGTCCGGCGTGTCGTGCTGATACACCAGGAATTTGTTCGGGAAGTTGAAGCGGATGCGGCCGAGCGCATTGGCTTCGCCCGGCGGCTGCGAGATGTGCACGGTGCCGTCGCGGTTGCGCTCGAGCTTGAGGCCCATGCGGTCGAGCACGGTCGGGTCCTGCGCCAGCGCCGGCAGGTACTCGTTATTGATGATCGACGGTGGCACGTTCCAGGTCGGGTTGACGGTGATGTACTTCATCGTCTCCGTCAGCAGCGGGGTGGCGTGCTTGCCGGGCTTGCCGACGACGACGCGGGTGGTCCACACCGGCGCGCCGTTGTGCATCAGCTTCAGCGTGTAGTCCGGGATGTTGAGGATGACGTAGGCGTTGCCGATCGCCGGCGCGCCGAGCTGGCGCGGCAGCCAGCGCCAGCGCTCCATGTTGACCAGGATGGTGTCGATGGTGCGGTCGCGCTTCGGCGTATTCATCGCCTTCACGGTGCGATCGTCGAGCACGCCGGTCGGCTTCAGATCGGCGCTGCGCTGGAATTTGCGCACCGCATCGGCGACGTCGGCATCGTAGGTGGTGCTGTCGGCGTTCGCGGTGACGCCGAGCTTGGCGCGCAGCTGCGGCACGCGCGAATCGTCCATCGTCACGGCCGCCTGCTTCTTGCGCGCCGGGACGTACTTCAGGGTCTCGCCGTCGGCGATCTTGGCAGCCGGGTTGTCGCCTTCACCGCGCAGCTCGGCGAGCTTCTTCTTGAGCTCCTGATACAGCTTGTGCGGCGGGTTGTAGCTGTCGAGTGCCGCGGAGGCGTCCTTTGCGGTGGTGACGTTGGCGAGCACTTCGACCGGATCGATCGGATGTTCCGGATACTGGATGTCGGCCGACACCTGCGACCAGTGCATCCGGCCGCTCTGCGCCTGCCGCGCATAGTCCATCATGCTCTCGGTCAGCCGCAGCTCGGCTTCGGCGAGCGCGTCCGGCGTCGTCGCGGCGGCGAAATCGGGGACCGGATAGTCGGTCGGATCGAGACCGTCCGAGGCGGCGTCCTTCAGCCGCGCGATCACGCCCTTGCCGGCGGAGGTCAGCGCGCCCGCATTGGTCCAGACCGGCGCGTAGTCGCGCGCCTCGTAGAACTTCTCGACCGCGGCGCGCTCGGCCTTGCGGTCGAAATACTTCGACGCCTTGGTGGCGATCGTCTCGCGCAGCTTGTCGGCGACGCCCTGATCGGCGGCCGGCACGTTGCTGGCGGCCTTCTGCGGCTCGGCGGCCTGATCCTTGGTGGCCTGCTGCTTCGCCGGCTCCTTGGCGGGCTCGGCCACAGGTGCGGTGGCGGTCGCGGCGGGCGCAGCTTCGGGAGCCGCGGCGGTCGGCGCAGGAGCGGCGGACGGCGCGGCTGCGCTGTCGGTCTTGGCAGGGGTGTCGGTCTTGGCGGCTTCGGTGCTCGATTCGGTCTTCGCAGCAGCCGGCGGAGTCGCCGGCACAGCGACGGACTCGGGCTTGAAGTCACCAATCGAAGGCGGCGGCAGGTCGACCGGCTGGGGAACGGGGACGGCGGCGTCGATGGCGAGGTCGGAGGCGGACTTCGGGCTCGTCTGCGCGATCGCGGAAGTTGCCGACACGGTCAGGAAGGTCGCCGCAACGGCCATCAGCACGCCTTCGAATCCGCGGCGGCCAGTCGAGTGATCTCGCATTCGTGCACCCCTTGGGAGAAGCTGCCCGCAGGCAGTATTGCCGGATCGATCCGCGCGGCGGCGGTTCGACGTTTTTTATGTGGCGCGAACGTTACACGCGCTCTTTCAGAGCGGCCAGCGCCGGTCAGGTAGATTCACGACAAACTGACCGCGTACACCCTAGCGTACAGAACTCAGCCGCTCTGCACGCGGTTGTGCCACGGGTCGCCAGCTTTGTCTGTCACTACGCCGCAACGGTTCAAAATGTTCCGGCAGGAGTCTTTGCCTCCGCCGCGCCACATTCTCTCAGGGCGTGTCCGCCGCCGTAGATGCCTGCGCGGCGCGAGCCGCCTCCATTTCGTCGAGCTTGCGATACAGCGTCGAGCGGCCGATTTTCAGCCGCCGCGCGACCTCCGACATCTGGCCGCGATAATGCGAGATCGCAAAGCGGATGATCTCGCTTTCCATCTCGTCGAGCGGCCGGACGTCGCCGCCGCTCAGCATCGGCAGCTGGCCGTGAGTCGAGACCGGCGCGATCGGCACCTCATTGGCGGCGACGAATTGCGCCGCGGTCGGCGGCTCCAGGATCAGCGGCTCGCCATCGGCTTCGCCGGTCGGCACAGTGGAGGGGGCGCTGGCGAGCGGGAAATCATCGAGCCCGAGCTGATCGGTCTCGCTCATCACCACCGCGCGGTACACGGCGTTCTCCAGCTGGCGGATGTTGCCCGGCCAGTCGAGCTGGGCGAGACGGGCCATCGCCTCGCCGCTGATGCCGCCGATGCTGCGATTCTCTTCGGCGCAGAACCGCACCAGGAAGTGCCGCAGCAGCGGCGCGATATCCTCGCGCCGCGCCCGCAGCGGTGGCACCGTCAGCGGCAGCACGTGCAGGCGATAGAACAGGTCTTCGCGGAACTGGCCGGCCTTGACGCGATCGAGCAGCCGGCGATTGGTCGCCGAGATGATGCGAACGTCGACCTTCTGCGGCTTTCGGCCGCCGACGGCTTCCACGGCGCCTTCCTGCAGCGCGCGTAGCAGCTTCACCTGCGCGGCCAGCGGCAGCTCGCTGACTTCGTCGAGGAACAGCGTGCCGCCGGAAGCTTCGACGAACTTGCCGATGTGGCGGTCGGTGGCGCCGGTGAAGGCGCCCTTCTCATGGCCGAACAGAATCGACTCGACGAGATTGTCGGGGATCGCGCCGCAGTTCACCGCGACGAACGGCTTGGCGCGGCGATCGCTCGAACCGTGGATGGCGCGCGCGAACATCTCCTTGCCGACGCCGGATTCGCCCTCGATCAGCACCGGGATCGACGAGCCGGCAGCCTTCTCGGCGGCCCGCAGCACGGTGGCCATCGACTCGCTGCGGGTGATGATATCGGCAAATGTCAGCATGCCGTCGCGGCTGTGGCGGATGCGCTGCAGCTCGCCTTTCAGCGCGCTGGCGTTGAGGGCGTTGCGCAACGACACCTGCAGCCGCTCGATCCCGACCGGCTTGACGACGAAGTCGTGCGCGCCGGCGCGCATTGCCGACACCACGTTATCGATGCCGCCATGCGCGGTCTGCACGATCACCGGGACGTTGAGGCCGAGTTCGCGAATCTTGCCGAGCACGCCGAGGCCGTCGAGGCCGGGCATCACCAGGTCGAGCACCACGGCGTCGATCGCGGCCGCATCCGGCGCAGTGAGCAGCGCGATCGCGGCATCGCCACTATCGGCCAACACCGTCTCGTAACCGCACTTCTGCACCATGTTCTCGACGAGCCGGCGCTGCACCGGATCGTCGTCCGCAATCAAAACGCGCTCAACCATTTACGCTCACACACCCAAGTGACTCGGGGCTCAACTGTCCCGATTTGGTGCACCATGGGCGTGAAAGCGTTAATGCTTCATGAAAGTTTCGAAAATGCCGAGAAGGCATGCGGCCACACTTCGAGGGCGCCGCGATAGATCATGTCGCCGGCCACATACAGGATGATGGCGAGGCCCACATAGGCGATCCAGCGGTGCTTGTGCAGCAGCCGGGCGATGAAGCTGGCGGCGAGGCCCATCAGGGCGATCGACAGGCCGAGCCCGAACACCAGGATGATCGGATGCTCGCGCGCGGCGCCGGCGACGGCGAGCACGTTGTCGAGCGACATCGAGACGTCGGCCAGCGTGATCTGCCACACCGCCTGGCCGAGCGTTTTGGTCGGCGCCCCGGACGCGGCGCCGGCTTCGATCTCTTCTTCGCTCGGCTGCTCGGTGCGCAGCTCGCGCCACATCTTCCAGCACACCCACAGCAGCAGCACGCCGCCGGCCAGCAGCAGGCCGAGGATCTGCAGAAGTTGCACGGTGACGCTGGCGAAGGCAATGCGCAGCACGGTGGCGGCGATGATGCCGATCAGGATCGCCTTGCCGCGCTGCTCCTTGGGCAGGCCGGCGGCGGCGAGGCCGATCACGACGGCGTTGTCGCCGGCGAGCACCAGGTCGATCATGATGACCTGAGCCAGCGCAGTGAGACCTTCGGGCGTAAAGACGGCGAGGAGTTCGTTCATCGGGGCCTCTCTGTGTGAACGTCCAGTCCGACATCACAGTTCAGGCGAACTGCCAGAGGGGCCCGGTCCTTGGACGTTGTGACTTCGGGACGCCGGCGGCGCCCCAGGGATTAACTCATTCGGATCCGCCGGATGGCAACGCGAGGCGCACCAACTGGTCGGGATCGATCAGGATCGAGACGGCGACACCCACGTAAACCAGCAGCCCGGCCGCATCGAGCCAGCCGGCGCCGTTGCGGCGGCCGAGCAGCGCGATGCCGGAGAGGGAGACGATCGCGGCGACCGTAAACAGAACGGTCACCACAGCAGGTGTCAGGGCCTCCGGGGATACCAGCGTTCGCAGCGCCAGCGTGAGGCCGAGCAAAGCCGTCAGCGCGGCCACCACAGCGATCTTCACGCGATCCGCGAACATGATTTCCTCGAAACCATGCAGCGAGTCGTAGTGGTCGGCCGCACTGCGTTCAAGCGACGCAGGGCGCGCCGCCTTGTCGCAGGGCCGCTTCCGAGCGCGCGCGTCGTCCGAATGGAACCTCCCGCCTTGAAAGAGCCGCTTGCCGAAGCCACGTTGTCACGAGTAGCTTTTTACAAAGCCATTGAAGCCGTTGACGAAAGTTTCCATGTCGAAATCAGCCACCTCCCGCGCCGCCAAGAGTGCTCCGAAAACTTCGGCCAGAACCTCGGGCAAGACCTCCAGCAAGCCTGCCGCAAAGACCTCCGGCAAAGTCGCTGCCCGCAAGCCCCAGCCGGTCAAATCCGTGCCGAAGCCGGTGGCCAAGCCGGCCAAGAAGGCCGCCGCGCCGAAGGCCGCCAAGTTGCCGGAGTGGAATCTGGCCGATCTGTACCCGGCGATCGATGCGCCGGAAGTCGCTGCCGATCTCGACAAGCTCGACGCGGACTGCGCGTCGTTCGAGGCCGATTTCAAGGGCAAGCTCGCTGAGGAGACCGGCAAGGACGGTGGCGGCGTCTGGCTCGCCGGCGCGGTGAAGCGCTACGAGGCGATCGAGGATCTGGCGGGGCGGCTCGGCTCCTATGCGGGGCTGGTGCATGCCGGCGACAGCGTCGATCCGGTGAAGTCGAAATTCTACGGCGACGTCTCCGAACGTCTGACCGCCGCGTCGATCCATCTGCTGTTCTTCACGCTCGAGCTCAACCGCGTCGATGATGCGGTGCTGGAGCGGGCGATGCAGACGCCGGAGCTCGGCCACTACCGGCCGTGGATCGAGGATCTGCGCAAGGACAAGCCGTATCAGCTCGAGGACCGCGTCGAGCAGCTGTTTCATGAGAAGTCGCAGACCGGTTACGGCGCCTTCAACCGGCTGTTCGATCAGACCATCTCGGCACTGCGCTTCAAGGTCGGGGCTAAGGAATTGGCGATCGAGCCGACGCTCAACATGCTGCAGGACCGCTCGCCGGCGACGCGCAAGACCGCGGCCGAAGCGCTCGCCAAGACCTTCAAGGCGAACGAGCGCACTTTCGCGCTGATCACCAATACGCTCGCCAAGGACAAGGAAATCTCCGACCGCTGGCGCGGCTTCGAAGACGTCGCGGACTCGCGGCATCTCAACAACCGCGTCGAGCGCGAAGTCGTCGACGCGCTGGTCGCGTCGGTACGCGGCGCCTATCCGAAGCTGTCGCACCGCTACTACAAGCTGAAGGCCGGCTGGTTCGGCAAGAAGAAGCTGCCCTACTGGGACCGCAACGCGCCGCTGCCGTTCGCCGCGACCGGCACCATCGAATGGCCCGAGGCGCGCAACATGGTGCTGACCGCCTACAACGCGTTCTCGCCAGAGATGGCGCGGATCGCCGAGCGGTTCTTCACCGATCGCTGGATCGACGCGCCGGTGCGGCCCGGTAAGGCCCCGGGCGCGTTCTCGCACCCGACCACGCCCTCGGCGCATCCCTATGTGCTGATGAACTATCAGGGCAAGCCGCGCGACGTGATGACGCTCGCCCACGAACTCGGCCACGGCGTGCATCAGGTGCTCGCCGCCGGCAACGGCGCGCTGATGGCGCCGACGCCGCTGACGCTGGCCGAAACCGCCAGCGTGTTCGGCGAGATGCTGACCTTCCGCCGGCTGCTCGCTCAGACCAAGAACGCCAAGCAGCGCCAGGCGCTGCTCGCCGGCAAGGTCGAGGACATGATCAATACCGTGGTCCGGCAGATCGCGTTCTATTCGTTCGAGCGCGCGGTCCACACCGAGCGCCGCAGCGGCGAACTCACCGCGCAGCGGATCGGCGAGATCTGGCTGAGCGTGCAAGGCGAAAGCCTCGGGCCGGCGATCGAGATCAAGGCCGGCTACGAGAACTACTGGATGTACATCCCGCACTTCATCCACTCGCCGTTCTACGTCTACGCCTACGCGTTCGGCGACTGCCTGGTGAACTCGCTCTACGCCGTCTACGAGCACGCCCAGGAAGGCTTCGCCGAGCGCTATCTGGCGATGCTCTCGGCCGGCGGCACCAAGCATTATTCCGAACTGCTCGCCCCGTTCGGCCTCGACGCCAAGGACCCCAGCTTCTGGGACGGCGGCCTGTCGGTGATCGCCGGCATGATCGACGAGTTGGAGGCGATGGGGTAGGGCGGGATTAAAATACCGTAAAACATTTGTTGAACGGCAGGCGTGCCTCCGTTATACATTTCGTATAACGGAGGCTTTGCGATGAACGACCAAACCAAGATCGATGTGGAAACCGGCCGCGTTCTTGCGACTGTCGAAGTGAAGAAAATCGGCAATTCGTCCGGCCTGATTTTCCCCAAGGAGCTGATGGCCCGGCTCAACCTCAACGTCGGCGATCAGCTCTACGCGACCTTGACGCCAGACGGCGGCGTTCGATTTACGCCTTCGAATCCTGATTTCGAGAAAGCGATGGAAGTGGCCCGTCGCGGCATGAAGCGCTACCACAACGCGCTTGCCGAGCTCGCCAAATGACCGAGCCGTTCTGGCTCACACAACAGATGATCGTCGCCATTCACGACGAGCAATTAGCGATTCATGGCGGCGCCGGCGGTCTTCGCGACGAAGGAATGCTTCAGTCGGCGCTCGATCGCCCGCGCAACAAATGGACTTACGAACAGGCCGATCTCGCTGAGCTTGCAGCAGCTTATGCTTTTGGGCTGGCCCGCAACCATCCCTTTGTAGACGGCAACAAGCGAACCTCGCTGCTTGCGCTCTACACCTTCCTGGGCGTCAATGGTGTCGACTTTGTCGTCTCGGAAGCCGACGCCGCAGCCATGATCCTCTCCCTCGCCGCCGGCGAAGTCAGCGAGCAGTCGCTGACGCGGTGGATCAGGGACAATTGGCCGGCGGCTTAGCACCAGTCCTTCCACGCTCGTCATGGCCGGGCTCGTCCCGGCCATCCACGCCTTTCCAGGGTCTCGATCAGCAAGGCGTGGATGCCCGGCACAAGGCCGGGCATGACGGAGAAAGGCGATAGCTCATCCTGAGGATGGCTTCGCTGATGCTCAGCCGTCCAGCGTGACGCCTTGTGTCACCGCACCGCGGAATAATCACTCAGCTGTTGCAAGCGCTTCGTAAGAGCTTGTTCTCATCGCGCGTTCCGACCACACTGCGGTATGGGAGGAGCGCCTGCTAGACTTTGGGATGAACCCAAAGTGGCTAGGCTGTTAATTGCTGCAGCGCCGTTGCTCCCGCAATAAGATTGCGTTAATTGCATCCCTGCTTCTCGAACATTGTCCGGAGAGACGAATGGCAGAGCATCGCGAAGTCGCCTACACGACCGCCGCCGGTAACGACTACGCCGCGCATGAGCAAACCTATGAAGGGTTTATCAAGCTGGTGAAGTACGGCACCGCCGCCGTCATCGTGATCGTGGCGATGATGGCGATTTTCCTGACTTGATTTAACCCGGAGTGCGCCGTTACACGCGGCGCTCTCCTGGAGCTGGTCTCGGCAACGTGGAGTCCGGGGGGCCGTCACGGCCAGCTCCTCAACTGAACTGAGCGCGCATCCCGGTTCAAAACCGGTCCCACTTTTGCGGGGTGCGTGCCGATCTCGCTCGCTCACGCGCGTGCTTCGCGCCGCCGGAGGCCTCATGAAGATTGCTGTTGCCAAAGAAAAAGACCCTGCCGAGCCGCGCGTCGCAGCGACGCCGGATACGGTGAAGAAACTCAAAGCGCTCGGCGCCGAGGTCGCGGTCGAACCCGATGCGGGCGCCAAATCGGGCCTGCCCGATGCCGACTTCGCGGCCGCTGGCGCCACCGTCTCGGCGGATGCGCTGAACGGCGCCGACGTGGTGCTGAAGGTGAAGCGGCCCGAAGCCGCCGAGCTCGGCGCCTACAAGCGCGGCGCGCTGGTGCTGGCGATCATGGATCCCTACGGCAACGACGCCGCGCTGAAGGCGATGGCCGATGCCGGCATCGCCGCCTTCGCGATGGAGCTGATGCCGCGCATCACCCGCGCGCAGGTCATGGACGTGCTGTCCAGCCAGGCCAACCTCGCCGGCTATCGCGCCGTGATCGACGGCGCCGAGCAGTTCGGCCGGGTGTTCCCGATGATGATGACTGCGGCCGGCACCGTGCCCGCCGCCAAGGTCTTCATCATGGGCGTCGGCGTCGCCGGTCTGCAGGCGATCGCGACCGCGCGTCGGCTCGGCGCCATCGTCACCGCGACCGACGTGCGTCCGGCCACCAAGGAGCAGGTCGAATCGCTGGGCGCCAAATTCCTCGCAGTCGAGGACGAGGAGTTCAAGAACGCCCAGACCGCCGGCGGCTACGCCAAGGAAATGTCCAAAGAGTATCAGGCCAAGCAGGCCGCGCTCACCGCCGAGCACATCAAGAAGCAGGACATCGTCATCACCACGGCGCTGATTCCGGGCCGGCCCGCGCCGCGCCTGGTCACCGCCGAGATGGTGAAGTCGATGAAGCCCGGCTCGGTGCTGGTCGATCTCGCCGTCGAGCGCGGCGGCAACGTCGAAGGCGCGCAGCCCGGGCAGGTCGTCGAGGTCGATGGCGTCAAGATCGTCGGCTACACCAACGTGGCCGGCCGTGTCGCGGCCTCGGCCTCGAGCCTGTACGCGCGCAACTTGCTCAGCTTCTTCGAGACCATGGTCAACAAGGAGAAGGCGCTCGCGGTGAACTGGGACGACGAGCTGGTCAAGGCGACCGCGCTGACGCGCGACGGCGCCGTGATCCACCCGAACTTCCAGCCGAAGTCGGCTTAACGCGACCGCTAAGGAGAGTTGTAATGGAGCATATGGTTCAGGCGGTCGATCCGTTCGTGTTTCGGCTGTCGATTTTCGTTCTCGCCGTGTTCGTCGGTTACTTCGTGGTGTGGTCGGTGACCCCCGCGCTGCACACGCCGCTGATGTCGGTCACCAACGCGATCTCGTCGGTGATCGTGGTCGGTGCGCTGCTGGCGGTCGGCGTGTCGCTGGCCGGCAGCGACAACGGTCCGTTGTGGGCGCGCGGCTTCGGCTTCGTCGCGCTGATCTTTGCGTGTATCAACATCTTCGGCGGCTTCCTTGTCACCCAGCGCATGCTGGCGATGTACAAGAAAAAGCAGAAGTGAGTAGGGGCCGTCGATGAGCGCGAATCTTTCCGCATTTCTGTATCTGGTCGCAGGCGTCCTGTTCATTCTGGCGCTGCGCGGCCTGTCGTCTCCGGCCACAAGCCGTCAGGGCAACCTGATGGGCATGAGCGGCATGGCGATCGCCATCGTCACCACGCTTGCCGGCCATCCGCCGGCCGATCTGCTCGGCTGGGTGCTGGTGATCGCCGGCATCGCCATCGGTGGCGGGATCGGTGCCGTGATCGCCAAGCGGGTGCCGATGACCTCTATGCCCGAGCTGGTCGCCGCCTTCCACTCGCTGGTCGGCATGGCGGCGGTGCTGGTCGCCGCCGGTGCGTTCTACGCCCCCGGCGCGTTCGACATAGGTGAGCGCGGCAACATCCACGCCCAGAGCCTGGTCGAGATGTCGCTCGGCGTCGCCATCGGCGCGCTGACCTTCACCGGCTCGGTGATCGCCTTCATGAAGCTGTCGGGCCGCATGAGCGGCGCGCCGATCATCCTGCCGGCCCGCCACGTGGTGAACATCGCGCTCGGCGTGCTGATGTTCGCGGCGATCATCTACATGGTGATCACGCAGAGCGAAGTCGCGTTCTGGGTCATTACGGTGGTGGCGCTGCTGCTCGGCATCCTGATCATCATCCCGATCGGCGGCGCCGACATGCCGGTGGTGATCTCGATGCTCAACTCCTATTCGGGGTGGGCCGCGGCCGGCATCGGCTTCACGCTCGGCAACTCGGCGCTGATCATCACCGGCGCGCTGGTCGGCTCCTCGGGTGCGATCCTGTCCTACATCATGTGTAAGGGCATGAACCGCTCCTTCATCTCCGTCATCCTCGGCGGCTTCGGCGGTGAAACCGCTGCGGCCGGCGGCGGCGGCGGCGAACAGCGCCCGGCCAAGCTCGGCTCGGCCGACGACGCGGCCTTCATCATGAAGAACGCCTCGAAGGTCATCATCGTGCCGGGCTACGGCATGGCGGTGGCGCAGGCCCAGCACGCGCTGCGCGAAATGGCCGACACGCTGAAGAAGGAAGGCGTCGAGGTGAAGTACGCGATTCATCCGGTCGCCGGCCGTATGCCGGGCCATATGAACGTGCTGCTCGCCGAAGCCAACGTGCCCTACGACGAGGTGTTCGAACTCGAGGACATCAACTCCGAGTTCGCGCAGGCCGACGTGGCGTTCGTGATCGGCGCCAACGACGTCACCAACCCGGCGGCCGAAGAGGACAAGACCTCGCCGATCTACGGCATGCCGGTGCTGCAGGTCTGGAAGGCCGGCACCGTGATGTTCATCAAGCGGTCGCTGGCGTCGGGTTATGCCGGCATTGACAACCCGCTGTTCTATCGCGACAACACCATGATGCTGCTCGGCGACGCCAAGAAGATGACCGAGAACATCGTCAAGGCGATGGCGCACTAAGCGCCCGAACACCGCCAAAAGCGAAACGCCCGGCCGAAAGGCCGGGCGTTTTCGTTTTGAGGCCGAACTAAATCGCGGCTTTCAACCACTTGGTTTGGCTGGAGCGTGGAGCAGGGCATCGGCCACGAAGGCGTCCTTCGCCGCCCGGTAACGCTCCATGGTTTGGCCGTCATGCGCCATCTTGAGAGCATTGTAGCTTTTCACCAGATCGGGATCGGCGCGCAGCGCGTCGGTGAAGCGGTGGAAGACGTCCCATGCGCCGCCCTTGGCCGTGAGTTGGATGCCAAGGTGAGGCGTGCGGTCCTCGTCCTCGAAGGCGGCGAACTCATCTGTCAGGATCGAGCCGGGATTGCGAGCGAAGCGGGCGGCAAGCGCGGCTTCGACGGCTTGGAAATCCTTGCGCTCCACCCGCACGACGATATCGAGGTCGCCCTTGGTGAGACATCCCGGGACCGCCGTCGCGCCGATGTGCAGAATTTCGGCCGTCGCAGGGAGAAGAGCGCGAAGCTGCTGCTGCACGGCCTCGAACAAGCGCTCGGCCGCCGCACGAGCCTGCTGGTGATCTATGGCGACGTGGAATACATCCGGATGGGTCATCGTCATCTCCGATCCGGAATGCAATCACGCGCCACCGCGTTTTTTTCCTCCGACAGACGTGGATGCCCGGCACAAGGCCGGGCATGACGGATGTTGGTGTGCGTCTCACGCCATCGGGTGCATGACGCACAGCTTGTTGCCGTCCGGATCGCGCAGATAGGCGAGGTAGAGCTTCCGGTCGCCCATCGCGCGCACGCCGGGCGGGTCCTCGCAGGGCGTAGCGCCGTTGGCGACGCCGGTGGCGTGCCAAGCGTCCGCTTCCTCCGGGGATTTGGCCAGGAAGCCGATCGTCCCACCATTGGCGGCCGTCGCCGGCTCGCCGTTGATCGGCTTCGACACCGCGAAGGTCCCGGTCTTGGTGCGGTAGAAGATCCGGTGCCGGTCGACCACTGCCGGCGCCACGCCGAGCGTGCCGAGCAGCTTGTCGTAAAACGACTTGGCGGCTTCGAGGTCGTTGGTGCCGATCATGATGTGTGAAAACATGGCGCTCCCTTTTTTGCTTGTTGTCTCATCGCGGGGATGATGCGCGATCATACGCATCGCGAGCGGTTTGGCGAGACGGCAGCGTGCGGCTGGCGAGGCTTCAGACTGTCGCGCAAGCGGCGGCGCATGCCCGGGTTGCGGCGTCTGCGTTCGCCGCGCGCTGGGGAGCGGGCGGAATTGATGGTATCTGTTCCCGACGCATCTCCCGCCAGGAAGGATTCTCCATGCCGCTCGCCGCGACCTCCACCGTTCAGATCGACAATGACGAGGTTCGGGTCACCGAATGGCGGCTGGCGCCGGGCGCCGCCACCGGCCATCACCGCCACGGTATGGACTACGTCATCGTGCCGGTGGCCGACGGCGACATGACCATCGTGGCGCCGGACGGCACCCGCTCGATTGCCAAGCTGAAAGCCGGCCAGTCGTATTTCCGCAAGGCCGGGGTCGAGCACGACGTGCTCAATGAATCCACAGCCGAGATCGTATTTCTCGAGGTCGAGCTCAAGGCTTAACTGCGCGTTAAGGCCCGAGGCAGAGCTATAGACGGGCGACGCGGCGGGCGTCGGGCGCTGGCGCCCGATGTCACCGAGAGGTCGCAGTTGATCCCTGAATCAGCCTCAAATATCGAGCATCAAGCGCACGGGGAAGAGGCCCGTTCATGCTGAAATACATCACCGAAAAACTGATCGGGCAGATTTTGCCGTCGGTGGTCGCCACCGTCGTCGGCGCTTATGTCGTGAATCAGTACATCGTTAAGCCGAACACCGCTCCCGCCGCGCAGGAAGCGAAGTCGGAGGCTCCGAAGCCCGACGCGACGAAGGCCGCGCCGGCGATGACCGCATCGATTCCGGAGGCCGAGAAGGCCGATTATCTGAAGTCGGATCAGCCGAAGGCCGAGCCCGGGAAGGCCAAGACGGCTGACCGGCCGTCGTTCCGGCATCCCACGGCCCGCGAGAAGGCGGCGGCCGACAAGGCTGCAGCCGACAAAGCGGCTGCGGACAAGCTCGCCGCCGACAAGGCTGCTGCGGAGAAGGCTGCGGCCGAAAAGGCGGTCGCCGAGAAGGCGGCTGCCAAGCCCGCCGTCGCGACCGTGACGCCCGACCCCGCCAAGACGCAGGACGAGCGCCGCGAGGCTGCTCGCGATCCGAACGACGTCGTCCGCGCCGCCGTCGAGCGGCTGCGTGCGTCCGAGAGCAAGCCGACCGAGGTCACCGCCCGGGCCCCGGAACCGCTGAAGGCGCCGGAGACCGTCAAGGCCGCCGAACCGTTCAAGCCGGCGGAGCCTCTCAAGACCGAAGCGTTCCGGGTGCAGGATCCGCCGCGCAGCACCGGCGCCTTGCAGCCGCTGCCGCCGCCGGTCAACGTGGCGGGGCCTGCCGCCAATCAGATGACGACCGGATCGAGCATCGTCGGCGCGACGCCCGGACCCGCAACGGTCGATGCGAGCTATGACAGCGCTCGCATCGCGCCCCCTGCGGATATTCCGACGGCGCGCGACATTCCGCCGGCGCCGAAGCCGTCGGTGGCCGACGACGTGCTCTTCGCGGCGAAATCGGTCTTCCACGCGGTGCTGCCGCGCTAAGGCGCGGTCGCACATCCGTCCCGCTTCGCCTAGCGAGCCTGATCCGGGCGGCGAGCAAGCTCGGCATCATCCCAGACCATCGCAACTGAGTTGGCGCCGTCCCGAGTCGCCGACGCCGCGCGGCGGCCGCGATGGTAGGCAGCTGGGGCCATGCGACTGTCCACATCCGTCGAGGCTCGCCCTGCGGGCGAGCACCTCAGGATGACGGCGCTGCGGCAAGCTGAGCCCTTAGAAAGCTGGAAGGCTGCGGGCGGAAATCGACGCGCAGGCAGCGACAGGCGAGCATCAACTAAAACGCAAAACGCGGGCCCGAGGCCCGCGTTTTGAAATCTGGCGAGTTGATCGTTGATCGATCAGCGCGGGCCACGCGCGGCGCCGGCACCGGCAGCGCCGGGACGACGGTCGGCACCGAAAGCCGGCTTCGGCTTCATCGGCAGCAGGCCTTCACGCTGCAGCTTCTTGCGGGCCAGCTTGCGGGCGCGGCGAACGGCTTCGGCCTTTTCACGGGCCTTCTTCTCGGACGGCTTCTCGTAATGACCGCGGAGCTTCATCTCGCGGAAAATGCCCTCGCGCTGCATCTTCTTCTTGAGCGCCTTGAGAGCTTGATCGACGTTGTTATCGCGAACGAGAACCTGCACGCGGCATCCTCTTTGAATGGACCGATTTGTCTGGTCGGATGTGAATTCTGGAAAAGGCGGGGCCGACAAACGGCCAGGCCCTCAGCCTTAAGGGCGCCGATGTATCAGATCGCCCCGCCGATGTCCACCTCGGCGGGGGATAAGTTTTTGCGACGTTGGTCGGCCAAACCTAGGGTTTGGCGGCCGGTTCCACCACCGTGACGTGGCCCATCTTGCGGCCGGGCAGGGCGGTGCGCTTGCCGTAGAGATGCACCGTGGCGCCCGGAACCGTCAGCCACTGGGCATAGTCGTCGACATCGTGACCGATCAGGTTGGTCATCGTCACGGTGCCGTGGCGCAGCGGCTGCGCCAGCGGCCAGCCGGCGATTGCCCGGATGTGCTGCTCGAACTGCGACACCGAGGCGCCGTCCAGCGTCCAGTGCCCGGAATTGTGGACCCGCGGCGCGATCTCGTTGACCAGCACCCGGGCGCCGTTGCCGTCCGGCACCACGAACATCTCGACGCCGAGCACGCCGACATAGCCCAGCGCGTCGGCGATACGGGTGGCGATCCGGCGCGCTTCCTCGGCGATCGCCTCGCTCACGGCCGCCGGGGCGCGCGAGACCTTGAGAATATGATCGCGATGCTCGTTGTCGGTGACGTCGTAGCAGACCACCTGGCCGTCGGCGCCGCGCGCGGTGATCACCGAGACCTCGCGCTCGAACGGCACGAACGCCTCGAGAATCGCGGCGCGGGTTTCCAGACGCTGCCAGGCGGCTTCGACGTCGTCGCCCTCGCGCAGCATCGCCTGGCCCTTGCCGTCATAGCCGAACCGGCGCGTCTTCAGCACCGCGGGCAGGCCCAGCTTGGCGATCGCCGCGTTCAGCGTCTGCGCCGAGGTGACGTCCGCATAGCCGGCGGTGCCGATGCCCAGTTTGGTGACGAAGTCCTTCTCGCCGAGCCGGTCCTGGGTGGTTTCCAGGATCTTGTAGTCCGGCAGCACCGGCTTGCGGGCCGCCAGCACCAGGGCGGCCGAGGCCGGCACGTTCTCGAATTCGTAGGTGATGACGTCGACGTCGGCGGCGAACATCTCCAGCGCCTCGACGTCGGCATATTCGGCACAGGTCGCGTTCTGCACGACGTCGAACGCCGGCGAGTCCGGATCGGGCGAAAACACGTGGCAGCGCAGGCCGAGCCGCGCCGCGGCCAGCGCCAGCATCCGGCCGAGCTGGCCGCCGCCCAATATTCCGATGGTGTCGCCGGGCTTGAGAACCTTCTGGGTCGGACCGCTCACGCCGCGCCCTCCGGGCGTTCGGCGATCGCATTGGTCTGCTTGGTCCGCCAGGCCGACAACCGCTCGGCGAGCGCGTCGTCGCCGAGCGCCAGCACGCTGGCCGCGAGCAGCGCCGCGTTCACGGCGCCGGCCTTGCCGATCGCGAGCGTTCCGACCGGAATGCCGGCCGGCATCTGCACGATCGAATAAAGCGAATCGACCCCCGACAGCGCCTTGGACTCGACCGGAACGCCGAATACCGGCAGCTCGGTCAGCGCCGCGGTCATGCCCGGCAGATGCGCCGCGCCGCCGGCGCCCGCAATAATGACCTTGAAACCGGCGGCTTTCGCCCCCTTGGCAAAGCCGTAGAGCCGGTCGGGCGTGCGGTGGGCGGACACGATCCGCGCATCATGGGCAACGCCCAGCGCAGTCAGGGTCTCGGCGGCATGCCGCATCGTTTCCCAGTCCGACTGGCTGCCCATGATGATCGCAATGGGGGCTGTCATTCGAGCGATTCTTTCGCGAATCCAGAAACATAAGAGGGGGAATATAGAGCCGGCCGAAACCTCGGCCAAGGCGTCGGGAATGGACTATCCTTTCTTGGTGAAGACCGGCAAGGGTTGTGGCGGTTCTGACGCTGATTCTGATGAAAAAGACGCCCTCACGATCCCCGACGGCGCGGCAGCCTAGCAAGGCCATGTCCGGCGCAGCTGCCAAAAAGTCGCGCCATCCGGCCAAAGGGCCGGCCAAGAGCCGCGCCAAGAACCCGCCGGCGGCGACCGAGTTGCCCCCCAAGGCTTTGCCGCGCGTCCGTGTCGGTTCCGGCCGGCTGACGTCCGGACCGCAGGCACAGATCCGGCGGCTGAAGGCGCAGCTCGCCGCGGCGCTGGCGCAGATCGACGAACTGCGGGCCTCGGCGGACACCGACTATCTGCTCGGCATCGCCAACCGTCGCGGCTTCGAGCGGGAACTCGACCGGGCGCTCGCCTACATCAAGCGCTATGGCGCCAGCGGCGCGCTGATCATGCTCGACGTCGATCGGCTCAAGCCGGTCAACGACACGTTCGGCCATGCCGCCGGCGACGTCGTGCTGAAGGCAGTGGTTGAGGCGTTGCTCAACCACGTCCGCGCCTCCGATCTGATCGGGCGGCTCGGCGGCGACGAGTTCGCGCTGCTGCTGTGGAACTTGAGCGAGGTCGACGCGCGCAAGAAGGCGGCGGTTCTGGAAGAGACGGTGGACCGCCTGCCGATCCAGTTCGGTAGCCACACCGTCACGGCCGGCGTGTCGGCGGGCGTCGCGATGCTGACGGCGGAGATGGACGCGGCCGAGGCGCTCGCGGCTGCCGACCGGGCCATGTATGCGCGCAAGGCCGAACGCCGTGCGGCCTCCGGCGAGCCGGTCAGGCGATGATGTCGGGCGTGATCTGATCTTCGATGAACGAGATCCGGTCGCGCAGCGCCAGCTTGCGCTTCTTCAGACGCTGCAGCCGCAGCAGGTCCGGCGCCGGCGAATGCTGCAATGCATCAATCGCCGCGTCGAGATCGCGGTGTTCCTGCTGCAGCTTTGCGAGCTCGGCAACGAGCTCGCCTTCGTCTTCGTCGGTCATGATCAGAAACAGTTTGGGGCAGTCCGCGGGAGCGGACGATGGCGGACAGCGATGTTCCGCGGATTATCGCCTTTGTGCACCGCGTCGGCAAGCGGCGCGGTTGCTTCGTTCGTCGAACTCGACCTTAGACGGAATAATCATTTCGATCGCCTTAAGACACGAAGGCCGAGTCGTGCAGAGCGAGGCGCGCCGTCAAAATACCCGCAAACGTTGTACTTAGACTGTGCTCGACGAACGTATAGCTCGGCACGATCACCAACCGGGCTAATCCAGAATCGTTTCAGACGGCCGGGTAATTATGACGCAGATATTTCAAAACCATCGACAGCCGCATTGAGAGATGTACACTCACTCGTCCGGATGGAATCTAGTCTCACTCATAGAGGAGGTTTCGTATGGCACTTCAGTCGCATCTCGTCGAACTTGAACGCAAGCACAAAGTTCTAGAGTCCCAACTGCACGAAGCGCTCGCCCATCCCTCCACGGACGATCTGCGCATCGCCGAACTGAAACGTCGCAAACTCATGGTACGGGACGAAATCAACCGGCTGAAGCAAAGCACTACCACGCTCCACTGACTCATTGCTGCGGCGGCTTAGCTGTTCGCGCGCGATGTTCGGCACACAGGTGCCGCGATCCGGCGAATGCTGATGTCCTGCAAATGACGTGACGGACTCCGGTCTGCGCCATCCATCCGGGACGCCTTCGGCGTCGGCGCAACGACCGGGATCTGCCACGGTCAGCCAGCCAATCGCGATCGGCCGACGATCAGTTGAATGACGTCACGTCCGCGACGCTGTTCGTCCTTGTCCGCGCCGACCGACGATGTCGTGATTGCGCGTCGCGTCCCCTCACGCTGCTTCCACCAGATCCGCCACATGGTTGGCGATCGCCAATGAGGCGGTCAGGCCGGGCGACTCGATGCCGAACAGGTTGATCAGCCCGGCGACGCCATGCGCGTCCGGTCCCTGAATGACGAAGTCCTGCACCGCGACGGAAGGCGGCACGATCTTCGGCCGGATCCCCGAATAGCCCGGCGCGAGCGCCCCGTCGGGCAGGCCGGGCCAGTACTTGCGGATTGCCGGATAGAACCGTTCCGCCCGCGCCGGATCGACGACGTAGTCGATGCTGTCGATCCATTCGACGTCGGGCCCGAACCGCGCCTGGCCGCCCATGTCGAGCGTCAGATGCACGCCCAGGCCACCCGGCTCCGGCACCGGATAGATCAGGTGCGAGAACGGCGCGCGGACGCCGCAGCTGAAGTAATTGCCCTTGGCCAGATACGCGGTCGGCACCAGCTCCGGCGGCATCGGCTCGATCGCGCGGGCCAACGCGGGCGCGCCGAGGCCGGCGGCGTTGATCAGCAGCCGGCACCCCAGCGTCATCGAGGCCTCGCCGCCGACGTCGAGCGCCAAGCCCTCGTCGGCGGACGTAACGCGCAGCAGCGGCGCGTGGAAGGCAAAGGCCGCTCCGGCGTCCTCGGCATCGCCGCGGAGCGCCAGCATGTAGGCGTGGCTGTCGACGATTCCGGTCGAAGGCGACAACAGCGCGGCGACGCAGCTCAGCGACGGCTCCAGCGCGCGGGCCGCGGCCGCGTCGAGCGTCCGCAGATCGTCGACGCCGTTGGCCGCCGCGTGACTGTTGATCGCGGCAAGCTTGTCGGCTTCGGCCGCCGTGGTGGCGACGATCAGCTTGCCGCAATTGCGGTGCGGCACCCCGTGGTCACGACAATAGGTGTAGAGCGCCTGTTTGCCCGCTACGCAAAGCCGCGCCATCAGGCTGCCGGCGCGATAATAGATCCCGGCGTGGATCACCTCGCTGTTGCGCGATGACGTCCCGGTGCCGATGCCCTCGGCGGCCTCCAGCACGATCACTTCGCGTCCAGCCTGCGCCAGCCGTCGCGCGATCGCGAGACCGACAACTCCTGCGCCGACCACGACGCACTCGACCTGTTCCATGGCTCCCCATTCCGACACGGCCCAATCCGGGCGCGGTGTTATCGCGGGATTAACCATCACAGGTCAATTGATGAAAATCGGGTCACGATCCGGATGACCAACCTGTGGTGTTTACGCGTTCAAAATAAGTCACGCCCGAAACTATTCACCAGCAATTGCGGGTGGTTCATGGTGCTGAGGAATGGGAAGGCAAGCAGCGGGGCAGCAGCGGCTGCGGCGGTGGCTTCGCTTTTCGCCTTGAGCACGGCCGCGTTTGCGGAAAACGGCTTTCAGCCCCGCGGCTATCTCGGTGAGCTCGAGCCCGAGTTGGTCTGGGAGCTGTTGATCGGCGGCATCGTGCTGGCCTCGGTCACCAGCGGGGTCGCGCTATGGGCCACCTCGGTGATCCGGCGCATGCGCCGCGCCGAGCGCCGCAAGAATATCCTGGTCGATTCTGTGCTGAACAAGCTCCAGCAGGGTGTCGTGATCACCGACGCCAGGGGCCGGCTGGTGTTCTGCAACGATCGTTATCTGGAGATGTACGGCCTGACGCGCTCCGACGCGCCGTCTGGCATCGCAGGCCGCGACTTGCTGGCTCTTCGCCGGGCCCGCGGCACGCTCGATCTCAGCAACGAGGAATTTCTGCGCCACGCCGCGGAGCCCGAGGGATACATCGGCGAGCTGCCGGATGGCCGCTTCATTCAGGTCAAGTTCTCGAAGCTCGCCAATGGCGGATCGATCTCGACCCATAACGATTGCACCGAGCTGCGCCGCGTCTCCAAGCAGCTCTTGACCACCAGCCAGTTCCTCGAGTCGGTGATCGATAACATCCCGGTCTGCGTCGCCGCCAAGAGCATCGAGGACGGTCGCTATATTCTCGCCAACCGCGCCTTCGAAAAGCTGTCGAAGCTGCCGCGCGCCAAGATCATCGGCGCGACCGCGGACGATCTCTATCCGCCGCGTTCTGCCGCGGCGATCCGCGAAGCCGACCAGGCGGCGCTCGCCTCGGGGAAGGGCGAATATCGCTCCGAACTGACGATCGAGTTTGGCAGCCGCGACCTGGTGCTGGCGTCCGAGCGCGTGGTGGCTCGCAACGAGCATAACGAGCCGGAATTCATCATCGCGCTGTTCCAGGATGTCACCGAGCGTCAGGCGCTGGCCCTCGAACTCGACAAGACGCGAAAATTCCTCGAGCTGGTCGTGGACAATATCCCGGTCGCGCTGACCGTGCAGAACAGCAGCAACGGCCGCTACGTGCTCGCCAACCGGGGCGCCGAGGTCATCCTCAACCGCCGCCGCGAAGACGCGCTCGGTCTGACGTCGGGCGAGATCTTCAACGCCAAGGAAGCGCGGCTGATCGGCGAGCGGGACGAACTGGCGATCCGCAAGGGCGGCCTGATGGTCGAAGAGCATCCGATCAGCACCAAGGGCGGGCTGCGGCTGTTCGTGACCCGCCGCATCACGGTGGCCGACGAGGCCGGCGCCGAGACCTATCTGATCAAGACCCATGTGGACGTCACCGACCGCCGCCAGACCGAGGCGCGGATGGCGCACATGGCGTATCACGACGCGCTGACCGGGTTGCCCAACCGGACGGCCTTCCTGAAATCGCTCTCGCAGATGATCGAGGCCTGCGACGTCGCGTCCGACGAGTTCGCGGTGCTCACGGTCGACCTCGATGGGTTGGCCGAGATCAACGACGTGTTCGGCCATGCGATCGGCGACAAGCTGCTGATCGAAGTCGCGCGGCGGATCGAGAGCGCCTCCCGCGGCGGCATCGTGGCCCGGCTCAGCGGCGACGAATTCGGGTTGCTGATCGATGGCCCCCAGCCGTCGATGGGATACGAACTCGCCGAGCGCGTGGCGCGCGAACTGGCCAATGGTTTCGAGATCGACGGCAAGACGGTGCGCACCGGCGTCACCACCGGCATCGCGCTGTTCCCGCGCGACGGCAAGGACGCTGCGTCGCTGCTCGCCAATGCGGGCGCCGCGCTGTTCCGCGCCAAGGCTCGTGCACGCGGCACCATCAGCGTGTTCGCGCCCGAGATGGACATGCAGATCCGCGACCGGCGCGCGTTGCACCAGGACCTGTCGGGTGCGATCCGCAACGGCGAATTGTCGCTGTATTATCAGCCGCAGGCGTCGAGCAGCAAATTGGTGGCCGAAACCAACATCGTCGGTTTCGAGGCGCTGGCGCGGTGGTGTCATCCGATCCGCGGCTTCGTGCCGCCCTCCGAATTCATCCCGCTGGCCGAAGAGAGCGGACTGATCGTCGAGATCGGCGAGTGGATCTTGCGCGAAGCGTGCCGCCAGGCGGCCGCATGGCCGAAGCCGCTGCAGATCGCCGTCAACCTGTCGCCGGCGCAGTTCCTCAACAGCGACCTCGTCTCCTTCGTGCATCGCGTGCTGATCGAGACCGGGTTGCAGCCCGGCCGGCTCGAACTCGAGATCACCGAAGGCGTGCTGATCGAGGACTTCGAGCGCGGCCTGTCGCTGTTGCGCCGGCTCAAGGCGCTCGGCGTGCGCATCTCGATGGACGATTTCGGCAGCGGCTACTCGTCGCTGACCTATCTGCAGGCGTTCCCGTTCGACAAGATCAAGATCGACCGGGCCTTCATCATGAATCTCGGCCGCAACGTGCAGTCCGCCGCGATCGTGCGGGCCGTGATCGGGCTCGGCCATGGCCTGGGCGTATCGCTGGTGGCGGAGGGCGTCGAAACGCAGGAGCAGCTCGACTTCCTGGTCGAGGAAGGCTGCGATGCGATGCAGGGCTATCTGATCGGGCGGCCGGCGCCGATCGACGCGTATCCGTGGCTGGTCGGCGTGACGCCGCGGCTCGGCGGCGCATCCGCGCTTGCCCGGCAGGCGAGCTGATCGCCCGCCTGCGTCGCTGAATTCAAACCGAGACGGTTACGCCTTCACCGCAGCCTGGTCGCCGAACGCGACCGGCGTCTGCGGTCGTTCATCGACGAGCAGCTTGAACAGGTCCGGCCGCGAATAGTGGCCGACCGCGTCGAAATCGAGCGTGGCGCCGAGGATGGCGTCGGTGTCGATGTCGGCAGTGAGGATGCCTTCCTCGTCGAGCAGCGGACCAGCGAGGATTTCGCCGAGCGGCCCGACGATCACCGAGCGGCCGTGCATCATCCACTCGTCCGGGCCGGCGTCGATCCGGCTGGCATAGTCGCCCGGGAAGTCCGAGCGGCGCATCACCTGGCAGGCGCCGATCACGAAGCAGCGGCCTTCGAGCGCGATGTGGCGCATGGTGGCGATCCAGCTCTCGCGGTCGTCGGCGGTCGGCGCGGCCCAGATCTGCACGCCCTTGGCGTAGTACGCCGCGCGCATCAGCGGCATGTAGTGCTCCCAGCAGATCGCGCCGCCGAGCCGGCCATAGGGCGTGTCGACCACGGTGAGTGTCGAGCCGTCGCCGAAGCCCCACACCAGCCGCTCCGAACCGGTCGGCATGATCTTGCGGTGGATGCCGAGCAGGCCGGTGGGGGCGAGATACAACGCGGTGCAATACAACGTTCCGCCCTCGCGCTCGATCACACCGACGACTGCATGGATGTCGTGCTGCGCACAGGCAGCCACGAGCTGATCGACCTCCGGGCCCGGAATGCTGATCGAGCCACGCACGTAGCGAGCGAAATCCGCGCGGCCTTCCGGCGTGCGGCGGCCGATGGCGCAGCCGAAGTCGAGGCCTTTCGGATAGCCGCCGATAAAGGCTTCCGGAAACACCGCGATCTGCACGCCCTTGGCGGCGGCCTCCCCGAGCAGCGATACGGTGCGGGCGGTCGCGGCCGCGGCGTCGAACGGAATGGTGGTCGCCTGAACGGCCGCGACTTTCAATTTGGCCATTTGCTGAGTCCTTATGATGCGGTGGTGGGCGTGATCTGCGCGTCCCGCCACAGCGGACGGTCGAGATCGAACAGATCGCGGGTGCGGGTGTAGGCCGACGCGCCGTGCATGCGGCCGACGAGATCGAGCGCCGCAGGGTCGACGCGCGGGCGCTCCGGATCTCCGGTCAGAACATGCTGGGCGTAGTGTGCATGCAGCACCTCGCCGACCACCATCACCTGGCCGGGGCCGGTGTCGAGCCAATGGGTACGGCGGCATTCGAACGCGACCGGCGAGGCGGCGATGCGCGGCGGTGCGATGGCGACACTCGGCAGAGTGTCCAATCCGGCAAGATCGAGCTCGTCCACTTCCGGCGGAGCCTCGACGCAGGTCGCATTCATCGCCCCGACAAGACCGAACGGCACGAGGTTGACGACGAACTCGCCGGTGGCGCGGATATTCGCGGCCGTATCCTTCGGCGCGTCGGGCCGCGCCAGAACGCCGAGCGCGACTACCGGCCGGTCCGAGCCGAACATGTTGAAGAACGAGTACGGCGCCGCGTTGATGCAGCCGTCGAGCGACCGCGTGACGACCCAGGCGATCGGGCGCGGCATGATGGTCGAGGCCATCAGCCGATAGCGATCCGCGCCGGACATCTGCGCGAAGTCGAAATGACGCTGTGGCTTTGATACCAAGTCGTGCAAGTCTCTCACTCGCGGTTTTCGTCATGGCCGGGCTCGTCCCGGCCATCCACGTTCTGAGTCGCGGTCGTGCAAGCGTCGATGGCCGGCACAAGGCCGGCCATGACGGCTCATCCGATCAGGCTCGCGTGATCTTCACGCTCTTGGGGTCGAAGCCCTTCGCGGCGGCTTCCTTGTCGACTTCGCTGGCGATGGTGGTGTCGACGAACTTGCTGACGTCGGGTACGCGCGGCAGCAGCTTGTTTTCGACGCCCCACTTGCCGAGCAGGTCCATCTTGGCGATCTGCGCCGGGGTCAGCGTCGCCTTGATGTCGGTGTAGGTCTTGGCGCTCCACGCCGGATCGTAGCTCGACGCCTTCTCCAGCACTTCGACCGGGATGTTCTTGGCCGGCTCCAGCGTGCGGAACCAGCCGTTGACGAGGTCGTGGTTCTGGCTGGCGAAGAACAGCGCTTCGGAGTTCGCCTTCAGCATCCGCTTCAGCACCGCGGGGCGGTCCTTGAAGAAGCGGTTGTTGGCGGCGAGCACGATGACCGGCGTGACGTTCTGCGACACGACTTGCGCGTGGCCGGCGTTCTCGAAGAACGACACGAACGGATCGTAGGTGAAGAACGCGTCGATGCGCTGCGCGCCGACCGCGTCGGCGAGTTCGGCGGGGCCGACATTGACGAAGGTGACGTCTTTGCCTGGCACCAGCCCGGCCTTCGACACGGCCTCCTGCGCGTTCTGGAACGCGGTGATGCCGAAGGTGCCGAAGATCTGCTTGCCCTTGAGGCCGGCCAGATCGGTGATGCCGGACTTCTTGGTGGTGAGCACCGCCGAGCGGAAGATCGCCTGCGACGACACGGTGGTGACGGGCGCGCCGATCGCCATGGTGGTGACGGCGGCGAAGTCGGACAGCGTGCCGATATCGGCGGCGCCGGAGACCAGCGCTTCGGTGATCGCCGGCGAGGCGGCGAGCTGGATCATCTCCATCTTGAGGCCGTTGCGTTCCGCGATGTCGGTGCGGATCAGCACATGGGCGATCTGGGCCGACACCGTGGTGGTGTTGAACCAGGCCATCTTGACGACGTCGGTCTGCTGGGCGCGCAGGATCGAGGGCGCCGCGAGCGGCAGGGTGGCGGCAAAGCCGGCGGCGAGCTGTCCGAAGCGGCGGCGCGATACATTGATTGTCACGGCTTAGTCCCCTTTTTGCCATTCAGGCTTCAGCGTCTCCCAGAGGTCTTTGACCGTGGAGACGAACCATGGATCGGAACGCATTTCGGCGGTGCGCGGCCGCGGCAGCGGCACCAGCACCTCGTCGCGCACCCGGCCGGGGCGCGGGCTCATCACCACGACGCGGTCGGCGAGGAACACCGCCTCGTCGATGCCGTGGGTGACGAAGATGACGGTCTTGCCGGCCTCGGTGGAGATGCGGGCGATTTCTTCCTGCAGCAGCACGCGGGTCTGCGCGTCGAGTGCGCCGAACGGCTCGTCCATCAGCAGGATGTCGGGATCGGGCGCCAGCGCGCGGGCGATCGCGGCGCGCTGCTTCATGCCGCCGGACATCTGGTGGGGATATTTGTCTTCGAAGCCGGAGAGGTGAACGGTCTTGATCAGCGCGCGGGCGATCTCGGCGCGCTGCGCCTTCGGCATGCCCTTCGCCTTGAGGCCGAACTCGACGTTCTGCTGCACCGTCATCCAGCCGAACAGCGCGTAGTCCTGAAACACCACGGTGCGCGAGGCGTCGGGTTTCGAGATCGGCCGGCCGTTCTGCAGGATCTGGCCGCTCGAGGCCGATTGGAAGCCGGCGATGATGCTGAGCAGCGTCGACTTTCCGCAGCCCGACGGGCCGAGCAGCGAGATGAACTCGCCTTTCTTGATACGCAGCGACACACCGTCGAGCGCGATCACCGCCTGGTGGGTCGTCTTGGAGTCGTAGACCTTGCCGACATTGCGGATGTCGATCTGGACGTCTGCGGCTGCGGCGCGGGTGTCGGAGGCCGGCGCGGCAGCGGGGATAGCTGGAGTTGCCAATGCGAGATTTGCGGTCATGGGTTTGCCTCAGCTGCGCTCGGAAGGAGCCCACGCGTTCACGCGCCGCTCGATGCGTTCAAGAATGGCGGACATCGCGAAGCCGATCAGTCCGATCGTCACCATGCCGGCGACGACGTTGTTGATCTGGAAGAGCATGCGCGACTGCTGGATCAGGTAGCCGAGGCCGGTCTGGGCGGCGATCAGCTCGGCGGTGACGACGCACATCCAGCCGACGCCGAGCGCGATGCGCAGGCCGGGCAGGATGATCGGCAGCGAGGCCGGGATCAGTACGTCGGTGAACAGCTGCCAGGGCTTGGCGCCGAGGCACAGCGCGGCGTTCATCTGGTTGCGGTCGAGGCCGCGGATCGCCGTGTAGGTGGCGATGAACACCGGGAAGACGGCGCCGAGGAAGACCAGGAAGTAGGAGGCGGCGTCGCCAAGCCCGAACCACAGGATGGTGATCGGGATCCAGGCCAGCGGCGGGATCGGCCGCAGCGCCTCGATCACCGGCCGCACATAGTCGGACACGGTGCGCCACCAGCCGCAGAGCAGGCCGAGCGCCAGGCCGACGATGCAGGCCAGCAGGAAGCCGACCGCAACGCGCTGCAGGCTGGCGCCGAGATGCACCCACAAGGAGCCGTCGATCGCCATCTGCCACAGCGCCTGGGCGATCGCGAAAGGCGAGGGCAGCAGGAAGCCGTCGACCAGGCCGAATTGGGTGATCGCCTGCCAGATCGCGAAGAAGGCCGTCAGGCCGACGGCGGCGCGCATCGGGCGGCCCGAAAAGGCGTTCTGCAGCATCGTGGTTCGTGGCCCTGTTTTCTCGACCGGCAGGCGGCCCGCATCGGCTTCCGCTTCCATCTGCACTGCTCCTTTGGTCGTGCGCTCCACAGCGAGGCACCGTCACAACATGAATATGTCGGACATTTCCGTCAATCGAGAATCGAAGGCGTGAGGAATACAAATCAGGCATAACCGCAAAAAATCTGCATATAGTGACGCCATTTGCCGGCATGGCGAGCAAAGCGGCCAAAAAGAGCTATGAAATGTCGGAAAAATCCGACAATAGACCTTCCGGTCCGGATCGGACATGGTCGGCCTGCCTGCGGTGTGGGGAACGATGGTGGATATCGAAGCGAAACTGGCCCGGATCGGCATCACGGGGTCGCTCTACAAGTTGTATCTGACCGCCGTCGGCCTCGGCGGTGCGTCGGTGACGGCGGTCGCCGCCAAGGCGGGCCTGCCGCGCACCACGGCGCATGACGCGCTGGCCAAGCTGGAGGCCGAAGGGCTGGTCCGCTTCGTCGACCACGGCAAGCGGCGCTTCGTGGTCGCGCAGGAGCCCGGCATCCTGCTGGAGCGGCTCGAGGCGCGGCGGCAGATGCTCGAAGACGTCATGCCGGTGCTGCGCTCGATGTACCACCACGAGAGCGGCCAGCCGAACGTGCGCTTTCACCCGGGCCCCGAGGGCATCCGCACCACGCTGTGGGACACGCTGTCGGGTGGCGACAAGGTGCTGCGCGCGACGCTGTCGATGCGCGAACTGATGGCCGAGCCCGGCCTGGAGGAAATGGAGCGTTACCTACAGGAGCGCGCCCGCCGCGGCATCTGGCTGCGGGTCATCCGCTCGGTCGAGCGCGATATCGCGCCGATCTGGCCGTCGAGCCAGGAGCTGTGCCGCGAGCTGCGCTACGCGCCGCCCGAACACACGCTGTCGATGACCTGCTTCATCTACGGCAACAAGGTCTGCCTGATCTCGTCGGCGCGGGAGAGCTACGGCCTGATCATCGACAGCGCCGAGTTCGCGGCGTTTCAGGCGTCGATGTTCGACGCGATGTGGAGCCTGAGCTCGCCCGACACGCAGCCGGCGATCCTGACACCCGACGCCGAGGACTGACGCACGCGCCCGGGCGCCACGCGGCGTACCGAGCCCGCGCGCCGCGGCTGTTGAGCCGCCCGCGATTGGCCGCTACAGCTTTGCGGTTCTGATCGGATCGGGATGGGGGCGGATACCGGGGATTATGACTGAGCACGCTGGGGATGCCACGCCGGCCGAGATCGCCGGCGCGCCGCTGTTGCGGATCGAGGCGGTGGAGAAGCGCTTCGGCGGCTTCGTCGCGGTGGACGGGCTGTCGCTCGACATCAAGGCCGGCGAATTCTTCGCGCTGCTCGGGCCGAGCGGTTGCGGCAAGACTACGCTGCTGCGAATGCTCGCCGGCTTCGAGACGTCGGACAGCGGCCGCATCCTGCTCGGCGGCGAGGACATCGCGCCGGTGCTGCCGCACGAGCGCCCCGTCAACATGATGTTCCAGAACTACGCGCTGTTTCCGCATCTGTCGGTGGCGAACAACATCGCGTTCGGGCTGAAGCGCGCCGGTTTGCCGCGCAAGGAGATCAAGCAGCGCGTCGCCGAGATGGTCGCGCTGGCGAAGCTCGAAGGCATGGAGAAGCGACGACCCGATCAGCTCTCCGGCGGCCAGCAGCAGCGCGTCGCGCTGGCCCGCGCGCTGGCGCGGCGGCCGAAGCTGCTGCTACTCGACGAGCCGATGGCGGCGCTGGACAAGAAATTGCGTGAAAACACCCAGCTCGAACTGATCGCGCTGCAGAAGAAGCTCGGCACCACCTTCGTGATCGTCACTCACGATCAGGACGAGGCGATGACGG
The DNA here is from genome assembly GCF_042432815.1 of Rhodopseudomonas telluris. Taxonomy (NCBI): domain Bacteria; kingdom Pseudomonadati; phylum Pseudomonadota; class Alphaproteobacteria; order Hyphomicrobiales; family Nitrobacteraceae; genus Rhodopseudomonas; species Rhodopseudomonas telluris. Next base: position 901,789 of record NZ_JBHLWM010000001.1, read on the forward strand.
TGGCGGACCGCATCGGCGTGATGCGGGCCGGCAAGCTCGAACAGGTCGCGACCCCGCGCCGGCTGTACGAGACGCCGGCGTCGCGCTGGGTCGCGGAGTTCGTCGGCGACGTCAACATCCTGGACGGCAACGTCACGTCGCGCGAGCACGGCCGCCTGACCGTGGCGACCAGCGACGCCGGCGCGGTGACCGCGACGGCGCCGTCGCAGCCGACCGACGCGACCTCGGTCGCGGTCGCGATCCGGCCCGAGAAGATCAAGCTGTCGCGCCGCGGCCCCGCGGCCAATCCCGGCCATGCCGACGCGATCAACCGGCTTGCCGGCGAGATTGTCGAGGTCGGCTATGTCGGCGGGCTGACCAGCTACAAGGTTCGGCTCGACGCCGGAGCCGTGCTGCAGGCCAAGATGGCCAACACCACGCGGCTCGACAGCGACGTGTACCAGACCGGCCAGCACGTCGTGGCGTGGTTCGCGCCGGACGATTGCGTGGTGCTGGACAAATGAGGGTAGGGCGATGAGCGGCGCTCGCGAAATCTTCACACGCCCGGCGCGGCTGGCGGTGATCGCGCCCTATCTGTGGATGGCGCTGTTCTTCCTGGTGCCGTTCGGCTTCGTGGTGAAGATCAGCCTGTCGCAGAGCGCGATCGCGCAGCCGCCTTACACCCCGGTGTTCGATCTCGCAGCCGGCTGGGACGCACTGACGGCGGCGTTCGCGGCGCTGTCGCTCGACAATTTCCGGCTGCTGATCTCGGACAATCTCTACGTGCTGTCCTATCTGCGCAGCCTCGTCGTCGCGGCGGTGTCGACCGCGATCCTGCTGCTGATCGGCTACCCGATCGCCTATGCGATGGCGCGGCTGCCGCGCGGCTGGCAGCCCTTGGCGATGATGCTGGTGATCGTGCCGTTCTGGACCTCCTTCCTGATCCGGATCTACGCCTGGATCAACATCCTCCAGCACGACGGCCTGCTCAACACCACGCTGCTGGCGCTGCATCTGATCTCGGCACCGCTGGTGTGGCTGTCGACCGATACCGCGATGTATATCGGCATCGTCTATTCCTATCTGCCGTTCATGGTGCTGCCGCTGTACGCGACGCTGGCCAAGCTGCCGCATTCGCTGTCGGAAGCCGCGGCCGATCTCGGCGCGTCGCCACGGCGCGCGTTCTGGCTGGTGACGTTTCCACTGTCGCTGCCCGGCATCGGCGCCGGCGTGCTGCTGTGTTTCATCCCGATCGTCGGCGAGTTCGTGATCCCCGATCTGCTCGCCGGCTCCGGCTCGCAGATGATCGGCCAGACGCTATGGCTGGAATTCTTCACCAACCGCGACTGGCCGGTCGCCTCCGCGATCGCCGTCGTCCTGCTCGGCGTCCTGCTGCTGCCGCTCCTGATCTACGAACGCCTGCAGCGGCGACAGCTGGAGGGAGGGCGGTGATGAGACCGATCGCGACGCTTCTTGCTCCCCTCCCCCTTGCGGGGAGGGGTCGGGGGTGGGGGTCCACAACGGAAGCCTTTCCTCGTGGCTACCCCCCACCCCGACCCTCCCCCGCAAGGGGGGAGGGAGAAGGCGGTGCGCCATGAAACTCTCCCGCTTTAACCTCGTCTCGCTGACGCTCGGGCTGGCGTTTCTGTATCTGCCGATCGTCATCATGGTGATCTACTCGTTCAACGACTCGCGCCTGGTGACGGTGTGGGGCGGCTGGTCGCTGCGCTGGTATCGCGAGCTATTCCAAGACGAGGCGATGCTCGCCGCGGCGTGGATGAGCCTGCGCGTCGCGCTCGCCTCGGCGACGGCGGCGGCGGTGCTTGGCACGCTGGCGGCGGTGGCGTTGTCGCGCGCCGGCCATTTCCGCGGCCGCACGCTGTTCTCCGGCATGCTGTACGCGCCGCTGGTGATGCCCGAAGTGATCACCGGCCTGTCGCTGCTGCTGCTGTTCGTCGCGCTCAATGCCGAGCGCGGCTTCTGGACGGTGATGATCGCCCACACCACGCTGACGATGTGCTTCGTCGCCGTGGTGGTGCAGTCGCGCCTGCACGCGCTCGACCGCAGCGTCGAGGAAGCCGCGATGGATCTGGGCTGCGGTCCGGTCGAAGCCTTCCTGCGTGCCACCGTGCCGCTGATCTGGCCGGCGATCGCCGCCGGCTGGATGCTGGCCTTCGCGCTGTCGCTCGACGATCTGGTGATCGCCAGCTTCACCACCGGCCCCGGCTCGGCGACGCTGCCGATCCGAATCTACTCGGAGGTGAGGCTCGGGGTGAAGCCGCAGATCAACGCGATCTGCACGCTGATCGTCGCGGTGGTGACGCTGGCCATCGTGATCGCCTCGCTGGCTTCCAAACTGTCGAAGGCCCAGGCCGACAACGCCGCGCCGATGTAAGGGGCGCGCAAACTCCCGTCATTGCGAGGAGCGCAGCGACGAAGCAATCCAGCGTAGTGCGCGGGGGGTGGATTGCTTCGCTGCGCTCGCAATGACGGAGCCGAATGAGCAGCGACGAACTGATCAGTTCGCCTTCGGCGCGGCATCGGGCGTCGCCGCGGCCGGTGCGTCTGCCGAAGGTTCGGCGGCGGCGTCCGGCTCGGGCTTGCGGCCGCCGCCGGTGATGCGTTCCAGCACCGAGCGCACCGCGTCGCGGGTCTTCTTGTCCTTCACCGCGTCGAGCAGCGGCGCCGAGGCGGGCGAGCGGCGGATCAGGCTTTCCGGGTCGGGGAAGATCAAAGGATCGTCCCACGGGCCCTCGACGATGAAGGGCAGGTTGAAGCCGGGTGCGCCGGGCGTGTTGGCGAGGCTGGCGACGCCCTTCAGGTCGTATTCGCGCGACGGCACCGAGGCGGTGCCGGTCAGCGAGATTCGCGCGGTCGGGCCTTCGATCCGGATGTCGTCGGCGGTGGCGACGCCGTCGCTGAACCGCACCGCGACGTTGAGGCTGGTGAACGGCGTCTTGCCGTTGCGGAAATTGCCGCCGCCGGACAGCGGCCGGCGCTCCAGCCGCTTCAGCAATTGTTCGACGTTGAAGCCGGTGATGGCGCCGTCATGGCCGGTGAGCAGCGCCGAGCCGTCGAGCGACTGGGCGAGGCCGAACGGGCTCGATCCGGAGGCTTCCAGCGCGATGCTGAGATTGCCGCGGCCCGACAGATTGCGCACGCCGAGCAGGTCGGAGGCGCAGGCTTCGAGATCGACGTCCCTGAACTGGAACTGGGTCTTGATGTTGGCGACGTTGTCGCGGCGTGACACGCCGAGCGTGCCCTGCACGATGCCGCCATAGACCTGCGCCTCGCCGACGCTGAGCGCCAGCGCGCCGCCGCGCAGATTGGCGCTGAGCGCGGTGCGTCCCAGCGTCGAGGAGCCGAGCAAGACCTTGGCGGCGGACAGCCGCACGTCGAGATCGACCGGGTTGGCGGAGCCGAGATCGAACAGCTGCCGGTTCCAGTCGCGCGCGCCACTGGCCAGCAGACGGATCGTCGAGATGTAGGGCGTGGCGTCGATCGAGCCGGCGGCAAGCGTCGCCTGCAGGCCCTGATGGCCGCCGGCGATGGTGTAGGTCATCACGCCTTCGGCGACGTTCTTGTCGAGCTCGATATTGACGTTGGTGAGCGCCACCGAAGGCCCGACCAGATTGGCGCGCGCCTTCATGGCGAAGCGGCCGAAGCCGCCGGCGCCGGGGGGCTCCTGTCCGGCCCAGCGCAGCGCGTTGCGCAGCGAGGCCGAGTCGGCCGAGAGCGTGCCTTCCAGCACCAGGCTCGACTTGTTGCCGATCACGCCGTCGAACGCGATCTTCATCGGCGCGCCGGCGAGCCGCAGCTTGAGACCGGAGCGTTCGCCCGCCAGAGCGGCGATGAAGTCGTTGACGCTGATACTGCCGTCGATGCGCTCGCCGCGCCAGTCGAACTGGCCGGCGGCCGCAAAGGTGCGGGAGATCGACGGCCACGCCAGTGACAGGTCGATATCGCTGATCGTTTCGAGGACATGACCGGCATCGTCGCGATAGCTGAGTACGCCGTCCTGCAGCCGGATCTCGGAGAACGACACCTGGTCGTCGAGGCCCGGCTTCATCGTCCGCGTCAGGCTCTTGATGAAAGGCGTCCAGTTGCTGCCGCCGTCGGCGTCGCGAACGACGCTGATGGTCGGCTGGATCAGCGCGATATCGGCGATCTCGAAGCGGCGCAGCAGCAGCGGCAGCAGCCGCAGATTGGCGGTGAGCGTATCGACGCTGAGCGCGCTGTCGGGGCCGCCGTCGCCATTGCCCTTCAGCCGCACCGACTTGAATGTCACGTAACTGCGCGGAAACACCGAGACATCGATGTCGCCGTCGACCGCCAGATCGAGTCCGGTCGCGGCCCGCAATTGCGACTCCACAGCCTGCCGCATCGCCCCGCGGTCGATCAGCAGCGACAGCACCAGCGCACCGATCACGATTATGGCGATGAACGCCGCAACCGATATCCCGAGGCGCTTGATTCCTTGGGCCATCGCCAATGACTATCCGGATCGATCTGTGGGCAAGGAGGAGGCAGGGCCCGCCGGCCCCTGTTCGGCCGGCAACTTGATCGGTTTTCTTGTCTCTTTCAAGGCCTTCCGGGTCGCAGCATGTGGGCACAATTGACGGCCCGCGCCGATTTTGCTGAATAGACCCACTCGCAGAACAGCCCCTCTCATCAGGTCCCTGCTCCATGAACAAGGTTTATCCCGACGCCGAAACGGCACTCGCCGGAATCCTGCGGGACGGCATGATGATCATGTCCGGCGGGTTCGGGCTGTGCGGCATCGCCGAGACGCTGTCCGACGCGCTGCGCGAGTCCGGCGTCAAGGATCTCACGGTCGTGTCGAACAATGCCGGCGTCGATGGCATCGGCCTCTCCAGGCTGCTCGAGACCCGGCAGATCAAGAAGATGATCTCGTCCTACGTGGGCGAGAACAAGCTGTTCGCGCAGCAGTACCTCGCCGGCGAGCTCGAACTGGAATTCTGCCCGCAGGGCACGCTGGCCGAGCGCATCCGCGCCGGCGGCGCCGGCATCCCGGCCTTCTTCACCAAGACCGGCGTCGGCACGCTGGTAGCCGAAGGCAAGGAAATCCGCGAGTTCGACGGCGAGAAGTACGTGATGGAGCGCGGCCTGTTCGGCGACGTCGCGATCGTACACGCCTGGAAGGGCGATACCGCCGGCAACCTCGTGTACCGAAAGACCGCGCGTAACTTCAACCCGATGATGGCCACCGCGGCGAAGATCACCATCGCCGAAGTCGAGCACCTGGTGCCGGCGGGCGAGATCGATCCCGACCACATCCACACGCCGGGCATCTTCGTCCAGCGCATCATCGAAGTCGGCACCGCCAAGAAACACATCGAGCAGCGCACCACGCGCAAGCGCCCCGAAACCGCGGCGAGCTGAGGAGAACACCGATGGCCTGGACCCGCGAACAGATGGCGGCGCGCGCCGCCAAGGAACTGCGCGACGGTTTCTACGTCAATCTCGGCATCGGCATCCCGACGCTGGTGTCGAACTACATCCCCGACGGTGTCGACGTCGTCCTGCAGAGCGAGAACGGCATGCTCGGCATGGGTCCGTTCCCCTACGAGGGTGAGGAAGATCCGGACCTGATCAACGCCGGCAAGCAGACCGTCACCGAATTGCCGTCGACCAGTTACTTCTCATCCGCCGACTCGTTCGCGATGGTCCGCGGCGGCCACATCGATCTGTCGATCCTCGGCGCCATGCAGGTCGCCCAGAACGGCGATCTCGCCAACTGGATGATCCCCGGCAAGATGGTCAAGGGCATGGGCGGCGCGATGGACCTCGTCGCCGGCGTCAAGCGCGTCATCGTGGTGATGGAGCATTCCGCCAAGGACGGCCCGAAGCTGCTCAAGACCTGCAACCTGCCGCTGACCGGCGAGCGCGTCGTCGACATGGTCGTCACCGATCTGGCGGTGTTCACCATCGACAAGCACGGCAACGACGGCATGGCGTTGATCGAACTCGCCGACGGCGTTACGCTCGACGAGGTCAAGGCCAAGACCGAAGCCGACTTCCGGGTGGCGCTGAAGAACGCGTAGTAAGCCGCCGGCGGTTCGCTGGCATTGCCACGCAACAAACGCCGTCATCCTGAGGCGCGAGCGTAGCGAGCCTCGAAGGATGCGGCCGCGCGCGATGCAGTGGCATCGTGCGTGCGGCTCATCCTTCGAGGCGCATCGTACCGGTGCGCACCTCAGGATGACGCTGAATGTGCGGCGCAGATTGGGTGCTTGTGAGGTCTCCTTCATCCGATGAGGTCGCGTGCGCTTTCTGACCCTGCGTTACTTCAACGAGGTCGCCAAGCTCGGCTCGATCCGCAAGGCGGCGGATCGCCTGCACGTCGCGCCGTCCGCGGTCAGCCGGCAGATCGCGCAGCTCGAACACGAACTCGATGCGGTGTTGTTCGAGCGCTCCAAGGTCGGGGTGCAACTCACGCCGGCCGGCGAAGTCCTCGCCCGGCAGAGTAATCGCATCTTTCGCGACCTCGACCGCGCCCGCAACGAGATCGACGATCTGCGTGGCCTGCGCCGCGGCGAGGTTTCGCTGTTCGTGATCGAAGGGCTGGTATCGGGGCTGCTGCCCGATCTGCTCGCCAACTTCCACCACCGCTACCCGGCCGTGACGTTTCGTATCCAGACCGGATCGACCGACCGCATCATCGAGGCGCTGCTCGAGGACGAAGCCGATATCGGCATCACCTTCAACGCGACCCCAAGGCCCGAGATCGAAGTGATCGCCGAGCATGTCGAGCCGATCGCCTGCCTGGTGGCGCCGACGCATGAATTCGCCAACCGCACGTCGCTGACGCTCGACGATATCTGCACTCAGACCATCGCGCTGCCCGAGCACAGTTTCGGTCTGCGCCAGGTGTTCGAACGCGCGATCGCCAAGCGGCAGCGCGCGCCGCAGGTGCTGGTCACCACCAACTCGCTGGAGCTCACCAAGCGAATGGCCGCGACCGGGCAGGTGATCGCCTTCATGCCGGCGCTGACGGTGATCACCGAGCTGCATTCGGACGTGCTCCGGGCGATCCCGATCGCCGATCCAGCCTTCGCGGCCGCCCGCTCCAGCATCAGCATCCATCGCGACCGCCCGCTGCCGCACGCGCCGCAGGAGTTCCTCAAGGCCCTGGCGGACGCCATCCGCGGCCTCTCGAAGACGAGGAAGCCCGGTTGAGGTGTTGCCTTTTCGGCAAGATCACATGACCGATTCTCGACTTTTCGGAACAGACTCTCCGTCCTTAGTCTGGTGCCCACAGGCCCCAACGGAGGACACGTCGTGAAATCTGAGCGCAAAGGCACCAAGCTGTTCACCGGCGCCGCCTCGCGGCGGACCGTCTTGCTGGGCGCGAGTGCAGCCGCCATCGTGGCCGCGTTCGACCGGCTCGGCAGCCCGGCCGCCGCTCAATCGCTGAATGCCATCAAGGTCTCCGAGGCGATCCACCTCGGCATGTACGTGTCCGTCTACGCCGCCAAGCACGGCGGCTTCTTCAAGAAGCACGGCCTCGACGTCGCCGTCAGCTCGGCCGGCGGCATCGCGCTGGCGCTGCCGGTGGTGCTGTCGGGCAACGCCAGCTTCGCCGTCACCGGCGCCGGCATGTCGGTCAACGCCGTCAACGAGGGCGCCAAGGTCAGCAACATCGCCAAGGTGGTCGGCGGCGTCGCGATGTGGGCGGTGGCCAAGCCCGGCACCAAGGTCGGCGGCATCGCCGACTTCAAGGGCAAGACCATTGCAACGCTGCGCTTCCCGTCCTCCACCATCCAGACCCCGACCTTCGCCATGAAGGACCGCGGCGGGTTCGATCCCGAGGCGAGCGGCGTCAAGTTCCTGCAGCTGCCGCAGGGCGCGCAGGCCCAGGCCGTGCTCGACGGCCGCGCCGACTTCGCCACGATGTTCGAATGGGACGTTTCGATCGCCAAGGAGAAGTTCGGCCTCGAACCGGTGTTCGCCTTCGCCGACATCATCGGCCCGCTGTCCTGGACCACCGCGATGACCCAGAAGAGCGTGATCGAGAAGGATCCGGCGATGGTGCAGGCGTTCTGCGACGCGCTCGCCGAGGCGCAGGCGGCGCTGCAGACCGATCGCGAGCTGTTCGTCAAAGCCTCGGTCGCCGAATTTCCGCAGGTCGCGGAATCGGTGATCCGTTCCGCCGCCGGCAATCTGCTCGACAACTCCACTGCCATTCCAAAGAACCCGACCATCTCCAAGGCCGAGTGGGACACCGACATGGCGTTCGAACTCGCCGGCGGCTCGATCAAGTCCGCGCGGCCCTACGAGGAAATGGTCGACAACAGCTTCGCCGAAAAGGCGACCGCCAAAGTCGGCAAGGCCGGCTGAACATCGAGAGCATCATGTCCAAGCAATTGTCCGCCCGGCCCGAAGCCGTCGATCTCGACGCCGCCGCCACCGCGTTGATCGTCGTCGATATGCAGAACGGTTACTGTTCGCCGGGTGGTTACTTCTCGCATCTCGGCGTCGATCTGGCGCCGACACAGAAAGTGATTCCGGCGATCTCCCGCCTGGTATCGGTCGCGCGCAGTGCCGGCATTCAGGTGATCTGGCTGCAGAACGGCTGGGACCCGGAACTGAAGGAAGCCGGCGGACCGCATTCGGTCAATCAGCGCAAGGGCAATTCGCTCAAGCTGATGCGCAGCCGTCCCGACCTCGCCGGCAAGCTGCTGACCCGCGGTGGCTGGGACTACGAGCTGGTCAAGGAGCTGAAACCGGAGCCGGACGATCTGGTGGTGCCGAAGCCGCGCTACAGCGGCTTCGCCGGCACCGCGCTCGACAGCCTGCTGCGCAGCCGCCGCATCGACACGCTGCTGGTGTGCGGCGTCGCGACCAATGTCTGCGTCGAATCCACCATCCGCGACGCGTTCTTCAGGGAGTACTTCCCGATTCTGGTGCGCGACGCCTGCTACCAGGCCGGGCCGGAATTCTGCCAGCAGGCGACGATCTACAATGTCGAGCAGTTCTTCGGCTGGAGTTCGACCGTCGACGACGTCGCCCAGGCGCTCGCCTCCAGCATCGCCGCCTGATTCCCGTTTCTGAAAGACAAGGAGACTCCATGCCGTTCGAAGCCATCATCCCGCCCGGTTCGCCGCCGCCGCTCGCGCCCTACAGCCCCGGCACCAAGGCCGGCGGTTTCATCTACGTGTCCGGCACGCTGGCGATCGGCCCCAAGGGCGAGACCGTCGGCGCCGGTGACGCCACCGCGCAGACCCGCTTCGTGCTGGAGTCGATCAAGTCGGTGATCGAGGCCGGCGGCGGGACGATGAAGGACGTCGTGTTCAACCAGATCTTCCTGAAGGATCTGTCCGACTACGCGGCGATGAATGCCGTCTACAAGGAGTACTTCCCGGAAACTCCGCCGGCGCGCTACTGCATCCAGACTCCGCTGGTGCGCCCGGAATTCCTCGTCGAGATCGCCACCACCGCCTACGTCGGAACCTGATCATGGCCAACGCGGAGATCGTTGGTCGCATGCCCGAGCAGACAGCCGACCGGAAGCCGGCCAAAGCCTCGCAACGCTCGATCTCCGCGCCGTGGTTCGCGCGGGGCAGGATCTTGTTGCTCCAGTTGCTGCTGATCGGCAGCTTCCTGCTGCTGTGGGAAGTCGCGATCCGCGCCGAGTGGATCAAGGTCTATCTGTACGGTCAGCCGACCGGCATCTGGCGCGAACTGGTGAAGGGCTTCACCACCGGCACGCTGCTGAACGACACCTGGGTCACCGCAAAGGAATCGATCCTTGGCTTCCTGATCGGCAGCACCGCCGGCTCGGCGGCCGGTCTGTTGCTGTGGCTGTCGCCGACCGCCGCCGCGGTGCTGCGGCCGCTGCTGATCGCGCTCAACGGCCTGCCGAAGATCGCGTTGGCGCCGCTGATCGTCGTCTGGTTCGGCGTCGGCATCGAATCCAAGATCGCGGTCGCCGCCATCATCACCTTCATCGTCGCGATGATCACCAGCTATGCCGGCACGCAGGAGATCGACGGCGATTATCTGAAAATGCTCAAGGCGCTCGGCGCCAGCCGGATGCAGATGTTCCGCATGGTGATCGTGCCGGGCTCGCTGCCGTGGATCGCCTCGGCGTTCCGCCTCAACATCGGCTTCGCGATGATCGGCGCGGTGGTCGGCGAATACATCTCGGCCGACCAGGGCCTCGGCTATCAGATCTACTACGCCGGTACGCTGTATAACCTCAACGCGGTGTGGGGCGGCATTCTGGCCCTGATGCTGCTGGCAGTGCTGCTCGACAGCGCGGTCGGCTGGGTCGAACGCCGCATGAAGTGGCGCTGAGGCCGGTTATGCCGACCGCTCAATTGTCGGACGTCGCGCTGCGCTACGAGATCGTCGGCTCCGGCGAGCCGGTGCTGCTGGTCGCCGGGCTCGGTGGCTCGGCCGGCTACTGGGCGCCGAATGTCGAAGCCTTCGCGGCGCGCCATCAGGTGGTGCTGCACGATCATCGCGGCACCGGCGGCAGCACGCGCGCCGAGATGGACTACTCGGTCGAGCTGCTCGCGGACGACCTGCTGCGGCTGATGGATCATCTGAAGATCGAGAAGGCGCATCTGGTCGGCCATTCCACCGGCGGGGCGATGGGGATCGTGCTCGGCGCCAAGGCGCCGGAGCGGATCGCGAGTCTCGTGCTGTACGCGACCTGGGCCGAGCTCGACGCGCAGATGGAACAGTGCCTCAGCCTGCGCCGGCGCATTCTCGGCGCCATGGGCGAGGCGGAGTATCACCGTGCCACGCCGCTGTTCCTGTATCCGCCGTATTATGTGCGCGACCATCAAGCCGATCTCGAGCGCGAGGTCGCGGCCGCGATCGCCGCAACGCCGTCGCGTAACATCCTGGACGCCCGGGCCAAAGGCATCATGGCGTTCGACGGGCTGCGCTATCTCGACCACATCCGCTGCCCGACGCTGGTGCTGGTGGCGCAGGACGACATTCTGACGCCGCCATATTCATCCGAGCTGATCGCCGCGCGCATCGTCGGCTCCGAACTCATCGAAGTGCCGCGTGGTGGCCACGCTTATTCCCGCGTCGAGCCGGAGGCGTTCAACAACCTCACGCTCGACTTCCTTGCCGCTCATCCGATCGGGACCCATGCTCATGTCTGACGCCAACATCGTGCTCAACGCCGAGAAGGTCGGGATGACCTTCGAGGTCGCCAATGCGGCGCCGGTGACGGCGATCGCCGACATCGGTTTCCAGGTCCATCGCGGCGAGATCGTCGCGATCGTCGGCCCGTCCGGATGCGGCAAGACCACGCTGTTCAACATCATCGCCGGGCTGCTGAAACCGACCGACGGCCGCGTCGAGGTCAACGGCGAGCCGGTGCACAGCGCCACCGGCCATGTCGGCTACATGCTGCAGAAGGACCTGCTGCTGCCATGGCGCACGGTGATCGACAACGTCATCATCGGCCTGCAGGTCCGCAACACGCCGCGCAAGAAGGCCGAAGCAATCGCGCACGAACTGATCGAGAATTACGGCCTGAAGGGGTTCGAGCACAGCTACCCGTCCGAACTGTCGGGCGGCATGCGGCAGCGCGTGGCGTTCATGCGCACGCTTGCTTTCAGCCCGGACGTGATCCTGCTCGACGAGCCGTTCTCGGCGCTCGACAGCCAGACCCGGCTGGTGCTGCAGAGCGACGTGCTGCGCATCATCCGCGAGCGGCAGTGCAGCGTCGTGCTGGTGACTCACGACGTCGGCGAGGCGATCACCATGGCGGATCGCATCGTCGTCATCACCAGCCGCCCCGGCCGGGTGAAGTCGATCCATCCGGTGAACATCGCCCCGGAGCAGCGCCATCCGCTGAAGATCCGCAAGCTGCCGGAGTTCACCGCGCTGTACGAGACGATCTGGTCCGAACTCGGCATCGATCTGGCGGCGTGAGCGGCATGAACGCAACCGACAGCTCCGCGTTGACCGCGGAGATCATCGGCCGCACCGAGCCGGACGCGCCGACCATCGTGCTATCGGCCGGTCTCGGCGGCGCCGCCGCGTTCTGGCAGCCGCAATTCGCTGCGCTCACCGAGCAGTTCCGCGTCGTGCTTTACGATCATCGCGGCACCGGCCGCAATCCGGCAGCGCTCCCCGATGGCTACAGCATCGGCGACATGGCGGACGAAGTCATCGCGTTGTTGGGCTCGCTGCAGATCGAGCGTTGCCACTTCATGGGCCACGCACTCGGCGGTCTGGTCGGTCTCGAACTCGCACTCCGCGCGCCGGACAAGCTCGATCGGTTAATGCTCGTCAACGCCTGGGCGGCGCCCAATCCGCATACCAAGCGCTGCTTCGACGTGCGCCGCGATCTGCTACGCCATGTCGGCGTCGAAGCCTATGTCCGCGCCCAGCCGATCTTCCTGTATCCGCCGGCATGGCTGGTCGCGAACGCGGTGCGCGTGGACGAAGAGGTGGCGCACGGCGTCCAGCACTTCCAGGGCGCCGACAATATCGAGCGCCGGATCGCTGCGCTGCTGCGCTTCGACGTGGCGGCGCGCCTCGGCGAGATCCGTCATCGAACGCTGGTGCTGGCCACCAAGGACGACACGCTGGTGCCTTGGATCTGTTCGCAACAGCTTGCCACAGGTTTGCCGCATGCTCAGCTGGTGGTGATGCCGGAAGGCGGCCACGGCGTTACCGTGACCGAGCCGGTTGAATTCAACCGCGTAATTCTGGATTTCCTAGCGCCGACCGCCTGAGAACATCGGCGACTCGCCCGGCAGCAAATTGGAACGAATGTCGCTATCAACAGCGCCATTCGGCTGCACATAGCCGGCCGAGAACGACAGGCTGAGATTCGAGGTCGGGCGGATTTCCACGCCGGCGTGGACCGCGGTCGCGGCCGTGTTGCTGCTCGAAAAGCCCGGCGAGGTCAGCGACGTAAACACGTCGGGCTGATACTTGAGCTGATCGACCCCGCCGAACACCGTGACCGGGGTGTCGCCGACGCCCTTGAAGTTGTAGCCGTATTGCGCGCCTTCCATGGCGAGCGAGCCGAAATTGCCGAACGCCCCGGCGCCGCCGATCCCGCCCACGCCGCGCCAGTTCAGACCGCTGCTGAAGGCGTTCAGCGGCGCGCTGTAGGCGCGCGCGACGAAGCCCGTGCGGAAACCGTCCTCATCCGGTTCGGACGCCGTGAAGCCGGGCACGTCGCTCCAGTTCAGCGGTTGCCAGCTTTCAGTCGCACCACCGCCGAAGCCGAACGGCCCGCCCGGCACCCAATAACGAATCGGCGCCGACTGCGCCGAGACCGCCTGCGCGCCCAAGCAGAGCAAGGCAGCGGCGAGGCTCATTCTGATCACGGGGCGAAACATCCGAGCTTCCATCATGGCGGCGGAATTATACGTGCGGGCTTGCGCCGAAACCAGCCGGTGCTGCGCATCGCCGCATCACCAGCCGGTTCCACCTTTCATGGGATGAGGGCGGCAGCGTGGCGGAGCACGATGACGCACCCGGGCTCACTCCGCCCGGTCGGAGAACCGTGTCAGCCAGATCACCGGCGGGATGCTGGCAGCGACGATGATCAGGGCGGCGAGGGCGCCGTCTTCGAAGCTGCCGCGGCTGGCGTATTGGTAGATCGAGGTCGCCAGCGTATCGACATTCAGCGGCCGCAGCAGCAGCGTCGCCGGCAGTTCCTTCAGGCAATCGACGAACACCAGGATCGCGGCGCCGACCAGCGCCGGCCGCAGCAGCGGCAGATCGATCCTGGCCAGCGTCACCAGCCGCGACGCACCCACCGCGCGGGCCGAGTCGTCGTAGTCGCGCGGGATGCGGTCGAAGCCGGCTTTCAGGAGTCCGGTCGGTACCGCGAGAAAGCGGATCACATAGGCGGCGACCACCGCGCCGCCCGAGCCCATCAGCAGCAGGCCCGGCGACGCGAAGCCGAGCACACGCGCGGCCGCGGCGATGGCGCCGTCGAGCGCCAGGAGCGGTGCCAGCAGGCCGAGCGCCAGCACCAGCCCCGGCAGTGCGTAGCCGAGTTGCACGATCGACGCTGCCGTGGTTGCCGTCCGACCAGGGCGCCAGCGTGCGGCGAGGATGACGATCAGCGCCAGCCCGAGCGCCACCAGCGTCGCGATCGACGCCAGCGTCACCGTATGCAGCGCATCGCGCCACAGCGCATCCTCGATCCGCCCGGCGAGCGTGCGGCGCAGGCTCTCGCCGAGCAGGTAGCCCGCTGGAATGACGAAGCCGAACAGCACCGGGACGGCGCATGCCCCAGCGGCGAGCGCGCCTTTGCCGCCGTGCAACGGCCGGCGGGCACGCAGCCGCGGATTCTCCGCCGACAGTTCGGTGCTGGCGCTGCGGCGGCCGAGGCGTTCGATCGCGATCAGCAGCGCCGCGAAGCCGAGCAGCACCAGCGAGAGTTGCGCCGCGCCGGCGAGGCTGCCGCGGTTGAGCCAGGTGGTGAACACCGACACGGTCAGCGTGCGCACGCCGAGATATTCGCTGGCGCCGATGTCGTTGAGCGTCTCCAGCGCCGCCAGCGCGACGCCGACAGCAAGCGCCGGCCGCGCCATCGGCAGCACCACGCGGCGCAGGATGGTGAAGCGCGACGCGCCGAGCGTGCGCGCCGCCTCGATCGGATCGGCACTCTGCGCCGCAAACACCGCGCGCGCCGACAGATAGACGTACGGATACAGCACGACCGACAGCAGCAGCACGGCGCCCGGCAGCGAGCGCAGCTGCGGCAGCCAGCGCACCGCGTCGGTCGCCGGCATCATCAGCGTCAGTATGCGGTGGGCGAGGCCGAGCGGCTCGAACACGTCCACATACACATAGGCGGACAGATAGGTCGGCACAGCCAGCGGCAGCGGCAGCAGCCAGAGCAGCAAGCTGCGGCCGACGAAATCGTGCGACGACACCAGCCACGCCGAGCCGGTGCCGATCAGCAGCGTCAGCGTGCCGACGCCGAGCAGCAGTGCCGCGGTGTCGCGCAGGGTCTGCGGCAGCACATAAGCGAGAAGATGCGGCCAGATATCGGCCGCCGGCTGCAGCGCCGTGATCGCCAGACTGATCACCGGCGCGGCGACGATCAGTGCGGTGAGGAGGGCGATGGCAAGGGCGATGCGTTCGATGCGTGATCGATCGGAGGAAGTCCTCGTGGTGAGGAGGCGCGGAGCGCCGTCTCGAACCATGAGGACGTGCCCAGTGGTCTCATCCTTCGAGACGCCCAGCTTCGCCCTGCGGGCTTCGCTGGGCTCCTCAGGATGAGGCGGCTGTGCGCGTGGCGGAGGTGTGGCGCCGTTCAGTTGTCGAACCCGACCTTATCGACCAGCGTCGAGGCGGTCTTGCGTTCGGCTGCGATCTTGGCAATCGGCAGCGCGTCCGGCGTCAGCTTGCCGTAGCCGGCGATGGTCGGATTCAGCGGCACGCCGGGGCGGATCGGGTATTCGTAGTTGGCGTCGGCGTAGATCTGCTGCGCCTTCTCGCCAGCCAGCCATTCGATCAGCTTGATGCCGTTGGCCTTGTTGGGCGCATGCTTGGCGAGCAGCACCCCCGACAGGTTGACGTGGGTGCCGCCGCCTTCGAAGGTCGGCAGGATCACCTTCGTGGCTTCCGCCCACGGCTTCTTGTCGGGATCGTTGTTCATCATCAGCGCCCAGTAATAGGTGTTGCCGATGCCGATGTCGCACTTGCCGGCCGCGACGTCGCGCGCGGTCTCGCGGTCACCGCCCGACGGCTTCTGCGCCAGATTTGCCTTGAGCCCGCGCAGCCATTCTTCAGCTTTGGCCTCGCCGTGCTTGGCGACGTAAGCGGCGAACAGCGCGTTGTTGTAGATGTGCTGGCCGGAGCGGATGCAGATTTTGCCCTTCCACTTCGGGTCGGCCAATTCCTCGTAAGTGATCGCGTGCTGCTTGACGCGGTCCTTCGAGGCGTAGATCACCCGCGCGCGCATCGAGATGCCGGCCCAATGGCCGTTCGGGTCGCGATAGCGCGCCGGCACGGTCTCGTCGATCACCGCGGAGCCGATCGGCTGTGTGATGCCCGCCTGTACGGCTTCGTCGATGCGCCCGATATCCACCGTCAGCAGCACGTCGGCAGGGCTTTTGTCGCCTTCCGCCTTGATGCGCTGTTCGAGGCCGGAACTCGCCGAGATCACGTTGACGGCGATGCCGGTGTCCTTGGTGAAGGCATCGAACAGCGGCTGCACCAGCTTGGATTCGCGATAGGTGTAGACGTTGACCTGCTCGGCCGCGCCCGCCTGGATCGGCATGACGACAGCGGCAAAGGCGACGGCAGCGGCGCGGAAGCGGCTCATGCGGCGGGCTCCTGGAGGGTCTGCTGGGACCCGTGTCAGTAGCTCAGAGGCGTCAAGCCGAGCAGCGACGGAATGTCGCGATTAGAGCGATTCCAGCTTTTGGACGAGGGAGTTGGGACCGCGCGGGGCGGATCGCCGGCGGCTCGGCGAAACGTCGTTC
This sequence comes from Rhodopseudomonas telluris, assembly GCF_042432815.1. Taxonomy (NCBI): domain Bacteria; kingdom Pseudomonadati; phylum Pseudomonadota; class Alphaproteobacteria; order Hyphomicrobiales; family Nitrobacteraceae; genus Rhodopseudomonas; species Rhodopseudomonas telluris. Next base: position 918,222 of record NZ_JBHLWM010000001.1, read on the forward strand.
AGAATAGCCGCGTGCCTTCGCCACTCTGGCAGGACGGGCACTTGCAGTTGTGGAAATTGACGTCGGCGGCGAGATATTCCTCGCCGCAGTGAATGCAGGCGATCCGTAGGTGCGGACGTTTGTCGGCGCTCACGGTCCGGTCGACCAGATATTGCCCGAGTGCATTCTGATCGCCGACAGCGACATGATAGTTCGCGACCATAGCGTCCCCCGCATCTCGCGTCTGCGAAATAGTCTAGCACACAGTCCGCGGGGGTTGGCAAATGCGATTGTTGCAAGCGAATCGCGCCTTTCCCCGGTGAATTGCGTTAACCCCGTTTCCAGCTACCGCTATCGACGGGGTTGCGCCGCGTGTCCGTTGTCCTCGAGCGCTCGGCGCAGACGCCGGATGATCACCCCGCGGGCGCGCGCATCCGCGGCGGCTTCGATCTGCTCGTTGATATCGAGCAGCAGCTTCGACATCTCATTGTGCCAATCGAGCTGGACGACGGACTCCGGTTCGAGGCGGCGGCGATGCGTACCATCGAGCGGTGTCGGCACCGCGCTGGTGAGTTCGTACACGTCGTCAAGCACGGGCTGAAAGATCTTGGCCGCGGGGATCACGCCGCTGAGACGTTCGGCCAGCGCTGCCATCGAGGCCTCTTCGCCGTGGGTCAGAAACAGGCCGCGATCGATCGGCCTGCGCTCCGTGATCCAGCGCGCCAGTTCGCCGGCGTCGGCGTGGCCGGAGTAATCGTCGATGCGGCGGATCTTCGCCTTGACGCGGATCTCCTCACCCATGATGCGTACCGAATGTGCGCCGTCTTCGAGGAAGCGGCCGAGCGTGCCCTGCGCCTGATAGCCCACCAGCAGCACCGTGCCGCTGTCGCGGCACAGCCAGCGCTTCAGGTGATGGCGGATGCGGCCGGCGTCGCACATGCCGCTGGCGGCGATGATGATGTGGAAGCCGCTGAGCTTGGCGATCGCCTTGCTCTCGTCGACGGTCTCGGTGAAGCGCAGATGCGGCGAACCCAGAAGTCGTTCGACATCGACGTCTTCGTCGAGATCCGCGGCATGGCGGCGAAACACTTCGGTGGCGCGGATCGCCAGCGGCGAGTCGAGGAAGACCGGCGCGGAGGGGATCTTGCCTTTCTCCATCAGGTCGATCAGGTCGACGATCAGTTCCTGCGTTCGCTCCACCGCGAAGGCCGGAATCACCAGCGCGCCGCGTGCCGCCGCGGCGGCGTTGACTTCCGCGGCCAGCCGCTCGTGGCGTAGTTGCGGTGAGGTCGGTTCGCGCAACCGCGCGCCATAGGTCGACTCGCAGAACACATAGTCGAAATGTGCCGGCGCTTCGGGATCGGGCTGCAGCAATTTGCCGTCGGGGCCGATATCGCCTGAGAACAGCAGCCGCAGCGCCGAGGATGAGCGGCCTTCGCCGGCGATCTCGACTTCGATCGAGGCCGAGCCGAGGAGGTGTCCGGCGTTCCAGTAACGCGCGCGCACGCCGGGCAATACGTTGGTCCAGGTCTCGTAGTCGACCGGACGGAACGACGACAGCGTGGCGATGGCGTCGGCCTGGGTGTAGATCGGCGTGACCTCCGGCTTGCCGCGTGCAGCGTTGCGCCGGTTGAGCATCATCACTTCGGATTCCTGGATGCTGCCGGCGTCGGGCAGCATGTAGGAGCACAGATCGATGGTGCCGCGCGTGGCGAAAATCGGGCCATCGAAACCATGGCGCACCAGCTTTGGCAGCAGGCCGGAATGGTCGATATGCGCATGCGTCAGCAGTACAGCGCTGATGCTGGGCGGCTTGAACGGGAAGTCGCCGTAGTTCAGCTCCTTCAGCGTTTTCTGGCCCTGGAACAGGCCGCAATCGACCAACAGGCGCTGGTCCTTGGTTTCCAGCAGATAGCACGAGCCGGTGACGGTGCGCGCGGCGCCGCAGATTCGAATCGTGACGGTCATGCGCGGGTCTCCTTGGTGATCGTGCCGATTTCGCTGCGCAGCGTTTCGGCGAATAGATCGTCAAGCACGATGCCGTTGGTGAAATGCGGCACCGTATGGGTCGAGCGGATGCTGCGCAGACCGGCAAACGCCAACTCGCGTAACATGGAGGTCGGAAACAGCGCGTGGGTGATCACCGCGTCCACCCAGGTCGCGCCGGCGGCGTGCAGCGCCTTGCTGCAGGCGATCAGCGTGCCGCCGGAGGAGACGATGTCGTCGACCAGCAGCGCCGGCCGGCCCGCGATCAGGGACGGATCGTCGAATCTGACTTCGACGGAACGATCACCGCGGCGGATCTTGCGGGCCACGGTGGAGCGTCGGTCGATCAGCTTAGCCAGCGCATCCACCCATTGCTGCGACTCGGCGTCGGGACCGACCACCACGGTGTCCGGATCGAGCGGATGCGCGCGGAACGAGGCGGCGATCGCCGGCATCGCCGACAGGTCGTCGGCCTCGATGCACGGAAACACATCGCCGAGGCTGGCGGTGCGATGCAGATGGGCGTCGACGGTGATGACGCGGTCCACGACCGATGCGAGTAGCCGGCCGACCGCCTTCTGGCTGATCGCCTCGCCGGGATGAAATGCCGCGTCCTGGCGCATGTAGCTGAGATACGGCGCCAGCAGCACCAGCCGCGTGCAGCCGCCGCGCCGTAGCGCCTCGGCGGCGAACAGGATCGTCAGCAGCTTTTCGTTCGGCTGATCAAGCGGCACGTACAGGATCGTGGTCGGGGCCGCCGGGCCCACCGTCACGGCGATCTCGCCGTCGGGGAAACGATGCTGGGCAATCTGGTGGACCGGGATTCCAAGCCGGCCGCCGAGCCGTTCGGCATCGGCGCGCGCTGCCGCGAGGCATTGTATCGCCACAGCGCTCACGACACCAGCTCCACGGCGGACGGCGCGTGATGATTGATGGTGAAGCCCGACTCCGCCTGCGCGGCCGCCACCGCGAGGTCGAACTCGGAGCGCTCGGAGGCGTAGATCCGGTAGATCGCTTCGCCCTTTTCGGCGCGGTCGCCGATCTTCTTGAACAGATCGATGCCCGCGCCCTTGGCGAGCGGTGCGCCGGCTGTGCGAGCGAGACGATTGATGCGCAGGCAGTCGATGGCACTGACGATGCCGTCGTTTGCGGCCAGCACATCGGCGGCATGCGCGCCGAGTTCGGCGCTGCAGGTCGAGGGGCCCTGCGCATCGATGATCTGCTGCATCTTCTTGAGCGCCGCGCCGCTGTCGAGCAGTTCCTTGGCGCGCGCGTAGCCGGCACCGCCGCGCAGCTGCGGATCGTATTCGAGCAGATGCGCCGCGAGCCGCAGCGATTTTTCGCGCAGATCCGCGGGCGCGTCCGGCTCGTTGCCGAGCACGGCCATCACGTCGCGCGCCTCCAGCACCGGGCCGATGCCGCGGCCGATCGGCTGGCGGCCGTCGGTGGTCACCACTTCGACCGCGATGCCGAACTGATCGCCGACGAATTCGAACAGTTTACGCAGCCGCATCGCCTCGTTGGCGTTTGCCACCTTGGCGCTGGGCCCGACCGGAAAGTCGATCAATAGATGGGTCGAGCCGGCCGCGAGCTTCTTCGACATGATCGAGGCCACCATCTGCTCCGGCGTGTCGAGGCTGAGCGGACGCTCGACCGAGATCAGGACGTCGTCGGCGGGCGACAAATTGACGTGCCCGCCCCACACCAGGCAGCCGCCGCAGGTGTTGACGACCCGCTTCATCTGCTCGACGTCGAGATCGACGCGGGCGAGGACCTCCATCGTGTCGGCGGTGCCGGCCGGCGAGGTAATGGCGCGCGACGAGGTCTTCGGCACCAGCAGGCCGTACGCGGCGACGATCGGCACCACGATCATCGTGGTGCGGTTGCCCGGAATGCCGCCGATGCAATGCTTGTCGGCGACGATCGGCCGGTCCCAACGCAGCTTGGTGCCGACCGAGGCCATCGCCTTGACCAGCGACAGCAGTTCGTCCGTAGAGGTGAACCGCGCCGCACTGATCAAGAAAGCGGCGATCTCCATGTCGGAGTAACGGAAGTGGGCGATGTCGTCGATGATCGCGGCGATCTCCGCCTCGGTGAGCTTGCGGCCCTGGATCTTGTTGCGGACCGCATCCATGCTGGCGGGCGGCGGCGCCGGCGCCACCGAAACGGCTTGTCCCACCGGCTCGTTGAAGCGGCGAAAGGCGGGCTCCGACAGGCCAAGTTCGTCGGGGCCGATCACCGCGTCGTCGTCGGTGATCATCAGCGTGGCCAGCAACACCTTGGCGCCGGTCCGTAGCTCGACGCGGCTGAAGCCGCGAAACACCTCGGCGTGCAGCGCGCGCGAGCGGCGCGAGATCACCGCGACGTTCTCGCGGCCGGTATCGAGGCTGATCCGCCGAATCTTGAGCGGAGGACGGGTCAGATCGGGAGCATTCACGGCGCAACTCCGCTGCCGGCCAGGCGGCCGGTCCAGACGTCATGCCGCTGCGGCGGGGAGCCACGGCAGACGCGGGGAGCAGGCTAGAAGCTCATGGCCTGCGCCAGATTGACCGTGGTCAATGTCGGCTGCGGCGCGCCGACGCAGCTCACAGTGAGACACCATCCAGCGTTGATTTGAGCCACGCACGCAGCCCTGCAAGAGTGCTGTCCGGCTCACGCACCAGGCGAAAGCCGAGATGGGTCGGCGGCAAGCCTGCGGAGCAGCCGCCTGCCTTGGCGTCGCGCACGAAGTCCGACACATAGGCTCGGTGTTGCCCCTCCGCGACTCGCACGCCGCAATTCGAGGTCCGCGTCACGGTCCGGCCGGACGCATCCAGTGCGCTGCGCACGAAGCAGGTCGAAGTCCATTCCCAGACATTGCCGGCGAGGTCGAGCAGCCCGCGCTCATTGGCGCCAAAACCGCCGAAGCTGCGTAACGCGATGGCCGATTTGTCGATCTGCGCCTCGCGTTCGTAGCGCGCGATCCAGCGCACCGATGGATCGTCGCTCTCGGCGGCGAGTCCGTCGTCCTGGAACCGGCTGGCCGCCGCATAGGCCCACTCGGCGTCGGTGGGCAGCCGATAATGCCCGCCCGTCCTGACGGAGAGCCAGGACGCGTAGTCGCTGGCGTCCTGCCACGACACCTGCACGGCCGGACGATCCGTTCGCGCGGCGATCGCCGCCGGCATCGGGTGGCAACCGCCGGCATCGACGCAGAGCTGATAGTCCGCAGCGCTGACCTGATGCAGCATGACGGCGAGCGGCCGGTCGACGCGCAGTTCGACGCGCGGGGCCTCAATCTGCCTGCCATCGCGGGTGAATTCGCCGGGCAAGCGATAGGACATCGTCCCCGGCGCGACGTCGACGATGGCCTGACGGGACTGCAGTGCTTGATCGACATGGGCCGGCGCAATCAGGAATGGCGTGATCGCGAGCGGTGTGACGAACCCGGCGGCGGCGGCGATTGCGATCTTGAGTTTGAAGGCGAGCAGCATGGCGGCGACTTCGGAAGGTAAGCGATCAGGCGAACTGAACTCTGAAGCCTAGCCCCCGTCATTGCGAGCGAAGCGAAGCAATCCAGCGCCGAGCGCGGCGCCTCTGGATTGCTTCGTCGGCTTCGCCTCCTCGCAATGACGCGGGGAGGGCCCAACGACGAAGGAGGTGAGACCCGCGCGGACGCGGGCCTCGTTGGCGCGCGGAGGTGGTTAGTGGGTCGGGATCGGGCCGGGGGCCTTGACCTGGGTCATCAGGTCGTCGTTCCACTTGCCCTCGACCTTGAAGTGGGCGGTGGCACCGAGTTCGACGGCTTCGATCAGGTTGTGGTTGACGTAGGCATAGACGCCCGGTTGTTTGAATGTGTAGAGCGCCGCGCCTGCCGAGCCGCCGCGGATGAACCAGGTCTCGAGATTGGTTTCCGGCGCGTTGGAAAACTTGCCGGTCTCCCAGACGTAGTCGCCATGGCCGCCGATGATGTGCGGGCGTGTATCGCGGTTGGCCTGCGAATGCACGATCAGCACGGTCTCGCCGACCTTGGCGGTCATCGCGTCCTTGCCGGTCAACGCGCCGACCTTGCCGTTGAACACCACATGGGTCGGCGTCAGCTTGCGCATCACCTCGCGGGTGTCGACATAGGCTTCGGCCGGCGAGGCGTAGGTCTTGTACTTGCCCTTTTCGTCCTGTGGCACATACAGGTCCTGCTCGCCGATGTAGTAGGCCCGGTCGTAATGCAGCGGCTTGCCGGCGCCGTCCTTGAGGCCGTCGCGCGGCAGCACCATGATGGCGCCGTTCATGCCGGAGACGACGTGCCAGGGGATCATCGCGCCGCCCGGCGCGCAGTGATACACGAAAACGCCGGCACGGTCGGCCTTGAAGCGCAACACGACTTGTTCGCCGGGATTGATCAGCGTCAGCGCGCCGCCGCCGAGTGCGCCGGTCGAAGCGTGGAAATCGATATTGTGCGGCATGGTGTTGCTGGCGGGATTGACCAGCGTGAGCTCGACATAGTCGCCCTGGTGCACGACCATCAGCGGGCCCGGCATCGAGCCGTTGAAGGTCATCGCTTGGAACTTGGTGCCGTCCTCGTCGATCACCATTTCCTTTTCCTGCACCACTAGCTTGAACTCGATCACTTTCGGGCCGTCCTTGGTGGCCTGCTGATGCGCGTGCACGAATGGCGGTGCGACCAGATCGACGCTCTGGCGCGGCAGTTTCAAAATGTCGTCGGCGGCGAGCGACACCGCCGGTGCGCTCAGCACCAATGCGGCGACGGCAGCTCCCAGCAGGGTGTCTCTACGGGTCATCATGGTCGTCATCCTTGCGTGTGGACCTGAATTCGACGCTCACGAGGATGCGCTCGCGACGGCGCGTCTATTTGTTCCAGCACAAGCTCGGTGGTGATTACCGGTCAACTCGGGGGAGCACCGCATCCGTACTTCGTCGGATGGGAAAACAGCGAGGTCCGGCTCAGGCGAAAAGGTTGTCGCGGCACAACGATCGCGCGCGCGATGCGGCTCATCGTGGCGGGATGGAGAGGACCATGCTCATTCACCGCACCAGCGTAGTCGAAGACGTGATGCGCGAGTGGCCCGCGACGATCCGGACTTTTCTGGATTTCAAGCTGGCTTGCGTCGGCTGTCCGATCGCGACCTTCCACACCCTCGCGGATTCCTGCCACGAGCACGGTATCGAGGAAGCGACCTTCCTGTCGGCGTTACGCGCCGTTGTGGCGCTGGCCGATCAAGGCTCCTTCGCCTCCGGCGTCTGCTCGGCCAGCACCACGAGTTGATGCGGTTCGCGGAGCACGATCTTCTGCCGCCCACTTTCTATCAGCCCGCGCTGCTCCCAGCCGGAGAGCAGACGGCTGACGGTGTGCAGGGTCGTGCCGGTCATCTGCGCGATGTCCTGCCGGCTAATGGGGAAGTCGATCTGGACGCCGTTCTCGACCTTGCGGCCGCTCTGCTTGGCGAGCCGCAGCAGCGCGTGGGCGACGCGCTGCTCGACCTGCTGGGTCGACATCTCGATGACGCGCGAATGAGTTTCCTGCAGCCGGCCGCCGACGGTGCGGAGCGTGTTGGTGGCGAGCGTGGGATAGCGCTCCACCAGCCGCGGCCAGGCGGCGGCGGGCCACGCCAGCACGATGCTGTCGTCCACGGCCGTGGCGGTCGCCGGATAGCGCTGCAGCCCGATCGCCATCGCGACACCCAGCGTCTCACCGGGCGACACGTAGCGCACCACGACCTGTTCGCCGGCGGGCGTCACCTTGCTGGCTCGAACATGGCCGTGCAGCAGCACGAAGAACGAATGCGCGTCCTCGCCCTGTTCGAACACCTTGCCGTTCTTGGGAACCCGGATCGACCGCGCCTCCTGCAGGATGGCATCGAGCTCGTCCGGTCCAAATCCGGCAAACAGCGGCAGCTTTGCAACGAGAGAGGTGTCGATCGTCGCCATAAGATGTCTCGCGGGTGATGGACCGGGCGCTACCTAAATCGCGATGGCAGGCAGGAGCAAGAGCCGGATGCTCGTCGGGGCGACCGGCCGAGCCCGCGTGATGTCCGGATCTCGGTCGAGACGGGGCCGTCGGCGTCCGTCTCAGAAGAAGACCGATAGACGCTCGCCGCGCTTACACCCCGGCCGGCGTATGCGTGAACACCACTTCGATCAGCGTGCCGGACTGCGGCGCGCTCTTGATGTGGAATTGGGCGCGGTTGGCTTCGACCAGCGCCTTGGTGAGCGATAGGCTGACGCCCGCGGCCTCGGAGCGATCGCTCGGCGCCGGCGTGCTGAACGGCTGCAGTGCGGCGGCCAGTTCGTCCTCATTGAGGCGATGGCCGGTGTCGCGCACGCGTAGCACGACCTCTCCGAAATCGCTCAGCGCGGTGGAGACGATCACCTGGCCGCCCGCATTGGCGAGATGGATCGAGGTGCCGATCAGGTGCATCAGGATCTGCCGCAGCGCCTGCGCGTCGGCGACGACCGGCGGCAGTGCATGTGCCAGCGAGGTCCGGATGATGATGCGCTCGCGATTGGCCCGCGGCTGCATCACCGCGACGCATTGCTCGACCAGTTCGTTGAGGTTCTGGCTGGTGAAGTCGAGTTCGAGCTTGCCGGTTTCGATCTGCGACAGATCGAGCAGGTCGCCGACGATGCCGATCACACGCTCGCCCGAGGCGCGGATGTCCTTGAGATAGTCGCCGTAACGCTCGTTGCCGAGCGGGCCGAAGCGTTCCTCGATCATCACTTCGGCGAAGCCGATGATGGCGTTGAGCGGCGTGCGGATTTCATGGCTGAGCCGCGCCAGCACATCGGCCTTGGCGCCGGCCGCGCGCTCGGCGAGCTTGCGCACTTGATTCAGCTCGGTCTCGATCCGGCGTGCCTGCGACAGGTCGCGGAACACGGCGAAGAAGTTCGGCCCCTCGGAACGCGTTCGCCCGATCGTCATGGTGAGCGGAAACAGTCCGCCTTCGCGGACCCTGCCGAGCGCTTCGAGGCCGTGGTCGAGCAGACTTTCGGCGCTGCCGGATCTCACGCTCGCGAAATAGTCGCGGACGGCGCTGCTGCTTTCCGGAGCGAACAGATCGACGAGAGATTGCTGCACCAGCTCGGCGCCGTCGTAGCCGAACAAAGCTTCGGCGCTGCGGTTGCAGGCGCTGATCCGGCCGTCGGCATCGAACATCAGGATGCCCTCGGCGGTTGTGTCGAGGATGGCGCCGAGTTCTTCGGCATCGGCATGTCCTGCATCCGACGCAAGCTCGCTCGCGTAGCTATCGGGCGCGGTCGGCGCCGCATCGGGAACGTCAGCGGAAAAGATCAGCGCCAGTGCCTGCTCGCCGTCCCAGGTAATGGCGTGCAGCCGGCCCGCGCTCGGGGCGGAGTATTCGCTCGACACGGTGATCGGCGCACCACTTTCGGAGGCGCTCGAGCCGCTCGTCCCTTCTTCGACATACAGCGCGTCGAGGCCGCCGGCCTCTTCGAGCGCGGCGAGGCTGGCGAAGCCGGTCCGCTGCAGAAACGCGGCGTTGGCGTAAAGCAGACGGTCGAGCCGATAGATCAGCACGCCGACCGGAATGAGGTCCATCAGCAGGCGATCGCGCGTGCTGTCGCCAGCCGCCGGAGTCGCAAGCGGCGCGAGCCAGTCGGCTTGCGGTGCGGTGGGAGATGGCGAGGCTGGCGTATCGGTCGCGGTCTCCGTGGGGCGCGCTTCGGTCGGGGCCGCTTCGTCCAAGGAGGCTTCCGGAGCATCGTCGTTCGAAGCCTGGCTGAGCATCCGCTCGGCCGCAGCGGCTTCGGCTTCGAGCCGTTCCGATAGCTGACGCGCGAGTTCGTTGAAGGCGTTGTTCTCGACCGGAGTCAGCGCGGGCGAACGGGCGTCGTGGACGGGCCGGAAGGGAAGAACGTTTCTCGGAGGTTCCACGATATGATCCGTGTCTTGATAGTGACTGGTGGCCGACATCTCGGGCTGATCGCCTTCGGTGGCGGAAGAAGCAGTGTGGGGCGTGAAGTCGGCCGACAGCGAGCGCGGCGGATGTTCGTCCTCAGCGCCGTGTTGGCGCAGCGCCGCGAGTTGGTCGAGGCCTTCGAGGTCGCGGCAGACGCCGAAGCCGCGATAGCCGACGAAGCTGCCGTCGCGGTCCTGCACGGGCAGGCCGGACATTTCGACCGGCAGGCGCAGGCTGGTGTCGTCAGCGGGAAAATGCAGTGTGACGCCGCTCCACGTATGCCGCCCAGCGATCGCCTGGGCGAAACGATTGTCGGGATCGAGATCGAGCGCTGCGCGGATCTGCGGCCAGGTCTGGCCGAAGCTCGCCGCCGTGTGGGGACCGAGCAGATGGGCGAACTCGTCGGACATCACGGCGAAGCGCTCGGACTGGTCGAGTTGCCAGACAAATCGCAACGGATGCCGCCGCGGCGGTAGCGGCTCCGGCTCCGCTGTTGCGGCCCTGTCCGCTACAGGCTCAGTCTGTTCCACGATGGGGGACTGAGCGAGCTGTTCGATCTCCACGGGCTCGGCCGCCGCCTTCTCCGGCTCGGCGGTGGTTTGATGAGCCGTGTCCGTGTGAGTCGCTTCAGCCTCGCGGTCAAGTGCGACCTCTATCGTCGCATCGTCCGGCGACGCGACTTCGGCCTCCGATTCGTCGGCCACGGCTTCGATGAAAGGCGATGGTTCGTGGCTGGCTACGGGGGCTTGCGCGCTGTCAGCGTCGCTCGGTGCAGACGGAGATGTCTCGTCAGGCGGCGTCGCGGACGAAGCGTCCACCGCCGGCTCCGCGGCACTGGTGTCCCCGAGCAAGGCGAACTCTGCCGGCGCTTCGGTAAGCGTCTCGAGCGCTTCGTAGTCGGCAATCAGATCTTCGGCGAGAGCCTGATGCGTCAATGCGGTATCGCCATCGGCGCCCGATACGGCTGGCGGCGTGGTGGGCGGCGGCAACGTGCGCAGCGTCGGCGCGGCTGGTGGTTCGGCGACGTCGGGCTCGTGCTCCACGACCGGCGGAGGGTTCGGCTCGAGCAAAGCGATCAGCCCGATATCGCGGCCGCTGCCGACCCGTTGCAGGACCATGCGGCCGATCCCGACCGGCGTTTCCGCGCGGCCGTTCTGCAGGGCTTCGTTGCGCGCCTGATCCAGCCCGGCTTCGCTGAGATTGCGGAAGCCCAGAAGCGTACGTGCCGCCGCGCTCGCGCCGACGAACAGGCCGTCACGGGCAAACGCCGCGATCGGCGTCTCGATGCCTTCGACCAGACCGCGCAGCCGGTCGACGAGCGGCATCGGGGGGCCGATCTGGTCGACCGCCGCGATCAGCACGCCGGACGTGCCGTCGGCGCATTCGAAGCGGGCGCAGGCACAGGTGACGAGCGCGCCGAGTCGGGCGCCGAAGCCGCGCAGTCGCTCGAGTCGCGTCGCGCCATTCAGCGGAAGCCGGCCGGCAAGTTGCGCCACCAGTCGGCGGTGCGGATCCGCCGGACCAAAGCGTCGCGCGGCGAGCGCATTGCCGTTATCGGCGCCGAACAGCCGAGCCGCGACCGGATTGGCCCAGAGCACATGGGTGCCGTCGACCGACCACAGCCAGACCGGCAGCGCACGGATGGCGTGGGCCGCAAGCCGGGGATCGTCGACCCCTCGCAACTGAAAATCCCAACTGGTCATCGGTGCCCGTGCGCGGCAGTTCCCGTCCGGTCCGTGCTTGGCGCGCAGCAACCGCTGCGGTCGGCAAAGAACCTTAACAATTCATTATCGCTTTCGGCCGCCGTCAGGTCCACGCTTGCCGGCGCTCTGTCCCAAGCTAAGCGCCGATAACCTTAATTCGGCCATTGCGACGGCAGAACTTTGTGGCCGTTAGACGCGTTGAATGGGTGCTTGGCGTTGTAAGGTTGCAAAATTTCTTCGTTTGGTCACGATGACCTCGTCGCCGGCCGGTCACACGGCTGATGCGAGAGGGCGTTACGTTGGCGACAGGCTCGGACAGGGCCGCGGAGCGGACCCTGCGCAACAGGAGTGGACCATGGATCAGGATGGGCGGGACCGGTTCGAAATTCCCAAAGAGATGCGCTCCATCGCAGAGGCCGGATTCGATCAGGCCCGCAAGGCGTTCGAGCATATGCTCTCCAGCGCACAGCAGACCGCGACAACGATCGAAGATCGTGGTGCGACGGTGCGCGCCAATGCCAAGGACATCACCACCAAGGCGGTCGGGTTTGCCGAGCGCAACGTGAGCGCGGCGCTCGACTATGCGCAGCAGCTGGTGCACGCCAAGGATCTCGGCGATGTGCTGCGCCTGCACAGCGAATACGTCCAGGCGCAGATGAAGGCTTTGGCCGAGCAGGCCACAGAGCTCGGTCAGGCGGTCGCCAGGGCCGCACAGGACGCCGCGAAGCCCAAGTCCTGATCCGAACCGTGCCCTTGGACACGCTTTTATCAGGGTGTGTCCAAGTCCAATCACAGCTGAAACGCGACGAAAAGCTCTGAGCCGGAGCGATTATGCCTTCGGCTGGGCGGTAAATTTTGCGGTTCGGCGGTGGCAGATTGCCACGGTCGCGACCTATTTGATGCACAATGTGGCAGTGCAGTGCGAGTTTATGTTGCAATGCACAAATTCTGTGTTACGATATGCACTAAAGGATGACCGAAAGGGGTCATTCAGTTGAGGCCCTGCAGTCGGCCCGTTTTTCTAATCTGGCCATCGCGCGGGCATTACTATTTTACCCTCCTAGGAAGGACGTCACATGGCCGATTCGAGCGATCCGTTCTCCACCGTCATCCCGTTCCAGCTGCCCGAGCAGGTTCGCGCCTTCGCTGAAAAGGGCGTGTCGCAGGCCCGAGAAAGCTACAGCAAGCTCCGGGACGTGGCCGAAAGCAACAACGGCACCATCGAAGCCGTGTTCTCGTCGGCCAGCAAGGGCGCGACCGACTATTCCGCCAAGGTGTTCGACTTCGTGAAGGCCAACACCAGCGCCGGCTTCGACTTCGCGCACAGCCTGATCGGCGCCAAGACCCTTCCGGAAGTGCTGGAAATGTGGACTTCGCACGCCAAGAAGCAGGTCGAGGTTCTGACCTCCCAGACCAAGGAACTGACCGAGCTGTCGCAGAAGGTCGCTGCCGAGACGGTCGAGCCGATCAAGGCGAATGCCTCGAAGATCTTCACCGCCGCCAGCTGAGGCTGTTCAGGTTCGGTTGATTTCCAAGGCCCGGGACACGTCCCGGGCTTTTTTGTCGATAGTGGCCCTCGACATTGGTCGGAGAGCCGATCCCGGCCTTGCCAAAGCGCGGCGTTGCACCTAGTTTCCGCCCGTTCGCGGCCGACGGCCGTGCCGGATGCAGTTGTAGCTCAGTTGGTTAGAGCGCCTGTCTGTGGAACAGGAGGTCGGTGGTTCGAGCCCACCCAACTGTACCACGCCTTCCAGCCCTTCTCGTTCTTGGTCGATCTCCCTGCCATCAGTCGTCCTAGGACGCGGTTATACCCGCTCCGATTTGGCATGCGGCGTGGCTTTCACGTTGTGAGGGCTGGCGTGGCGGATCGCGCATGACATTCCGATCGGGTGATCTCACCTTCGAGCGCTTAGTTGCCGCACCCGCGCCGGAACGAGGTTCGGCCGGATACGTTCCTTCATCGCGAGAAGCGGGAGGGACGCATGGCTGATTTCAATGTGAGTGATGAGGCGATTGCCGTTCTGGTCGATGTTGCCCGCACCGCCGGGCGCGGCCTCCATGCAGGACAACGTCTGGAACTGAATAATTTGATCGCGCACCGGCTCGTCGCCGTGGCCACAACTGATCAGGGGCAACGTAGCTACGCTGTCACTGATGAAGGTCAGCGATTACTCGATGAGCGCGGCGTCGGCGCCAACGAAGCCTAGAGCAGCCCGGTAGTCTGCCGCGGGTTGTTCGGGAAAGTCCGGGTCTCCTTGGAAGAGATCGACGGAGTACATATCTCAGGCCGATGGAAAAGCCCATGAGCGACGTCGATCACCGCGCTGAACTCGAACGCCATCTGGCGTGGTTCGAGTCGAGGCTGCCTCCCAAGCCGGCGCATTTTGTCGGATGGCTGCGCAAGCCGTCGTCCAAATATGTGCGCTTGCCGTTGGGCGTGTTGCTGGTTGGCGGTGGGCTGCTGAGCTTTCTGCCGGTGCTCGGACTATGGATGCTGCCGCTTGGTCTTGTCCTGATTGCACAGGACGTCCCCGCTTTGGAGAAGCCGACTGCGCGGAGCCTCGGGTGGCTCGAACGTAAATGGTTGGAGCGGCAGCGCAGCAAAGAAGTCGATGTCACTCAGCAACGGTCAGAGCGTCGCACGCTCGGGTCTGCAGCGGCCGATGAACAGAGCCGCTGAGCAAATATTCAGCCAAAGCAGTTGTTAGTGTGACTCAAAAGCCAACCTTTCGATGCAAAATGGGAAGGTTGAATCGTTCATGTCGCAATTTTATCTTCCACGAATCAGCGTCCTGATTCACCTTTGTCAACCATAGGTCAATCGGGAGGCCCGTCGTATGAACGTAATCGTCTTTGCATCGCGTAAAGGCGGCGCAGGCAAGAGCACACTGACTGCTCACCTGGCTGCGCACGTCACCAAAGCTTCGAAGCGCTGCTTGCTGGTCGATGCGGATCCGCAGGGCTCGCTGACGCTGTGGCACAAGTTGCGTGGTACCAACGAGCCGCCGCTGCGTACGGCGACGCGTTCCGTCGGTGAAATCATCGCGTCCGCCAAGCGCGATGGAGTCGAGTGGGTGTTCATCGACACGCCGCCGAACCTTTCTGCGGTGGTGGACGATGCGATCCGTCATGCGACGATGGTGATCATCCCGGCTCGTCCGGGTGTGTTCGACGTCAATGCGGTGCAGGAGACGATCCAGAGCTGCCGCTCAAGCCGCAAGCCTTACGCGGTGGTGCTCAACGGCGCGCCGGCGCTGCGGGACGAGGTCGAGAGCCGCATCGTCACGATCGCGCGCGAAGGGCTGGCCAAGTTCAAGGCGCCGGTGTGGGGCGGACAGATCACCAACCGCGCCGACCTCTTGATGGCCCTCGGCGAGGGCCAGGGCGCACGCGAATATGCGGCAGAAGGACGCGCCGCCTACGAGATCAGCCGTCTGTGGGCTGCGATCGAACGTTCGGTCAAGGCGATCCGCGGAGCGGGCGCATCGTCGGGAGCGATGCACAAGCAGGCTGCGTAGCGATCTTCGAGGATTTGGCGCGCGGGTTTCCGCGCGTTTTTGTTTCAGACCGCGGGCCGGGGGCGCCGCGGTCTTTGGCGTTTGACCAAAAAAAACCGGGCTCGCGAGGAGCCCGGTTGAGGTCTTGGCCTCGAGAGGCCGACACAATCACCTTCCAAGAGGGATAACTGAAGCTCCACACTACTGGAGGAGGGGGACATGTGTAGTGCAAACCCTCAGCGTGAAGTCATTTCATCTGCGAAAGTCGTTCGCAGCAACCAGGGCCGCCGCATGTCAGTCATGCGGCGGCGGCCGGTTGTGGGACTGCCGAACAGGCGGGACCGTCTTCGCCCGGCGTTCCGATCGGTTCCGGGTTGTAGGCGGCGCGCGCGCTTCAACTCGGCCAGCGCTGCGCCTTGTTGACCACGAAATCGCGGAACACCTGGACGCGCGCCACTGTCTTCAGCTCTTCCGGATAGACGAAATAGGTGTCGAGCTGGATCGAGTCCTGCTCGTCGAACAGCTGCACCAGCCGGTTCGGATCTTCGACCAGGTAGTCGGGCAGCGCAGCGATGCCCAGGCCCTGCTGGCAAGCCCGCACCAGGCCGAGGATGTTGTTGACCTTGAAATACGGCTCGCGCGGTCCGGCGCCGTTGCGGCCGGCGTCGACCAGCCAGCTGCGGTTCTGCAGATGCTGCGGCACCTGATTGTCGCTCAGCATGATCAGCCGGTGGTTATCGAGATCCTCGAGCGTTCGCGGCGTGCCGAAATGCTTGATGTATTCGGGCGAGCAATAAGCGTGGAAGCCGATCGAGAAGAGCTTGCGCTGGATCAGGTCAGGCTGGGTCGGCTTGCGAGTTCGGATCGCGACGTCGGCTTCGCGCATCGACAGATCCAGCTCCTCGTCGGTGACGATCAGCGAAATCCGGATTTCCGGGTACAGGGCGGTGAACTCGCCGAGCCGCGGCACCAGCCAGTGGATGCCGAGGCCGGGCGTGGTGGTGATCTTCAGATCGCCGCTCGGCCGCTCACGGCTGTCGGTGAGCTTGGCCCGTGCTGCCTGGAGCTGCATGAACACGTCATGCGCGGTCCGGAACAGCAGATCGCCCTGTTCGGTCAGGATCAGGCCGCGCGCATGGCGGTGAAACAGCGACACCGACAGTTCCTGTTCGAGCGCGCTGACTTGGCGCGACACTGCCGATTGCGACAGGCCGAGCTGTTCACCCGCATGGGTGAAGCTGCCCGCTTCGGCTGCGGCGTGAAAGACCTTGAGCTTATCCCAATCCATATCGGTGAACCCGTCGCGGTTTCGAGGCACGGTTACTCCGCCGCCTCACGTTCACTGGCCTGCACCGCGAGGAAGCGCTCAGCTTCCAGCGCGGCCATGCAGCCGAGGCCGGCCGCGGTGACGGCCTGGCGATAAGTTTCATCGGCGACGTCGCCGGCGGCGAATACGCCGGGGATCGAGGTCGCGGTCGAGTTGGGCGCCACCTGGACGTAACCGGACGGCTTCAGCTTGAGCTGGTCCTTCACCAGCTCGGTCGCCGGTGCGTGGCCGATCGCGATGAACACGCCATCGGCGGGCAGCTCGCTGACTGCGCCGGTCTTGACGTTCTTCAGGCGGACATGCGTGACCTTGGTCGGGTTGTCGCTGCCGCAAATCTCGTCGACGGCGCTGTCCCAGATCACGTTGATCTTCGGATTCATGAACAGCCGGTCCTGCAGGATCCGCTCCGCGCGGAAATGATCGCGGCGGTGCACGATCGTGACCTTGGAGGCGAAGTTGGTCAGGAACAGCGCTTCCTCGACCGCGGTGTTGCCACCGCCGACCACCACGACTTCCTTGCCGCGGTAGAAGAAGCCGTCGCAGGTCGCGCAGGCCGAAACGCCGAAGCCCTTGTAGGTCTGTTCGGACGGGATGCCGAGCCAGCGCGCCTGCGCGCCGGTGGCGAGGATCACGGTGTCGGCGATATAGACGTCGCCGCTGTCGCAGGTCAGGCGGAACGGGCGCTGGCTGAGGTCCAGATTCACCACGAGGTCGGTGATGATCTTGGTGCCGACATGCAGCGCCTGCTTTTCCATCTGCTCCATCAGCCAGGGGCCCTGAATGACGTCCGCAAAGCCGGGATAATTCTCGACATCGGTGGTGATGGTGAGCTGCCCGCCGGGCTGCATGCCCTGCAGCAGGATCGGCTCGAGCATGGCGCGTGCTGCGTAGATCGCTGCGGTGTAGCCGGCCGGCCCGGAGCCGATGATCACGACTTTGGCGTGGACGGGACTGGGCATGTTTCAGCTCCCCAAATATAGGGCGGCGCGAAGCAGGAATGGCCTGGCAGGGGCATCGCCAACGGGCGGAAGGTTCAGACGCAACTTTATGTCATCTGGTAAGCCATGCAAGATTTGCAATCCGTCTGTGCAGGATTTCCCACCGTCTGTGGCAAAGGAGTTGTGATCATCGCGAAATAAAATTGCTTAGCTTTTGTCATCTGGGATAAGAGGGAGGCGGCTGCCAGCCTGTCCGCAACACGGGATTTCGCCGCGTGTCCAAGAGCCTCGACCAGATCGACCTGAAAATTCTCCAGGAAATCCAGGATGACGGGCGAATCACCAATGTCGAATTGGCGAAGCGGGTCGGCATCTCGCCGCCGCCCTGTTTGCGCCGGGTCCGGACCTTGGAGGACGAGGGCTACATCCAGGGCTATCGCGGGCTGCTCGACCCGGCTCAGCTCGGCTTCGACGTGACGGTGTTCGCCTCGGTGCATCTGTCCAGCCAGGCGGAGGCCGATCTGCGGGGCTTCGAGGAGTTCGTCCGTAACGAGCCGCTGGTCCGGGAATGCTGGATGCTGTCGGGCGAGGTCGACTTCATCCTGAAATGCGTCGCGCCCGATATGGCGACCTTTCAGAACTTCGTCGCGCATCTGACCGCCGCCCCGCATGTCCGCAACGTCCGCACCTCGCTGGTGCTGCGGAATTCGAAATATGCCGCCGCCGTCCCGCTGGAGCTCAAGGCGGTTGCCACCTGAACGCCGGGCCGGAGCCCGGCATTCAGGGGCTCATCGTAAATCAGGCCTTGCGGCGCAGGATGGCGTCGAGGCTGATCGGCCCGCCGCCGGCTGTCGACAGATACAGGCACGCGAAGCAGAACAGGATCGCGGCGGTGCCGTTGTTCAGCAGCGGAAACCACACCGGCGTGTCACCCTTGAACATGTGGCCGATGAAGTAGGCGAAGGCCATCTCGCCCGACAGGATGAACGCGACCAGGCGAGTGAACAGGCCGAGCATCAGCATCGCGCCCAGCACGAGTTCGAGCGTGCCCGCAAAGCCGATCAGCGAGAACACCTCGACCTTGGCGAAGTAGGGGACGACCGGAAACTTGAAGAGCTTGGCCACGCCGTACTGAAACAGCAGCAGGCCGGTGATGAAGCGAAACAAGCTCAGGACCGTGGGCTGCCACTTGGCGGCAAAGCTGTCCATGTTCGGTGCGTGTCCTTTGTTGATGATGAATAGCAGGTGGATACTTGGCGTTCCGCATCCTTGTCCATTGGCTGCTAAGCGCCACACGGACAAGTGAATTCAACCTCGGTCCTTGTGATCACTCCGCGTCATCCGGCGTTGGGCTCCAGACAGCAAAAAGGCCGCCTCTCGGCGGCCTTTTGAACGATCACTCAGACGGAAGCGTCAGCGCCACTCGACCTTGGCGATCTCATAGGCCTTGGCGCCGCCGGGCGCGACGACCTCGACGGAGGTGCCCATCTTCTTGCCGATCAGCGCCCGCGCCAGCGGCGAGGTGATCGAGATCTTGCCCTTCTTGGCATCGGCCTCGGCCTCGCCGACGATCTGCCAGACGGCCTTCTTCTCGGTGTCCTCGTCGATCAGCGTGACGGTGGCGCCGAACTTGATGGTGTCGCCGGAAAGCTTGCTGATGTCGATGATATCGGCGCGCGCCAGCTTGTCCTCGAGCTCCGCGATGCGGCCCTCATTGTGGGACTGCTCTTCCTTGGCGGCGTGATACTCGGCATTCTCCGACAGGTCGCCGTGCGAACGGGCCTCCGCGATATGCTCGATGATGCGCGGACGATCCACCGATTGGCGCTTCTTCAATTCGTCCGTGAGCGCGGCATAGCCGCCCGCCGTCATCGGTACCTTTTCGACCATCTTGCCTTCATCCTTAGTATTCGCCGCGGGTGGCCGCCTTGGCCATCCGCGATGTCGTGAGCTTACGTAAGGGCGAGCCACAAAGCGGCACCCCGAGAATACTTCCAGCCGGTACCCAGGATTGCCGCGAAGCGGCCGGGTAAAACAAAACCAAAGCTGGCGGGTTCCGGACGGTCCGGTGTCGCCGATCAGTTTGCCGAGCGCGGCCCGCGTGACGATCAGGTTTCGGAAAAGTAGCTCTGCAAGGTCCGAACCTCAAGGTCCCCGCCCAGATAGGCCCGGATTCCTTTCGCGGCCGCCACGGCCCCCGAAAGAGTGGTGTAATACGGCACTTTATGCAAGAGGGCAGCGCGCCGCAGCGAGCGGCTGTCGGCCAGCGCCTGCGGGCCCTCCGTGGTGTTGAACACCAGTTGCACCTCGCCGTTCATGATGGCGTCGACGATGTGCGGCCGACCTTCCAGCACCTTGTTGATCTTCTCCGTCGGCACGCCGTGATCGCTGAGATAGCGCTGCGTGCCCGAGGTGGCGATCACCTTGAAGCCGACTTCGTGCAGCAGCTTCACGGCATCGACGATCCGGGTCTTGTCGCTCTCGCGGACCGAGACGAAAACTGTGCCCTTGCGCGGCACCCGCGTGCCGCCGCCGAGTTGGCTCTTGGCGAAGGCAATTTCGAACGAGCGGTCGAGGCCCATGACTTCGCCGGTCGAGCGCATCTCCGGGCCGAGCACGGTGTCGACACCCGGGAAGCGCGCGAACGGGAACACCGATTCCTTGACACCGACGTGGTCGAGCGCCCGCTTCTGCAGGCCGAGGTCGGCGATCTTCTCGCCGGCCATGATCCGCGCGGCCAGCTTGGCGACCGGCATGCCGATCACCTTGGCGACGAACGGCACCGTGCGCGAGGCGCGCGGATTGACTTCGAGCACGTAGATCTCGCCGTCCTTGATGGCGTACTGCACGTTCATCAGGCCGACGACATCGAGGCCGAGTGCGAGCTCCCGGGTCTGCCGCTCCAGCTCGGCAATCATCGGCGCGTCGAGCGAATAGGGCGGCAACGAACAGGCCGAGTCGCCCGAATGGATGCCGGCTTCCTCGATGTGCTCCATGATGCCGACGATGAACGTGTCCCTGCCGTCCGACAGGCAGTCGACGTCGATCTCGATGGCGTCCGACAGGTAGCGGTCGAACAACAACGGATTGGTGCCGAGCACGGTGTTGATCTGCCCGGTCTTGTCGTTCGGGTAGCGCGCCTTGACGTCGGCCGGCACCAGCTCGGGCAGGGTGCCGAGCAGGTAGTCGCTCAGTTGGGTCTCTTCGCGGATGATCTGCATCGCGCGGCCGCCCAGCACGTAAGACGGGCGGACCACCAGCGGCAGGCCGAGTTCGGCGGCGACGAGACGCGCCTGCTCGACCGAGTAGGCGATGCCGTTCTTCGGCTGCTTCAGGCGCAGCTTGTCGAGGATGCGCTTGAAGCGATCGCGATCCTCGGCGAGGTCGATGGCGTCCGGCGAGGTGCCGAGAATCGGCACGTCGGCTGCTTCGAGCGCGCGGGCGAGCTTCAGCGGCGTCTGGCCGCCGAACTGCACGATGACGCCCTTCAGCGTGCCCTTGCTGCGCTCGGTGTCGATGATCTCGAGCACGTCTTCGGCGGTGAGCGGTTCGAAATACAGCCGGTCCGCGGTGTCGTAGTCGGTCGACACGGTTTCCGGGTTGCAGTTCACCATGATCGACTCGTAGCCAGCGTCATGCAGCGCGAAGCAGGCATGGCAGCAGCAATAGTCGAACTCGATGCCCTGGCCGATCCGGTTCGGACCGCCGCCGAGGATGATCACCTTGTTCTTGTCCGACGGCTGGCTCTCGTCCGAGGCGGGGCCGGCGAACGGCGACTCATAGGTCGAGTACATGTAGGCGGTCGGCGAGGCGAACTCCGCCGCGCAAGTGTCGATACGCTTGAACACCGGGCGCACATCGAGCGCGCGGCGCTTCGCCTTGACGTCGGCCTCGGTGGTGCCGGCCAAGACGGCCAAGCGGGCGTCGGAGAAGCCCATCGCTTTCAGCGTGCGCATGCCGAAGGCGTGCTCCGGCAGGCCGCTGCTACGGACCTTGTTCTCGGTATCGACGATGCCGCGCAATTGCGCCAGGAACCACGGGTCGATCTTGCAGGAGTTGAAGATCTCCTCGTCCGACCAGCCGAGCCGCATCGCCTGGGCGACCTGCAACAACCGGCTCGGCGTCGGGGTGCCGAGCGCCGCGCGGATCGCGTTCTTGTCGTCGCCGCGGCCGAGGCCGTCGATCTCGATCTCGTCGAGGCCGGTGAGCCCGCTTTCGAGCCCGCGCAGCGCCTTTTGCAGGCTTTCCTGGAAGGTGCGGCCGATCGCCATCACTTCGCCGACCGACTTCATCGACGTGGTCAGGTTGGCCGACGCGCCGGGGAATTTCTCGAAGGCAAAACGCGGGATCTTGGTGACGACATAGTCGATCGTCGGCTCGAACGACGCCGGGGTGGCGCCGCCGGTGATGTCGTTGGCAATTTCGTCGAGCGTGTAGCCGACCGCCAGCTTGGCGGCGACCTTGGCGATCGGGAAACCGGTGGCCTTCGACGCCAGCGCCGAGGAGCGCGACACGCGCGGGTTCATTTCGATCACGACCAGCCGGCCGTCCGCGGGATTGACCGCGAACTGCACGTTGGAGCCGCCGGTCTCGACGCCGATCTCGCGCAGCACCGCCAGCGAGGCGTCGCGCATGATCTGGTATTCCTTGTCGGTGAGCGTCAGCGCCGGCGCAACTGTGATCGAGTCGCCGGTGTGAACGCCCATCGGATCGAGGTTTTCGATCGAGCAGACGATGATGCAGTTGTCCTTGCGGTCGCGGACAACCTCCATTTCATATTCTTTCCATCCAAGGATGGATTCTTCGACCAGCACTTCGCTGGTCGGCGAGGCGTCGATGCCGCTCTCGACGATCTCGATGAACTCGGCCTTGGTGTAGGCGATGCCACCGCCGGTGCCGCCCATGGTGAAGGACGGCCGGATCAGGGCAGGGAAGCCGATTTCGTCGAGCGCACGCAGCGCGTCGGGCAGAGTCTTGACCTGGCGGGAGCGTGGGGTCTCGAGGCCGATCTTGGTCATCGCCTCGCGGAAGCGCTCGCGGTCCTCCGCCTTGTCGATGGCGTCGGCGGTGGCGCCGATCATCTCGACGTCGAACTTCTCCAGCGTGCCGAGCTTGCGCAGCGACAGCGCGCAGTTCAGCGCGGTCTGGCCGCCCATCGTCGGCAGCAGCGCGAAGCCGCCGGGAATGACGTAGCGTTCCTTTTCGACGATCTTGGCGACGATCTCGGGCGTGATCGGCTCGATATAGGTCGCGTCGGCCAATTCCGGGTCGGTCATGATCGTGGCCGGATTGGAATTGACCAGAACGATCCGGTAGCCCTCCTGCTTGAGAGCCTTGACCGCCTGGGTCCCGGAATAGTCGAATTCACAGGCCTGGCCGATCACGATGGGACCGGCGCCGATGATGAGGATCGTGGAGATGTCGGTTCTTTTGGGCATCAAATCTCGCTGACGCGGGCGGGCGGAAATCGGGCACAAAAAAAGGGCGCGCCGTCGCGCGTCCCTTGCTGTTCAGCGCCGGGCTTCCCAGGCGCGCGGGCGTGTCTTAGACCAGTTTCTGCAGCAACGAAAGAGCTTAACGCCCCCCGTCAACCGGCAATTCGGGGTGTTGGAGGCCCAGCCTGGACTTGAACCAGGAAAAAAGAGCGTTGCACCGCCCCCGCGTTGATCTTCCGCCACCGGGCCGCAGACATTGTGTCTCCATCGCATGCGACAATCCAGCCCGACCAGCGGTTAACGTTAAATTCCCGGTTCCAGGCATAGCGCGGCTCGGGCGGGCTCACGCATTCGTGTGCGCGCCGGCGTAACACTTCGCGGGCCGCCCCGTATCTTGTCACCGGAGGGACTCGTTCGGAATGGACTCGTTTTGGTCTCTCGCGAACGAATGATCCCGATCAAATGTCGAACCGAGGAACTCTCATGCGCTTCATCAGCCGTCTTGCCGCTTGCGCCGCCGCTGTCGGCGCGCTGGCCATGTCTGCGAGCTTCACGCCAGGCCGTGCCGCGGAGGACGCGGTGGTGATTCCGCCGCCGGCGGTCGATGCCAAGGCCGGAGACGGGCTGCAGACCGCGGTATTCGCGGGGGGCTGTTTCTGGGGCGTGCAGGGCGTGTTTCAGCACACTGCCGGCGTCGCCAACGCCGTGTCGGGCTATGCGGGCGGTAGCAAGGCGACCGCGAGCTACATGATGGTGTCGACCGGCACGACCGGCCACGCCGAAGCGGTCGAAATCAAGTACGATCCGAAGCAGGTCAGCTACGGCAAGCTGCTGCAGATCTTCTTCTCCGTGGTCCACGATCCGACACAGCTCAACCGGCAGGGGCCCGACAGCGGCACGCAATATCGTTCGGCAATCTTCACGCTCAACGATGATCAGAAGAAGGTGGCCGACGCCTACATCGCGCAGCTTGCAGCCGCGAAGGTGTATCGCGGCCCGATCGTGACGAAGGTCGGTCCGCTCGATCGTTTCTATCCGGCGGAGGCCTATCATCAGGACTACCTGACGCTTCACCCCAGCCAACCCTATATCGTCTACAACGACATGCCGAAGATCGATAATCTGAAGAAGCTGTTCCCGAAGGACTATCTCGAAAAGCCGACGCTGGTGAGCGGCGCCAAGGTTACGAACTGACGGCCGGACCCACACGTGCAGGAGTTGCCATGACCGATACCAAGACCGCGCCCGGCAAGGTCACCAAGAGCGAGGCCGACTGGCGCAAGGAACTGACGCCGATGCAGTACGCGGTGCTGCGCGAGAAAGCGACCGAGCGCCCGTTCTCCGGCGAATACGAGCACGAGCGGACGCCCGGCACCTATGTGTGCGCCGGTTGCGGCCAGACGTTGTTCGAGTCCGACGCCAAGTTCGATTCCGGCTGCGGCTGGCCGAGCTTCACGACTCCGGCGCAGTCCGAAGCGATCGACGAGGAGCGTGACGTCAGCCACGGCATGATCCGCACCGAGGTGCTGTGCTCGCGCTGCAGTGGGCACCTCGGCCATGTTTTTCCGGACGGCCCAGGGCCGACCGGCTTGCGCTACTGCATCAATTCGGCCGCGCTGAAGTTGAAGCCGCGCTAACCGCCGAGCCGACGCGCGGCGCGCCTGTACGGCGCGTCGCATTTCGGTTGAGGTTGGGCGTATCATCTCTCCGCGGCGTAGCCGGCCCGCTCTAGGGCGGCCAGAGCTGGGGAGGGTGTCATGTCGATCGCCGCCATCGCCGTCATCGTCCTGATCCTGCTATTTCTCGGCGGCTTCAGCCGTCGCTTTGGCGGCTATGGCTATGGGCGAGGCTCGGGACTGACCGGGCTGATCGGCGTGGTCCTGATCGTGGTTGTGGTGCTGGCGTTGCTGCGCAAGATCTGAGGCATTCAGGTCCGGTGCCGGGCTGCCCTGCGGTTCCAGTCCCAGGGGTCGCAATTTCCGCGATCGTGCCTATATCCCCTGATGTAATCCGAACAACGCCCATCGGGGGTTCTTGCGAGCCTTGTTGAGGCGCTCAATTCACGCGTATTGTCAGAAGGTTAGTTGAGCCATGGCATTCAGCTTCGATACCGCCGCCGAATTGTTTCCTGCAGCGATCCGGAAGAAGAAGCGGGCCGGCTTCACCTATCGCCGGTTCGACAATGCGGCGGATGCCGTACGTTTCGCGATTGAGGAAATGCCGGCGGATTCGCTCAACGGCGCCTATCTGCAGGTCGAGGAAGCCCGTTTCGACCAAAAGGGCATTCGAGAGCTGTACGAGAGCGACGCCTATCCCCACAAGCGCCGCAGCGACGAAGTCGCTGCCGAGGAGCTGAAGGAAGACGCCGCCTGATCCTGCGGCGTTCCTCGGCCTTTAAAGCGGTTTGAATGTCTGCAGCTCGCAGCGATCGACGATCGCCGACTGCCGCGACGAGACCAGCTTGGTCCCCCGATAGAACAGCGCGTACACTTGCCGCGTCTGCTCCGGCGAGCTGCTGCGGACGCAGATAATCCAAGGCGCCACGGTCATCGGATCGGCCTCGAACGGGCCCGCGACCTGCAGCGGGTCTATCAGCTTCGCGTCCTTCGCCACCGCCTTGATCTCGGCGGTGGCTGATTTGATGGTCGGTGCCTGCGACGCTGGCTCAGGAACGGATTCGAGGACCGAGCAGGCCCCGAGCACAATTGCGCACGAGAGCGCCGCAGCGGCAGCTGTCCACGCGCCTGATGGATTCGTCATGATGCCCCCTGCGGCCCGGGCGAGCTGCCGGCGAAGCGCGGTCAGCGCTCGCAGGCATCGTTGCGCATAGCGGTGATCCTGCGCAGCGTGGCCGATCAAATGGTCTGATTGTAGGCGCCCACCTCTGGATGCTGCCTCAGCACGACATTCACGGCTTCGAACATGTCGTGCATCCGCGCCTCCGATATGGGGCTCTCGACGACGACCACAAGCTCCGGCTTGTTCGACGAGGCGCGCACCAATCCCCAGCTGCCATCTTCGCAGGTGACGCGCACGCCGTTGACGGTGACGAGATCGCGGATCGCCTGTCCGGCGATCTTGTCGCCGTTCTTCTGCGCGGTTTCGAAATGTTTCACCACCGCGTCGATCACCCCGTACTTCTTCTCGTCGTCGCAATGCGGCGACATCGTCGGCGACGACCACGTCTTCGGCAGCGCGTTCTTCAGGTCGGACATCGACTTGCCCGGCGCGCGATCGAGCATCTCGCAAATCGCGATCGCCGACACCAGGCCGTCGTCGTAGCCGCGGCCGGGCGGTGCGTTGAAAAAGAAGTGGCCGGACTTTTCGAATCCGGCGAGCGCCTTCAGCTCGTTGGTCCGGCGCTTCATGTAGGAGTGGCCGGTCTTCCAATATTCGGTCTTGGCGCCTTGCGCCTGCAGGACCGGGTCGGTCGCGAACAGGCCGGTGGATTTGACGTCAACGACGAACTGCGCGTTGGGCGTGATCGCCGACATGTCGCGCGCGAGCATCACGCCGACCTTGTCGGCGAAGATCTCCTCACCGGTGTCGTCGACCACGCCGCAGCGATCGCCGTCGCCATCGAAGCCGAGGCCGAGATCGGCCTTGTGCTGCAGCACCGCGTCGCGGATCGCGTGCAGCATTTCCATGTCTTCGGGATTGGGGTTGTACTTCGGAAAGGTGTGATCGAGTTCGGTGTCGAGCGGAATCACCTCGCAGCCGATCGCTTCCATCACCTGCGGCGCGAACGCGCCGGCGGTGCCGTTGCCGCAGGCGACCACGACCTTCAGCTTGCGCTTCAGCTTGGCGTGCTTGGTGAGGTCGGCGATGTAGCGAGCCGGATAGTTCTCGTGGAAGACGTAGGAGCCGCTGCCGGTCTTGAACTGCGCGCCGAGAACGACCTCCTTCAGTCGGCTCATTTCGTCCGGTCCGAAGGTCAGCGGCCGGTTGGCGCCCATCTTCACGCCGGTCCAGCCGTTGTCGTTGTGCGAGGCGGTCACCATCGCGACGCATGGCACGTCGAGGTCGAACTGAGCGAAATAGGCCATCGGCGTCACCGCCAGGCCGATGTCGTGCACCTTGCAGCCCGCCGCCATCAACCCGCCGATCAGCGCGTATTTGATCGAGGCGGAGTAGCCGCGGAAGTCGTGGCCGGTGACGATTTCCTGCGGCCGGCCCAGCTCGGCGATCAGCGTGCCGAGCCCCATGCCCAGCGCCTGAACGCCCATCAGGTTGATCTCTTTGCCGAACAGCCAGCGCGCGTCGTATTCGCGGAAGCCGGTCGGCTTCACCATCGGCTCGGATTCATACGCATAGGTGTTGGGAAGAAGGGCCGATTTCGGCTTGGGAAACATCTGGGAGCCTTATGGTCGTCCGGACATAAGCGTCGGATGCCTTAGCGAAAGTCGTCGCCGTTGGGAAGCAGCTTCGTGGCGCTGGTGCACGCCGAAGCCGGCCGCGCCACACGGCGCGACCTTGGTCCTAATGCAGATTTCGGGAAATACAGCTGCGCAACCGGGCGGGCCAGCCAACTAGATGACTGGCGCGGGCTTCTCGTTGACGGGCGCGTCCTTGCTGATTGCCTTCTGCTGAAACGGGCACGTTACGCCAGCGCAAAGCGGATCGACGATCCCCGCCTTGATGTTGCGGCGGAGCCGTCGATACTCGTGGCCGTTCCAGAGTTCGGCGCCGGAGCTGTAATCAGCGAGCTTCGCCAGAGGCGGGGCCCAGCAGCAGGTGTAGGCATCGCCAGCGGCGGTGACCATCAGCCAGCGCCAGGGATGCGGGCACTCATGGTACTCGCCGACCTCCACGTCCGCCGCGATGACAAGTTCGTCGTCGACCAGACCGACGAACGGCGCATCCAGAATGTATCGCACACCGCGCCGCTTCGCTCTGCGAATGGCATCGTTCAGGGCGATCCGGCACTCTTCAGGATCGTTCTCGATCAGCGCATCGTTGTAGTCGAATACGAAATCCGGCTTTTCGACTCGCCAGGCATGAAGCGGATTCTCGTGCAGGTGCCGGAATTCGACGGTATCGACACCGAGGTCGGCCGCGAGTTCGGACAGCAGCGGCACTTCGGTGATGTTGGCCCGCGTCACGGCCATGTTCATCCGGATTTCGAGCTTCGCATTCTTCCGTTTTGCCCGCTCCGCGACGAGGGCCTGAACGTTGCGGATCACCTTCTCGTAGCTGCCGCCACGCATTCTCTCGTAGCCGTCCGGCGTGGCTGCATCCATCGAGATGCTGAGGACACGAACGTTCCGGCTCAGGATCTTGTCGATCCACTGGGGCGACAGCAGGAGACCGTTGGTGATCATCTCGATGCTGTTGTCGGCCTTCGCCGAAATATCATCGATGATCTCGGGGAGCCGCTTGTTCAGGAGCGGTTCGCCGTAGCCGAGCAACAACACCATCTGAGCCGAGTAGGCGAGCGGCATCAGCTTTTCGAGCGACGGATCGGGCAGATCGATCAGATCCTTGTTGTTGTCGCCGTCCTGCTCGTGGTGCTTCAGACAGATCACGCAGCGCAGATTGCACCGGTCGGTCACACCGATCATGTAAACGATCGGCGTGTTGTCGCAGACTTCGGGGCGCGAGGCGATGGCTGCCTGCGTCTTCTTGTAGTTGATGACGACCGGATCGCTCTCGACATAGATCCGATGGACCTTCAGGCCGAGGTCGCGCTGGTCTTCGTAGAAGCCCGCCAGCCTGTCGATTTCCAGGTTCAGCGAAACGAGCCCTGCTTGCGGCGCCGTCACCTCCGACACCGGGATCAGCAGCGAATTGTAGCCGGGATACAACTGATAGCGTTTGTCGCCGACGACCAGATCCGGGATCGGCGAGCCCAGTGCGGGATAGGAGTACTCTACGACGACGATGTCGTCATTCCCGGATGCCGACACGTCGACAGTGGCCGCAGTCGCCATCCAAGCGAATGACCCGCCCTCTGCATGTTCGGTCGGATACCAGCCGGAACCATACTTAATCTGCGAAGGTGAGGCGCCGAGCTGCATGGTATTTTCCGTCTTCGAGGGGGTTACACAGTGCTCAGAGTTCACTGCGTGCGGCCGCGATCATCGGCCGGAAAATCTGATACGCCTGAATACTTAGTAACATTACTGTCCGGGGCGAGGCAAGTTTGGACAGCGCCACGTCGCTGCTGCCGATGGCCCGGATTGACGCAGGGATTGCGCGATCATCAGGATCTGCACTCAATTCGCGAATGAAGTTCCGCAGATTGTGTCCACGATCTTTTTGCTCGCGTCGCCGTTGCCGTAAGGATTAGCCTTCGTGCCCAGTTCGCGCGAGGAGTTCTGCAAATAAGTTGCGGCCCTAGCCACGATCAGTTCCTCGTCGGCGCCGACCAGTTCGGCGAAGCCGGCGTCTATGCCTTCCTGGCGTTCGGTTGTCTTGCGCAGCACCAGCACGGGAACTCCGAAGCTCGGAGCCTCCTCCTGGATGCCGCCAGAGTCGGACAGCGCCAGCACGGACCGGGCGAGCAGGAAGATGAAATCGATATAGCCCAGCGGTTCGAGCAGCCGGATGTTCGGCACGGCGCCGAGCAAGGGCATGACCTGCTCGCGCACATTGGGATTGAGGTGCACCGGAAATACGAACCTGACGCTCGGATGTGCCAGCGCGATGCGGCGGATCGCGCGGCAGATCGCCGCGAGATCGTCGCCGAAGCTTTCGCGGCGATGGCAGGTGATCAGGACGAGGTCGCCGGGTTCGCCGGCGATGGCGCGGATCTCGCCCGACACCAGTTCGGCGCCCGCGGGCGTATCGAGACGGGCCTTCAACGTCAGCAGCGCATCCACCACGGTGTTGCCGGTGATGTGAATCTGGGCCGGATCGATGCCCTCGCGCAGCAACGCGTCGGCGGCACGCTGCGTCGGCGCGAAATGCAGATCGGCGAGCGCGCCGATCAGCTTGCGGTTGCCTTCTTCGGGGAACGGGTTGTAGCGGCGATAGGAGCGCAGCCCCGCCTCGACATGACCGACCGCGACGCGCTGATAGAACGCGGCAAGGGCGCCGACGAACGCGGTCGTGGTGTCGCCCTGCACCAGTACGAGATCGGGCGCGAAGGTGCGGATGGTTCGGGCGAGGCCGGTGAGCAGCAGCGCGGCCAGTTCCGACAGGTCCTGGTTGGGGCGCATCACCGCGAGATCTTCGTCGGGGGCGAAGTCGAATGCCGTCAGCGTCTGCTGCAGCATCTCGCGGTGCTGTCCCGTGACGCAGACGAAGGTCTCGAACTGCGTGGGCCTCCGCCGCAATTCGGCGACGACGGGGGCGAGCTTGATGCATTCCGGCCGCGTGCCGAATACGACGAGAACCTTGCGGGGCATTCTAGGCCGCCTGATTGCTGCCGCGAAACGCGATCGAGAGAGGCAGATCGGTGGTGCGGGGGCCGGTGACCGAGAATGTGTCGGTGTCCTGGTCGAATGCAATCATCGCGTGCGCCTTGTCCCGCATGAAATCGAGGCAGGTGTCCTCGTTGACGAACAACAGCGGCTCTCCCGCCTGGGCGCATTCCTCGGCGATCGTGGTCAGAAAGTCACGATGGGCCGACAGCCGATCCTCTTCGCTCTGCCAGCCATAAGCATAGCGCTCGGAGAAGGGGTGATCGAGAAATCCAAAGAACTGCGAGCCGGCCTTGGCGGTCCGAAATGCCTGCTTGAAGATCCGCAGGCGGTCGCCGTCCGCCAGCATGCAGTCGCCGTGCAACATGCAGGCCTGGCTGTGCGAGACGAAGCCGGCGGGGCCATACGGCACCTCGCCGCCCCTGGCCATCAGATATTCCGGATCGTTCGCGATGATGCCGCCGACGAAGCCGTCAAGGCCGGCGCGGGCAAGGGCGGTCGGCACATAGCTCGGGTTCTGGTGAAACGGCGACACCGCGTAGCGGACGATCAGGCCGGGCAGCCGCTCTTCCAGCCATGCTTTCGAGCCTCTGGCTTCCGCCTCCGCGGCTTCGGCCGTGCCCCCCCCAACGCGGCGCGTGGGTAACCGAATGCGACAGGATCGAACCACCTGCGTGGTTCAGCTCGCGTAGCAGCGCAAGGTGCTCGGGCCGCTCGGGTTGGTCGGTCTTGATCGCCAGCGACAACGGCCGTTGCATCTTGCGGTAGAGCTCGAACAGCGGGCGCGCCGACGCAATATCTTCGTCGCAATCCAGCCGCATGGTGACGGCGGCCGAAACGGCGTGAGGGATGTCCCGCAGGTGAGGCCTGCACGGCAACTGATCGTGACGATAGTGTGACACGAATGTTTCGATCACTTGCCAGTCAGGACCGTCCACCGGACCGACAGGCCGCGCATGCCAAAGCACAGCCGCTGAGGGGAGATCCCGAACGGTGGCGACCGCGCCGCCAGCACCAGCTGAGCCAGCGTCAAGTTCGGCGACCAAAGTGGCCGATACCGGGGCAGCCGTGACCGATAATGACCATGGGCCGTCGCCGATGTCGGTCCGGCCGTAGCCGAGATTGTTCCATTCGTCGGCAAAGTCGAAGCGGCACAAACGTCGATCGCGCAGCGGCGAAGTCGCGCCGAGGCCGCTGCTCGCATAGCGAATCGCGCCGGTGCTTTCGCTAACCTGATAGGGGGCCGCCGGTGCGCAGTGGGCGGCAGCCGTGGCGGCGGGATCGATCGCGGATGTGGCGATGCCCGCCAGGCGGGCGAAAGCCGGGCCGAGCGGTCCGAACAAAATCACCTTGGCCCCACGCTCCAGCAGCGCAGCGGCCTCATCGACCAAGGCGTCGTCGGGCGAGACCGCGAGCACGATGCCGCCGGGGCCAACATCCGAAAGCGAGCCGCGCACGATCCGAACCTGGGCCCGAGTGAAACTGCGCACCATGGCCCGCGAGACGATTTCCTCTTCAAGGGCCATCTCGGGGCCGAACAGGCAATGAATCATGGTGCTTCTGGTAACTCGCTCTGTCGTTGACGCATTTGGGGCGGTCCGAAAGGCCGTGCCGCACTGAATGCGATTTCCCCTTGATTGGCAACATCGTGCGCTTGCGCATCGCTCGCATCGGGCCATTTTGGCGAGGATTGTTGCAAGGGACGGAAGCCCTTGAGTTCATATGTGCTGGCGCTCCGCATTGAACGTGATACTGAGCACAATCGAGGCTCTGTGGCATGCGAACGCCCTTGGTAAATCACGTTAGTTCCCGCGTACCGGCGGGTTCCGCGATGTGTTCCTGCTCCTGACTCTCGGGCAGACGCGAGTTGTCCGACCTCCGCATCGACCGCGCGAAAAGCCGTCGGATGTCGGCTAACATTCTGAATTCGTTTGGTGTTTATAATCTGTCCGAAGCCTTGTATCGCGCGCGCAGAAGCTATATCAATCGCCCCCGTTCCAATCCCGACGGCATAATCGATTAGTTCGGAGTTTCGAGGACCCGCGTTTGCAGGAGGAGTTTACGTGACCGTGAGTTATCGAAAGATCGACAAGTGCCGGATCTCGGGAAGTGAAAATCTCGTGTCCGTCCTCAACCTCGGTAAGCAGGTGCTCACCGGCGTTTTTCCGAAGTCGGTCGACGAGAAGATCACATCGGGTCCACTCGAACTGGTCTGGTGCTCGGATAGCGGGCTGCTGCAGCTTGCGCATTCCTACGACGCCAGCGAGATGTACGGCGAGAACTACGGCTATCGCTCGGGCCTCAACCAGTCGATGGTCCGCCATCTGGTCCAGAAGATTCACGGTCTCGAAAAGCTGGCCGGCCTGCAGCCGGGCGACGTCGTGGTCGATATCGGCTCCAACGATGCGACCTCGCTGTCCGCCTACCAGACGCCGTCGCTGAAGCGCATCGGCATCGATCCGACCGGCAACAAGTTCCGTCAGTACTACAAGGGCGACATCACCCTCGTTCCTGACTTCTTCTCCGCCGACGCCTTCCGCTCGGTCGGGACCAAGCCGGCGCGGATCATCTCGTCGATCGCGATGTTCTACGATCTGGAATCGCCGATCAGCTTTGCCCGTCAGGTTGCGGACAGTCTCGCCGACGACGGCATCTGGCATTTCGAGCAGAGCTATATGCCGTCGATGCTGCGGATGTGCAGCTACGACACGATCTGCCACGAGCACCTCGAATACTATTCGCTCGACGTCGTGAAGAAGATTCTCGACGCGGTCGATATGAAGATCGTCGACGTCCAGATGAACGCCGTGAACGGCGGCAGCTTCGCCGTCACTGCTGCGAAGCGCCGCAATCCGATCCGCTGCAACGACGCGGTGATCGAGTGGCTTCTCGGCCAGGAAGAGCGGATGGGGCTCGGCACAGTGCGCCCGTTCCGCGATTTCGAAGAGCGCGTGTATCGTCACCGCTCGGATCTGACCCGCCTGCTGCGGTCGCTGGTCGCCGACGGCAAGAAGATCATCGGTTACGGCGCGTCCACCAAGGGCAACGTCGTGCTGCAGTTCTGCGGCATCACCAGCAAGGACGTTGTGGCGATCGCCGAAGTCAATCCGGACAAGTTCGGGGCCTACACGCCGGGCTCGCATATTCCGATCATTTCGGAAGCCGAAGCCAAGGCGATGAAGCCCGATTACTTCCTCGTGCTGCCCTGGCACTTCAAGGAAGGCATCGTGGCGCGTGAGCAGGAATTTTTGAATAGCGGGGGCAAGATGATCTTCCCGTTCCCCGAAATCGAAATTCTTTAATTCTCCTGCGAACAGGGCCTCTTCATGAAGCGAGCACTCATTACCGGTGTCACCGGACAGGACGGCGCTTATCTGGCGCAGTTTCTTCTCACCAAGGGATATGAAGTCCACGGCCTGATGCGCCGGAGCAGCGCGGCGGAAGTCGTCGACGCCAAGCTTCGCTGGCTCAACATCCACAACGACATCCGTGAAGTCGACGGCAACCTCATCGATCTGTCGTCGCTGATCCGCATCATCCGCGAGGTCAAGCCGGACGAAGTCTACAATCTCGGTGCGCAGTCGTTCGTGAAGGCGTCCTGGAATCAGCCGCTGCTGACCGGGCAGGTCACGGGTCTCGGCGCTGCGAATGTTCTGGAAGCAATTCGTCTGGAGCGTCCCGAGGCGCGGTTCTATCAGGCGTCGTCCTCGGAGATGTACGGCCTGATCCAGGAAGAGATGCAGTCCGAGAAGACGCCGTTCTATCCGCGTTCGCCTTACGCGGTGGCCAAGCTCTACGCGCATTGGATGACCGTGAACTATCGCGAGAGCTACGGCATGCACGCCAGCAGCGGCATCCTGTTCAACCACGAGTCGCCGCTGCGAGGCATCGAGTTCGTCACCCGCAAGGTCACGGACGGCGTTGCCCGCATCAAGCTGGGTCTGTCCAAGGAACTGCGGCTCGGCAATATCGATGCCAAGCGCGACTGGGGCCACTCCCGGGAATACGTCCAGGCGATGTGGCTGATGCTTCAGCAGGACAAGCCGGACGACTACGTGATCGCCACCGGCCGGACCACGACCGTGCGCGACATGTGCCGGATCGCATTTTCCTACGTCGGCCTCGACATGGATGCCCATCTGAAGATCGATTCGGCCCTGTTCCGGCCCGCTGAAGTCGACGTGCTGTTCGGCAATCCGGCGAAGGCCAAGGAAAAGCTCGGCTGGACCGCCAAGATCACGCTCGAGGAAATGATCCACGAAATGGTCGATGCGGATCTCGCTCGCCTTCGCAACGCACGGACCTGACGGGCGAATTCAGTGACGCAGGTGGGGGCGTTCAGGGTTCTGATTACCGGCGGAGGGGGCTTCGTCGGCCAGTGGGTCGTCGACGCCTTGCAGCGTGCACTGCCGGCCGATGGCGAAATCCTGGTCGCCGACCGCGCTCAGCCGAACGCGCTGGTCGACAATGTTCGCTCGATGGCGCTCGATGTCACGGATGCGGACGCGGTCAGCGATCTGCTTCGCCGTGAGCGCCCCACGCATATCCTGCATCTCGCAGCGATATCGGCGGTAACTGATGCCTCGCGCGACACGCGAGGGGCGTGGGCCGTCAACTTCGGCGGGACGTTCAACATCGCTTTGGCGGTGGACGAATTCTGTCCGGAGACCCGGATTGTTCACTGCAGCAGTGCCGAGGTCTACGGCGCGACGTTCAACAAGGGCGTTGCCGTCGACGAGACGGCGATGCTCGACCCGACCAATGCGTATGGCGCCGCCAAGGCCGCCGCCGACATCATGCTTGGGCAGATGGCGCGGCTGCGATTGCGGGCAATCCGGATGCGGCCGTTCAACCACACCGGCCCCGGCCAGACCGAGAAATTCGTCGTGCCGGCGTTTGCCTCACAGATCGCGCGGATCGAGCGCAGCGAGCAGGAACCCGTCATCGATGTCGGTGACATCGATACGAAGCGGGACTTCCTGGACGTTCGCGACGTTGCGGACGCCTATGTGCGGGCGCTGCTGCAGTTCGACAGCCTGCCGCAAGGCTGCGCGATCAACGTCGCGTCCGGCCATGCACGAACCGTCCGCAGCGTACTCGAACTGATGCTGGCGCAGTCGCCGGTCCGGATCGAAGTGCGGTCGGACCCGAGCCGCGTCCGACCGAACGACACGCCTCTGATTGTCGGCAATGCCGACCGCGCCAGGCAGCTACTGGGCTGGGAGCCGCGCTTGGCTTGGGAGGATACGATCCTGAACGTGCTCAATTATTGGCGCGAGAGAGTCGCATCCGGTTAGTCTCCGGCGGCGATGGTTTGTGTTCCGAAAAAGCAGTGCTAGAAGCATTGGACGTTCGGCGAAGCAGGGATCAGTTCGGGCAGTTCGCGGGTGAATGGGTGTTCTTCCGCTCCGTCGCAGGCGGGGCCGGGAACTACCAGAAACGCTCAGAACGCGCTCCGAAGGAGCCCAATGGGTCCACTCCCATCTTGTTCTCCCTCGCGATGGAATCGTGCTCGAAAGATGGCCAATAAAGTCTTCCTGTTTGCCGACCATACGTCCATCTCCGAAGCCAATTCCGGTGTCCAGCGGGTCGTGCGCGGGCTCGCCAGTGCGTTGCGGCGGCGTCCGATGGACGTGGTCCTCGTCGGCTGGTCGGCGGAAGACGGCGCGCTGATTGAACTCGAGTCCGGGCGGCAGGCGCATCTTGCCAAGCATCATGGTCCCGCGTTTCAGGAGCCTGCCGCGGCGAACGTCCCGCTGCATCTCGCGCCCCATGCTGCCGATCTCGGCGAGAGCTGGCTGATCATTCCCGAAGTCACGCACCTGACCTATCAGGCGCGGCCGGCGACGCTGGAAATTCTGCTGTATGCACGGCGCTTCCGGATGCGTACCGCCGCGATCGTCTACGATCTGATCCCGCTGAAGCGTCCCGAGTTCGCCGAGATCAAGCAGACTCATTCCGAGTATCTGCAGCATCTGTTCTTCGCCGATGTGCTGATTCCGATCAGCGACTCCGCAGGGCGCGACCTCGATCATTTCTACCGGCACACGGCGACCGAACTGGTCGGACGCGCACCGTTGATCCGCCCGCTGAAGTTGCCGTACGAGCTCGCCAGCATCGAGCGTTCGGCCTTTCCCGAACGCGAAGGCTCCGATCTCATTCTGTCGGTCGGCACCGTCGAACCGCGCAAGAATCAGGTCGCCCTGATCCGCGCGTTCGGCAAGGTGCAGGAGCGCCGGCCGGAGCTCGCGTTGCGGCTGAAAATCGTCGGCAATGTTCATCCGATCGTGCGGGCCGAGGTGGATGCACTGTCCGCCGAGGTGTCGGGTGTCGAGTTGTTGAACTACGTCCCCGAGCCGGACTTGCACGCCTTGTACCAGGAGGCGCTGTTCACCGTGTTCCCCTCCGTCGAGGAGGGCTATGGACTGCCGATCGCCGAGAGCCTGTGGCTCGGTGTGCCGTGCCTGTGCGCCAATTTCGGATCGATGCAGGAGGTTGCCGAGGGCGGTGGCGCGCTCGTCATCGATACCAACGATGAAGCTGCGCTGACCGACGCGCTCGAGCGGCTGGCCGTCGACCGCGAACTGCGCTCGACGCTGCGGCGCGAGGCGACCGAGCGCGAGCTGTCTGGCTGGGCTGATTACGCCGAGGCGTTCCTCGGCCTGACGCGCGTCGCTCCCGGCATCCCGCACGCTTATTACTGGGTGAATTCGACCGTGACCTATCACGGCAATTCCGGCGTGCAGCGCGTCGTCCGGCAGCTCGGCGCGGCGATGGAGCGGCTCGGCATCTCGCTGGACTTCGTCAAATGGAATCGCGAAGGACAGTCGTTCGTCGGCATCACGCCGGAGGAGGCGCAGCATCTCGGCCAGTGGCACGGCCCGTCCGTGGCACGGACGGGTGATCCCATCCCGCGGGACCTGGAAGATACCTGGCTGATCGTTCCAGAACTGGTGCTGCCCGATCCGAACCTGATGCAGGTGATCCTCGCCGCGCGGGCTCTGAAGATGAAGATCGCGGTGATCTTCTACGATCTCATTCCAGTGACGCTCACCCATCTGTATTCGCCCGAAGCCCAGCAGGGGTATCACTACTACTTCGAGGTGATGAAGAATGCCGACGTCATCTTCCCGATCTCGCGGACGATGGGCGACGATCTTTGGGCGTATTACTGCAAGCGACTGCCGCGCCTGACCACGATCCGGCAGCGGATCGTGTCGCTGCCGCTGGCCGCCGAAATGCGCCCGCTGGTTCGCACCACCGAGGTGAAGCGGAGCGCAGGGCCCAAGATCACCGTGCTGATGGTCGGCACCTTCGAGCCGCGCAAGAACCATCTTCCGGCGATCCACGGCTTCCGGCAGGCGCGCAAGGTTCTGCAGGCGAAGAGCTCGCCGATCCAGCTCGAATTGAAACTGGTCGGCTCGACCCGCGACCACGAGCAATACGCTCGCGATCTCGTCGCCGAGGTGTCGAAGGAAACCGACATCGTCGTGGTGGATCTGCCGGGTGACGAGGATCTGGCCAAGTTCTACGCCGAATGCGATTTCACCATCTTCCCGTCGCAGCTCGAGGGCTTCGGCCTGCCGGTGGTGGAGAGCCTATGGCACGGTCGCCCGTGCATCTGCAGCGACAAGGGGGCGGTCGCCGAAATCGCTCATGGCGGCGGCTGCGTGCTGATCGACGCCCAGGACGGCGACATGCTCGGCGAAAAGATCGCCTGGCTGGCGGAGAACCACGAGGCGCGCTGGCGGCTCGGGGAAGAGGCCGTGGCGCGCGTTCTCCCGACCTGGGAAGACTATGCGCTGGAGATGTCGTGGCATCTGCACGACCGGACGCCCACCTTCCTGAACGCATTCGAGCGTCATCTGCCGGCCTTGCGGCCGCAGAGCGTCGAGCGGCCCCGCCGGGAATTCAAGCTTTCGGTGTGCATCTCGACCTACAACCGCGCCGAATGGCTGCGCCACAGCCTGCCGATGCTGCTGGCGAGCGCCCGGGCGGCGGGGCCGGAGGTCGAGGTGCTGGTGGTCGATAACACCTCGACCGATCACACCCCGGAGATCGTCGAGCCGTATCTGGACAATCCCAGCTTCCGCTACATCCGCAACCCGGTGAACGTCGGGATGCTCGGTAACCTCGCAGTGACGGCGAAAGCCGCGCGCGGCGACTATGTCTGGATCGTTGGCGACGACGACCTGACGCGGAGCGGCGTGGTGCCGCGGATCCTGCAGGTCATCAACGCCCACCCGTCGGTCGAGCTGGTCTATCTGAACTATTCCTATACGCATTTCGACAAGCCCGAGCAGTTGTCGAACATCGATGAAATCGTGCTGAAGTCGATTCCGATCGCGCCCTCGACGCCGAGTCACTTCTCCAACGAGATCCGGTCGTTCGCGGCGTTCAACGAGAACCTGTTCACGGCGATCTACGCCTGCGTGTTCCGCAAGGACCACGCGGTCGCGGCCTACACGCAGGATACGTCGGGTCCGCCGTTCTCGAATCTGATGACTTGCATCCCGACGTCGGACTACGTGTTGCGTCACATGATCAACCGGCCCGGCTACTGGATCGGCGACCCCTATGTGATCGTCAACATGAACGTGTCGTGGTTGCGCTGGGCGCTGATCTGGCATCTGGAACGGATGCCAGATCTGTTCGATCTCGCCGAGACGCAGGGCGTCTCGGCCGAGCAGATCGCGCCGTATCGCGCCAATCACAGTGCCGATACGCCGACCTGGTCCCGTCACGTCTATTTCGGCGCCGACGCCGAACTCGCCCCGATGTTCTCGATGGCTCGGCTGCTCGAGCGCTGCAAGCACATCCCGGGCTTTCAGCAACATCTGCCCGATCTGTTCGACGTCTATTCGCGTGCCTATCTGAACGACCGCGTCGTGGTCGACGATTTGTCCCCGTGGCAGATGTTTGAGGAATTCGGGTTGATCGAAAAGATCGTCCGTCACTAGAGCGCTGGAAAGCAGCCGTAGCGAAGAAACGACACAGTCATGCTGCTGCCCTATCTCAGTTCCCGTGTGGTCTTCCCGCTGGCGGAGAAGCTCTCCGTCCGGGACGTCAGAAGCCGCGTCCGCGCCATCAATCGCGATCTCGCGACGCCGTGGGTCGAGCGCGAGCAGCGCAACCGGCTGCGCCTCGCCCAGATCGTGCAATGGGCGCAGCACGAAATTCCGTTCTACCGCGACCTGTTCTCCCGGCTCCGCTTCGACCCGGTGAAGATTCTTCGCGACATTCGATATCTCAACAACATCCCGGTCCTCACCAAAGCGGATCTGCTCGAAGCTGGTGACCGGATCGTGCATCCGGACGCCAAGTTGCACCTGAATATGCAGATGAGCCGGACCAATGGTTCGACCGGCGCATCCCTGCCGGTGTATTTCAGCCCGGCTGCGAAGGATGAATCGGCGGCTGTCACCCGGATCAGCCAGGAATGGGTCGGGTTCGGTCCCTCGGATCAGCAGCTGCACATTTCCTCGGAACTGCCCGGCGAAGTGCCGCGCGGCGCGCTGCGAGAGGAATGGTGGCGCCGCGCCGCGACTAACCGGATCAGCGTCGAATGCGCGTCCTGGTCGGACGAGAATCTGCAGGCGCTCTGGAAGAGCATCGAACGTCATCAGCCCTTTCTGGTGCAGGGCCATCCCTCGACGCTGTTTCACCTCGCCAACTTCGTCAAGGATCGCAACCTGCCGGCTAAGGGCAAGTTCAAGGTGTTCGTCTCGACCGGTGAACGGCTCGGCGACGGCCATCGCGCGACCATCGAAAAGGTGTTCGGATGTCGCGTCGCCAATCGCTACGGCAACGCCGAATTCGGCATCGTCGCGCATGAGCGGTTCTTTCCGCCGGCCGACGAAACCGGGACCGACTCCGACGTCTCGCCGGCGGACGCCACAGCCCGGCATTATCTGCAGATCATGGACCCCTGCGTATGGGTCGAAACACTGCCGTCGACGTCCGGCGTC
This sequence comes from Rhodopseudomonas telluris, assembly GCF_042432815.1. Classification (NCBI taxonomy): domain Bacteria; kingdom Pseudomonadati; phylum Pseudomonadota; class Alphaproteobacteria; order Hyphomicrobiales; family Nitrobacteraceae; genus Rhodopseudomonas; species Rhodopseudomonas telluris. Next base: position 958,332 of record NZ_JBHLWM010000001.1, read on the forward strand.
AGCGGCCCGCTGGTGGTGACCTCGCTCGTCAACTACGCGGCTCCGTTGATTCGCTACGCGACCGGCGACGAAAGTCGGGTGATCAAGGGACGCGCCGGCGTCTATCTTGAGGGCGTCGAGGGACGTGTCCACGATGTGGTGCTGATCAACGGCGTTCGCTATTCGACGAGCTTCGTGCAGGACGTGCTGTCCCGGCACATGCTGGTCACCGACTTCCAGTTCGTCCGGAGCGGCGGTGAATCGCTGGAGCTCAGGCTTGCGCTCCACAACCCTCGCGACGAAGCCGCTGTTCGCGGCCACGTCGAGCAGATCTTCGGGCCGGGTGCCGTGGCGCTCGGTTTTGTCTCCCGTTCGCAGTTCATTCGCGTCGGCCGCCAGCAGAAGTTCCGCTACGTCGTCGATGTGTAGTACGTGCGAAGCGTGACGGTGGTCGCGCAGGAGTCAGGGATGGCCACTCAGTTCGATCTCGGCAGATACCAGATTATTGCCGACGGCTACACCGAAGCCGGTGGATTATTGAATCGCGCGATTCGAGATATGCCGGCCCAAGGCGGCACGATCGCGCTCGGGCCTGGGGATTATCGGCTCGAGGAGCCGATCCAGATCCAGCGCAACAACATCTCGCTGATCGGTGCGGGTCGCGAGGCGACGCGCCTGCTGGTCGACAACGACCTCGGCTGTGGCGTGATGGTGGGGAGTCCACATTCGCGCGCATCGCGTATTTCGATCGCGGACCTGACGGTCAATACCTCGCATCCGCTCGCGACCGGCTGTGGCGTCCAGTTCAATGGCGCCTATGACGTGAAAATGTGGCGTTGCCTGATCGCCAACATGAACTGTGGCGTCGAGGTATTGAACTCGAGCTTCGTGTATCTGACGGATCTCGAGATCATCGACCCGCGGGCCCACGAGGGCGTCGGCGTTCTCGTTCACGGCGACAGGGTGCACAACGATCAATATCTGACGCGCGTGTTCGTGCAATGCCCCGGCGCGTCGGAGCCTTGCGAAGTCGGCTTCCGCATCGCGAATTCGCAAGGGATCTGGGTCAATTCGTGCGGTGCCTTTCACTGCGGCATTGGCCTGCATCTGGTCGCGACGCCCGACCGCTGGCTCGAGCACGTCTTCCTCTCGAACAACGCGATGGACAACTGCGTCGCCAGCGGCTTCCGCATCGATTCCTCGCCGTCCGGCTCCGTTCGCCGGGTTCAGTCGACCGGCGACTGGTCGAGTTCGAACCGGGGCGCGGGCATCCTGGTGGTCGATCACTACGACGCCGTGCACGACGTCGCGTTCCGCGGGGCGCGGCTTTACAACAACGGCGAGCATGGCGTGGCCATCAACGGCGGCAGCCACATCTCGATCGACGGATCGTCCATCGCCGGCAACGGCCGCCTCGATCCGGCGTCCTCCGGGATTCATGTCGAGAGCTGCAAGTTGCTGATGGTCCGGAACAACACGATCGGCGCCTATTCGGGGTTCGGGCCCACGCATAATTACGGCATCAGTGGGCTGGATCGCGTCGGGCGGGGATTGATCTCCGGCAACGTCTTCGAGGCCAGCCGGACGGCGACCTTCGACAGCGTCAATGATAAGGTCGCCATGCATGGCAACCTCGATCTGCAAGGTGTGCAATGATGGATGACGTCGTTCAGATGACGGGCGCCTGCTTCGACGTCGAGACGCTGTCGCCGTCCGCCGCCGATGCGCTGGTGCGATGGCTGGAGTTCGGTCGGCGCGAACAGCCACGCAGGTCCGCGCAATTCCGGTTCGGGCCGATGGATCTGAAGATTCAGCGCGGCGCGCTGCTGATCCTGTCGCATTCAAGCCCGCTCCTGAACCACAAGCTGTTCGCCTGCATCGATGGCCGCAACCGGGCGGCAGCCGGATCCCTTGTGGTCAACGGCGTCGTCTCATCCGCCGCAAAGATTCGCGCGGCGCTGTCGGAGCGCGACTCTGTTGCCGACGCGCTGATGGCCGGCTTGCGCATGCCGGACGGCGACGCCGACGAGGCACAGCGCCGGATCGAGTCCGCGTTCCTGTTCGCCGGGATGCTCGATCTCGCTTACGTCCGCATCAAGGACATTGCCGAGATCGATCGGGCCCGAATCGCGATGACGGCTTGTCTGCTGCGCGACGCCGATCTCTACCTTCTCGACGAGATGGCGCTGATGTTCGATACTGGGATGCGTGAGAAGATCCATACCCGCGCGCAGCTTCTGGCAGCATCGGGCAAGACGGTCGTGCTCGCGACGAGTTCGCCGGAGTGGCTGCAGGATCCGTCGTTTCCGGCCACCGAGCTGAACTTGAGCTTTGCGCAGGATCCGCTACGGGCCGCGGCTCGGCGGGCAGCGGCCCGCTGATCTGTCGGGCCGACTCTTGGCGATGAGGCACACGCAGCCCCACCGCTTATTCCGACAATTCGGGTGCTTACGGCGTGTAGGACAGCTCGAGGTAATGTCCGAGCAGATGCATGATGACATGCGGCCACGAGAAATTCGTCACCACGTGGTGGCGTAGATCGTTGCTGCGCGGGTTGGAGAGCGCGCGCACCAGCGCCGAGTTGATCGATGTCTGATCGTTCGGATCGACGTACTCCGCGTAACCCGAGAAATAGTCGCGCGTGCTGCCCTCGTTGGTGATCACCAGCGGCGCGCCCGAAGCCGCAGCCTCGAGTGCGGCGATACCCGGCGTCTCCAGCAAGCTGGGAAACAGGAAGGCCGCGCAATGCTGGTAGGCGGCCGCCAGACGCGGATCGCTCTGGTCGAGATGGCCGACGTAGCGGAAGGCGTCGCCGGCGGCATCTTTAACGCAGGACTCGAAATAGTCCTTCTCGCGGATGCGGCCGATGCAGACCAGCGGCAGCCCGACCGACTTCGCGGCACGGATCGCGGCCAGCTGATTCTTCCGCCGCTCGATATTGCCGACCGACAGGATGTAAGGGCCGCGAATATCCGCCCATTCGCGGAACGCATCGTCGGACACCGGCGTCATGAAGGAGAGATCGACGCCGTTGGGGACCACCCGGGCTTTCTCGCGCGGAATGCCGGTGTGCTGGCTGAGGTTTTCGATCTCGGCCTTGGAGTTGCAGACGATGATGTCGGCGATGTCGTAATACTGGCGGATCTGCGGCAGGTTGAGATTCTGGCTGTTCGAGCCGTTGATCCAGAGATTGGGACTGAGAACGATCTTCGACTGCATGGACCGAACGTAGTCGAGAAAGCCCTCCGCACCCGCGACCATGTGGAAATGGTGAAAGATGCGGGCTTCGCGCAGACGCGGACGCCAGATGTCGTGAAGGATGACCTCACACTCGCCCGGCATGTATTGCTGATATTTGAGGATTTGCATCTCCCCCCCGCCGGGCAATTCCATGGCGTAGGGGTGAACATTGAAGATGGCTTTGATCATAAGACGCTCAGTCCTTTGGCCGACAAGTCTTAGCATTATTTGGGGCGCGGACAACAGAGGCAGGTCAAGGTACGGCCTCGCGTAAGGTCCCGTTTCGACACGCGAAATGCCATGCGGCTTGTTCGCACGCCGCCCTTCGGCTTACCCGCTGGGAAAGCGCCAAGACCGGGCGCGACGCCGTAAAGCTGCGTGCGGGGCTGCTGAGAGCTGGCTCCACCGTCGCTGTCGGCTCAGGCGACCGGGCCGGCGAAGCAGGATGTTATCCGGCCGCTGGCTGGTACTTCGCCATCACCTCGGCGGGATCGCCCGACGCCACGATACGGTGGTTTTCGATGAAGAAGGCCTGGTCGCACAGATTGACGATGTCGCCGGCGGAATGGGAGACCAGCACGATCGTGCCGCCATCCGCGCGAAACCGCTTGATGACCTCGCTGCACTTGGCCTGGAACTGATAGTCGCCGACGGCCAGCACTTCGTCGACCAGCAAGATTTCCGGATCGAGCTGCGACACCACGGAGAAACCGAGCCGCGCCAGCATGCCGCTCGAATAGAAGCGGATCGGCGTTTCGATGTGCTCGGCAAGTTCGGCGAAGTCGATGATGCTGTCGAGCCGGCGGCGGATCTCGGCGCGGGAGAAGCCGAGCACGACGCCGTAGAGTTCGATGTTTTCACGCCCGGACAGGTCCGGATGAAAGCCGGCGCCCAGTTCGAGCAGCGAGGAAACCCGGCCGTCGACATCGATCCGGCCGCTGTCCGGCTTCATGATGCCGGCGATCAGGCCGAGCAGGGTGCTCTTGCCGGCGCCATTGCGGCCGACGAAGCCGACCGTGGAGCCGTGCGGAATCTCGAACGAGATGTCGTCGAGCACCAGATGATTGTTGGCGTATTTGGAAAACTGGAAGCCGTTCAGAATGAAATTCTTGACGCCGCCCGTCAGGAACGTGCGATCGGCGAAGGTCTTGCGGACGTGATCGAACTTGATGGCGCAGCTCATGAGGTGGATTGCTCCGGAAAAGTCAGATCACTTCGGCGAAGCGATCCACCAGCGCGCGGTAGATCAAGATGCCGAACGTCATCGTCACAGCCGCATAGGCATAAGCGAGACCGATATTGCCCCACTGCAGCGTGTCGTGGAGGAAGATGCCGCGCCACGCTTCGATCAGGGGCGTCATCGGATTGAGGTAGATCAGCGCGGCGTATTCCTTCGGCACGCGCTCGATCGGATAGATAACCGGCGACAGGTAGAACATCATGTTCAGGCCGATCGCCAGAATCCGCTCCATGTCGCGGAAGAACAGGTTGCTTGAGGACAGCGCCAGGCCGAGGCCGAGCTGGAGCAGGAATTGCGCCGGCGTGATCAGCAGAATCCCCACCGGAATCGCCCAGCCGAAGTGGATGCCGTACAGGATCAGGAAGGCGATCGTGACCGGGATCGACATCAAGTAGTGGAAGGTGTCCTGCAGGTTCAGCGCGATCGGCAATACGAAGCGCGGAAACACCGATTTCTTGATCAGGCTGCCGTTGGCCAGGAACACGCCGCTAGCGCCGATCAGGTAGTTGCTGAACCACTGCCAGGAGAACAGGCCGATGATCAGAAACACAACGTAATTCGGCACGTTGGTGGCCATGATGACCTGGAGGGCGAAGTAGAACACCATCGCCGAGGCCAGCGGATTGGCGACCGACCACAGATAGCCGAGCACGTTGTTCTTGTAGCGGACCTTGACCTCCTTCTGGGTCAGGGTCGTCACCAGGTCGAAATACTGCCTCAGCGAAAAATCGCGGCGGCGCGCGGGTCGCGGCGGCGTCGAGGTCGTGTCGGCTGTCATGGGCCGTTCCAGTCGATCAGAAGGGGGAGGCCGGCCAGCATCGGCGATCGGAAGTCGCTCGAAATGCTGATGTTTTGCGGTGCTGCGAGGGCAGATGCCGGTTCGGGGCGGTCAAGTCAAGACCTCATTGGGGGCCGGACTTGCCCGGCCGCGACGCTTTGAAAGCGCTGAGGAATACACCGCCGAGATCCGGCCGAGAAACACGCTCTGGGAATATTCTCTGGCGACACGCTCGCGTCCGGCGCGCCCGAACCGGTCTGCGAGCTCGGGGTCGTCGAGCAGCCGCCGGATTGCCTCCGCCAGCGCGACGGGATCCCGCGGGGGGACGCTGAGGCCTTCGAGCCCGTCGCGCGCGATCTTCGGGACCGCGGTGGGCACCGTCGTGTTGACGACCGGCAATCCTGCGGACATCGCCTCGATCTGCACGATGCCGAATGCCTCGGCCTCGGTGACCGAGGGCAGCACGAACACGCGCGCCGCGTGCAGGTAGACCTTCATGTCGTCCCGCGGCAGCAGGCCGGTGAAGGTCACGCGATCGGCGACGCCGAGGTCGGAGGCGAGCTGCGCCAGCGCTTCGCGGTCACTGCCATCACCGATCACCACGAGATGCCCCTCGATGTCCCGCAGCGCTTCGAGCAGAACCGGATAACCCTTGTAGGGCACCAGCCGCCCCATCGAGATCATCAGCCGGGGATATCTGGCGCGCAGCTCCACGGCCCGTCGCGCCTGGTCGGCATCGAGTTCGGACCATTCCTCGGGCCGCACGCCATAGGGAATGATCGTGCATTTCTTGACATGCGGCGTCAGAAAGTCGGACCTGTCGGTGATGCTCTGGTCCGATACCACGATGTGGTCGGCGCGGGCCAACGTATGACGGATCACAGGCGCCAGCAGCTTGACGATCGCCCGTCGGCCCAGGATTTCGGCGTGCCAGTGCACCACGACGGCGAGATCGTCGGGGACGCCAAGCGCCAGCCCGAGGTCGTTGAGTGGGAAGGGCGCGTGCAGCGCAAGGACGTCGCAGGATTTGGCCGCTTGCGACAGAACCAGCGGATAGTGCGGCGCGAGCGGCATCGACAGCGATTCTCCGAACGATCCGACCGCGCGAATCTCGGCGCCATCGAGCGCGTAGCGGCGTCCCCAGCCACGGCGCCGGGCGGTCAGGATGGCGCTGCTGTCACCAAAATCTCGCAGGCCGAGCAATTGCGACATCACTTCCGGAATGCCGCCTTCCACCTCCGGACGATAGATCTTGTAGCAATGCAGAATGCGCATCGACCGAAGCCTCGCTGACGGCCGAACTAATCGACGCGGTTGTAGGCGTCCTCGAGGCGAACGATGTCGTCTTCGCCGAGATATGAGCCGACCTGGACCTCGATCAACTCCAGCGGAATCCGGCCAGGGTTGGCCAGACGATGAACGGCACCGGCCGGGATATAGGTCGACTGGTTCTCGTGCAGCATCTGGATCTCGTCGCCGATGGTGATCTGGCCGGTGCCGTGGACCACGACCCAATGCTCGGAACGGTGGAAATGGCGCTGCAGCGACAACTGCTGGCCCGGCTTAACCAGGATACGCTTGACCTGGTGCCGACCGCCAAGATTCAGCGTCTCGTAATAGCCCCAGGGCCGATAGATTCGCCGATGTTCGGTGGCCTCCGTGCGGCCGGCAGCCTTCAGCTTTTCGACCAGAACCTTGATCTCGCTGGTGATGCCGCGCGGCGCCACCAGCACCGCATCGGCCGAGGCGATCACCACAACCTCTTCGAGACCGATCACGGTGGTCAGGATCGACTCGTCACTGTGAACGATCGCGTTCTTGACGTTGACTACCTCGCAGCGGCCCGACAGCGCGTTGCCGGCGCCGTCCTGTGCGGCATTCGCCCAGATCGCTTCCCAGCTGCCAAGGTCCGACCAGCCGAAATCGACCGCGAGGACCGCGCTGCGGTCGGTCTTTTCCATCACCGCGTAGTCGATCGAAATCTTGGGCGCGCTTTCGAATGGAGCCTTGGCGAGACGCACGAAGTCGAGATCCTTGATCGCGGCATCGACGGCGCCTTCGGCCGCCACCGCCAATTCGGGCTGGAACCGGCCGAGTTCGCCCAGCATGGTGTCGGCGCGGAACAGGAAGTTGCCGCTGTTCCACAGATAGCCGTCCGCGATGTATTGCTCCGCCATTTCGCGCGTCGGCTTCTCGGCGAACTTGTCGAGCTTGCGCACGGGGCCATCGCCGAACGGAAGGCCGGGCTTGAGATAACCGTAGCCGGTTGCCGGCTCGTAGGGCACCACGCCGAAGGTGACGATGTTGCCGGCCTGCGCGGCCGGGAGCGCGTCGGCGCACGCCGTGTGAAACGCCTCGACCCCCTTGATGGCATGGTCGGATGCAAGGATCAGCAGGATCGCATCGGGCGAGCGCCGCAATCCCAGCACCGTGGCGACCGCGACGGCCAGTCCGGAGTCGCGACGAAACGGTTCGAGCACGATGTCGGCCTCGACGCCGATTTCCTGCAGCTGATCGGCCACCACGAAACGAAAATCGGTGCTGGTGACGACGATCGGCTTGCCGAACAACGCATTGCCGACCACCCGCAGTGCGGTCTCCTGGAACGTCGAGCGTTCGGAGAACATCGCGATGAACTGCTTGGGCATGCTTTCGCGGGACGCTGGCCAAAGTCGCGTACCAGCACCGCCGCACATGATGACCGGAATAATCTGCGATGTCATAGGGCCTCGCAAGGCTCGCGATTCCCGGGGGATGGGTCGCGCTCGTCGGAAAGGTAGGGGGTGTTTAGCATATCGGTCCCGGGGAAACAGGGGCATTTTCAGCCCGATCCGGCCCGATAACGCCGCCATCGGGATCTATCCCGGTGATCGGCCGCCGTGTTAAGGGTGGCCCGCTGGAAGTATGATCGCGTTCCTGATCGAATGGATGGAAATGCAGCAGCCCTGCGCTTCGAAGGACGAGTGTGACATCGTCGCAACGCTGAAATCGACGATCATCGAGCATGCTTTGCCGTTGTGGTCCGGCGTCGGGTGGGACGATACACGCGGCGGTTTTGTGGAGCGGCTCGATCAATTCGGACGCCCCGATCTCGACGCGACTCGGCGGGTGCGCGTGCAGGCCCGGCAGATCTACTGCTTCGCCAAGGCGGCGCAATGCGGCTGGTACCCAGAAGGCCGGGCGCTGGCGCTGAAAGGGCTCGACTATCTCCTGAGCAAGGCGAAGGGGCGGGACGGCAAGCCTGGCTATGTCCACACGCTCGGGCCTGATGGCACAACATTGGACAGTCGGCGCGACTGTTACGACCACGCTTTTGTTCTGCTCGCGCTGTCGAATGTCTATGCCCTGGACCAGGATGCGCAGGTGCGCGGCGAGATCGATGAACTCACGGCATTCCTCGACGGTCCGATGCGGTCCGAGAGCGGCGGCTACCGGGAGAGTCTGCCGGACGCGCTGCCACGTCGGCAGAATCCGCACATGCATCTGCTGGAAGCCATGATCGCCGCATTCGACGCCACCGGCGATGTGGCATTCCGGAATCTTGCGGGTGAGTTGTTCGCGCTGTTCACCAGCCGCTTCTACGATCAGCAGCGCTGTGTGCTGGGTGAGTACTTCGAGACCGACTGGACCATGATCGAGCCGGTATGCGTCGAGCCGGGTCATCAGGCCGAATGGACCTGGCTGCTGAAAGAGTATCAGCGGATCAGCGGACACGACACCGCCGCGTACCGAGAGCAACTGCTGACGTCAACCTTGCGCTATCAGGACGCCTCAGGCTGTCTGGTCGATGAAGGCAACGCCGAGGGTGTCATCACCAAATCGACCCGCCGCTGCTGGCCGCAGACCGAACTCGCGAAGGCTTGGCTGGCCCAGGCCCAGCATGGCGTGGCGGGGGCGGAGCAGGCTGCGCGTACGGCGTTGCAGAGCCTGTACAGCAACTATCTCTGCCACCCGGTGCGCGGGGGCTGGTACGATCAGTTCGATCAGAGCGGACGTTCGCTTGTCGATGCCGTGCCGGCATCGACGTTCTACCACGTGTTCTGTGCCGTGCATGAGGCGGAACAGGTTCTAGGCTGACCCTGCGGTCGCGCGAACGGCGCAGCGGTTCGTGTTCCGCAGCAATCAGGAGATGCCGGTTCTCCGACGATAAAGCCCAAGCGTCTTGCTGATCAACCGCAGGGGCCTTGTCACGCGCCAGGACAGGGAGCTCTCCAACTCGTCGGCGCGTTGCTTCTCCCGGTTGCGGGCTGCAGTCAGCTCCTGGATTTTGCGTTTCAGCCCCGCCAGGCTGGTGTCGTTGGTCTGGGGCTTCATCACGTAGCGGCAGCTTGCGCCTATGCAGATCGGATCGAACCGGTTCTCCGTGATGTTCTTGCGCAGACGTTGCATCGCCGGGCCGTTCCAGATCTCGAGCGCCGAGTTGTCCTTGAGGTTGCCAATCGGCTTGGCGGCCATGCAGCAGGGTTTGACGCCGCCGTTCACTTCCAGCGCGAGCCAATGCCACGGCGCGCGGCATTCGCTGTAATCGGGCATCTCGGTCGAGGTCTCGTCGGCGCGGCCGTAGAGCGTCACTTGGAATCGCGGGTCGACGAACAGGTAGATCTTCAGTTTGTCCGCCAACGCGCGGGCTTGTTCGATAAAGGGCCGGATCAGTTCCACATTGCGTTCCGGCAGATTATCCCGGTAATCGAAGGTGTGCCCGGCCTTGACCACGGTCCAGTCGAAGGCGTCACCGGAGTTCAGATGATAGAGCTCCACGCCGTCGACGCCGATGTCGTGTGCGAGGCGAACCAACTGGGGAGCGTCAGCCGCGTTGGTCTTGTTCACCGTCATGTTGAACAGAACGCGGATCGGATGGCGCGCCGCCTTTCGCTGTGCCACCAGCGAGCGCATGTTGTTCAGCAGCCGCGTGAAGTCACCGCCTCGGATCTTGGCGTAGGTCTCCGGCGTCGCGGCATCGAACGAGACGCTGATGTGATCGACGTTGTACTGCAATAGCCGCTCGATGTTCTTCGGATTGAGCGTCAGGCCATTGGTATTGAACTCGATCTTGGCACTGGGATTGTCTTCGAGCAGCGTGAACCAGTCCCAGAATTTGCGTGCCATCAGCGGCTCGCCGGCGCCGCCGTGAATTTGGATGCGCGCGGCCCCCATCGCGGCGTCCTTGATCTTCGGAATCCACTCCGGCGGGAAATCATCATAGTTCGCGTTGTTGTCGCCCTCCTGCGCGTGATGCGCGAAGCAGGTGACGCAGCGCAGATTGCACTTGTCGCTCACCGCGATCGTCAGCTCGCTCGGCGTATAGTCGGCTCGCAGGGGGAGTTCGCGAAGGCCAACCTCACGCTTGTAACGGTTGATCGCCTCGTTCGAGGGCGTATCGACGTCAAACACCATGAGACCAAGATCCCGCGGATCGCCATCCGGACGCACCGGAGCCGACAGGTCGAATTGCAGAACGTCACCGGAGCGCGCTTGCAAGTGAGCCAGATCGATCAGTAGCTTGCCGCGCCCCAGTGGGACGTCGAGCGAGGCGTCGGCGGAAGGGCCGATGACTTTACAATCGGTACTGCCAAAGGATTCAGGGCGTGCGTAGTCGATCAGCAGATAGCGACCGGCCTCCGCCGGCACTTGAAGCTGCGAGACTTTACTGGACCAGCGCCACGCCAGATTGCCGTGAGTTTCGACGGGGTGCCACCCGTCTCGAAACAGCTGTTCCTTGGCCGTAACCATCGCAGGCCTCTCGTCGCGTCAAAACATTCTGAAATTTGCAAACAAGAGCCCTCGATAGTTCTGCATTTACTATGCGTCAACGGTATATTGTAACCATAGGTTGTGGTGCTGGGGTGCCGATAGGGCTCGGTATTCGAAGCTGAGCGAGGCGCTTGCGGGCCTGGCCGGCAGATGCGAGTAAGGCTCGAGCAGCAGCCGGACCTGGACGAATCGCTCTCGTCAGACGTTGCGGATTGCATCAGGTCTGGCCGCGAGGGGTGCCGAGGCGCCTTGCGCGCTTATCCGCCGCGGAACCATGGTCGCAGCCAATTCGAAAACCGTCGTGCTGTTCTCTACCGCGGATTGGGATTCGCCGTACTGGACGAACAAGCAGCATATCGCGAGCCGTCTGGCTGATCGCGGATATCAGGTTCTCTATGTCGAGACCGTCGGGATCCGTCGGCCGGGCCTCAACGCCATGGATCTCCGGCGCATCGTTGCCCGGCTGCAGCGGGGAACGGCCCCGATCCGCGAGGTGAAGCCTAACCTGTGGGTGTTCTCGCCGCTGACCGTGCCGCTGGGACAGCGTTATGCCGCGGTGAGCCTCTTCAACCGTTGGCAGTTGGCGGTCCGCATTCAATCATGGCTGCGCCGGCGCAAGGCAAAACACCCCATCGTGTGGACCTACCATCCGTACATGCTGGAAGCGGCAGAGGCGGTGCAGCCGAGCGCCATCGTGTATCACTCGGTCGACGATCTCGGCGCGATCCCGGGCGTGGACAAGGCCGAATACCACGCGGTCGAGCGGAGGCTGTTGCAGCGGGCCGATCATGTGTTCGTGACGAGCCTGGCGCTGGAAGCGCATTGCCGCGAGATCGCCGGAGCGCGGACGCACTACTTCAACAACGTGGCCGACATCGAGCATTTCGGTTCAGCCCGTCTGGACCGGCCGCTACCCGCAGACCTCTCGGAGATCCCGACGCCGCGTCTGATCTATGTCGGAGCGCTGTCGGACTTCAAGATCGACCTCGGGCTGCTCGCGCGTCTGGCGCAGGCGCGTCCGGATTGGCATCTCGTCGTGATCGGCGATGAGCGGGAGGGGCAGAGGGATCCGATCATCGCGAAGATGCGGGCGATGCCCAATGCGCACTTCCTCGGCTGGCGGCCTTATGCGGATCTTCCGGACTATCTGCGCGGTGCCGACGTCGCGCTGCTGCCACAGCAAATCAACGACTACAGCCGCGCGATGTTTCCGATGAAGTTCTTTGAGTATCTCGCCGCGGGACTCCCGGTCGTGGCGACGGCGTTGCCAGCGCTCGCCGAGTATCGCGCTGTTCATCGCGTCGCGTTCGACGCGGAGGAGTTCGAAGCGCAAGTGCAGGCCGCGCTCGACCATCCCGGGGACGCCGTGCTCCCGCTCGACCATCCGGTCCTCACCAGAAACTCCTGGGACGCGCGCCTGGACACGATGCTGGCGATTGTCGGCGGCGACAAATAGCCGGCCTGCGATTACAGCCAGCGCTTGCGCCGCTTGAAGCTTTTCAGATTCTTGAAGCTCTTGCGCTGGTCGCCGGCGCCGCCGAGGTAGAACTCTTTGACGTCCTCGTTGTCGCGTAGTTCGTCGGCGGTGCCGTCGAGCACGACCTTGCCCTGCTCCATGATGTAGCCGTGGCTCGCGACCGAGAGGGCGGCGCGGGCGTTCTGCTCCACGAGCAGGATGGTGACGCCGAGGTCGCGGTTGATCTGCTTGATGATCGCGAACACCTCTTTCACCAGCAGCGGCGAAAGGCCCATCGAGGGCTCGTCCATCAGGATCATCTTCGGTCGGGCCATCAGCGCGCGGCCGATCGCCAGCATCTGCTGCTCGCCGCCGCTGAGGTAACCGGCGAGGCCGGTGCGCTCCTTCAGCCGCGGGAAGTAGTTGTAGACCATCTCGATGTCGCGGCCGACCTCGCGGTCGCTGCGGGTGAAGGCGCCGAGCCGCAAATTCTCCAGCGACGTCATGTCGGAGACGATGCGCCGGCCCTCCATCACCTGAAAGATGCCGCGGCGAACGATCTTGTCCGGATCGATGCCGTCGATCCGTTCGCCGTCGAACACGATCTCGCCCCGCGTCACCTCGCCGTCCTCGGTCTTCAGCAGCCCGGAGATCGCCTTCAGCGTCGTCGACTTGCCGGCGCCATTGGCCCCGAGCAGTGCCACGATCGCGCCCTGCGGCACCTCGAGGCTGAGCCCGCGCAGCACCAGGATGACGTCGTCATAGACGACCTCGATGTTGCTGACGCTGAGCAGCGGGGCGGAGGCGCCCACGCCCGGCTTCGGTCGATCGAGTGCGGCGGCTTCGGTCATGATCGGTCCTACGTTCTCGACTCGCTGAACTTGGTCGTGGGGGATGGTGCTCGACCCACTCCCGGCGTCATCGCCCGCGAAAGCGGGCGCCCCCGTATTCCAGAGCGCCCGTCGTTGAACGTTGACGCTGCGGCGTACTGGATCCCCCGCATGCGCGGGGGATGACGGTTGTTTACGTCGCGACGCCGCGGCTCCGGGCGACGCGGCGCGCACGTTCCTCGCCGTTACGCCGCGGCTGCAGCCGCGCTTTCAGCTCACCAGCCCAGCCATTCCGGCTTGCGCGGCAGGTCGACGGTCTTGACCTTTTCGAGCTTGATGGTGCCCTTGGCGATCAGGTCCTTGAGGTCGCCGTCGGTCGGGCCGGACACCTTGGCGCGATACAGGTCGACCTTGGTGGTGCCGCGGTGGTCCTTGTCGGTCCAGGTCGACGGATTGCAGACGCCGTCCATCCCGGCCGGGACCCAGTCCTTCTTCTGGTAGAAGCCCTTGCGGACGTTCTCACCGGTGGCGCCGCCGTTCTTGGCGGCCCAGTCGATCGCTTCCTTCATGTACAGCGCCGAGCACACCGCGGCGACGTAATGTACCGGGCGATAGACGTTGCCGGACGGATCGGAAATCTTCGAGACCTCTTCGACGATCTTCATACCGGGCGCGCTGCCGCCCCAGGCGACCGCGGTGCGCAGCGGGAAGATGACGCCGTCGGCGGCATCGCCGGCGGTCTTCGCGGCGTTCTCGTCCATGCCCCAGACGTTGCTCATGAACTGCACGTCGACGCCGGCGGCCTTGCAGGCCTTCATCACGGAAATGTTCGACGCAGCGGTGTTGCCGAGATACGCGTAGTTGGCGCCCGAGCTCTTGAGCGACAGACACTGCGCCGAGTAGTCGCCCGGCGCCAGCGCGAACACCAGCGGCGGCAGCACCTCAAAGCCGAGCTCCTTGGCGAGCGCCTCGCCCGCGGCCTTCGGCGCGTTCGGGTAGGGATGGTTGGCGCCCATGTGGACGAATTTCGGTGCGCCGGACTTGCCTTTCGCCTTCCAGTCCTCCGCCGCCCACATCAATTCGGCACGCAACGCGTCGGAGTAGGAGGGGCCGTAGAAGAAGTTGTACGGCGCCGGCTTGGCCTTGCCGCTGCTGCCTTCCGGATCGGTCAGCGCCGCCGCGTAGGAGCCCGACAGATCGGGGATCTTGTCGTTGGCGAGGAAGCCGGTCAGTGCCTCGGTGTCGGCGGTGCCCCAGCCCATGATCGCTGCGACCTTGTCGCCGCCCGACCATTTCTTGTACAGCGCGATCGCGCGCGGCACCTGATAGCCGTAGTCGTTGGTGTCAACGCTGAGCTGCTTGCCGCCGACGCCGCCGTTCTTGTTGACCCAGGCGAAGGTGTCGGCGACGGCCTGGCCGTACGGCGTGCCGACGTCGGACGTGCCGCCGGAATAATCGGCGAGATGGCCGATCGCGATCTGCGCCTGCGCGGTCGCCGAAGCGCCGGCAATGATCAGCGCCATCGCGGCGGTGCTCAAAAGGGATTTCATCGTCATTGGTGTTCTCCTCCAGTGTCTTTCTTATTGAAGTCTGCTCGTGCGTCCGTCGTCGGCCCGTTCAATGCGAGAACGGGTAGAGTTTCCAATACGCCTTGATCTGCCGCCAGCGATGCGCGAGCCCGTCCGGCTCGAACACCAGGAAGGCGATGATGATCAGGCCGATCGCGATTTCACGCAGGAAAGTCAGGTTGTTGTTGAGCAGCAGCGCCCGGTCGATCGCGCTGCCCTTCAGTTCCATGCTGATCCACTCCATCGCCTCCGGCAGCAGCACCACGAAGGCCGTGCCCATCAGCGTGCCCGAGATCGAGCCGATGCCACCGATGATGATCATCGCCAGGAACAGGATCGAGCGCTCGATGCCGAAGCCCTCGTTGGAGACGACGAGCTGGTAGTGGGCATACAGCGCGCCGGCGATGCCGGCGAAGAACGCAGCGAGGCCGAACGACAGCGTGCGATATTTGGTGAGGTTGATGCCCATGATCTCGGCGGAGAGATAATGGTCGCGCACCGCCACCAGCGCGCGGCCGTCACGGGTGCGCATCAGATTGGTGACCAGAATGTAGCTGACCAAGAGATAGGCCAGCACCACGTAGAAATATTGCTTGTCGCCGCGCAGCGTGTAGCCGAACAGCGAGAACGGGTTGGCCGAGGCCGGCACCGAGCCGCCGGAGAACCATTCGGCGCGCGAGAAGAAGTCGATCAGGATGTACTGCGCCGCCAGCGTGGCGATGACGAGGTACAGACCTTTCAGTCGTGCTGCCGGCAGGCCGAAGATCAGGCCGACCAGTGCGGTGACGACACCGGCGAGCGGGATGGTGAAGAACACCGGGATCGGCAGATTGTTGTTGAGATAGGCCGAGGTGTAGGCGCCGAGCAGAAAGAAGGCGGCGTGGCCGATCGAGATCTGGCCGGTGAAGCCGACCAGAATGTTGAGCCCGAGCGCCGCGATGCCGAAGATGCCGATCTGGATCAGGATGCTGAGCCAGTAGCCCGACAGTACCAGCGGTGCGAAGGCGATCAGCACCACGCCCAAGATCGCCATGTTGCGGCTGGTTTTGGTCGGGAAGATCGTGGTGTCGGCGGCGTAGGACGAGCGGAAGTCGCCGGCGGGGATGAGAGAAGCATTCGCCATCAGATACGCTCGATGTCCTTGGTGCCGAACAGGCCGTAGGGCTTGATCATCAGAATGATGATCAGCACGTAGAACGGCGCGATTTCGTAGAGATTGCCCCAGTGCAGATATTCGCTGTCGACATACTGGGCGATGTTTTCGAGAAGGCCGATGATGATGCCGCCGAGCACGGCGCCGCCGATCGAGTCGAGCCCGCCGAGGATCGCCGCCGGAAACACCTTGATGCCGTAGGCCGACAGGCCCGACGACACGCCGTTGACCACGGCGACAACGACGCCAGCGACTGCCGACACCGTCGCAGAGATCGCCCAGGCCATCGCGAACACGCTCTTCACCGAAATCCCGAGCGACTGCGCCACCTGCTGGTTGAACGCGGTGGCGCGCATCGCGAGGCCGTATTTCGACACTTTGAAGAACCAAGCCATGCCGACCATCATCGCCAGCGAAACGATGAGGCTCATGACGTAGACCGTCTGTAGCTGAAAGCCGGCGAACGACACCGACTGGCTGCTGAAGATCTGCGGGAACGGCTGCGGATTGACGCCGTAGATCCACTTCAGGGCGGCCTGAAACACGGTCGACAGCGCGATCGTCACCATGATCACCGAAATGATCGGCTCGCCGATCATTGGCCGCAGCACCACGATCTGGATCGCGATGCCGAACACGAACATGAACACGAGCGTGATCGGCATGCCGAGATAGAACGGCACCTGATATTTGGTGAGCAGCGTCCAGCACACCCAGGCGCCGATCAGCAGTAGTTCGCCCTGCGCGAAATTGACGACCTGCGTCGCCTTGTAGATCAGCACGAAACTCATCGCCACGACGCCGTACAGCGTGCCGACCACGAGGCCGTTGACGAGAAGCTGGATCAGGAGATGCGAGTTCATCTTGATTCCCACTTCGTCTTTGCTGGGCTTGACCCCGCAATCCATCCTGTTCGGATGATGGATACGCGGGTCGAGCCCGCGTATGACGCCTTCATAAGTTGCGCTGCCGTGCTCACTCGGTCGCCTCCGTGCGCGCGTCGGCTTTTGAATTCGCCTTTTCCACGTCGTGCCCGGGCTTGTCCCGGGCATCCACGTCTGGCCGCGGGCGCTGTTCGTGGATGGCCGGGACGAGCCCGGCCATGACGGCGGAGAGGACCGGCTTCATTCCGCCGCCTCCACATGAGCTTGGCCGCTGCCTAAATCGACCACCTTCAGCGAGGTCCGGATGCGCTGGGTGGTGCCGTCCTGGAATTGGATCACGGTGTCGACCGGAATCTCGGCCTTGCCGCCGTAAATGCCGTCGATGATGTCGCCGTACTTCTCGTTGATGACCGAGCGGCGCACCTTGCGAGTGCGGGTGAGTTCGCCGTCGTCGGCGTCGAGTTCCTTGTAGAGCAGCAGGAAACGGCTGATGCGCTGCGCGGTCGGCAGAGTAGCGTTGACGGTTTCGACCTCGCCGCGCAGCAGCTCGTAGACCTCGGAGCGCGAGGCGAGGTCCGAATAGGTGGTGAAGGCGATCCGCTTCTTCTCGGCCCATTTCGAGATGATCGAGTACCGGATGCAGATCATTGCCGCGAGATGATCCCGCCCGGCGCCCAGCACCACGGCCTCGGCCACATAGGGCGAGAATTTCAGCTTGTTCTCGATGTACTGGGGCGAGAACTTTTCGCCATGCGAGGTCTCGGCGAGATCCTTGATGCGGTCGATGACGACGAGCTGGCCGCTCGGGTTGAAATAGCCGGCGTCGCCGGAGTGCATCCAGCCGTCCTTCATGTCGGCGGCGGAGGCCTCCTCGTTCTTGTAGTAGCCGAGATACATGTTGGGATGTCGCACCACGATCTCGCCGATGCCCTGCACGTCGGGGTTCAGCACCTTGATCTCGATCTCCGATCCCATTGGCACGCCGGTGGTGTCGGGATCGACTGCGTCGGGTTGATGCAGCGTATAGGCGCCGAGCAGCTCGGTCTGGCCGTACAGCGTGCGCAGCGGCACGCCCATGGCGCGAAAGAACCGGAAGGTGTCCGGCCCGAGCGCGGCGCCGCCGGTCGCGGCCGAGCGTAGCCGCGTGAAGCCGAGCCGGTCGCGCAGCGCGCGGAACAGCACGGCGTCGGCGAAGGCCGAGTGCCTACCTTGCTCGAGCGCGGCAAGGCCGGCCTTCATGCCGGTGTCGTACAATCGCTGCTTTAGCGGCGAGGCGTCCATTACCCGTGCGCGCACGTCCGCGGCGATGCCTTCCCAGACCCGCGGTGCGAACAGCACGAAGGTCGGGGCGATCTCGCGGAAGTCGTTCATCATCGTGTCGGGCTCTTCGACGAAGTTGACCTTCATCCGGCACAGCAGCCCTTTGCCGAGCGCGTAGACCTGCTCCATGATCCACGGCAGCGGCAGCACAGACACGTACTCGTCGTCCGGGCCCTTCGGATCGAACGACAAATACGTCGCGCAATGCTTCAGGACGCGGCCGGCCGCCAGCATCGCCAGCTTGGGATGCGCGGTGGTGCCCGAGGTGGTGCAGAGGATCGCGACGTCCTCGCCTTGCGTTGCATCGACCAGCCGATCGTACAGCCCCGGCTCGCGCTGGGCGCGGGCGCGGCCCATCGCGGCGAGCGTATCGGCCGGCAGCAGCCGCGGATCGTCGTATTTCCGCATCCCGCGGGGGTCGGAATAGACGATGTGCTGAAGGTTCGGCACGCGCTCGGCGAGCGTCAGCAGCTTATCGACCTGCTCCTCGTCCTCGGCGAACACCAGCCGGGCCTCGCCGTAGCTCAGCAGATATTCGGCTTCCTCGTCGAGTACGTCGCGATAGAGGCCAAGGCTCATCGCGCCGATCGCGTGGGTGGCGATCTCGGCCGACACCCAGTCCGGCCGGTTGTCGCCGATGATGCCGATGACGTCGCCTTTGCCCAGGCCGAGCTCGACCATGCCGAGCGCGAAATCATGCACGCGGGCCTGATAGTCGGCCCAGGTGAATTCCCGCCACAGCCCCAGATCCTTTTCGCGCAACGCGATGGCGTCGCCGAATTCGCGGGCGTTGAGACGAAGCAGCTTGGGGAAAGTGTCGGCTGCCGCGACGCGGCCGGCATAGTCCATCATGCGACGCGCTCCGCAGCGGAATGAGCCGGCGCGTCGTCCGGATCGGTCAGAACCTCGTCTTCCTCGCCGAGATAGGCCCGCTTGACGTGTGGATCGGCCAGCACCGCGGCCGGCTCGCCTTCGGCGATCTTGCGGCCGAAATCCAGCACGACGACACGGTTGGAGATATCCATCACCACGCCCATGTCGTGCTCGATCATCACCACCGTCATGCCGAACTCTTCGTTGAGATCGACGATGTAGCGGGCCATGTCCTCCTTCTCTTCGAAGTTCATGCCGGCCATCGGCTCGTCGAGCAGGATCAGCTTCGGCTCCAGCGCCATCGCGCGCGCCAGCTCGACGCGCTTGCGCAGGCCATAGGAGAGGGTGCCGGCGGTCGCCTTGCGCACCGACTGCAGGTCGAGGAAGTCGATGATCTCCTCGACCTTGTGGCGGTGCTGCAACTCCTCGCGCCGCGCGCCGAGCCAGTACAGCGCACCGGTGAGGAAGTTGTTCTTCAGCAAATGGTGGCGGCCGACCATGATATTGTCGAGCACGCTCATATGGTGGAACAGCGCGAGGTTCTGGAAGGTGCGGCCGATGCCGAGCGGGGCGCGCGCGTTCGGCTTCAGCGCGGTGATATCGCGGCCATGATAGAGCAGCTGGCCTTCGGTCGGCCGGTAGCGGCCGGAGATGCAGTTGACGATCGACGTCTTGCCGGCGCCGTTGGGGCCGATGATCGAAAACAGCTCGCCGTCGTTCACGGCAAAGCTCACCTCGCTCAGCGCGCGGACGCCGCCGAAACGAAGGGACACATTGCGCACTTCTAACGCGTGTTCCAAGCCTGCTCCTCCCCGAGCATCCGCCGCATTTGCGGTCTGTGATGCTCCCGGCGCTTTTGCGCGCCTTATCCGGCGGTTGATCCGCCGTTCGAACCTTATATCAGCCGAATGGCTGATGATATTCGACTATTTTAGCCTGGGGAAAGACACTGGACGCAAGCGGGCCACTACTGATGCTGGCGATCGGACTGATTCCGGCGGCGGCGACCTCTTGCCGCATGCTGCAGTTCGTTCGTGCTGCAATGCAGCAAGGTCACCTATCAGAACGCCGCCAGATGGTCGCGCGGCCCTGCTGATCGGGCAGCTCGTAAGTCGCCGTTCGCTTGTAGCGTGTCTGCTCGGCCATGGCGTCGACGATCCCGACCATCCGCGGATACTCCCAGCCTGCCCAGGGTAGCGAATAGCGGCTGTCGGGCGCGTCGATGATGACGACGACGTCGGCGGTGGACTGCGCAACGCGCTCGGTCATCAGCTTTCGGACGTCCTCCCGCGAGGGCTGGTTGTCGATATACGGATCGTCGACGACGCGGTGGCAGCGGCAACGCTCGCGGATCACCCAGGCGAACAGCTTGCTGGCGCCGAAGGTGGTGAACACGGCGACTTCGCTGGTGCCGTCAAGCTCGGGAAGATAGGGGCGGACGAGATCGAGATCGGTCGGCCCCTCGGTCGGATGGATCGCGGCGATGTAAGCGGCGCTCGGGATCGGACGACCGATGGTGACGGCGAGCAGCGACGCCACGGCCGCGGCGGCGACGATTCCCCTCACCCAGGGCGACAGCGCGCCGCGCAACCGGCGTAGCAGCAGCGCGGCGCCGACGCCGGAACAGATCCACACCGCGAACAGCCAGGTCGACATGAAGCGGCCCTGATGCTGCGGATGAATCACCACACCGGCCCAGGCGACGATGGCGAACAGAAACACCACGCGCGCCCCGGGCGCGAGG
This sequence comes from Rhodopseudomonas telluris, assembly GCF_042432815.1. Lineage (NCBI taxonomy): Bacteria > Pseudomonadati > Pseudomonadota > Alphaproteobacteria > Hyphomicrobiales > Nitrobacteraceae > Rhodopseudomonas > Rhodopseudomonas telluris. The sequence goes on from NZ_JBHLWM010000001.1 coordinate 979,148, forward strand.
CGGGGAAGGCCTAGCAGGCCGATCAGCGCCAACGCCGCGACAGGCAGCGCAATCGCAGGCGACGCGTGGAAGCTGTCCGCAAATACCTGCCAGTAGAATTGGGCACTGGTCCACAACGTCGCATTCGGGTCGGGATTGTTCGCCGGGCCGACGAACCACAGAAAGCGCGACAAGCGGTGCGGCAACAGGAACGAGATCGCGATCGGGGTCAGGTGCCAGTACAGCAGCGCGCGTCCCGGCACGCCGAGCGCGGCGTCGATCGCCGCCTTGTTGCGCCACCACAGCAGCGACCACCACAGAAACACCAGCCCGTAGGAGAGGGTGATCAGGTTCTCCGGCGGATACAGCGAGACCGACTTGCCGAACAGCTCCATCGCGGTCGGTCCGCGCGCGTAGATGTAGCCGATCAGGATGGCGATGAGCGCCGCAAGGATCAGCAGCGGCTGCCGAACCACGCTGATGATCAGGTTACCGACCTTGATCCGGCCGAGCGTCCTCGCCAGCCGGAAGGTGCCGCCATGATGCTCGGAGGCGAAGGCGATCGCCATCGCCGCGAGCAGCAGCCCCCAGTAATTGCCTTTATGGAAGAACAATACGGTCAGCAGAACCGCGACCAGTCGCCACCGTGGGGCATCGTTCGGCTGGGCGAAGGCGCGCAGATAGGCCCACAGCGCGGCGGCCGAAAGGCCAGCACCGAGACCTTCCAACATGACGTCGGCGCTGATCAGCCGGAATGCCGGGCTGGCGGCGGTGAGGATGACGGCGATCGCCGCAGCGAACACACCCTCGATCCGGTCGGTGACCAGCCGGCGAGCGATCAGCCAGACGAACGAAATTGTGGCGACCCAGCCGATCAGGCTCGGCACGATCGCGAGGCGATGGTCGGGGCCGCCGATCAGCAGCACAGCGCTCAGCACCAGTCCATGAAACGGCGGCCAGACCTTGGCTTTCTCGAGCTCGCTGAAGAACCACGCCGGATCGAGATTGCGGATCGCGAGCGCGAGGTCCAGGCCGAAACTGTAGTGCGAATTGCGGTCGTGGTAGAAGGCGCGCCACAGCAGATCGGGCGCCCGATAATAAGCAGCCAGCATCATGCCGGCGATTCCGACCGCTACGGCGACGACGATCAGGAACGCCAGCGTGTCGAACCAGTGTCCCGCGCCGCGCTCGGCGTTTGCGCCGGGGCGCGGTGCTGCGCCGACCCGGCCGGTCTGATCGTCGTCTCGTTCGGCGCTCGCCATCGATATCCCTGGAAGCTGCGGCCACCCGAAGGATTCCGGATCGACCCGGCGCTCCGATAGCATGCCGGCGGCGGCAGCGATAAGGCAGAACGTGTCGGGATTCGTCTGCCGCGGCGGCGGACTCGCGATCTAGGAGCGGCCGGCCCGATCCGCGTAGAGCCGCGACACGACGATGCCGATGAAGATCGAGATCATGGCGGCGCTGAAGGCATTCATCGACAGCAGCCCGGCATATTCCCCCGCCTGGTAGAGGTGCGGCGGCGCACCGTAGCGACCGTGGAGAAAAAGGTAGGCCGCGACAGGTAATCCGGCGAGCGGCAGCATCAGCAACCGCTCGCTCGGGCGAAACAGCACGCTCGCCAGCATCGCGCAGGGCAGCAGAAACAATTCGATGCCGGAGGGCTCACCGAGCAGCCAGGTGCAGAACACAGTGTTGCCGGTGGCGAACAGCGATAGCGCCACGCGCCCGAGGCGCGAATGCATGCGGGCGAGAGCCGGCACTGCGAAGAAAAACGGCGCCGACAGAAGCGTCAGCAGCAGCCACGGCATCCCGCCGACGCCGGCCACATACGCCACGTACAGGGGATAGAACGGTCCGTTGCCGGCGAGCACGAGGGCAACGAGATTGCCGGTCGCGGCGAGAGGATCGGGATTGTCCGCATAGGCGCGAAACCAGTCGGTGATTCGCGTCAAAGGTGCTGGCAGCATTCAGGCTCACGATCGGCGCAAGGCGCGGCTGGCGTTCCCCGTATCCTAGTCCCGAAAGATCGGTTCAGGAAGGCGGAGCGAGCTCCCGCCGCGCGCTGCAGCTGCGCCGACCGGCAACACTCTGACGGAGCGCTTGCGGCAGACGGAAGCGTCGCGATCGGCTTAGGACGCGCGGGCCGCGAAGACCTCCTTCGCGGCGAACAGGCCGTTCAGCGCTGCCGGAAAGCCGGCATAGACCGCCATCTGCATGATGATCTCGGTGACCTCGTCGCGGCTCAGTCCGACATTCAGGCCGGCTTCGATATGGACCTTGAGCTGCGGCGCGGCGTTGCCCATCGCGGTCAGCGCGGCGATGGTGGCGATCTCCCGCGCGCGCAGATCGAGGCCCGGACGGCTGCAGATGTCGCCGAACGGAAACTCGATCAGATAGCGGGCGAAATCCGGCGCGATCTCTGCCAGGGATTCGACGACCTTGTGGCCGGCTTCGCCGTCAATCGCTGCGAGCGCGCGCAGACCGCGGTCGTATCGTTCGTGCTGGTCGGTTGTGAGTTGCGTCATCGTCCGTCTCCACCTTGCTGGCGCCGGCCGCATAGCCGGCGATCTTGGTGTCGAGGACGGTCAGGCAGGTTTTCAGTTCGGCGACATGCGCCTGCACCTTGGCACGGTGCTGCTCCAGCAGGATGCGCCGGGCATCCTCGGTGGCAGTGCCGCGGGCGCGCAGCTTGGCGTAGCGCAGCATGTCCCGGATCGGCATCCCGGTGGTCTTGAGACGACCGAGAAATTCGATCCAGACCAGGATCGACGCGTCGTAGTCACGCTGACCGGATGCATCGCGCGAGGCGCGAGGCAACAGCCCGATCCGCTCGTAGTAGCGCAGCGTGTGGGCCGTCAGTCCGGTTCGCCGGGCGAGGTCTCCGATCTTCATGGCCTGCTCTGTCCGTCACGACGCCCTGTTGCTACAGGTTAGAGTGCGCTCTAAGTCAAGCACAATCTCCCAAGCGTGCAGACCGGCAGCCGCGACCGGCGGCTCACACCTCCAGCCATTCCTTTCGCACAGCCGCGTTGCCCTTGAGGTCGTCCGGGGTGCCTTCGAACACGATCTTGCCGTGGCCCATCACATAGAGCCGGTGCGAGATGCGCATCGCGATCGACAGTTTCTGCTCGACCAGCAGGATGGCGACGCCGCGGCGGGCGATTTCGGCGATCAGGTCGCCGACCTGCTGGACGATCAGCGGCGCCAGGCCTTCGGTCGGCTCGTCGATCATCACCAGTTCGGGATCGCCCATCAGCGTTCGGCAGATCGTCAGCATCTGCTTTTCGCCGCCGGACAGCACGCCGGCCGGCGTGTCGGCGCGGGCCTTGAGGTTGGAGAACATGTCGAGCATGTCGTCCAGCCGCCATTTGCCGGGATTGCGCGGGTTCTTGACGCCGAGCATCAGGTTCTGACGAACCGTCAGGCCCGGGAAGATGTCGCGATGCTCCGGCACGTAGCCGAGGCCGAGATGCGCGATCTTGTAGCTCGGCAGCCCGGCGATATTCTTGCCCTTGAACAGGATCGTGCCGTGCGGCGGCACTTCGCCCATCACCGCCTTGACGGTGGTGGAGCGGCCGACGCCGTTGCGGCCGAGCAGGCTGACCACTTCGCCGGCGCCGATCTGCATGTCGACGCCCTGCAGGATGTGGCTCTTGCCGTAATACGCGTGCAGGTCCTTGATCTCGAGCATCAGGCCGCCTCCTCGCCGAGATAGGCTTCCTTGACCTTGGGATTGCCGCGGATCTCCTCCGGCGTGCCGGAGGCGATCACCTGGCCATAGACCAGCACCGAGATGCGGTCGGCGAGGCCGAACACCACGCTCATGTCGTGCTCCACGATCAGCAGCGTGCGGCCTTCGGTGAGCCGCCGGATCAGCGACACCGCGCGCTCGGTCTCGGCGTTGCTCATGCCGGCGGTCGGCTCGTCGAGCAGGATCACGTTGGCGCCGCCCGCGATGGTGATGCCGATCTCCAGCGCGCGCTGCTCGGCGTAGGTCAGGAGGCCGGCCGGAATGTCGCGGCGCGAGGTGAGGTGGATGTCTTCCAGGATCTGTGCGGTGCGCTCGCGAACCTCCGGCAGGTTGTCGACGTTCTTCCAGAATGCGTAGCGGTGCCCGGTCGCCCACAGCACGGCGCAGCGCAGATTCTCCCACACCGTCATGTTGGCGAACACGTTGGTGACCTGGAACGAGCGCGAAAGGCCACGGCGGTTGATCTGGAAGGGCCGCAGCCCGGAGATTTCCTCGCCGCGCAGCAGGATGCTGCCCGACGTCGGCTTCATGTAGCCACTGATCAGGTTGAACGTGGTGGACTTGCCGGCGCCGTTCGGGCCGATCAGCGCGTGGCGCTCGCCCTGCGCGACCGACAGCGTCACGTTCTGGATCACCTTGGTGATGCCGAAGCTTTTTTCGACGTTGGTGAGTTCGATGGCGGCGGTCATGCGGCGTGAACCTTGGCGCGGGCTTCGGTCAGCGTGGTGTCCCAGCGTTCGGCGACGCGCTTCCACGCCATCTTCGCGAGGATGAACCCGACGATGATCAGCGCGGCCGATGCGGCCCAGGTCAGCGGGCTGGCGGCGTTGAACGGGACGCCGAACGCGACCCGGTTCGGATCCTCGTGCGGGTTGACGGTGTAGTGCACGATGGTCTCGATCATCAGCATGAGGCCGGTGCACAGTGCCAGGGTCGGCAGCGCGGCCAGCAGATAGCTCGGCAGCATCCGGCTCAGCAGGCCTGCCTTGATCAGCGGCCGGTGCATCATCAGCAGGCCGGTGATGCCGCCCGGCGCGAACACCACGACGGCGATGAAGAACAGGCCGAAATACAGCTGCCAGACCTGGGTCAGGTCGCTCAGCACCAGCGACAGCACGGTGACAAAGATCGCCCCGACGATCGGGCCGATGAAGAAGCCGATGCCGCCGATATAGGCGGCGAACAACACGGTGCCCGACTGCACCGCGCCGAGATAGGCCGAATTGGCGATCTCGAAATTGATCGCCGCCAGCGCGCCGGCGATGCCGGCGAAGAAGCCGGAGAAGCAGAAGGCGAGGTAGCGCACGACGTGCGGATCGTAGCCGACGAACTGCACGCGTTCCGGATTGTCGCGGACGGCGTTGCACATCCGGCCGAGCGGCGTCCGGGTCAGCGCATACATCGCGATCATGGCGATCAGCGTCCAGGCCGCGATCATGTAGTAGATCTGGATCTGCGGGCCGAACGACAGCCCGAACACCTTGAACAGCTTGGCGCGGTTGGCCGAGATGCCGGCCTCGCCACCGAAGAAGGTGCGCAGGATCAGGGCCGAGGAGGCGACCAGCTCGGCGAGGCCGAGCGAGATCATCGCGAACGCCGTGCCGGAGCGCTGCGTCATCACCCAGCCGATCAAGGCGGCGAAGAACAGTCCGGCAAGGCCGCCGATCAGCGGCACCAGCGGCAGCGGGATCGCCCACTTGTTGAAGCCGAGGAAGTTGATGGTGTGGATCGCGAGAAAGCCGCCCAGCCCGTAATAAACCGCGTGGCCGAACGACAGCATGCCGGTCTGGCCGAGCAGGATGTTGTAGGACAGCGCGAAGATGATCGAGATGCCTACCAGGCTGAAGGTCGTCAGCGAGCCGCCGGAGGAAAACACCTTCGGCAGCAGCAGCAGGATCAGGGCGGTGCCAATCCAGATTCCGTAGAACTTCAGCCGGTCGGAGACACCCGGCCGTGGCGGCGCCACGCGAGCAGCGAGGTCGGTCATGTTTCGCGAGTTCCCAACAGCCCCATCGGCCGGAAGATCAGGATCAGCACAAGCAGCAGATACGGAATGATCGGAGCGATCTGCGCGATCGTCACGTTCCAGATGTCGCTGAGCCAGGATTGCGCCAGGTCGGGACCAAGCGGTCCGAACACCGAGGCGAGCGAGCCGTTGATCGACACGGCGAAGGTCTGCACCAGCCCGATCAGCAGCGAGGCGATGAAGGCGCCGGGCAGCGAGCCGAGCCCGCCGACCACCACGACAACGAACAGAATGGGCCCGAGCAGCGCCGCCATGTTCGACTGCGTCACCAGCGAAGGGCCGGCGATCACGCCGGCGACAGCGGCGAGCGCGGTGCCGACACCGAACACCAGCATGAAGATGCGTTCGACGTTATGACCGAGATGCGCCACCATGTGCGGATGGGTCAGCGCGGCCTGCACGATCAGGCCGACCCGGGTCTTCTTCAGCGCCAGCAGCAGCCCGATGAAGATCACGATCGACACCGCCAGCATGAACATCTTGTAGGCGGGATAGTTGGTGGAGAAGATCGTGAAGGCCGGGAAGTCCAGCAGGGTCGGCACGCGGTAGTCGACCGGGACCTTGCCCCAGATGATGCCGACGATTTCCTCGATCGCGAAAGCAAGGCCGAAGGTGAACAGCAACTCGGCAACGTGCCCGTTCTTGTGAACGCGGCGCAGACCGAAGCGTTCGACCGCGGCACCGATGGCGCCTGCGAGCAGCGGCGCGATCAGGAGCGCCGGCCAGAAGCCGAACCATCGGCTGATCTGAAATCCGAAAAAGGCGCCCAGCATGTAGAAGCTGGCGTGGGCGAAGTTCAGCACGCCGAGCATGCTGAAGATGACGGTGAGCCCGCTCGCCATCAAGAACAGCAGCATTCCGTACAGAACGCCGTTGAGGGTGGAGATGACGATCAGTTCGAGCATTTTATTCCAGACCGCCTGACTACAGTGGGGCCGTCATGGCCGGGCGTGTCCCGGCCATCCGCGTTCTTGAGTCGCCACGTCGTCAAACGTGGATGCCCGGGCCTTCGCCGCGCCGAAGGGGCTACGGCCCCGCAGGCGGGACGAGCCCGGGCATGACGTTGGTGGAAGCTTACGGCCGGTCCATCTTGCAGGTGGTCGGCAGCATGGTCTGGGCGGTGTCGACCTTGGCGACCTGCTTCCAGCCCCAGCCGGTCTTTTCCTCGTCGAACTGGCCGGCGGGAATGTCGCCGAACGAGGAGATGTAGATCGGCTGGAAGAACTGATGATCGTCCTTGCGCATGATGCCTTCGCCGCCGTCGAGCACTTCGAACTTCATGTCTTCGAGGGCGTAGGCGACCTTCACCGGATCCAGCGACTTGGCCTTTTCGGCCGCGGCCGCGAACATCCGCATCTCGTTGACTGCACGCGGATACCACAGGCTCAGATCGACCTTGGCGCGGAACGCCTTTTCGAACTCCTGCGACGGCTTGTGAGCGACGTTGGCGAAGCCTTCGGTGATCTGGAACACCTGATGGTCGAGCCCGGCCTGCTTGATCGCGGTCGGACCGCCGGCGCCGCCGGCGTAGTAGGTGTACCAGCTCACCTTGAGGCCGGCGTCGGCCGCGGCCTTCAGCAGCAGCGCGATGTCCTGGCCCCAGTTGCCGGTCACCACGGTATCGGCGCCGGAAGCCTTGATCTTGGCGATATAGGGCGCGAAGTCGCTGATCTTCAGCAGCGGGTGGAGTTCGTCACCGACGATCTGGATGTCCGGACGCTTCTTGGCCAGCATCGCGCGGGCCTGGGTCCGCACGGACTGACCGAAGGAGTAGTCCTGATTGATCAGGTAAACCTTCTTGATGGCCGGCACGTCCTTCATGTAGTTGGTCAGCGCCTCCATCTTGATGTCGGAGTTCGCGTCCCAGCGGAAGTGCCAGAAGCTGCATTTGTCGTTGGTCAGGATCGGGTCGACCGCCGCGTAATTGAAGTACAGCACTTCCTTGCCGGGGTTGCGCTCGTTGTACTTGGTCAGGAAGTCCGACAGCGCGCCGGCGACCGAGGAGCCGTTGCCCTGGGTGACGTAGCGAACCCCGGAGTCGATCGCCTTCTGCGCCTGGATCAGGCTTTCCTGCGGATTGGTCTTGTTGTCGAGCGGGACGATCTCGACCTTCTTGCCGAGAATGCCGCCCTTGGCGTTGAGCTCGTCGGCAAGATACTGGAAGGTCTTCAGACCGCCTTCACCGACGCTGGCACCGCCGCCGGAGAGCGGATCGATGTATCCGATCTTCACGGTCTCCTGGGCGATTGCCGCCGACGTGAACATCGGCGCTGCGATCGCAACGGCTGCGAGAAATCGCTTCATCTGGTTCCTCTCCCTAAATCCCCGAGGGGCTTTTTTGTATTATTGGCGTGTTAGCGCAAATCACCGAGCGGTTTCAACCCGGCGCTTGATGTTCTTCCGAAAACATCCTTACTTTTCGCGGCCCGCCGAGCCGCGTCCGAATGATGGACGCCGCTGGCATGGCGATGAGCTGGTGGCGGGAAGTCGATAGCATTTCAGGCCGAGGCCGCCGTTCGTGGCGCGCGGCCACTTAGCGCCGTGCTCATCGCGCTGATCAGCGGCTTCATGAAGAACGCGCCTTCCGGCGGCGTGATGGCGGGCGTAAATCCGTGCTGTCTGAGTTCGTCGGATACCACCGGCCCGACCGAGGCGATCGGCGTTGTCAGGAGAGCTTGACGCAAGCGGTCTTCACATCCACGTGCCTGCGACACATCCAGCAACCGTCGGAACTGGTTCGAACTGGTCAGCGCGATCGCATCGACGCGGCCTCCGGCCATTTCGTCGATGGCGTTGATGACATTCTCTTCAGCGGCGCGCGGGTCATACGCATAGGGCAGGACGGTATCGACGGTTGCGCCCTGCGCCTCGATCGCGCCGACCAGCGCCGCATGATCCTTGTCCGGGTAGAGCTGCAATCCGACGACGCGGCCGCCCAGATCGTAGCGCGCCAGCGTCGCCATGATGCCCTCGGATGTCGGTGTTTCGGTGGTGACGTCGGCATCGAGCCCGATCTCGCGCAGCGCCCGGCCGGGCTTCGGGCCACGCGCGAAACGACGCGTGCGGCCGATCGCAGCAATGAATTCGGCGTCACGACCGAGGCTGCGCGCCAGCTTGAGCAGGCGACGCAGGCCTTCGCCGGTGGTCAGCACCAGGTCGTCGAAAGGCCGCGCGATCAGCCGGTCGATCCATGCCGCGACCGGCGCCGGGTCGGGGGCATCAACAATCGCCACCATGGGACACTGCAGAACGTCTGCGCCTTGCTCGGCCAGCAGCCGGGAAAACTGCGCTTCCTCCCGGGTTTCCAGGATCAGGATGCGATACCCGTCGAGCCGTCCAGCCATTCAGTCTCCCGCCGATCGCCTTTGGTTTGATCATCTTGCGCCTTTGATCGGGATTGGCGCAAGGGCGGAGGCGGTGCTAGAGCAGACCCACCCGCAGTTCCGGCGCATCCGCGCTGATACCAAGATCGCCATGCCCCATCGTCAATATGTGCTGACCCTGTCCTGTCCCGATCGCGCCGGCATTGTCGCGGCGGTCACGACCTTCCTGTTCGAGAATGGCCAGAACATTCTCGATGCCCAGCAATATAACGACACCGAGAGCGGCCACTTCTTCATGCGCGTGGTGTTCAATGCGGCCGGCAGGGTGGTGCCGCTGGCGGATCTGCGGACCGGGTTTGGAGCCGTCGCGGTCAGATTCACGATGGGCTGGCACATGCGTGATCGCGAAAGCCGGCGCCGGGTCATGCTGCTGGTGTCGCAGTCGGATCACTGTCTGGCCGATATCCTGTATCGCTGGCGGATCGGCGAGTTGCCGATGATTCCGACCGCGATCGTATCCAATCATCCGCGCGAAACGTTCAGCGGCTTCGATTTCGGCGAGATCCCGTTCTATCACATGCCGGTGACCAAAGAGACGCGGCGTCAGCAGGAGGCCGCCATCACCGCGCTGGTGGCGCAGACCAAGACCGATCTCGTGGTGCTGGCGCGCTACATGCAGATCCTGTCGGACGACATGGCGCAGCGCCTCGCCGGCCGCTGCATCAACATCCACCATTCGTTCCTGCCCGGGTTCAAGGGCGCCAAGCCCTATCACCAGGCATTCGACCGCGGCGTCAAACTGATCGGTGCGACGGCGCATTACGTCACCAGCGCGCTGGACGAAGGTCCGATCATCGATCAGGACGTCGAGCGCATCAGCCATCGCGACACGCCGGCCGACCTGGTACGCAAGGGGCGCGACATCGAGCGCCGCGTACTGGCCCGCGCCATGCACTATCACCTCGACGACCGCGTCATCCTCAACGGCCGCAAGACGGTGGTGTTCAACTAAACGGACGTCCGGCTGAGCTTCGTAAAGCCGCAAGCATTCTCAGAGTCCGACTCAAAATTCGAACTGAATTCTCGGCGACTTTGTAGATCGCTTGATATGCTTACAAATTCCGTCATGACCGGGCTTGCCCCGGCCATCCACGCCTTTCCCGCAGCGAGACGTGGATGCCCGGCACAGGCCGGGCATGACGGGTGGAAGCGGAAATGCCTGATTTCAAAGGCTGCGTTTCGGGTCAGGCTCTCAGGGGCTTATTGAGGCTGGCCGCACTCGCGCCGCAGGATGGCGCTGTCAGGTCGCAGGGCTCATCAGGGTTCCTGCTGCACGGCGGAGCTACTTTGCCGGCAGTGAGGCCGCCAGGTTGTTGATGACGTCCGCCGGCAGGGTGAGGCCGGACAACTTCCATCCGGTGCCGGCGAAGTGCAGCCGCGCCTCGCCGAAGCGGTCGGCGGTCGCGTCGGTCAGCCTGATGCCGAACTCCGTCGGCTGGATGAAGCGGAGCCGCTGCAGCATCGCCAGCGCATTCCCGGTGTCGAGATCAGCCAGCCGCGGCAGCCCGCTGATCGGCGGCAGTTCTTGAACGCCCTCAATCTTCCCGGTTTTCAGGATTTCGGTCAGACGCTCGGCGGTCAGCAGTTTGGCGATCATCGCCTCGGCGACGCCGCCGCCGGCCGCGCGGATCAGCATCCGCTCGGTCGAACCGACCTGGCGGCTCTCGCCGATGCGGGCCAGATAGGCAGCCACCACCTGATCGGCGATCGATTGCTTCAGCGACGTCACATCGGTGCGTTCGATCACCTCCGCGCCGTTGCCGGTCCGGACGGCGTTCGCCAGTGCGGCGAGGGACCACAGCGCCGAACCCAGATAGATTGCCAGCAGAAGGATCAGGGTGACGAGGCTGCCGAGCAACCAGCGCATGAGCATCTCCGAAGTCGTCCCTCGGGCCGGTTGGCGCGAGGTCCTTCGTCAACTCGCGCCGTGCCATTTCGCTCCGTTCGAGGCCGCGGTAGCCGCGGCCGCTCAGCGAGCCGGCGGCGTCGCCGCGGCCTGTCCGGTATCCGTGCCTGCCTTGCCTTCGAGCTTCTCGCGCTCGGCGGCCGGCATGTTGCGCCGCCGCTCCTGCTCTTTCATGTAGGCCTCGTATTTGGCCGTTCCCTGACGCGGCGGGGCGTTGGGCGGCAGGCCGCCGGCCCATTGCGGGACGTGGTCGGCCATCCCCTCGGTCAGTTTCTCATTGATGGTGCCGCAGCCGCCAAGGCCGCTCAGCACGAGTCCGACAAGGGCCGCGACCGATAGACGCAACGAACTCGCTCGCATTGGTATCTTGATGTCCTGGTTAGTCGGCCGAGGCGCCGGCGGGCGGGATGGGAAGGTCCGGATAGCGGCCGCCGCAACTGCGCGGCGCGTTCTTTCTGCTATCCTTATAAGGCATACCTGATATCGCACCATCATCCCGGTTTCCATGGCAATGATGTGGCCAATCCGCCGATCGAAGCCGCGAGCCTTCACGTGGTGAGGCGCGACCAGGGCGCCGAGATCGTGCGCAAGCACCATGCAAAGCCGACGAACGCCGCAAGACTCTGCGGCGGCGCCTCGGCTAGAATGGCAACGGGGTAAAAACCCCGGACCAACCGGGACAAGAGGAAACACTCATGTTGATTGGCAGACGAACACTGCTTCAGGCCGCCTGCATTGCCGTCGCGGCAGCCACACCGATCGCCGCGCAGGCCGAGGACGTCTTCAAGATCGGCCTGATCGTGCCGATGACCGGCGGCCAGGCGTCGACCGGCAAGCAGATCGACAACGCGATCAAGCTGTACATGAAGAAGCACGGCGCCACCGTCGCCGGCAAGAAGATCGAAGTCATCCTCAAGGACGACGCCGCGATCCCGGACAATACCAAGCGGCTGGCGCAAGAACTCATCGTTAACGAGAAGGTCAACGTGATCGCCGGTTTTGGCATCACCCCGGCGGCGCTCGCCGCCGCGCCGCTCGCGACCCAGGCCAAGGTGCCGGAGATCGTGATGGCGGCCGGCACCTCGATCATCACCGAGCGCTCGCCCTATATCGTCCGCACCTCGTTCACGCTGCCGCAGTCCTCCAGCATCATCGGCGACTGGGCCGCCAAGAACGGCATCAAGAAAGTCGCGACGCTGACCTCGGACTACGCGCCCGGCAACGACGCGCTGGCCTCGTTCAAGGAGAATTTCACCGCCGGCGGCGGCCAGATCGTCGAAGAGATCAAGGTGCCGCTCGCCAATCCGGACTTCGCGCCGTTCCTGCAGCGCATGAAGGACGCCAAGCCGGATGCGATGTTCGTGTTCGTGCCGGCCGGGCAGGGCGGCAACTTCATGAAGCAGTTCGCTGAGCGTGGCCTCGACAAGAGCGGCATCAAGGTGATCGGCCCCGGCGACGTGATGGACGACGACCTTCTGAACAGCATGGGCGACGCCGCGCTCGGCGTGGTGACGGCGCATATGTACTCGGCCGCGCATCCGTCGGCGATGAACAAGGAGTTCGTCGCGGACTACAAGAAGGAATTCGGCCAGCGCCCCGGCTTCATGGCGGTCGGCGGCTATGACGGCATCCACCTGATCTACGAGGCGCTGAAGAAGACCGGCGGCAAGACCGACGGCGACTCGCTGGTCGCCGCGATGAAGGGCATGAAGTGGGAAAGCCCGCGCGGCCCGATCTCGATCGATCCGGAAACCCGCGACATCGTCCAGGACATCTACATCCGCAAGGTCGAGAAGGTCGACGGCGAACTCTACAACATCGAATTCGCCAAGTTCGACGCGGTGAAGGACCCCGGCAAGACGAAGAAGTAACTGAGCCACAAGCGAGACCTCATCCTGAGGAGTCGGGCTTTGCTCGTTCGGCAAAGCCGGGCGTCTCGAAGGATGGGCCTCACGCCCGAAGCCCTCGTGCTTCGAGACGGCCCTGCGGGCCTCCTCAGCATGAGGGCTTCTCCTCTCCTTCCGATGCACCCCGAACACGGGGCGCATTCCGGAATGACGACAGCGAAGTGAATAGTCTCGCATGACCTTCCTCACCATCCTGTTCGACGGCGTCGCTTACGGCATGTTGCTGTTCGTGCTGGCGTGTGGGCTGGCGGTGACGCTGGGGCTGATGAATTTCGTCAACCTCGCCCACGGCGCTTTTGCGATGGCCGGCGGCTATGTCTGCGCCGTGCTGGTCAACAAGATGGGCTGGCCGTTCTTCGCGGCGCTGCCGATCGCCTTCCTCGCCAGCGCGCTGATCGGCGCGCTGTTCGAGCGGCTGCTGTATCGCCACCTCTACGATCGCTCGCATCTCGATCAGGTGCTGTTCAGCGTCGGCCTCGTCTTCATGTCGGTCGCGGCGGTCGATTTCGTCATGGGCTCGTCGCGCGTGTTCATCACGCTGCCGGAGGTGCTGCAGGGGCAGATCGACCTGTTCGGCGTCGGCATCGGCCGCTACCGGCTGATGATCATCGTGATCTGCGGCCTGCTCACCGTCGCGCTGCAATTGACGCTGGCGAAGACGCGGTTCGGCAGCCGGCTGCGCGCCGCAGTCGATGATCCGCGCGTCGCCTCCGGCCTCGGCATCAACGTGCCGCAGGTGTTCGCGCTGACCTTTGCGTTCGGCTGCGGGCTCGCCGGCTTCGGCGGCGCGCTCAGCGCGGAGATCCTGGGGCTCGATCCGTATTTCCCGCTGAAGTTCATGATCTACTTCCTGATCGTTGTGACGGTCGGCGGCTCGTCGTCGATCACCGGTCCCTTCCTCGCCTCGCTGCTGCTCGGCATCGGTGACGTCGCCGGCAAATACTATCTGCCGAAAATGGGTCCGTTCATGATCTACACCATCATGATCGTGATCCTGATCTGGCGCCCCAACGGCCTGTTCGGCCGCACCGCCGCCCGGTAACCGCATGAGCGCCCCTGCTGACAATGTCGGTTTTCACGCCCGCCGCAGCGGCCGCTGGCGCGCTGCCGAATTCGTGTTCTGGCTGGCGCTGATCGCCGTCGGCTTCCTGTTCCCGTCGCGCTATCTGATCATGACCGACATCGTGCGGATCGGCCTGTTCGCGCTGTCGCTCGACCTGATCCTCGGCTACGCCGGCATCGTCTCGCTCGGCCACGCCGCCTTCTTCGGCGTCGGCGCCTATGCGGCCGGCCTGATGGCGCTGCACGGGATCGTGCCCGAGCCGGTGCTGGCGCTGCTGGTCGCCGGGCTCGCTGCCGCCGTGCTCGGCTTCGCCACTAGCTTCCTGGTGATCCGCGGCGTCGATCTCACCCGGCTGATGGTGACGCTCGGCATCGCGCTGCTGATGGAAGCACTCGCCGAACGCTTTTCCGATATCACCGGCGGCACCGACGGCCTGCAGGGCATCGTGATGCAGCCGATCCTCGGCGTGTTCGAGTTCGACATCTTCGGCAAGGTCGGGTTCTGGTACAGCGTCGCGGTGCTGTTCGTGATGTTCCTGCTGGCGCGGCGCATCGTGCATTCGCCGTTCGGCCTGTCGTTGCGCGCGATCCGCAACAATCCGCTGCGCGCCGCGGCGGTCGGCATTCCGGTCAACCGCCGGCTGGTCGCGGTCTATACGCTCGGCGCTTTCTACGCCGGCATCGCCGGCGCGCTATTCACCCAGACCACGCAGCTCGCCTCGCTCGACGTGTTCTCGTTCGAACGCTCGGCCGATCTGGTGCTGGTGCTGGTGCTCGGCGGCACTGGTTATCTCTATGGCGGGCTGATCGGCGCGGTGATCTTCAAGATCCTGCAGGAAATCTTCTCGACCATCACGCCGCAATACTGGCTGTTCTGGATCGGCCTGGTGCTGGTGACGATCGTGCTGATCGGCCGCGAGAGGCTGGAGCGCTGGGTGCTGTATGTGCCGCGCCGGCTGACGAAGCTGCTGCGCGGCTCGAAGCCGGCCGGCGGAGGCGCCGCATGAGCTACGCGCTGCAGACCATCGGCCTCGACAAGCATTTCGGTGGCCTCCACGTCACCCGCGATTTGTCGCTCAATATCGCGCCCGGCGCGCGCCACGCGCTGATCGGGCCGAACGGCGCCGGCAAGACGACGGTGATCAACCAGCTCACCGGCGTCCTCAAGCCGAATGGCGGCCGTATCCTGCTCGAAGGGCAGGACATCACCGCGATGCCGGTGCACAAGCGCGTGCTGCGCGGCCTGTCGCGGACCTTTCAGATCAACCAGCTTTATGCCGATCTGACGCCGCTGGAGACCATCGGTCTCGCGGTCTCGGAGCGCTCCGGCCACGGCGGCGACTGGTGGCGGCGGATGGGCACGCGCGCCGACATCAACGACGAGATCGCTGAAAATCTCACGCGCTTCCATCTGCTCGACGTGATGAACGAGCCGACCGGCCGGCTGCCTTACGGCAAGCAGCGGTTGCTGGAGATTGCGGTCGCGATCGCCACCAAGCCGCGGGTGCTGCTGCTCGACGAGCCCGCCGCGGGCGTACCGGAAAGCGAGCGTCACGACATTCTGGCCGCGGTCGCCAACCTGCCGCGCGACGTCACCGTACTGCTGATCGAGCACGACATGGACCTGGTGTTCTCCTTCGCCGACCGCATCTCGGTGCTGGTCTCCGGGGGGCTGCTCACTGAAGGTCCGCCCGACCAGGTCGCGCGCGATCCGCAGGTCAAGGCGGTGTATCTCGGCGAGGACGCGCATGTCTGAGGCGGGCATGTCTGAGCTGCTGACCATCGACAAGCTGCGCGCCGGCTATGGCGAGGCGGTGGTGCTGCCCGAGATGTCGCTGCGTCTTCCGGAAGGCGAGGTGCTGGCGCTGCTCGGCCGCAACGGCACCGGCAAGACCACGCTGATCAATTCGATCGTCGGCGTCACCCGGCGGTTCTCCGGCCGGATCAGCCTTGGCGGTGTCGATATCACCTCGCTGCGGCCCGACCAGCGTGCCCGCGCCGGCATCGGCTGGGTGCCGCAGGAGCGCAACATCTTCAAGTCGCTCACCGTCGAGGAGAACCTCACTGCGGTGGCGCGGCCGGGGCCGTGGACGGTCCAGCGGATCTACGAGATGTTTCCGCGGCTCGAAGAGCGCCGCAGCAATTTCGGCAATCAGCTCTCCGGCGGGGAACAGCAGATGTTGGCGATTGGCCGGGCTCTGACGCTCAATCCGAAGCTGCTGCTGCTCGACGAGCCGACCGAGGGGCTGGCGCCGATCATCGTCGACGAGCTGCTGGTGGCGATCGGCGCCATCACGCGGTCGGGCGGTATCTGCTCGATCGTGGTCGAGCAGAATGCGCGAAAAATCCTCGGGCTCGCGGATCGCGTTGTGATATTGGAGCGCGGAACGGTCGTTCACGAGGCGCCCAGCGCGGCGCTGAAGGACGATCCGGCGACGCTCGAACGCTATCTCGGCGTCTCCGGCGCCGCTGCCACCAAGAGCTGATCCTGCCTGGGAGTGAGACGATGCAAAGAACCAAAGCCCCCTTCCGCGCCGACGAGGTCGGCAGCCTGCTGCGCCCGCAGAGCATCAAGGATGCGCGCGCCAAGCTGGAGAAGGGTGAGATCACCGCCGCCGATCTGAAGAAGATCGAGGACATGGAGATCGAGAAGGTCGTCCACAAGCAGTCGGCGATCGGGCTGAAGCTCGCCACCGACGGCGAATTCCGCCGCTCGTGGTGGCACTTCGACTTTCTCGCCAAGCTCACCGGCGCCGAACTCTATCATCCCGACACCGGCATCCAGTTCGCCGGTGTGCAGACCCGTAACGATTCGATTCGCGTCATCGGCAAGCTCGACTTCCCCGATGATCACCCGATGCTCGATCACTTCCGCTTCCTGAAGAAGCACGCCGACATCGCGCATGTGACGCCGAAGATGACGATCCCGTCGCCGGCCGTGCTGCACTTCCGCGGCGGCCGCAAGGCGATCTCCAAGGAGGTCTATCCGGATCTCGACGGGTTCTTCGAGGATCTGGCCAAGACCTATCGCAAGGCCGTCAAGGCGTTCTACGACGCCGGCTGCCGCTACCTGCAGTTCGACGACACCGTCTGGGCCTATCTGTGCTCGCAGGACGAACTGGAGAAAGCGCGCGCCCGCGGCGACGATCCGGATAATCTGCAGCAGATCTACGCTCGCGTGATCAACTACGCGATTGCCGATCGGCCGAGCGACATGGTGATCACCACGCACGTCTGCCGCGGCAACTTCCGTTCGACCTGGATCTCGTCCGGCGGCTACGAGCCCGTGGCCGAGACGCTGCTGGCCGGCATCAACTACGACGGCTACTTCCTCGAATACGATTCCGAGCGCGCCGGTGGCTTCGAGCCGCTGCGCTTCCTGCCGAAGGGCAACAAGGTCGTGGTGGTCGGCGTCATCACTTCCAAGTTCGGCGAGCTCGAAAAGCGCGAAGACATCAAGCGCCGGCTGGAAGAGGCCGCCAAGTTCGCCCCGCTGGAGCAGCTCGCGCTGTCCCCGCAATGCGGCTTCGCCTCGACCGAGGAAGGCAACATCCTGTCCGAGCAGGAGCAGTGGGACAAGCTGCGCCTCGCCGTCGAAGTCGCACAGGAAGTCTGGGGTAAGTAAGCGGGTGGCGCGAGCGGGGCACGGCATGGTCCGGCTCGCCGCGCTGCTGCTCGTCTTCAACGTGATCGCAGCGGGCGGCACGCCGCCCGCTCACGCCCAGGCCGCGTTCCTGCTCGGCGACTGGCAGCAGATCGCCAGCAACGCCGGCAAATGCCCGACCTGCCGGATCAACCTGTCGAGTCGCGGCGATGATGTGATGGTCGCCGCCAACAACGGTTGGTCGGCCGTCGTGGCTGAGCAGCCGCGCCCGGACCGCGTCATTCTCACCGGCAGCGGCCGATGGCAGGTGCGGAGCAGCCGGCTCGACGGAAAGCAATTCACGGCCGACTTCGAACAGCGCGGCGATCGTCTTTATATGACGATGCGGATCGTCACCGGCGGCCGCGAATGGACCGTCAACGCAGTCTACGGCCGCCTCTGGCTCGGCTCCTGATCCGGCGGCCGCTCAGCCGCCGCGGCCGACGCCGTGGTAGTTGAAGCCATGCTCGGCCATCTGTTCGGGCCGGTACACGTTGCGCAGGTCGACGATCACCGGCTGCCGCATCGCGGCCTTCAGGCGGGCGAGGTCGAGGGCGCGGAACTGCACCCATTCGGTGACGATCACCAGTGCGTCGGCGCCCTCGGCGCACGCATAGGCGTCTTCGCAATAGGTGATGTCGGGGAGTTCGGTCTTGGCCTGCGTCATGCCGACCGGATCGAAGGCCCGCACCTTCGCGCCCATGTCCATCAGCCCGGTGACCAGCGGGATCGACGGCGCCTCGCGCATGTCGTCGGTGTCGGGCTTGAAGGTGAGGCCGAGCACCGCGATGGTCTTGCCGCGGAGATTGCCGCCGAGCGCATGGGACACCTTGCGGGCCATCGCGCGCTTGCGGTTGTCGTTGACGGTCAGCACGGCTTCGACGATGCGCAGCGGTGTCTCGTGATCTGCCCCGATCTTGACCAGCGCGCGGGTGTCCTTGGGGAAGCACGAGCCGCCGAAGCCGGGGCCGGCGTGCAGGAATTTGGGGCCGATGCGGTTGTCCATGCCGATGCCGCGGGCGACGTCCTGGACGTCGGCGCCGACCTTCTCGGCGAGATCCGCCATTTCGTTGATGAAGGTGATCTTGGTCGCGAGAAACGCATTCGCGGCGTATTTGATCAGCTCGGCGGTGCGCCGCGCGGTGTACATCAGTGGCCCCTGATTGAGCGACAGCGGCCGGTAAATCTCGCCCAGCACCTTGCGGGCGCGCTCGTCCGAGGTGCCGATCACGATGCGGTCGGGAAACTTGAAGTCGCGGATCGCCGCACCCTCGCGCAGGAATTCCGGGTTCGAGGCCACCGCCGCGTCGGCGTCCGGGTTGGTCTCGCGGATCAGCCGCTCGACCTCGTCGCCGGTGCCGACCGGAACGGTCGACTTGGTGACCACCACGGTGAAGCCCTTCAGCGCCGCGCCGATCTCCCGGGCCGCCGCATAGACGTAGCTGAGGTCGGCGTGGCCGTCGCCGCGCCGCGACGGCGTGCCCACCGCGATGAACACCGCATCGGCCTCGCCGACGGGGGCGGTCAGGTCGGTGGTGAACCCGAGCCGGCCGGCCTTCACATTGGCGGCCACCAGCTCGTCCAGCCCCGGCTCGTAGATCGGGATCTGGCCGTGATGCAGCGCCGCGATCTTGTCGGCGTCCTTGTCGACGCAGGTCACGTCGTGGCCGAAATCGGCAAAACACGCCCCAGATACCAGCCCCACATAGCCGGTTCCGATCATCGCTATTCGCATCGCACACTCGTCGTTTGGCGCCCCGGCAGATTGGCGGGGTGGTGGCCTCTTAACAGAAACAGGGGCGTTTCCAAATGACAGCCGGATATCGGCGCGAGGCTTTCCAGGTTCCAATTTGAGCCGGAGGGTTGCTTTTGTCCGGTGGGCAGGCGATGGTGCGGCTTCCCACTGAACTCGATCTTCCCACTTTGGACGTATGAAGAACGACCAGCTCCTCAGCCGGATTTCCGACTATTGCCGCCTGGCGGGGATGGCCGAGTCGACGTTCGGTCGCCGGGCCGTCAACGACGGCAAGCTGGTGCACCGGCTGCGCGAGGGGAAGCGGATCACCGTCGATACGCTGGAGCGGATCGATGCGTTTCTGGCCGCCGGCCTCGGCACGCCGCCGCCGCCGCGCGGCCTGGTGGTGCCGCCGGAGCGGCGCGACCCGCGCAGCAATTTCCGCTTTTTCGAGAACCGCCAGAAATATCTGCTGTTCGTTCACACCTGCAGCGAGAAGCGGGTGGTGGCGGACCGAGTCGCGCTGGAACTCGGCAGCATCCATCCGCGCCCGCCGGCGCTGCGGGTGTTCGACGCCGGCTGCGGCGATGGGACGGTGCTGGCGCGCGTGCTGCGGGCCATGCATGGCCGGTTCCCGCATATGCCGTTCTACGTCGCCGGCAAGGAACTCAGCCTCGAGGATCTCCGGCTGACGCTGGAGAAGGTGGCGGACCGGCTGTTCGAGCATCCGGCCTCGGTGTTCGTCTTCACCAACATGTACTACGCCGAGGCGCCGTGGCTGACGCCGGCGTCGCCCACCGCGGCCGCTGGCATGATCTGGCACGAGGTGCCGCTGCGCGGCGCATCCTCGGGCGAATTCGAGACCCAGATCGCCGAGCTCGGGCCGTTCCTGCAGGAGAACTGGCGCGCCGCCGTCAGCCCGCGCTCGGGAATGCCGGTGTACGAGCGCCCGGTGGCGATCGTGCTGTACCGGGAGGACCACCGGTTCCTGCTCGATTCGGTGATCCCGCGGGCGGGGCGGACCGAAGCGAATTTCGACCTGATCATCGCTTCGCAACCCTACCGGGCCAAATCGAGTGTCAACTTTAGGGCTAAGCGGATCATCGCGCCGCTGGCCCGCGCGCTGCGGGCCGGGGGGCGGCTGATCGGAATTCACTCCCACGGCCACGATCCGGGGCTGGAAATCGTCCAGGCGGTCTGGCCCGATGAAAACCCGTTCTCTGTGAGCCGCCACGAGCTGCTGCGTGCGGTGAAATACGAGCTCGGATCGGCCGGGCGGGACCTCAATTTTAACGCTTATGCGGATAGCCGGTCGATCTTCCGTTATGATATGGAGGCGCTGCCAAACGAGGTCACGGGGTCTATCGGCAATTCGACGGCCTTTGCAGCCTGGAATGCCGCGGTGTATGTCGCGCAAATCGAGGATGACCGGCTGACGGAAATGACCCAGGGCGGCCACTATCTGGAAGCCACCAGAGAGGTTTTGCGCAAGCACAGCGGGCTCTGGTTTTACGACGAATCCTACGTCATCTCGCGTCGACGCGACTGACTTTTCAGGGATATATCATTCACGAAGCGCCGCCGGTGGGTCCGGTGGATAAGGGGTTGGTGATGCGTGCGTCTTATCTGTTCACGAGTGAGTCGGTGTCGGAAGGTCATCCGGACAAGGTCTGCGACCGGATTTCCGACGAAGTCGTCGATCTGTTCTTCCGCGAAGGCCCGAAGGCCGGCATCGATCCCTGGGCGATTCGCGCCGCCTGCGAGACGCTCGCGACCACCAATAAGGTTGTGATCGCCGGCGAGACCCGCGGCCCGTCATCGGTCACCAACGACCAGATCGAGAGCGTCGTTCGCGCCGCCATCAAGGACATCGGCTACGAGCAGGAAGGCTTCCACTGGAACACCTGCGACATCGAGATCCTGCTGCATCCGCAGTCGGCCGACATCGCGCAGGGCGTCGACGCGCTGCAGCCCGGCACCAACAAGGAAGAGGGCGCCGGCGACCAGGGCATCATGTTCGGCTACGCCACCAACGAGACGCCCGACCTGATGCCGGCCCCGATCTTCTACGCTCACAAGATCCTGCGGCTGATCTCCGAAGCCCGCCACTCCGGCAAGGAGAAGGTGCTGGGCCCGGATAGCAAGAGCCAGGTCACCATCCAATACGAGAACGGCAAGCCGGTCGGCGTCCGCGAGATCGTGGTGTCGCATCAGCACCTGGTCGAGGACATGACCTCCGAGCAGGTTCGTGAGCGCGTCGAGCCCTATGTCCGCCAGGCGCTGCCGGCCGACTGGATCTCCGACAAGACGATCTGGCACATCAACCCGACCGGCAAGTTCTTCATCGGCGGTCCTGACGGCGACACCGGCCTGACCGGCCGCAAGATCATCGTCGACACCTACGGCGGCGCGGCCCCCCACGGCGGCGGCGCATTCTCCGGCAAGGATCCGACCAAGGTCGATCGCTCGGCCGCCTATGCGTCGCGCTACCTCGCCAAGAACATCGTCGCGGCGGGTCTGGCCGATCGCTGCACCCTGCAACTCGCTTACGCCATCGGCGTGGCGCGGCCGCTGTCGATCTACATCGACACCCACGGCACCGGGAAGGTCTCGGAAGACAGGCTCGAGAAGGCGGTCGCCGAGGCAATGGACCTGACGCCGCGCGGCATCCGCACCCATCTCGACCTCAACAAGCCGATCTACGCCCGCACCTCGTCCTACGGCCATTTCGGCCGCACCCCGGACGCCGACGGCGGCTTCTCCTGGGAGAAGACCGATCTTGCCGACGCGCTCAAGCGCGCGGTGTAACCGCTTCCCCTCTCCCCTTGTGGGAGAGGGTGCCCGAACGAAGTGAGGGCGGGTGAGGGGACTTCGCAAAACCCCTCACCCAATCGAATATGGAACGAGCGTTTGTGCAGCCCTCTCCCACAAGGGGAGAGGGCGCAATCATCGGCGTTGCCGACAACCTCTCTAAACCGCAGGAACCCGCATGACCGCCAAGTTCACCGATTACATCGTCAAGGACATCGGCCTCGCCGAATTCGGCCGCAAGGAGATCTCGCTGGCCGAGACCGAAATGCCGGGCCTGATGGCGACCCGCGAGGAATACGGCCCGAAGCAGCCGCTGAAGGGCGCACGGATCGCCGGCTCGCTGCACATGACGATTCAGACCGCGGTGCTGATCGAGACGCTGGTGGCGCTCGGCGCCGACGTGCGCTGGGTGTCGTGCAACATCTATTCGACCCAGGACCACGCCGCCGCGGCGATCGCCGCCGCCGGGATCCCGGTGTTCGCCATCAAGGGCGAGAGCCTCGAGGACTACTGGGCCTACACCGCCCGGATGTTCGACTGGCACGGTGGCGGCACCCCGAACATGATCCTCGATGACGGCGGCGATGCCACCATGTACGTCCATCTCGGCCTGCGCGCTGAGAACGGCGACACCGCCTTCCTCGACAAGCCCGGCTCCGACGAGGAAGTGATCTTCTTCGCGCTGCTCAAGAAGCAGCTCAAGGAGAAGCCGAAGGGTTACTTCGCGGAGATCGCCAAGAACATCAAGGGCGTCTCCGAAGAGACCACCACCGGCGTGCATCGCCTCTACGACATGCAGAAGGCCGGCACGCTGCTGTGGCCGGCGATCAACGTCAACGACTCGGTGACCAAGTCGAAGTTCGACAACCTGTATGGCTGCCGTGAATCGCTGGTCGACGGCATCCGCCGCGGCACCGACGTGATGATGTCCGGCAAGGTCGCGATGGTCGCCGGCTTCGGCGACGTCGGCAAGGGCTCGGCGGCGTCGCTGCGCCAGGCCGGCGCCCGCGTCATGGTGTCGGAAGTCGATCCGATCTGCGCGCTGCAGGCGGCGATGGAAGGCTATCAGGTCGTGACCATGGAAGACGCGGCGCCGATCGCCGACATCTTCGTCACCGCCACCGGCAACAAGGACATCATCACCATCGAGCACATGCGCGCGATGAAGGATCGCGCCATCGTCTGCAACATCGGCCACTTCGACAACGAGATTCAGGTCGCCACCCTGAAGAACATGAAGTGGGACAACATCAAACCGCAGGTCGACGAGATCACCTTCCCGGACGGCAAGCGCATCGTGCTGCTGTCGGAAGGCCGCCTCGTGAACCTCGGCAACGCCACCGGCCATCCGTCCTTCGTGATGTCGGCGTCGTTCACCAACCAGACGCTGGCGCAGATCGAACTGTTCGCCAACAACAAGGACGGCAAGTACAAGAAGGAAGTCTACGTCCTGCCGAAGAGCCTCGACGAAAAGGTCGCCCGCCTGCACCTCGCCAAGATCGGCGTCAAGCTGACCGAACTGCGCAAGGACCAGGCTGATTACATCGGCGTCAAGGTCGAGGGGCCGTTCAAGGCGGATCATTATCGGTATTGAGAAGGGGAAGGGCGGCGGGCGCGGTTTGGCGCGGCCGCTGTTACCTGCTCACGCCGTCATGGCCGGGATTGACCCGGCGATCCCTCTGAAAACAAAAAGCCCCGGAGTGATCCGGGGCTTTTTGCTTGGTTGCGCCACAGCTTCTCGCTGAAGTTGATACGACTTGCTCAGTTGCACGCAGGCTAGACGCTCGATATCGTTGCGCCATTAGTACTCTCCATGTCCCCGCAATGCGTTATCCGATGCGCTTGCTGCGGAAATATTTATCGAATGAAGTAGGGTGCCTCATGCCTGAGATTACAATTCCGCGCACTGGCGCACACTTACGTAGGTTGTTTGAAATACTTTTGGCGAATCCTGAGGGGCTGCAAGCCCGTGAAGCCCTCAAACAATTGGCAGCGTCCGTACAACTGACACCGTATGAGGCTGGACTATACGAGAGCACCGGCACGCCTCGATTTGAGAAAATTGTTCGTTTCGCTACGATTGATTGCGTGAAGGCCGGCTGGCTTGTGAAGAACAAGGGAATTTGGTCGGTCACCCACGCCGGTCAGCAGGCGTATAAAGACTTCTTTGATCCAGAAGCTTTCTATCGTGAGGCAATAAGGCTCTACCGAGAATGGCGGGTCGGCGCTCCAACCAAGCCCCAAGTTGAGGGCTTGGAGGAATTCGACTCCGCGGAATCCGCAAAAGCTGAAGCTAGTATTACCTACGAAAGGGCGGATGAACAAGCTTGGGACGAGATCGAAACTCACCTGCGGGCAATGCCGCCCTACGAGATGCAAGACTTGGTCGCCGGACTTCTGAAGGGGCTTGGCTATCACATCGCGTGGGTGTCTCCACCCGGAAAGGACGGCGGCATCGACATCATTGCGCATACGGACCCGCTCGGGACGCAGCCGCCGCGAATAAAGGTTCAGGTCAAAGGCGGCAATCAGAAAATCGATTTGCCTACTCTGAATTCCTTTCTCGCAGTCGTCGACAGCGGCGATGTGGGGCTTTACGTATCGGTTGGCGGATTTACCAAGGATGCCGAGGATACTGCTCGCAAGCAAACTGGCCGCAAGGTGACGCTGATCAACGCCGAGCGTCTAGTGGAGCTTTGGATTGAGGCATATCCAAAGTTGGATCAGAAGTCTCGGCAGCGACTTCCGCTCTCGCCGATCTATTTTTTGACACCTGAGGATTGATATCCGGTTCTTTGAGATGAAAGGCGAAGTTCGTAAGTTGGATTCCCGTAGGGCGGATTAGCGCAGCGTAATCCGCCATTGCGCCGACACGAGCCCTACGATTGCGCTTCCGCTCGCGCGGTTCGAACAGCGTCACAGGGTCGATCAGGAAAATCGCAGATCGAGGTCGCGCATCCGCACGGGCTCGCGCGAAAACTCGCCGTCATCGTGCGGCATCGCAAAGAATTAGTTGGCTCCGGGAGGGGAAACGCTCTCGCTCCGCCGCCACAGCCACAATAGCACCCCACCAAACAGCGGAATGCCGATGTCCGTGTAAAACACCGCCCCCGCATTGCCCGGGGCGAAATTGTGCTGCGTGACCATTTGATTGATGTGACCGACGGCAGCGCCGAGCGTGAATACGCTGGCGCCGACGATCGCGGCGAGGCGGAGGTCGAAGCTGCGGAAGGCGGCGAGGAAGCCGACGACGGAAAAGCCGAGGCTCGCGGTGGCGACTTCGAACTGGAACGGGCTGTCGGCCCAGCCGATGAACGCCGCAGACATCTTGCCGAAGAAGCCGTGCATGACGAAGTTGTAGAAGTAGCAGACGCCGATCGACCAGAACACGTGCCAGGCCAGTAGACGTTCGATCACGTCATGCGATCGCCGCGGCTTCGGTGCGCGGGCGATCGCACCCAACGCGACCAGCAGGCCGATGACGAGGAAGCTCAGCGAATAGTTCGACAGCACGAAGACGATCGATGCCCTGATCCATTCCGCCATGCCGCTTTCTCCGCTCGGTGACGAGACGCGCCGAAACGCACCATGCGGGGCGCAAGCGGGGCGTGGATAGCACCAAGTCGGACACGGGCCGTCAAGCGCAGCTCAACGCTCTGTGACGGGTATCGCGCGTGTCTGCGGAGGCCGATCGTCAGCGGCCCGGGCTCACCGCGGCGGCGGCCCGGGCCTGGACGTTACCACGTGTAGCGGACGACGCCCTTGCCGGCGAGGCTGCGGGTCACGTTGGAGAACTCGCCCTCGACGGTGGCGGCGGTGGACCAGCCGTTCAGCCATTTCACTTCGGCGGAGCCGGTGACGAGGGCGGAGTCGGAGGCCTGCGCGGCGCCGTTGACGACGAAGCTGGCGCCGGGCAGCGCCTGGAAGGTCGCGCCGATGCCGCGATCGGGGTTGAAGTCGTGCGCCCAGGCCGCGCGGCCGCGCAGCGTCAGGATGGCGCTGTCGAGCACATAGGCCTTGTCGGTGCGGACGCCGAGTTCGCTGCGGCTGCTGGTGACGCTCTTGGACGCATAGGCCAGCGCGAAGGTGCCGGCGCCGGACACGACGGTTTCTGCGTAGGACGGCAGATCGAAGGTGGTGAACTGACCGGCCGCATAGGGCGTGACGCCGAGGCCGTCCGTGAGCGGCGCGATGAAGCGATAGCCGGCTTCGGCGCGGCCCGACCAGGCATTGGCGTTGAAGCGCGCGCGCAGGCGATCGACGCCGGCGACCGTCACGGTGCGATCGGTGGTGACGTCCTGCCAGCCATAGGCGAGCGCGCCGGCCAGATAGGCCGGGCCGACCGTGTGCCGCGCGAACGCGCCGATCTGGAACAGATCGGAGCTGCCGCTGCCGCCATTGGCGACGCTGTAGTTGGTGCCGCCGCCGGCCATCGCGAAGCCCGCGATGGTGAACGGCGAGAACCGGTAGTCCGCGCCCACGGCGGTGCCGTAGATCCGCGACGTCGCGGTGTTGGAGCCGACCGCGGCATTGCCGTCGGTGGTCTGCGATCCGCCGAAGCCGGCGGCCCAGATGCTCCAGGGCTGCACCGGCGCCGGCGGCGCCAGCGGGGCCTTGGTGTAGATCGCCGCGAGCGCGTTGTTCGGGTTGCGCTTGCCCGCGTAAGCGAGTGCGTCGTCCTCGGCCGCAAAGCCCGGCGCGCGGCCGCCATTGCCGGCCTCGCCGCGGCCCGCCGCGAACGGATCGGTCATCACCCCCATGAACTGCGTCATGGCGTTGAAGGTGGTCTGCTGTGTCCCGGTCGGGCTCTCGCCGGCGGCCTGCGACAGGCCGTTCGGCGACAGATTGGCGTACACCGCCGGAATGCCGCCGGTGCGGTTGAAGAAACCGGTCAACGCGTTGCCGACGTTGCGCTGGTTGGTGTTGAGGCCGGCATTGCCCGGCCCGGGCTGCGGCTGGAAATTCAGCACCAGGTTGAGATACGCGTTGTTGGCATCGTAGCTCAGCGTCGAATGGAAATTGCTCGGCGTGTTGGTGCCGGTCACCGCTCCGAAGGTGCCGCTGATGCCGCCGGTCGCGGTCAGAATGGTGTACTGCTTCTGGATGTAGCTGCCGTTCGCGAAGGTCGCGCCCACCGCCGCGCCGCCGAGCGTCGCCGTGCCGGTGACGGTGGCGAACGACGCCGTGGTCGGATTGACCTGCACCAGATATTGCGCGCCGGACTGGAAGGCGAGGTTGCCGACGATCGCCATCGACGAGCCGGGCGTGCCGTTGCCGGGCGTGAAGGTGCCGCTGATCGTGGCGTTGGCGCCGGTCACCGTGCCGGCGCCGCTCAGCGTGCCGAAGGTCTTGTTGAAGCCGTTGAGGTCCAGCGTCGCGCCGGAGGCGACCGAGAAATCGGTGCTGGCCCCGAACGCCGCGGCCGTTCCGGCGCGCAGCGTGCCGCCGTTGACGTTGGTGGCGCCGGTGTAGGTGTTGGTGCCGGACAGCAGCAGCGTGCCGTCGCCGCTCTTGTTCAGCGTGCCGGCCGAAGCGCCGTTGGCGACCACGCCCTGCAGCGTCGTGGTGGTCGCGCTGGCGACGTCGATGGTCGCCGAGCCGGTCAGCTTGAAGTCGCGGCCGTTGGCGAACGTCGTCGTGCCGGTCACGGCCAGCGTGGCGCCGCTGGAGATCACGACGTCATTGGCGACGTTGCCGAGGTTGGTGGTGGCGGCGACCGACAGCGTGCCGGCGCTGATGTTGACGTTGCCCGTAAAGGTGTTGGCGGCCGACAGCACCAGCATGCCGGGGCCGGTCTTGTTGATCGCCGTGTTGACGCCGCCCGTCGTCAATCCGGTACCGCCGATGGTGTTGGCGTAGGTCACGGTGCCGCCGGTCACGCCGATATTGGCGGTGACGCCGCTGAGGAAGATGCCGGCGCCCTGCGCGGCTCCGGCCGCGGCGCTGAAGCCGTTGATGGCGCTCGGACCAATGCCGATGCCGGGCGTGCCGGCTGCACCGCCGGTGACGGCCGCGCCGCTGATCGGCGAGTCGAGAATGGTCAGCGTGCCGCCGGTCGCCACGTAGATCGCGCCGCCGTTGCCGGCGCCGCCGTTGCCGCCGGCGCCGCCGTCGGAGCCTGGTCCGGGGCCGCCCGCACCGCTGGCGTTGGTGGCGCCGTCGCCGCCGGTGCCGCCATTGCCGCCATTGGCGTTGCCGGAGCCGCCGGGGTTGTTATTCGTATAGGTCGTGCTGTTGGTGGTGCCGGAGCCGCCGCCGCCGCCGCCGCCGTCGCCAAGACCTGCGCCTGCGGTGCCGGCCGTGCCCTGGCCGCCGGCGTGTCCGCCGGTGCCGCCCGCGCCGCCGCCGCCGCTCGCGCCGCCATTATTGGCCGCGCCGCCGGCGCCGCCGTTGCCGCCATTGACCGGATCGGCCGCCGCATTCTGGGCGCTGCCGCCATTGCCGCCAGCGCCGCCGGTGGCGGTGTTGCCGGTGAAGGTCACGTTCGCGATCGTGACGTTGGCGCCGCTGCCGACCAGCAGGCCGCCGCCCGCGCCGAGACCGCCGCCGCCACCGCCGCCGGAGCCGTAGGACAGGCCGCCGCTGTAGTAACCGTTCTGTCCGTTCTGGCCGTTGCCGCCGATCGCCGCGGTGTTGCTGATCGTCAGGCTGGAAATGTTCACGGTCGGCGCATTGGCGCCATTGACCTGGATGCCTTGAAACGCCGAAGCGCCGTTGATGGTCTGGCCGTTGCCGGTGATGTTGACGACGACGCCGGAATTGCTCGCCTGAAGTTGCGCCAGAGAGCTCGACAGGGTGAAGCCGGAGGTGACGTTGATCGTCACGGTCGAGTTCGGACCCGCCGCGGCGACGGCAGCCACCGCGGTATTCCAATCGGCCTGATTGGCGACGTCGATCGCCATGGCTTGGGTGGCGAACAAACTGCTCGCAGCCACCAAAGCCCATGCGAGCCAGCGGCGCCGGCGCCGCGCGGTGGTAGCCGGGACTAGGGCCGTCGTGTGGAGCAGCTCATCGCTGTGACCGCGTACGTAGTTCGGTACGTCCGTGTGATCGATGTCGCTATTCCGGCGACCGGCCGTATCGACGGCGTCGCAGTCGAATTGGAAATACCGCATCTTTCCTCGCCAGATTTCAACCGGAGCTTTGAAGTAATAGCTTGCTATCGAAACGCGCCGCGCGATCCGCGCGCCTTTCAAATACAAGCATGCTTCATCGACGTGCTCCACGCTGGAATCTGAAGCGGGTGGTGCAAAGTTCCGATTTTTGGATCTCGTTGCTAATTAGTAACAACCGGAAAATTGCGGGGAGAGGAATGCGTAGGGTGTCTGAGCACCGCTTGATAGTCGGAGAAGCGATTGTCGGCAAGGCGCGGCGCGGTGAAAAACGCCTCGTACAGCGGGATAAGTTTCGTTATCGCCGTAGAGTAGCGAGGGGTTGCCTGATGCTCGTTTGCGGTGTGTGCGCTCGACGTGAATCTGGTGCATTTCGGTGATGGTGTTCGTTATCGATCAGAGATTGATCCTTATCGAAGTACCTTCCGACGGTGATGACGTCACACGCGAGTGCTTGTCCGAGCGAGATTCGTTCAGTCGTCACACAAGCCGAGCGGGGGCGATGGCCGAAGCTGATCGCGAAAGGCCGGCGTGCGATTTTGTGCGGTACATCACGTAGGAGACGACGGGTGTACCGGGGACGTGTTACTTGCTGAAATCCGGAAGCCGGCGGATTGCTTCGCGCGCGTAAGACAGCGTCAAATTCCGCGAGTCGGTTTCTCGATAGTGCCGACCGCAGGATCGCGCGTATTTCCCCTCGATCGAGCGTTCGGCATTCGCGCTGTCCTGCAAGGTCACGATCCGGCTTGTCGCATCACTGCTTGTGGAGCGCGGCCATCACTGGCCGCGCTTGGCATCGAGGAACGTCCGGATCGCCGCCACGGTCGCGGCCGGCTGCTCCTCCATCAACCAGTGGCCGGAGCCGGCGATCACGCTGTCCTGGACGTCGCTGGCGCCGGCCTGCATCACCTGGGCCATCCCGGCGCCGAACGAGGCCGAGCCGCCGATGGCGAGCACCGGCATCGTCAGCTTGCCGTGCGCGGCAAGCCAGGCGCGGTTGTCGATCGCGTCCTGATCGAACGCGGCGAACTGCCGGAAGCCGGCGTGCATCTTGCCGGGAGCGGCGTAGAGCCGGGCGTAGTGGACGCGCGCGGCCTCGGGGAAGTGTTTTGGATCGGCCGAAAACTCGTTCCAGAACCGGTCGAGATAGATCCGCTCGCGGCCCTCGACCAGCCGCTCCATGTCCGGCCCGCCGAACCGGAAGTGCCACAGCAGCGGGTTCTTCAGGATCTCCTCCCACGGCCCGATGCCGGGCACCGGCGCATCCATCAGCACCAGCTTCGTCACGCGCTCGCCGTGCCGCGCCGCCAGCGCATAGGCGACCATGTTGCCGATATCGTGCGCCACCACCTCGGCGCGCGTCGCGTGCAGCGCGTCCATCACGCCGGCGATATCCTCGGCCTGGTTGACCTTCTCGAAGCCGGTGTCGGCGCGGGCCGACAGCCCCATGCCGCGCAGATCGGGGACGATCACCGTGCGGGTCGGCGCCAGTTCGGCCGCGAGCGGCGCCCACATGTCGCCGGTCTCGCCATAGCCGTGCAGCAGCACGACCGCCGGCCCGCTGCCGCCGATGCGGACGTGCAGGGTGGTGCCGTTGGCGGCGATCTCCTGCGTGCGGAAGCCGGCCGGAAAGTCAGTCGCCTCGGCCGCGCGCGCGGCTGGTGCGCCGGATAGAGTGATCAGCGCGGCGGCAGTCGTGGTCAGCCGGCGCAGGGCAGCAGCTTTGGTCATGGCGATCTCCTCGGTGCGTTCTTCGATGCGCACAAGCTAGACGCCGGCCGGGCTTGCGATTAGTCAGGGAGCAGGCGAAGGATTTTTGATCGGGACGCAAAGATGCCTGTCGAAACCTCCGACCGTGCCCGCGAGCTCGAAGTGTTCTGCGCCGTGGTCGATGGCGGCAGCTTCTCGGCGGCGGGGCGCAAGCTCGACCTGACGCCGTCGGCGATCAGCCGGACGCTGGACCGCATCGAGGCGCGGCTCGGCG
Organism: Rhodopseudomonas telluris; assembly: GCF_042432815.1. NCBI lineage: Bacteria > Pseudomonadati > Pseudomonadota > Alphaproteobacteria > Hyphomicrobiales > Nitrobacteraceae > Rhodopseudomonas > Rhodopseudomonas telluris. The sequence goes on from NZ_JBHLWM010000001.1 coordinate 1,010,450, forward strand.
CGCGGCTGTTGCTGCGCACCACGCGCGTGTTGACGCTGACCGCGGAAGGCCGCGCTTATCTCGCCGCCGCGCGCCGCATCCTCGCCGACCTCGACGAAGCCGAGCAGGCGATCGCCGATCAGGGCGCGCCGCGCGGCCGCATCCGGGTCAGCGCCGCGCTCGCGCACGGCCGCATCTGCATCGTGCCGCTGCTTGGCGAATTTGTGCGGCGCTATCCGCACATCCTGGTCGACATCAATCTCAGCGACGCGTTGGTCGATGTCGCGGCCGGGCAGGCGGACATCGCGATCCGCGGCGGCCCGCTCGCCGACAGCGCGCTGATGGCGCGGCGCCTCAGCGAGAACGGCCGCACCATCGTGGCGTCGCCCGATTACCTGGCGCGCTGCGGCGTGCCCCAGGTGCCGGAGGATCTGCACCAGCACAACTGTCTCAATTTCAGCTTCCGCCGCGCCGAGCCGGTGTGGCCGTTTCGCCGCGACGGGCTCGACTACGCACTCAAGGTGAGCGGCGCGATCGAGGCGAACAGCGGCGAGACGCTGGTGCAGCTCGCGCTCGACGGCGTCGGCATCGCCCGCGTCGGCGACTTCGCGCTCGGCGACGCCATCGCACAGGGCCGGCTGGTGCCGTTGCTGCAAGCGTTCAATCCCGGCGACCGGGAGATCTTTCACGCGGTGTTCGTCGGCGGCGCCAACACCCCGGCGCGCATCCGTGTGTTCGTCGATTATTTGATCGAGCAGCTCGGCGATAGCGCCGGCAAGACCTCGAAGCCGGCGCGCCCGGGCGGCCGATCAGCGGCCCGGCAGGCGTAGCCGGGTAAGCGAAGCGACAGACGACAGCTCATCGAGCGATGCCGCGTCCGCGTTCACCGGATCGCGTCACCCTTCGTCCGGTCGCCGCCCGGAGTTATTTCTTCTTCTTGTTCGAGTCGAACGAGGGCTGCCAGTTGCCGGGCTTCTGGCTCGGCGCGGCGGCGATCGTCTTGGCCTTTTCCTTCTTGGGCTTCTTGGTCTCGCGATTACTCTTCTGCTCGCCTTTGGCCATGACAGGCCTCCTGTTGGATGGGATGAATTGGATGCCGATCTCGACACGCGCGGAGCCGCGGCGGCGACTCAGTGGCCGCGCACGCTCGCCGGCGCACCGTGCGCTTCTCGCGGCGGATGATCCATGGATTTCGCGCGGCCGGAGCAATGCGCGCCGATCGGCCTGAGCGGTTCGCAGACGAGCGCGCCGGCGCGGGCGCCCGCCGTCGGTGAGCGCGGAGCTGATATCATTTGATACGTCATCTCAACGCTCTAGCGTCATGCGGCACGCAACGCTTTGGCAGTTTTTTAACCGTGACCCGGCATCGTCACCGCAACGCAACAGGAGCTGTCGATGCAGGATATGGAACAAGCGATCCGCGAGCGCGCGTATCATCTGTGGACCGAAGCGGGCCGGCCGGACGGCAATCCCGACGCGTTCTGGCTCAGCGCGCAGCGCGAACTGCTGGCGCAGTCGCTCGAGCAGATCGCGACCGTCAAGCCGTCCGAGCCGAAGAAGGCCGCCAAGAAGGCATCGTCGTCGCGCAAGTGCAAGGCGGCGTGAGCCGGCCGGGCTGCGGGCCGCGCGGCCGGCAGCTCATTTGGCGGCGGAGAGCCGGTGCGCGGCGGCGAAGCTGCCGCCGCGATGATGGTCAGATGTCGCCATAGGCTTCCAGGAAGACGAGTTGTGAGTGCCTCGTCGCCTGGGTGTAGCCGATGATCGCGCAGGATCGCGGATCCCAGCGCGGCGCGGGGCCGCTGAGGATCAGGTTCTCACGCCCATCGAAACGCCCGCTGACCTCGTAGGGCGCCGGGCTGCAGCCCGCTTTAAATACATAGGCGACGCCATCGACCCGCGCGCCGATCCGGCGCCCGGTGAACAGGATCGTGCCCTCGCGCACGCCGACCGAAGCCAGCCCCGGCCGCGGCGCCGCGTAAACGATCGTCACCGAGTCGCCATTGAACTCCATGGCGACGGCCGATCCGTTATGCGTGTAGCTTTCGGTGTAGCTGCTGCGCTGCTGCGACATTCCCGCGACGGCGCTCGATACGCCGCCGAGCGCCAGTACGAGTCCAATGAGTGGTGCTGAAATCCGCAATGATCCCTCCTCGCAACGTGTCGCGAGCGAGGGTCCCGTCGGTGTCGAACCGGCCGGCACGTCGCCGCGAACCTGAGTAACGGGGATAGTTGTGCGGGCGGCGGGTGAACGGAAATGGAATCGGTTAGTTAGGATTGTAGCGACAGCCGCGCCTTTGATCGAGATCAAAGGCGCGTAGCTCGTGATGGCGCGGATCGCGACGCAGAGCGCTGTCGTCAGCTGCGAAATTTCTTCGCCTTCTTCTTGAAGCTCGAACTCTTGGCCGACGGATCGGCGCGGCGCGCCTTGCTGACATAGGCCGGCTTGTCGTCGCGCGACTTCGGCTTCTTCTTGAAGCCCTCCGGCGTGAAGCCGTCCTTCTTGTAGCTGTCCTTCTTGAAGCCGTCTTTGCTCGGGCGGGAGCCGGCCTCTTTGAAGGCCGCATCCTTGCCGCGCGGCGCGCGCTGATCGTCGAAGCTCTTGCTGCGCGGTCGCTCGTCGCGGCGCGGATCGGCCAGCGGCTCGATCTGCGGCGACCAGGAATCCGGACGCTTGCTGTGCCGCGTCGCGCGCTCGGACTTGCGCTCGTAGGGAGCCTTCGCCTCGTGCGAGGACTTGGCGGCCGGCCGCTCGTCGCGCTCCACGATCGGCTTGGCGCCGATCAACGGTTCGATGCGGATATTGTCGTCCTTGTCGGGACGCTTGATCTGCGCGGCGAAATCCACCGCGGCCGCGGCCGAGATTTCGAATTCGGTCGTGGTGTCGAGAATGCGGATCGCGCCGATGTCCTGCCTTGTGATGCCGCCGCGGCGGCAGATCATCGGCAGCAGCCAGCGCGCCTCGGCGTTCTTGCGCTTGCCGATCGCGGCGCGAAACCACACGCCGTCGGCCATGCTGTGCTTCTCGCCGGCCTTCGCCGAGCGCGCCCGCGGAGCCTTGTCCCGCGGGCCGTAGTCGCGCTCCTCGCGCGGCGCGCGGGCGTTCCTGCCGGCGTCGCGATCGTCGCGGCCCCGCGGCGCGCGCTCGCCCGGATCGAGAATGTCTTCCGGCGCCGGCAGCCGCGCGCGATACAGCCGGGCCAGTGCGATCGCGATCTCTTCGGCGCTGCGCTCGGCGAGCAGCGTCTGCGCCAGCGCCTGATCGTCGGCGCTGGCCTCTTCGGTGAACAGCTCGTCCTGCATCATGCGCTGCTGATCGAGCGCACGGATCTCCTCGGCCTGCGGCGCGGTGCCCCACACGGCGTCGATGCCGGCGAGGTTGAGCAGCGTCTCGGCGCGCCGCCGCCGCGCCGGCGGAACGAGCAGGACGCTGATGCCCTTTTTGCCCGCGCGGCCCGTACGGCCCGAGCGATGCTGCATCACTTCGGGATCGTTCGGCAGGTCGGCGTGGATGACGAGGCCGAGATTGGGCAGGTCGATGCCGCGCGCCGCGACGTCGGTGGCGACGCAGACGCGGGCGCGGCCGTCGCGCAGCGCGTTGAGCGCATTGGTGCGTTCGTTCTGGGTGAGTTCGCCCGACAGCGCCACCACCGAGAAGCCGCGCTCGAGCAGCGCAGTCGTCAGATGCGTCACGCCGCTGCGCGTCGCGCAGAACACGATCGCGGTCGGCGACTCGACGTAGCGCAGCGTGTTGACCACCGCATGCTCGACATCACTCGGCGCGATCCGCACAGCGCGATATTCGATATCGGCGTGGCCTCCGTCGCGGCCGGCGACTTCGATCCGGAAGGCGTCGTGCTGATAGGTCTTGGCGAGCGTGATGATGGTGCGCGGCAGCGTTGCCGAGAACAGCAGCGTGCGGCGGGTCTCGGGCGTGGTCTTGAGGATGAACTCCATATCCTCGCGGAAGCCGAGATCGAGCATCTCGTCGGCTTCGTCGAGCACGACCGCCTTGAGCTGTGACACATCAAGCCGGTGGCGGCGCAAGTGATCGCACAGCCGGCCGGGCGTGCCGACCACGATATGGGCGCCGGCTTCGAGTTCGCGCTGTTCGCGGCGCGGGTCCATGCCGCCGACGCAGGACACGACGCGCGCGCCGGCTTCGCCATACAGCCAGCCGAGCTCGCGGTGCACCTGCAGCGCCAGCTCGCGGGTCGGCGCCACGATCAGCGCCAGCGGCGCGGCGGCGCGGTCGAAGCGTTCGGCATCGCCGAGCAGGTCGCGGGCGATGGCGAGGCCGTAGGCGACGGTCTTGCCGGAGCCGGTCTGCGCCGACACCAGCAGATCACGACCGGCGGCGTCCGGCGCCAGCACGGCGCTCTGCACCGGTGTCGCCTCGGAATATTGGCGCGCCGCCAGGGCTCGCGCGAGCGGCGGGGGAGAAGACGAAAATGGCACGGGCAGGCAACCTTCTGGGCGATAACGCCGAATGGGAAATCCCGACGGCTCGATCGGAGCCGTGACAATCCGCGGCCGCAAGCGGCAGGCGATGATGGGAGGTCGGGAACGTTTACGCCAAGACGGGCCAAAGCGCCAATCATTCCTCGGAGAGGCCGTTTCCGGGCCCGGCCGCAGGGGCTGCGGCGGCCGGAACCCGGCCCTTGGGCGCCTGTCGGATATTACCTCTAGTCGTGCTTCCACAACCTCGCGTATGGTTGCGGGGCGGGCTGCCCGCAGTTTTTTCAGCCGCTGGCCCGGTCGTCAGCGCCATCCGTGCTCGCGATGTCCTCGTCCGATCGTCAAAGTCTCGTCCGGCCGCCGGCGGCCGATCAGCCGGTGTCGCTGGCGCAGCGCGTGGTCGGGCTGATGCAGCGCATCGGGCTGCGTTTCGAGGACGCCGCCGTCGAGCGCCACTTCGTCGAAACCTTTGTGCACGGCAGCCTGCGCTGGACCCAGGCGGCGATGCTGCTCGGCGCCATGACCTATGCGGGCTACACGTTCTGGGACTGGGTGCTGTATCCCGAAGTCGTGCCGACCACGCTGGCGATCCGCGGCGGCACGGCGCTGGTCGTGCTGCTGCCGCTGACCGCGCTGATCGCCTTCGCCCGCAACTGGACCGAGCCGATCCTGCTGCTCTATTGCGTCATTCCCGGCTGCGTGCTGCCGTTCATCTATCTGGTGCTGCCGTCGGGCTTCACCTTCGCGTCGGCGGGGATGATCATCGTCATCCTGTTCGTCTCCACCATGCTGCCGCTGCGGGTCGGCTCGCTGCTGGTTTTCTGCGTCACCACCTGGCTGGCCTTCGCCTTCGTCGAGTGGCTGGCGCCGTCGCTGCCGAGCGGGCTCGGCTTCATCAATCACTTCCTGATCGGCAATGCCTATCTGCTGTCGCTCTACGCGGTCGGCGCGCGTGAGTATCGCGCCCGCCGGCTGTTCGAGACCACCGAGGCGCTGCGCCGCGAAACCGCGCGCGCCGAGGCGTCGCTGCAGGCGCTGCAGGCCACGCAGGCGCATCTGGTGCAGGCCGAGAAGCTCGCCTCGCTCGGCCAGCTCGTCGCCGGCGTCGCCCACGAGGTCAGCACGCCACTCGGCCTCGCGCTGACCACCTCGACCACGATGCAGGGCGACGTCCAGGGCCTGTCGCAGATGGTCGGCAGCGGGCAGGTCCGCCGCTCCGAACTGGTGCGCGGCATCGGCCGGCTGGAGCAGGGCCTGCAGCTCACCTGGCAAAGCCTGCACCGCGCCTCGGAGATGATCCACACCTTCAAGCAGGTCGCGGTCGATCAGGCCAACGAGCAGCAGGAGACGTTCGAGCTACAGGGCTGGCTCGGCGCGACGTTCGACAAGCTGAAGCCGCTGCTGGCGCGGCGCGGCCTCGCGGTTGATATCTCCGTGCCGCCGGGCGTCCTGCTGCACAGTTTCCCGGGCGCGCTCGGCCAGGTGATGGGCATCCTCGCCTTCAACGCCGCCGAGCACGGCTACCCGAACGGCGCCGGCGGCGTCTTCACCGTGACGGCGACGCAGCCGGACCCGGCGACGGTCCGCATCGTCTGCGCCGATCGCGGCGTTGGCATCACGCCCGAGCTGCGCGATCGCATCTTCGATCCGTTCTTCACCACCAGCCGCGACACCGGCAGCGCCGGCCTCGGCCTGCACATCGCCTTCAACCTGGTGGTCTCGACCCTCGGCGGCACCATCGAGCTGATCGAGCAGGAAAGCGGCGCCGCATTCGCGATCGAGCTGCCGACGAACCGGGCGGGGACTCCCGCTGCGACTCACCTGTCTTGAGAGTGAGCGAAAACCCGACGTCAGTTGATGACTACGTCGCCTGTTTTCGGTCGGCGCGTCGGTGTATCGGCCACCGTTGTGCGATAAGTAACATGTCTCCGTTGCCGGACACCCGTCGGTATTTGACTTGCATCAATACGTCACGCGTCTGTTAGGTCGCACAAATTGTCCGCTTTGTTTGTGACGTGTTAGAGTGTGCCGGCTACGACGACGTCCTCGTAAGGATACGTAGCAGGGGAGGGGCGTGGCATGCGTAACCCCGGCGTCCACAATTCATTCGCGAAGATCCTGTTTCTCGACATCCCGAGCCTGATCGACAGCGCGTGGCGTCGCTTCGATTTCCACGCGCATGCCGAGACGATCTACCGGCTCGATGATCCCGGACATCCCGCGCCGCGTGCTTTGTGGACGATGCCGCATTACGCGATGTTCGTCGTGCTCGTGTATTTCGTCAGCTACGGTCCAAATCCCAACGGGCTGTGCGCGATCGCGTCGGCGGAGATCGTCGCGCTTCTGCGGATCGCCTTCGGCGTCGTCATCGCCGCGGCAACGCTCGTCGCCGCCGTCCGCTATCGCAGTGTGCCGGCCGATCTCGTGCATCGTCGGTTCCGGCGGTTGGCCGCCAATGGCGAAGCGGTGTCGCCTGCGCGCGAACTGATCGTGGTCGTCCTCGCGCGGGTGGTGGCGCTCGTTCCGGTGGCGGCGGCGCTGTGGAGCGCGGCCTATCTCGCGGGCTGGCGTAGCGGGCCGATGGTCTGCGCTGTTCAGCATGCCGACAGCTACGCCCAGCTCCGCTTCGCGCTGTGCCTCTTCACGGTCGTCGCGGTCGGTCTGATCGGGGCGCGGCTGCGATCGACCGCGCAGCTCATCGTTCTCCAGATCGGGGCGATCGTGATGGTCGCCGCGGTGCAGTGGTTCCTGCTTTCCGACGCGGAGACGCGCCAGGCCGACGACTTGCCGTACCGGCACGTGTTCGCGTTCTGGGCGCCCTGCATGGCCGCGGTGCTGCTGCTGGCACCGCCGCTCGTCAGGCTGATGTTTCCCGTCGGCAAGCCGCCGATCGCCGGCGATCCCAACAATCTCGCCGTGGAGTCGGAGGCCTTCAGGTCCTGGCTGGCCGACACTGAACTGTTCGACCCGCGCGATGAACCGAAGCTGAGTTGGCGGCGGCTGATTTATGCGTTCTTCTACGGTCCGTTCTACCACCCGATGCACCTGCTTCTGCTGCCGGCCTGGACCGCCCTGGTGGTGCCGCCAGAGGTGCTTTACGTCGCCGTCGCCCTGTCGTTCGCCGTGTCCTATCTGATGCTGGTGTGGGGCAACGTGTCCACGCGGTGGGACGAGATGAACGTCCATCTCGACCGCTGGTGTCTGCGTGGCGGACCGTTGATCGTGTCGACGCTGGTGATTGCCCTCGGCCTGATGCGGGTCTTTCAGGTCGATTACATCTCGACCATCCTGGATGCGCTGCCGTTCGGCACCATCTTCGGCCTGATCGTGATGATCTATCTGCTGTTCTGGTTCCTGGAATACTGGATGAACCGGGCGCTTGCCGTTGGCCTGCTGCGGATCCTCGGCACCGGGCCCAGCGAAATCACCATCGCCTATCCGCGCAACCCGCCGATCCCGGCCGGCATCGGCGTCCGTGCCGAGAACCGCTTCGTGCAGTTGCATGAGACCGGACGCTTCATCGCGTTGGGCTACTGGCAGCCGCCCACTGCAAAGCCCGGGCACACGGCCGGTCGCGGGCCGGAGGTTGCTTTTAACAGCTATTATTTCGGCGAGCTGTTCGACCGGCTCAGCCGCCGCGCCACGACCTCCGACCAGATGTCCTATGTCATCGACATCGGGCGGCGATCCGGGAACTACTTCCTGATCATGAACATCCTGATGGTGCTGATCACCGGCGGGTTTCTCGGCTACTATATCTACAATCACAATATCGGGACCGGCGGCATCGCGCCGGTGCTCAGGACGTCGGCGGAGCAGACGGCGCCGGCTCCCGTCAGCCTCGCGTCGCTTCTGGTTCAGCAGCCGGACCAGCCGGTGCGCCCGGCGCTCGTCGTCGTCGCCTCGGGCGGTGGCACCCGGGCGGCGCTGTACACCGCGTCGGTGCTGCGGGGCCTGCACAAGCTCGGCGTCGACAAGGACATCGTGCTGCTCAGCGGCGTCTCGGGCGGCGGTGTCGCGCTCACCTATTTCGCGGCCAATTCTCAGGCTCTGGTCGAGGCGCGGGCCGACGATCCCGGCGGTTGCGATGAGAACTCGCCCGGCGCCTCCGGCAATTGGGATTGCTTCAACGATCGCATGACCAAGCCGTTCATCGAGGACGTCCTCAATGGCGCGACCGAGTGGCGCGTGTTTTCAAACACGTCACTGTCGGTTCTGTTGGCAGAGAGCTTCAAACGGCGGCTGTTCAAAGACGCGCTGATCAGCGAGCTTCAAGGGCCGGGCCTGATCCTGAATACGGCGATCGTCAGCCATCCCTGGCAGGATTCCGATCTGCTCCGACGCACCCTGGATCCGCCGCCGAGCCTGGCGGCCGACCCCAGCTGCCAGGAGCACGAACGGGTCTACAAGCTGATGAGCGGCGGCCGGCTCGTCTTCACCAACCTGCGCGACACCGAGCGCTTCCCCGGCGGACCGGCTCCCATCGTGGACGTGCTGTTCCCGTACCAGGTGGTGCGCGACGGCAAGGTGCCGCTGGCGGTCGCCGCCGCCCTGAATGCCAATTTCCCGCCCGTGTTTCCCAGCGCGCGGATCAGTATCAAGGCGGACAAGCCGGATGACTGCCCGCGCGACTACTACGTGACCGACGGCGGCGCCGTGGAGAATCTCGGACTGCTATCCGCGCTCTACGCGCTGCAAGGCGCGGTCGCGGCCGTGGAAGATGGCAAGGCGATCCGGCCGATCCACATCGTTCTGGCCGAGGCGTCCGCGATCTCCTACGACTACGGTCAGGATCGTGGCATGTCGGCCGTCGGCAGCTCACGCGAGCGCCTGGCGGGTGGACTGACCCACGGTCTCACCGCCGAGCTCGAGGCGCTTCTCGCCAAGCGAAACAAGAATGCCGCCAAGGTCAAGTATCACTATCTCGGCCTTCCGCTGGCGTTTCGCGCGCGGGGCGGCTTCGGCACGCATTGGATGTACGCCAAGACGTATCACCTGAACGACCCGCGGCCGCGGGCAATTCCGGCTGCCAATTTCCTTCCATCCTCGTGGGGGCGGGACCGCAAGGCGGAGATCAATCAGGCCGATCTGCGCCAGCTCTGGAGCGGGCTGCACGAGCCCGACGACGAATTCTGCGGCCGGCAGGACTTCAAGGGCGAAGCCAGGAAAGTGTGGCGCTGGATCTGCGAGCCGACCGCCGCATCGGCCGGCCCGCGCGACCTTCATATGGAGAAATGGCATGACCTCGTGAGGGCGATGCGAAGTTACCCGGACAGATGACGGCTGGCTGTCACGGGGGGCAGTTGCTCGATGCTGAGTTGGAATGCGCCGCGATCCCCCGCCGGTCGTGAAGAGTCGACGGTGTCGTGCGGCGGTCGATGGGCGGCTTGACAGAATTCCTAAAAGGACTATAGTCCGCCTCAACCCGCCCCGGGGAGAGGGGCGAAACGCGATCGTCACGGTTCGCGGGTCGGGGGGCGATGGACGCGGCAGCGTCAGGCGGGGACGTGAAGGCAGGGCGGGCTCCCTTTCATCGAAAGGCCCCGTGAGCCGACACCGAAGCGCTGACGACCACGCTGCCGCGGACGGCAAAGGCGTGTGGTCCTGATGTCCCGCGTGGCATCAAGCCCCGACCAGGCGTTCCGCTTCCACCGAAGCGCACGCGAATGGTCGGACGCGACGGCGACCAAAAACCGTGTCGGGCGCCGGGGAGAGCACGAGATAAGCCGGAAGCACCATCGCGCGCGGAACGCCGGATGTTCTCCGGTGTGACCGTGGTGTCGAACTCGTGTGCTTTTTACTTACGCACACGAGGCCGCGGGTGCATCGGGCACCCGGCGTTCCGCGCGCCCTCTTCCCAAGAGGGCGAAGGGACCGCAGCAAACCTCGGGCGCATCGCGCCGCGAGATCGCGAAGGCGTGGCTGCGTCGGGCTGTTGCGCAGTCGTGGCTGTTTCAGGCTGCGCAAAGCTATGGCGATTTGATCTCCGAAGCGCGTCGAAGTGGCTGTTTGATAGTTGAATATGTTCGTTCGACGTGGAGTACGGGCGCAACCGCATCCTCCCACGTCATCGCCCGGCTTGACCGGGCGACCCAGTATTCCAGAGCGCTCGTTTGAGCGCCGTGCCTTTCTCCTCCACCGCTCTGCGATACTGGATCACCCGCTTTCGCGGGTGATGACGGCCTCTTTCTTGGGAGCGCCTCGACCTTCACTCCGCCGTCATGCGCGGGCTCGACCCGCCTGCGGGCCCGGAGCCCCTTCGGTGCAGCAAGAGCGCGCGCATCCGTCGCGCGCAGCGCGCTGAATGATGGCGTCGTGCGAAGCAGAAGTCGTCTTGCGAAGGGGGTGGATTGCCGGGTCGAGCCCGGCAATGACGGATGTCGTTGGCGCCGACGCAGCGCCTCACTGACAGACGCGGGCTTATCCGCTCCTCGTCACGCCGGCATCAGCAGCAGCGCCAGCAGCGACAGGATCAGCGCGGGCGGCATGATCAGGGCGCCGAGGCCGAGGAAGCGCAGCGCGCCGATGTGTTCGCCTTCGCGGCGCAGCGCGATCAGCCACAGGATGGTGGCGAGCGAGCCGGTCACCGAGAGATTGGGCCCGAGGTCGACGCCGATCAGCACCGCGCCGGTGATCTGATGCGAGGCGTGCGCCGCCTGCGTCGTGGTCGCGGCGATCAGGCCCATCGGCAGATTGTTGACCAGGTTGGACGCGAAGGCGGTGATGAGACCCGCACCCCACGCGGTCGCCCGTGGCGACGCCGCGGCCTGTTCGCGCAGCAGATCCGAGAGCTGCGGCAACAGGCCGGTGTGGTTGAGGCCCTCCACAAGTACGAACAGGCCGGCGACCAGCGGCAGCACCGACCACGACACGTCCTTGATCACCGGCAGCGGCGATTTGCGGCCGATCAGCAGCACCATCACGGTGACCAGCGCGCCGCAGATCAGCGTCGGCAGGCCGAGATCGTGGCCGAGCGCCGAGGACGCCAGCAGCGCCACGGCGGTGAGCGCGATGCCGCCGGCGACGATCGCGGCGCCGCGCGTCAGCTTCACCGCGGCGACATCGGTCTCGACCTTGCCGCGCAGATGCCGACGCTGGCTGAAGCGCAGCATCACGAAGGTCACGACGATCGCCACCAGCGACGGCAGCGCGAACACCCGCAGCCATTCCAGCAGCGTCGGCATCCGATCGCCGAACACCACGAGGTTGGCGGGATTGGAGATCGGCAGCACGAAGCTGGCGGCGTTGGCGATGAACGCGCAGACGAGGAGATACGGCAGCGGCTCGACCTTCGCGGCGCGCGCCGCCGCATACACGGCCGGCGTCAGCACCACGGCGGTGGCGTCGTTCGACAGGAAGATCGTCACCAGCGTGCCGACCGCATAGACGATGGTGAACAGCCGCGACGCCGAATGCCGCGACTGCCGCACCGCCTGCACGGCGAGCCAGTCGAACAGCCCTTCCTGCCGCGCCACCTCGGCGAGCAGCATCATGCCGATCAGGAAGAAGTACACGTCGAGGCCCTTGCCGGCGGCGGCGACCGCATCCTGCCAGGGCAAGAGTTGCAGCACCACCAGCAGCACAGCGCCGGCGGCGGCCCAGATGTATTCCGGCAGATTCCACGGCCGCGCGACGACCCCCAGCGTGGCCAGCGCAGCGATGCCGCAGGTTGCGGCGGTGACGGTGACCATCAGGCCGCTCCCACCGGCGCGGCGGCGGATCCGACGTCATCCGACGTGCCGGCGCAGGCCGGCCGCAGCAGCGACGCGAAGCCAACCCATAGCATCACCGAGCCGACCGCGAAGGCGCCGAGGATCAGGAACATCGGGCCGTAGCCGAGCTCCTGGGCGATCCAGCCGCCGATCGCCGGGCTGAGCGAGGCGCCGATACCCTGCACGGTCATCACCGCGCCCTGGCCGGCATTGACCCGTCCGGTGCCGTTGAGGATGCGCGCCACCAGGCCGGGGACCGCGACGCTCTGCAGCCCGGCGCCGATGCCGTCGAGGATCTGCACCGGGTAGACGCCCGACTTGTTGAGCATCCAGGCGGCGATCACGCCGCGCAGCGGCAGCGCCATGAACGAAATCAGCAGCACGAGCCAGTAGCCTTCCTTCTCCGCCATCCGCATCGCGACCAGCGACGTCACGATCATCACGCCCTGCGCGATCACGATGGTCATCGCCACGAAGGTCGCCGGATCGACCTTCTGATCGGCCACCACGGCGAGCCCATAGAGCGGAAGCATCGCGGCGTTGCCAAGATGAAAGAACAACAAGGCGGCCGCCAAGATCAAGAGCGGCTTCGACTCCAGCAGCACGCGAAAGCCGCTGGCCTTGTCGTCGCCGCGGTTGCGATGCTCCAGGCCACGCGCCGCGTCGTCGTCGATCGCCTCGCTCGGGATCATCATCACCGAGCAGATCGACAGCACGCCGAACGCCGCCGCCAGCCAGAACACCGCGGTGAAGCCATAGGCCCAGCCGAGCAGGCCGGACAGCGCCGCGCCGGCGACATTGCCGGCATGGTTGAAAGCCTGGTTGCGGCCGTTCTGCCGGTTGAAACCGGCCTGCCGGACAATGCCCAGCGTGATGCCGGCGACCGCCGGGCCGATCGCGGCGCCTGCGATCGCCGTGGCGACCTGCGAGGTGGCCACCAGCCAGAACTCCTGCGACAGCAAGACCAGGCCCGACGCCAGCACGGTGCAGATGCCAGGGATGATGACGAACAGCTTCTTGCTGCGGGTGGCGTCGATCAGCGCGCCCGCCGGCGTCGTCATCAGCATCCCGGCGACGCCACCCGCGGTCATCACCGTTCCGATCCAGCCGCTCTGCCAGCCATGCGCCAGCAGGAACACGCCGAGGAACGGGCCGATCCCCGCCTGCATGTCGGCCATGAAGAAGTTGAGCGCGAGCAGCGGCCGCAGCGCGCGCTGCTGTTGCGACGATGTCGTTGTCACTGCGTCCTCAGAATTTCGAGATCAGGGTGATGCCCGCGACCATGAGCACCGCGCCGGCAATGCGGCCGGCACTGAGCTCGTGGACCGTCATGCCGAACAGGCCGAAGCGATCGATGACCAACGACATCAGAATGTTTGCGGTGATGGTGAGGCCCGCGAAGGCGCCGGCGCCGACCTGGCCGACGAACATCAATCCGGCAACGACCGCGAACGCGCCGATCAGTCCGCCGAGCGGCGCCCACCACGGCATCTTGGCGAGCCCTTCCGCGGTCGGCAAAGGATGCGGCAGGCACAGCGCGACGCAGGCGAGCGCGAACACGACAGGCAGAAACGAGATCACGCTGGCGAGCCACGGATTGCCGATGGCCTCGCGCAACGCATTGTTCATCGGCGGCCCCCACGCCTGCAGGGCGCCGGCGATGAGAATGATCGGATAGAGCCAGACGGCGCTGAAATTCTGCATGCTCACCACTTCCTGCCGTTGCGGTTCGGGCCCAGTTGGGTGCCGAACAAATGACGATCAGGCCACGCGCCGACGCTGCCGGCGTCGCTCCCGGTGGAGCTTCGCGGTGTTGCCGGCCCGACCTCGATACGATCGTGTCCGAGCGATCCGGTCTCGTCGGAGACGCGGACTGCCAGTTCGAAGCTGTCGTGGCTCTGCTCAAGCGGGGCTTCGAACAGGCCGTCTCCGCAGCTCTGCATCGGGCGCCATGCTCCGTCGCCGATCCGGCACTCCGCCAGCGTGATGGGCGCGGCTCCCCACACCGAGGCTCGCACCCGATCGGCGGGTCCGCTTCGCTCGAAGCTCAGTCGTCGATCGGCCGGCGAGGTGATCATCACGAAGGGCCAGGGCGAGGCGAGCAGCTTGAAGCGCCAACTCACGACATCGCCGTCGAGTGCCATCAAGCTGAAGCCGACCGGGCCTTCCTCGATCTGGCCGGTGGAGCGCGTCGCCGCATAGATCGTATGACCGTCGTGCGAGAGTTCGTTGTAGTGCGTGTGGCCCATGGCCACGAGCTGCGCAGGGCTGGAATCCAGCAGCCGTGACAGTCGATCGGCTTCCGGGCCGAGGTCGGCCGGATAGGCGTGCATGAATACGACGCACCGTTTGTTGTCGCGCTTGGCCTCCGCAAGCTGATCGCTCAGCCACGCGAATTGTTGGTCGCCGAGCCGGAAGTCAGGGCCGCCGCTGCCGTGAGACACCACATCGAGGAACAGGCAGAGCTGACCACGAACCTCCGCGCGATACGGCAGCTTGGGAACGTTGAGCCCGCTGTAGAAGGCCTGAAGCGAACGCGGCTTGAAATCGTGGTCGCCGGGAATGACGTGATACGGCAGGCGAAGCTGGTTCAGGCCGGCGCGGACCAGCGCAAACTGATCGCGGGTGCCGTCGTCGGCATTGTCACCGGGGAGGTAGACGAAATCCAGGCCGGTCTTGGCTTGCTGATTCAGTTCCTGGACGATCGCAGTGAAGTCGCCGTGGTTAGGAAGTCCGGGATCAGTCAGATGCAGGTCGCCGATCTGCGCGAAGCGCAGCGGCGTGTCGGAGGCCTTGCTCATCGTGGTGGGTACCTTGCCGTGTCTCAGCCGGATAATCGAAGCCAAGATGTCGCAGTTCCGGAAGGCGAGTTATTTCTTTTCGCAACGCAGGGAAGTAACTCGCCCGAGCCTTGCATCGCCGCGGCGGCGATGCAGGCTGCTAACGAGGCTGTTAGTTCCGGCTGCGAGCTACGTCGCCGGGTCTGATCATAATGCGCGCGGCGGCGGCGGCGGCGGAGCGTCAGCCCGCGGCGGTCCGGGCGGAGGCGGAGGCGGTGGCGCATCCGCGCGCGGCGGGGGCGGTGCGCCGGGCGGCGGAGGCGGCGGGGCCTCGGCGCGTCCGGGGCGTGGCGGCGGCGGGGGTGGCGGCCCCGGAGGGCCGAAGGCTTCATTGCGGCCATCGGCATGCGCGACGATCTGGGCGCGTACCACGCCGCGATCGAACACGCCCTGCACGGTGACTGTCTCGCCGCGCGTCACCGCATTGACGTCTTCGCCGCGCGGCCCAAGATCGATCAGCGCGCGACCACGGCCGTCGTCGAGGACGAACTTGTTGCCGTAGATCTCGGCGACGTTGCCTTTCACCGCGACGGGCTGGCCGGGCTGCATCTGGTCGATTGCGGTGGGCTGCAGCAGCATCACGCTCGGCGTCTGCCAGTTCTGCGCGAGCTTCACGCCGCCCGCGCCGGCCGCGGCGCCAACGGCCAGAACCGCCAGGGCGATGCCGCCGAGCAGGCCGTGCCGCCGGCTCAAGCGGCGCGGAGGAGGGCTGTTCGCTACGTGGGTCTCTTGATCTGTCATGGTCCATCTCTCATGAGTGAGGATGGACCAGCCTAGACATCCGGCGCCAAATCCAGCCTGAACCGTTTCGTTCAGCTTGGGTTAAGCTCGGCAACGTAGTTCCCGTCGCGAGGTAAGCACATGAAGATCCTGCTGGTCGAAGACGATCGCATGCTCGCGAAAGAGCTCGCCCGCGCGTTGCGCGAGGAGAACTTCGCGGTCGACATCGCTGAGACCGGCGAAGACGGACAGCATCTCGGCGAGACGGAATCCTACGATGCCGCGGTGCTCGATCTCGGATTGCCGAAAGTGCCGGGCGTCGAGGTCCTGCAGCGTTGGCGCAAGCAGCAACGGCATTTTCCCGTACTGATCCTCACCGCACGCGACGGCTGGACCGACAAGGTCGAAGGCTTCAAGGCCGGCGCTGACGATTATCTCACCAAGCCGTTCCGGGTCGAAGAGCTGGTGATGCGGCTGCGCGCGCTGGTGCGCCGCGCGGCCGGGCATGCGGCGTCACGTATTTCCTGCGGGCCGCTGACTTTCGAGGCGCCGACCGGACAGTTCGAACTCAATGGCCTGCCGCTGAAGCTCACCGCGCTGGAATGGCGCGTGCTGGAGTGTCTGATCATGCGCAAGGAGAGCGTGGTCGAGCGCGGCTTGATGTCCGAGAAGGTTTACGAGGGCGATGTCGGCACCGACTCCAATTCGATCGAAGTGATCGTCGCGCGGCTTCGCCGCAAGATCGGCAAGACGATGATCGAGACCGAGCGCGGCCGCGGCTACAAACTCACCGCGGGGCAGTGATGGCGCGCGCGACCGCTTCTCTCGGCAAGCGCCTGCTGATTGCGGCCGGCGCGTTCATCGCCGTCGCGCTGATGGTCGCGGCGGTCCTGATCGCGTTCGTGCTGCATCGCTTCGTGCAAGGTCAGATCGATCAGCGGCTCGATGCCCAGATCGCCTTCCTTTCGTCGATGCTGCAGGTCGGCAAGGATGGACAATTGAAGCTCGCCGGCACCGCCGATGGCCCGCCATTCGATCGACCGGGGCGCGGCTGGTACTGGAAAATCTCAGGTCCCGCGAACGTGCTGCGCTCGCGTTCGCTCGGCCCTGCCGATTTTGAGCTACCGGACCTCGGCAACCGGCCCGCGCCGCCGCCGCCTCCGCGCCCGCCACCCGGCGACGACGGTCCGCCGAAAGACCGTCCGGTGCCGGCCGACGGTGTCGGGCCCGACGGCCAGATGCTGCACTACCGGATCGCGACCCAGACGGTCGCGGGCGTGCGCGTCACCATCGCGGCCTCGGCGCCGCGCGACGCCGTGCTCGGTCCGCTCGGCGAAGCGATGCGCACGCTGGCGATCTCGCTCGCTGTGTTGGGGATCGCGCTGATCACCGCGATGCTGCTGCAGGTGCGGCTCGGGCTGCGACCTGTGGAAAGTCTGCGCCGCGCGATCGCGGACGTCCGCGCGGGCGTTCGGGAGCGCGTTCCCGAGGAGCAGCCGCGCGAATTGCGGCCGCTCGCCGACGAACTCAACGCGTTGCTGGGTGAGAACGCCGCCAATCTCGATCGCGCCCGCCGCCACGTGTCGAACCTGGCGCATGGACTCAAGACGCCGCTTGCCACCATGTCGGTCGCGCTGCGCAAGGAGGCGCCCGGTGCCGACGATGTGCAAAGCCTCGTGCTGCTGATGGATCGCCGGATCCGTCATCATCTCGGCCGCGCACGCTCGGCGGCGTTGGGTGGCCCGGTGCGTGCACGGACCGAGCTCGCACCGCGCGTCGCCGATCTGGTTCTCGTGCTCACCAGGGTCAATGCCGAGAAGCCGATCGACGTCGCGCAGAGCATCGCCCCATCCCTGGCGGTCGCCTGCGAGCAGCAGGATGTCGACGAGATGCTCGGCAATGTGCTCGAGAATGCTTTCGCATGGTGCCGGGCCAAAGTGAACGTGAAGGCTGCAGTGGAGCGACGCAGCGTCGTGCTGACCATCGATGACGACGGACCGGGACTGTCCGCCGAGCAGATGGCGAATGCCGTTCAGGCGGGCCGTCGTCTCGACGAGAGCGCCCCGGGCTTCGGATTCGGTTTGTCCATCACGCGCGAACTTGCCGAGCTTTATGCGGGGGCGTTGACGTTGAGCAGATCCGAGCTCGGCGGGTTGCGGGCCGAGATTCGTCTGCCGGCGGCCTAGTGCCGATCCGCAGCCGAACGGATGTCGAACCTTTGCGCAACTCGGGCGGACTTCGCGCACCGATCCTGCTATTCAGCGAGGATGCTGATGATGCTTCACTCTCCGCGATTTGCGCGGTCCAAAGGCGGCTTCTGCAATGAGTAGGGCTTCGCCTTTGGTGATCGGCGCGACCGGCATGGTCGGCGGTGCGATCCTGCGCCGTCTGGCGGCCGACGGCGCGACACCGGTCGGCCTGTCGCGGCGGCCGCAGATCGCGCAGGACGGCGTCTCGTGGTTCGGTGCCGATCTTGCCCGGCTCGCGCATGCTGTGCTGCCGCCGCTCGACGTGGTGTATGCGACCGCACCGGTCGGTCTCGTCGCCGACGCGGTGCCAGCTCTCGCGGCGGCCGGCATGACGCGCCTCGTGGTGTTCACCTCGACCAGCATCGCGACCAAATGGAATTCGCCCGATCCGGACGAGCGCGCCGCGATCCGGCGTTGGGGGGCCGATGAGGCGCGGTTGATCGAGGCCTGTCACGCTGCCGGTGTGGCCTGGACCGTGCTCAGGCCGACGCTGATTTATCTCGAAGGACGCGATGGCAATGTCAGCCGCATCGCTGGCCTGATCCGCCGCTTCCGCTTCTTCCCGCTGATGGGCGGCGGCGAGGGGCTGCGCCAGCCCGTCCACGCTGACGACCTCGCTGCGGCGGCGATCGCGGCGGCCGCGCGGCCTGCCTGCGCCGGCAAGATCTACGATCTGCCGGGTGGCGAAACGCTGAACTATCGCGAGATGGTCGGCCGGATCTTCGACGGGCTCGGCCTGCCGCGCGTCATCGTGCCGATCCCGGATTGGGCATGGCGCCTGATGCTGCCGCTCGCCGTGCGCGTGCTGCCGGGACTATCAGCCACGATGGCGACGCGAATGACGAAGGACATGACCTTCGATCTTGCGCCCGCCGCCACCGAGATCGGCTGGCAGCCGCGGCCATTCTATCCGCAGTTCAAGGATTAGGACGCGGTGGAAGACGATTAGTAAGCGGGGCTCGTTCGATCTGAGGCGAGTGCTGCCTTCTCGGGCCGCAGCGCAACTGCGGCCTCAATCCCGTTGGCTGGTTAGCGGACAATGCCGACGGTCGCTACGCGGGCCGGCTCACTGTTGCGCCACGACAACCCCGCCGAGGCCTGCGCCGCAGCTAGAAACAGCGCCGTCGCGACCGAGAGCAACACAAATCGTCTGAGATCCGAGACCATGACGCACGCCCTTACAGCCCCCGTATGATCCTCAGGTGTTATGCTTAATGAATTGCTAACGCCAGCTCAACGATGGTCAATTTCGACCATTGTCGAGCTATTCCAGATCTCAAGGCTGAGGCTGCGGCCGGTGATCAGGCCGGCTGAGCGATCGTGATCTTCAGTGTGCCGACACCGTCGACACCGCATTCGACCTTGTCGCCCGGCACCAGCGCGGCGACGCCGGCGGGCGTGCCGGTCATGATGATGTCGCCGGCGCCGAGCGCGACCTGCAGCGACAGCTTCGAGATGATTTCCGCGACGTTCCAGATCATCTCCGACAGATCACCCTTCTGGCGCTCGGTGCCGTTGACCGACAGCCAGATCTTGCCCGTCGCCGGATGACCGATCTCAGAGGCGGGACGCAGCGCGCCGCACGGCGCGGAGAGGTCGAACGACTTGCCGATCTCCCAGGGCTGCTCCTTCTTGCGCGAGGCGGTCTGCAGATCGCGTCGCGTCAGATCGATGCCGACGCCGTAGCCCCAGACGTGATCGAGGGCCTTGTCGGTCGGAATATTGAGACCGCCGCTCTTCAGCGCCACGACCAGCTCGACCTCGTGCTGCATGTCCTTGGTCAGCGTGGGATACGGGATCGTCGCGCCATCCGGCGCGATCATGTCGGCGTGCTTGGCGAAAAAGAAGGGCGGGTTGCGCTCGTCGTTGCCGAGTTCGCGGATGTGTTCGAGATAATTGCGGCCGACGCACCAGATCCGGCGCACCGGAAACGTCTTGCTGTCACCCTGCACGGCAAGGGCGGGCTGCGGCAGCGGGGCGATCACGGAAGATGCAGTGCTCATGAGTTTAACTCGCAGCAAGGTGGCGGGATCAGAGGGCGGACGCGCGGCAAGGCGATCAGGTCATTTAAACGGCGGTATCGACCACGGCCAGCGGCGCGGTGTGACGCTGCTGCAGGCGGAAGAAGGACGCGTAGCGGCCGCCGCGGCGCAGTAGGTCGTCGTGCCGGCCCTGTTCGACGATCTCGCCGGCCTCGACCACCACGATGGAGTCGGCATGCATGATCGTGTGCAGCCGATGCGCGATCACGATGGTGGTGCGGTTGTGGCAGAGCCGCTCGATCGCTTCCTGCACCAGTTTTTCCGATTCGGAATCGAGCGCGGCTGTCGCTTCGTCGAGCAGCACGATCGGGGCGTCGCGCAGCAGCGCGCGGGCGACCGCGATGCGCTGGCGCTGGCCGCCGGAGAGTTGTGCGCCGTGCTCGCCGACCGGGGTGTCGTAGCCGAGCGGGAAGCCCATGATGAAGTCGTGCGCATGAGCGGCCTTCGCGGCGGCGACGATTTCATCCTCGCTGGCGCCGATCTTGCCGAACGCGATGTTGGCGCGGACCGTATCGCGGAACAGATAGACGTCCTGGCCGACATACGCGGTCTGCTCTCGTAGCGAATGGCGCGAAACTGCGGAGATCGACTGGCCGTCGATCCGGATGCCGCCGGCGGACGGCTCGTAGAAACGCAACAGCAGGGCCAGCACAGTCGATTTGCCGCCGCCCGACGGCCCGACCAGCGCGGTTATCTTGCCCGGCTCGGCGACGAAGCTCATCGCCTTGAGCACCGGCTCGTCGGCCCTATAGGCGAAGCGCACGGCGTCGAATTCAACACGGGCCTCGGTCAGTGCAAGCGCGGGCTTGTCACTGTCGTCCGGCTCGCTCTGCGGGCTGTCGACGATCTCGAGCAGCATGCGGGCGCCGACGAGGCCGCTGTTGAGTTCGATGTTGAGCCGCGCCAGCCGCTTCGCCGGCTCGTAGGCGAGCAGGAACGCGGTGAGAAAGGAGAAGAACTGACCCGGGGTCGCACCCATCGCGACCACGCGATAGCCGCCATACATCAGCGAGGCTGCGACCGCGAAGCCGCCGAGCGTTTCCATCAGCGGGCTGGAGCGGTTCGAGACCCGCGCCATCTTGTCGGCGTTCTTGCGCACCGCTTCGATGCTGGCGCCGATGCGATCGCGCATCGTCTGTTCGAGCGAGAACGCCTTGACGGTGCGGATGCCCTGCAGCGATTCCTGCATCGTTTCGAGGATTTCGGCATTGCCGGCGAATTGCGTGTAAGCGAGCCCCTTCACGCGTCGCACCAGCTTGCGCAGCACCAGCACGGCCGGCGGCGCGATCAGCAGGCCGAACAGCGCCATGAATGGATCCTGCGTCACCATCACAATGACGAGGCCGATCAGCGACAGCAGATCCCGGCCGATCGCGTTGATCAGCAGGTTGAGGACTTCGGTGACGGAGTTGGCGCCGGAGGTGAGGCGGGCGAGAAATTCCGAGGAATGCCGCTGCGAGAAGAAGCCGAGGCTCTCGTGCATCAGCTTGTCGAACAGCCGGCGCTGATTGTTGGCGAGGATGGCGTTTTTGATCTGGGTGAGGATCACCGACTGGCCGTAGGTCGCCACGCCCTTGACGGTGAAGATCGCGAGGCTGACCAGCGACAGCACGACGATGCCGGTGAGATTGCGGTCGACATAGGCCTGGTTGATCACCTGGCCAAGCAGATAGGCCGACAGGGCAGTCGCAGCGGCGGCGATCGCCATCAGCACGAACGCCATCAGATAGCGGCGCCAATAGACCGCGGCCTGTTCCATCACCAGCCGGCGCACGAGCTGGGCGGCGCCGTACGGATCATCGGTAATCTTGCGTGGGGCGTTGGTCATCCGCGTTCCATCGACGGCGTCGATCTGGTCGCGCGCGTCGGGCTGGCGTGCGTCTGGCCGCCTCCTTGCCCCCGATGGGCGGGGTTTTCAAGCCAAAGCTGCCGGTGGAACCCGGTTCTAGGCTGAAATGGCTTGAAGTTCAGGGGCTTGGCGTTGGGCGAGCAACTTGTGCTCCCACGCCAGCGCATGCGCCGCGATGTTGTCGAGATCGTCGTAACGCGGCGTCCAGTCGAGCGTGGCGCGAATCCGGCTGGTGTCGGCCACCATCGCGACGATGTCGCCCGGTCGCCGGGATGCGGTCGTGACTGCGAAATTGCGGCCGGCGACACGCCGGACCGCCTCAAGGGTTTCCAGTACCGAATAGCCGCGGCCGTAGCCGCAGTTCAGCGTGGTCGACGCCCCGCCCTCGCGCAGATAGCGCAGCGCCGCGACATGGGCCTGCGCCAGATCGGTGACGTGGATGAAATCGCGGATGCAGCTTCCGTCCGGGGTCGGATAGTCGGTGCCGAACACGTCAACTTGTGTCCGCTGACCGGTCGCAGCTTCCACGGCGATCTTCAGCAGGTGGGTGGCGCCCGCGGTCGCGAGGCCGATACGCGCCTGCGGATCGGCACCGGCGACGTTGAAGTAGCGCAGCGCGACGTAGTTCACGCCATAAGCGGCGGCGGCGTCGTGGAGCATGATCTCGGTCATCAGCTTGGAGCAGCCGTAGGGCGACAGCGGCCGCGTCGGTGCTTCTTCAGCCACCGGCGTGCGGTCGGGGTTGCCGTAAACCGCCGCGGTCGACGAGAAGATGACATTGCGCACGTTGCGCGTCACCGCCGCGCTAAGCAAATTTCGCGACGTCATGGTGTTGTTGCGATAATAGGCGAGCGGATCCCGCATCGACTCCGCGACGACGACCGAGCCGGCGAAATGGATGATGGCGTCGACGCGCTGCGAGGCGATCACGCCTTCGACGAGGTTCTCGTCGCCGGCGTCGCCGATGAACAGTGGCACGCCTTCGGGGAGAAGGCTGGAGAAGCCGGTGCTCAGATTGTCGATCACGACCACGCTCTCGCCGGCCTCTGCCAGCGCCAGCACGGTGTGACTTCCAATATAGCCGGCGCCGCCGGTCACGAGCACGGTCATCGCGTGGCCCCCGTGTAAGACTGCGAACTGCATTCCCGCAGGCCGCTTCAGTCTTTCGCCCCACAATAGACGGACGTCGTCGCCAGATCGCTGATCTTCGCGAATTTCCGGCGTTCCACAGGGGGAATCGACAATATGGTTGCCAATCTGTAACGAGTGCCCGGTGTTGTGGCGGCCATCGGCGCGATGTCGGACATTCTCATCATCAAGACTTCCTCGCTCGGCGACGTGGTGCATCAGATGCCCGCGATCACCGATGCTGCGCGGGCGGTTCCCGGGCTGCGGCTGACGTGGGTGGTGGAGGAGGCGTTCGCGCCGCTGGCGCAGTTGCATCCGAGCGTCGCCGAGGTCATTCCGGTCGCGACGCGGCGCTGGCGCTCGAAGCTGACGGCACGCGGCACCTGGCGTGAGATCGCGGATTTCAATACGCGCCTGCGCGAGCCTGACTTCGACAAGGTGATCGACACACAAGGGCTGATCCGCTCCGCCATCATCGCGCGCCTCGCCCATGGCGAACGACACGGCTACGACGCCGGCAGCATTCGCGAGCCGCTGGCCGCACGGTTCTACGACGTGACGCATACGGTCGGGCGCAGCCTGCACGCCGTGACGCGCAACCGTCTGCTGACGGCGTTGTCGCTCGGCTATCAGCCGCCGGACGAGATCGACTACGGTCTCATCGCGCCGCCGCGCGTCCACGAGGGCGCCTATGCGGTGTTGCTGCACGGCACCTCGCGAACGTCGAAGGAGTGGCGCGCGGAGGACTGGATCGAGACCGGCCGCTGGCTGCAGGCGCGCGGGATCGAGGTCGTGTTGCCGTGGGGCACCGAGACGGAGCGGCAGACTGCGGACCGACTGTCCGCAGAGATTGCCGGCAGCCGTGTGCTGCCGAAGCAGCGGCTCGATCTCACCGCGCAAGTCATCGCCAATGCGGCGCTTGTGGTCGGTGTCGACACCGGCCTCATGCATCTCGCCGCGGCCTATCGCGTGCCGCTGGTCGGCATCTATGTGTCGACCGATCCCGGCCTGACCGGCCCGGTCGGCAGCGGTCCGATGACGGTGCTCGGCGGCAAGAGCGGCGCACCCTCGGCGCGGCAGGCGATCGACGCGGCGGAGCGTCTGCTCGGTTAGTTGCCGCCGGTACGCGTCATCTGGCGCAGGACGTCGGCGGCGAACGTATCGATATCGCCGCCTTTGAACAGAAAGCCCGGAATCCCTGCGCCGCGCGCGGCTTCGATGTCCACGTCGCTGTCGCCGATCACGAAGCTCGCTTGCATCGAGATCGGCCATGCGCGCGCAAGATCGAGGATCATGCCGGGGCCCGGTTTGCGATCGTCACTCGCTCGGCGATACGCCTCGACGGTCCCTTCGGGATGGTAGGGGCAGTAGCGGATGTCGTCGATCCGGGCGCCTTGCTGGCTCAGCTCATCCAGCATCCACCGATGCAGCGCGCGCACGTCCTCTTCGCCGAACATGCCGCGCGCGACGCCGGACTGGTTGGTGATCACGAACACGTAGTAGCCGGCGTCGTTGAGGCGGCGGATTGCCGCCGCGATGCCCGGCATCCAGCGAAACCGATCGCGCGTGCCGATGTAGTGATCGTTATGGTTGATGACGCCGTCGCGATCGAGAAACGCCGCGGGCTTGCGTGCGCGCTGGTCGGCGGTGGTCATGCTACGCCATCAGCGCGCATTCGATCTCGTCGCAGATCGCATGCGCGGCCATCAGATGAATTTGCTGCACCAGTGCCGTCTCGGGCGCCGGGGCGATCAGCAGATGATCGCACCGCGCAGCCATCGACGCTCCGCTCGGCCCGGTCATGCCGATGGTGACGAGGCCGCGGTCGCGCGCGACCTCCAGAGCCGCGAGGATGTTCGGCGAGCGGCCCGAGGTGGTGATGCCGATGAACAGGTCGCCGGGCCGGCCGAGGCCCTCGACCTGCCGCGCGAACACCCGCTCGAAGCCGTAGTCGTTGGCGATCGCGGTGAGAGCCGAGGTGTCGGTGGTCAAGGCGATCGCCGGCCAGCCGGGCCGGTCCTGCTTGTAGCGTCCGATGATTTCTGCCGCGATGTGCTGGGCGTCGGCGGCGCTGCCGCCGTTGCCGGCGAGCAGGATCTTGCGGCCTTGGCGGAGCGCCGTGATCGCCGCGGCCGCGATGGCCTGCGAGGCGGCGAGCAAGGACGCATCGCCGGCCGCGGCGGTCATCGCGGCGAGCGAATTCTCGAAATGCAGGGCGATCCGGTTCTGGCTCACGTCACACCTGAAGGCGGGAAGGTCGGCACTGGTTAGGCGCGAGGCGGGGCGAGGGCAAGCGCAAGCGGATGCTGGGCCGGATCACAGCGCCGGAGCCAGGCCGGCGGCGCCAAGCGCCTTCTGCGCCGCGGCCATGACGTCGTCGACCGGAATGTCGCGCATGCATTTGTGATGCTGCATCCGGCACACTGGCTTGTGGCAGGGGCGGCAGGGCACGTCGGTCTTGGTTTCGATCACCGCTTCGATCGGGTTGAGCGGCGCGTAATGCCAGGCGCTGGTCGGGCCGAAAATGCCGATGGTGCGGCTGCCGATCGCGGCAGCGACGTGGAGCAGGCCGGAATCGTTGGAGATCACCAGATCGGCCGCGCCCAGACCCATGATGCCGTTGCGCAGGTCGGTGCCGGTGAGGTCGCGGGCGTTCGGCCCGGCTGCGGCGACGATCTCCTGCGCCTTCTCGGTCTCGCCCGGCCCGCCAATGACCCAGACGTCGAGCCCGCGGTCGGTCAAAGCCATCGCTGCCTCGACATAATAGGACCAGCGTTTCGACGGCCCGACCGCGCCCGGCGCCAGCGCCACGGCGGTCCGGCCCTCGAACCCGTTGGCGCGCCGCCACGCGGCGATGGCATCCTTCGGCACCACGAGCTGCGGCTCCGGCCAGTCCATCGGCAGCTCGATATTGGCGGGCAGCGCCAGGGCGGCGCAGCGGTCGATCATCCGCGGCAGCGCCTTCTCGCCGCGTCGCCAGTCGTTGAGCAGCCCGAACCGGACCTCGCCGATGAAGCCGGTCCGCTGCGGAATGCCGGCCAGGAACGGCGCGATGGTCGATTTGAAGGTCCGCGGCATCACCAGCGACCGGCCATAGCCTTCGGCCCGCAGCCGGGCGGCCAACGCCCGCTGCTGGTCGAGCGCGAGCTTGCCGCGCGGCAGGTCCCAGACGATCCCCTGGCGCACGCCGGGCATATAGTCGACCAGCGGAGCGCACAGCGTCGTGGTCAACACATCCACCGGCCGGTTCGGCCAGCGGTCCTTGAGCACCCGCACCACGGTGTGACAGCGCACGAAATCGCCGATCCACATATAGGGAATCAGCAGAACCGGGCTGGTCTCCGACCGATCCGGAGCGGTCGCCAGGATGGATTTGAGTGAATCGTAATTCATTGCGGTGTCTGGCAGAGGCGCCGACGGGCCCCTCAGTGAACGCGGTGCTGCCGGTTAGCGCTTGCGCCGCCCGGCGTCCAGCCGTGATTTTGCCGTGATGCGGGTTCCCAGAGAACACGGCGCTGGAGTTCAAGTTGCCTGCCCGGGCGGAGTGGGGCAAAGGTGGCCGCGTCAATTGAGGCGGGGGAGTCATGCTGCTGGTAACCGGAGGCGCCGGTTTTATCGGGTCGAATATCGTGGCGGCGCTGAACGAGGCGGGACGCAGCGACGTCGCGGTGTGCGATTTCCTCGGCCACGAGGGCAAGTGGAAGAATCTGGCCAAGCGCCAGCTCGCCGACATGGTGCCGCCGGCCGAACTCTCCGACTGGTTGAGGGGCCGCCGGGTCGACGCGGTGTTCCACATGGGCGCGATCTCGGAGACGACCGCGACCGACGGCGACCTCGTCATCGACACCAACTTCCGGTTGTCGATGCGGCTGCTCGACTGGTGCACCGAGAATCGTGTGCCGTTCATCTACGCATCCTCGGCGGCGACCTACGGCGACGGCGATCAGGGCTTCGACGATGATCCGTCACTGGACGCGCTGAAGCAGCTTCGGCCGATGAACCTGTACGGCTGGAGCAAACACTTGTTCGATCTGGTCGTGGCGGAACGCGCCGCGCGCGGCGAACGGTTGCCGCCGCAATGGGCCGGGCTGAAGTTCTTCAACGTGTTCGGGCCCAACGAGTACCACAAGGGCGCCATGGCCAGCGTGCTGGCCAAGCGGTTCGACGACATCAAGGCCGGCCGCATCGTCCAGCTGTTCAAGTCGCATCGGGACGGCATCGCCGACGGCGATCAGCGCCGCGACTTCATCTATGTCGACGACGTCGTGCGGGTGATGATGTGGCTGTTCGCCTCGCCTTCGGTCAGCGGCCTGTTCAATGTCGGCACCAGCCATGCCCGAAGTTTTCGCGATCTGATCCTTGCCGCCTATTCGGCGCTCGGCACGCCGCCGCAGATCGAGTACGTCGACATGCCGGAACAGATCCGGGGCAGCTATCAGTATTTCACCGAGAGCAAAGGCGATCGGCTGCGGGCCGCAGGCTACAATGGCGGCTTCACGCCGCTCGAGGATGCGGTTGCTTCCTACGTCCAGGGATATCTCGACGCCGGCGATCGTTTCCGCTGATCGCGCTCCAACCCGTGAAGTTTGATGTTCAATTTTGAGACCCTGCTGCAATCGATCGAGAACACCACGGTTCTGTGCGTCGGCGATCTGATGCTCGACGAATTCGTCTACGGCGAGGTCTCCCGGATCTCGCCGGAGGCGCCCGCACCTGTGATCGCGGTCCAGCGCAGCGAGATCAATGTCGGCGGCGCCGGCAACGTCGCGCGCAATATCGCGGCGATCGGCGCGCGCTGCATTTTCGTCGGCCTGATCGGCGATGACGTAGCGGGGCAGACGCTGACCGCTGAGCTTGCGCGCGAGCCGCGGATCGCGCCGTTGCTGGTCTGCGATCCGTCGCGCCCGACCACGCGCAAGGTGCGGTTCGTCTCGGAGCATTTCTCCACGCATATGCTGCGTGCCGATTGGGAGACCGCGTCGGCGGCTTCCGCCGAGATCGAGGCGCGGCTGCTGGACGCGATCCTGCCGCAGCTCGAGCGGGCCGATATCGTGTTGCTGTCCGACTACGCCAAGGGCGTGCTGACCCCAGAGGTGATCGCGCGGGTGATCGACGTCGCTCGCCAGCGCGGCAAGCGGGTGATCGTCGATCCGAAGAGCCCGAATTTTG
Source organism: Rhodopseudomonas telluris (assembly GCF_042432815.1). Taxonomy (NCBI): domain Bacteria; kingdom Pseudomonadati; phylum Pseudomonadota; class Alphaproteobacteria; order Hyphomicrobiales; family Nitrobacteraceae; genus Rhodopseudomonas; species Rhodopseudomonas telluris. The sequence goes on from NZ_JBHLWM010000001.1 coordinate 1,038,593, forward strand.
TGACCTATCGCGGCGCGACGCTGCTGACGCCCAATCGCAAGGAATTCGTCACGGCGACCCGCTGTGCCGCCGACACGCTCGCAGGCATCGCCGCGGCTGCGCAGGAGGCAATGGCCCTGGCGGACTGCGCGGCGATGCTGGTGACGCAGAGCGAGCACGGCATGACACTGGTGCCACGCGGCGGCGAGCCGATTCATGTGCCGGCGCTACCTGTGAAGGTGCGCGACGTCTCGGGCGCAGGCGACACGGTGGCAGCGGTGCTGGCCGTGGTCCTCGCAGCGGGCCAGGATTGGGCCACTGCAATGCGGGCCGCGAGTGCCGCCGCGGCGGTCGCCGTCAGCAAGAACGGAACGGCCGTCGTCACGCCTGCTGAACTGCGGCGTAAGCTGTTGCCGCACGCCTCGCTCGCCGCCGAGGACAAGATCATCGGTAACGAAACCGATCTCGACCGGCGCATCGCCGAATGGCGCCGCGAAGGGCTGCGCGTCGGGTTCACCAACGGCTGCTTCGATATTCTGCATCCGGGGCACGTCAAGGTGCTGACCGCCGCGCGCGGCGCGTGCGATCGGCTGATCGTCGGCCTCAACAGCGACGCGTCGGTACGCCGTCTGAAGGGCGAAGGCCGCCCGGTGCAGAATGAGCGTGCGCGCGCCGAGGTACTGGCCGGGCTCGAAGCCGTCGATCTGGTGGTGATCTTCGAGGAGGATACGCCCCTGAACCTGATCACGCAGATCGTGCCCAGCGTCCTGGTCAAGGGCGGCGACTATACGCGCGAGCAGGTGGTCGGCCACGAGGTGGTCGAGGCCGGAGGCGGCGAGGTGCTGCTGGTCGACGTTCTGCCCGGCCACAGCACGACGTCCCTGGTCGAGAAGGCCCGCGAGGGAACGACATGAGACGGCGGGCTGTCTGCAAGCGAGACGAACGATGCTGACCAGGATTTCGTCGTTCACCTATCGCAACTGGCTGATCGCGATCCACGACGCCGGGGTCACCGCGATCGCGGTGGTGCTCAGCTTCTTCCTGCGCTTCGACGGCGAGAATCTGCTCGACCGGCTGCCGCTGCTTCTGAAGATCCTGCCGTATTTCGTGATCTTCAGCTTCTTCGTCTGCTACGCGTTCCAGCTCACCACCACCAAGTGGCGGTTCGTATCGATCCCGGACCTGTTGAACATCTTGCGGGCGGCGAGCGTCCTGACCGTCGCACTGCTGCTGCTCGACTACATCTTCCTCGCGCCGAATGTTTACGGCACGTTCTTTCTCGGCAAGACTACCATCATCATCTACTGGTTTCTCGAAGTCTCTCTGCTCTCGGGATCGCGGCTCGCCTATCGCTATTTCCGCTACACGCGGACCCGCAACAAGGCGATGACGATGAACGCGGCGCCGACGCTGCTGATCGGCCTCGCCGCCGATGCCGAAGTGTTCTTGCGTGGCATCGAGAGCGGAGCGGTGAAGCGGCTGTGGCCTGTCGGCGTGTTGTCGCCCTCGCTGGCGGACCGCGGGCAGACGATCCGCGGCATTCCGGTGCTCGGCAGCATCGACGACCTGCCGAACGTGGTCAGGGATTTCGCCGATCGCGGTCGTCCGATCGAGCGGGCGGTGATGACGCCGTCGGCGTTCGAGGCAGAGGCACAGCCTGAGGCGGTGCTGATGCGTGCGCGCAAGCTCGGCCTCGTCGTCAGCCGGCTGCCGTCGCTGGAAGAGAGCCGCGATACGCCGCGCCTCGCTCCGGTTGCGGTCGAAGACCTGCTGCTCCGTCCCAGCGTCAAGATCGATTACCGCCGGCTCGAATTGCTGCTCAAGGGCAAGTCGATCGTCGTCACGGGCGGCGGCGGATCCATCGGCCTCGAAATGTGCGACCGCGTGACGACCTTCGGCGCTGACCGGCTGCTGGTGATCGAGAACTCAGAACCGGCTTTGCATGCCGCGATGGAGACGCTGTCCGCCAAGGTGACCCAGACGGTGGTCGAGGGGCACATCGCCGACATCCGCGACCGGGAGCGGATCTTTCAGCTCATCACGGCCTTCAAGCCGGATCTGGTGTTTCATGCCGCCGCGTTGAAGCACGTGCCGATCCTGGAGCGGGACTGGGGCGAGGGCGTCAAGACCAACATCTTCGGTTCCGTGAACGTCGCCGATGCGGCGCGCGCCGCCGGCGCGGAAGCGATGGTGATGATCTCGACCGACAAGGCGATCGAGCCGGTTTCGATGCTCGGCCTGACCAAGCGGTTCGCCGAGATGTACTGCCAGAGCATGGATCGCGACATCGCGGCGACGGCCGAGGGCGACAAGGCCCCAATGCGGCTGATCTCGGTGCGGTTCGGCAACGTGCTGGCGTCGAACGGCTCGGTGGTGCCGAAATTCAAGGCGCAGATCGAGGCCGGCGGTCCGGTGACGGTGACGCATCCGGACATGGTGCGTTACTTCATGACAATCCGCGAAGCCTGTGATCTCGTCATCACGGCTGCCACGCACGCGCTCGATCAGCAGCATTCCGATGCGTCGGTGTTCGTGCTCAGCATGGGCCAGCCGGTGAAGATCGTCGATCTTGCCGAGCGCATGATCCGGCTGTCCGGCCTGCAGCCGGGCTACGATATCGATATCGTGTTCACCGGCGTTCGTCCCGGTGAGCGGCTGCACGAGATCCTGTTCGCCAAGCACGAGCCCTTCGCCGAAATCGGCATCCCGGGCATTGTCGCGGCGCGGCCCAATGAGCTACCGCTCGAGACCTTGCGGACATGGCTTACGGCGCTGGAGACCGCGATCGCCGCCCGGCAGCATGACGAAGTCGTTGCGATTCTGAAGAACGCCGTCCCCGAATACAAAGCCGGCGGCGACACGGGCCAAGCCTGAATGTCAGCGGCAGCGTGCCGATCAGCTCCGCCGGTCGCCCCGCGTCACCATGATCAAAGATCAGAGTTTGCTGGGCGATCGCCGGTGGCCGGCTTGGTCCGGAACACCACGAAGTGCGACATTGAAAAATTCACCACGAAGCTGACCGCGATCGACAGCAACTTGGCGGCCAGCACCGGAATGAAGTGAGACAGCACCACGAGCGTGGTGGTCGCCGCGGCGACACCGACGGTGCCGGAGGCGACGAAGCTCAGATACGCGCTCCGCTTCAACGTCCGTCCGGATTCGGTGCGGAACGTGATCATGCTGTTCATGACGTATGAGCACGACACGGCCACGAGCCAGGCCATGATGTTGGCCGGCACCAGCGGAAGCGTCAGAACCTCGTAGGCGAGCGTGAATACGGCGAGGTCGATCAGCGCGTTGATCACGCCGATTCCGGCAAAACTGACTATCTTGGCGATCATCGGCCGCGAGCGCCGCTGCTCACGCAGGCGATTGTACAACGACTTCATTGGACGTCGGTCCTGCTCCGCTTGATCGCGGTAAATAGCAGCAAGCAGGGGGCGAGTCCGTATCTTTCGGGGGACCGCCGGCGGCCTTCGGCCGAGTGTGGCACGAGGCACGCACCGTCCGGACCGCAACGTTCGGCGCCGCTCCTGCGGGCGACTGTCGGAAAGCATCGGGCAGGATGAAGACGGCGCATGCACTCACCCAAGGCCGATGCGGCGGGGGCGGCCGAACTGCGCCAGGACGAACGTCACCGCGGCGGCACCGCCGAGCAGCGCGACTGCGTCGACTGCGGCGGAGCCGAGCAAGACCGAGACACCGGCCAGAGCGGCCAGCAGCAGGTTGAGCCCGAACACACGACCGACGACGCCGATCACCGGGAAGCCGTTGTCGGTCGCGCGCTGGTAGAAGTGAGTCCGGTGAGCCTCCCAGAAGACTTCGCGTTTCGCGATCCGGCGCACCAGCGTCAGCGTGCTGTCGGCGAGGTAGTACAGCGGCAGCAGCAGTGCGGCGGCGACATGGCCGTGCAAGGCCAGTTGCAGCAGGCACCAGCCGAGCAACAGTCCGATCGGCAGACTGCCGACATCGCCAAGAAAGACCTTGGCAACGGGGCGGTTGAAGGGCGCGAAACCGAGCATCGCACCGCCGAGCGCCGCGGCGATCAGGGTTGCGTCGGCTGGAAGGAATCCGGCGAGGCCGAGCGCGACCAGGGCCAGCGCGATCGGGACGACTTCACTGACCGTCATCCAGTCGAGCCCGTCCATGAAGTTCACCAGGTTGACGAACCACAGCGCCGCGACCAGCAGCACGGCGCGCTCGATCCACACCGGCACCATAGGAAGGATCTGCAGGTTCTCCGGCAACACCGCCAGGACGATGCCGACCGCGATTGCCTGCAGCAGCAGCCGGGGCAGCACCGGGATCGGATGGATGTCATCGATCGTGCCGACCACGGCGATGAGCACCGTCGCGCCGAACAGCAGGGCCGGAATGGCTGCAGCCGATGAGACGACCGCGATCGCGCCTGCAGCCACCGTGAGGGTCGCTGCGACGACCGCGATCCCCGCTCCCTGCGGTGTCGGGATCTTGTGCGACGATCGCGCATTCGGGCGTGCCAGCGCGTAACGGGCCAGCAGCGGCATGATGGCGACGATCAACATTGCGCAGGCCAACGCCGCCAGCGCAATGGCGGCCACAGTCAACCATGTGTCCCAGCCGGCCATGTCAGCCCGCCGCCCGAAGAGGGCGTCGCATGGGAAGGCGGAAGGCGAGGGAGGGCCGGGGCATCGGACTCGCTGCGGTGAAAAATCGGGTGCTGCAGCGGCAAAACTGCCAATAGCGCAGCGGAAGTCGCCGTTTGGTATGGTTTTGAGGCCAATCTGGCAAGTCCGCGCCACTCGGTGCTTGCCGCTCAGGCTTACCGGTGGCTAAACAGGCGCGCTTTGGGCGCCCCGCTTCGCGAAACCGAGGGGTGCATCCAATTTGAGGTCTTGATGGCGGAAGAACCCGTATTGGTGACCGGAGCCGCGGGCTTCATCGGCTTTCACGTCGCGCGCGAACTGCTCGATGCGGGCCGCACCGTCGTCGGTCTCGACAACCTCAACACGTATTACGACCCGGCGCTGAAACGGGCGCGGCTCGCCTTGCTGGCCGAATCGCCCCGCTTCACGTTCATCCATGGCGATCTCGCCGACCGGCCGGCGACCGCAGCGCTGTTCGCCGGGCGCCGATTTGCCGTGGTGATCCACCTCGCTGCGCAGGCCGGCGTACGCCATTCGCTCAGCCATCCGCACGATTACGCCGACGCCAATCTCGAAGGCTTTCTCAACGTGCTCGAGGGCTGCCGCCATAACGGTTGCATGCACCTGATCTACGCGTCGTCGTCGTCGGTCTATGGCGCCAACACCAAGCTGCCGTTCTCGGTTGAGGACCGTACCGACCATCCGATCAGCCTCTACGCAGCCTCCAAGAAGGCCAACGAGGTGATGGCGCATTCCTACAGCCATCTCTACCGGCTGCCGACGACCGGCCTGCGGTTCTTCACGATCTACGGCCCCTGGTATCGCCCGGACATGGCGCTGTTCCTGTTCGCCGATGCCATCACCCAGGGACGGCCGATCAAGCTGTTCAACCACGGCCGGATGCGGCGCGATTTCACCTATGTGGCGGACGTTACCCGCGTGGTGTTGCGTTTGATCGAGCAGGTCCCGCCAGATGCCACCGGCCGCGCCCCTGCGCGCATTTACAATGTCGGCAATCACCGACCGGAGGAGCTGATGCATGTCGTCGGCCTGCTGGAACAGGAACTCGGCCGGGCTGCCGTCAAGGACATGCTGCCGATGCAGCCGGGCGACGTCCCGGAGACCTTCGCCGACGTCGACGATCTGATGCGTGACGTCGGTTTCAAGCCCGAAACTGCGATCGAGGACGGAATCCGCAGCTTCGTTGCCTGGTATCGTTCTCATTACGGTGTGTAATGTGTCCCAGCGGCCTCACCGGAACGTTGTAATTGTCTGAATCAAAACGTGTTTGGGCAGTTTCCGAGCGAGATCGCCACAACTGTGACGCCGTGCTAGGAAGCCGCATCCCTAATTGCCGAGGCATCCTGCCATGACGTCCCCTTCTGATCAGACCACGAAATCCACGCTCCGGGTCGGCGTCATCGGGGCGGGTGTGATGGGAACCAACCATGGGCGGGTTCTGGCGGGTCTTCCCGGCGTGTCGCTGATCGGAATCGTCGATCCCCTTGAGGAGCATCGCAACCGTGCGGTGGAATTGATCGGCTGCAAGACGTTTGCGACGGTCGATGAACTGCTGCTCGCCGGCGTCGATGCCGTAACGATTGCGGCGCCGACGCACCTGCATCACGAAGTGGCGCTGACCTGCATCGGTCGCGGTGTTCACGTGCTGGTCGAAAAGCCGATCGCGTCCACGGTCGAGGAAGGGCGCGAGATCGTCGCCGCCGCCCGCAAAGCCGGCGTGACGCTGATGGTTGGCCACGTCGAGCGCTTCAATCCCGCGGTCGCCGCCATCAAGCAGGCGATTCGCAACGAGGACATTCTCTCCATCGGCATCACCCGGGTCGGGCCTTTCCCGCCGCGGATGTCCAATGTCGGCGTGGTGATCGATCTGGCGGTGCACGACATCGACCTGATTCGCTGGTTCACCGAATCCGAGATCGTCGACGTGCAGCCGCAGCTGACCTGCGCGGTCGCCGAGCGCGAAGACATCGCGCTGCTCCAATTCCGCACCGGGTCGGGTGTGCTGGCGCATATCAACACCAACTGGCTGACGCCGTTCAAGGCGCGCAACGTCACCGTGGCGACCCGCGGCAAATACGTGATGGGCGATCTGTTGACCCGTCAGGTCACCGAATGCTTCGGCTTCAAGGCCGACGGCAGCTACTCGATGCGGCATCTGCCGGTCGGGCACGACGAGCCGCTGCGCGCCGAACTGATTGCTTTCCTCAACGCGGTGCGCACCAATGGCGTGCCGGCCGTCACCGGCGAGGAGGGCGTCGCCAGCCTCGAGATCGCCATCCAGTGTCTCGAGCAGCCGCCGAAGGCCGCAGCCGGCCGCAAGGAACCGCTGCGCGCCGCCGGCTAGGCGGAGCCGCTCCTCATTCACGCGCCACGCGCCGCATCCCAGTCCTCATCCTCACCGATCAAGCCGGGCTCCATGAATCAGCATCTTCGAACCGACCCTGTGCCCTTCATCGATGTCGGCGCGCAGCGCCGCAGGCTCGGCCCTTCGCTCGACGAGGCCGTCGGCAAGGTGCTGAATCACTGCCAGTTCCTCGGCGGTCCGGAAGTGCTGGCGCTGGAAGCCGAACTCGCCGCCTACACCGGCGCGCGCTACGTGGTGACCTGCTCGAGCGGCACCGACGCGCTGCTGATGGTGTTGATGGCCAAGGGCATCGGCCCAGGCGATGCGGTGCTGTGCCCGTCCTTCACGTTCTGCGCGACCGGCGAGGCGGTGGCGCTCACCGGCGCGACGCCGCTGTTCGTCGACGTCGATGAAGTGACCTTCAACATCGACGTCGCATCGCTCAAGCGCGGTATCGGCACGGCCAGGAAGCTCGGCCTGAAGCCGCGGGCTGTGATCCCGGTCGACCTGTTCGGTCAGGCGGCCGATCATGCCGCCGTCGCCGCGGTAGCGGCCGACGAGGGCCTGTTCGTGCTCGACGACGCGGCGCAAGGCTTCGGCGCGACCTATCAGGGCAAGAAGCTCGGCACCTTCGGCCTCGCGACCGCGACCAGCTTCTTCCCGGCGAAGCCGCTCGGCTGCTTCGGCGACGGCGGCGCGATCTTCACGGACGACGCCGAACTGGTCGAAGGGCTGCGCAGCGTCCGCGTCCACGGTCAGGGCGGCGACAAATACGACAACATCCGACTCGGCCTGACCGGCCGTCTCGACACCATCCAGGCCGCGATCCTGCTCGAAAAGCTGAAGATCTTCGACGACGAGATCGCGTCGCGAAACCGGGTCGCCGAGCGCTATTCCGCCGCCCTGAGCGATGTCGTCACCGTGCCGCGGCTGGCCGAGGGCTGCAGCTCGGTCTGGGCGCAGTACACCATTCGCCTGCCGAAGGGCGTCGATCGCGACGGCTTCGCGGCGACGCTGAAGGCGCATGGCATTCCGACCGCGATCTATTACGCCAAGTCGATGCATCAGCAGACCGCCTACCGCGCTTTCCCGGTGGCGGACGGCGGGCTCCCGGTGTGCGAGCGGCTGTCGCCGGACGTCGTCAGCCTGCCGATGCACGCCTATCTCGATGCGCCGACCCAGGACCGCGTCATCGCGGCCGTTCACGCCGCGGTCGGCCGCTAAGCGCCGTCATTCCGGGGCTCACGCGTGAGCGAGCGAACCCGGACTTGCTGCCTTTCGATAATTTCGGGATTTCGGCTTCGCGCGCCGTTGGCGCGCACTCCTGAATGACTCGCCCGGGGGCATCGGCACCTGTTTCCGGTTTTGCGGACTCGCCACTTCCTGTAGAAGCGGGCGCATGCTCAGGCGCATTTTCACCGTCGGCGGCTTCACGCTCCTGTCGCGTTTGACCGGGTTCGCCCGCGACATCATGCTGGCGGCGATCCTCGGCGCCGGGCCGATCGCCGACGCCTTCTTCGTCGCGCTGCGGCTGCCCAATCATTTCCGCGCGATCTTCGCCGAAGGCGCGTTCAACGCCGCCTTCGTGCCGGCCTATGCGCACGTCCACGGCGAGAAGGGCGAAGCTTCCGCGAAGCTGTTCGCGGACCGCATCTTCACGCTGCTGTTCGTCTCGCAGCTGGTGCTGCTCGCGCTCGCGCTGGCGTTCATGCCGCAGATGATGAGCATCCTGGCGCCGGGCTTCACCGACGATCCGGCGCAGCGCGGCCTCGCCATCGAGCTGACGCGGATCACCTTTCCGTATCTGCTGCTGATCACGCTGGTGACGCTGTATGGCGGCATCCTCAACGTGATGCAGCGCTTCGCCAGCGCGGCGGCCGCGTCGATCTTCCTCAACATCTCGATGATGGCGACGCTGGCGCTCGCCGCGTTCTTCCCGACCGCCGGCCACGCAGCGGCGTGGGGCGTGCTGATCTCGGGCTTCCTGCAATACTTCCTGCTCGCCGGCGACCTGTCGTTGCACGGCGGTCTGCCGCGGTTCTCGCGGCCGAAGCTCGATGTCGATGTCCGCGCGTTCTTCCGCGCGCTGGGACCTGCGACGGTCGGCTCGATGGGCACGCAGCTTGCGTTGTTTGCCGACACCATCATCGCCACCTTTCTTCCGGCTGGTGCGTTGTCGGCGCTGTACTACGCGGACCGTCTCAATCAGTTGCCGATCGGCGTGATCGGCATCGCCATCGGCACGGTGCTGCTGCCCGAGATGTCGCGGCAGCTCACTGCCGGCGACGACGCGGGCGCCAAGGCGTCGCAGCGCCGCGCCTTCGAGTTCACGCTGCTGTTTTCGATGCCGTTCCTCGCCGCCTTCCTGACGGTGCCGGACGTGATCATGCGGGCGATGTTCGCCCGCGGCGCCTTCACCCGCGCCGACGCGCTGTCCGCCGGCGCGACGCTCGCCGCCTATGCGATCGCGCTGGTGCCGTTCGTGCTGATCCGCAGCGCGGTCGCGCCGTTCTACGCGCGCAAGGACACCGCGACTCCGGTCAAGGCGGCGCTGACCGGCGTCGCCGCCAACGTCATTCTCAAGGTGCTGCTGATGGGGCCGCTGGCCCAGGTCGGTCTCGCGCTCGCCACCGCCGCCGGCGCCTGGATCAACCTGCTGCTGGTGATCTTCTTCTCGGTGCGGGCCGGCTACCTTGCCTTCGACCGTGCGCTGACGACGGCCATCGTCAAGTTCGTTGCGGTCGGTGTGCTGCTGGGTGTGGCGCTAAGGGCAACGATCTGGTTCGGCGCCCCGTATCTCGCGCAACTGCCAACGTTGCGCGACGAGGCGGCACTGCTGTTGCTGATCATCGTCGGCGCCATCGTCTACGGCGCTTCCGTGCTGCTGCTGTTCGGCCCGCGCTGGCTGAAGCGGCTGATGCGGGGCTGATTAACGAGATCCGAACAACCTCTCGGCCCGTCGTCCCCGCGAAGGCGGGGACCCATAACCCCTGGCGTCAAAGTTCTGCGCAACGTCGGCGTATGTGTAGGACCGTCATCACTCCGCCGCGACTCTAGGGGCTATGGGTCCCCGCCTTCGCGGGGACGACGCTGTGCGGGAGGCGGCGTGGTCGGGTCACAGCGCGCTCCCACCTCTCAACGACGCGTGGTGTTTTCGAGTCACCCCACCCGCGTCGTCGAGCGCACCAGATTGGTGACGTCCGAGTACACTTCGAGAACCGGGTTGATGAAGCGGTGCGCCTTGTTCTTCGACACGATGGTGTCGTGCATCACCAGATGGTCGATGCCGGTGGTGAGGAAGCAGGCCATCGCGTCGCGCGGCGTCTCGACGATCGGCTCGCCCTTGATGTTGAATGAAGTGTTGACCAGCACCGGCACGCCGGTGAGCGCCTCGAACTCTTTCAGGATGTAGTAGAGGTCCGGCGCGGTCTCCTCATCCACCGTCTGCACGCGGGCGGTGCCGTCGACATGGACGACCGCGGGAATCTTGTCCCGCCACGCTGCGGCGACCGGCTTCGCCATCAGCATGAACGGCGAATCGCCCACGCCCTCGAAGATCTCATCGGCACGCTCCTTCAGCACGATCGGCGCGAAGGGGCGGAACGGTTGGCGATGCTTCACCCGGCTGTTGAGGATGTCCTTCATCTCGGCGTGGCGCGGATCCGCCAGCAGGCTGCGATGGCCGAGCGCGCGCGGTCCGAATTCGGAACGGCCCTGGAACCAGCCGATCACCTTCTGGTCCGCGAGCAGCTTGGCGGTTTCCTTGTAAACCTGATTGCTGCGCACGACGTTGATCTGCGGCTTGACGAAGAAGCGCTTGGTCGCCTCCTCGATCTCGCCGTCCGAATAGGGGCGGCCGATATAGGCATGCTTCATCTCGAAGCTGCGCGGCTTCTGTTGAATGGCGAGGTGGCCGTAATAGGCGCAGCCGATCGCGATGCCGTCGTCGCCCGCGGCCGGCTGGATCCAGACGTTCTCGAATCCGGCTTCGCGCGCGATCCGGCCGTTGGCGACACAGTTCAGCGCGACGCCGCCGGCGATGCAGAGGTTCTTGGCGCCGGTGGTTTCGCGCAGCCAGCGCGCCCGCTCAAGCAGCACGCGCTCGGTGTCGTCCTGCACGCGCCAGGCGAGGTCTTCCCAATGCTTCATCGCGGGGTGGGTTTCCCACTTGCCCGGCGCGTCCATGATGTAGGGCTGGTTCAGCTCGGGCGTCCAATGCGGGACAGTGAGCTTGTTGTTTTCGAACTGCAGCATCGGCGGGATGACGTTCGGGCGGCCATATGGCGCCAGCCCCATCAACTCACCGCATTTGTTCCAGTCGCCGAATACGTAGCTCGATGCGCGGCTGTAATAAGCGCCGAGCCCGGGCATGTTGTAGAACTCATCGGACAGGAAACCGCGCTCCGGCTCCATCCAGACCTTCTTCAGGCACTCCAGTTTGGAGCCGCTGAATTTATAGTAGCTCTCGGACTCCCGGGCGAGCGGCGAGGCTTCGTCGCCGGGGAAGCTCTCGTCGACATCGGAGCGATAGCTGCCGACGCCGTCGACGATCATCACCACGCCCTCTTCGAACGGCGAGGGCGCGAACGCGCTGTAGGCGTGCGCCAGATGATGCGAGATCGTCATCACCTTGTTGGAGGTGCTGCGGAACAGCGCGTGGATGCCGGCGTCGGCGCGCTCGTGCTCGGGCAGGAAGGCCGGCATGTCCTGATACATCAGCCGGTCTTCCATTTCCTGCACCGGAAGGATGTAGCAATTGCGCACGACCAGATCGACGTCGGCCAGCGTAATGCCCTCGGCATTCAGGCAATAGTCGATGACCTCCCGGTAGAAACCGGTCGCATGCTTCTCGCGGGTGATGCGCTCCTTCTCGATCCCGAACGCGATCTCACTGTCGCGCAGCAGGCAGGCGCTGACGTCGTGGTCGTAGGTGTTGAGGCCGAGGATGTAGGTGTGTGGGTGTGACATTGAGCACTTTTCTGAAGCAAGGACTGTCCGAACGGCGGCGAGATGCAACGTCACCTTTGAAGTCGAATGGCAAAGGGCCACGGTTCAGTGAAACAGGCGATTGTCGGCAATATAGTGTCCGAAAGCAGCGTCTGCAGCGGATTGGCCGCGTCCGCCCGGAGTTCGCTGGGGTGGTGATCGATGCAGTCCTGGCGTCTCCGAATATCGCGGCGCACAAATGCAACTCTCAGCGCGTGAGAGTGTTTCGCAGAGAGGCAAGCCTTTGTTCAACGAGGAGGATTTGTCAAACGCGGCTTGCCGAAATCGTGACGTCCTCCTAATCTTGTCGAATTGAAGCCGTAAAACATCGGTTTGATCGATGGGCTTTTGAACCCGCAGATTGTCCCCTCGCACCAATGCGGGCGAGGTTGTGTTCAAAATCCTCAAACCACCGGGAGAAAGAACGTAGATGGCTCAAAATGTTTCGAAGGCCCGAAAAGGAATGCTCGCGCGCGTGCTCGCGGCTGTTGCGCTGACCGGCATCTATGGCCTCAGCCTCGTGGGCACCTCGGCGGTGTTCCTCACCGCCAGCACGACCAAGGCGGACGCGCAACGCGGCCGTGGTCGCGGCCGTGGCGGCGGGTTCTATCGCGGTGGACGAGGGCGCGGCTTCTACCGCGGCGGTCGCGGCTATTATCGCGGTCGCGGCTGGGGCTATGGCGGCGGCTGCGTGTTCAATCCGGTCTACGGCCGGGTGATCTGCTACTAACGCCACGCCGGCGACATCGCCAACAGGGCGATTGAGTTGATGAAGGTGCATCGGGCGAACCGGTGCACCTTTTTTCGTATCCGGTTGGCGCGCTTTTGCGCAGGTGCATGCGCGGCCGCGCGTTTGCATGCCGGGCCGTTCCGCTGCAAGATAGACGAAAGCAGCAGGAGAGGGTGAACGATGGCTCCCACCAAATTCGGCGTCGGCCAGAGCGTCTTGCGCAAGGAGGACGACCCTCTCATCCGCGGCAAGGGCCGCTACACCGACGACTACGCGCCGCAAGCCTCCGCGCATGCGCTGGTGCTGCGCTCGCCGCACGCGCACGCGACGTTCAAGCTCGACGCCAACGCGGCGCGGCAGTTGCCCGGCGTGCTGGCGATCCTCACAGCGGAGGATGTCAAGGATCTCGGCGGCCTGCCGTGCCTGTTCAATCTGCCGGACAACCCGTTCCAGGGCCCCGACTACCCGATTCTCGTCGGCGGCGAAGTGCGGCATGTCGGCGATGCCGTCGCATTCGTCGTCGCGGACACGCTGGCGCATGCGCGCGACGCGTTGGAGGCGGTCGCCGTCGAGTGGACGCCGCAGCCGGCGGCGATCGGGGCCGGCAATGCCATCAAGCCCGGCGCCCCGCAGGTCTGGCCGCAGTTTCCCGGCAACGTCCTGTTCGACGCGTCGATCGGCGACAGGGCGGCGGCCGAGGCGGCGTTCGCCAAGGCCCACACGGTTGCCGAGATCAAGATCGTCAATCCGCGCATCGTCACCAACTACATGGAGACCCGCGCCGCGGTCTGCGAATACGACGCCAAGCGCGATCACTTCACCCTGACGATCGGCAGCCAGGGCAGCCATCGCCTGCGTGATATCCTGTGCCAGAACGTGCTGAAGATCCCGACCGAGAAGATGCGGGTGGTCTGCCCGGACGTCGGCGGCGGCTTCGGCACCAAGCTGTTTCCGTATCGCGAATACGCACTGCTGGCGGTCGCGGCGAAGAAGATCGGCAAGCCGATCCGCTGGACCGCCGATCGCTCCGACCACTTCGTCGGCGACTCGCAGGGCCGCGACAACATCACCACGGCCCGGATGGCGCTGGCCGAGGACGGCAAATTTCTCGGCATGGATGTCGATCTGATCGGCGATCTCGGCGGTTATCTATCGACCTTCGGCCCGTACATTCCCTATGGCGGCGCCGGCATGCTGCCCGGCCTGTACGACATCAAGGCGTTCCACTGCCGCATCCGCACCGTGTTCACCCACACGGTCCCGGTCGACGCGTATCGCGGCGCGGGCCGGCCGGAGGCGGCCTATGTGATCGAGCGGCTGGTCGATGCCTGCGCGCGCAAGCTCGGCATGTCGCCCGACGCGGTCCGCCGCAAGAACTTCATTCCGCCGCGCGCGCTGCCCTACACCACGGCGACCGGCAAGGTGTACGACTCCGGCGACTTCGCCGCGCATCTGAAGCGCGCGATGGACGTCGGCGAGTGGAAGGACTTTGCCAAGCGTATCAAGACCGCCAAGAAGCAGGGACTGGTCCGCGGCATCGGGCTGGCCTCCTATGTCGAAGTCTGCGGCACGATGGGCGAGGAGACCGCCAAGGTCGTGCTCGATCCCGATGGCGACCTCACCGTGCTGATCGGCAGCCAGTCGAGCGGGCAGGGGCATCAGACCGCCTACGCGCAGATCGTCGCCGAACAGTTCGGCGTCGCGCCCGAGCGGGTTCGTGTCATCCAGGGCGATACCGACAAGGTCGCGACCGGGCTCGGCACCGGCGGGTCGGCGTCGATTCCATCCGGCGGCGTCAGTGTGCAGCGCGCCACGCATCAACTCGGCGAGCAGTTGCGCGAGATCGCCGCCGATGCGCTGGAGACCAGTGTCGCCGATCTCGAGATCGCCGACGGCATCGTCCGGATCGCCGGCACCGACCGCTCGATCTCGTTCGCCGATCTGGCGAAGCGTCCGGGCGTCGATCCGTCCAAGCTCAATGCCAGCGCGACCTTCTCCAGCGCCGACGGCACCTATCCGAACGGCACGCATCTGGTCGAAATCGAACTCGATCCCGCCACCGGCAAGATCCGGATCGTCAACTACGTCATCGTCGACGATTTCGGCGTGACGCTGAACCCCCTGCTGCTCGCCGGGCAGGTTCATGGTGGCACCATGCAGGGAATCGGTCAGGCGCTGATGGAGCGGGCGGTGTACGACGCCGAAGACGGCCAGCTCGTCACCGGCACCTTCATGGATTACGCTATGCCGCGCGCCGCCGACGGGGCGCCGATCGTGTTCGAGACTCACAACGTGCCGTGCAAGACCAATCCGATGGGCGTCAAAGGCGCGGGCGAAGCCGGGGCGATCGGATCGTGCCCCGCGGTCGTCAATGCCATCATCGACGCGCTTTGGCGCGAGTATCGGATCGACCACATCGACATGCCGGCGACGCCGGAGCGGGTCTGGATGGCGATCCGCGAGCACGAGCGGCAGCATCGCCTGTAAGATCGAGGCAGCCCCGATGACGATTGCGTGATCGGGGGCGATCGCCGGGTACGATCGTGCGGAATTGGCGCCGGGTGCGGTGAGAGATCGCACGCCGGGCGCTGTCATATCTTTTTCGATATGGAATAGTTCTATCAAATCGGTGTTGCTGGAATCGGTCCGGTCGTCGGTCGGACTGGTCCTCGTTTGAAAGCCCAAGGGAGATGTCGATGTTGCGAACAGTTGTGGTGGCCGGAGCCTTGCTGCTCGGCGTGAGCGCGGCCTCCGCGCAGCAGAGCGTTGTCGACAAGACGCAGAAGCTGATGAAGGACAACGGCCGGAACATCATGCAGCTCGGCGCGATGGCCAAGGGCGAGAAGCCCTACGATCAGGCCACCGTCGACGCCGCGCTGAAGCAGTTCGACGAGACCGCGAAGGACCTGCCCAAGCAGTTTCCGGAGAGCGTGAAGGGCCTGAAGGCGACCGACAGCAAGTACAGCGCCTCGCCGAAGATCTGGGAAGAGCGCCCCAAGTTCGACGCCGAGATCGCGACCTTCGCGAAGGCGGTCAACGACGCCAAGGCCAACGTCAAGGACCTCGACACGCTGAAGGCCTCCTTCCCGGCGATCGGCAAGTCTTGCGGCAGCTGCCACGAAGGCTTCCGCCTGAAGGACGGCTAGTCCGGCGGCGGGTCGCCGGCCGCGTTCACCCGTTTCGTGATGGCCGGGCCTGTCCCGGCCATCCACGTCTGCGCGCGGGTTTCTCAACAAGGCGTGGATGCCCGGCTCAAGGCCGGGCGTGACGGGTGAGGAGGTCAGTTGCTGAGAGCGTCGGCCGAGTTTGCGGCGAGGCTCTGAGAGGGTCGAACGTGGCAAAACGGTTGGGCATTGCTCTGTTGCTGCTGGCGCTGATCGCCGGCGCCGTGCTGTGGGTGTTGACCACGCCTGCGACGATCGCTGCGAGCGCGCTTCCCGACCGAACGCCCGACCTCGCCAACGGCAAGGTCGCATTCGACGCCGGCGGCTGCGCGTCCTGTCATGCTACCCCGGGGCAGGAGGATCGCACCAGGCTGGGCGGGGGGCTGGCGATGACCTCGCCGTTCGGCACTTTCAATGTTCCGAACATCTCGCCGGACCCGGCCACTGGCATCGGCAAATGGAGCGAGGCGGAGTTCGTCACCGCGGTGATGCGCGGCACCGCGCCCGACGGCGCGCACCTCTATCCGGCGTTTCCCTATCCGTCCTACGCCCACGCCAAGGTCGACGATGTCCGCGATCTGTTCGCCTACATCAAGACGTTGCCGGCCGTTTCGGCCACGGCGCCGCCGCACGAACTGCCGTTCCCGTTCAATATCCGCCGCGCTGTCGGGCTGTGGAAACTGCTGTTCTTCGACACCAAACCGTTCACGCCGGATCCGGCGCAGAGCGCGCAATGGAATCGCGGCGCATATCTGGTCAATAGCCTCGGCCACTGCGCCGAGTGCCACAGCCCGCGCAATGCGCTCGGCGGCATCGTCAGCGCCCAGCGGTTTGCGGGTGGGCCTGATCCGGAAGGCAAGGGCTGGGTGCCGAACATCACCCAGAAGGGCCTCAAGGACTGGAGCGAGAAGGATCTCGCCTATTTCCTGGAGAGCGGCATGACGCCGGACGGCGACAGCGCCGGCGGTTCGATGGCGCGGGTGATCCGCAACACGTCGCTCCTGAGCGCCGAGGATCGCGCCGCCATCGCCGTCTATCTGAAGTCGCTGCCGCCGGTCGACGGACCAGCACGGCCGCCGCGAAAGTGAAGCGCCGACATTACTTCGGGCCAAACGCCTTGAAGGTGATGATGGTGTGGGTGTCCTTGATGCCCGGAATCACCTGGACCTTCTCGGCGACGAAATGGCCGATGTCGGTGGTGCGATCGACGTAAAACTTCACCAGCAGATCGTAGTCGCCTGCGGTCGAATAGATCTCCGACGCGATCTCCGCTTCGGCAATGGCGTTCGCCACCGCATAGGATTTGCCGAGTTCGCATTTGAACTGAACGAAAAACGGGACCATCGCGTTGTCTTCTCCGGGGCTTGATCGGGCGCCATCAAGCCCAAAACGGCGGTACGAGGCAAGCTTGCAGCCGTCGAGGGGGCACGATACCACGGATTGTGCACTTTGGGGTCGGCAGGCCCCCATCCTCGGACGACGACGGGCGAGACATGGCAATTCCGATCGCAGTGACGATCGCTGGGTCCGATTCGAGTGGCGGCGCGGGTATCCAGGCCGACCTCAAATCGTTCTCCGCCAATGGCGTGTATGGCGCCTCGGTGATCACTGCGCTGACCGCCCAGAACACGCTCGGCGTCACCGGCATTCATGCGGTACCAGCCGACTTCGTCACCGCGCAGATCGACGCCGTCTTCAGCGACCTCGCGGTGGCAGCCGTCAAGATCGGCATGGTGGCTCAGCGGCCGGTGATCGAAGCGATCGCCGAGGGGCTTGCGCGCTGGTCGCCGCCCAACGTGGTGCTCGATCCGGTGATGGTAGCGACTTCCGGCGATCGGCTCATCGACGACGACTGTATCGACGCATTGCGGACCATGCTGATTCCGCGCGCACGGGTCATCACGCCGAATCTCCCTGAGGCCGCGGCCCTGCTGGACGACGCCATGGCCGAGGATCAGGGTGCGATCGAACGACAGGGCGCCGCGCTTCTCGCGCTCGGCTGCGAGGCGGTGCTGATCAAAGGCGGCCACGGCGTCGGTCCGACCAGCACGGACTACTTGTTCAGCGCCGCCGGCCCCCTCGTCTTGATGGCGCCGCGGATCGCGACCCGCAACACCCATGGCACCGGTTGTTCCCTGTCCTCCGCCATCGCCGCGCACCTGGCCCGCGGCGAGGAACTCGATCTCGCGGTCGGCCACGCCAAGGCTTGGGTGAGCGAGGCGATCGCGACTGCGGATCGGCTGGAAATCGGCAAGGGCCATGGGCCAATTCACCACTTCCACGCCTTCGAATAGTTCCCGCACAAAGTCGATACACGCCGTCGTTGAGGCGGCGCGGAATTAACGCAAATGGCGGCACGAATCCGTGCCGAGCGCGTTAGCGGGGTCCAAGGAGTCCCGATGACGCCACCCAGTTTGTCCGACCGTTTCCGCAATTTCATTCATCAGGCCGAATTCCCCTGCGTCGGTGCCAAATCCGCCCTCGCCAAGGGCACGCTGGACGTGCTGCTGGCGCGGGATATCCGGTCCAATTGGGATGACCGACGGATCTATGACGGCATCACCAAGGTCGTCGAAGAGTACAGGGCGGACCGTGCGCTGTTCAGAAGCTTCGCGGTGATTTTCGAGGGGCCCGACCAAATCGACGAAAAGACCTTCGAGAAGCATTTGTGGGCGCGGGCCGAAAGCCTGACCAACAAGGACACCTGGCTCGGCAAGCCGCACGATCAGCGCGTCAGCAGCGATCCGAGCAATCCGCATTTCTCGCTGAGCTTCGGCGAGGAAGCGTTCTTCATCGTCGGCTTGCATCCGCATGCGAGCCGGCCCGCGCGGCGGTTCGAGCGGCCGGTGCTGGTGTTCAATCTGCACGATCAGTTCGAGCAACTACGCCAGCAAGGTCTCTATGAAAAAATGCGCGAGAAGATCATCGCGCGCGATATCGCCTTGGCTGGATCGCCGAATCCGATGCTGGCGCGCCATGGCGTCATCTCGGAAGCGCGTCAGTACAGCGGCCGGGTCATTGCCGAGCCGGAATGGGTTTGTCCGTTTCATCCCGTGGAACGGGCATGACGGTGACAACGATTCCGCCGCGGTCCGGCACCGCGTTCCGGCTGGCGAAGGGCGAGTGCCTGACCGTTATCGATCCGCAGGGCGAGCAGGTCGCCGACCTCGTCGTTTTCAACGCGCAGGATATTCGCGAAGCGATCTCTTCGGGCCGAAGCCTGGACTATGCCAGCAAGCTCTATCTGACGACCGGCGACCTGATCTACTCGAACCGCAGCAACGTCGTGCTGACCATCGTCGAGGATACGGTCGGCCGTCACGACTTCCTGCTGACACCGTGTTCGCGCGACACGTTCAGGATCATCTATCACGACGAACATCCGCATCAGGGCTGCTTCGGAAACCTTGAAGCTGCTCTCGCGCCTTATGGAGTGGCGTCCGATGCGATCCCGGTGGCATTCAACTGTTTCATGAATGTCGTCATCGCGCCGGCGACCGGGGCCCTGACCGTTGAGGCTCCGCTCAGCCGCGCCGGCGACTACGTGAAGTTCTGCGCCGAGATGGATCTCATTGTCGGCCTCACGGCCTGTTCGGCCCTGCAGTCCAACAATTATTCCTTCAAGCCGATCGAATACCGCATCGACTGATCCCTGCTGAGCCGGAACGGCACCAGGAGGGCCTTGTTCCGGAAGAGTTTTCCCCGCCTTCGACTAAGGCCGGGGAGGACCCGGGACGGGTTGTCGCAGCACCGTCGCACTCCGCTGCTAATTCGGAAATCACTGATGATTTCCAGATTCGTGACGGACCCGATGACTCCCGACCTCGACAAATCCCTGGTGGAAACCGCCTACGCGCGCTGGGCCCCGATCTATGACGCGGTGTGCGGACCGGTGATGGTCAAGGGACGCCGCGCCGCCGCAGCGGAAGCGCGCATGCAGGGCGGCAAGATCCTCGAAGTCGGCGTCGGTACCGGCCTGTCGTTCGACGACTACGATGCCTCCACCGAGATCACCGGGATCGACCTGAGCGAACCGATGCTGGAGAAGGCGCGCGCCAAGATGGCGACCGGCCGCTATCCGTGGGTCAAGGACGTGCGCCGGATGGATGCGCACCGGATGGAATTCGCCGATGCGAGCTTCGACTGCGTCGTCGCGCAATTCGTCATCACGCTGGTCGAGAATCCCGAGCAGGTGCTTTCGGAATGCCACCGCGTCGTGAAGCCCGGTGGTCGTATCATCCTGGTGAATCACTTGTACTCCGAAGTCGGTGTCGCTGCCGCGGTCGAGCGGTGGGCCGCACAGAAGACGCGCGGACTCGGGCTGCGCCCGGAATTTCCGTTCGCGCGACTGCAGGCCTGGGCGCAGGCCAACAGCGACGCAATCCTGGTCGAGCGGCGCAAGATCAAGCCGTTCGGCATCTACACGCTGGTGTGCTTCGAACGAGCCGGCCCGTCGCTGGCAGCGTGAAGCCATCGCATTGTCATTCGCTGCCGCCGGCAGCCTGGCATGGGACAAAGACGATGAGCGACGACGGACCGGAACGGCGTTTCCGTACGCTTTTCATTTCAGACGTACATCTCGGCGCGCGGGGCTCGCAGACCCATCTGCTGCTCGACTTCCTGCGCGTCCACGATGCCGACACGATCTATCTGGTCGGTGATATCATCGACGGCTGGGCGCTCAAGTCGAGCTGGTACTGGCCGCAGTCGCACAACGATTTCGCCCAGAAGATGCTGCGCAAGGTGCGCAAGGGTGCGCGGGTCGTCTACATCCCCGGCAATCACGACGAGTTCCTGCGCTCTTACTACGGCACGCATTTCGGCGGCATCGAGGTCGCCGAAAGCGCGATCCACACCGGAGCGGACGGCCGGCGCTATCTGGTGATTCACGGCGACATGTTCGACCTCGTGGTCCAGAATGCGCGCTGGCTCGCGCATGTCGGCGACAAGGCCTACGATCTGGCGATCCGGCTCAACCGGATCGTCGCCGCGTTGCGCCGCTGGGCGGGCGTGCCGTACTGGTCGCTGTCGCAGTGGGCCAAGCTCAAGGTCAAGAACGCGGTGAACTACATCGGCGCGTTCGAGCAGACGCTGGCTCAGGAAGCGCGCCGCCACGGCACCGATGGCGTGATCTGCGGCCACATCCACACCGCGGCGATCCGTGACGATCACGGCATCCACTACATGAACTGCGGCGACTGGGTCGAAAGCTGCACCGCGCTGGTCGAGCACGACGACGGCCGGTTCGAGATCATCACCTGGACCGATCCGCTGAAGCGCAACCTGCCGGTCGCAGCGGTGGCGGCACGAGCCGCCTGATGCGGGTTCTGATCGCCACCGACGCGTGGCATCCGCAGGTCAACGGGGTGGTGCGGACGCTTACGATGATGGCCGAGGCCGCCAAGGGGCTCGGCGTCGAGATCGTGTTCCTCACGCCCGAGACGTTCCCGACCGTGCGGCTGCCGAGCTATCCGGATCTGCGGATCGCGATTCCGAACCCCGCAAAGGTCGCCCGGCTGATCAGCGCGGCCCAGGCCGACTGCATCCACATCGCGACCGAGGGGCCGATCGGACTGGCGGCGCGGCGCTACTGCCGCAAGCGCGGCCTGCGCTTCACCACCAGCTTCCACACCCGCTTTCCGGAATACGTCTCGGCGCGCGCGCCGATTCCGGAGTCCTGGGTCTGGGCGCTGCTCCGCCGCTTCCACGGCGCCAGCCACGCGGTGATGGCGGCAACTCCGGCGCTCGCCGATGAACTCCGCGGTCGCGGATTCCACAACGTCGTGCTGTGGCCGCGCGGCGTCGATAGTGAGTTGTTCCATCCGCGCGAAGCTGTCGACCTCGGCCTGCCACGGCCGGTGTTCCTCTCGGTCGGACGGGTCGCGGTCGAGAAGAACCTTGAGGCATTCCTCTCGCTCGACCTGCCCGGCACCAAGGTCGTGGTCGGCGACGGCCCGGCGCGCGCCGCGCTGCAGCGCGATTTTCCGCAAGCCGTCTTTCTCGGCGCCAAACAGGGCGAGGCGCTGGCGCAGGTCTATGCTTCGGCCGATGTCTTCGTCTTCCCGAGCCAGACCGATACCTACGGGCTGGTCCTGCTCGAGGCGCTCGCCAGCGGTGTTCCGGTAGCCGCGTTTCCGGTGACTGGGCCGCGGGACGTGATCGGCGATGCGCCGGTCGGCGTGCTCAGCGACGATCTGCGGCAGGCTTGCCTCGGGGCGTTGTCGATCTCGCGCGAGGCGTGCCTTCAGTTTGCCGCAGAGCACACGTGGGCTGCCTCGGCCCGCGCTTTCATCGACAACGTCACCCGGGTCTGGCTGATGGACCCGGGGCCGGCTTTGTCTCGGGAAACCGCCAAGCCGCGCAGCCTGGTCGCCTGACGCCTCAAGGCAACGTGCGTTGCCGGCCGTCGATGCGCAGCGTTACTGTCAGGCCATGATGGATTCTGTTTCGCTGCCGATCACCGCCGCCGATATCGAAGCGGCGGCAGGAGTTCTCGCACCCTATGCGGTTCGAACGCCGCTTTTGACTTCGCCTGCGCTCGACGCCGTCACTGGCGCGCGGGTGTATCTGAAGCCGGAGATGTTGCAGCGGACCGGCTCGTTCAAATTCCGCGGCGCCTTCAACAAGCTGTCGTCGATCCCGCAGGCGGCACGGGCTGGAGGCGTGGTGGCGTTTTCCTCGGGCAATCACGCCCAGGGCGTCGCCGCGGCCGCGCAGATCCTCGGCATGCGCGCCACCATCGTGATGCCCGCCGACGCACCGCTGTCGAAGCGCGAGCGCACCAAGGGCTACGGCGCCGAGGTGGTTCTGTATGATCGCGACCGCGAGGATCGTGAGGCGATCGCCCGCGACATCGCGAGCAGCCGCGGCGCCACGCTGGTGCCGCCTTATGACGATCCGAAGGTGATCGCCGGGCAGGGGACGGTCGGTCGCGAGATTGCAGCCGATCTCGCCGCACTGGGCGCCACGCCGGACATCGTGGTCGCGCCGGCTTCCGGCGGCGGCCTGGTGGCCGGCACCGCACTCGCAGTGACGACACGCTTCCCGGAAGCTGCGGTGATGTCGGCCGAGCCCGAAGCCTTCGACGACCACGCCCGCTCGATCGCGGCCGGCCGCCGCGAACCCCACAAGGCCGAGGGTCGCACAATCTGTGACGCGCTGATGGCGTCGATCCCCGGTGAACTCACCTTTGCGATCAACCAGCAGCTTCTGTCGCGGGGCGTGATCGCTTCGGATGCCGAGGTTGCGACGGCCGTCGCGTTTGCGTTTCGCGAGTTGAAGCTGGTGGTCGAGCCTGGCGGCGCCGTCGCACTCGCTGCGCTGCTGGCCGATCGCCTCGATGCCCGCGGCAAGACCGTCGCGATCGTGCTGTCGGGCGGCAACGTCGACGCCGACCTGTTTGCCGAACTGATCGCCTAGAGCGAGAAAACGCCGTCGGGCCAGCCGCTCAGGAGAAGAACGCGATCTTCTCGGGCTGGCTCATCCGCCGCAACGGCGCGAGCGCATCACTGCGTGACTGAAACGGCTGGCCGACCACGCCGCTCGCCAGCAACGCAGCGCCGAGCGACGCATGTGCGCCGGTCGCCGGCGCGGCGGCCGTGACGGGCGGCGCAGCAGTCATAACCGGAACAGCCACAGGCGCCGCAACGGGCTCGGCCAGCTGGGGCGGCACGTAGAGCGGTTCGCCGCGCTCGCCGATCTCGAAGTTCGGCAATTCGGTCGTTGCGGTCTCCGCAGGTGCCGTGTCGACCGCGGCCTCTGAAGGTTCGGAGGCCGGCAGTTCGGTTTCGGCCGGTTCGTGCGGCGCAGCGACTTCGCCAGCAATCTGCGCGATGTCCGCGGGATCGCCAGGTTCGACCGGAGCGTCGGGATAGTCGGATTCGATGCGCGCGGCCTCGATCGCGGCTTCGAGTTCACCAGGCTCGTGCGGCTGCGGCGCCGACATCTCCATGGCGACGAGGTCGAGGACCGAATCGACATCCTCGGCGTGGGCGGTCGGCGGCTCGGGCGCAACGAAGTGCACCGTTTCAGGGGCATCCGCGCCAGCCTGGGCTGCGCTATGATCCGCGGCTTCGACGAACTCGATCTCCTCGGAGGCGGAGCCGGTGATGATCGTCAGCGGCGGATCGTTCGCGGCTTCCGGCTCAGCCGCCGCTTCGGTCGTCGCGGTAGAGACAGCCGCCGCGATGGGGTCTGCCGCAATCGCCTCCGCTTCCGGCAGGTCGCCATCGGCCGCCGGCGATTCCGGCTCATCCCGGACCGGGGCAGGCTGCGCCGTCCGCGGGCGCGGTTCGCCGGCGAGATCGTGGATATGATCGAGCAATCCGTCGAACGCGGCGAGCACAGCGCTGGTGTCGATCTCGGCGATCAGGCGGTGGCCGATGTCGATCGCGCCCAACTGGCTGTCGAGCAGATTGCAGATCCGCACATCGGCGCCGCATTCGCGCAGCGTCCACGAAACTTCACGAATGACCCGGGCGCCATTGCGCGCAGCGGTCAGCACGGCTTCGTTCTCGAGGCTGGCGATGCTGCGGGCCACGCTGGCGCGGGCCTCGCCGACGATCGCGCGGATCGCGATCAGCGATTCGCTCAGCGACGCTCCGTTGGCCGGCTGCTGTTTCTGCGCGGCGAGGCTCTGCTCGATTCGCGCGACTGCATCGAGCACCATCCGGGTGTCGGCATTGCGATTGCGCTTGGCGTATTCGTTGAGAAACCAGCGGCCGCGCGAAGTCTCCATGAAGGCTTCGCGGATCGCGTCGTAGTCCGCATCACTCGGCATCGCCGCGCGGGCGGAGATCGGCGAAAGTGCGAATGCTTCATCGGCCATCAGGGAGACTCATTGCACAAATCACTGCGCGTCACGATAACGATCATCACGATCCGAGCTGAATCGCAATTGAATTGATGTCTCCCGGAACAAAAATCCCCATCAAAACAAAGGCTCCGAAGCGATTCGCGGTCGGGCTCGCGGTGTTCTACGCGACCGTCTTCAGTGTCACCGGCACGTATCTGCCGTTCTTTACGGTGTGGCTGAAAGCGATCGGCATCGAAGCGTTCTGGATCGGGGTGATCGTCGCGGCGCCTTCGATCACGCGGTTCACGATTCTTCCCTTTATCACGGCCCAGGCCGAGCAACGTCATGCGTTGCGCGCCGCATTGATTACCACGGCGACCGTGACGGCGCTGGGCTTTATTTGCCTCGGTCTGTTACGAGGATCGCCGCTGGCCGTTCTCGCCGTATTCGCTGTCACTGCCTGCGCATGGACGCCGCTGGTGCCGCTCACCGACGGCTACGCGTTGAAGGCTGTGGCACGGTTCGGTCTCAACTACGGGCCGCTGCGCCTGTGGGGCTCGACTGCCTTCGTCGTCGGGGCACTGGTGAGCGGCGTCCTGGCCGATTTGATTGCGCCGGAGCATCTGATCTGGGTGATTGCCGCCACGGCTGCGCTGGGCGTGTTTGCCGCATTCGGCCTGCAGCCGTTCGATGCGCCTGGGACATGGCCGGCCGCGCCGGTGCGGCGTGTCGCGCTGCTGCGCAATCCGACGTTCCTGGCGATCATCATCGCCGCCGGCCTGATCCAGGGCAGCCACGCTGCGTACTACACGTTCGGCTCGATCGTCTGGCAGGGCGCGGGCTATGGCGGCAAGACGATCGCGAGCCTGTGGGTGCTCGGCGTCCTCGCAGAGATCGTGGTATTCGCGTGGTCGCCACGACTGACGATCTCGCCGTCGCGCATGATGCTGATCGGCGCGCTCTGCGCCATCGTGCGATGGTTGATTACCGCGCAGGATCCGCCACTCGAAGTCCTGGTCGCCGTGCAGCTGCTTCACGGGGCGACCTTCGGGCTCACCCAGCTCGGCATGATGGGGCTGCTGATGCGGCACGTGCCGACCCACGTCATCGCCCGGGCGCAGGGCTACTTCACCGCCTGCTCGGGCCTGGCGATGAGCAGCGCCGCGATGGCGTCCGGCGCTCTGTTCGCGCGCTACGGCATCGCGGTCTATGGGCTGATGGCGGCAATGGCGCTGAGCGGCGCCTTGGTCGTCCTGATCTGGCGGCGCCGGCTGGACGCGCCGCCCGCGAGCGATCAGCCCCACAGCTCCGGCGTCGGCGGATAGACGGTGCTGGCCTCGTAGCGGAGGCCGCTGTCGCGATCCCTGGCGAGCAGTAGCGGGCCGTCGAGATCGACGAAGCGGGCGTGCGGTGTCAGCAGCATCGCGGGAGCCATCGCCAGCGAGGTCGCCACCATGCAGCCGACCATGATGTCGAAGCCCAGCGCCTGCGCGGCCTGCGCCATCGCGATGGCTTCAGTCAGTCCGCCGGTCTTGTCGAGCTTGATGTTGATCGCGTCGTAGCGCTCGCGCAGGCCGGCCAATGACTCGCGCGCGTGGACGCTCTCGTCGGCGCACACCGGGATCGGACGCCGGATGGTTGCCAGCGCGTCGTCGTGGCCGGCGGGCAGCGGCTGCTCGACCAGCGTGACGCCGGCGTCGGCGCACGCGGCGAGGTTGCGGGCGAGGTTGTCGGGAGTCCAGGCTTCGTTGGCATCGACGATCAATTCGGCCTGCGGCGCCGCGCGGCGCACGGCAGCGATCCGCGCCTCGTCGCCGTCGCCGCCGAGCTTGATCTTCAGCAGCCGCCTTGAGGCTGCCTTGGCGGTCGCCTCGGCCATCGCCTCGGCCGTGCCGAGCGAGATCGTGTAGGCGGTCGTTGCCGCACGCGGCACGGCGACGCCGAGCACCTCCCACGCGCGTCGGCCGGTCAGCTTGGCTTCGAGATCGAGCAGGGCGCAATCGAGCGCGTTGCGGGCGGCGCCGTGCGGCATTGCGGATTGCAAAGCGGCGCGGTCCAACCCCTGCCGCAGCGGCAGGCGCATGGCCTCGATGGCCGCAAGAGTCGTTTCCGGCGTCTCGCCATACCGGGCGTAGGGAACGCATTCGCCCCGGCCGGTCCGGCCGTCTCGCGTGATTTCGGCGACGACGACGACGGCTTCGGTCTTCGCGCCTCGACTGATGGTGAAAGCGCCGGCGATCGGCCAGCGCTCCCTTGAAGTATGCAAATGGGACGGATTGATGGACGTCATTCGAATTTCTGTTAACTCACGCCGAGGGTTGCCGCGCGCAACTAAGTATGGCTGGTAGTGAACCTTTCTCACAAGCTCCTGTTTACGCTACGGGTTGGCTCAAAATGGTACAGCAATTGGCATTGGACAGCGATCCGACGCTCGAGCGCATCGCGCGGGGTGACGGGCTGGCGCTGTGCGCCGCCGGCTCATGGACGGCGCGGTTTGCGCCGGCGCTGGAGCGCATGGTTGCGGATGCCGAGCGGCTCACCGGGACCAAGCCGAATATTTCCATCGATGTTTCCGCCGTCGCACGGCTCGATACGTTCGGAGCCTGGCTGATCGAGCGGCTGCGCCGCAGTCTGGCTCAGAACGGCGCCGAGGCGAGTATCGCCGGGCTGTCGGCGAACTATGCGAGCCTGGTCGACGAAGTCCGTCAGGTCAATCCAGCCGGGCCGCCGCCGCGGCAGGGAAGCGCTTTGCGGGGCGCGATCGAGAAGCTCGGCCGTACCATGTACGGCTTCGCCGACGATATCGTCGCGCTGATCAGCATGCTGGGCGCTGTGCTCGCCGGTGTGCTGCGCGCGATCTTGCACCCGACGACGTTTCGCCTGACCTCCACGGTGCATCACCTCGAGCAGGTGTGCTGGCGCGCGGTGCCGATCATCGTGCTGATCACCTTCCTGATCGGTTGCATCATCGCCCAGCAGGGTATTTTCCATTTCCGCCGGTTCGGCGCCGACGTTTTCGTGGTCGACATGCTCGGCGTACTGGTGCTGCGCGAGATCGGCGTGCTGCTGGTGGCGATCATGGTCGCCGGCCGGTCTGGCAGCGCCTACACGGCCGAACTCGGCTCGATGAAGATGCGCGAGGAGATCGACGCGCTGCGCACCATGGGGTTCGATCCGATCGACGTGCTGATCGTGCCGCGGCTGATCGCATTGGTTCTGGCTCTGCCGATCCTGACGTTTCTGGGCGCGATGTCGGCGCTGTACGGCGGCGGCCTGGTCGCCTGGCTGTATGGCGGGGTCGATCCGGAGGCGTTTCTGCTGCGGCTCCGCGACGCGATCTCGATCAATCACTTCACCGTCGGCATGCTCAAGGCGCCGGTGATGGCGCTGGTGATCGGCATCGTCGCCTGCGTCGAAGGCCTCGCGGTGAAGGGCAGCGCCGAGTCGCTCGGCAGCCACACCACGGCTTCGGTCGTGAAGGGCATCTTCTTCGTGATCGTGATGGACGGCGTGTTCGCGATCTTCTTCGCCTCGATCGGGATCTGACGATGCCGAACGAAGTGATCGATCCGATCATCCGGGTGCGCGACGTCTCGGTGCAGTTCGGCGCCACCAAGGTGCTCGACAATCTCAGCCTCGATGTCCGCCGCGGCGAGATCCTGGGCTTCGTCGGGCCGTCCGGCGCCGGCAAGTCGGTGCTGACACGGACCATCATCGGGCTCGTGCCGAAGCTCGGTGGTCAGATCGAGGTGTTCGGCGTCGATCTCGACGCCGCCGGCAAGGCCGAGCGCCGCGGCATCGAGCGGCGCTGGGGCGTGCTGTTCCAGCAGGGCGCGCTGTTTTCGTCGCTGACGGTGCGGCAGAACATCCAGTTTCCGGTGCGCGAATATCTCAAGCTGTCGCAGCGTCTGCTCGACGAGATCACCGTCGCCAAGCTGGTGATGGTCGGCCTCAAGCCGGAGGTGGCGGACCGTTTTCCGTCGGAGCTGTCGGGCGGCATGATCAAGCGCGTGGCGCTGGCCCGCGCGCTGGCGCTCGATCCGGAGCTGGTGTTCCTCGACGAGCCGACCTCCGGGCTCGATCCGATCGGCGCCGGCGAATTCGACGAGCTGGTGCGCACCCTGCAGCGCACTTTGGGGCTCACCGTTTTCATGGTAACTCACGACCTCGACAGCCTTCACACCGCTTGCGACCGGATCGCCGTGCTCGGCGACGGCAAGGTGATTGCGGCCGGGTCGATGGCCGATATGCAGGCGTCGCAGCATCCGTGGCTGCGGTCCTACTTCCACGGAAAGCGGGCTCGTGCGGTCGTCGGTTAGATGATGATCAGTTCGGATCGGTTTCGGACTATTTCAGAGGTTGCGCCGCTTTAAGTCCGCAATTCGCGCGCAAAGCGCGCGAGCGGACGGCGCCGGACGGTGTTGGAGTTGAGTGAATGGAAACGCGGGCGAATTACTTTCTGATCGGTACGTTCACCCTCGCGGTGATCGCCGCGGCGTTCGGCTTCGTGATGTGGTTCCAGAGCCTGCATTCCACCAAGGCGCGCAGCCCGCTGCGCGTGGTGTTCGAGGGCGCGGCGTCCGGCCTGCGCAATGGCGGCAGCGTCAATTTCAACGGCGTCCGCGTCGGCGAGGTGATCTCGGTCAAGCTCGACAATCCGAAGCGGGTGGTGGCGCTGGCGATGGTCGAGAACACCGCGCCGATCCGCAAGGACACGCTGGTCGGCCTGGAATTCCAGGGCCTCACCGGCGTCGCCGCGATCTCGCTGAAGGGCGGCATGGAAACGGCCCCGCCGGTGCCGCTCGATGAGGACGGCGTGCCGGTGCTGACCGCCGATCCGGAACTCCTGATGGATATCTCGGAGTCGGTGAAGGCGACGCTGCGCAATGTCAACAAGGTGGTCGCCGAGAACGCCGAGTCGGTGAAGGACTCGCTGCAGAACCTGCAGGTGTTCACCTCGAGCCTGGCGCGCAGCTCGGACAAGATCGACAGCATCATGGCCAAGGTCGACGGCGTGATCGGCAAGACCGACAGCGTGATGCAGGGCATCGACGCGCTGGCGGGCGGCAAGGACGGCGGCGAGCTGTTCCAGGCGGTGAAGTCCTTCCGCGAGCTTGCCGACAATCTCGACAAGCGCTCCAGCGCGCTGATCATCGACGGCCGCCGCACGCTGGCCGATATCAGCCGCGCGGTGAACAATCTCGACCGCAACCCGACGCGCCTGTTGTTCGGCCCGAGCAACAGCGCGCAGGAGCAGCAGGCCCCGCCGCAGCCGCCACGCGTCCAGGCGGCCCCGCCTTCCGCGGCCCGCGCCGAGCAGCCCCGCCCGCCGCGGCGGCGCGTCCAGCAGTAAGCTCGGTCGGCCGACCACAGTTCAGCGCGGATTGGGAACCTGACCGGTTCCTGATCGCTGGCGAGCCATGAGGGCGCGCCGGCGCCGTCGATCTGTCCAAGCGTTCGGCGGGCGGCTTGGCTAGACTGGCGCTTGTGCGCCAACTGCAGCAGACGAGAACAAGATGTCCCAGGTCCAAGAGCCGCCGCAATCTCCCCCGCCAGCGGCCGAGCCCGGTGCCTCCACGTTGCGCCGGTTGGCGCTGCCGATCCTCGCGGTGGCGGTCGCCCTGGGCTTCGTGATCCTGGCGACGCTGCGCTGGGATATCTGGATCGGCCAGCGCGCCGTGCAGTCGACCGACGACGCCTATGTCCGGGCGCAGACGACGCGGCTGTCGAGCCGCGTGGCCGGGGAGGTGAAGGCGGTCGCGGTCAACGACTTTCAGCGCGTCAAGGCGGGCGACCTGCTGCTGCAGATCGATCCGGCGGACTACGAAGCGCAGCTCGCCCAGGCCGAGGCCGGGGTGGCCGCGGCGCAGGCGGCGCTCGACAATCTCGGCAACCAGATCGAGCTGCAATACGCCACGATCGCCCAGGCCCAGGCGCAGCGCGTGTCGGCGGAGGCGCAGGAGGTCGAGGCCGGGCAGGAGCTGGATCGCCAGAAGACGCTGAGCCAGACCGAGGCCGGAACGCGGCAGCGCCTCGAGCAGGCCGTCGCCGCGCAGGCCAAGGCGCAAGCCGACGTCAGGGCGAGCCGGGCGGTGATCGCGGCGCAGACGCACCAGCTCGAAGTGCTGAACGGCACCAAGAAGCAGCGCGCCGCCGACCTTGCCGGCGCCAAGGCCACACGTGACGCCGCCGCGCTGAAGCTGAGCTACACGCGGATCGCCGCGCCGTTCGACGGCGTGGTGAGCGAGCGGCAGGTGCAGCCGGGCGACTACGTCAATATCGGCACCTATCTGATCAGCGTGGTGCCGCTGCCGGACGTGTATGTGGTGGCCAACTTCAAGGAAACCCAGCTGACGCGCGTCAAGCCGGGCCAGCCGGTCGAGATCATCGTCGACACCTTCTCGGGCGAGAAGCTGCGCGGCCGCGTCGAGCGGATCTCGCCGGCGTCCGGCTCGCAATTCGCGCTGCTGCCGCCCGACAATGCCACGGGCAATTTCACCAAGGTGGTGCAGCGCATTCCGGTCCGCATCCGGTTCGAGAAGGATCAGCCGCTGCTGACCCGGCTGCTGCCCGGCATGTCGGTGACGGCCCGCATCGACACCAGCGCGGCGGGCCAATGACGCGGGCCGCGGCCGCCGAGCCCCACGTCCTCGTCGCCGGGCCGGTTTCGACCGGCGGGCTGTCGCGCCACCCTTACTACGCGGTCGGCGCCGTTCTGCTCGGCTCGCTGGTCGCCAATGTCGACTCCCGCGTGTTCACGCTCGGACTGCCGGATGTGCGGGGCGGGCTGGCGCTGAGCTTCGATCAGGGCGCCTGGATCGCGACGGCGGCGACGGCGTCGCAGATCTTCATCGCGCCCGCCGTCGCGTGGCTGGCGACGGTGTTCTGCCTGCGCCGCGTGCTCGGCATTCCGGCGCTGGTCTATGCGGCGATCTCGCTGCTGATCCCGTTCGTGCGCGATTATCATCTGCTGCTCGGGCTGCACATCGTTCACGGCCTGCTGCTCGGCACCTTCGTGCCGGCGACGCTGCTCATCATCTTCCGCAACCTGCCGATGCAATGGTGGCTGCCGGCGATCGCGATCTATGCCATCCGCGTCGGCTTCACACTCAATGCGGGCGTGTCGATCGCCGGCTTCTATGTCGAGCATCTCGGCTGGCAATGGATCTACTGGCAGGACGTGATCGTCGCGCCGCTGCTGGCGCTCCTGGTGTATCTCGGCACGCCGGGCGATCCGATCAATCGCGGCGTGCTGCGCGAGGCCGATTGGGGCGGCATGCTGCTGTTCGGCTCCAGCGTCGCGATGATCTATGCGGGGCTCGACCAGGGCAACCGGCTGGACTGGTTCGGCTCGGGCACGATCGTGGCGCTGCTCGGCGGCGGCGCGCTGCTGCTGATCGGCTTCTTCATCAACGAAGCGGTGGTCAAGCGGCCGTGGGCGCACGCCGAAATCCTGCTGTCGCGCAATATCGGGCTGGCGCTGCTGGCGATCCTGCTGTTCTCGCTGACCAGCCTGTCCAATACGTCGCTGGTGCCGAACTTCCTCGTCACCATCGCGCAGCTGAAGCCGGAGCAGACCGGTCCGCTGTTCATGCTGGGCGCGGTGGCGCCGATGATCGTGCTGCTGCCGCTGTCGGTGCATCTGGTGCGGCGCTACGATCCGAAGCTGACGCTGATCATCGGCTTCGCGGCGTTCGCGGCGGCCGCGCTGCTCGGCACCCGCGTGACGTCAGCGTGGTCGATTTCCGACTTCGTGCCGATGGTGCTGCTGCAATCGCTCGGGGTGTCGTTCACGCTGCTGCCGATCATCATCATCACGCTGTCGAATTCCGATCCGACCCGCGCCACGGCGTTCGCCGCCTACATCCAGGTGATGCGGTTGGGCTGCGCCGAGATCGGCATCGCGCTGATGACGACATGGCTGCGTGTGCGCGAGCAGACGCACTCGAATCTGCTCGGCCAGCACGTCGCCAGCGGCGACGCCGACGTGGTGGGGACGCTCACGAAATTGAAGGAGCTGTTCGCCGGCTACGGCGACAGCCTCGCCCAGGCCCGCAGCATCGGCACGCTCGCCGGCCTGGTGCAGCGTCAGGCCAACACGCTCGCGTTCATCGACGGCTTCTGGCTGACCTTCTGGTTCGCGCTCGCCGGCCTCGTCTGCGTCGCCCTGATCGGCCGCGCCCCGCCGGGACCGTTCACGCCCAAAAGCGGGTAGGGGATCGGCTACCTTCAGTGCGCTCCGCGCATGACGACGGAGTGTGGCGGAGCGCCGCTATCAAGGTGCGAAACGCGGCCACGAAATAGATCGTCATCACCCGCGCATGCGGGTGATCCAGTATCGCAGGGCGGTGGAGGAGAAGGCACGGCGCTCCGACGAGCGCTCTGGGATACTGGGTCGCCCGGTCAAGCCGGGCGATGACGTGGGAGGATGCGGTTGCGCCCGTGCTCCACGTCGAACGAACGGATTCAACTATCAAACAGCCCCTTCGACGCGCTTCAAAGATCAAATCGCCACCGCTTTGCGCAGCCCGAAACAGCCACGCGCCCGCATTCTCGCGGCGCGAAGCGCCCGAGGTTTGCTGCGGTCCCTTCGCCCTCCTTGGGAAGAGGGCGCGCGGAACGCCGGGTGCCCGATGCACCCGCGGCCTCGTGTGCGTAAAACAAAATGCACACGAGTTCGAAACCACGGTCACACCGGAAACATCCGGCGTTCCGCGCGCGATGGTTTTAACGGCTTATCTCGTGCTCTCCCCGGCGCCCGACACGGTTTTTGGTCGCCGTCGCGTCCGACCGTTCGCGTGCGCTTCGGTGGAAGCGGAACGCCTGGTCGGGGCTTGATGCCACGCGGGACATCAGGACCACACGCCTTTGCCGTCCGCGGCAGCGTGGTCGTCAGCGCTTCGGTGTCGGCTCACGGGGCCTTCCAGTGGAAGGGAGCCCGCCCTGCCTTCACGTCCCCGCCTGACGCTGCCGCGTCCATCGCCCCCCGCCCCGCGAACCGTGACGATCGCGTTTCGCCCCTCTCCCCGGGGCGGGTTGAGACGGACTATAGTCCTTTTAGGAATTTTGTCAAGGGACTCATTGCGTGGGACGCCCTCACCCCAACCCTCTCCCGCACGCGGGAGAGGGAGCGCGCTGCGGATGGGGCGAATGATTGATCTCCACGCTCATCGGGATACTTACTTCGCCGCAATGCACGCCCTCGCGTTCGTCATTCCGGGGCACGCGCGCAGCGCGTGAGCCCGGAATCCATAACCACTGTGCATCGTCATAACGCTCTGCGGTGGCCGCGCTGTGTGCTTACTGAGAGTTCAGGGAATATGGATTCCGGGCTCGCGCAGCTTCGCTGCGCGCCCCGGAATGACGAACGAGAGGGCGGTTGTCCGGACCGGTTAGTTTCTGTTCTGATTAAGCTCGGCGGGAGCCGAACGACACACGAACTCACTGCCGGCGTTGTCCTCACCCCCCTGTCCCGCAATCGGGAGAGGAGGCGCGCTGCGGGCGCAGTTGATCATGATATATGGCTTCAAGCGTGACCAAGATCGAAGATGGGGGCGGTCACGTGCCAGGAGATCAGCGAGTGAATATCGACGAGTGTCATCCGTTTCGACATGGAGGCTGACTGTTCGGCTTCTTCCGAAAAGGTGGATGTCGTTACAACGAAGCCATGGAAAGCGTTGTGCTCCTCGATCACGCCTTTGAATTGCTGGATGACCGGCCGTCCGACTTTGTTTTCCGCAGAGTTTCGCTTGCACTGGACCACGATCAGCGCGTGGTCATGAACCGCGAAGCCATCAACCCCGAGGTCATTTGATTTTCGTGTGACGATCGATTTCAAGCCGGCGCTCTCGAAGAAGCTCATCACGTGCCGCTCGAATTTGAACGGGTCCATCCTGCCCAGCGCCTCGCGCAGCAGATCCTCGTTTTCGGGCGTGGCGCACCGAACCGGATCGCAAGGCTGTTCGCGCATGGCAGCCTTTATCTTCCAACTGGATTGACGCAGACGTTCATCTTCGATGATGAGATCGATGATCGCGGCGACCTCTGGCCGTACACTGGGATCTCTTGCGACCGCTTCGATGATTGCGGTGATCCCTGCAGTGCCGAGGAAGACGAGCAAAAGGACAGGAACTCCGATTGCGCCTCCGAACGCTGCGATCCCGGCGGCCTGGCCGCCAACGAACGGCAGTGCGGCGAGCGTTGCGGGAAGCGCGATTTTCACCGCTAGCGGAAGGTTCGACTTCCGGTAGTTCTGAACCGACTCGGTAACCCGCGCTGCGACGAATTTCACAACTGTCCGCGAATCGATCAAGTCTCGGAGACGTCCAACCTTTTCCGGAAAGTTGAGATCGCTTCCGACGATCTCACGGGACTGGCCGAGCCACTTGATCGCTTGCAAACGATCCTCGCGGTTGTTCAACCGCTTGACCGCGTTGGCGAAGAGATCAACGAGCCAGCGCCGAATAGCCTCTCGCGGCAGGTCAAGCATGGCGTAGTAGCCGAATAGTGCAGCTGGATGAGCTGCGATGATGAAATCAACTTTGCTGAAATTCGCGAAGGCAGCGTAGGAAATGAAATCGCGAGTTTCAATGCTGCTTAATTCCATCACGGCAAAAGCTGTTTCGGCGGTGAGGTCCGATGGAGGAGTGATCCTGGTGAGCGCACTCTGCACAGCGGATCGCGCGGACTCATTGCCCGTGTCGCCCTCACCCCAGCCCTCTCCCGCAAGCGGGAGAGGGGGCGCGCTGCGGAGCGGGGCTGACACGTCGAGCTACCCCTGGCTGGGCAGTGACCCGGCAGCAGCAATCTCTCGAACGACGGTTGCGACTTGCGCGGTCAACAAAAAAGCGGAGGCCGGGGGCCTCCGCTTGGGTGTTGCTCGAGATGGCTCTCGATGTGGTCGCGAGCGATCACCGCGCTTGGCGGACACCGTGCGGGGCGGGCGCGTGGCCCGCCGCGCGACGGGCCTCATCCCAGCCGGCCCGCCGCGTGCGCCAGCAGCGTATACACCAGGCCCGTCTCCGAGCTCAGATGCGTGCGCAGTGCCTGCTGGCCGCGTTCGTCGCGGGCGACCTCGTCGAGCAGGCGCTCGAACTCGGTGATGTAGCGATCGACGGTCTGCTTGAAGGCCCGGTCGCTGCGATACTTGCGGGCGACTTCGTCGAACGCCTTCTGGCCGGCCGGGGTGTAGAGCCGCTTGGTGAAGGCCTTGGCCTCACCGCGCTGATAGCGGTCCCACATCTCCAGCACCAGGTTGCGGTCCATCAGCCGGCCGATGTCGAGCGACAGCGATTCCAGCGGATTGCCGCTTACCGCCTGTTGGGCCGTCCGGCCGCGCGGCGCTTCACGCTCCGGCGTGGTTTCGGCGCGGTTGAGCAGCTCGGACAGCCAGCCGTCGCGGCCCTGATCGGCGGTCGGAGCGACCGGCGGCGCCTCGGTGCGGCGCGGAGCCGGCGTCGGCAGGCCGAGGTCCGGCGGCGGCAGGGTGGCGGCGCTGGTCTCGCGGCGCGGGGCAGGGCGCGGCGCGGGCTCCGGCCGTGCCGGCGGCTCTACGGCGCGGGAAACCGGCTCGTTGCGTCCGCCGGCGGCGGCCAGCATCGGCTCTTCCTCGCGCACGGTGGTGGCGCGGGAGGTCGTGACCACGTCCATGCCGCGGCCGTGACGCGCCACGATGCGGTTGAGCTCGGCGAGCGCCTCGATCTGGTCGACGATCACCTTGCGCATCTGCGCGGTGCTCTCGGAAGCTTCCTGCGGGATTTCGAGCACGCCGCGGCGCAGCTCCTCGCGGGTGGATTCCAGCTCCTCGTGCATCTCCGCGGCCATCTGCTTGATGCCCTGGACGATCGCCGCGAAGCGGTCGGCGGACTGCTTGAACAGCGCGTCGGCCTGCTGGGTGCCCTGCTGATAGACCTGCTGCATCGCCTCGGTGGTGAGCAGGCGCTCGTGTTCGGCGGCGGCACGCACCGCCTCGAACTGCTGGGTGATGGTGGTCGAGCCGGCACCGGCGGTCTCGGCGACGACCCGCGCGATGTCGCGGGCGCGTTCCTCGGCCGCGGCCAGGGATTCGTCGAGCAGGCTGGTGAAGCGGCTCAGCCGCTGGTCGAGATCGGCGGTGCGCAGGTCGATGGTGGTGACCAGCGATTCCAGCGACTCCTTGCGGTCGTTGACCGAGGTCGAGGCGCTGCGGTTGCTCTGCTGCACCAGCTCGGCGGCTTCCGCCAGCGCGCGGCCATGGGCCTCGAACTGTTCGGACAGCGCGTTGAGATCGGCGAGCGCCCGCGAGGTCTTGCCGTGGAAGCCGGTGAGCTGGTCTTCCAGGCCCTGCGTCGCGGCGGTGCTGCGGGCGTTGACGTCGTTCATGGTGGCGACGAAGTCGGCCACGCGGGTGACCAGCGCGCGCTCCAGCGAGTTGAGGTTCTCGTGGGCGCCGGTGAGCACTTCCTGCAGCAGGATGTTGCCTTCGCGCAGCCGCTCGAACAGCGCGACCGTGTCGCTGCGCAGGATCTTGCTGGTCTCTTGCATCTCGGTGACGGCCGCGACCGACACCTGGCGCGACTGGTCGATCGCCGAGCGCGACGCCAGTTCGAGGTCCTTGAGCGACTTGTTGATCGCGCCGGTGGCGAGATCGCCGGCGCCGGTGATCGAGCGCGCGACGTCGGTGCCGTTGGCGACGATCGAGTTCGAGAACGCCTTGCCGCGGGTTTCGATCGCGTTGAGCGCGTCTGTGGTGACGCGGTCGATGTCGATCGTGAGCTGGCTGGTCTTGCCGGAGAGGGCCTCGACCAGCACGCCGCGCTTGCTGTCCATGATCTGCGACAGGCGGTCGGCCTGCTGCTGGACGTAGCTGACGATCTCGTCGCTCTTCGCCGTGATGGTCGAGCCGAAGCTGCCGCTGGCGGCGAACACCGAACGTTCGATCTCCGCGGTGGTCGACTTGATCTTCGACGACACTTCGTTGGACACCGCCACCAGGGCCGTCTGGGCCGCAGCCGCGCTGACCTGGATGTTGTCGGTGGTGTTGCTGGTGACGCCGGCGAGGGTGCGCTCGACGTCGGCGGAGATCGCCCGGATCTGGTTGGCGGCCTCCGACGAGCTGGTGGTGAGCGTCGCCTGTACTTCGCGGGCGCTGCCCAGAATGGTCGACGCCGCGGCGGCGCTGACCGTGGTCAGCGTGCGCTCGACGTCCGTCGTCAGCGACTTGACGTGGTTGGCGGCTTCCTCGGACGCGGCCATCAGCGAGGTCTGCGCTTCGCGCGCCCCGGTGACGATCGAGTCGGCCGAGGTCCGGCCGGCGCTGATCAGGCTGCGCTCGACTTCGGCGGCGAGCGACCGGACGTGGTCGGACGCGGAGGTCGAGGACGCGGCGAGCGTGGCCTGCAGGTCGCGGGCGCTGGCGAGGATCGCGCCGGCGGTGGCGCTGCCGGCGGCCGTCAGCGTGCGCTCGACGTCGCCGGTCAGCGACTTCACCTGGTTGGCGGCGTCGGTCGATGTCGTCAGCAGAGTCTGCTGCGCCTCGCGGGCACCGGACAGGATGGTCTCGACGGTGGCGCTACCGGCCGCCGTGAGCCGGCGTTCGAGATCGCTGGTGAGCGCCGCGACCTGGGTCGAAGCCTCGGACGAGGCGGAGACCAGCGCGGTCTGGGCTTCGCGGGCGCTGGAGACGATCACCCCGGCGGTCGAGGTGCCGACGTCCGACAGCGAGCGCTGGACGTCCTCGCTGAGCGACTTGACGCGCTCGGCGGCCTCCTGCGAGGCGGCGAGCAGCGTGGTCTGCGCCGCGCGGGCGCCGCTCAGTACCGACTCCGCGGTGGCGTTGCCGGCCGCGTAGAGCGTGCGCTCGATATCGGTCGACAGCGAACGGATCTGGCCGGTGACTTCGGTCGAGGCCGAGACCAGCGTGGTCTGCGCTTCCCGTGCGCTGGCCAGCACCGACGCGGCGGTCTGGTCGCCGGAGCCGATCAGGGTGCGCTCGATGTCGGCGGACAGCGAACGGATCTGGCTGGCGACGTCGGTCGACGACGACACCAGGGTTGCCTGGGCATCGCGGGCGCTGTTCAGGACGGCGTTCGAGGCCGTGCTGCCGACTTCGGACAGGGTGCGCCGGATCTCGGCGCTGAGCGCCTTGACCTCGTTGGTGACGTCGGTCGAGCTCGACACCAGCGTGCTCTGGGCCTCGCGGGCGCCGGCCAGCAGCGACGCTGCGGTGGACGTCCCGGCGACCGACAGGGTGCGCTCGATATCGGCCGACAGCGACCGCAGCTGCGCCAGCGTGTCGCCGGAGGCGGCGGCCAGCTTCGACTGCGCCTCGGTGGCGCTCGCCACCACCGAGCTGGCGGCATTGGTGCCGACCGCGGTGAGGGCGCGTTCGATCTCCGACGAGGTGAGCTGCAACTGGGCGCCGACTTCGGTCGACACCGACAGCATCGCGTCCTTGGCGGAGCGGGCGCCGGTCTGGATCGTCTCGGTGGTGTTGATCGCCAGATTGGTGAGCGAGCGCTCCGCATCGGAGACGTGCGACTTGATGCCGAGCGACAGCTCTTCGGCGCGCGCCATCAGCAGGTCGCTGGCCTCGCGGCCGGTGTGCTCGAACCGGCCCGCCACCGCATCGATGCGGGAGCCGAGCAGGTCCTCGAACTGCGACACGCGCAGGTCGATGTCGGTCAGCACGGTGCCGACGCGGCCTTCGAGGCCCTCGTGGATGTCCTGGAAGCGGGCGCTGACGGTTGCGGCCAGATTGTTGCTGCGGCTGTCGATGGTCTCGGTGACGTTGGCGATGCGCTCGTCGATCGCGCCGATCGCCTGCGCGGTGCCGTCGGTCAGCGAGTGGGTGAGGTGGGTCAGCCGCGAGTCGATCGACTCGATCGCCTGCACGGCGCCGGCGATCAGCGTCTCGGAGAGCTTCTCGACTCGGCTGTCGATCAGCGCGACCGCGTTGTCGGCGCCGCTCGACATCGTGGTCGAGAGCTGGCTGAAGCGATCGTCGATCAGTTCGACGGCGTGGCTGGCGCCGCTTTCCATCGTGGTCGACAGCTGCGTGATGCGCTCGTCGATCAGGCCGATGGCCTGGCTCGATCCGTTGGTCAGCGTCTCGGACAGCTGCGCGATGCGGCTGTCGATGCTCTCGGTGACCGACTGGGTGCGGGTCGCGAAGTTCTCGTCGAGCGACTTCAGATGCGTGCCGACGCTGTCGTCGAACGCCTTGATCTTGCTCTCCAGCGAGCCGTCGAGGCTGCCGACGCGGGAGTCGAACACGTTCTCGAAATGCGACAGGCGCTGGTCGAGCGTGGCGCTGAGTTCGCCGCCGCGCGAGGTGACGCGCTCGTCGAAATTGTCGACGTAGGTCTTCAGCGTGCTCGCGATGTCCTCGGTGCGCTGGCCCATGCGCTCGACGATCTCGCCGCCATAGGTCTTCACCGTGCGGTCGAATTCGGAGATGTGGCGGGTGATCAGTGCGCCCAGCGTGCCGGAGTCGCGCGCGAACTTCTCGGCGAGCTCCGAGCCCTGCTGCTTCACCAGGTCGTCGAACGCGCTCATCTGCAGGCTGAGTGTGTCGTGCGCGTTCTCGGTCTGGCTCACCACCTTGGCGACCAGGGTGTTGACGGTGACGTCGAGCGCTTCGCTGGCCTTGTCGCCGCTGGTGAGGATCTGGTCGGCGAGGCGGTTGCCGGCGTCGTCGATCTTGCTGACGAGATCGCCGCTGCGCAGCTCGAGTTCGAGCAGCAGCGAGTCCGACGAGTTCTTCAGCGAGTCGTGGACCTGCTCGGTGCGCTCCGAGATGCCGTCGACGATGCTGGACGAACGCTGCTCGAATTCCGCGGTGATGCGGTCGAGCCGCTCGTTCAGCATCTCGTGGACGCGGTCGGCGAGTTCGACGAATTCGTCGTGAACGTGGCCGGTCTTGAAGTTCAGGCTGGCGGTCAGCCGCTCGCTGGCTTCGAGCACCGCGCGGGTGGTTTCGCCGCTGGCTTCCTCGAGGCGGTCGAGCAGGTCGCCGCCGCGCTCGCCGAGCGCCAGGATCATGTTGTCGCCGGCATGGCCGAGCGCCGTGGTGATGTGCGCGCCGCGCTCTTCCAGCGCGCTGGTGATGCTCTTGGCGACTTCGTCGACGCGCGACGCGATCGCGTCGGAGATCAGCGCGATGTCGTGGCGCAGATCGATCTGCACGCCCGAAATGGCGCTGCGCACCTGCTCGGCCTGGCCGACCAGGTTGTCGCGCTGATGCGCGATGTCCTGCAGCAGCGCGCGGATGCGGACTTCGTTGTCGGAATAAGCGCGCTCCAGCGCGGCGACTTCGTTGGCCACCAGGGTTTCGAGTTCGCCGGCGCGGGCGATCGCGCGCTCGACGCCGTCGCCCATCGCGGCGACCTCGCGGCGGATCGCCTGACCGACGGTGACGACGGAATCGCTCGCGGCGATTTCAGGCTCGGAGAAGCGGATCGCGACCTGCGCCATCGACTGCGCGATCATGCGCAGCTCCTGGCCGCGCCAGGTCAGGCTGGCGAGGAAGTAGAACAGGATCACCGGCGCGAGGAACAGCGCGACGAGTCCGACCAGCGCCATGGTGCCGCCGGCGCCCTGGCCGACCATCGCCTGCAGCGAGGGCAGGAAGCTGAAGGTCAGCACTAGGCCGCCGAACACCCACACGCCGGCGAAGATCGAGGCGAGGGTGTAGACGTTGCGGGCGGGGCGGCCCTTCTGCAGCGCCTGAAGCAGCTGGCCGATGGTCTCGCGATCGTCGTTGGCCGGCCGCTGGGCGAAGCGGCGGTCGTCGGCCTGTTCGAAAGTGGGACGCTCGGCGGTGATGCGCGGTTCGGGCGCACCATCGTTGAAAGCGGGCGGTGGCGTCAGCGCCGCGGAGCTCTCGTCGCGTGCAGCGGACTCGGCGTCGGTCGCGGCGGGCGCGTCGCTGATATTCAGGGCTTCCTGAATCGCGGACAGTGCCACTTCGGTCGGATCTTTGATCTTCTTGGGATTATTCGCCATGTGACCTACGCCCTCGTTCTACGCACCGGGGGACGCTGCGCGCATGTCAGCCGCAGCCCGCCAGCCGGCCTGGTGCCAGCCCGGCGCGGTCGAACCCCCTCGACGCCGGACTTTTGTCCACCACTTCCGCAAACATCCTATTGGCTCGGTGCTTCGAATGAAATGGCCGACGTTAAGACATTCTTAATCATCGTTAACGTGATCGGCCGCTAAGCCCTTCCGCCGCCGCCGAAATCCGCCGTAGCCCGGGAAACGGCAGCAAATTACCGACAAAATGGCCTCAAACTTGCGAGGCTGTCCCATAATGATCCGTTAACCAATCCTGTGCTTCGATCCGGAAAACTGTGGCCGGCCCTGTGGAGCGGCCCGAGGAGGCCGCTGTGTCGCTGCAGGTTGAACGGGTGGAGTGGATGGCGTCACCGCCTCTGGTGCCGGATTTCGCGATCGACGAGGCGCATCTCGCGCGGATGACGCTGGGCGACCGGGCGCTGGAGCGCGAGGTGCTGGCGATGTTCTCGGCGCAGGCCGCCAGCACGGTGGCGCTGCTGTCGTCCTGGCCGGCGGATGCCGCCGCGCTGGCGCACACGCTGAAGGGCTCGGCCCGCGCCATCGGCGCCTTCGCGGTGGCCGATGCAGCCAGCGAATTCGAGGATGCGCTCCGGGACGGTCGCGACGCCACCGAGCTTCTGGCGACGCTGGATGCGGCCGTCGATCATGCCCGGGTGGCGATCGGGGATCTCCTGGAACGCTGACCGGCTTCGCCGCACTGCACCACGTCGGGCGCGGGTTGTGTCGCATCGTTGCGGCGAATGGCCGATGCGGCGGCGCCGGTTTTGCCGCCGCGGCGCTGGCGGAAAGCCGATCGACCCGCTATAGGACAGCCCGTCATCCTTTCCCTGTCAGAACCTTGTAGAGCGTCCGACGAGCAATCATGGCCAAGATTCACTTTGTTGATCACTCCGGAGAAACCCGCACGGTCGATGTCGAGAACGGCGCGACGGTGATGGAAGCGGCGATCCGTAACGCCATCCCGGGCATCGAGGCCGAATGCGGCGGCGCCTGCGCCTGCGCGACCTGCCACGTCTATATCGACGAGGCCTGGCGCGAGAAGGTCGGCGGCCCGACGCCGATGGAAGAAGACATGCTCGACTTCGGTTACGACGTGCGGCCGAACTCCCGGCTGTCGTGCCAGATCAAGGTCTCGGACGAACTCGACGGCCTCGTCGTGTCGACTCCCGACCGGCAGGCCTGAGCTTGCTCGGACTGACTGGGATGTCGTTCTAGAGCGCTTCATCGCGCGATTGAAACGATCCGACCTGTCCGCAGGCACTGAATCCTCATCCTGAGGAGCCCGGCGAAGCCGGGCGTCTCGAAGGATGGGGCGACGCATTCCCCGTTGCCCATGGTTCGAGACGGCGCTGCGCGCCTCCTCACCATGAGGATGTGCCTGTGGCGAGCGCTGCCGAGGCGGGCTCCAGGCTATCAAGACAAACCTGCTGTTAGTCCTGCTCCTGCGCGTAGCCGCGCCGCCACCACGGCTTCAGCTTTTCGATCAGTTCATCGGTCAGCGGCGTCGGCTTGCGGCTGTGGAGATCGACCAGCACGGTGATGGCGCGGGCCGAGGCGACGCAGACGCCGCCTGAAAACACGGCCTGA
Organism: Rhodopseudomonas telluris; assembly: GCF_042432815.1. NCBI lineage: Bacteria > Pseudomonadati > Pseudomonadota > Alphaproteobacteria > Hyphomicrobiales > Nitrobacteraceae > Rhodopseudomonas > Rhodopseudomonas telluris. Next base: position 1,081,875 of record NZ_JBHLWM010000001.1, read on the forward strand.
TCGTAATGCGTCGAGGTGCGGCCGAGCTTCACCAGGCCGATGCCGAGCTCGATCGTTCCCGGCCAGTGCAACTCGCTGCGGAAGTGAATGTCGAGCCGCGCCAGCACCCAGGACATGCCCTGCGGAACCAGCCCCCGGATCAGCGTGACGCGCGCGCTCTCGAAGTAGCTGGCATAGACCGCGTTGTTGACGTGGTTGTTCGGATCGAGATCGGCGAACCGGACATTGTCCGAAAGTCGGTAGGGGAAGTCTTCGAGCTGAGGGACTGCGTGGTCGCGGGATCTTGCGGTCAAGGCCATTCTCCGGGCTTTTGCTTTCCATTGAGCGCAGTTCTTGAGCTAGAACAAGGTGCCGGCGCGGTTTTATGGCTTTTCTCCCCCGCCCGGCTTGGTTAGACAGGCCGCGGCCGGACCGCCCCGCGTCCGAGAATTCTTCAACACGAAAAGAATAAGCGATGACCGAAACGATCAAGACAGATGTGCTGATTGTCGGCGCGGGTCCGTGCGGACTGTTCGCCGTGTTTGAACTGGGCCTGCTCGACGTCAAAGCCCATCTGGTGGATATTCTCGACAAGGTCGGCGGCCAGTGCGCCGAGCTGTATCCGGAAAAGCCGATCTACGACATTCCGGGCGTGCCGATGATCACCGGTCACGGCCTCACCGAAGCGCTGATGGAGCAGATCAAGCCGTTCAGCCCGACCTTCCATCTCAACGAGATGATCGAGACGGTCGAGAAGATCGGCGATCCGGAATTCCGCGTCACCACCAACGCCGGCACGGTGTTCGAGTGCAAGGTGCTGGTCGTCGCCGCGGGCGGCGGTTCGTTTCAGCCGAAGCGGCCGCCGGTGCCGGGCGTCGAAGCCTACGAGGGCAAGTCGGTGCACTACGCGGTGCGCAAGATGGAAGACTTCCGCGGCAAGGACATCCTGATCGTCGGCGGCGGTGATAGCGCGCTCGACTGGACGCTCAACCTCAACCCGATCTGCAAGAGCATGACGCTGGTGCATCGCCGCGATGATTTCCGCGGCGCGCCGCACAGCGTCGAGCAGATGCGCCAGCTCGTCGCCAGCGGCAAGCTCGACCTCAAGATCGGTCAGATCACCGAGCTGCAGGGCGACAACGGCCAGCTCGCCAGCGCCACCATCAAGCTCAACGACAACTCCGTCGCGCAGATCAAGTGCGACGCCATGCTGCCATTCTTCGGCCTGACCATGAAGCTCGGCCCGGTCGCGAACTGGGGCCTGCAGCTCGAGAACAATCTGATCCCGGTCGACACCGGCACGTTCGAGACCAACGTCCCCGGCATCTTCGCGATCGGCGACATCAACACCTATCCGGGCAAGCTGAAGCTGATTCTCTCCGGCTTCCACGAAGGCGCGCTGATGGCCCAGAAGGCCGTCAAATACGTCTATCCGGACAAGCGCGTCGTGTTCCAGTACACGACCTCGTCCACCAACCTGCAGAAGAAGCTCGGCGTGAACTAAGCGTACGCGGCGGGGCCGCTGTGCACCGCCTGAGCGAGTGAGTGATGAAGGAGGGCGCGCTGCAAGGCGCGCCCTTTCTGTTTTGTCGGTGTCTCCCCGGTGTCATTGCGAGGAGCGCAGCGACGAAGCAATCCAGAGTCGCAGTGCTCGGCGCTGCTGGATTGCTTCGCTGCGCTCGCAATGACGGTGAAGGAGGCGAGGGGGCATTTTGCTCGGCGACAGGGGCGCGCGCTGCCGCGTTTCACGTCAAGTTGACGCGATCACTTGCTGGACTCGGGCCGTCCGGACGCGTCATGAAGGGGCTTCCGCCGTTTCACGTTCGCGCGAGGCCCGATTCCGCCGATGAAATTCGCCGTCTCTCAGCGCCACAAGCGGCAATTCGTGATCTTTTCCTCGCGCTCGAAGCGGCGGGCGATCTTTCTGGCGGGCGGGTTGTTCATCGGCGTCGCGGCGGCGGCGCTGGCCTGGCTGGCCGATCTGGCGCAGGACGTCTTCGCCGATCTGCTGCGGCATTCGCGCTACTGGCCGCTGCTGATCACGCCGCTCGGCTTCCTGATCTCGGTGTATCTCACCAACCGTTTCTTCCCGAATGCGGGCGGTAGCGGCATTCCGCAGGCGATCGCGGCGCGGCGGCTGACCGATCAAAGCGCGCGCGGCCGGCTGGTGTCGCTGCGCGTGGCGGTCGGCAAGTTCGTGCTGACGCTGTTCGGCCTGATGGTCGGCGCCTCGGTCGGCCGCGAAGGACCGACCGTGCAGATCGGCGCTTCGATCATGTTTGCGCTCGGCCGGCTGTCGCCGCGGCGGCAACCGGCGCTGATCCTGGCCGGCGCTTCGGCGGGCGTCGCGGCGGCGTTCAACACGCCGCTCGCCGGCATCATCTTCGGCATCGAGGAGATGAGCCGCTCGTTCGAGACGCGCGCCAGCACCCTGATCATTGCCGCCGTGGTGGCGGCGGGCCTGACCTCGATCGCGCTGCTGGGCAACTACACGTATTTCGGCAGCAGCGCGATGGGGCTGCGCGGCGGGCTCGACTGGCTGGCAATCCCGGTCTGCGGCCTGGTCGGCGGGCTCGCCGGCGGGCTGTTCAACCGCGCCGTGGTGGCGTCGAGCAATCTGCCGGCGTTCACGCGACGGCCGCTGCTGCTGGCGCTCGGCTGCGGCCTCGCGGTGGCGGTGTGCGGCATCGTCTCGAACGACACTATCTACGGCACCAGCTACGCGCAGGTGAAAGCGGCGCTGGAGAGCGGAACGCCGCTGCCGGGCGATTTCGGCGTGCTGAAGCTGCTCGCCACCACGCTGTCGTCGATCAGCGGCCTGCCTGGCGGCATCTTCTCGCCCTCGCTCGCGGTCGGCGCCGGTCTCGGCAGCAACCTCGCGGCGCTGTTCACCGAGACGCCGGTTGCGGCCATCATGCTGCTCGGCATGGTGGCGTATTTCTCCGGTGTGGTGCAGGCGCCGATCACCGCCTTCGCCATCGTCATCGAGATGACCGACAACCACGCGATGGTGATCCCGGTGATGGCCACTTCGCTGCTCGCCTACGCCACCTCGCGGCTGATCGCCGAGGAGGGCATCTATCACGCGTTGGCCAAGCGTTTCGTGCAAGCGAGCACTTAGCTCAATTGTCGTGCGGTATCCCGGGTGTCGCTACGCTCGCCCGGGCTACCCCTCCGTCATGTTGTTACTTCCGGATCATCAGCTTGGCGGCCTTCAGCGGCCCCAGACGTAGCAACAACCCGACCAGACGCGCGCGCATCGATACGGATAGGTCGCTCCGTTCGCGCAGCAGGTTGAGCGCCGCCGCCTGGGCGAATTTGCGTTCCCCGGCGGTCAGCGTGGGCAGTTGTGAGCCGATCGCGTCGAGATCGATTGCTGAGACGGGAGCGCTACGGGCGCGGGCCGGATCGGCGAGTTCGAGCATGCGGAACAGCCGCGAACTGTCGCGTTCGAAGGGACCGGGATTCGGGTCGTGCCAGTCGGGCGGAGCGGCGAGGGCGGCGGACGGGTCGGGCCGACCGGCGCGGCGCTCGGCGCTCGCGAGTTTCGCCAGGCGGGCGGAGTAGATCTGGCGCAGCTCGCGCGTCCGGGTGATGCTGCCGCCGTGCTCGCGATAGCGGATCAGCAGTTCGGGCAGGATCGCGATCTCGCCGATGTCGGCGAGTCGCAGCCAGAAATCGTAGTCTTCGCCGGCCTCGAAGGCGGCGCGATAGCCGCCGACGCGGCGCGCGGCCTCGGCGCGGAACATCACCGTCGGGTGGATGAACGGGCTCTTCTTCGCCAGCGTGTCGCGCAGGCGGTCGGGACTTGGCCGCATCTGTTTGCCGCGCGGCGCGCCGTGTTCGTCGATGACGTCGGCCCAGCCGCCGAGCAGCACGATGTCCGAATGCGCCGCGAGAAAATCCCGCTGCCGCGTCAGCCGCTCCGGCAGCGCGATGTCGTCGGCGTCGAGCCGCGCGATCAGCGGCGCCCGCGCCTGGGCGAGCCCGCGATTGAGCGCTGCGACCAGCCCTTCGCGCTCCTGGCGCAGCACGATCAGCCGCGGATCGCTGGCGCGAATCTCCGCGAGAATCGACGGCGTCGCGTCGGCGGAGCCGTCGTCGATCACCAGCAGTTCCAGCGCGGCGAGCGTCTGCGTCAGCACGCTGCCGACCGCTTCGCGCAGCCAGCGCTGGCCGTCGCGGACCGGCAGGATCACCGAAACCTCGGGTGTGACCGGCAGCACTGTCGTCCTCGCTCAAATCGTGCACGTCGCTGGCCGGGCCGGCGCGTGCCGGCCGACATAGACCGCGACGGCCGGCGCTTTGCAAGCGCGCCAGCCTCCGCGGTCTTTCCGGCAGCGAATTCGCCGTGCCGACCGCCGCGCCATTGACGCTGCGAAGCCGGACCCGTTACATCGCCGCATTGATTTGGTGATCGCGCGGGCCGCCGCGTGGATGGTTTCACCGGCCGCGACGGCCGACGTCAGCGACGGACAGCTCTTTGGCGCAGCCTCCCGATCCGAACAGCCCGCCCCAGCCCTGGCTGTGGATGGACGTCACGACCAGCTGTCGCGCCCGATCCGGCCAGATGAACGGCACGCTGCGGGTCGAGCACAGCATCGCGACGGCGCTGTCGGAGGCGATCGCGCCGGAACTCCGCTTCTGCCGCTACGATCCGCTGCGGCGGGACTACGTGCCGGTCGCCTATGCGCCAGATCTGGGCGCAAAGCCGGTCGCCGCCGCTCCGAAGAAGCAACGGGCGACCTTGCTGTCGTCGATCAAGCCGCTCGGCAAGAAGCTGGAACGCACGATTCGCACCTCGGTGCGGGGCGCCGCCGCGCCATTGTTTCAGAAGGTGTCTGGCCGCGAAGGATTGCCGCCGCTCGCGCATGCTGGCGCCAGCGAGGTGCTGCTGCTGGCCGGTGAGAACTGGTCGCGGGTGGACTATGCGGCGGTGGCGCGAATGCGCCGCGAACGCGGCACGAAGGTCGCCGCGGTATGCCAGGACTTCATCCCGGTGGTCGCGCCGCAGTTCTTTGCTGACGGCGAATTCGTCACCCAGTTCGAGGCGTATGCGCAGTTTTTGATCCGTGAATGCGATCTGGTCGTGTCGATTTCCGAATCGACCAGCGCCGACGTGAGAGCTTACGCGCAGCGCCACGGCGGCGTGCGCGGCGCGCTCGAGGTGGTGCATCTCGGCGCCGATCTGGTGACGCCGAAGGCGGCGGTTCGGCCGCAGGCGCTCACCGACGCGCAGGCGAAACGCTTCGTGATCAGCGTCTCGACCATCCAGTCGCGCAAGAACTTCGATCTGTTGTATCACCTGTGGCGCCGGCTGACCGAGCAGGGCACGCCGGACCTGCCGACGCTGGTGATCGTCGGCCAGCCGGGGTTCGGCAGTTCCGACCTGTTGTGGCAAATCGCGCACGATCCGGTCACCGCGTCCTCGATCCTGCATCTGCCGCGGGTGGGCGACGAGGAACTTGCGTGGCTGTATCAGCACTGCGCCTTCACGCTTTACCCCTCGTTCTACGAGGGCTGGGGACTACCGGTGTCCGAGAGCCTGGCTTTCGGCAAATACTGTCTCGCATCGAACACGTCGTCGTTGCCGGAAGCCGGCGCAGGGCTGGCGGGGCACCTCGATCCGCTGGATTTCGCCGCCTGGCGCGACGCGGTGCTTGACCTGATCCGCTCGCCTGCGCACCTTGCCGATCACGAGGCTGCGATCCGGGCGAATTATCGTCCGGTCACCTGGGATCAGTCCGCGCGGCGGATGGCCGAGGTTCTTCGCGGCCTGTCGGTCGCGCCGGCCCTTGTCGGGAATTAGGAGTCCAATGGTTTTTGCAGTCGCCGGGCCGTCACGGAGCAAGCAAAGGCTGGAGCGGACCCGCGACTGGCTGGTGCGGACCCGGGCCGCGGAGAAGCTGTTCATCCTTGTGCTGTGTCTCGTCTATGCGCTGCACAGCATATGGTCGGCGAGGACCGTGCTGTGGTTCCTGGTCGTGCCGGTTATGCTGATCGTGGCGACGCCGTATCGTTCGCTGCTGTCGATCGTGAAGTCGCCGGTGTTCATCGCCTCGGCGGTGTTTCTGCTGGTGCTGCTCGCGACCTCGGCGCTCGGCGGCGAGACGCCGACGAAGATCCTGCTGCTCAATCTGCGCTACACGGTAGCGGTACTCGCCTTCGTGACGATCGCCGCGTATCTGGTCCGCGAGGATGGTGATTTCCTGCGGACGCTGTTCCTGGTGCTCGGGCCGGTCGCCGCGCTGATCGCGATCCGCGACGTGGCGTCGTTTACCGGCTTGTCGTTCCGGACGCTGATGACGGTGCGGCTCGAGGGCGTCAAAGGCCTGACCGTGTACTACAACTCCAACGTCATCGGGATGATGTTCGCGATGCCCTGCGTCGGGGCGGCGGCGGTGATGGCGTCGCGGTCGCTGAAGCTGTGGCAGCACGTGATGCTGGCGGCCTCGGTGCTGGTGCTGCTCGGCGCGATCCTGCTGACCGGAAGCCGCGGTTCGCTGATCGCGGCGGCGGTCGGCATCGGCGTCGCCGTGCTGCTGTCCGAGCACCGCCGGCTCAAGCTGGCGCTGATCGCGGTGGCCGTCGTGGTGGTCGGCCTGATCGTGATCGCGCCGTTCCAGAGCGAGTTGCTGCAGCGGCGCGACAGCCTGCGGCTCGCGCTGTGGCCGATCTATCTCGAGATGGCGGCCGAGAAGCCGTGGCTCGGTTACGGTCTCGCGTTCGATACTCAACGCACGCTGTCCAGCGGCAACGTGGTGATGAATGCCCACAATATCGTGCTGTGCGCTCTCGTGCGTGGCGGCGTGTTCGCCGCGCTGGCCCTGATCGGCATCGTGCTGGCGGCGCTGGTGAGCGGCTTCAAGGCGTGGCGAGGGTCCGGCGAGGTCGTGGCGCTGGCGCTGCTCGCGGCCTGTCTCACCGCCTCGAGCGTCGACTACGAGATTGTTCCGACCGATCTCGCCTACCTGTACATCCTGTTCTGGCTTCCGGTCGGTGTCTGCCTGGGCGCGGGCCTGTCGGCCCATCGCATTCTGCCCGGGCGACGGCTCCGCCCGGAGACGGTCTCCGCCTCGTCACAAAATCGCCAGCCGTCGGGGGATTAGTTCGCCCGCCGGAACGACTTACCGCTCCGCCACATTCTCGTCTCATCGCGATGTTTCAGGTGTTACCATGAATACACATCGACCGATCCGTTTCCTTGCGCTCGCGGCCGCGGCCGTCCTTTCCTGTGTGATGACCGCCACGTCGCCGGCCGCCGCAGCGGAACCCACCGCCGCCGGGCTCTGGCAACGCACCGACACCGGCAAGCCGGGCGGAAAGCCGGTGGTCTGGGTGCTGATGCTCGACCGTGGCAACAACCAGTACGAAGGCATCGTCGCCAAGAGCTTTCCGCAGGCCGGCCAGCCGAACCTGACGATCTGCGAGGAGTGCGAGGACGATCGCAAGAACCAGCCGATCCTCGGCATTTCGCTGATCCGCGACATGAAGCGGAAAGGCCGTGTCTATGAGAACGGCAACATTCTCGATCCGCGCAACGGCGACGTCTGGAAGGCGATGCTGACGGTGAGCCCGGATGGCCAGATCTTGACGCTGCGCGGCTATCTGATGACCCCGGCGCTCGGCAAGGACGAAGACTGGTTCCGGCTGCCCGACATCGCGATCTCCCAGCTCGATCCGGATATCGTCGCCAAGTTCATCCCCGAGCAGGCCGCCGCGCTGGCCAGCAAGCCCGGCGCGCCCGCCACTGCCGGGAAGGCAAAAACCGCCACGCCGGCCCCGGCCCCCAAGGGCGGCATGATGGCTCCGGCCAAGTAAGCGCAGGGGACCGAGCCGGCCGTGCCTGACGGCAGGCCGGAACCCGGCCAACGCGACGAAACAATCCGATTGCCCCAGATGCCCGGCCTTGTGCCGGGCATCTGCGTTTTCAGGGGCGCGATGCGGGACGACGCGAAGGGTGGGGCCGAGCCCCACCGTCAGCCATGCAGGCAGGAATTGTCCTCCCGACGAGGTCACGTTCAGAAGTCCACCGTCATCGACAGCCACAGCGTGCGCGGCATGCCGAGGATCAGGTAGCCGGACGGGTTGGCGGTCCAGTAGCGCTTGTCGGCGATGTTGGTCAGGCTGGCCCGGAACGTGGTCGGCCGACCGCCTAACTTGGTGAAATAGCGGGCGCCAATGTCGAACGAGGTCCAGCTCGGCACGTCCTGCAGATTGTCCGCCGTCACATAGGCCTTGCTGGTGTAGACCGCGCGCGCGGTGGCGGTGAGGCCGGGCACGAACGGCGTGTCCCACTCGACGCCGAGATTGCCCTGCAGGTCCGGCGCCGCGATCGCGTGGTTGCCGTCGTTGAGATGTCCCGCGGTCTGGGTCAGCCTGGCGTCCAGCCAGGTCACGCCGCCGAGGATGCGGACGCCGGTCGCGACCTCGCCGAACGTCGTCAGTTCGATGCCGCGGTTCCTCTGCTCGCCGTCGAGGCCGAAGATCCTGGTGACCGGATCGAGCACGCCGTTCGGCTGACTGATCTGGAATGCCGCGAGAGTGGCGCCGAACCGGCCGAAATCCAGCTTGGTGCCGACCTCGTATTGCTTGCTCTTGAACGGCGCGAACACCTGATTGATGTTGGCGGCGCCGGACGGCGGCGTCGGCCCCGGCGACAGGCCTTCGATGTAGCTGGCATAGAGCGACAGGTACTGCAGTGGTCGCACCACCAGGGCGACCGACGGCGAGGTCGCGCTCTGATCGTAGGCCGACGTGGTGATGCCGGTGATCGGTGCGTAGCTGTCCGACACCACCTGCTGCTGGCGGACCCCGACCGTCAGTTGCACTGCGCCGTTCAGGACCGACAGCGTGTCGGCGGCCCCGACGCTGCGCAGCAGCAGCTTGTTGGCCTTGCTCTCCGGGAAGGTCGCCACGGGCGTGCCCGGTCCGGGCAGCATGGTCGGGGCGTAGATGTTGGTGAGGTAGTTGCCGTAGCGGGTCTGCCCGAGCCAGCTGGTCTGCGTCAGCGCCGAGCCGCTGACCACGACCTCATGGTCGATCGGCCCGGTGGTGAAGCGCGACCGCACGCCCGCTTCGCCGGAAATGGCGTCGGACTTGCCGGTCTGGAACGTCGAGGTCGATTGCGCATCGCCGGCCGAATTGAGAATGGTCGGGCCCGGCGACTCGCGCTTGTCGAAGCCGAACAAATTGCCGCCGATCGCGCCGAACACCGTGACGTCGGGCGTCAGATCGTACTCGGCGCGGGTCATGCCGGTAACGCTCCGCGAGCGCGAGTAGTCGAACGGCTGGGACAAGTTGATGCGCGGATCGGGCGCTGCCGGCACGACGATGCCCGGAACCGGGCCGTAGCCGCGGGTGCCGGACTTGAGCCAATCGTCCTGATAGATCAGATCGGCAGACCACCTGAAGCGTTCGCTGCGATAGTCGACGCCGAGCGAGCCGGCGCCGTCGCGGATCGACTGCCCGTCGATCGCCGGCCAGCCGCCCTCGAACGCGCCATTGGCGCGCACGCCCCACTCTTTCTGGTCGCCGTAGCGGCGCGAGACGTCGAGGCTGTTGGTGAAGCGCGCATCCGACATATAGCCGGCCGTGTAGCGGGTCAGCGGATCGTCTTCGGCGAGCTTGGTCACGACATTGACGTTGCCGCCGACGGAGCCGCGCGGCGACATCCCGTACAGAAAGCTGGCAGGCCCCTTCAGCAGCTCGATGCGCGCGATCGGTGCCGGGTTGATGCGATAGTTCGGCACCAGGCCGTACAGCCCGTTCAGTGCGAAATCGCTGTTGTCGACGCGGAAGCCGCGAATCGTCAGCGCGTCGTATCGGTTGCCGGCGCCGATCGCCGCGCGGACCGACGGGTCGCTGTTGGTCAGCACTTCGGCGACGCTGGTGGCCTGCTGATCGCGAATGGTCTGGTCGGTGTAGCTGGTCAGGCTGAACGGCGTCGCCATGTAGTCCTTGTTGCCGAGCAGCCCGAGATGGGCACCGCGCGCGACCTGGCCGCCCGCGTAGCTGGACGGAATGGCCGAACGCTGTGCGCCGAGCGACGGCACCGGCGCTGCGGCGACATCGTTGCGGGTCGCCCGCCCGCGCGGCGCAGCCGGCTGAGCCGTCGCAGCCGGCTTGCGCTGAGTTCGCGCGACGGCCCGCCGCCGGGCCGGGGCATCGACGACGACCGACGGCAGCGCCTGACCTTCCGGCGACGCGGGGCGGCCGGCCGCAACGGCCGGACTTGGGGGAGCGGAGTCGATCGGACCTGTTTGTTGAGCGTGCGCCACCTGCGCTGTCAGCAGGATCGAAACGCAGGCGAGAGGGAGTGCCGCTGCGCGCGGTCGATTCAGGTCGTTGAACATGCCGTCCCCAGGGGTGGTTTCTTGGTGCGTGATTGCGGCGCGATCGATCAGCAGTGATCGGTCACGTCGTTCGCGCGCACGCTAAGCAGGGCGGCAGGCAGCCCCTAATAGAGGGGCTCCAGTTGAGACGGCTTCTTGGATTGAACGCGAGGGTTGGAAATCCCGGCGCCGAGACGGCATCCGGGAAAGGGACCCGATGTCCCGGTGACCGGGCGGTCGGGCGCCCTGATATCCGAAGTTGTTAGCGGTCGTTGCGCGCCGGTGGCGGCAGCGGCTGGCTGGTGACTTCGGGGCCGGGCTGCAGCGACAGCACCGATTCGGCCGCCGGCAGCGCGGCGTCGGCCATCGCGGCATGGCCTTCGGCGGAGGGGTGGATGGCGCCGCCATAGACCGCAGACACCACGCCCCAGGTGGCGTCGTGAATGTCGGCGGGCTGGATTGCGGCGGGCAGCCCCTGCGGGAAGGTCATCGCGGCGAAGTAGCTGTCGTTGGCGTCGCGGATCCAGCGCGCGCGCGGCAGATAGGCGCGGAAGTTGCTGGCGCCGGCGCCGCAGGCCATCGGCGAATTCGCCGCGGCGACGATGTCGCTGGTGAAGCTGTCACCGCGCGGCGAGAAGCAGGCGCGGTCGAATTCCGGATCGGTTTCGGCGCGAGCGCAGAAGCCGTGATTGGCGAAAGTTCGCTGATGCGCGTCGACGAAGGTCATCGCGTCCGCGGACGGATCGCGGCACAGCACGCCGCCGGTGCATTGCGCCAGATCCTTCAGCCGCGGCAGGAATTCATTGTCGACGAAGGAAGCGACCGCCGCCAGCCGGTTGGGATCGGCGCTGAACGAGGGATGCACGTCGAAGCCGCCGGGGCCGCCGGGGCAGGGCACGCCGCGGTTCGCCAACGCCGGATTGGCGTAGGTGACGTAGACGACGCGCGACATGTCATCGACCAGGCCTTTGAAGGCCTCGCGCATCTTGGCGAAATTCTGCGGGAGTTGCCGCGTCAGCGTGTTGCGCGATTCCTCGATCGAGCCGATCACGCCGGAGCGGCGGAAGATGCCGCGCTCGGTCGGGCTGTCGACGATGACGTCGGCGACGAGGCCGGAGAAGTTGATGTCGTTGGCGCCGACCGACAGCAGCACCAGATCGAGCCCGCGCTGCGGCTGGCGCTTGCGGGCGGCGGCGAGCGCCTCGCGCAGTTCGGCGATCTGGCCGTTGACGCTGCCCGGGCAGTTGGTGCCGGACTTGGTGCGGAAGCATTCGCGGGCGCGCTGCGAGCCGAACAACCCCTCCTGGATCGTCGCGCCCGTGCAGGCCAGCGGCAAATAGGTGACGGCGATATGCGGATGCCGGACCGCGAGCGCCAGCGCGGTGCGGGTCTGATAGCTGTACAGCGAACGGTGGCAGGCAGCGTTGAACCAGGTCGCCGAATAGCGCTGCCAGTTGGCCAGCGTGTCCGGCGCCTCGCAGGCGCGGCCGCCTTTGAAGCCGGCGCGGCTCGGCCGGTAGAACTGGCCGGCGGTGGCGCCGACAGTGCCGATGCCGAGATAGGACCGATAGCAGAAGCCCTCGTCGGATAGCGCGATCGGCCGGTCCGGGTTGCCTTCGCCGGCGCCGATCGAGTCACCCAGCCCGGCGATGAAGAAGTCGCGCACCGCGATCTCGGTCGAGACCCGCAGCGGTGCGTCGGCGCCGCTGGTGACATCGACCGTCGCGACGGTGGGCTTGCCGTAGCGGGCGCGGAAATTGATCGGCTCGGCGCAGTCCTGGGTGGCGGGGCGCGGGCCGTCGCCGTCGTCGAAAACCCATGCGCAGATCGCGCCGACCGGGATCGCGCCGGTCAGCCGCACCGTTACGGGGTGCTCGGTCGGGGTGAGGTAGCTCTCTTTGACGCCGTCGCGGGTGCAGGGTTCGTTGACCCGGCCGGTCAGGTCGATGCACAGCCGGTTGACGACGTTGCGGGCCCAGCCGCGGCCTTCGCTCTGCAGCCCGAGCGCCTGCTCGGATGCCAGCACGGTCAGTCCGTTCAGCGACTCGGCCTGTTCGCGGAAGTCCCGCTCCTCGCGAAACAGCCGGAAGCGGTTGCGCACCTCCCAGACGATCTGCATCGAGCCGTCGGTGACCGGCACGGCCGCAGCGGGAGCAGCCGAAGGAGCAACTGGCGGCGCGAGCTGCGTCTGTGCCGAAGCCGGCAGCGACACGAGGCTGGCGAGAAACGCGACCAGCGCCAGCAGGCGGAATGGGGACATCGTGGTGACCATGAGGCGAATGACGCTTCCGATAAGGCGGAAATATGAGCGTTGTGCCCCGCCGCGAAAACCGCCTTTGGTCTGTGGTCAGAGCTTTTGCGAACGTTGCGCGACCTGGCGGACGGTGGCGGCGGTCGCTGCGGCGATCGGGTGGCCGTTGCCGGTCGCGGCACGCTTTTCCTGCCAGGGCTTGACCACGCTGAGCCACAGCTCGCGGACGCCCATGATCGAGATCGCGATGCCGAACGGCAGCAGGAAGTACAGCACGCGGTAGATCAACAGCGTGGCGATCACGTCCTCGCGGGCGAACATCGGCAGCGCCACCAGCACCGCGGCATCGAACACGCCCAGCGAGCCCGGCGCGTGGCTGGCGAAGCCGAGCAGGGTGGCGAGGATGAACACCACCGCCAGCGAGACGTAGTCGATATACGGCTCGGACGGCATCAACAGATACATCGCCAGCGCGCAGAAGCCGAGATCGACGACGCCGATCAGCACCTGCACCAGCGTCAGCCGGGCCGACGGCAGCACCACCTTCCAGCCGTTCTGGCCGAGCTCGCGGCGTTTCTTGCCGGTCGCCAGCCAGACGAAATAGGCGGCGATGCCGGCGAGGCAGGCGAGGCCGATCAGCTGATTGATCCGGTCGGGCAGCAGATCCATCGCGCTGGCGGCGGCCGGATGCCAGATCATGCCGATGCCGAGCACGAACAGATTGCCGAGCCAGAACGTGAGCCCGGAGATGAAGCAGATCTTGGCGACGTCGATCGCCGACAGGCCGTAGTCCGAATAGATCCGGAACCGGATCGCGCCGCCGGTGAACACGGTGGCGCCGAGATTGTGGCCGATCACGTAGGAGCAGAACGCCGACATCGCGGCGATGCGATATGGGACGTGCAGCTTGCCGATCGTGCGCAGGGCAAAGAAGTCGTAGAACGTGAGTGTGCAGAATGCGCCGACCACGCACAATGCGGCGAGCCCGATCTGCGACGGCGCGACGTTGGTCAGCGCGGTCACGAGCTTATTGTGATCCAAACCCTTGAGGTTGTGGATGAGCGAGTAGATCGCAAAGCCGACGATCAGGATACTGGCGACGACGCCGACCCGCTTCCAGCCGACATAGGTTTTAAAGCCACGCCCCAGCGCGCTCAGCAGTCGATGCATTCGTCCTCCCGGCGGGGCGGCAACGCGACGGGCGCCGCCAGCAGCACGGCCTGACACTCGGCACCCGACAAACTCATCCGCGAAAATCCTTAGGGCATAAACGCCCTGGCACGCAATCCGGCCGACATCTTGCGAAACCATCCATGGAGCGGAGGGCGCAGCCGGCCCTTGACGTGGCGCAAAGGAGCTGGTCCGCCGCGGCATGGCGGCCCTCGGCGTCGGACAGCTCTCACCTGCGGCACTGATATAGGACGCCGTGCGCTGCCGCGCCATTGCCCTCAGGCTGATGCCGGGCGGGCGGAACGGGTGCTTGCGCGGCTGGTTAACCCCGCGTCCGGAACGAGCAGCAAGCGCGGCCCCGGGCCGCCTTGTTCCAACCCAGAGAGGCCATGCAATGGGACTTTTCACTAAAGACATCAAGACCATGGACGATCTGTTCGTGCACCAGCTGCAGGACATTTATTACGCCGAGAAACAACTCGTGAAGGCGCTGCCGAAGATGGCCGACCAAGCCACCGATCCGATGCTCAAGCAGGGCTTCATGACCCATCTCGAGGAAACCCGGGGCCACGTGAAGCGGCTTGAGCAGGTTTTCGAAATGCACGGCACCAAGGCCAAGGCGGTCGATTGCCCGGCGATCGACGGCATCATCGAGGAAGCCGAAGAAACCGCCGGCGAGGTCGAGGACAAGACGGTGCTGGATGCGGCGCTGATCAACGCGGCGCAGGCCGCCGAGCACTACGAGATCGTGCGCTACGGCAGCCTGGTGGCATGGGCGAAACGCTTGGGCCGCAACGACTGCGCTGCGGTTCTGCAGAAGACGCTCGACGAAGAAAAAGCAACCGACAAGAAGCTGACGACGCTCGCCGAAGGATCGATCAATATCCGCGCGGCGGGCTAAGCGACCGAGTTGCTAACAAGGATGAGGCTAAACGCCGCGCAGGGGACTGCGCGGCGTTTTTCCGCGCCCGCGAGCATCGGTCGCGTGTCAGCGAAGTAATACGACAACGCGATGACAACTGATCGTTGTGCCGCGGGACTTGGTAGCGGCAAGTTAGAAGCGCTCGGGCCGAACCACCGCGATATCCGAGACGGTGACGAAACCGATCTGGTGTGACACCAGCGTGAACACGGCATCCATCACTGCGTCGAGTTTCGCGGCGTCCACGATGGTGATCAGCATCACCATCTGGGACGCGGTACCGACCTGACCTTCGGCGGTCCAATCGCCGTCGCGGCCATGGCCGGCCAGGATCGGCACCACCGACCAGCCGGTCACGCCGGTCTCGTCCAGCTTGGTCGTGATCCGCCGCAGCAGCGGGGCTTCGACCACGATCTCGATACGCTTCTTGGGAAAGGTCTGCATGGCTGAGTCTCCAGTAGCTGCAGCGGTCACGGCGCGATCCGGGTGGCGAAGGCGATGTAGAGCGGAATGCCGGCGAGCAGGTTGAACGGGAAGGTGATGCCGAGCGAGAGCGTCAGCGCCACCGCCGGATTGGCCTGCGGCAGCGCCAGCCGCATCGCCGCCGGCACGGCGATGTAGGAGGCGGACGCCGCCAGCGTGATCAGCACTGCGGTACTGCCGGCCGACAGGCCGATCAGCCAGGCCAGCGCGGCGCCCAGCGTGCCGCCGATCAGCGGCATCGCCACGCCGAAGATCGTCACCGGCAGCGACAGGTGCCGCCGGCCCTGCGCCAAGCCGCGCCCTGCGACCAGCCCCATGTCGAGCAGGAACAGGCACAGCACGCCGGCGAACGGGTCGCTGAGGAACGGTTTGACCATCGCGGCACCGCGCGCGCCGGTCAGCGCGCCGATCACGAAGGCGCCGAGCAGGATGACGATCGAGCCGTTCAGCGCCACCTCGCGCAGCAGCGTGCCGCGGCTCTGGCCGTCCGGGTCCGCCTTGCCGCGCGCGATCAGCAGCGCGGCGAGGATCGCCGGCGTCTCCATCGCGGCGCCGACCGCCACCATGTAGCCGTCCCAGGCGATGCCGAGCTGCCCCAGCATGCCGGTGACAGCCACGAAGGTGACGGCGGAGATGGAGCCGTAGTGTGCGGCCACTGCCGCGGCGTTGACGGCGTCGAGGCGGGTCACGGCGCGCAGGATCAGATAGGCCAGGAACGGCGTCACGAATGACAGCGCGACGCCGGCCGCGATGGCGGCGATCATCGTGCCGTCGACGCCCTGATGCGCGACCTCGACGCCGCCGCGAAATCCGATCGACATCAGCAAGTACAGCGCCAGGAGTTTTGCCACCGGCTCCGGGATCGACAGATCCGAACGCGCGAGCGCGGCGGCGACGCCGAGCACGAAGAACAACACCATCGGCGAGAGTAGATTTTGGAATGCGAGATCCAGCATGTCGGCCCCCTTTGCCGGGCGCACGCAGCCGTCCCGCGGCTCGGTGGGAGCGCAGGCAGGGTAGGGCGCGCGGCGACGTGAAGCCCGCGGTGCGCGGGCGGGGCGGAACCTAGGTGCGCTTGCAGCATCTTTGAAATTGATTGTAGAAACTTCTATCATTGCATTTCACAATGGTTCGAACGATGCCGCGCCCTCTGCTCAATCTCGACCTCGATCTGGTGCGGGCGTTTGTCGCCATCGCCACGCTCGGCAATTTCACCCGCGCGGCGGAATCGCTGCGGCGTCAGCAGTCGACGGTTTCGCTGCAGCTGCAGCGGCTGGAGGATGCGCTCGGGCGCAGGCTGCTCGAGCGCAATCCGCGCAGCGTCCGGCTGACCCCGGAGGGCGAGATGTTTCTGGCGCATGCGCGCCGTCTGCTCGACGTCAACGACGAGCTGGTCGCGCGCGTCACCGAGCCGGCGCTGCACGGCGTGGTGCGGCTGGGCACGCCGGAGGACTTTGCCACGC
Organism: Rhodopseudomonas telluris; assembly: GCF_042432815.1. Lineage (NCBI taxonomy): Bacteria > Pseudomonadati > Pseudomonadota > Alphaproteobacteria > Hyphomicrobiales > Nitrobacteraceae > Rhodopseudomonas > Rhodopseudomonas telluris. The sequence goes on from NZ_JBHLWM010000001.1 coordinate 1,098,477, forward strand.
GGCATCTGCCGGACGTGCTGTCGCGCTTCGCCCGGGCTTATCCGGCGGTGGCGCTGGAAGTGACCTGCGATCTGACGCTGCACGTCATCGACGGCTTCCGGAAAGGCAGCTTCGATTTGGCGCTGATCAAGCGCGAGCGGGTCGGCGAGGCCGCCGGCATCCGGGTCTGGCGCGAGCCGCTGGTGTGGGTGGCAGGCGAACCAGGACCGCAGGAGCGCGAGGGGCCGCTGCCGCTGGTGGTGTCGCCGAGCCCCTGCGTGTATCGCAAGCGCGCCACCGAGGCGCTCGACAAGGCGCGCAAGCCGTGGCGGATCGCCTATACCTGCGGCTCGCTCGCCGGCTCATTGGCCGCTGTGCGCGGCGGGCTCGGCGTCACCGTGCTGCCCAAGGACATGGTGCCGGACGATCTGCACGTGATCGACGGCGGCCCGCTGCCGAACCTCAAGGATACCGAGATCGCGCTGCTGCAGCGCGACCGGCTGTCGCTGCCGGCGCAGCGGCTGAAGGAGCATATCGTCCGGTCGCTGGGTTAGGCGGCGCGGGGTCAGCCTTTGCGCAGCGCGAAGTGCGCGCCGCAGAACGCCATCGCGGCGCCGAGCAGCAGTGCGGCGAGGCCGGTGACGACGCCGGGCGTGGTCGGCCCGGTCGAGGGCGCCGAGGCGGCCTGTCCGGCGGCAGCCAGCACCAGCACGCCGATCGCGATCAGAAATTGCCGCATCCGCGGCGGGATCTGGCCGGCCGCGGCGTGGTGCATCAGCGTCGAGGTGAAGTAGCCGCCGGCGAAGCCCGCCGTGGCCACCAGCCACCACGCCAGCGCGGCGCGCGCCGGCATGAACTCGCCGAGATCGCTGCGCCACAGCCCGCCGAGATCGAGCCCGAGCCGCTGCCCCAGCATGTGCAGCGCCAGCGCCAGCAGCACGCCGCTGACCAGCGCACCGGCGAAGATCAGATGACGGGGAAAATAGGCGGCGTCGGATTTGGGCATGGGTCTCAACGATCAATCGTCGGGACGGTTGTAGGAAACCAGGGCAGTGCGGGCAAGCGAGGACCGTGCGGGATCGCGGGCAGGCGGATCGACCGCATTGCATCCCGGCCGCCACTGCGGCAATGACGCTGCGAGCAGGAGGCAGCGAGCGGTGGCGCGAGCGGGTCGGAATACAGGCGCGGAGCCAAAGACCTCCGGCGTGAAGCAGGCGGTCGCTTCGGCGGACGCCTATGCCTTCAAGGCGTCGTTGATCGGGGCGGCCCAGCAGTTCGAACTGACCGATGACGGGCTCGTCTGGCGGATCGGGCCGAAATCCGGGCTGTGGCCTTATGCGACGATCGCCCAGGTGCGGCTCAGCTTCCGGCCAGTGTCGATGCAGTCGCAGCGGTTTCGCGCCGACCTCGAAGACGTCAGCGGCGCGCGGCTGCGGATCCTGTCGACGACCTGGCAGACCGTGGCGCTGATGGCGCCGCAGAACGACGCCTATCGGGCCTTCGTGCTGGAATTGCACCAGCGGATGCAGGCGGCCGGCAGCCATGCCGAACTGATCGGCGGGCTACGCCCCGCCATCCACACCGCCGCGCTGGTGCTGATCGCGCTGGTGGCGGCGGCAATGACCGGGCTGCTGGCGCGCGCGGTGGCGACCGGCTCGTGGGCGGGGGCGCTATTCATCGCCGGCTTCGCCGCGCTGTTCGGCTGGCAGATCGGCGGCTTCATCCGCCGCAATCGTCCGCGGCGCTACAGCTTCGACGACGTGCCCAGCGACCTGTTGCCGTAGCGCGCAGGCGTGGCCAGACGATCTCAGCCGTTCTTCGCGTAGAGCAGCGGGACCGAGCTATCCAGCATCGCTTCGAGCACGAAAACGCCGTCATGCGACAGCGCGCGGGACAGCGCGGCGTTCAGGTCCTCGCAGCGTACGACGCGTTCGGCGGCGCAGCCCATCGATTGCGCAAGCTGGACGAAGTCGATGTTCGGCAACTCCAGCCCCGGCACGTTGCGCACCTGCATGACCTGGCTGAACGAGCGCATCGCGCCGTAGCCGGCATTATTCAGCACCACCACGGTCAGCGGCAGCTTTCGCTGCGCGGCAGTCCACAGCGCCTGGACGGAGTACATCGCCGAGCCGTCGCCGATCAGGCAGACGGTGCGGCGCTCGCGGTTCGCCAGCGCGAAGCCGGTCGAGGCCGGCAGCGACCAGCCGAGCCCGCCGCTGGCCATCGTGGCGAACGAATCCTGGCCACGCATCGGCATGTATTTCTGCATCGCCATCCGATGCGACGGTGCCTCCTCGACCAGCATGGCGTCGTCCGGCATCGCCTTGCTCAGCGCATCGAGCAGGTACTCGGCCGCCATCGGCTCGGCGGCCTGCGGCGCCGGCGGGACCGCGCGCGGCGCTGGCGCGGCGCGTTTGGCCTGGGGGAGCAGGTCGAGCAGCAGAGTCAGCGCCGGCGTCATCGTCGCGACGATGCTGGTGCCGAGCGGTGTCACCGAGACGGCGTCGGCATCCTCGGTGATCTGGAATAGCGTGGTCGCGCCCTCGAAGATCGCCGCATGGCCTTCGACATGGAAGGTGAACACCGGCGCGCCGATCACCACGACGACATCGAAGGCGCTCAGCGTGTCGGACAACTGACCGGGCGACGCGGGCAGAAAGCCGGCGAACAGCGGATGACGCTCCGGGAAGCTGCAGCGCGCCGAAAACGGCGACACCCACACCGGCGCCTTGGTGCGCTCGGCGAGTTGCACCATCAGCTCGACTGCCGCGGCGCGATCGACCGCGGGGCCGACCACCAGTGCGGGCTTCTTCGCGTTGGCCAGCACGTCGGCCAGCGCCTGCATCGCCGCGTGCTCGGGTCCAAGTTCGCGCGTCACGTTGCGCGGCGGCACCGGGGTGGCCGGCCGGGCCCAGTCATCGATCGGCACCGACACGAAGGTCGGCCCGCACGGCTGCTGCATCGCGACGTAGTACGCCCGCGCGATCGCTGCCGGCACGTCCTCGGCGCGCGCAGGCTCGACGCTGTACTTGACATAGGGGCGCGGAAATTCGGAGGCGCGCTCGGCGCCGAGGAAGGCCTGCAACGGGAGCAGGCTGCGCGCCTGCTGGCCGGCGGTGATCACCAGCGGCGTCTGGTTCTTGAAGGCGCTGTAGATGTTGCCGAGCGCGTTGCCGACGCCGGCGGCCGAATGCAGATTGACGAAGCCGGCATTGCGCGTCGCCTGCGCGTAGCCGTCGGCCATCGCAACCGCCGAGGCTTCCTGCAGCGCCAGCACGTAGTCGATGTCGTCCGGCCAGTCGCTGAGGAACGGCAGCTCGGTCGAGCCGGGATTGCCGAACACGTTGTCGATGCCGAAGGCGCGGAGCAGGTCGAAAGTGGCGGATTTGACGGTGGTGGTCGCCGCGTGCGGCTTCGGCTTCTTCGGCAAGGCGGTTCCTCCGGCGACAGCGCGCCGTTGTTGCTTGCGCCGATCAATCAGGAGGTGGGGAGGGGAGTCAACAGCGTCAGCCGCGATGCCAAGTTTCCCTCCCCCTTGCGGGGAGGGTGGCCGGCCGTAAGGCCGGTCGGGTGGGGGGCGCCACGCAGTCGGTGCCCGCGGCACCCCCACCCCGGCCTCCGCTTCGCTCGGCCGACCCTCCCCGCAAGGGGGAGGGGTATCGCGGCCGCCTTGCGAAAACTGATTACCAGCTCGCCGTGCCCTTCATGGTCGGGACGCCGTCGGCATTGGCGGTCCACAGCTCGAGGCCGGTCGCGGTCTCATTAGCGTTGACCGCAAACTCCGCGCCGTCGAACAGCGGCTGCACGCCGCGATAGCTGAAGGTCTTCGGCGCCGCGCCTTTCAGCTTGGCGGCGAACTCGACCAGCAGGGCGGCCTGCATCGGGCCGTGGACGATCAGGCCCGGATAGCCCTCGACCTTGGTGACGTAGTCGCGATCGTAGTGGATGCGGTGGCCGTTGAAGGTCAGCGCCGAATAGCGGAACAGCAGGACCGGATCGGCGAGGTGGCTTTCGCGATGCTGCGCGGCCGGCGGGACGGCGGCCGGCTTGGCGGGCGCTGCGGGGGCCGCCGAGGGCGGCGGCACGTCGCGATAAACGATGTCCTGCCGGTCGCGGATCGCGACGCCGCGCGGCGTGGTGATCTCGTGATTGACGGTGACGAAGCACAGCGTGCCGGTCGAGCCCTGCTTGATTTGCACGTCGCCGATCGTCGAGGTCCGCGTCACCTCGTCGCCGACCTTGAGCGCATCGACGAACGTGAGCTCGCCGCCCGCCCACATCCGGCGCGGCAGCGGCACCGGCGGCAGGAAGCCGCCGCGGGTGGGGTGGCCGTCCGGGCCGAGCATGTCCATCGGATACACCGGCTGGCCGAGGCACCAGTGCACGGTGAACGGTGCGACGTCGCCCGTCTTGGGCGTGCCGATGTCGAGGAACAGCGTCGCGCGCAGGCCCTTGGCGAGCTGCGGCGTGACGAGGTCGGTGGCCTGCTCGGAGCGGCCGATCCACTGCCGCAGGTGATCGATGTCGAGCGCGTCGGTCATGTTGGTCCTCGCTTACTTGCGCTTGTCGCCGATGCCCGGCACGGCGCCGTAATGCCGATCCTCGCCGACCACGATCGCGGCCGGCGCCGGATAGGCGACCTTGCCGTTCGGCGTGTCGACCTCGATCCGGCGCAGATGCGGATGATGCGACAGGTCTTCCATCGTGTTCACTTCGGCGAAGGCGATGTCGGCGCTGGCGAGATGTTCGAGCAGATCATCGCGGGTCAGCGAACCGAAGATGTCGGCGACGATCTTGTCGGTGTAGGCACGGTTCTTCACGCGCTCGACGCCGTTGCACAGCCGCGGATCGTTCGGCAGGTCGGGCTGGCGCAGCACGTCGGAGCAGAGCTTCTTCCACTCGCGCTCGCTCTGGATCGAGATCAGGATGTCCTTGCCGTCCTTGCTGGTGAACACGCCATAGGGCGCGATCGATGGATGCGCGAGGCCCAGCCGCTTGGGCGGATTGCCGGCCTCGGCGTTGAGCAGCGGCACCGTCAGCCAGTCCGCCATCACGTCGAACATCGAAATGCGGATGTCGGCGCCCTGACCCGAACGGCCACGGCCGATCAGCGCTTCGAGGATCGCCGCATGCGCGGCCGCGCCGGTGGCGACGTCGACCACCGACATGCCGACGCGCGAGGCGCTTTCCGGTCCGCCGGTGATCGAGGCGAGGCCGCTCTCGGCCTGGATCAGCAGGTCGTAGGCCTTGCGGTGCGCATACGGACCGTAATCGCCGTAGCCGGAGATGGTGCAGATGATCAGCTTCGGATAGTCCGCGCGCAGCCGCTCGCGGGTGAAGCCGAGCTTGTCCATCGAGCCGGGCTTGAGGTTCTGCAGCAGCACGTCGGCCGACGCGATCAGCTTTTCCAGCTCGTCGCGGCCTTCGCTGGTCGACAGATCGACCACGGCGGATTCCTTGCCGCGGTTGAGCCAGACGAAGTAGCTGCTCTGGCCCTTGGCGGCGGCATCGTAGCCGCGGGCGAAATCGCCCTCGGGGCGTTCGATCTTGATGACATGAGCGCCGGCGTCGGCCAGCCGCGAGCTGCAATACGGCGCCGCGACCGCCTGTTCGACGGCGATGACGGTGAGTCCTTCGAGCGGAAGCATTCGATCAATCCTGCGATGGCTTCGTCATTGCGAGGAGCGAAGCGACGAAGCAATCCAAGCTCGATGCGCGGCGCTCTGGATTGCTTCGCTTCGCTCGCAATGACGTCGAGAGGTTAATACGACCGCGGCATGCCGAGCACGTGCTCGGCGAGATGCGACAGGATCAGGTTGGTGGAGATCGGGGCAACCTGATACAGCCGCGTCTCGCGGAACTTGCGCTCGACGTCGTATTCCTCGGCGAAGCCGAAGCCGCCGTGGGTCTGGATGCAGGCATTGGCCGCTTCGAACGAGGCGTCGGCCGCGAGCATCTTGGCCATGTTGGCCTCGGCGCCGCAATCCATGCCGGCTTCGTACTTCCGGGTGGCTTCCCTCACCATCAGTTCGGCCGCGCGCATAGCGGCGTAGGCCTTGGCGATCGGGAACTGGATGCCCTGGTTCTGGCCGATCGGCCGGCCGAACACGACGCGGTCCTTCGCGTAGTTGGTGGCCTTGGCGATGAACCATTTGGCGTCGCCGACGCATTCCGATGCGATCAGGATGCGCTCGGCATTCATGCCGGACAGGATGTAGCGGAAGCCCTTGCCTTCCTCGCCGATCAGATTCTCCTTCGGCACCTTGAGGTCGGTGAAGAACACCTCGGTGGTGGCGTGGTTCATCATGGTGCGGATCGGGCGGATCTCGAGCCCATGGCCGCGCGCTTCACGCATGTCGACCAGGAACACCGACAGGCCCTCGGTCTTCTTCGCCGCCTGATCCTTCGGCGTGGTGCGCGCCAGCAGGATCATCAGGTCGGAATATTCGGCGCGGCTGGTCCAGATCTTCTGGCCGTTGACCACGTAGTCGCCGTTGGCGTCCTTCTTGGCGAAGGTCTTCAGCGACGTGGTGTCGGTGCCGGAGGTCGGCTCGGTGACGCCGAAGGCCTGCAGCCGCAGTTCGCCGGAGGCGATCTTCGGCAGCCACTTGGCCTTCTGCTCATCGCTGCCGTGCCGGAGCAGAGTACCCATGGTGTACATCTGCGCGTGGCAGCCGCCGCCGTTGCAGCCGGCGCGCTGGATCTCTTCGAGGATCGCCGCCGCGGCCGACAATTTCAGCCCGGCGCCGCCGTATTCCTCGGGGATCAGCACCGACAGGTAGCCGGCCTCGGTGAGCGCATCGACGAAAGCCCTGGGATAGGCCATCTCGCGATCGAGCTTGCGCCAGTATTCGCCCGGAAACTGCGCGCACAGTTTGGCGACGGCGTCGCGGATATCGTGGAATTCGTCCTGCTCCGCGGCGGCATGATGTTTCATTGTCGAGGCTGTCTTCTTTTTCTTGGGAGAGGTCAGGAAATGCGAACCGGCAAGGACTCGTAGCCCTTGACGAAGCTCGAATACACCCGCTTCGGCTCCCCGACAACTTCGATGCGGTCAAACCTGTCCAGCATTTCCTCCCAGACGATCCGGAGCTGCAATTCCGCCAGACGCATTCCGACGCAGCGGTGGATACCGAAGCCGAACGACAGGTGAATCTTCGGCCGCTTGCGGTCGATGATGAATTCGTTCGGCCGCTCGATCACCTCCTCGTCGCGGTTGCCGGAGACGTACCACATCACCACGCGGTCGCCCTTTTTGATGGTCTTGCCGCCGAGTTCGGTGTCCTGCAGGGCGGTGCGGCGCATATGCGCGAGCGGCGTCTGCCAGCGGATCACCTCGGGCACCATGGTGTCGATCAGCTTGGGATCGGCGCGCAGTTTGGCGAACTGGTCGGGATTTTCGTTCAGCGCCAGCACCGATCCGGTCATGGTATTGCGGGTGGTGTCGTTGCCGCCGACGATCAGCAGCAGCAGATTGCCCATCAGATTGTCGCGGTCCATGTAGCGGGTCGCGTCGTGATGCGCCATCATCGACAGGAGATCATTCCGCGGCTCGGAATTCACCCGCTCGTTCCACAGCCCGGCGAAGGTCGCGGCGCATTCGTTGAGTTCGTCGCGGCGCTGCTGTTCGGACTCGACCACGCCGCTCTTCGGCAGTGCGGTGGCGACGTCGGACCAGCGCGTCAGCTTGCGGCGCTGCTCGAACGGGAAGTCGAACAGCGTCGCCAGCATCTGCGTGGTCAGTTCGATGGAGACGCGGTCGACGAAGTTGAAGGTCTCACCGCGCGGCAGGCCGTCCAGCACCTTGCGGGTGCGAGCACGGATCAGCACCGCGAGTTCGTCGAGATGGTCCGGCGTGAACATCGGCGACACCGTTTTGCGCTGTGCCGAATGCCGCGGCTCGTCCATCGCGATGAAGCTCGGCCAGTCGTAGCCGGGTGGTGCGTCGCGGATCGAGATGCCGCCCAGCGTCGAGTCGGACGAGAAAATCTGGTGGCTGGTGTCGACATGCATGATGTCGTTGTACTTGACGACGCTCCAGTACGGTTCGATCGGCGCGTTAGTGCAGTAATGAACCGGTTCCTCCGCACGCAGCCGCTCGAACCACGGCCACAACGTGTCGTCGCGGAAATGCCGAGGCGCGCCGGGATGGAAGTCCTTCAGCGGCGTCGCGTAGGCTTCCTCGCGCGCGGCGCGCAGGCGGGCGGCTTTGTCGGTCTCGGCTGTGCTGGTCTCGATGGTGCCGTGCATGATGCGGGGGCCCTCGCTGGGTGGTCGGCGTTTCGCTCCGATGGGCCGCGTCGCGGCGATCGATCTCCATTGGCTGCCGTCTTGGGGCGCGGCAGTCCGTTCGGGAGATTACAACCGGTTGGGCGGGCAAGAGCAAGGCGTGCCGGGCCGCTCGCATAGCGGCTCCGCACAAGATCGTCCGCAGCGCCTGTACGGTCGTCGTGAGTTTTGTGTCGAGGCGCTGGTAAACAGCCTGGAAAGCCGCTGGAACGACCTTTGGAGCCTTCTCAGCCCTGCGGCGTCATGACATGGTGCCGGCCAACCAGAACACGGTTGCGCGGCGTGCCGCGCCGACGAGTGGAGACAGCCCGACCATGATTTCGAACGCGCAGAGCCTGTTCAATTTCGATCTCGGCGAGACCGCCGACGCGATCCGCGAGACGGTGCGCGATTTTGCATCGAACGAGATCGCCCCGCGCGCCGAGGCCATCGACAAGACCAACACCTTCCCGCGTGATCTCTGGCCGAAGCTCGGCGAACTCGGCCTGCACGGCATCACGGTCGAGGAGGAGTACGGCGGCGCCGGGCTCGGCTATCTCGAGCACTGCATTGCGATGGAGGAAATCTCGCGCGCCTCCGCCTCGGTCGGCCTGTCCTACGGCGCGCATTCCAACCTCTGCATCAATCAGCTTCGCCGCAACGGCAACGAGGCGCAGAAGCGCAAGTACTTGCCGAAGCTGATCAGCGGCGAACACGTCGGCGCACTGGCGATGTCCGAGCCCGGCGCCGGATCCGACGTGGTGTCGATGAAGACCCGCGCCGACAAGAAAGGCGACCGTTACGTTCTCAACGGCAACAAGATGTGGATCACCAACGGCCCGGTCGCCGAAACGCTGGTGGTCTACGCCAAGACCGATCCCGCCGCCGGTCCCCGTGGCATGACGGCGTTCGTGATCGAGAAGGGCTTCAAGGGCTTCAGCACTGCGCAGAAGCTCGACAAGCTCGGCATGCGCGGCTCCGACACCTGCGAGCTGGTGTTCGAGGATTGCGAAGTGCCGGAGGAGAACGTGCTCGGCGAGGTCGGCCGCGGCGTCAACGTGCTAATGAGCGGGCTCGACTACGAGCGCGCGGTGCTGGCCGCCGGGCCGCTCGGCATCATGCAGGCCTGCATGGACGTGGTGCTGCCTTATGTGCACGAGCGCAAGCAGTTCGGTGAGCCGATCGGCAACTTCCAGCTGGTGCAGGGCAAGGTCGCCGACATGTACGTGACGATGAACGCCTCGCGCGCTTACGTCTATGCGGTGGCGAAGGCCTGCGACCGCGGCGAGACCACCCGCGAGGACGCCGCCGGCGCCATCCTGTACGCCGCCGAACGCGCCACCCAGTGCGCGCTCGACGCCATCCAGCTGCTCGGCGGCAACGGCTACATCAACGACTACCCGACCGGCCGCCTGCTGCGCGACGCCAAGCTTTACGAAATCGGCGCCGGCACCAGCGAGATCCGCCGGATGCTGATCGGCCGGGAGTTGTTCACCAAGACGGCGTAGGGGCGCAGTCTCTCGACGCGTCATTCCGGGGCGCCGCGCAGCGGCGAACCCGGAATCCATACGCCGCAGCGTCTGTTGGGGATGGATGACGGTCGATGATAAGTCGAGAACTCAGGGGATATGGATTCCGGGCTCGCGCTTCGCGCGCCCCGGAATGACGGGGAGAGGCGGGTAATAACCGCCGACTACTGCCCCAATCCATTCACCTTGCCGACGAAGCTGCGGACGTCGGCCATTACTTGCGGTAGCACGGACTTGACCTCCTGCACCGTCATCCCCGGCTTGATCTCCGGGTGGTACAGGATGTTCATCAGGTACTGATCGTAGACGTCGAAGTAACCCTTCTGAACGTCGTCGTTGAACATCGTCCACGGCACTTGGTCGGTGTCGTTGATCGGGCCGAGCGACTGCAGCAGCTCCTCGTAGGCGCAGTCCAGGAAGACGAAGTCGCCATTGTCGATGGTGAGGATCACGTCGGCGTGCTCGATCTCGAACTTGTCGTTCTTGCGGAAGCCCGACAGGCATTGCGGATCGAGTGACTCGCGGATCTCCTTGGCGCGTTCGGCGCCGTAGAAAGTCTGGATGGTCTTGTTGAGGTTCTTGTCGCGGACGAGATGGACCGTGACGTTGGCCTCGTCGCTGTCCTCGGTAAGCGCGATATCGAGATGGCGGATCCGCTTGGCGATGTCGGCGACCACCCGCGCGAGCTGCGCGCGGCGGTCCGGATGGGTCTCGCCCTCGGCGAAGATCCGCACCGGCCCTTCGAACTTGCGGATGCGGTCGACCCGGCCGGCGAGGTGATACTCGGCGCCGAACGCGGTCTTGAAGAAGCCGTCGAAGATCTGGCTGTCGGTGAAGTCGCGCTTCTCGGCGCGCTGGTTGGCGGAGATATCGGTGCTGTCGGCGGCCAGCGACGGCGCCGCCGTTCCCGCCGCCGCGGCGATGATCGCCGCGAGCGCGGGGCCGAGGAACCGGGGAGAGCGGCCGCACTGCATGACGGTGACGCTGCCGCAATCCGCCGCGGCGCACAACCCGTAATTGGGAGCAGCGGGGCTGCGCGCCCCGCGACGGATCAGTTCCGCACGACCACCGTGGCGCCGACGCGGACGCGGTCATAGAGGTCGACCACGTCTTCGTTGGTCATGCGGAAGCAGCCCGACGACACGGCCTGACCGATTGTCTCCGGCTCGTTGGAACCGTGGATGCGATACAAGGTCGAACCGAGATACATCGCCCGCGCGCCGAGCGGATTATCCTCGCCGCCAGCCATGTGGCGCGGCAGGTCGGGGCGGCGGCGCAGCATCTGCGCCGGCGGCGTCCAGCTCGGCCATTCCTTCTTGGCGGTGATGCGGTGGACGCCCGCCCAGCGGAAGCCGTCGCGGCCGACGCCGATGCCATAGCGCAGCGCCGTGCCGTTCGGCTCGACCAGATACAGCCGACGCTCCGAGGTGCTGATCACAATGGTTCCGGGAGCGTAATTGCCCATGAAGTTGACGCGCTCACGCGGGATCGGGCTGGCCGCCGGCCCGGAGCGGAAGAACGGCCCGAACCCCATCACGGCCCGCATGTCCTCCTGGGCGGACGCCTGGGAGATCCCGGCAACAGCTATCGTGGCGGCGAGCGCGAACAGGCGGGCGGCAGAGCGAACCATCGTGAACCTCGCAATCGTCAGAATCCAACCCAAGACAGGCCACAATCATGGCGATTGCGCAAGTCATCGCGATGACGCCGAAGCAGTGCCGTGCGCGGCAGGAAGCGCTGCTCCGCGCGCCCGCCCCTTTGACGAACGCGTTCAACAATGATTGATCGTCGTGTCACGATACAACAGGGAGCGAAACGATGAACGGTGCCGAAAGCCTGGTGAGGACCCTCGTTCAGGGCGGCGTTGACGTCTGCTTCACCAATCCCGGCACCTCGGAAATGCACTTCGTCGCTGCGCTGGATCGTGTCGAGGGAATGCGCTGCGTGCTCGGCCTGTTCGAGGGCGTCGTCACCGGCGCCGCGGATGGTTACTATCGGATGAAGCGGACGCCGGCCTCGACCTTGCTGCATCTCGGCCCGGGTCTCGCCAACGGCATCGCCAATCTGCACAACGCCAAGAAGGCGGCCTCCGGCATTGTCAACATCGTCGGCCAGCACGCCACCTACCACATCGATTACAACGCGCCGCTGACCTCGGACATCGAGGGCCTGGCGCGGCCGATGTCGGCCTGGGTCCGCACCTCGCCGGACGCCAAGTCGGTGGCGCGCGATGGCGCCGCCGCGATCGCCGCCGCCAAGGGGATGCCGCCGCAGATCGCCACGCTGATCCTGCCGGCCGACACCGCCTGGAACGAGGCCGACGGCATCGCCGAAGTGCCGGCCGAGCAACAGCGCCCGAGCTACTCGCCGCACGCCGTCGAGGCCGCGGCGCGGGCGCTGCGGTCCGGCGAGCCGACGCTGCTGCTGCTGTCCGGCAACGCGCTCACCGAGCACGGTCTGGCGCTGGCGCAGCGGATCGCCGGCAAGTCCGGCTGCAAGGTGATGGCGCAGACCTACAACGCCCGGATGGCGCGCGGGCAGGGGCGCTACTGGGTCGAGCGCGTGCCCTATGTGGTCGAGGCGGCGCTGCCGATCCTGAAGCCGTTCCGCCACATCGTGCTGGTCGAGGCGATGGACCCGGTGGCGTTCTTCGCCTACCCGGACAAGCCCAGCCTGCTGAAGCCGGAAGGCTGCGACGCGCATCGCCTGACCGACGTTGGCGAGAACTCCGAAGCCGCGCTCGAGGCGCTGGCCGGCGCGCTCGGCGCCAAGGCTCAGGACGCCCAGCCGCAGAAGCTGGTCGACATCGCCAAGCCGAGCGGGGCGCTGACGCTCGACACCATCGCGCAGGCGATCGCGGTGGCGATCCCGGAGAATGCGATCGTGATCGACGAGTCCATCACCACCGGCCGCGGCTTCTTCCCGCCGACCGCCGCGGCGGCGCCGCACGACTGGCTGCAGAATCTCGGCGGCTCGATCGGCTTCTCGCCGCCGGTCGCGGTCGGCGCCGCGGTGGCGTGCCCGGACCGCAAGGTGATCTGCATGGTGGGTGACGGCAGCGCGATGTACACGCTGCAGGCGCTGTGGACCCAGGCGCGCGAGAATCTCGACGTCACCACCGTTGTGTTCGCCAACCGCAAGTACCAGATCCTCAGGGGCGAGTTCGACGGCGTCGGTGCCGGCGAGCCCGGCAAGCGGGCGCAGGACATGCTGACGCTCGATCGGCCGGACCTCGACTGGGTGTCGCTGGCCAAGGGCATGGGCGTGCCGGCGCGCGCGGTGACCACGGCGGACGAACTCAACGCCGCACTCGAGGCGGGCGTCCGCGGCAGCGGGCCCAGCCTGGTCGAAGTGCGGATGTAACCATCGCGGCAATTTGCCGGGCCAGCCCGCGCCCGGCAGTTGTCGGCGGCGGGCCGGAGGGCGTAGCCTGTCGGCCCGGCGCGGGATCGCCGGTTGTGGAGCAGGCATGAAGCGATATCTGATCTTCGGTGCGATCGGGCCGTTCGTGGGCGGGCTGCTGCTGCTGTTCGCGACGTCCTATCTGTCCGGCTACTGGATGCACACCGATCTGATGGAGGTGCAGAAGTTCTTCGTCGTGATGTTCAAGTCGCTGCAATACAGCTATCTGTTCGGCCTGCTGCCGGCGCTGATGATGGCGGCGATCGACGAGATTATCTGCCACATCCGCGTCATCAAGCAGCCGCTGCGCATAGTGATCGTCGGTGTCATCGGCTTCGTCGCCACCGCCTTCTTGTATTCCAATCGCGGCGCCGATGCCGGCCTGGTGCAGCTTGTGCTGTATGGAATAGTCGGGCTGGTGCCGGCGGTGCTGTCGTCCTGGCTGGCGAGCAAATTCTGCAAGCCGGTTGGTCCGCAGGCCGAGCAGGCGACGGCCTGAGCCGTCGCGTCGCGATAGCGCCAGGACGGGTGTGCGGATGCCGATCCGCAGGATGGGGTGAGCGCAAGCGCCCCATCGCCACGCCGGCTTTTCAACGCACCTGATCAATCACCCGCAGCGGCGAGTGCTCGTGGGGGGCGTTCCGCTCAACCGCTATGCGGCGCTACTCGGGCTTGTCAGCCGCGCGCGGGGGCCGCGCCCCAGTCGCTCAGGCTCTCGATCGCGTCGTCCTGCAGCGCGGCTTCGATGCGGCTCTTGAGGTCGGCATGGCGCGCGCTGGCCGCTTCGAACTCGGCCGCTGTCATCGCGCCGCGATGGGCGCGCAGGCGCGGATCGAGCCGCAGGAATTCCTCGGTCTCCGCCGGCGACAACCCGGCGATCGCGGTTACGCCCCGCGTGTCCCGGATCAGCGCCCGCATCTGCTCCAGCCATTGTCGCAGCGCCGGCTCCTGTTCGAGCAAGGCGTTGATCGTCTGTTCGAGCGTATGAGCCATTGTCCGTCGCCTCCCGCCGATGCTCTGTGGGCCATCTGATCCTCCGCTAAACGAAGGCCGGGGGCGGTCGCATTGTGCCGGATCAATTGGTGCGGTGCGGTGGTGTGCGACCGATGATCGCTTCGATGATGGCGAGGTTCGTCATCGGTTGCCGGTCAAACAACGCCTCGATGGCGAAGGCCTCGCTGCGCTGCGCGCCACCGGGTCCGAGCCGGCAAATTGGAAGTGCGCGTAGCAACTCGGAAATGGTGGGCGCACAAGGGATCGAACCTTGGACCTCTCCCGTGTGAAGGAAGATTGCCCCGCCAGAAAAATTGTTTTATAATCAATGGGTTAAAAAAATTTTGCGACAATTTGCACGCATTTTGCACACTCAAGTTCTCTTTTCTTAAGCACTTAAAATTGTTGATGTTTTTGTTAGGGCTCTCCCTTGGAAAGGTAGGGTCTTAATCGCGGATTTCTATGAGGATTTGCGTTCTTCATCCTCGTGCGAACCTTTGGCCTCACGGTTAATGAGACGCTTTAGCCCAGCTTGGTCGTATTGAAGCCCGGAAGTTTTCAGACATTCCTGCGCCGCGTTCAGCAACATCAAACGCTTCTCTTTCTCCCAGTGGTTCCAATAGACACGAGTGATTAGATGAGAAGCCAAAACCATTCGCAGGAAGCTCGCCTTGGGAAGGGATTTCAGCGAAGCTTTCAGCCCCTTTGTCCCAGTCCCAGCGTCCAAATCCGAAAGCCAAATACAGCGGAGCAGATCTTCCAACGGATCTTCGCAGTCCGTGTTGGCTAGGCTATGCGCGAGAATTGCGTCTCGACCATCTTCACAGAGGCATTGAACGACAACGCGTAGTGGCTGAGAAAGCATCGCGTACTCTAGGAGATCGACCATCATCTCCACGGTTCGCTTTGCTTCAACAAGGTCGACGTCCGCCTCCGACTTCGCAATATCTCGTATCACCTCTTCGTCAGAAAGCATCTGATTCTTGATTTCTTTGAAATCAACAGTTGCAAGTGCATTCGTCCAATCATCAATTATTAGTCGTGAAAGCTTGATGACCTTGCTCATCAGAGAGCGCTTCACGTCGGCTTCTAGACGTTCGGCGCCAGTCCCCAGCAAGGAAACAGCCACATACCAAACTTCAAAATCGTCCTCTTCTGCCGAATCGCCTTCGTTGCTCTCTCTTTCGTCAACGGGGCGCTCTGACTGTCGAGATGCCTCGCTTCTCACCCTGTCAGCAACGTCAAGCAAGCGCTGCTTCTCGCGTGACGCGTCGTGATCCTCGGTCACTTCGGCAATCGCTTTCTGCAATCGATTCTGGATGCCTTGCATGCGCTCGCCCTTCGATAGCAGCGCTGGCCTAATTCGATCGGAGCTTAGTGACGAAGGTGATGTGGCTCTCTGCTCGGCATTGCTAATCGCCCCGTCTAGTCTTGTTTGTAGTTCTTCGATAAAATTCTTTGACAGCCCGAGTTCGGCAAACAACGCAAATGTTGGAAGGTCAAACGCCCGTGTCCCAAATTGGAAGTACCGCTGCGCCTCCTCGGGGTCGTCATGGAGACTTTTCGCCAAGAGGTATGATTCCATAAAAGGTAGCGTGAATTGAACGTTACCGTTTTCGATAAATAGAATTCCCTTTTGCATAAATGCACTGGAGAAGCGCACGGCAGAAATCTTGTAATCGAACCTCTCGGCGAATTCTTCAGTGAATTTAATTAGCTCTGCCTCCGAAAATGATCTTTTCTTTACGTTTATTTCGCGGGCTAGCAATGTCAAAAAATTCTCTCTAGTGGTTCGGCTTAGTGCGATAGGTTCGTTGTCATCCGCGACAACGTAGCTCAGGTATCCGACAACGGCTATTTCGATCAATTCGGCCCGTCTGTTTGCTCGAAGTAGTCCGGCTAAAGCAGCTTGAGGTATGCCCGCGAAGTAGCTTGGATGAGCAGACAAGCGAAAATGGGAGAACGTTTCCCGAAGGCGAATTGCGATGACTTCGGACTCCGCAACAGACATCTCGAAATTCTTTTGGATGAAATGCGAGGTCTCGAGGAATGATACATCATCCAAGGTGGCCATCCGCGCGCCACTTTTGGTGCAGAATTCGCTTTCCGCGATGATGCTGGCCCGATTTCTGGAAAAAATAACGAACTTTGCGTCGGCGAGCTTGCTGACTTCCGCGTGTAAGAACAGAGCTTGTGATCGTGACTGGAAGTTAAATTCGTCGATAATAAAAATGAGTTTGACTTGATTGTTAGTTTTGAACGCGATTGTATCTTGAGCAAGCGCCTCGATGCCATAATCTGGTTTGTGAAGATTGGACGCCTCGATTACTGTCGGTAACATCTGCCTGTTCGAGACTTGCGAGTTAATCAGATCGCGTGCGACTACCCAGGCAAGGCTCCGATCGGGATACTGTGGTGGAACCTCGACAACGATAATATCGGTCTGCGTAAGCGCATCTCGTATCTCGATGGGGTCTCCTGTGGTGGGGCGGACAGCTCCTTCCAAGTCGTCGCTTCGGAGGCGGATGCGTGGGACTGGAATGCGGTATCCGTCGAGTGAAAACCCGGGCGCAAGTTCCCGCAGTCGAGAATTAAAATGATCTGATCGCGCGATTAGTGCTGAGGCGGTTGGATCGGTAGTCCCGTTATTTGGCGATTGATGTTGGTGGGTTTTGCCTTGCAATCGATCTTGGAGATATCGAACAAGTAATGGATTTCGCGTTTGCTGGGCCAAGTACGATGCTGCATTTGAGGCGGCGACGAATCTTGCCTTGTTGTTGGTTTCGGTTTCGAATTGATTCTTGTCGACTCCGAAGCCGGCGTAGTCGGAAATTCCTCGGATCGTGAGGGCTGGTATCCCGAGGCGCTTCACCACAGAGAACATTCCGCCCGATTCTGTTTCCACCGCTAAGATCTTGCGGTCGAGTTTCTTGATGCTCCTGTTGTAATCAGGACTAGCAGCGACAGCGGCGCAAGCTATAAGGCCGCTCTTTACAGATGGAGCTCCGAGTTTCTCCTTGCGTCCGTCTTTTCCCGTGAATTCTTGGGGCATGATGCTCTCGCCAGAGAGCATGCGGTCGTTCACCCAGCGGTCGAAGACTTCCTTTCGCTCCGGGACCAGTTTGTCGAGATCGAGTGCGACGGATATTTCAGTGGGGGTTTCGTAGTGTGTAGGCGAGAAGGAGATTTCTTGTTGCGATTTATCAGCTTTGTTCGAACGGCTAGCTGGCTTTCGGGCCTTAACTGCAACGTCCGAAACTTTTGAATTATCGAGAAGGTCTGCGATTGCGCCGGTTCGACACACATCGCCGATATTGAGATCAGATGATAGCCCGCCCGCAATTCCCAGACAGACGAGGAGGCCAACGTCAAACTCATCGAGAATATCGAGGGCAGCATTGACATTTTCAGTCCTGCCCATTGCATTTTGTTTCACGAATAAAATATCTAGCGGGCTTCCATCAGATGCCATTTGGAATCGGATTCGGCTGCCGGTGCTAAGGTTCGCGACGTATCTAAAATGGCTGAGGGCGGTCTCAAATTCTTCATCAAGGGGGATGATTGCCGCCAAATCGAAGTAACGCTTCATCGAAGACTTCCCTTCCTGAACCCCGCCGCTCGCCGCGCAGAATCGGCGAGGGGAAATGAATCAGGAATATCGAAGTCAGCGCGAAAATGACAGGGAAGCAACTTCTGATTGACGGTGGCCCGGCTCGTTGACTCGAAATTTCAAACGCGAAGAAAAACGGAACTCTTGTAACAACTCTTGACACAGGATCTAGTCAAGAATGGTGGGCGCACAAGGGATCGAACCTTGGACCTCTCCCGTGTGAAGGGAACGCTCTCCCGCTGAGCTATGCGCCCGGGACCGGTGGGGACGGGGCCGCGTGGCGGCTGGTCCCGGTGACCGTAGAGGCGCGATTTACGGAGTGAGGGGCTCGGGTGTCAAGCGGCAAGCCGGAAATTTGCCGCTTCGTTCACCCATTTGCGGCTCGGGCCAAACCATCCTGCGCGCGGCCGGCTTGAGCTGCTCAGCCGATCTGCCGCGCCCGCGACGCATGCGATTGCAGGGCGCGGATGCGTTCGGCGAGCGTGCCGCCCACGACCGGCGCCGCCGCTGCCTCGGTGCCGTTGGCGCGGGTCGTTGCCTTTGCTGCGGGCGCCGGCGCCGCGCTGCCCTGGCCGGCGAGGATCGCCTCGATCGGCGAATCCGGCCCCTCGAGCGTCATCGCCAGCTTGGCGACTTCGGCGGCGATGTCGTTGATGCGTTCGCGCAGCAGGGCGTTCTCCATCCGCTCGGTCGCCCAGTTGTTCTCGGCCTGCTGCTGGATCGCCGCCAGTTCGCGTTGCGCGGCGGCGCGCTCTTCGCGGGACTGGCGGAGCTGGTCTTCGAGCGCGGCCTTTTCGGCCTGCAGCCGGGCGACATCCGCGTTGCCGCCGACCTTTTCTTTCGGAGACGCCTTGCCACCGCGGAGCCGCTGCAATTCCTGCTCGGCAGCCGTCGCGGCGGCGCGCAGGCCGGCATTCTCGGCTTCCAGCGCCGCGACCCGGCTGCCGAGCTGCTCGGCTTCCTTGACCTGCGCGACGAGTTGGCGGTCGAGATCGGCGACGCGGCTGCCGAGTTGCTCGGCGCGGCTGCGGGCCTCGCTCAGCTCGCGGCTGGTGCTGACGGTTTCGCCGCGCTGGGCTTCGAGCCGGGTCTGGGTCGCGGTGAATTCGCGCTCGGCTTCGCCGACGCGGGCGCGCAGCTCTTCGATTTGGGCCCGCACCGCGACCAGTTCGACCTGGCGGGTATCGGCCTGCAATGAGCGGTCGGCGAGTTCGGCATTGATGCGGGCGAGCTCCGCCTGGCGCTCGGCGAGCGCGGCCTCGGCGGCGCGCAGCTCCTGAGTCTTGGTGGCGAAGTCCTGCTCGGTGGTGCGAAGTTGCTCGTTGAGCGCCTTCTCGCGCGCCTCCAGCGTGATGATGGCTTCGTTCTTCTCGGCGAGCTCAACCTTGAGACGGTTGACCGCGTCGGTCTTGCGGCCGATTTCGGCGAGCTGGCTGGTAGTCTTGTTGCGGAGTTGCTCGACGCTCATCTCCAGCCGCCGCGCCGACATCGCGAATTCGGCGCGGAGCTGGTCCTTGTCGGCCTGGATCTCGGCCATCGACAGCGGCGTGGCCGCCTCCAGCCGCTTGGTGGTCAGCCGCACCGCGCGATTATGCACCAGCGGCGCGATCATCAGCGCGAGCAGCATCGCGGCCAGAAAGCCGATCGCCAGATACATGATCTGCTCGACCATGACGTTCTCCTACCCGAGATCCCGAAAGCGGAACGCTGTGTGGACCGGCCAGGGAGGCGGCTTGCGCCTGCGCGACGTCAGATGGCGAAACCGATGGGCGGTGAGCCGTGGCGGACGAGGCGCCGGGCAAACGTCGCCGTCCGGCCGGAGATTCCGGCCGGACAATGCCACGGAGCGCAGCCGTTGCGCCAGTGCGTTGCGGCGTTAACGTGAATGCCGGGACGGGATGGCGCCGGTCGCGGCGCGCCCGGTCAGAACGGATTCCAGGTCGCCGTCGGGGTGAACTTCAGATAGCCGATATTGGCGCCGAGCCGCAGCCCGATGCCGGACTGGATCGGCACCAGCACGATGCCGTTGGCGGTCAGCGCCGTCATGCCGAAGCCGCCGACCACATAGGCCGAGCCGTCGATGCCGCCGAAGCGCTGGTAGATCGCGTTGGTGGAGGGCAGGTTGTAGACCAGCGTCATGGTGCGGGCGCCGTTGCCGCCCCAGTCGAAGCCGACCGACGGGCCCTGCCAGTACACCCGCAGGTCGCCGGCGTTCTTGGTGTAGAGTGTGCCTTCGCCATAGCGCAGGCCGGCCACGAACGCGCCCGAGCCTTCCTCACCCAGCACATAGCCGTTGGGCAGGCCCCATTGGCTCACAGCGCGCTCGATCACCGAGGCGAGGCCGCGCGACACATTGCCGAAGAAGCGATGGCCGGCGCTGGTCAATTCTTCGGGCCCGTAGGTATTCGGGCCCGCCTGCGCCCTGGGGGGCAATGGCTGCTGCTGCGCCGCAGCCGGCGCGATCAGGGCCGCGGACGCAAGCAGCGCCAGCGCAGCACGACGTGAAACGATGGTCATCAACCTCACCCCTGGGTCTTCGATACCCGGCAACCACTTTAACCGGACGCTGATGGCCGCCGGCTAGTGTGGCGCATCGGCCCCACGATTCGATCCTTATCGAGATCAACTATGACGGCAGAACGGCAGGAAGGGAACGCGATGCGCCTCGGATTTGCCACGATCTGGCTCGCCGCGCTGCTGCTCGCGTCCGCTCCGTGGCCGCGGCTGCAGGCGGCGACGACCGAGCGGGTGGTGGTGGATCGCTACACGGGGCTTGCGATCGACGGCTTCGATCCGGTCGCCTATTTCACCGACCGCGAGGCCCGGATGGGAGTTGCGGATTACGAGGCGTCCGCGAGCGGCGCGATCTGGCGGTTCTGCAACGCGGCCAACATGGCGGCGTTCGTCGCCAATCCGGACATCTACAGCCCGCAATTCGGCGGCTATGACCCGGTCGGGATCGCGCGCGGCGTGCCGCTGCAGGGCAATCCGCTGGTGTGGCTGGTCAGCGGCCAGCGGCTGTTTCTGTTCGACCGCGAAGAGAGCCGGGACGCCTTTTCGGCCGATCCGGAGCGCTACCTGAAGCAGGCGCGGCAGCAGTGGCCCGCCGTGCAGGCGACGCTGGCCCAATAACGGATTGCGCGGGCCAGATCAGGTCGCCGCGCTCGGGTCGCCCCACGCGATGAAGTTCGGCACGATGAAGTTCGGCCGCGGTACGTCGAACCGCAGCGGCTCGCCGTGGCGATCCGTCAGTTTCCCGCCGGCGGCGATCACCACCGCGGCTCCGGCCGCAATGTCCCATTCGCAGGTTGGCGACATCCGCGGATAGATGTCCGCCGCGCCCTCGGCAATCCGGCCGAATTTGAGCGCCGAGCCCATTTGCGACCTTACGGCGCCGGGACGGGCCGCGATGAAGGCGAGGGTGTCGTCGTCGAGATGCGACCGGCTGATCGCGACCGTCCAGGGCTGCCCCTGCGGCGGCAGTGGTCGGGTCCGGATCGTGGTCGTGGTGTAGCTGGCGCCGTCCGGTGCAATCGTCAGCCGCTCCGCGCCGTGCCCGACGAGACCACGCCAGATCACCCCGAGCGCCGGCGCGCCGACGATGCCCAGCAGCGGCTCGCCGTCGCTGACCAAGGCCAGGTTGACGGTGAATTCGTCACGGCCGGCAACGTATTCCTTGGTGCCGTCGAGCGGGTCGATCACGAAGAAGCTGCGCGCCTGCGGCCGGCCGAGCCCGCAGCGCTCCTCGGACAGCGTCGGCAGTTGCGGAGCGATCTGGGCCAGCCCTTCGGCGATGACCCGGTCGGCGGCGAGGTCGGCGGCCGTCACCGGGGAGCCGTCGGATTTGTGGTCGACCTGTCCGGATCGGTCGATCGCCAGGATCGCCGCGCCGGCGCGCAGCACCAGTTCGGTCAGCGGCTCGATCCAGGCGACGGCGTCGTCACACGATATCGATGGCTCCCGTTCCGCCGCACGCCCCGTCGCCATCGTCTGATCTCCCAGTCCGGCCGGTTTCGCAACGGCCCTGATGTTGGCAGCGCAAGCGGCCGCAGTGTATCAAGCCATGCACCATGGCTGATTCGTTTTGAACGAGCCCGTTTGAACGACCGGTGCGGCTTCCCAGGAGCAGACAGATGTCCGACAGTCCCACTCCCGTCCAGGCTCCCGCTCCGGATGCGCTCGAACTGGCGGCGCTGCTCTGTTCGCGGGTTTGCCACGATCTCATCAGCCCGGTCGGCGCGATCGTCAATGGCCTCGAAGTGCTGGATGACAGCAACAAGCAGGAAGACCGCGACTTCGCCCTCGACCTGATCCGCAAGAGCGCCAAGACGGCGTCGGCCCGGCTGCAGTTCTGCCGGCTGGCGTTCGGCGCGGCCGGCTCCGCCGGCGCCCAGATCGATCTGGGCGACGCCCAGAACATGGCGCGCGGTCATCTCGAGGACGAGAAGACCAAGATCTCCTGGAATTTGCCGCGCCTGCTGCTCGCCAAGAATCGCGTCAAGCTGCTGCTCAACATGCTGATCATCGCGCAGCAGACGATTCCGCGCGGCGGCACGCTGACGATCGATCCGGTCGGCGAGGGCGACAATTTGTCGTTCCGCGTGATCGCCGCCGGTCTCAACGTGCGAACCCCGCAGGCCATCGTCGATATGCTCAGCGGCAAGCATTCGGGCCCGATCGAGTCCCACGGCGTGCAGCCCTACTACACGCGACTTTTGGCGGAAGCATGCGGCCTGACCGTGTCGCTGGCCCCCGAAGGCGATACCTTGGTGGTAAGCGCCGTCTAGTCCCGCGCTAAGCGCCGGATCGACATGGTAAAGGCCCGGTTACGGGTCTTCCCTGGTATTAGTACGTGTTCGACTCGGATTCATTCGGAACGGTCGAAGCCGAATACGCAACCAATATTAAACGCTTTCCGCAGACAGTGGCCGCATCACTCGGTCACGGCTGTTGCCGTGCGCCCGCGTAAAGAGGCCAGCGCACATGGACGATCTTCTCCGTGAGTTCTTGACGGAAACCTTCGAGAGCCTGGACACAGTTGATAACCAACTGGTCCGCTTCGAACAGGAGCCGAACAACGCGAAGATTCTCGATAATATCTTCCGGCTTGTTCACACCATCAAGGGCACTTGCGGTTTCCTCGGGCTGCCGCGACTGGAAGCGCTGGCGCATGCGGCCGAGACGCTGATGGGCAAATTCCGCGACGGCATGCCGGTCACCGGCGAGGCCGTGACGCTGATCCTGACCACGATCGACCGCATCAAGGACATTCTCGGCGGCCTGGAAGCCACCGAAGCCGAGCCCGAGGGCGAGGACGGCGACCTGATCGGCGAACTCGAACGCCTGTCGATGCGCACGCCGGAAGAACTCGCCGCCGAACTCGGCGAAGCGCCGCCGCTCGCCGGGGCGGCCGAAGCCGACGTCGTCGAAACGATCGCCGAAGCCGAAGCGGTGGAGCCCCCGAAGGCGGAGGGCACCTTGGTGCCGCAGACGCTGGAGCGACCGCTGCGTCCGGGCGAAGTCTCGCTCGACGAGCTGGAGCGCGCCTTCCGCGAGACCGCGATCGAGATCGAAGCGCCCCCGCTGGCGCCCGCTGCCCAGCAGGACGCCCCGGCGCCCGCCGCGGCTGCTCCGGTCGCCGAGGCCGCCAAGCCCGCGGCGAAGCCTGCCGCCAAGGCGGCCAAGAAGGCCAACGACCAGGAGGCCCCGGCCGAAGGCGATCGCATCGCCAACCAGTCGATCCGCGTCAACGTCGATACGCTCGAACACCTGATGACGATGGTGTCGGAGCTGGTGCTGACCCGCAATCAGCTGCTTGAGATCAGCCGCCGCCACGAGGACACCGAGTTCAAGGTGCCGCTGCAGCGGCTCTCGACCGTCACCGCCGAGCTGCAAGACGGCGTGATGAAGACCCGCATGCAGCCGATCGGCAACGCCTGGCAGAAGCTGCCGCGGATCGTGCGCGATCTCGCTTCCGAACTCGGCAAGCACATCGAACTCGAGATGCACGGCGCCGACACCGAGCTCGACCGCCAGGTGCTCGACCTGATCAAGGACCCGCTCACCCACATGGTGCGCAACTCCGCCGACCACGGGCTCGAAAAGCCCGAGGAGCGGGTGCGTAACGGCAAGCCCGAGCAGGGCACCATCCGCCTGTCCGCCTATCACGAAGGCGGCCACATCGTGATCTGCATCGCCGACAACGGCCGCGGTCTCGATACCGAGCGGATCAAGGCCAAGGCGATCGCCAACGGTCTCGTCACCGAGGCCGACGTCGAGAAGATGACCGAGGCGCAGATCCACAAGTTCATCTTCGCGCCGGGCTTCTCGACCGCTGCCGAAGTCACCAGCGTGTCCGGCCGCGGCGTCGGCATGGACGTGGTGCGCACCAATATCGATCAGATCGGCGGCACGATCGAAATCAAGTCGGTGGCCGGCGAGGGCTCCAGCGTGACCATCAAGATCCCGCTGACGCTGGCGATCGTCTCGGCGCTGATCGTCGAGGCCGGCGGCGACCGCTTCGCGATCCCGCAGCTCGCGGTCGTCGAGCTGGTGCGCGCCCGTGCAAACTCCGAGCACCGCATCGAGCGTATCAAGGACACTCCGGTGCTGCGGCTGCGCGACAAGCTGCTGCCGTTGATGCACCTGAAGAAGCTGCTGCACATCGATGACGGCACCGGCTCGACCGAGCCGGAGAACGGCTTCATCGTGGTCACGCAGGTCGGCAGCCAGACCTTCGGCATCGTCGTCGACGCGGTGTTCCACACCGAGGAAATCGTCGTCAAACCGATGTCCACCAAGCTGCGTCACATCGGCATGTTCTCCGGCAACACCATCCTGGGTGACGGCGCGGTGATCATGATCGTCGACCCGAACGGGATCGCGCAGGCTCTCGGCACCTCGGTGTCGGCACAGCACGATCTGTCCGAGCAGAGCGCCGCGACGCGCGCCGCGTCGACCGAACAGCTTACCTCGCTGCTCGTCTTCCGCTCCGGCTCGCCGCAGCCGAAGGCGGTGCCGCTGTCGCTGGTCACCCGCCTCGAAGAGATTGCCGCCGACAAGGTGGAGATGTCGAACGGCCGCTATATGGTGCAGTACCGCGACCAGCTGATGCCGCTGGTGCTGATGGAAGGCGTGACGGTCGCCACCACCGGCGTCCAGCCGATCCTGGTGTTCGCCGACGAAGACCGCAGCATGGGCCTCGTCGTCGACGAGATCGTCGACATCGTCGAGGAGCATCTGCAGATCCAGGTCGGCTCCAGCCGCGAGGGCATTCTCGGCTCGGCCGTGATCAAGGGACTCGCGACCGAAGTCATCGACGTCGCGCACTTCCTGCCGATGGCGTTCTCCGATTGGCTCGCCCGCAAGGAAATGAAGCAATCGATCAGCACCCGTTCGGTGCTGCTGGTCGACGACTCCGCCTTCTTCCGCAACATGCTCGGCCCGGTGCTGAAGGCCGCGGGCTACAAGGTGCGGGTCGCGACGTCGGCGGTCGAAGGATTGTCGGTACTGCGCACCGGCGCTCAGTTCGATGTCATCCTGACCGACATCGAGATGCCGGAGATGAACGGCTTCGAATTCGCCGAGGCGATCCGCGCCGATGCCAAGCTGGGCGCGACCCCGGTGATCGCATTGTCCTCGCTGGTGTCGCCGGCGGCGATCGAGCGCGGACGCCAGGCCGGACTCTCCGACTACGTGGCCAAGTTCGACCGCCCGGGCCTGATCGCAGCGCTCAAGGAGCAGACCATCGGCCATGAACGGGCCGAGCTGCAGCAGCAGCAGGCGGCATGACGAAGGACCAGGAAGGACACCACACGATGAGCCGGCAAGTCGACGCCATCAGCGGTAACACCACTCAATACGCCACGGCGATGATCGGCGGGCAGCTGTTCGGGTTGCCGATCTCGCGGGTGCAGGACGTGTTCATGCCCGAGCGGCTGACGCGGGTGCCGTTGGCGCCCGACGACGTCGCCGGCGTGCTCAATCTGCGCGGCCGCATCGTCACTGCGATCGACATGCGCGCCCGGCTCGGCCTGCCGAAGAACGACAGCGGCAAGCCGCCGATGGCGATGGGCGTCGATCTGCGCGGCGAATCCTACGGCTTGCTGATCGACACGATCGGCGAGGTGCTGACGCTTCCGGACGAGGGACGCGAGGTCAACCCGGTCAATCTCGACCCGCGGATGGCTTCCTTCGCCAACGGCGTGCATCGTCTGGACGGCCAGCTGATGGTCGTGCTCGACGTCGACAAGGTTCTCGAAATCGCAAACGCGCGGATGGCCGCGTAATCGGAACGTACCGGCGACAACAATCGTCCGTTCGTTCGGGCGCTGACTGACAGAGGCAGACAATGAAGACATGTTTGGTGGTCGACGACTCGAGCGTGATCCGAAAGGTCGCACGGCGTATCCTCGAAGGACTCGAGTTCGAGATCGTCGAGGCCGAGGACGGCGAGAAAGCCCTCGAGGCCTGCAAGAACGGGCTGCCCGATGCGGTGCTGCTCGATTGGAACATGCCGGTCATGGACGGCTACGAATTCCTGCGCAATCTGCGCCGGATGCCGGGCGGTGACGCCCCTAAGGTGGTGTTCTGCACCACCGAGAACGACGTCGCCCACATTGCGCGCGCACTTCATGCCGGCGCCAACGAGTACATCATGAAGCCGTTCGACAAGGACATCGTGACGGCGAAGTTTCAGGAAGTCGGCCTGATCTGAGCTGAGCTGGTCTGATCTGCCGAAAGGCGGTCGACGCCGCGTCATCCGACGCGGTGGGGGAGTTGCGTTGCGTCGGTGAGTGATGAGTGTAGCATTGGCAGGTAGTCCCGCCGCAAGTTCGACGCAGTACGAGCCCCTGCGCGTGATGATCGTCGACGATTCCGTCGTGATCCGCGGGCTGATTTCGCGCTGGGTCGAAGCCGAGCCGGACATGACGGTCGCGGCCTCGCTGCGGACCGGGCTCGATGCGGTCAATCAGATCGACCGAATCCGGCCGGACGTCGCCGTGCTCGATATCGAGATGCCCGAACTCGACGGCATCTCGGCGCTGCCGAAGCTGCTCGCCAAGAAGCGCGACCTGATCATCATCATGGCGTCGACGCTGACCCGCCGCAACGCGGAGATCAGCTTCAAGGCGCTGTCGCTCGGCGCCGCCGACTACATTCCGAAGCCCGAGACCACGCGGGAACCGCACGCCGCCGAGATCTTCAAGCACGACCTGCTGCAGAAGATCCGCCATCTCGGCAGCAAGGTGCGCCGCCGCGCCACCGGCGTTGCTCCGGTTGCGGCTGCGGCGCCCGCCGTGCTGCGTGAGCCTGCCGCGCCCCTCGCGCCGGCTGCTCCGACCGTGGCCAGCCAGGCGGCGCTGGTGAAGCGCGCATTCGGCGCGACCGCGCCGCGCGTATTGCTGATCGGCTCGTCGACCGGCGGACCGCAGGCGCTGATGACGCTGGTCGCCGATATCGGCCCGTTGATCGACCGTTATCCGGTGCTGATCACGCAGCACATGCCGCCAACCTTCACGACGATTCTGGCCGAGCACCTGATGCGCGCCTCGCGCCATCCGGCGCACGAAGGCGTCGATGGCGAAGCGATCAAGCCCGGCCGCATCTATCTGGCGCCAGGCGGCCGCCACATGCGCGTCGCCAAGCAGGGCGGTAATCCGGTGATCGCGCTCGACGACGGGCCGCCGGTGAACTTCTGCAAGCCTGCGGTCGATCCGCTGTTCACCTCGGCGATCGATGTCTGGCAGAGCGGGATTCTCGCGGTGGTGCTGACCGGCATGGGCTCGGACGGCATGCGCGGCGGCAAGGAGATCGTCGCGGCCGGCGGCAGCGTGATCGCCCAGGACGAAGCGAGCAGCGTGGTCTGGGGGATGCCCGGTGCCGCCGCCAATGCCGGCATCTGCGCTGCGGTGCTGCCGCTCAATCAGATTGGTCCGAAGCTGGTTCGGTTGTTTTCAGGAGATCGTTCGTGACGCCTGTCGATTTCGACTATCTGCGCAAGGCGCTCAAGGAACGTTCAGGCCTCGATCTGTCCACCGACAAGCAATATCTCGTCGAGAGCCGGCTGCTGCCGCTGGCGCGCCGGCTCGGTCTCGACGGCATCGGCGATCTCGTTCAGAAGATGAAGAATGGCGCCGACAAGGTCACCGCCGACGTGGTCGAAGCGATGACCACCAACGAGACCTTCTTCTTCCGCGACAAGCTGCCGTTCGATCATCTGCGCGAGGAGATCCTGCCGGCCTTGCTGCAGGCCCGCGCCGGCAAGCGCAGCCTGCGGATCTGGTGTGCGGCGTCGTCGACCGGGCAGGAGCCGTACTCGATCGCGATGTGCCTCAAGGAGCTCGGCCCGGCGGTCGCCGGCTGGCGGTTCGAGATCATCGCCACAGACCTGTCGCAGGCGGTGTTGGAGAAATCCAGGTCCGGGCTGTTCAGCCAGTTCGAAGTGCAGCGCGGTCTGCCGATCCAGCTGCTGGTGAAGTACTTCAAGCAGATCGGCGACCTCTGGGAAATCAGCCCCGAATTGCGCTCGATGATCCAGCACCGCCAGTTCAACCTGCTGCAGGATTATTCGCAGCTCGGCATGTTCGACGTCATCTTCTGCCGCAACGTGCTGATCTATTTCGATCAGGCGACCAAGGTGTCGATCTTCGAGCGGCTGGCCAAGCGGCTCGAGCCCGACGGCTACCTCGCCCTCGGCGCCGCGGAGACCGTCGTCGGACTGACGGATACTTTCAAACCCCACGCGACGCGCCGCGGCATCTATCTGCCGAACTCGCTGACGAAGTCGCCGTCGATCGTCCCAGCGGCCAAGCCGCTGGGTCAGCTTGCCGGGCTTCGGGCCTGAGGCTGCACGCCGTCTTTGCTGCATAGGCTTGGGCATTCCAATACGCTGAGGCGGCGGGTCGAACTCTCTCTCCTTCATTCCGGGTTCGCGCGCTCACGCGCGCGTCCCGGCATGACGGCGTACGCTGGAACGCGGGCCTTGTTTGTTCCGCCCGCCCGCTCTGCCGATGCCACCCCACAAACAAAAGCCCCGCCATTTGCGGCGGGGCTGAAGTCTCTCGGGTGAGCGCCGGACGGGCGCTCGGTAGAAGGCTGTGCGGCCCTCAGGCCGGAATGCGGACGTCGTCTTCGGTCGGTTCGCGCAGCACGTAGCCGCGGCCCCAGACGGTTTCGATGAAGTTGCGGCCGTCGGAAGCGTTGGCGAGCTTCTTGCGCAGCTTGCAGATGAAGACGTCGATGATCTTCAGTTCCGGTTCGTCCATCCCGCCGTAGAGATGGTTCAGGAACATTTCCTTGGTCAGCGTGGTGCCCTTGCGCAGCGAGAGCAGCTCCAGCATCTGATATTCCTTGCCGGTTAGATGCACGCGCTGGCCGCCGACTTCGACGGTCTTGGTGTCGAGATTGACGACGAGGTCGCCGGTCTGGATCACCGACTGGGCATGGCCCTTGGACCGGCGGACGATGGCGTGGATGCGCGCGACCAGCTCGTCCTTGTGGAACGGCTTGGTCATGTAGTCGTCGGCGCCGACGCCGAGACCCTTCACCTTGTCCTCGATGCCGGCGAGACCGGACAGGATCAGGATCGGGGTTTTGATCTTGGAGACGCGCAGCTGCTTGAGAACGTCGTAACCGGACATGTCCGGCAGGTTCAGATCAAGCAGGATGATGTCGTAGTCGTACAACTTGCCGAGGTCGACGCCTTCTTCACCGAGATCCGTCGTATAGACATTGAAACTCTCGGATTTGAGCATCAATTCGATCGACTGCGCAGTCGCGCTGTCGTCTTCAATCAGCAATACGCGCATGCCAGTCCCCTTATAGCGCCGCTCCGGGCGTCAGGCGTCCGCACTACCTGCGGCACTGGAAACGCCTCTGAACAACTGATTCGGATCCTGACGAGGTATGGTTAACAAATCCTGATTCTGGTCCGCAAGCTCTGTTCGTGCAATTTTTGCAGAATCGACGTAAGATGTTGCGCAGAAGCAGCTTTTTGTTACCCGGCCTCTTCAAGTTTCACATTAAGAGTCAGTTTCAACCGACTCCCGCGACTCGCACCTTCGTTCTGATGGGCAAGCGCGTTCAGCCACCAAAGACAGTGACGCAATGATTAACGATGCGGGTAAACACGAAGTTAAGGTGACAGCGCCGCCCCCGACAAACTTAAGGGTTTCGCAATGAAGGCCCTGGCGGAACAGATCGGCGATATCGACGGCGTCAACATTTATGGCCGTGTTGTGGGCGTTCGCGGCCTCATGGTCGAGATCGCGGGGCCGATCCACGCGATGTCCGTAGGTGCCCGTATCGTTGTGGAAACCGGGGGAAGTCGCACCATTCCGTGCGAGGTGATCGGCTTCACCGGGAACAACGCGATGGTGATGCCCTTCGCCGGGCTCGAAGGCGTGCGCCGCGGCTGCCGCGCGGTGATCGCGAACTCGGCCGCACAGGTTCGCCCTTGTCAGGCCTGGCTCGGACGCGTCGTTAACGCTTTGGGCGAACCGATCGACGGCAAGGGGCCGCTGCCGCAGGGGCCGTCGCCGATGCCGTTTCGCAACTCGCCACCGCCGGCGCATTCGCGCAAGCGGGTCGGCGCGCCGCTCGATCTCGGCGTGCGCGCGCTCAATACCTTTCTCACCTGCTGCCGCGGTCAGCGCATGGGCATCTTCGCCGGTTCCGGCGTCGGCAAGTCGGTGCTGTTGTCGATGCTGGCGCGGAACGTCGACGCCGCCGTCTCGGTGATCGGGCTGATCGGCGAACGCGGCCGCGAGGTCCAGGAGTTCCTGCAGGACGATCTCGGCGAGGAGGGCCTCTCTCGCTCGGTGGTGGTGATCGCAACCTCGGACGAGCCGGCGCTGATGCGCCGCCAGGCGGCCTATCTGACGCTGTCGATCGCCGAATATTTTCGCGACGAAGGCAAGGACGTGTTGTGTCTGATGGACTCGGTGACTCGCTTCGCCATGGCGCAGCGGGAGATCGGGCTGTCCGCAGGCGAGCCGCCGACCGCCAAGGGCTACACCCCGACCGTGTTCACCGAACTGCCGAAGCTGCTCGAGCGCGCCGGTCCGGGAATGGGAGAGGGAACCATCAGCGGCATCTTTACGGTGCTGGTCGATGGCGACGATCATAACGAGCCGGTCGCCGACGCCGTCCGCGGCATTCTCGACGGCCACATCGTGATGCAGCGCTCGATTGCAGAACGCGGCCGTTACCCTGCGATCAACGTGCTCAAATCGGTGTCGCGAACCATGCCGCGGTCCTGCGATCCCGCCTATCTGCCGGTGATCAAGCGAGCCCGGCAGATCATGGCAACGTATGCCGACATGGAGGAACTGATCCGGCTCGGTGCCTATCGGCCCGGCTCCAGCGCCGAAGTCGACGAGGCAGTACGGCTGCACGAGCCGCTCGAGGAGTTCCTGCGCCAGGGCAAGGACGAGGCGACCGACTTGTCCTCAGGTTATGCCCAACTCGACCAGATCCTGAAGTCCGTGGAAACGGAACGCTAACTTTGTCACGTCATCATGCTTGGCACGTCAATCGTTTTGCCGGTTGGCCCGTTGCGGCACGCCGGCGATGTCCCGCGTTGAATCGGGACTTCTGGGGAGTACGAGTCGATGAAGTCACGTGACACGCTGATCCGCTTGAAGAAGTTTCAGGTCGACGAACGGCGCAGGCGAGTGGCCCAGATCGAGGGAATGATCGCGGACTTCCAGCGTATGTCGGTGGATCTGGAGCGCGAAATCCAGACCGAACAGGAACGCGCCGGCATCAGCGACCCCACGCACTTCGCCTATCCCACCTACGCCAAGGCCGCGATCCAGCGGCGCGAGAATCTGACCCGTTCGGCCGACGAACTGCGGGCGCAGCTCGAGGACGCGCGCGCGCAACTCTCCGAAGCCTACGACGAGCTCAAGAAGGTCGAGCTGCTCGACGAGCGCGACCAGGCCCGCGAACGTGCCGAGGAGAATGCCCGTGAGCAGGCCGACCTGGACAGCATCGGCCTGATGCGGTCCCGAATGGGCGCCATCGCCTGATCGGACGCCGCTTCGCCATCGCAGAGCCCGGGCCCTCGCCCGGGCTTTTTGTTTGGAGTATCCACAATCGCCGCGGTGGCGCCGTGGCGGAATGCGCAGGCGCGGGATATGCTGGCAACTGGCCGAGGGGATCGGCCGAAGGCGACCGGAGCGGCGCGACCGCCGGGGTGGGGACTGAATGCTGACGTCGGCTGAGTTGGTCTGGCTGATCGCTGCTGTGGCCAAGGGGGACCAGGCGGCCTTCGAGCGGCTCTACAACGCCACGCGCGCGAAACTCTATGGCGTCGTTCTGCGTATCTTGCGCCGTCAGGATCTCGCGGAAGAAGTCGTCCAGGAAGCTTACGTCAAGATCTGGAACAGCGCAGGGACGTTCAATCCCGGCGTTGCTTCGCCGATTACCTGGATGGCGTCGATCGCGCGGAATCGGGCCATCGACGTCGCGCGCAAGCGCAGCGAAGTCTCGATCGAGGACGAGCCGTCCGCCCAGGAGGCCGCCGCCGATTCGCCGGACCCGCTCGCCCGCCGCGAGATGACAGAGGAATTGAAGCGACTGCTCGAATGCGTCGGCCGGCTGGAGCCGGACCGTCAGAAGCTCGTGCTGCTCGCTTACTACAACGGTTGGAGCCGCGAACAGCTCGCGGCGAAGTTCGACGCACCGGTGAACACGGTCAAGACCTGGCTTCGCCGTAGCATGCTCGATATTCGGGAGTGTCTGGGACTCATCTGATGGCCATGAGCGAAGACCATATCGCGCTCGCCGCGGAATATGCGCTCGGCACACTCGATGCCGACGAGCGGGCGCAGGTCGAGGCCATGATGGCCGCCGACAAGGACTACGCGGCTGTCGTCGAGTCGTGGCAGATCAGGCTGAGCGCACTCAACCAGATGGTCGGCGGCGTCGAGCCGTCGCCGGAGGTGTGGGAGCGGATCAAGGCTGCGATCGGCGCAGCCGGCGATCAGCAGGCCTTCGCGTTGCCGCTTGCCGCTGCCGCTCCGGCCTCCGACACGGTGATCGTCCCGCCGCGCCCCGCCAACGACACCGGCCTCAGCCCGGAATCGATGCGCGTCGTGCGCTTCGCCAAGCAGACCTATGTGTGGAAGCGCGTCGCCGGCGCCACCGGTGCGATCGCGGCCGCGCTGCTACTAGTGCTCGGCGCGCAGCTTTATCAGCCGGATCTGTTGCCTAATGCGCTCCGGCCGCCGGTCCGAACCCAGATCGTCAAGGTCGAGACGCCGGCGCCGGCGATGCCGGCCCAGTACGTCGCGGTGCTGCAGCAGGGTGGCGACTCGCCGGCGTTCATTCTCACCGTCGACCCGGCCAACAAGATGTTCATGGTCCGCCGCGTCGCTGCGACGCCGGAGCCCGGCAAGAGTTATGAGCTATGGCTGGTGTCGGACAAACTGCAGAAGCCGCGCTCGCTCGGCGTGATCGGCTCGCACGACTTCACCATCAACCCGTCGATGGCGTCCTATGACCCGGACATGGTCAACAAGGCGACTTACGCGGTGACCATTGAGCCCGAAGGCGGCTCGCCGACGGGCGTTGCCACCGGCCCGATTGTGTACTCCGGCAAGCTGGTCGAAACCATGCCGCCGATGCCGGTGCCGCCGAAGCCCTGATCGCGCAGAGACGCCAACATCCCGCTTGGATGTGGCTGCGTAGTTGGGCTGATAGAGCGCGATCGCGACGACGCAAAAAGAAAGCGCCCGTGGGGAGCGGGCGCTTTCTCTGGTGATCCACTTGGGGCGAGTGGATCACTGCATCACACGCGGTCGACCTGGGGGCTTAACAAGCGCCGCGTGAATGCAAACTCGAATTGAAGCTGATCAGTCTCCGCCAACCAGGTTGCCCGACCTCAGCGAATCGCCGTGTTGTTCGACGTCGAAAGCATCACAGGCTTGTCGGCTTTGATCACCCGCGCCGTCTGCGCATAACCATCATTGGCGCCAAGGCGTGCCGTGATACCAAGCCCGGCTACGGCGATCCCTGCGACCAGCGCAACTGCGACCACCTTCAGGTGGGTCGAACGATCGGCGCTATAGATCGAGTGGTTCATGGGAAGCCTCCTGGTGTCTTTCTCCACCTTCGAGAATTGGTAGTCGCTATCTCGAAGCAGGTTCAAACAACTCGCCGAACAAACGTAGTCCATCGCTTTCCCGTTCCCAATATCCGATCACAAGCCGGTGATAAGACTTGAAGCGCCGCGAGGGTGCAGCTGCGAAAAAATCGATAAGTTGTTGTTATTCAGTGACTTAAATGTCTTCGCGGGCGCGGCGGTACAGCGCCACCGTTTACCCTTGCTCAACGAATGAATGCTCGCCGGGCTTGTCTGTGACGAAAATATCGCACCGGGAGCGAGCGCCGGGGCGCCGATTTGGTGACGCGCATCAGACGCTGCCAACGGTTTTCAACCGCGCCCTCGGATGGATTTCGGCCTGCGACAGCACCGTGGTCTGGGCCCGGAACCGCTCGACCAGCGACCGGACGAATGGCCGGATCGCCGCTGAGGTCACCAGCACCGGGGCTTCGCCTTCGCGCGCGGCCTGCTCGAACTTGTCGCGGACCGCCGTCATGAATTCCGACAGCTTCGACGGCGCCATCGCCAGGCTGCGCTCGTCGCCCTGGCCGATGATCGATTCGGCGAAGGCTTGCTCCCACTTCGCCGATAGCGCGATCAGCGGCAGGTAGCCGTTGTAGGACGTATTCTGCGCGCAGATCTGCCGCGCCAGCCGGGCGCGGACGTGCTCGACGATGGTCGACGGATTGCGCGAGAAGGCGAGTGCATCGGCGATGCCTTCGAGGATGGTCGAGAGGTCGCGGATCGAGATCCGCTCCGCCAGCAGCAACTGCAGTACGCGCTGAATGCCCGACACGGTGATCTGGCCCGGCACGATGTCCTTGACGAGTTCGGACTGCTCCGGCGGCAGATCCTTCAGCAGCTTCTGCGTCTCGCCGTAGGACAGCAGGTCCGACATGTTGCCCTTGAGCAGTTCGGTCAGATGCGTCGACAGCACGGTGGCGGCATCGACCACCGTGTAGCCCTTGAGCGAAGCCTCTTCCTTGAACGCCGCGTCCACCCAGGTGGCGGGCAGGCCGAAGGTCGGCTCGGTGGTGTGGATGCCCGGCACCGTGACCTGTTCACCGCCCGGATCCATCACCATGAACTGGTTCGGCCAGATCCGGCCGGTGCCGGCATCGACTTCCTTGATCTTGATGACGTAGGTGTTGGCTTCGAGCTGGACGTTGTCGAGGATGCGCACCGCCGGCATCACGAAGCCCATCTCGATCGCCAGCGAGCGGCGCAGCGCCTTGATCTGCTCGGTGAGGCGGTCGGTGCCGTCCGGGCCATTGACCAGCGGCAGCAGCGCGTAGCCGAGCTCGATCTTCAGATCGTCGATCTTCAGCGCGGCGCTGATCGGCTCCTCGGCGGTCGCGGCGGCGGCGGCGGCCATTCCGGCCGGCGACTGCGCAGCCGCGACGTCGGCCGCTGCCTTGGTCTCCTTCTTGCGCCGGCTCGCCTTGACCGCCAGCCACCCCGCACCACCGCCGAGCGCCAGGAATGGCAGCGTCGGGATGCCGGGCAGCGCAGCCAGCACCAGCATGACGCCGGCCGCCATGCCGAGCGCTTGCGGATAGCCCGACAGCTGGCCCATCAGCGCCTTGTCGGCGGAGCCGGAGATGCCGGCCTTCGACACCAGGAGGCCGGCGGCGGTCGAGACGATCAGCGCCGGCACCTGGGTGACGAGGCCGTCGCCGACGGTCAGCAGCGTATAGGTGTGGCCGGCTTCGGCGAAGCTCAGCCCCTGCTGCGCGACACCGATGATGATGCCGCCGATCACGTTGATGAACACCACCAGCAGGCCGGCGATGGCGTCGCCGCGGACAAACTTCGAGGCACCGTCCATGGCGCCGAAGAAGCCGCTCTCGTCCTCGAGCTCCTTGCGGCGGGTCTTGGCGGTGGCTTCATCGATCAGGCCGGCCGACAGGTCGGCGTCGATCGCCATCTGCTTGCCGGGCATCGAGTCGAGCTGGAAGCGCGCCGCGACTTCGGCGATACGGCCCGAACCCTTGGTGATGACGACGAAGTTGACGATGATCAGGATCGTAAAGACGATGATCCCGATCACGAAATTGCCGCCCATCACGAAGTTGCCGAACGCCTCGATGACGTGGCCGGCGGCGGCGGTGCCCTCGTGGCCGTGCGACAGGATCAGCCGGGTCGAGGCCATGTTCAGCGACAGCCGCAGCATGGTCGAGATCAGCAGCACGGTCGGGAACGAGGAGAATTCCAGCGGCGCCTGAATGAACAGCGCGGTCATCAGGATCAGGATCGACAGCGTGATCGAGATCGCCAGGAACAGGTCGAGCACGATCGCCGGCAGCGGCAGGATCAGCACGACCAGGATGGTGAGCACGCCGAAGGCGAGCGCGAGATCGCCGCGCTTCAGCATCGCGACGATGTCTTTGAAGCTGGGAAGACCGCCGCCGGTGCCCTGGCCGACCGTGGTATCCGTCATGTCCGCCGCCTTTTCCCGCCCGTGTCGGTTGCGATGGCCGCGCGTCCGCCTTCCGAGAGGCGGGACGCCGGCTGCAACGTGAGGCACCGCACTGGCGTCCACGGGCTTCCCCGGTTCGCGGCCAACGACACTTCAGATCACTGGGCAAATTTTGCCGAGTTTATGGTTAGGAAAGAGTTAACGAGCCTTTAACCGCTGTGCTTGGCCGGACGCCGCGGGTGCCGCTTGACCGCCTGCGACCATGCGGCAAAGCTGTGGCGTGGAAACGCCTTCATCAACGACCGGCCAAAGGCCGGCATTCGTGCTCGACTCGCGTCAGGCCTGGATCAGGCTGGCGCTCGCGCTTGTCATTGGCTCGATCGGCAGCGTCGGGATGTGGTCGGTGGTCGTGGTGCTGCCGGTGGTGCAGGCCGAGTTCGGTGCCAGCCGCGGCGCGGCGTCGCTGGCCTTCACCATGGCGATGCTCGGCTTCGGGCTGGGCGGCGTCGCCACCGGCAAGCTGACCGACCGGTTCGGCATCGTCGCGGCGATCGGCAGCGGCGTGCTGCTGATCGGGGCCGGCTATGCGGGTGCGGGGCTGTCGGCCGCGCAATGGCAATTCAACCTGATGCATCTGGTAATCGG
This sequence comes from Rhodopseudomonas telluris, assembly GCF_042432815.1. NCBI lineage: Bacteria > Pseudomonadati > Pseudomonadota > Alphaproteobacteria > Hyphomicrobiales > Nitrobacteraceae > Rhodopseudomonas > Rhodopseudomonas telluris. Next base: position 1,135,433 of record NZ_JBHLWM010000001.1, read on the forward strand.
CGTCGGCGCCTCGGCGACGTTCGGGCCGCTGATGGCCGCGGTGTCGCACTGGTTCGAGCGCTATCGCGGCCTCGCGGTGACGATCTCCGCCTCGGGCAATTATCTGGGCGGCGCGCTGTGGCCGCCGCTGGTCAATTGGAGCACGCAGACTTACGGCTGGCGCGCCACGCATCTGGCGATCGGCGCGTTCTGCGTGGTGGCGATGACGCTGACGCTGCTTGTTCTGCGCGCCCGGATGCGCGCCGCCGTGCCGCACGTCGCCGCGGTCGCGCCGGCGCCGCGCATCGACCTGCAGCTCGGCACCAATACGCTGACCACGATCCTGAGCGTCGCCGCGATCGCCTGTTGCGTTGCGATGGCGATGCCACAGGTCCACATCGTCGCCTATTGCGGTGATCTCGGCTACGGCGTCGCGCGCGGCGCCGAGATGCTGTCGCTGATGCTGGCGTTCGGCATCGTCAGCCGGATCGGCTCCGGCTTTCTGGCCGACCGCATCGGCGGCATTCCGACGCTGCTGATCGGCGCGGTGGCGCAGGGCGCGGCGCTGCTGTTCTACCTGTTCTTCGACAGCCTGCCGTCGCTGTATCTGATCTCGGCGATGTTCGGCCTGTTCCAGGGCGGCATCGTGCCGGCCTATGCGATCATCGTTCGCGAGGCGATGCCGGCGCGCGAGGCTGCAACCCGCGTCGGCCTGGTCATCCTGGCCTCGGTGGTCGGCATGTCGCTCGGCGGCTGGATCTCCGGCGCAATCTTCGACGCCACCGGCTCCTACGCCGCCGCCTTCCTCAATGGCATCGCCTGGAACGCCGTCAACGTCACCATCGTCACCGCGCTGTGGCTGCGCTCGCGGCGGCGCCGGGGCGGGGCGAGCGTGGCGGTGGCGTAGCTGGCGGGCGCAAACGCCCAGAGCACTGTCCGCAGGGAGCATGGATGCGCGATCAGGATCTCGCCGGCTTTTATCGCGACTACATCGCCTGCCTCAATCGCCGCGACTGGCCGTCGCTCGGCGGCTTCGTGGCCGACGAGGTGCGCCACAACGGCAACGAGCTGGGGCTCGCCGGCTATCGCGCCATGCTGGAGCAGAACGTTCGCGATATCCCCGACCTGCGCTTCGCCCTCGAGCTGCTGGTCTGCGACGCCGAGCGCATCGCCAGCCGGCTGTGGTTCGATTGCACCCCGACCGGCCGCTTTCTCGGCCTCGCCATCGACGGACGCCGGGTCCGCTTCGCCGAGAACGTGTTTTACGAAATCCGGAACGGCAAGATCGCGGAGGTCTGGTCGGTCCTCGACAAGGCCGCGCTGGAAGCCCAGCTGGAGCCGAACGCCGGCCCCGCGCCGCGATGACTATGCCATTTTGCTAGGGTGGCCAAAGATCAGCGCGCACCCAGCTATGGATTGCCCGTGACCGCGCGGCATTGTATGGCCATCTGCCCCCTGCCGCTCCGGCGGCCCCGGCGGGGCCTGTAGCTCAATGGTTAGAGCCGGCCGCTCATAACGGTCTGGTTGCAGGTTCGAGTCCTGCCGGGCCCACCAAGACGGCTGAGCCACTTTTCACGAAGCGTCGATTGATCGATTTCGTTTTGTCTCGCCCGCCTCCCTGCTAGGTTGCCCTCAACCGGGGCGCGTAAAGACCGGCAGGGCAGGGCAAGCGGCAGGACATGTTCGAACAGACCTTCAAGAATATCGACGACGTATTGTGGAAAGAGGCAGGCTGCGCCACCGAGCTGGATTACACTGAACAGACCTCGTGGATTCTGTTTCTCCGATATCTGGATGATCTGGAGCGCGCCAACGCGCAGAAGGCCGAGCTGCACGGCAAGGCCTACGATTACATTATCGACAAGCGGTATCGCTGGTCGAGCTGGGCGGCGCCGAAGAAGAAGGACGGCACGTTCGACCACGACAAGGCGATGGTCGGCGACGACCTGATCAAATTCGTCAACACCAAGCTGTTCCCTTATCTGAAGGGCTTCCGCCGCCGCGCCGAAGGCGCCAACACGATCGAATACAAGATCGGCGAGATCTTCTCCGAGATCGAAAACAAGTTCCGTAGCGGCTATTCGCTGCGCGACGCGCTCGAACTGGTCGACGGCCTCAGTTTCAAAACCCAACGTGAAAAGCACGAGCTGTCCGAACTCTACGAGGGCAAGCTCCGCAACATGGGCAATGCCGGGCGCAACGGCGGCGAGTACTACACGCCGCGCCCGCTGATCCGTGCGATGATCCAGGTCGTCAAGCCGCAGATCGGCGAACGCATCTATGACGGGGCCTGCGGCTCGGCCGGCTTCTTGTGCGAAGCCTATGATCATCTGCGCGGCAAGCCGGACCTGTCGTCCAAGGACCTGAAGACGCTGCAGGACAAGACGTTCTTCGGCAAGGAGAAGAAGAGCCTCGCTTACGTGATCGGGATCATGAACATGATCCTGCACGGCATCGACGCGCCGAACATCGTGCACGCCAATACGCTGGCGGAGAACATCGACGACATCCAGGACAAGGACCGCTACGACATCGTGCTGGCCAATCCGCCGTTCGGCGGCAAAGAGCGGCCGGAGGTGCAGCAGAATTTTCCGATAAGGACCGGCGAGACCGCGTTCCTGTTCCTGCAGCATTTCATCAAGTCGCTGAAGGCCGGCGGTCGCGCCGCCATCGTGATCAAGAACACCTTCCTGTCGAACACCGACAACGCCTCGGTGGCCCTGCGTAAGGAGCTGTTGGAAAACTGCAATCTGCACACCGTGCTGGACATGCCGGGCGGCACCTTCCAGGGCGCCGGCGTGAAGACCGTGGTGCTGTTCTTCGAGAAGGGCGCGCCGACGCGAAAGATCTGGTTCTACAAATGCGACCCCGGCCGCAATCTCGGCAAGACCAATCCGCTGAACGACGACGATCTGAAGGAGTTCGTCTCGCTGCAGGCGAAGTTCAGGGACAGCGCCAAGTCGTGGAGCGTCGAGGTCAAGAGCATCGACAAGGCGACCCATGATCTGTCGGTGAAGAACCCGAACAAGGCAGAAGAAACGGCGCTGCGCGATCCGAAGGACATCATCGCCGAGATGATGGCGCTGGATGCCGAGAGCGCGGAGATTCTCGAAGGCATCGGGAGGATGCTGTGAAGGAGGGGTGGCGAGATACTTCGATTGGTGATGTTTGCGACGTTGTGAACGGCGGAACACCCAAGACTAATGTTGCTACTTTCTGGGGCGGGAAGCACATGTGGATAACGCCGGCCGAAATGGGCCGTCGAAGCGACCCCTACGTGGATACGACAGCTAGGCGGTTGACGGACGCGGGCCTCACGGCAGCGAACCTGTTGCCCGCGTATTCTGTTATTCTGTCTTCGCGGGCGCCAATTGGTCATCTCGTAATTAATAGCATTCCCATGGCAACCAATCAGGGGTGCAAAGGGCTCGTTCCAAAGCCGAGTATCCACTTTAAGTATCTCTATTACTATCTTGGCAGTGTCGTCGGCTTGCTAAATGACTTGGGCACAGGTGCGACCTTCAAAGAACTATCTGGAGGAAAGCTCAAAGAAGTGCCTATTCCTCTTCCTCCGCTCTCCGAACAACACCGCATTGTCGCCATTCTGGATGAGGCCTTTGCGGGACTGGCGACGGCGATCGCCAACGCCGAGAAGAATCTCAAGAATGCACGTGATTTGTTTGAGGGGAGTGTATCGGCTGTCTTTACGGCCAAGGGCGACGATTGGATTAGTCTGCAAATAGGTGATGTGGCGACCACGCAATACGGTCTATCAGGGACGTTGAACTCGGACGGGGTGGGCTACAGAATCTTCCGTATGGGCGAGGTTCAGCGAGGCGCAATGGTCGATTCTGGCCGAATGAAGTATATCAATATTGATCGTGCTGAATTCGAGTCCTATCGACTGCGGCGGGGCGACATTCTGTTCAATAGAACAAATAGCGTCGACTTAGTCGGCAAAACTGGGCGATTCGATCTTGAGGGTGACTACTGTTTTGCTTCCTATCTTATTCGCGTAACGTTTGATCCCGAGAAGATGGATTCTCGTTTTGCAGCGTACTTGATGAACGCAAACGATTTTCTAGCAAGGATACGTTCGAAGGCAGCCCGTTCAGTTAATCAAGCGAATATCAATGCAACCATCTTGCGGGGGCAGAAAATTGATCTTCCGTCCAGCGTCCAATTGCAGAGGAAGTTCGCGGATAAGTTTGATGAATTGTCGTCGGCCGCGAGGCGGTTAGAGAAGCACTATGAAACTAGGATGTTAGAACTTGAAAGTTTGAAGCAATCCATCCTGCAGAAGGCCTTCTCCGGTGAGCTGACCGCTCCGCCCTTGAGCGCGATCAAAGAAGCCGCCGAATGACCGACGGCCCAACCCGCACCTACAGGGAAGAGAGGTCGAGCGAAGCACGCTTGGCGACAAATGCTTGCCGCATGGCAGCTTCAGCTTCGTTCGGAAGAGCTGACATATGCGCTAAACCGGTCCACGGCCGCCGCGACCACAGGTTCGGTTACGCGGCCGATGGATTTGATCACCAGGCTGACATTGAGTGTGACGATACGGTTGGTTCGGATCCAGCTCGGAGCCGGCAACGTCCCACCTGCCAAATCGTCCGGCAAGATCGGCAGTCCGTGGTCCGACTGCGGCCGGGAGGTCACCGGCAGCGCAATGAAGTCGCCGTAGCTGTCAGGCGCGGTCAGGACCAACACCGGGCGTCGCTTGGTGGCGGAGAGGTCCGAAAACGGGAACGGGACCAGCAGCAGATCGCCGCGTTCAAACATCGTCCCAGACTCTGTCCTCGGCATTGTCCCAGACCGGCGCCAGTGAGTTCGCCTGCGCATTCATCAGGTCGCGCCAGTCGGCCCGGTCCTGCCGATCGCGCAGAAATTCGACGAAATCCAGCACTTCCCGCGCCAGCGGATCGGGCAGCGCCTTTACCTGCTCGTAGACCATGTCTGCGATCTTCATTCGCTACTCCTGCCCGTCGACCGGCGTCGACTATAGCAGATCCTCGCCAGAGGGACGAGGCCGCATGAATGAGGCCGAGACCCGCGCCGAACTGATCGACCCCGCGCTGCGGGCGGCCGGGTGGGGCGTGGTCGCGGACAGCCGGGTCCGCCGCGAGATGATCGCGCCGGGACGGATCGAGGGCGCCGGCCGGCGCGGCCGGGAAGAAATCGCCGACTACGTCCTCACCTTCCGCAATCACAAGCTGGCGGTGATCGAGGCCAAGGCGGTCGGCAAGGGCGACACCGAGGGCGTCGGGCAGGCCAAGGCCTATGCGACCAAACTGCAGGCCCGCTTCGCGTTCTCGACCAACGGCAAGCGCATCTACCGGATCGACATGGAGACCGGCGAGGAGGCTTATGTCTCCCGCTATCCCACGCCCGACGAATTATGGGCCGAAGTGTTCAAGACGCCGAACGAGTGGCGCAACCGTTTCGCGGCGGTGCCGTTCGAAGAGCGTGGCGGCACCTGGCAGACCCGCTATTATCAGCACAACGCCATCGAGAACGCGCTCGAAGCGATTGCCGCAGGCCAGCAGCGCATCCTGCTGACGCTGGCGACCGGCACCGGCAAGACCGCGATCGCGTTCCAGATCGCCTGGGCGCTGTTTCAAAGTCGTTGGAATTTGACCCGCAAGCCGGAGCGGCGCCCGCGCATCCTGTTCCTGGCCGACCGCAATATCCTCGCCAACCAGGCCTATCTGTCGTTCTCGGCATTTCCGGAAGATGCGCTGGCGCGGATCAAGCCGGAGGAAATCCGCAAGAAGGGCCGGGTGCCGAAGAACGCCTCTGTGTTCTTCACCATCTTCCAGACTTTCATGAGCGGGACCGACGAGGACGGCCAGCCCGCCCCGTATTTCGGCGACTACCCGAAGGACTTCTTCGATTTCATCGTGATCGACGAGTGCCATCGCGGCGGCGCCAATAACGAGGGCGACTGGCGCGGCATTCTCGACTACTTTGCGCCGGCGGTGCAACTCGGCCTCACCGCGACGCCGAAGCGGCGTGACAACGTCGATACCTACGCCTATTTCGGCGAGCCGGTTTACAGCTATTCGCTGAAGGACGGCATCAACGACGGCTTCCTCACGCCGTTCAAGGTCCGGCAGATCGCCACGACTCTCGACGAATATGTCTACACGCCCGACGACAAGGTGATCGAAGGCGAGATCGAGGAAGGCAAGCGCTACCGCGAGCCGCAATTCAACCGCACCATCGAGATCGAGCAGCGCGAGCGCTATCGGGTCAAGTTGTTCATGGAGCAGATCAATCAGCGCGAGAAGACGCTGGTGTTCTGCGCCACCCAGGCCCACGCAGCGCTGGTGCGTGACCTGGTCAACCAAATCAAGACCAGTAGCGATCCGAACTACTGTGTGCGGGTGACGGCGGAGGACGGCGCGCTTGGGGACCAGTGGCTGCGCACCTTCCAGAACAACGAGAAGACAATTCCCACGATTTTGACCACGTCGCAGAAGCTGTCGACCGGCGTCGACGCCCGCAACGTCCGTAACATCGTGCTGATGCGGCCGATCGGCACCATGATCGAGTTCAAGCAGATCATCGGCCGCGGCACCCGGCTGTTCGACGGCAAGGACTATTTCACGATCTATGACTTTGTGAAGGCCTACGAGCATTTCAACGATCCGGAATGGGACGGCGAGCCGATGGAGCCGCCCGCGGCCGACCCGAAGCCGCCCAAAGCTCCGGGGTGCGAAGAGGAAGGCGCTTACTACGAGCCAGAGCCGCCGTCCGAGCAGCCGAAGCAGATCAAGATCAAGCTGGCGGACGGCAAGGAGCGCACCATCCAGCACATGATGGCGACCAGCTATTGGAGCCCCGACGGCAAGCCGATCTCCGCCAACCAGATGGTCGAGAAGCTGTTCGGCGAATTGCCGCGGCTGTTCAAGGACGAGGACGAGTTGCGGCGGCTATGGAGCAAGCCCGACACCCGCAAGGCGTTGCTGCAGGCACTGTCGGAGAGTGGCTTCGGCGAAGAGCAATTGCTCGAAATCAGTCGGATGATTAATGCCGAAAAGAGCGATGTGTTCGACGTCCTTGGCTACATCGCGTTTGCGCTGGCGCCGATCACGCGGTCGGAACGGGTCGAGACGCGGCGTACCGACATCTTCACGCACTACGACGGCAAGCTGCAGACGTTTCTCGATTTTGTCCTGGCCCAATACGTCAGCCAGGGAGTCAGCGAGCTCGATCAGGACAAGCTCGCAGAATTGGTCGAGCTCAGGTACCACACCATCGACGACGCGGCGGCTGAGCTCGGCAGCGTGCAGGCCATCCGCGAAACCTTCGTGGGCTTTCAGCGCTATTTGTACGAGTGAGGGGGGTCGGAGCGCGGAAGCCGCCGGGGCAGTTAAGTCTATTATAAAGACTTTGAGATGTTTCCACGCGGCAGAGCCGCTATAGTCCTGGTGTCCGGCGCATCGGCCGGGCGGTCGCTGTGGCCGGATGCGCACGGCTAGGCGATCCAATTCACGTGATACGAGACACCACGCCCATGCGAAGCCAAGATCGGGATCGTAACCGTGTGCCGCTGTATCTGCAGGTCGCCTCGGTGATGCGGCAGCGGATCGAGAGTGGGCACTGGAGCGAGGGCGACAAGATCTCGACGATCGAGGAGCTCGAGGCGGAGTTCGGCGTTGCGCGGATCACGGTGCGGCAGGCGCTGGATCTGCTGCGCGATGATGGTCTGGTCGAATCCATCCGCGGCAAGGGCACGTTCATCTCCGGGCGTCCCAAGGAGAAGCACTGGTTCAATCTCGCCAACGATCTCGAATCGGTCATCGAGTCGGTCCGGGACAACGTCATCAAGATCGTGAGTATCGACGAGCAGGCCGCACCGCCGCTGTTGCAGGCCGGTGAGGGAGTGCTGGCGCCCGACTATGTTCAGCTGCGCAGCGTGCAGTTCAGCCGGCGCGAGCCGTTCGCGGTCGCCAATCTGCGGCTGTCGCGGGAGATCTATGCGCGGGATCGCCGAACCTTCAATCGCAAGCCGGCGCTGCCGCGCATCATGGAGATGCCCGACATCGACGTCGCGCGTGCGTTGCAGACGGTGACGATCGGGGTCGCCGATCCGGAAACGTCAGAGCTGCTGCGGGTCGGACTGGGCGAGCCGACGGCCGATTGCCGCCTGGTGCTGGTCGACAGCGCCAATGTCGCGATCTACGTCGCGGAGTTTCATTATCAGCGCAATTGCTTCGCGCTGCGCCGCGATCTGGTGCCGAAGCCCGCCAAGACGACACGCAAGCTGGCGAAGGCGGGCTGACCGACGCGCTCGGGCTTCATCGCGTCGAGAGCGGGCTGCACGGCGCCGCGCAGGCCGCCGAGCCCATCCAACAGGCTCACCGGCGCCGTCATCGGAATGAGGCTTGCATTTTGCTCTGCCGAAGCCGGCACCGTGTAGTACACGGGGATGCCCGCCGTGACCGACGCGACGATGTCGAGGACGATGGTGGAAGGCTCGTTCGGAGTCATGCCAACCTCTCGATGGTGAGCGCGTTGCCGCTGGGAAGATCGTCGGGGCTCACGCTGGAATCTTAGCGACGCAGCACCGGCCGACGAGCGCAAATTATCCGCAGTGCGTGCATCTATTTCGATCATCGGGCCGGATGTCGCCCTGTGTCATGCAGTCGGGCGAGGCGCAGCTTCCGCCTGGATCAGCTTGTCGACCATCCGCCGCATCTTCATCGGCGCGGCGTCGATGCCGAGGATGATGCGCTTGAAATCCGGCGCGCGTTCTTCCTCGAGCTGGATGCGCTCGAGAATCACCTTGTCCTCGCGGAAGGCCATGTCGAGGCTGGCGCTGAGGTCGGCGTCCATCTCGAACTCGTTGGTGCGGAAATTGCGGACGTGGAACCAATGCTGCAGCACGGTGCGCTGATCGACCGGCGTCAGCACGTGACAGGTGTACATCTGGGTGCCTTCGGAGCGGCGCTCCATGTCCGGAATGCTGCCGGTCGGGCACGAGCCCATGTCGATCTTGAAGTAGCTGGGCGTGCTGTAATTGTAATAGTGCCAGCGATCGACCATGCCGGTGAGACCGCCGAACTTGGCGAACACGCCGATCGGTTCGGCGTTGCGGATCCAGCGCCAGACGCAGATCTCGTTGCCGTGATATTCGTTGTTCACCGGGACGGTGGCGCCGGCCGGCGTGCCGAGCGTGGTGGCGTGGACGAACGTCACATGCGCCGGATCGAGCAGGTTGTCGCACAGGCTGAGATAGTTGCATTCGATCCGCAGCGTATCGCCCTGCACCGCGTGCCAGGCGGGGTCATCGTATTGTTCGATGTGGAAGATCTTGCTCGGATCGGCGTTGCGGGCGTCGCCCATATACAGCCACACCAGCCCGTATTTCACCTGCACCGGATAGGCCCGCACCAGGGCCCGGCCTGGAATGATATCTTGTCCCGGAATCAGCACGCATTTGCCGGCACAGTCGAACGTCATGCCGTGATAGCCGCATTCGATATCGTCACCTTTGAGCCGGCCGAGCGACAGCGGTGCAAGGCGATGCGGGCAGGAGTCCTGCAGCGCGGCGATGCCGCCGTCCTGCAGCCGATAGATCACGATCGGCTCTTCCAGCACCACGTGGCGGGTCAGTTCGCGGCCGACGCGATCGGCCCAGACCACCGGGTACCATGCTTCGCGGATGTAGCTCATAGCAGGCCTCCTGCGTGTTGCGTCAGTGGTAGTAAGCGCCGCCGTCGACGACCAACGTCTGTCCGGTGATGAACGCGGCGTGCGGGCCGGCGAAGAAGCAGATCGCGCCGCCGAGGTCGGTCGGCAGCATGTCGCGCTTCAGCGCGCGATTGCGCACCGAGAACGCCGCGACCGCGCCGGCGAGTTCCGGATTTCGGTGCACGCCGTCGCTGAGCGTGAAGCCCGGCGCGACGCTGTTCACGGTGACGCCATGGTCGCCGAGTTCGGTGGCGAGCGTGCGGGTCATCGATACGATCGCGCCCTTGGTGGCGACGTAGTGCAGCATGCCGGGATTGCCCTTGAAGGCGACGCCGGAGGAGATGTTGATGATACGGCCGGACTGCCGCGCCTTGAAATGCGGAACGACCGCCTTGCAGCACAGGAACTGGCCGATGACGTTGACGTCGAGAATGGTGCGCCACTCGGCGACGGTCAGCTGCTCGAACGGTTTCGACGTCAGCGTCGAATAGATCGCCGCATTGTTGAGCAGGATGTCGATGCGGCCGAAGGCGCGCAGCGCGGCCTCCGCCATCGCGGCGGTGTCGGCTTCGCTGGCGACATCGGTGTCCGCATGGGCGGCCCGATAGCCACGGCTGCGCAACGTCTCGGCAGCGGCGGCGGCGTTCGCCCGGTCCGCCACCAGGATCGCGGCGCCCTGCGCGGCGAGCGCCTCGCAGGCGGCGAAGCCGATCCCCATCGCGCCGCCGGTGACGATCGCCACGCTGCCTTCGAGATCCATGCTGCCGTCTCCTCCTGATATCCGTACCGCCGCGTGGTCTTCGCCGCACGGGGCGGGCGGCTGAACGATCGCCGCGCTCGTGCTTTAATAAGTTCTATAAATAGCACAATAGGTCTAGGTGCGGCAACGGCGCGACTGCGCCGAAGTTGGGCAATGGCTGCTGGAATTATCGCCGTTGCGGGCCGTTGACCGGAAACATCCTAAAGTTATGCTATTAGCGCAATCGACCGTGCGACCGCGCGGCGCCACGTCAACCTGGTTCGGCCAAGGAGGAGATGAAGATGAGCTCGTCGCGTTCGTGGATGGCGTGTGCCGCCCTGGTCGTCGGCATCGGTGGCCCCGCTGCCGCGCAGGAAGTCATCAAGATCGGCGTCAATCAGCCGCTGACCGGCGTGGTCGCGGCTGCCGGCAACATGGTGACGGCGGGCACCAAGATCGCCGCGGCGCAGATTAACGCCAAGGGCGGCATTCTCGGCAAGAAGCTCGAACTGGTCATCGAGGACAACAAGAGCAATCCGACCGAGGCGGCCGCGGTCGCCGAGAAGCTGATCACCCGCGACAAGGTGCCGGCGCTGGTCGGCGCGTGGAGTTCGACCTACACGCTGGCGGTGATGCCGAAGCTGCTCGAATATCAGGTGCCGATGGTGGTCGAGACCTCGAGCGCCGACAAGATCACCACGCTCGGCAATCCCTATGTGTTCCGTATCAGCCCGACCAACGGCACCGAAGCCAAGAGCTTCGCCCGTTTCGTTGAGCCGCTCGGCATCAAGAAGGCCGACTTCCTCACCGTCAACAACGATTGGGGCCTCGGCGCCGCCGCCGAATTCGGCAAGATGCTGAAGGACCAGGGCCTCACGGTGAACAAGTCGCTGACGATGGACGCCGCCGCGCAGGATGTGTCGGCACAGCTGTCCAACATCAAGGGCACCGACAGCGACACGCTGTTCATCACCACCGGCGTCGAACAGATGACGCTGCTGATGAAGCAGGCACAGTCGCTCGGCCTGAAGCGGCGCATCGTCACCACCGGCGGCACGCTGCCGGATCAGCTGATCGCGCAGGCCGGGACGGCGGCCAACGACTCGTATCATGACGCGATGTTCGCGCCCTGGTTTCCCGAGACGGCCGCAGATCCGGAAGCAGCAAAGGTCTTCATCGCGGATTGGGGCAAAGCTGGCCTGCCTCCGGGCGGCATGCCGGAGGGCGCTCGCGGCTACGACGCCGTCAACGTTCTGGCCAAGGCGATCGAGAAAGCCGGCGCCGCCGATCCCGAGAAGATCCGCGCGGCGCTGTGGGAGGTCAGCTATTCGGGGCTGACCGGCAAGATCAAGTTCGAGAAGGTCGGGCCGGCCGGCAAGGAGAGCGGACAGAGCCCCGCCGTGACCCATCTGGTCAAGATCGAGGACGGCAAGGTGGTGCTGGTGAGCAAGTAATCGGCAAGGCAAATCGTCGAGCGAACAAACGAACGACACGGGGCGGCCTCGGAGGAGGTCGCCCCGTCTCCTTGTTGGAGGCACATTCGCGTCGCCATCTTCGCCAATGATGCGGGCGGTCGGTTCCTGTGCCGGAACGCGCAAAATGGGAACCGCAGCGGCCTGCGGCGATTGACCCCGACACGCGGCGTCGCGCGGATTCGCGCGTCACAACGCCGCGTCCGTCACCCGAGGTTCCCGATGTGTCGCTGGATTGCCTATCGCGGAGAGACCACTCTCTTCGAGAACTACGTTACCGAGCCGGTGCATTCGCTGATCACGCAGAGTCTGCGCGCGCGTGAGTCGGCCGGACCGACCAATGGCGACGGCTTCGGGCTCGGCTGGTACGGCGTGCATCCGGAGCCGGGTCTGTACCGCGAGACTCGGCCGGCATGGTCGGACGAAAATCTGCGCTATCTGTGCCGGCACCTTCAGTCCCACATGTTCTTTGCGCATGTCCGCGCCGCCACCGGCACGCCGGTGACGCGGCAGAATTGCCATCCGTTCGCCTGCGGCCGCTGGATGTTCATGCACAACGGCTTCGTCGGAAGCTGGAGCCGGCTGCGGCGCCGCATCGAGGCCATGATCCCGGACCCGCTATATCCGTCGCGCAGCGGCAATACGGATTCGGAGGCGATCTTTCTGGCCATCATGGGCGCCGGCATCGACGAGGATCCGATTGCGGCGACGCGTACCGTGATGACGCGGCTCGGCGCGCTGCTCAACGAGAACGGTCTGCGCGAGCGGATGCGCTTTACCGCCGCCCTCGCTAACGGTCACGATCTCTACGCCTTCCGCTTCGCCGAAAACGATGCGGCGAATTCCTTGTATTATCGGCAGGCCGGCGATCGTCTGATCGTCGCGTCGGAACCGTACGATGGCGAGCCCGGCTGGACCGAGGTTCCGGCCAATCACGTACTGGTGTCTCGCTCGGCGCATCAGATCGAGCTGCTGCCGTTCATGCAAGATGAACGGAAATCGGAACATCCCGGTGCTCAAAGGGTTGTCGCGCGCGCCTGAAAGAGCAGCAAGCGAGGCCTGAGCAGATGTGTGGAATTTGCGGAGAGATCCGCACCAAGGGTGATGTCCGGCTTCCGGAATTCTGGACGATGACGCGTGCGATGCAGTCGCGTGGTCCGGATGCGGAAGGCGTGCTGTCGCATGGGGTAGAGCACGGCGCGATGGCGTTCGGCCATCGCCGGCTCGCGATCCTCGATCAGTCGTCGACGTCGCAGCAGCCGATGGTCGATAACGAGCTCGGCCTCGGCATCGTCTTCAATGGCTGCATCTATAATTTCCGCGAGCTGAAAGCCGAGCTGCAGGCCAAGGGCTATCGCTTCTTCTCGGAAGGCGACACCGAAGTCATCCTCAAGGCGTATCACGCCTGGGGCGCGGGCTGCGTGCGCCGCTTCAAGGGCATGTTCGCTTTCGCGCTGTGGGAGCGCGACAGCGGGCGCGTCGTGCTGGTTCGCGATCGGCTGGGCATCAAGCCGCTGTACTACACCGAGGGCGACGGCTTCTTACGCTTTGCCTCGACGCTGCCGGCGCTGCTGGCCGCGGGCGGCGTGGATCGCGCCATCGATCCGGTCGCGCTGCATCAGTTCTTCAGCTTCCACGCCGCCGTGCCGGCGCCGCGCACCATTCTCAGGGGCGTCAAGAAGCTCGAGCCCGCCACCATCCTGACGATCGCGCCGGACGGCACCAAGACGAGCGAGCGCTACTGGCAGTTCACGGTCGGCGAGCGCGCCGGCGATCGCCGGCTCAGCGAGCAGGAGTGGCGCGAAGCCGTCAACGACGCGATGCTGGCGGCGGTCGATCGCCGGCGTGTCGCCGACGTGCCGGTCGGCGTGCTGCTGTCCGGCGGTCTCGACTCGTCGCTGATCGTCGCGCTGCTCGCCAAGCTCGGGCACGGCAGCGTCCGCACCTTTTCGATCGGCTTCGACAGCGTCGGCGGCCAGAGCGGCGACGAGTTCTATTATTCGGATATCATCGCCAAGCATTTCGGCACCGAGCACGAGCAGATCCGCATCGACGGCAGCGAGGCGCTCGGCGTGCTGCCAGATGCGATCCGCGCGATGTCGGAGCCGATGGTCAGCCACGACTCCGTCGCGTTCTATCTGCTGTCGCGCGAGGTCGCCAAGCGCGTGCGCGTGGTGCAGAGCGGGCAGGGCGCGGACGAAATTTTCGGCGGCTATAGCTGGTATCCGTCCTTCCTCACCGCGAACGACGCCACCGAGCAGTATCGCGACGCCTATTTCGACTGGCAGCACGACGATCTGCGCAAGCTGCTCGCCGACGACATGCTGGGCGACGACGCCAGCACCGAGTTCGTCGAGTCGTTCTTCGCCCAGACGGGAGCGACGTCGGCGGTGGACAAGGCGTTGCAGATCGACGCCGAGATCATGCTGGTCGACGATCCGGTCAAGCGCGTCGACAACATGACGATGGCGCATGGTCTCGAAGCCCGCGTGCCGTTCCTCGATCACGAGGTGGTCGAGCTCGCGGCGCGGATGCCGTCGCGGCTGAAGGTTGCGGACGGCGGCAAGGCCATTCTGAAGCAGGCGGCGCGGTCGCTGCTGCCGGCCGAAGTGATCGACCGGCCGAAGGGCTACTTCCCCGTGCCGTCGCTCCGGCATCTGGAAGGCGATTTCCTCGACTACGTTCGCGATGTGATCACCTCGCGCGCGGCCCGCGAGCGCGGGCTGTATCGATCCGATTTCATCGATCACATGCTTGCGCACCCGGAAGCGGAGATGAGCCCGAAGGGCCATTCCCGGCTGTGGCAGGCGGCGCTGCTCGAAGCCTGGCTGCAAGAACATGCAATTTGATCCGAAGATTATCGAGCGGCTCCGGCTCAATCTCAGCGGTGACCAGAGCCACATCGTGATCCGCTCCGCGGCCGGCGGCGGCGCGGAGGCGACCGGCTATTCGTTCGGCATCGAGGAAGAGTACTTCCTCGCCGATGCCGTGACCGGCGAGGCCGCGATCCTGACTCCGAACGAATTGTTCGAAGCAGCGAACTGGTCGACCGGCGGCCAGGTGATGCGCGAGATGCTGCAGGCGCAGATCGAGGTCGCCACCAACGTCCATGTCGATCCGAAGGACGCGCGCGAGGAATTGCGCTTCCTGCGCCGCGAGGTTTCGGCGGTCGCGGCGCAATATGGCCTCGTCATCATGGCGTGCAGCACCCATCCGACCGCGTCATGGCGCGCGTCGCAGCCGACGCCGAAGCCGCGCTATTTCGAGATGATCGAGAACCTCCAGGTGATCGGCTATCGCAACATGCTGTGCGGCATGCACGTGCATGTGCAGTTGCCGCAGCCGGAGAAGCGCTTTCCGGTGATGTGCGCGATGATTCCGCATCTGCCGCTGTTTTTGGCGCTGTCGACCTCGTCGCCATTCTGGAATTCGGAGAACACCGGTCTCCGCGGCTATCGGCTCGCCGCGTACAGCGAATTGCCGCGCACCGGGCTGCCGGAGCTGTTTGAGGATCAGCAGGGCTATGAGGACTACATCGGCGCGCTGGTGAAGTCGGGCGTGATCCCGGACGAGAGCCATGTTTGGTGGGCGATGCGCCCGTCGTTCCGGCATCCGACGCTTGAGCTGCGCGCGCCGGATGTCTGCACCCGGCTCGACGACGCGGTCTCGATCGCGTGCCTGTATCGCGCGCTGGTCCGCCATCTCGGCGAGATGCCGGAGACGCCGAGGGTCAGCGCCGTGGAGCGCGCGATCGCGGTGGAGAACAAATGGCGCGCCCAGCGCTATGGCACCGACTGCAGCTTCGCCTCGCGCGACGGCGCGGTGCCGATCGCCGAGGCGCTGGACCGGGTGATCGAGATGGTTCGCGTCGATGCCGAGGCGCTGGGTTGCACGGCGGAGGTCGAGTCCTGCCGCGACATCCTGCGCCGCGGCAGCTCTGCCGACGCGCAGCTCCGCGCTTTTGAGAACAGCGGCGGCGACCTGCGCGCCGTCACGCGCTGGATCGCGGAGGAAACCATCGCCGAAGCAAGCCAGCCATCGGCGCCCGCCGCACGCGATGCGGTGAACTAGTCCGGACCGCACCGCCGGTTTGCTCGAACTTCATCATGCCCGGCCTTGTGCCGGGCATCGTCGTTTTGAGTTTTGCCGAGCCGCAAACAAGTCGATGGCCGGGACAAGCCCGGCCATGACGGCATTACTTGGAAAAACGCGGCGCTAGACGCTGTGCAGCTTCGGCCGCGACGACAGGATGCGCTGAGCGAGCACGACCGGGCAGTCGGGCGCGTGCTTGATTTCGTCGCCGGTCTGCAGCCACGGCACCGAGGCGTTGCACAGCTTGCACTGATTGTGCGCGCCGCCGTCTTCCTCGGAGACGATCTCGATCGCCGTCTTCAGCAGCGCGGTCGCGATCTTGCGGATGTCTTCGGGCGGGGCGAGGTCGGTCATGGCTCAAATCCGGTACGAGCGGTGGGCGGCGTCATCAATAGCACGGATGCCGGCGGCCATCCTGGCCGCGATAGGCGGCGGCGCCCTGCTTGCACAGCGCCGAGGTCGGGCCGTCGTAATAGGCGAACGGCTGGTCGGGCCAGACCGGCGGGCCGAAATTGTGGATGTAGAGCGAGCCCTCGCCGGCGTGGCGGTGATGGCGATGCTTGTGCTTGGCGGCCGCGGGCGCGCTGGCCGCGAGCGACACCACTGCGACGGCGCAGATCAGCTTGAAGACGGTCATCCGGGAATCTCCTGCCTGTCGGGTGGAACGCGGTCGAACCGCTTCGGGTTTCATCGCTGGACCCGCCGATGTCAAGCCGGTTGCTGGCTCCCGGCCTGCAGCGGCCGTTCCACCGCACGCAGCGTGGTCGCGCCGCCGGCGCAACCGGCCAGCCGTTCGATCTCGGCGGCGATCACCTCGGCGTGGGCATGGTGCGCCATGTGCCCGGCGCCGGGGATGCGGATCATCCGCGCGCGCGGCATCGCTTGCGCCAGCGCCTCTGCGTGGATCTGCGGCGGCACCACCGGGTCGGCGCTGCCGGCGATGATCACGGTCGGGACCTGCACCGCGGGGTAGCGCGGCACGTGGTCGGTCAACTGGTCGCGCAGTCCGGAATATTCCTGCAGGCTGCCAGAGAACCGCCTCGCCATCAGCGCCAGACCGAGCCGGCTGCGATCGGCATAGTCCGGCGGCGGCGGTTCAGGCCGAAAGATCCGGGTCGCGACGCGGCCCATCATCGCCATGAACATCGGCGGCAGCACGGTGTAGTTGATCGAGGGTTTCATCAGCACGTCGAACACACGCTGGATCCAGCGGATGCCGTGCGGCCGCGGGTGAGTGGTCGGGTTGATCACCACCAGGCCCTGCACGGTGTCGGGATTGTCGAGCGCGTAGCGCAGCGCGATCAGGCCGCCGAACGAATGCCCGACCACGATCAGCGGGCCGGATACGCCGCGCTCGCGCAGCACCTCGCGGAGCAGAGTCACCTGATAGGCCGGTGATGCGAGCGGGCCGACGCCGGCCGCGCTGTAGCCCTGGCCCGGCCGGTCCGGAATGATGACCCGCAGCCGCCGTGACAGTCGCGTGCCGAGCGCCAGCCGCATATCCTCACTGCACAGATTGGCGCCGTGCACCAGCAGCACTGTCGGCAGCGGGCGGTCCGATGGCTGCGCGGGCGGCAGATCGAGCACGTGCATCCGTACGCCGTTGGCCATGACGAACGCGCCCTGCGGCGGGAATTTCGCTTCCAGCCTGCGCGCGATCGTGCAGGACAGCCAGCCGGAGCCGAACAACAGCGCGCCAACGATCAGCACCAGCAGGGCAGCAGCGATCATCCGGATTCCTTGTCCGTCGAGGAGGGCGGACGATGTCCGCAGCGAGACCGGAATTTTGATCATGGGCAGGGCGGCCCGCAATTGATCTCCCGCAATGGTGCAGCCCGGTCCCGACGCTACGGGTCGGCTGGGCAGTCGGTGGATCACCATGCGGGTCGAGGCGGACTTGGCGGGCGGAGCGACCGGATCGGCGCGGACCTCCGGTCCGGCCGCGTGGGCGGGCGCGCTGTGGCGCCACAAATGGCCGGCGCTGGGGATCACCCTGATCCTGATCGCCGCGGCACTCGGATTGACGCGGCTGTTGCTCGGCCCGGAAGTTGTGGTGGCCGAGGTGCAGCGCGGCGATCTGGTGCAGACGGTGGTCGCCTCGGGCCACATCGAAACGCCATACCGGGTCGAGATCGGCAGCCAGATCACCGGCACCGTCAAGGACGTGCTGGTGGTCGAGGGCCAGCAGGTGCGGCAGGGCCAGGAGCTGATCGCGATCGAGGACAGCGAACTGCGTGCCGCGGTGGTGCAGACCGAGGGCGCGGTGGCGCAGGCCGAGGCGCGGATGCGGCAGCTGAAGGAGCTGACCGGGCCGGCCGCCGACCAATCCCTGAAGCAGGCTCAGGCCAATCTGCTCAATGCCGAAGCCGCCTATGAACGCGCGTCGAAGCTGGCCGACAAGGGCTTCGGCACCCGCGCCACGCTGGACGACGCGACGCGCAATCTCGACGTCGCCCGCACCCAGGTCCGCACCGCCGAACTGCAGCTCTACACCTCGAGCCTCGGCGGCAGCGACTACGTGATGGCCGAGACCCAGCTCAGCCAGGCGCGGGCCAATCTCGGCACCGCGCGGGCGCGGCTCGGCTACGCGCTGATCACGGCGCCGCGCGACGGCGTGCTGATCACCCGCAATGTCGAGCGCGGCACGGTGGTGCAGCCCGGCAGGGCGCTGCTGGTACTGGCGCCCGCGGGCGAGATCCAGATCGTGGTGCAGATCGACGAGAAGAATCTCGGCCAGCTCGCGCTCGGCCAGCACGCGGTGGCCTCGGCCGACGCCTATCCGGACCGCCGCTTCACCGCGACGCTCAGCTACATCAACCCGTCGGTCGACATCAATCGCGCCTCGGTCGAGGTCAAGCTGAAGGTCGATCCGGCGCCGGACTATCTGCGCCAGGACATGACGGTGTCGGTGGATATCGCCACCGCGCGCCGTGACGACGTCATCATCGTTCCGGCGCGCGCCGTGCACGACGTCGCCACTGCGCCCTACGTGCTGGCGGCGGTGGGCGGGCGTGCGGTGGTGAAGAAGATCAGGCTCGGCCTGCGCGGCGTCGGCTTCTACGAGGTGCTGGACGGCCTTGCGCCGGGCGACCGTGTCGTCCCGCTGACCGCCGGCGTGAAGGCAGGCCAACGTCTCCGGGCGGTCGTGCCATGAACCGGCTGCTGTCGTTCGCGTGGATCGCCGCTGTCCGCTTCCTGCTCGACGGCGCGCTGCAGACGCTTGTGATCGTCGGCGGCATCGCCATCGGGGTGGGCGTCATCGTGTTCATGTCGGCGATGCTGGCCGGGCTTCAGGCCAATTTCATCAAGCGCGTGCTGACCTCGCAGCCGCAGATCCAGCTGATCCCGCCCGACCAGGTGGCGCGGCCGCTGCGCGATGCGCCGGGAACATTCGAGTCGGCCACCGTGCAGCGTCCGACCCAGCGGGTGATCTCGATCAATCAGTGGCCGAAGATCCGCGCCGAGATGCAGGCGCGGCCCGAAGTGACCAACGCTGCCGCCACGGCGGCCGGCTCGGCGCTGGCGCTGCGCGGCGACACCAACCGCGCCATCACGCTGACCGGCATCGAGCCGGAGATCTACTTCAATATCGTCAAGGTGCCGGACTACATCGTTGCCGGCAGTCCGCAGATCACCACCGAGGGCATCCTGGTCGGCACCGAGCTGGCGCGCGATCTCGGCGCGACGCTGGGCGACAAGATCATCGTCTCGACGCCGCTCGCCGGCAATCGCGTTCTCACCATCAACGGCATCTTCGATTTCGGCAACAAGGCCGCCAACCAGCGCACCACCTTCGTGACGCTGCGCAATGCGCAGAGCATGCTCGGCCTGATCGGCGGCGTTACCTCGATCGATCTCACCGTCGACGACATCTACGCCGCCGAGGACATCGCGGCGGAGATCCAGGCGATGCTGCCGGTGAAGGCCGACAGCTGGATCAAGACCAACGCGCAGTTCTTCACCGCCGTGCAGGCGCAGAAGAACTCCAACACGCTGATCCGGCTGTTCGTCGGGCTGTCGGTGGCGTTCGGCATCGCCGCGGTGCTGATCGTGTCGGTGATCCAGCGGTCGAAGGACATCGGGATCCTGCGCGCGATGGGAACGCGGCGCGAGCAGATCCTGCGGGTGTTTCTAATCCAGGGCGGGCTGCTCGCCTTCGTCGGTTCGCTGATCGGCTCCGGCCTCGGCGCGCTGGCGCTGATCGTGTGGCATCGCACCGCCCGTCAGGTCGACGGCAGCGAGCTGTTTCCGCTGATCATCGATACCGATCTGTTCGTCTGGGCTTCGGTGCTCGCCACCGCCACCGGCGTCGCGGCCGCGATCGCCCCGGCGCTACGGGCGGCGCGGCTCGATCCGGTGGTGGCGATCCGTGGCTGAAGTCCTGCGTCTCGAACAGATCCGCAAGTCCTACAATGTCGGCACGCCGGTCGAGACCGAGGTGCTGCATGGCATCGACCTTGCGATGAACTCCGGCGACTTCCTGGCGCTGATGGGACCGTCGGGCTCCGGCAAGTCGACGCTGCTCAACATCATCGGTCTGCTCGACCGGCCGACCGGCGGCCGGCTGCTGATCAGCGGCCAGGACACCGGCACGCTCGGCGACGCCGCGCTGACGCATCTGCGCGGCCACGCCATCGGCTTCGTGTTCCAGTATCACTATCTGATCGCCGCTTTCACGGCGCGGGAGAACGTGATGATGCCGATGCTGGTCGACCGCGGCCGTCCGGATGCGGTCATGGAAAAGCGTGCGGATGAGTTGCTCGACCGCGTCGGTCTCGGCAAGTGGCGCAACAACAGTGCGACTAATATGTCGGGCGGCCAGCAGCAGCGCGTCGCCGTCGCCCGCGCGCTGGCGATGAATCCGGACTTGGTACTCGCCGACGAACCGACCGGCAACCTCGACACCAAATCCGCGGGTGACGTCTTCGACCTGATGCGCGAGATCAACCGCGAGCGCGGCACCACGTTTCTGCTGGTGACGCACAACGACGATCTTGCGGCAAAGTGCGACCGCATCGTGCGCGTTGTGGACGGACGGATCGCGGGGGAGGGGGCGACCGGGTAGCGAAGCAAGGCGATGGCGTCACCTTCCGCCGTCATCGTCCGGCTTGGCCGGCCGGCCTAGTAGGCGCGGGATCATGTTGTTGTGCCGTGCGTTCAACACACGGGCATGACGGCTGTTGATGAGGCAGCGCTCATCGCTCGATGAAAATAAATGATGCGCGGGGCTGGCCCCGCGCATCCGTCGTCGCTTCCAGCGCTGGTGCTAGTTCGTCAGCTTGGCCTCGATCACGTTGCCGAACATCTCCCAGCGGTCGCCTTTGAAGCGCATCAATTGCATCTGCTCGATCGGGAAGTGATCGGTCGGGGAGGTGTTCATGGTGATCCCCGGCAGCAGTGCGGACGGCGCGTAGCTCTTCAGGCTGGTCGCGACCTTCATGATGTTTTCGCGCGTCAGATTATCGCCGGCCTGCTTCAGGATGTGCTCCAGCGTCTGCGCGGCGCCGTAGCCGTACAGCAGCAGGCCGTTCGAGCGATCGGCGCCCGGCATGTATTTCTGCAGGAAGTCGTCCCACTCCTTCAGGCCCGGATCGTCCTTCCAGGTCGGATCGGTCGGGTCCTTGACGTAGCTCGCGGTGATCGCATCCTGCGCGAATTCCATTCCGGCGGGCTTGATCACCGCGCCGACCGACGCCGACACGTTGTTCAGGACGTGAATCGGCTTCCAGCCCATCTCGCCCATCTTGCGGATCGCCAGCGCGGCGAATTTCGGAGTCGACAGGTTGAGGAACATGTCGGCGCCCGAGGCCTTGAGCTTGGCCATCTGCGAGTCGATCGTCGGGTCGGTCAGATCGTAGGTCGCTTCCGAGATGATCAGGGAGGTCTTGTCGCCGAGCCCGTCCTTGACGCCCTTGTAGATGTCCTTGCCGTAGTCGTCGTTCGCCACCAGCACGGCGATCTTGGCGTTGGGATGGGTCGCCAGAATCCACTTCGCATAGATCCGGCCTTCCGCCTGGTAGGGCGGATTGAACGGCATCGTCCACGGATAGGTCTTCGGATCATCGCCGAACCGCGTGCCGCCGCTCGACACCATCAATTGCGGCACCTTCTTCTGATTCAGGTACTTCATCACGGCGGTGTTCGAGGGCGTGCCGAGCGTCTGGTACAGGAACAGCACCTCGTCGCTTTCGACCAGCTTGCGGGCCTGCTCCACCGCCTTCGGCGGCGAGTAAGCGTCGTCATACGAGATGAAATTGATCTTGCGGCCGTTGATGCCGCCCTTCTCGTTCAGCATCTTGGCGTAAGCGATCTCGACCTGGCCGACGATGCCGTAAGCCGACGCCGGACCGCTGTAGGGCACGAAATTCCCGATCTTGATCTCGGTATCGCTGGCGCCCGGGCCGTAGGATTTTTGTGCCAGCGCGACATTAGGCGCGAGCAACGATGCCGCCGCGAGCGCGGCCGCAAGTCCGAAAAGTTTCATAGGTTTCCATCCCGTCTTCTTGGCGCGATCTTCAGATCGTCGCAGCCGAATAATAGGCGTGGACGGCCTGACGGCGCAATGCCGACGATGCGGACAGGTTGGCGCATCCTGCTGATGATTGCGTCGATTTCGCCAGGATGAACGCTTCGCTCGCGGACAGACTGCAGGAAATTGCTTCGTGTGGAATTTGCGCTGCAGCGGCGCTCTTCCAAGGAGGCAGCCGAATCGCGTGACTAATTGCAGCGACCGCATCGCCGATGGCCTTCGTTGCGGTGGGACGTGTCCCGGGCATCCACGCCTCTGCTGCACCTCGATCGCAGGGCGTGGACGTTCGGCGCAAGGCCGGGCGCGATGCGGAGAGAGCCGCGCATCGGACTTTATCGACCGCGTGGTTGGCTGAGCTCCGGAGGCATCCCCGCCCTGATTGTCGACGGCGTGATAATGGGTGTCATCAACCAAGTAACTATCGCGCTTCGTTTGTATCAATTTGGACAAGTATCTGTAACTGTACCGGGAAATTCGAGTAGCAGCGGCGAGGCAGGATTTTCCGCGTTCCGATCAAGCGATCGCTCCGGCAATCTACGGGGATGATCAGTGATGTCGTTGATTTGTTTGGGTGTCGAACGTGGCTTGCGCCTTGCAATGCTTCCGAGCATGCGCGTCACGCGACGCGTGGACATGGATCGGAGGGCTCCTCATGGGATCACTTGGCGCGCTTTGGACGGCGACCTCGGGACTGCAGGCCCAGTCGGCCGCGTTACAGAACATATCGGGCAATGTCGCCAATGCGCAGACGACTGCGTTCAAGGCGACGGATACCGCTTTCGCGGATCTGGTCACACCGTCGCAGCTGTCGGAAACGGTTGTCTGGCGGTCCGTCTTGACCAACGGCAACGCGGGGTCGTTCGTCCCCGGGACGACAAGTACCGACATGGCGATCGGTGGAGACGGCTATTTCACGGTGGCGGCGCCAACCGGCGTCACCACCAATGGGCAGCCGACATTCACCACCAGCAAGACGACCTATACGCGCCGCGGCGATTTCGATCTCAACAAGGACGGATATCTCGTCAACGGCGCCGGCTACTATCTGATGGGATCCCCGATCAATCCTGTCACCCAGGCGAAGAGCGCGACGGTTCAGCCGCTGCAGTTCGACATGACCACCGAACTGCCGACCCTTGGTGTGTTGCAGAGTCTGTCGGTCAGTGCGGCAGGCACGCTGCAAGGGACGTATTCCAAGGGGCAGACGGTGAATGTCGCCGCGCTTCCCGTCGCCACCTTTCGCGGTGAGGGCTTCATGACGCAGGGCGACGGCGGGACGTTCGCGCCGACGGCCAGATCCGGCCCGGCCCAATATGACGGTTATAGTCAGGTGGTCGGAAACTTCCTGGAGACGTCGAATGTCAACGTTCAGGACGAGATGACGACGATGATCCAAGCCCAGCAGGCCTACACCGCCAGCACAAAGGTCGTGACGGCGGCGAACGAGATGATGCTGACCCTCACCAGCCTGACGATATGACCATGCTAGTGTCGCGGCCGCCAACCGGCATGGATGCCGGGCAAACACAATGCTCCAAGCCGCCGGAGGTTTTACTTGTGAGCGAGGGGCCGGCTGGTTCGCCCGGCCCCGTCGCGTTCATTTCGTCTGCGGCGTCGTCCGGTCCTCGGCTTTGAAATATTTGCGCGCGTGGGCGACGATCTGGTTGTCGGTGGGATGGTCGGCGGTCTCGACCGCCGCGATCTTCGCCTTGAGCGCGGGATCGTGTTCGGCGACGAACTTTTCGAACACGTGCTTGGTCTGCCCGGGGCCGACGATCAGCACCACGCCGGCATCGGCGATCGCCTCCATCGCTTGGCGCAGAAAGTGCTGATCCTCCGGGTCGTGCCCCGAGCCGATCGCGCGGTGGTGGTGGATGTGGCGGTTCGGATTGTCGGCGTGCAGCACGAGCTTGTCGGCTTCGTGCGGATTGAAGTGAAACACCCGCGCCTCGCGGTGGTCTATCCAGATCACGGCATGGAAGTGGGGACTGGTCATGGTGTCGTCTCCGGCTCTGCGCGGTGCGTCCGCTCGCGGATGCGGGGACGCAGGGCTCCAGATTAGAGCTACCGCGGCCGACGCAGCTTGATCGGCCGCAATTGTTCCATCTGAGAGCCGGTCCGCTCAGCCCGGATGGCGCACCGGCCGGCCTTCGATCGGATAGGCGGGGTCGTTGTAACCGGGGGTCGAGGGATGACCGGTGACGACCAGACTGTCGATCAGCGCCTCGTCCTCGGCGGTGAACGTCACGTCGAGCGCCCGGACATAATCGTCCCATTGCGCCTCCGTGCGCGGCCCGGCGATCACCGAGGTCACCAGCGCGTTGTTCAATACCCAGGCCACCGCGAACTGGCCGGCCGTGACGCCTTTGGCTTCGGCGTGCGCGCGGATCCGCTGCGCCAG
The DNA here is from genome assembly GCF_042432815.1 of Rhodopseudomonas telluris. NCBI lineage: Bacteria > Pseudomonadati > Pseudomonadota > Alphaproteobacteria > Hyphomicrobiales > Nitrobacteraceae > Rhodopseudomonas > Rhodopseudomonas telluris. The sequence continues at coordinate 1,160,344 of NZ_JBHLWM010000001.1, forward strand.
CTCCAGCGATTCCGGCCGCCACTCGGTCTGCAGCATCCGCTTGTCGGCGCGGCCGGCGCGGCTGTCCTTGTCGGGGGCGGCATCGGGCGCGTATTTGCCGGTGAGCACGCCGCGCGCCAGCGGCGAATACGGCACGACGCCGAGACCATAGAAGCCGCAGGCCGGGATCTGCTCGACCTCGGGCATTCGGTTCATCGCGTTGTAATAGGGCTGGCTGACGATCGGGCGATCGATGCCGAGCTGGTCGCACAGATTGCAGATCTCGGCGATGCGCCAGGCGCGGTAATTCGAGACGCCGAAATAGCGGACCTTGCCGGCGCGGATCAGATCGCCGATCGCCCGCACGGTCTCGTCCAGCGGCGTGCTGTGGTCTTCCTTGTGCAGATAATAAATGTCGATCCAGTCGGTGCCGAGCCGCGTCAGGCTGGCGTCGGCGGCCTGCATCACCCAGCGGCGCGAGAGCCCGCCGCGGTTCGGGCCATCGCCGATCTGGTTGGCAAGCTTGGTCGCCAGCACCCAGTGATCGCGCTGCGCGGCAATTGCGCGCCCGACCACCTGCTCGGAGATCCCGGTCGAATACATGTCGGCGGTATCGATGAAATTGATCCCGGCCTCGCGCGCCTTGTCGATGATGCGGGCCGAGGTCGGCTCGTCGGTCGCGCCGCCGAACATCATGGTGCCGAGGCACAGGGGCGAGACCTTCAGGCCGCTGCGGCCGAGCGGGCGGTAATCCATGGGGCACCTTTTTGATACGATGATCGTCTCACGCCGTCATGGCCGGGCTCGTCCCGGCCATCCACGCCTTCGAGATCGCGAGGCTGTAAGACGTGGATGCCCGGGACAAGCCCGGGCATGACGAATCATAGACGATGATTGTGAAGCGAGCTACTTCTTCACCAGCGGGCAGGCGGGATCAGGCGGGCCGAACGCGTCCTCGCCGGAGATCTTGGTGAGGATCTTGTAGTAGTCCCACGGATATTTCGACTCCTCCGGGCTCTTCACCTGCACCAGCATCAGGTCGTGCACCATCAGCCCGTCCTCGCGCAGCTTGCCGTTGCGGGCGAAGAAGTCCTCGATCGGCTTCTCGCGCATCTTGGCGGCCACCTTCAGCGGCTCGTCGGTGCCGGCCTCCTTGATGCCCTGCAGATAATGCGTCACCGCCGAGTACACACCGGCCTGCCACATTGTCGGCATCCGGTTCATCTTGGCGAAGTAGCGCTTCGACCATTCGCGGGTCTTGTCGTCCATGTCCCAATAGAACGACGTAGTGAGCAGCAGGCCCTGCGCGGCGGGCAGGCCGAGCGAGTGGATGTCGGTGATCAGCGCCAGCAGCGCCGCCATCTGCTGGCCGCCCTTGAACACGCCGAATTCAGCGCCGGTCTTGATCTCATTGATGTTGTTCGGCGGGCCGCCGGCGATGCCGATGATCTTGGCCTTCGAGGCCTGCGCCTGCAGCACGAAGGACGACAGGTCGGGCGTCGCGAACGGCGGGCGCACCGAGCCGAGCACCTTGCCGCCGGTCTTGGTGACCACCGCGGCGGCGTCCTTCTCCAGCGACTGGCCGAACGCGTAGTCGTCGGTGATGAAGAACCAGCTGTCGCCGCCGCGCTTGACCACTTCCTGCGCGGTGCCGACCGCCAGCGCGCGGGTGTCGAAGACCCACTGCATCGCGTAAGGCGAACAGAACTTACCGTGGAAATCAGCCGCGCCGGTCGATTGCGTGATGAACATCCGCTTTTTCTCGTTGGCGATGTTCTGCACGGCGAGGCCGACCGCGGAGACCGGCACGTCGACGATCAGGTCGACCTGCTCGACGTCGTACCAGCGCCGCGCCAGAGTTGCGCCGATGTCCGGCTTGAGCTGATGATCGCCGACGATCACCTGGATCGGCTTGCCGAGCACGCTGCGGCCGAAATCCTCGACCGCCATCTGCGCGGCGGTGACCGAGCCCTGGCCGGTCGGCGTCGAGGCCGGGCCGTTCATGTCGGTGAGGACGCCGATCTTGACGACGTCGTCTGAAACTTGCGCCGAGGCGACGGACGGTGACAGCAGCGCGGACGTCATCATTGCCGCCGCCAATGGTCTGGCGAACATGCTGGTTTCTCCCTTGTTCCGGCTCTGCGGCCGTGTTGTGATCGCGAACTTACACCATTCCGGTATTGCCGCAATTTGCCGGCGCAACGCAGACGATCGGGGGCCGATGTTCGCAATTCTGGGGTTGGGGTTTCTGCTCGGGATGCAGCATGCGCTCGAGGTCGATCATATCGCCGCGGTGTCGACGATCGCGGCGCGGCGCAGCGGCATTCGCGACATCGTCAAGCACGGGCTGACCTGGGGGTTGGGGCACACGCTGACGCTGTTCCTGTTCGCCGGCGCTGCGATCGTGCTCGGTCACGCCATCCCGGATCACATCGCCGAGCCGCTCGAAGGCGCGGTCGGCATCATGCTGGTCGGGCTCGGCGCGCATCTGCTGTGGCGGCTGTGGCGGGATCGCGTCCACGTGCATGTGCACCAGCACGGCGACGGCACGCGGCACATCCATCTGCACAGTCATGCCGGCCAGCCGGCGCGGCACGACGCCCCCGCGGCGCATCGCCACGAGCACGGTTTCCGCTGGCGGACCCTGATCGTCGGCCTGATGCACGGCATGGCCGGCTCGGCGGCGCTCTTGGTGCTGGCGGTGTCGCAGGCGCCGACGCCGGCGCAGGGGTTGCTCTATGTGGCGCTGTTCGGACTTGGCTCGATGGTCGGCATGGGCGCACTGTCGGCGGCAATCGCGGTGCCGCTGGTGATCTCGGCGCGGGGACTCACCGTGGTCAATCGCGGGCTGCAGATCACGGTCGGCGTGCTGACCATCGTGATCGGGCTGCACACCATCCAGTCGACGTTGCTGGGCTGAGCGGCCGAGGCGTTAGAACGACGGATCGCGCGCCAGCCTGGCGAGCTCGCAGCCTTCGCAATAGCGGGCGTCCTTGTAGTCGATCCAGTTGTGGGCGTAGATCCGCTCGGCCGGAATGTCGTAGCGGGCCTGCAGCACGCGCACCAGCACGCGCCACGTTGCGATCTGCGCCGGTGTGGCCGGCGCGGTGACGTCCGGATAGTTGCCGGCGAATTCGATGCCGATCGAATTGGCGCGGGTGACCTGCCGATAGGTCGGCTTGTTGTCGATGTATTTGTTGTCGGTGCGGTTGGCGCCGTCACCCTGGGTGGTGATGACGGTTTCGGGCACGGCCCAATACACCGTGCCGTCGGTCTCGACCCAGATCGTTACACCGCGGCGGGTCGGATTCTTCGCCTGTTCGCGCGCGCCGTTGCGCGCCGAGCCGGCCGGTCCTTCGGTTTGATGCACCAGGATGTTGCGCCACGGCGCCTTGCGATAGTCACCCCACGGCGCCAGCCAGACAATGCGCAGTCCGGGAATGTCGGGCGTCCCGGCGCTGCGGGCGAGGGCGGTCAGCTCGGGTGAAAGCGGTTCGGCGAGCGCAGCTTGAAGTGGCAGGGCGACAGCGCTCAGTAGCGCCAGTCCAAACAGCCGAGCCAACATCGGCGGAAGCCTCGCGGTGGGGCGAAATCAGGCGATCTTGCGCAGCGGCGGCAACAGCGACGGCGTCGTCTCCGAGGCCGGATCGTGGACCGCGTAGCGATCCTTGCCGAGTTTCTTGGCGTTGTACAGCGCCGCGTCGGCGGCCGCGATCAGCCGCTCGGGGTGCAGCCCGACCTGGAAAGTCCATTGCGCCACGCCGATCGAGGCGGCGATGGTGATCTTGCCGTCACCATCCTGCTGCGTCAGGCTGCGGCTCTCCTCGATGATGAAGCGGGCGAACATCGCGCCTTCGCGCAGCGTGGTGGCGGGCATCACAACGCAGAATTCGTCGCCGCCGGTCCGCGCCAGCAGATCGCCCGGCCGCAGCCGCGACTGCGCGGCGCGCGCGAACCGGCGCAGGCATTCGTCGCCCGCCGCGTGGCCGTGGCTGTCGTTGATCGCCTTGAAGCCATCGAGATCGATCGCCAGCACCGCAAAGGCCTCGCCGCTGCGCATCGACATCGCGCACTGCTCCTGCATCCGCTGCAGAAGATGGCGGCGGTTGGCGATGCCGGTGAGGTCGTCGACCAGGGCGAGGTTTTCGACTTCGGAGCGCAGCCGGTCGATCGCCATCAGCAGCAGCCCGAAATTGAGCGCCATCGACAGGAATACCAGCATCAGCACCATCGCCGCCTGGAAGTCGTTGAAATGCACGACGCTCAATTCGCCGCCGACACCCATCAGGGCCGCAACCGAGCGCACCGTGTAGGTCACGAGCATCAGGATCGCGACGGTACCGGTCATCCGGGCGCCGGGATTCTGTCGGGCTGTGCGGTTCAGCAGCACCGGAAGCGCAAGGGCAATCGGGACGCCCTGGGTGACGGAGTAGGTGATGATCCGCGCGGCCATCGAGTCGACGACGAGCAGGAAGAAGGCGAGCCCCGTCATGCACCACAGGGTCAAGCCGATCACCAACCACCAGCTCAGCCGGCGGCCGTAGAACTTGAAGATGCCCATGCCGGTCAGGCTGGCGGCCAGCACGATCGCGCCACCGCCCACGATCAGCGGAGCGGTGTTGTCGACCACGCCGCGCAGCATTCCGATCGCAGCGCCTGCGGATAGAATGAAGCTGCCGGCGGTCCAGTAACGCGCCGGCGTGAAGCTCGGATAGCTTCGCATCACATGGGTCCAGACCAGACCCAAGGCGAAGAAATTGATGAGAAATACAACCCAGAGTGTAGGGACGCTCAACATCGCCTGGTCAAGGCGGAGGGCGCCAAGTCCCTGAAGTTGAATCCTGGGCGAGTCATTTGAGCTCCCGAAGTTGCGGACAAGTTGCACGGACAGCGCTTAACGGAGTCTGAGGATGGTCCGGAAAACTACGGGGTGGTTGTGAATATATGAATCCCGCAGTCGCATCTGCGGATAACACGCCGCGGCTTCAGCCGAGGGGGCCAGCGGCGGGGCCAAAGACGAGATCGCCCGGCCTGAACCGCTGCCCCGCCATGCGATCCGGAGAGCCGATTTCTCCGGCCGCCGGCTTCAAATGCCGGCGGCGCTCGGATAGGGTCCGCCGCAACCGACCGGCGCCCGGCGCCCCAACCCCCGACATCGATGAAGATCACCCAAGCATTCAGGTTCGAAGCCGCTCACCATTTGCCGCATGTCCCCGAGACGCACCGCTGCAAGCGGATGCATGGACACTCCTATCGGGTTGAGCTGGAGCTCTCCGGGCCGGTGAATCCCAAGACCGGCTTCGTGCTGGACTTCTTCGAGATCGAGGCGGCGTTCGGCCCGCTGCTGGCGCGGCTTGACCATTATTGCCTGAATGACGTCGAGGGGCTGGAGAATCCGACCGCCGAAAACATCGCGATCTGGATCTGGGACCGCACCAAGCCGACGCTGGCGGCGCTGTCGAATGTCCGGGTCTACGAGACGCCGGATTGCTGGGCCGACTACGCCGGCGAAGAGCAGGGCGCCTGATCGGCTGTCGGTCGCGCAAGGGACCGCCGCAGTCTCGCGGCGGTCGTCGCGATCCGGAGCTTGATTATCGGGCCGCTGTCGCGGCGGCGCGGCCGCGGTCTTCCTCGGTCTCCTGCTCCCAGCGCAGAATGGTCGCGTAGAGATTCTGGAATTTGCTGGCGGTCTCGCCGTCGAACATCGGGTCCTTGCTGGCCTCGATGCGCGAGTCGATCTTGGCCCAGTCGTCCGCGGTCAGCGTCTCCAGCGCGGCGGGGAACAGCAACTGCTCTTCCTTGGCCATGTGCCGGCGCTGATGTTCGAGGAAGTCCGTCGCGGCGGCGTGGAAGGTCTGCCGCGGCAGTTCCTGATCGGCCAGCACGTCGTTGACGACCTGGGCGAAGCGGGCGAGGCGCTCGCCTTCCACCTGGTGCTCGGCCTCGACATCGCCGACCGCACCGGCCACCGCCGGATTGCGCTCCTTGAGGATCTGGTAGACCACATCCTCCTTCGGGTGATGGCAGAGTTCCGGATACTCCCTGAAGTACTGGATCACGGCCTGGAAGATTTCGTAATCGGGCCGTTCGCGGCGGTCGAACACGCTGAGTTCGCGCTCGATCACGTTGAGCAGCTTCGCGATGTTGCGGTGCTCGTCGTGAAGAATTTCAATGATTCGTGACATGGCCGACCTCGACTGCTCGCTGACCGGAAAGACCGCGGCTGCGGCTGCGGCAAAATTCCACCGCGAAGATAGTGACCGCGACGTCCCGATCCTTGCGGTAGATCAATGGGGTGCCGGCGGCTATCAGTCGCAATAAATGATCACTTCAGATCGGCCGCACGCAGCCTCAGCGCATTGCCGATCACGCTCACCGACGACAATGACATTGCCGCAGCCGCGATGATCGGCGACAGCAGCAGCCCGAAGGTCGGGTACAGCACGCCGGCGGCGATCGGGATGCCGGCCGAATTATACACGAAGGCGAAGAACAGATTCTGTCTGATATTGCGCATGGTGGCGCGTGACAGCTTCCGCGCGCGGACGATGCCGCCGAGATCGCCCTTCAGCAGCGTGATGCCGGCGCTTTCCATCGCCACGTCGGTACCGGTACCCATCGCGATGCCGACGTCGGCCGCGGCGAGCGCGGGCGCATCGTTGACGCCATCACCGGCCATCGCGACGACGCGGCCCTGCCGGCGCAGCTTTTCGACAACGGCGCTCTTCTGATCGGGCAGCACCTCGGCTTCGACATCCGCGATGCCGAGCTTGCGGGCGACCGCGTTTGCGGTGGTGCGGTTGTCGCCGGTCAGCATGATGACCTTCAGGCCATCCGCCGCGAGCGCCGTCAGCGCATCCGGCGTCGAGGCCTTTACCGGATCTGCGATCGCAATCAGGCCGGCGAGCCTGCCGTCGATGCCGACGCTGACGACGTTGGCTCCGTCGGCGCGCATCTGCTCGGTCTTGTCGCGCAGCGCCGAGGTCTCGATGCCGAGCGAGCCGAGATAGCTGGCGGTTCCGATCGCGACCGCGCGACCTGCCACCTTGCCGGACGCGCCTTTGCCGGTCGGGGCATCGAACTCGGCGACCTCGGCGAGGTCGATCTTGCGCTCGGTCGCGGCGCTGACGATGGCATGGGCGAGGGGATGTTCGCTGGCGCGCTCGACGCTGGCGGCGAGCCGCAGCAGGTCGGTCTCCTCGACTCCGTCTGCCGTAACGATCGCCGTCACCTTCGGCTTGCCTTCGGTCAGCGTGCCGGTCTTGTCGATCACCAGCGTGTCGATCTTCTCCATCCTCTCCAGCGCTTCGGCGTTACGGATCAGCACGCCGGCCTGTGCGCCGCGGCCGACGCCGACCATGATCGACATCGGGGTGGCGAGGCCGAGTGCGCAGGGGCAGGCGATGATCAGCACGCTCACGGCGGCGACCAGCGCGAAGGTCAGCCGCGGTTCCGGACCGAACGTTGCCCAGGCGGCGAAGGCTGCGATCGCGGCGAGCAGCACCGCCGGCACGAACCAGCCGGCGACCAGATCGGCGACGCCCTGGATCGGCGCGCGCGAGCGCTGCGCCTGCGCGACCATCTGGACGATGCGCGACAGCATGGTGTCGCGGCCGACCTGGTCGGCCCGCATCACGAAACCGCCGGACTGATTGATCGTGCCGGCCACGACCTTGCCGCCGGCCTCGCGCGTCACCGGCATCGACTCACCGGTCACCATCGACTCGTCGAGCGACGAACGGCCTTCGAGAATGACGCCGTCGACCGGGACCTTTTCGCCTGGGCGCACGCGCAGCGTGTCGCCGACCGCCAGGCTGTCGATCTCGACCTCGCGCTCGCTGCCGTCGGCCTCGATCCGCCGCGCGGTCTTCGGCGCCAGCCCGAGCAGCGCCTTGATGGCGCCGGAGGTCGCCTCTCGGGCGCGCAACTCGAGCACCTGGCCGAGCAGCACCAGCACGGTGATCACCGCGGCCGCTTCGAAATACACCGGCACGGTGCCGCCATGGCCGCGGAACGCCGGCGGAAATGCCTGCGGCGCCAGCGTCGCCACGACGCTGTAGATGTAGGCCACGCCGGTGCCCATCGCGACCAGCGTGAACATGTTGAGGTTGCGGGTGACCAGCGATTGCCAGCCGCGCACGAAGAACGGCCAGCCGGCCCACAGCACGACCGGCGTCGCGGTGGCGAGCTGAATCCAGTTCGACAGCACCGGGTCGATCAGGCCGTGGCCGCCGACCAGATGGCCACCCATTTCCAGCACGACAGCCGGCAGCGCCATCACCAGGCCGATCCAGAACCGGCGAGTCATGTCGATGAGTTCCGGATTGGGCGCGTCGTCGAGCGACACCAGTTCGGGCTCCAGCGCCATGCCGCAGATGGGGCAGGTGCCGGGGCCGATCTGGCGGATCTGCGGGTCCATCGGGCAGGTGTAGATCGTGCCTTCCGGCACGGCCGGAGCCGGCTTGGCCTTCGACTTGTCAAGATAGGACACCGGATCGGCCGCGAATTTGCTGCGGCAACTCGCGGCGCAGAAGTAATAGGTCTGGCCTTGATAGTCGAAGCGATGCTTCGCCGTCGCCGGATCGACCGTCATGCCGCAGACCGGGTCGATCACCTTGCCGTCGGCAGCGGCCTCTTCGTGGTGGTGATGATGAGCATGGTCGTGACCATGATCATGGCCGCCGCAGCAGGACGACGGAGCGGCGAAATCGGTCAGCTGATGCAGCTTCACGGCCGGCTTCGGCGGCGATTGGGGCGGCAGCACCAGAGGTTGCGCGGCCTTGGCGAGCACGCCGGCCGGATCGGCGGCGAATTTGCTGCGGCAGCCGGCGCAACAGAAATAATAGGTGGTGCCGTCGTGATCGAAACGATGCGCGGTGATGTCGGGATCGACGGTCATGCCGCAGACCGGATCGATCGCCTTCGTCGCAGCGGCGGGCGCCGCCTCATCGCCATGGCCGCCACAGCACGAGCCGGTGGTAGCAGGGGCGGCGTCGTTGCTCGGCGCCGAACCGCAGCAGCTCGATGCTCCGGCCGCGCTGGTGTCCTTGACCTGATCCGTACCGCGCATTCGCATCACCTTGCCGCTTGAAACCCATACCGTGTAGGGGTATATATCCGCCATGAAGTCAGACATCAAGACGTCATGTCAGAAGCGCCTCGGCCGGATCGAGGGGCAGGTTCGCGGCATCTCCAGAATGATGGACGAAGGCCGCTACTGCATCGATATCGTCACGCAGATCTCCGCGGTCCGCGCGGCGCTGCGCCGGGTCGAGGAAGAGGTGCTGAAGGATCACGTCGCGCATTGCGTCGAGCACGCGATCGCGAGCGGCGACAAGACCGATCAGCGCCAGAAGATCGCCGAGCTGATGGATGTGATTCAGCGATCCAGTCGCTGATCTGACGCTGTTCGCCGGCTGCCGCGTTGCGACTGATCAAGTCGCGCGTCCGATCGGTCCACGCGGCGGCTCAACGGCCCGGTTTGGCCGCCGATCCGAACAGCGATGTCTTCACCGCGGTGAAGCCCTTCGACAAGCCGGTCAGCCCGCAGGACACCGGGTCCCCCTCGCAAGCGAACTTGGCCGATGGCTCGGGGCGTTGCCGTTGCTTGGCGGTGCGCGGCTTGTCGGGGCGCGGACGGGGCTTGGCGACCGCGGTGCGGGGCTTCTCGACGGCCGGACGCGGCTTGGCCGCCTGGGCGGCTTCGACCGGCTGCTGGGCCTGCAGCGCGGCGATCTGCTGCTGCCGCGCCGCGAACGCCGCCGCGATAATCGTCCGGCGCCGCTGGTCGAGAAACTCGGTGTATTGCTCGTCCATTTTGCGCAGTTCTTCGGCCGTCGGGTTGGGCCCGGCAATGTCGAAGTTGCGGTTCTGCATGAAGTCGAAATAAGTGTAGCCGCCGCCCGGCTTGCGGCGGCCGGCGAATTTGGCGTCGCACTGCGCCGCAAGGGCAGCCTTGGCTTCCTTGGTGTCGGCGGTCTTCTCGCCCTTCTCGACGCAATCCTCGTAGTCGACCGGGGCGCGGCTCGGCCACCATTCGGCGCGCGCGTCCGCGGGCAGCGCTGCTGCCCCCAGCGCGAGCGCCAGATGAAGGCTGGTAAACTTACGAAAACCGGTCATGCCCGTCCCGCGGCAGATCAGATCGCGGGATTCCGCCGTCCGGATGCCGCTTTGTCAAGCGGAGTGACTGCAATCCGGTCGCTGTTGCAGCTAACTTGGCCAGCATTCTGTGGAGTTCGGCCGTGGTCCCGGCTTACTCCCGGTCCCGGCGGCATGGGCACCGGCTGTGGTGCCAGCACCCCGCCCGGATAATCAGGCCGCGAAATGCTCGGACGACACCGAGTCGGCGTGCTCGATGTGATCGAGCTCGGACAGCTTGGTGATGGTCTTGCCGCGGCACGACCAGGAGATCAGCGCCTCGTCGCCATTGATCGACAGAATGATGCCGGTGACGTTGCCGTGGGCGGTGACTTCGTCGCCGACCGAGAACGTCTGGTTCTCGAGCGCGGCTTCCAGCGCGGCGCGCAGGCAGACGGCGTCGCTGCCGCCGGCGGCGCGGAATGCAGCGGTGGCCTTGGCGACCATATCCTCAGTGACTTTGAGTTTGTGGGTCATTGGTGATCCCTCGATCGGTCCGGTCGTGGCAGCGATAGGCGCCGGAGCTTAACGGTCTGCGACCAGGGCCGATGTGGCCATCAGCATGAGCGATTTTCCGTTAAGACGGCGAGCCGGCGGACCTCATCTCCCTGACATATTACCGCTTGAGGTACATATGCACCGGATCGCAAGGCGTGATTTGACCTGCGTCAAAAGGCAAAACGCGCGCCGCGAGGGCGCGCGTTCGAACGGGATCTGGTCGGCGAGATCAAACGGCGATCGAGTGCCGCACGTTCGAATTGCGCAAATACGTGTCGAACACCGAGGCGACGACGCGCGACAGCCGCACGCCTTCGGGCGTCAGCGTCAGCCGGCCGTGATCGCAGACCACGGCGCCGTCGCGCTGCAGTTCGGCAAGCGCTTCTTCCTCGGGCGCGTACCAGTTGTCGGCGTAGCCGAACGCACGGCCCGCCGCGGCGAGGTCGATCTTGCCGTCGCACATGATGCGCTCGATCACATGCGCCCGCAGATTGTCCTGCTGGGTAAGGCCGTGGCCGCGCGCCACCGGCAGCTTGCCGGCCGCGACGGCACGAGCCCACGCGCCGGTCTCGACGATGTTCTGAACGTAGCCGCTGGGCGTGCGGCCGATCGAGGTCGCGCCGATGCCGATCAGCGTCTGAGCCGCGTCGGCGGTGTAACCTTGGAAGTTGCGGTGCAGTTCGCCGGTCTTCGCCGCGACGGCCAGCGAGTCGCCGGGCAGTGCGAAGTGATCGATGCCGATGCGGACGTAGCCGCCAGCAATCAGGGCCTCCGCCGCGGCGTCCGCCTGCTCGGCGCGCAGCTCCGACTTCGGCAGCGAATCGTCGGGAATCATCCGCTGGTTCTTGGCGACCCACGGCACGTGCGCGTAGCCGAACAGCGCCACGCGGTCGGGCTGCATCTCGACGCATTGCTCGACCGTGCGCTTCAAGTCGCCGGCCGTCTGATAAGGCAAGCCGTAGATGAGGTCGAAATTGATCTTCGACACGCCCGCCGCCTTGAAGCGGGTCATCGCATGCGCCACCATGTCGGGCGGCTGGATGCGGTTGATCGCGGCCTGGACCTTGGGGTCGAATTCCTGCACGCCGAAGCTGGCGCGGGTGAAGCCGAGCTCACCGATGGTCGCGACCATCTCGTCGGTCAGCGTGCGCGGATCGCTTTCGATCGCCAGCTCCGCATCGGGCACGAATTCGAAGCGCTCGCGGAGCAGCGTCATGATCGCCCCGAGATCCTCGGGCGAGATCACGGTCGGCGTGCCGCCGCCGAAATGCAGGTGGCGCACCGGCATCGTGCCGGGCATCGCGTCGGCGACCAGATCGATTTCGTCGATCAGGTTCTCGACGTAGTCGGCGACAGGTCCGTATTTCGACGCGAGCTTCATGTTGCAGCCGCAGTACCAGCACTGCTGCTTGCAGAACGGCACATGCAGGTACAGCGAGATCGGCTCGTCGGTGTCGAGCTGGGCGAGCCAGCCGCGATACACCGACTCCGGGAACTCCTTGGCGAAATGCGGAGCGGTCGGATAGCTGGTGTAACGCGGCACCGAGCTCTTGGCGTATTTTTCGAGGGCAGACGACATCGCTGGTCTCTCACATCGTCCGCGGATCAACGCGCGGAAATGGTTTCAGAACTGCCGGCGATCGGCGTCGATCGGCGGCTGGCGTAAATGTTGGCGGCGTCCGGAATCGTGGTCCAGTCCGCGACGAAGCGGCAGCAATCATCGCCGCGGGCTCCGCAGGTGGTCTCGGTCACCCGGGTATAGGGCGAGACCAGCGCCTGAAACAGCCGTTGAAATACGGAGGCGTGCCAGACGCAGACGTGATGATCGGCATGCTCGCCGGCGCACAGCGGATTGTGGGCGATCTCGAAGGTGACGGTCTTGCCGGTCTGTGCCGAGAACTTGCCCGAGCCGGCGAAGGTCCAGGCATGCGCAGTGATCGCCTTGGTGAGCATTCGGGCGGCGATCGAGGCTGGCATGATCTTCAGCACGGCCTGCGCCAGCTTCGGGATCCGGTTGGCCAGGATGTAGTCGCCGGTGCGCAGCCCCGCGTCGGCGAGGATCGCGGCGGCCTGCGGTTGCGGCAGCACGCGGCGGACCGCCTGATGGATCGCGGCCACCGGGCGTTCGTCCACCATCGCGGTCGGCGGATGGGCGAGCCAGTCGCTCGCCGCCGCCTCCGAGAAGATCTCGGCGGCGGCCGGTTCGAGACCGGCCGCGTCGAGCGCGTGGATCAGTTGGATGACGGCGTTGGGTCCGATCTCGGACACCGCCGGCATCCCGCTGTCAGTGGCGGGTGAGCGAACCTGCGTCATTGGCGGTGTCCACCATGCGGCTGGCTACAGTGTCCGCCAATGTTTCCTTGGCGACTTCACAATTGGTCGGCTCGGTCATCTGCTCCGAGCCGCCGCCGCAGGCCGAGACGATGGCCATCTGCGAGGCGGCCGACTTGCGCGAACGGTCGGCATTGGCTTCCCAATCGGCCATCTGCGCGTGCGAGATCTTGCGGGTGGTGTCGAAGTGGAAGTCGACCTTCTTCTTCGACTGCGGCCCCCAATAGCCGACGCGGCCGAGGTCGTAGAACTTGCGTTCGAAGCCGGCCTTCAGGAACGCCTTCAGGCAGCCAAGCAGATAGCGGCGCCGTCTCCCGGTGCCCGACCAGGGATAGGAGAAGAACGCCTTGTACATGTAGAATCGGCGATAGTTGTTCATCACCCGGTCGAGCAGCTCGCCGCGCTCCATCGCCGCCGGCTTCACGATCGGCGTGACGAAGTTGTACTTGGCGAAATCGAACACCTCGACCTTGTCGCTGAGTTCCTTGAACAGCGGCGTGAACGGCCACGGCGTGTACATCGACCAGTTGGCGAGGTCCGGCTTCCAGTCCATCGCCATGCGATAGGTCTCTTCCAGCGTCTCCGGGGTCTCGGAGTCGAGGCCGACGATGAACTGGGCTTCGACGACGATGCCGGCTTCGCGCAGCAAGCGGATCGCCTTCTTGTTGTCGGAGATCTTGGTTTCTTTGTTGAACAGGTCGAGCTTGAGCTGTGCCGCCGCTTCGGTGCCGAGCGAGACGTGCATTAGGCCGGCTTCGTTGTAGAACTTCAGCAGCTGCTCGTCGCGCAGGATGTCGGTGACGCGGGTGTTGATGCCCCACTGCACCTTCTTGTTCAGGCCGCGCGCGATCAGTTCTTCGCAGAACTGGATGAACTTCTTGCGGTTGATGGTCGGTTCTTCGTCGGCGAGAATGAAGAAGCCGACCTGATACTTCTCGACCAGCTCCTGGATTTCGTCGACCACCTTCTTCGGATCGCGGACGCGGTAGTCGCGCCAGAACTTCCACTGCGAGCAGAACGAGCAGGTGAACGGGCAGCCGCGCGCCATGTTGGGGATCGCGACGCGGGTGTTCATCGGAATGTATTTGTAGAGCGACCAGTCGAGCACGCCCCAGTCGGGGCTGATCGCGTCGAGGTCCTTCACGGTCGGCGCCGCGGGAGTGGCGACGATCTTGCTCTCGCCGTTCGAACCCTCGGTGTAGGCGAGGCCCTTGATGCTCTCGCGGTTCGCCGGCCATTGGCCGGACGCGACGGCGCGCGCCAGCTCGACCATGATTTCTTCGCCTTCGCCGCGAACGATCACGTCGACCCACGGCGCCTCGGACAGCACCTGCTGGTACATGAACGTGGCGTGGACGCCGCCGAGCACGGTGACGATCTTCGGGTTGACCTGCTTGGCGATCTTCAGCGCCTCTTCGGCCTTGTAGATCGACGGCGTGATCGACGTCGTGCCGACCAAGTCCGGCTTGTAGTCGGCGATGAGCTGCGCCAACTGCTCGTCCGTTGTATCCTCGGTCATCGCGTCGATGAACTTGAGGTCGGTGAATCCGTTCGCCTTCAGCGCGCCCGCCAAGTAAGGCGCCCAAGCCGGCGGCCAGTGGCCGGCAATTTCGGCGCCACCGGAATGGTAATTCGGGTGAATGAGAAGGATGCGCACTGACATTTCTCCCATGATTGTCAAGAAACGATGACACATGGAGTGTCAAGGATTATTGACGCAGATCAAACAAGATGGTGCATTGGTAGTGAGGAAGCTTCGACCAGCCTCGACGAACTCGGCAGGTCGTCTTCGCTCCGTCGCGGTGTCGGACGTCAGGACTCCGCGGTGAAGTTGGCGTCGTGTTGAAGTGCGTCGAGCGTGTCGACGTTCAGGCAATAGTTCTGATAGGCCGGCACCAGAGTGCCGGCGGCGATATCCGCGTCGCACTCCACCTTGTGCTCGCACATCGCGCAGGTGCGCCGCAGGTCGTTGAGCAGCATCGGCTCCTTTTCGGCGAGCGCCCGGATGCTGATGCGCAATGCGTCCAGCAGGCAGGGCAGCTCTTTGGCGCTGCTGCCCTTGGTCGCGAGCGCGCGCACTTCGGCAGGTGACAGTCCGAGGTCCTTCACCATATTGGCCATCGCGCGTCCGAAGGCTTCGAGCTCGACCGGACTGGCGGTGATCTCTTCCCACTCGCTAACAACAGCAGCGACAGCATCGGCCGCGACGGCATCGGTGACGGGTGCGTTGTTGGGGTCTGGATTGCCGGATGCAGTCATGGGCGCCTCCAACGCGATTGTTTTGCTGATATACTGACCCTCGTCGGGCGCCCCATTGCGCCAGATCAAGGAGTGCGACAGGCTTGCGATGGATCAAAGACAGGTGCGCGAGCTCGAACGGCACCCCGTCGAACTGATGACATCGCCGCCGCCGCGCCGCTCCGGGCGCTGCCAACAAGAGACGCCGCTGGCAAAGCGGATCGAACTACATGGGAGGTGGATTTGTTGCTTGCGCTTTTCGCCGACATTCATGCCAACCGGCAGGCCTTCACGGCATGCCTGGCCAAAGCGCGCGAGCAGGGGGCCGAGAAGATCGTTCTGCTCGGTGACTATGTCGGCTACGGCGGCGATCCGGACTGGACGGTCGGCACGGTGATCGATCTCGTCGGCAGCGGCGCCATCGCGGTTCTCGGCAATCACGACAGCGCGGTCGGCAATCCCAAGGTGCAGATGAATGCCGAGGCCGAAGCCGCGATCGAATGGACGCGCGGCCAGCTCGACGTCGCGCAGCGCCGGTTTCTCGCCGACCTGCCGATGAAGCAGGAGGAGAGCAACCTGTTGTTCGTCCATTCCGAGGCGACGCGGCCGGACAACTGGATCTACGTCACCGACACCTCGATCGCCTCGCGCAGCATGCAGTCGGTCGCCGCGCATGTGACGTTCTGCGGCCACGTCCACAAGCCGGCGCTGTATTCGCTGTCGGTCACCGGCAAGATGACGACCTTCGTGCCGACCTCCGACGTGCCGGTGCATCTGTTGCCGGGGCGGCAATGGCTCGCCGTGCTGGGTTCGGTGGGCCAGCCGCGCGACGGCAATCCGGCCGCCGCCTATGCGCTCTACGACACCGTCAAGCACGAACTGACCTATTGCCGCGTGCCGTACGACGTCGAAGGCGCAGCAAGGCGGATCCGCAACAACGGACTGCCGGTTTGGCTCGCCGAGCGATTACTGGCCGGACGGTGACGGCGATGGACAGCCCGACCTTCGAGCCCGGCAGCGACATCGACGGATACATCATCGAGCGCGCGCTGCATCGCGGCGGCATGGCCTCGCTGTTCGAGGTCCGCAGGGCGGACAACCCGATGCCGATGGTGATGAAGATCCCGCGCATGGGAGAGGGCGAAGATCCGGCCGCGATCGTCAGCTTCGAGATGGAGCAGATGCTGATGCCGCGGCTGCGCGGGCCGCACGTCCCGCAGTTCGTCGCGCTGGCCGATTTCTCCCGGCACCCCTACATCGTGATGGAGCGGATCGCGGGCGAGCCGCTGTTGTCGCGCCTGCCGGATCTGCCGTTGCCTTACGACGAAGCCGTAGGCCTTGCGGCCAAGATCGCCGTCGCGGTGGCGGACCTGCATCGGCAGCATGTGATCCACCACGACATCAAGCCGAGCAACATCATGTTTCGCCCGAGCGGCGAGGCGGTGATGCTCGATATGGGGCTCGCCTGCAGCGATCAACTGCCTGATCTGATGCAGGAAGAGTTTCGTCTGCCGTTCGGTACCGCGCCCTATATGGCGCCCGAACGATTGCTCGGCGTGCGCAACGATCCGCGCAGCGATCTGTTCGGGCTCGGTGTGCTGCTCTACTTCTTCACCACCGGCATCCGGCCGTTCGGCGAGACCGAAACGATGTACGGCATGCGCCGGCGGCTGTGGCGCGATCCGGTGCCGCCGCGCAAATTGCGGCCGGACTATCCGCCCTGGTTGCAGGAGGTGGTGCTGCGCTGTCTTGAGATTCAGCCGGAGTGGCGCTACCCGACCGCGGCGCAGCTGGTGTTCGACCTCACGCATCCCAGCGAGGTGAAGCTCACCACGCGTTCGGAGAAGCTGAAGCGCGATCCGCTGCGTACGGTGCTGCGTCGCCGCTTCAACAAGGAGCTGACACGCCCGCGCAGGGAGACGCTGGCGGCGCATCTCGCCTCGGCGCCGATCGTCGCGGTGGCGATCGATGTGGCCGAGGGCGCCGCGGAGCTGAACGAGGAATTGCGGATCACTGCCGGTCGCATTCTGGCGACGCTGCCCTCGGCGCGGCTTGCCTGCCTCAACGTGCTCAAGCTCGGCCGCATGACCATCGACCGGACGCTGGACGAGCACGGCCACAACAAGCACGTCGATCGCCTGGTCGCGCTGCGGCACTGGGCCGAGCCGCTGAAGCTGTCCGACGATCGGCTGACCGCGCATGTGCTGGAAGCGGTCGATCCGGCCTCGGCGATTCTCGAATTCGCCGAGGCGAGCCGGGTCGATCACATCCTGATCGGCGCGCGGCGCAATTCCATGCTGCGCACACTCGGCGGCAGCGTTTCAGCCAAGGTGGCGAGTGAGGCGACCTGCACGGTGACGATCGTCCGCGACTCCGCGCTGCGGCCGACGCGCTCGGGCAGACCGGCGGATATGTCGGCCAGCCGGCAAGACGCTTAATTGTCTTGAACGACGCCGGCCGGTGGTCGGCGGCCATGCTGATCCGGACCGACACGGCCGGGACGAGCGTGCGAGCTTAAAGACGTACTTCGAAGGTCCGACAATCGATCGACCAAGGGCTCGTAGCTGACCTGCTACGTCCCTCACTCCGGACGCTGTCAGCTTTGACGGCTCTGTCGAAGAAATCAACGACGATCAGTTGATCATCAGGCGGTCATCGACCGCGGCGACGCCGGGCGTCGACCATGCGGCGTTCTGCACGGCGCGGCGCTGATCCCACGTTTCAACGCGGCCTTCGAGCACCACCATGTTGCCGTTCTTCACGGTCACGCGAATGCCGGTCGATGCGAGTTCGGCGTGACGTTCGAGGGCCGACTCCAGGCACGATCGGATGCAGGCATGATCGCCGAGCGGATTGCTGATGACGATGTTGTTGGTCACGCCGACGACGCCGGCGAGCTTGCGGACGTCGTCTTCCGCCGCGGCGCGTTCGTAGTGCCAGTCAACCGTGCCGCTCAGCGTCAGCCAGCCGTCTTCGACCTGTACTTCGATCGAGTTCGCCGGCACCAGCACGTTCCAGTCGAGAATGTCGGACGCGCGCTGCGCGATGCGATCGTCATCCGTCTTGGTGAAGGGATAACGAACGTCGATGTTCTCCGAGATCGCGTGCACGCCCTTGACGCGACGCGTTGCCGCAATCGCGGCAAGCTTCTCGGCATAGCTGATGACGTGACCGGTGAGGATCACGATGTCGCCTTCGACAGCGACATTGATATGTCCGCTGTTGAAGCTCGGATCGAACTCGAACTCGTCAAGGATGTTTTGACGGAGCTGGGACTCAGACATGCTTGGCCTCTGGAGTTCCGCTGCGCTGACGGCCGGCATCTTCCGTGGTTGAAGGTCAAACACATTGATCCCAATCAACCGAATGCGGCATCCCGGTTGATCTGCGTCAAACGCTGTCATCATGGTTTCATCGCCGTAATCTCAACAATTGGATGGCCGACGATCTCCGGCAACGTCCGGGTCTTGCATTGCGTCGCGTTCGCGAGCGCTAATGTCAGGCCAGACTGACACTGATCGCCATTGGGCTAAGGCGCGACCGCACCTTGCTCGATCGCGCGATCAGCGACGGACGCCGGCGCGAGCGCGCGGATGAGATTTGGAATGCAGAGGCGGAGAATGTGATGTCGGATGTGTTGTCCAACGAACTGATGCAGAAGATGGACGCTTATTGGCGTGCCGCGAACTACTTGTCGGTCGGGCAGATCTATCTGCAGGACAACCCGCTGCTCGACGAGCCGCTGCGGATCGAGCATCTCAAGCCGCGCCTGCTCGGGCACTGGGGCACGACTCCCGGGCTGAACCTGCTCTACGTGCATCTCAACCGGATGATCACCGCGCACGATCTCGATATGATCTACATCATCGGTCCGGGCCACGGCGGTCCCGGCCTGGTGGCGAATTCCTATCTCGAAGGCTCCTACACCGAGCGCTATCCGGCGATCGAGCGCAATCGCAACGGCCTGCAGCGGTTGTTCCGCCAATTCTCCTGGCCGGGCGGGGTGCCAAGCCACGTGTCGCCGGAGACCCCCGGCTCGATCCACGAAGGCGGCGAGCTCGGCTATTCGCTGGCGCATGCCTACGGCGCGGCGTTCGACAATCCGGATCTGATCGTCGCCTGCATCGTCGGCGACGGCGAGGCCGAGACCGGCGCGCTGGCGACGAGCTGGCACTCCAACAAGTTTCTCAATCCCGCGCGTGACGGCGCGGTGCTGCCGATCCTTCACCTCAACGGTTTCAAGATCGCCAATCCGACCGTGCTCGCCCGCATCAGCCGTCAGGAACTGACCGACCTGATGCGCGGCTACGGCTATGAGCCGATCGTCGTCGAGGGCGACGATCCGGCCGTGGTGCATCACTCGCTCGCCGCCGCGCTGGAGAAAGCGCTGGCCGATATCCAGGCGATTCAGGCCGCCGCCCGGCACGGTGGCGTCACGGCGCGGCCGCGCTGGCCGATGATCGTGATGCGCACGCCGAAAGGCTGGACCGGTCCGAAGGAAGTCGACGGCAAGCCGGTGGAGGGCACCTGGCGGGCCCATCAGGTGCCGATCGCCGATTTCAAGGACCCCGCGCATATCAGGCTGCTGGAAGACTGGATGCGCAGCTATCGTCCGGACGAATTGTTCGACGCGAACGGACGCTTCCGCGACGATCTCGCGGCGCTGGCGCCGACCGGCCATCGCCGCATGAGCGCCAATCCGCACGTCAATGGCGGCGAATTGCTGCAGCCGCTGTCGATGCCGGACTTCCGGGACTACGCCGTGGCACTCGCTGCGCCCGGCGCCGTCAAGGCCGAAGCGACGCGCGTGCTCGGCACATTCCTGCGCGACGTGACGCGCGACAACCTCGAGACCAGCAACTTCCGTCTGTTCGGCCCGGATGAAACGGCTTCCAACCGTCTCGACGGCGTGCTCGAGGTCACCGACAAGGAATGGATGGCGGACGTCGAGAGCGTCGACATCGCGCTCGGCCCGGACGGCCGGGTGATGGAAGTGCTGAGCGAGCATCTGTGCCAGGGCTGGCTCGAAGGCTATCTGCTGACGGGGCGCCACGGCCTGTTCTCGTGCTACGAGGCCTTCATCCACATCATCGACTCGATGTTCAACCAGCACGCCAAATGGCTGAAGACCACGGCGTCGATCCCGTGGCGGCGTCCGATCGCTTCGCTGAACTATCTGCTGACCTCGCACGTCTGGCGGCAGGACCACAACGGATTCTCGCACCAGGATCCTGGCTTCATCGATCACGTCCTCAACAAGAAGGCGAGCGTGGTTCGGGTCTATCTGCCGCCGGATGCCAACTCGCTGCTGTCCGTCGCGGACCACTGCCTGCGCAGCCGCAACTACGTCAACGTCATCGTGGCCGGCAAGCAACCCGAGTGGCAATGGCTCGATATGGACGCCGCGGTGCGGCATTGCTCAGCCGGTGCCGGCGTCTGGGAGTGGGCGAGCAACGACGGGGGCGATCCGGATGTCGTCATGGCCTGCGCCGGCGACGTTCCGACCGTCGAGACGCTGGCGGCGGTCACGCTATTGCGGGAATACGTCCCGGACATTCGGATCCGCGTGGTCAATGTCGTCGATCTGATGGTGCTGCAGCCGAGTTCGGAACATCCGCACGGCTTCGACGATCGCCGCTTCGACGAGATGTTCACGCCCGACAAGCCGGTGATCTTCGCGTTCCACGGCTATCCCTGGCTGATCCATCGGCTGACCTATCGCCGGCACAATCACTTCAATATCCACGTGCGGGGTTACAAGGAGGAGGGGAGCACCACAACACCGTTCGATATGGTGGTCCTCAACGATCTCGACCGCTATCGGCTCGCCCTCGACGCGATCCGCCGCATTCCGCGGCTCGCCGGCGAGGTCGAGGCGGCCACGTCGCGCTATTGGGCGACGATGCAGCGGCACAAACTCTACATTGCCGAGCATGGCGACGACATGCCGGAAGTGCGCGACTGGCGCTGGCCGAGCTGAGTGCAATCGTCGTCGAATTGTCCGCAAGCTGCTAAGCCGTCGTCAACCACCGATTGAGCTGATCGGTCTGGCGGCGGCCGACGGCCGCTGAGTTAACCAACGCTTGCCACCGGCCCGCTAAGCCTGCTGCTGTGAACTCAACGGCAAAAGGAGCGGGCCGATGGATACGCGCGACCATGATACGGCGCATGCGGAGATCGGAGCCGACCGATTACTCGGCCTACTGAACCTGCTGGTGATCGACGACGACCCGGTGCAGCGGATGCTGATCACGGGGGCGGCCGAGAAAGCAGGCTATGCGGCGACCCATGCGGCATCCTGCGCCGAGGGCATCGCGCTGATCCAGCAGCGTCCGTTCGACTGCGTGACGCTCGATCTGATGCTCGACGATGGCGACGGCAGCGATGTCATGCGGGCGATGGCCGGCGCGCATTATGCCGGGCCGCTGATCGTGATCAGCGGCATGAACTCCGAACGCCGCCGCAGTTCACGCGCGCTCGCCCGCTCGCTCGGCATGGACCTGCTGCAGAGCTTCCCGAAGCCGATCGACCTCGCCGCGTTGCGGATTTCGCTCGCCAATATTCGCAGTAATGTCGCGGGCCTGCCGATCGTCCATTCCTGGGGCGAAGTCTGCGGTCCACGTTACGAACACGGCTAGGCCCGCGTCTGCGCGCGCCGATGCGGCCGGCGCGGTGAGCGGATTTCACCGCGGGGCCGGCTGCCGTCCCGGCAACCAATCACGGTGCTCATTGGAATTGCCCGTTCTTGCGACCGTTCTGGTTGAATAATT
This sequence comes from Rhodopseudomonas telluris, assembly GCF_042432815.1. Classification (NCBI taxonomy): domain Bacteria; kingdom Pseudomonadati; phylum Pseudomonadota; class Alphaproteobacteria; order Hyphomicrobiales; family Nitrobacteraceae; genus Rhodopseudomonas; species Rhodopseudomonas telluris. The sequence continues at coordinate 1,182,297 of NZ_JBHLWM010000001.1, forward strand.
TTAAACCAACAACCGAAGTCGGGGCTGATGAATTTGGCCGGCTCGCCGCGCCGTAGGGCCGCGATCTTCCTTGTATACGAGAAGCCGAATGTTCCTCGCGCCGACGCCGCCGCTGTGCGGAGTCGCCTTCGGTCTAATACAATTGTATCGCCGTGCGGGCTCATCGACGCCGTATCTTGAACTGATCGTGCGACCTGCTGGTACGACTACGAGGGACAAAAATTAACGAGAGTGAAGGTCAATCACCGCTAGAGCAGTCAGACGTGAGTTCCGGATCGGCGGATCTATTTCACCGCCCGCCGCCGGAAGGTCGAGAAAGGCGCTCTGGAATGGATGATTTCACTCTGCAAAGCGGCGCCGGCCTGCAGGCCTGGACGATGTCCGTCGCGGCGGCTGTGTGAGGTCATCACCATGACGCCCAGCGTTGACCGATCAATCGCCCTTCATCGCGATACGTCGTACGCGAACGTGCCAGGAAGGATCCCATGACTCCGCTCGACTACGACTATCTGCAGAAGATCCTGAAGGACAGATCCGGGTTGATGCTGTCGGCGGACAAGAAGTATCTGCTGGAAAGCAGGCTGCTGCCGCTCGCCCGCAAGGCCGGCGTGCCCGGCATCACCGAACTCGTTCAGAAGATGAAGGCCGGCTCGGAGTCGCTGATCCACGACGTGGTGGAAGCGATGACCACCAACGAGACCTTCTTCTTTCGCGACAAGACGCCGTTCGACCACTTCAAGGACAGCGTCATTCCGGACCTGATCAAGGCGCGCGCCGGACGGCGCAGCCTGCGGATCTGGTGTGCGGCGTCGTCGACCGGCCAGGAGCCGTATTCGCTGGCGATGCTCCTGAAGGAGAAGGCCGCCGAGCTCAACGGCTGGCGCGTCGAGATCATCGCCACCGACCTGTCGCCCGAGGTGCTCGCCAAGTCGAAGAACGGTCTCTACACCCAGTTCGAAGTTCAGCGCGGCCTGCCGATCCAGTTTCTGGTGAAGTACTTCAAGCAGGACGGCATGATGTGGCAGCTCAATGCGGACGTGCGCGCCATGGTGCAGTTCCGGCAGTTCAACCTGCTGCAGGATTTCGCCCCGCTCGGCAAGTTCGACGTGATCTTCTGCCGCAACGTGCTGATCTATTTCGATCAGGCGACGAAGTCCGATATCTTCAACCGTCTGATGAAGGCCAACGAGCCGGACGGCTACCTGTTTCTCGGCGCGGCCGAGACGGTGGTCGGCCTGACCGACAGCTACAAGGTGTGTCCGAAGCGGCGCGGCGTGTATCTGCCGAACGTGGCGCCTGCGGCCGCGACGAGCTTTGCCGCAGGCGGTCTCAAACCGGCGGGTTTCGCCGGCCGCTAGCGGAGGGTTCGGGTTGACCACCGAGAATATCGGCACCGAGCGTGTGACATTCGGGCGTGGCTACGCGGTCTGGATCATGGGCATCGACGGCACGTGGCGTCGCAGCTGCGTGCTCAAGGCCGTCTCGAGCTTCGAGGCGGAGCTCGAGCTCGAAGGCTCGATCGAAGGGCTCAACCTCAAGGAATTCTTCCTGCTGCTGTCGTCCACCGGTCTGGCGTATCGCCGCTGCGAGCTGATCCGCGTCAATGGCTCGGAAATCGACGTGCGTTTCCTCAAGACCAAGAACAAGTCCGGCAGGCCGATGGGCAGCCGCGACGATCGCATGGATTCGTGAGCTCCCGGGAGGGAAAAGCTAACCATTCGGGCCGGCCGGGTTCCGGTTGTATATTCGCAAAAGACTTCGTTTATGAGACGCGATTAGCGTCGTCCGCAGAGGTCTTGGCGGGACAAGACCGACCAACCTCGCGAATGCGCTGATGACGGACGGCGATCAAGCACCAACCATACGAATTCTCGTCGTTGACGATGACCCTCTGCAGGGCGCCCTGATCTGCGGGGTCTGTCATCGGCTCGGTTATCAGGCGGTATTCGCGGATTGTTACCAATCTGCGGCGGATCTGATCTCCACCGGCACGTTCGATTGCTACACGCTCGATCTGTCGCTCGGCGACCGCGACGGCATCGAGCTTCTGCGCCTGATCGCGGCCGACAGCGGCGCCCGCCGTGTCATCGTGATCAGCGGCTGCGATCAGCGGATTCTCAGCGCCACCGTCCGCATGGCGCATGCCGCCGGCATCGTCGATGCGGTGTCTCTCCCGAAGCCGATCGATCTGCGGTCGCTGCGCGAGGCGCTGACCTTCGAGGGCGGCGGTCGCTCGACCGCGCAGCACCGGGCGGAGAAGAATGCGCGCCTGATCACGGCGGAGGAGTTGTCCCAGGGCCTTGCGGCCGACGAGCTGTATCCGGTGTTCCAGCCGAAGGTGAATCTGCGGAGCGGGCAGGTGGTCGGCTGTGAAGCCTTGGCCCGTTGGGACAGCCCAACGTTCGGTGCGGTGGGGCCCGATGTGTTCATTCCGCTCGCCGAGCAGAGCGGCGCGATCAAGCTGATCACCCTGCGCATGCTGCGCGAGTCGATGTCGATGGCGCGGCGCTTTCTCGATCGCGACCCGTCCTTCGTCGTCGCCGCCAATCTGTCGGCGATGCTGCTGACCGACACCACGATTCTCCAGCAGATCGAGCAGATGCTGGACGAGACCGGCGTGCCGGCGAGGTCGCTGATGATCGAGGTGACCGAATCCACCGCGATGTCGGACGTCGATCGCGCCATGGACGTGCTGCTGCGGCTGCGCATCAAGGGCGTCGGAATCTCGATGGACGATTTCGGCACCGGCTATTCGTCCCTCTCCGCGCTGGCCCGCATGCCGTTCAGCGAGCTCAAGATCGACCGCTCGTTCGTCAAGGACTGCCTGGTCGATCCGGATATGTGGAAGGTGGTCGCCGCCTCGGTCGCGATCGCCCATCAATACAAGATGAAGGCCGTCGCCGAAGGCATCGAGGACGCCGAGACATGGTGGGCGCTGGAGGAACTCGGCTGCGACATCGGCCAGGGCTATGGCATTTCCCGCCCGTTGAAGCTGGACGCGTTCGAGAGCTGGTATCAGGCCTGGAATGCCGACACGCCGGTCCCGGTCCTGACCCGCCGGGTGCACGCGGAGTAGTTACGCGTCCTTGCGCAGCCGTCTCATATCAGGCCGCGCATTCGACCAGCCGGTCGTCGCCCACCGGCGCCTGCCGGGCCGCCGCGAAGGTGGCCTTGATCCGCCCGACCAGTTCGACATAGTCGGCCTCCGACAAGTCCGGCGCGCGCCGCTCCAGATCGCGGGCGAGGCTTGCCAGCAGGTCGAGGCCGAACGTGCCCGCTGCGCTCTTTAGCGAATGCGCTTCGCGCTCGATCCTGCGACGGTCGCCCGGAATCGCCAGCGTGTCGAACAAGCGCAGCCGCGTCTCGGTGTCGCGAATGAAGACGGCGAGCACGTCGCGGCTGGCATCCTCGCCGATCTCTGCGACGAGATGCGCGAAAGCGGTCTTGCCGACATAGAGGCGTGTGGGCGCCGCCGCTCCGTCCGGGGCGAGGGCGACCGATGGCGCCGCGCCACCGGGGCCGCGGTCGTCGGATGCGGCCGGCGGAGGCACGATGGTCGGGGCTGCATTCGTCGATGCGCTCGTTGCCGGCGGGGGCGGCAAGGCGCGCAGGATCGCATCGACCAGCACGTTCTTGCGCACCGGCTTGGCGATGTAGTCGGTCATGCCGGCCTCGCGGCACGCCTCCTTGTCCTCGCCGAAGGCGTTGGCGGTGAACGCGATGATCGGCACGGTCGCGAGCGCGCCGCCTTTGGCGCGGATGGCGCGCGTCGCCTCCAGCCCGTCCATCTCGGGCATCCGCATATCCATCAGGATCACGTCGTAGTTGAAGTTGGTGGCGGCCGTGATGGCTTCGGTGCCGTCGCACGCCGTGTTGCTCTGGATCGCGAACTCGTTCAGCATCCCCACGGCGACCGCCCGGTTGGTCGGGTTGTCGTCGACGATCAGCAGGCGCAGCGGTCGGCCGCCGGCCGCGATCCGCGCGCTCAGCTGCTGGTACTGTGCCTGGTGGTCCTCCTCACTGGGAGGCATGTCGGCGGTGACCGGGAAGGTCAGCGCGAAACGGAACGTCGACCCCTGGCCGGGCGTCGATGTCACGCTGATCTTGCCGCCCATCTGCTCGACCAGCCGCCGGCTGATCGCGAGGCCGAGCCCGGAGCCGCCGAACCGCCGGCGGATCGAGCTGTCGGCCTGCACGAAGTCGCTGAACAGCGACTCGATCTTCTCGGGATCGATGCCGATCCCGGTGTCGCTGACGGTCCATTGGATCCGCGCGCTGGTTCCGTCATTCGCCAGACACTCGGCCGCGACGACGATCGTTCCGGACGGCGTGAACTTCACCGCGTTCGAAATCAGATTGAGCATGACCTGGCGGATGCGCCCGGGATCGCCCATCAGCGCCTCCGGCAGCTCCTCGCTCAGCTCCGTCCGGATCGTCAACCCCTTGGCGGCCGCCCGCGGTCCGATCACGTAGAGCGGATGCTCGACGATCTTGCGCGGCGAGAACGGGATCAGTTCGAGCGACAGCCGTCCGGCTTCCAGCTTCGAAAAGTCGAGAATGTCGTCGAGGATTTCCAGCAGGCTGTCGCCGGCGTCATGAATGCCGATCACGGCCTGCCGCTGTTCGGCATCCAGCCTGGTGTCGAGAAGATTGCTGGCCAGTCCGAGCACCGCATTCATCGGCGTGCGGATCTCGTGACTCATCATCGCCAGGAAGCTGGACTTGGCCGCGCTGGCCGCTTCGGCGGCCTCGGCATAGACGGCTTGCTCGTTCCACCACCGCGCGATCGCGATGCTGCCGGTCAGGACGATCAGCGAGGTCAGCACCGACATCACCAGCAGCAGCATCGCCATTTCCTGCCAGCTCTGCAGCGCGCTCTCCTCGCTCTGCGTCACGGTGATCAGCACCGGATAGTTCGGCAGCATGCGGGCGGACCGGAGCCGCGCCTTGTTGCCGCCGGCGGCCGCGGCCTCGCGGACGTTGCCGCCCGCCTTGACGGCCGCCCGTCCACCCGTCGCAAGCTGCGGGCTATCCTCGCGATGCGGGTAGCTCGCCAGCACGACGTCGTCGCTCCGCACCAGCGAGATCTCGGTGTCCGGACTGAGCGCCGTCGCGGCGAAGAAGTTCTCGAAATACTGCTGGGACATCGCGCCCAGCAGCAGTCCGATGAAGTTGCCGTTGGGATCGTTGAGACGCCGCGCGATGTAGATGCTCCAGGCGCCGGTGCCGCGGTTCCGCACCGGCATGCTGATATAGGTTTCGAGGTTGCTGTCGGCGCTCAGCACCTTGAAGTAGTCCCGATCGGACACATTGACCTCGGGTATCGGCCAGTAGCGCGAGAAATTGAGCAGCTTTCCGCGATCGTCGATCATCGTCACCGCATCGACCTGCGGCAGGCCGCTGACCTTCTCCCTCAGCAGCATATGGGTGGTGTAATCCGACATCGCCTTGCGATACGACTCGCTGTCCGTCACTCCCCGGCGCGCGAGATAATCGCCGACGCTCGACAGCACGAGGTCCAGCGACTTGAACGAGCGATCGGCTTCTTCGGCGAGTGTGAGGTTGTAGCGCTGCAGGTCGGATTCCGCGGTCCGCACGGTGCTTTCGCGCAGGTTGCTGAGAAACACCACGTTGGTGCTCATGATCGAGACGATCAGCGCGATCGCCACGAGCCGCAGCGCGATCTGGGATCGCTTGAGCCGGGGCCTGAACGAGGTGGCAAGCTCGCTCATGGCGCCATCCGTTCGTCGTCCCGCGCCAGCGCGGGTTTCAGGTGCTTTTTCCAGCGGGCGATTTCGTCATCGACGAGCCGCCGCAGCGCGGCCGGTCCGCGTTCATCGGGCGCTGGGATCGTGCCGGCGAGGGCGGTCAGTTCCTGGCGAACCGTGGGGTCGTCGAGGGCCTGATCTAGGGCGGTGGCGAGACGTTCGATCAGTTCGGGCGGCGTGTTCTTCGGTGCGAACAGCGCCTGCCACGCCGAGACATCGAAGGCTGGAATGCCGGCCTCTGCGGCGGTGGGGACGTCGGGCAGAGCAGGGCTTCGCCGATCGGCCGCGATGACGAGCGCCCGGACTTCGCCCGCCCTGATGCGATCGATCGAATTGACGATCTGGTCGCACATGTAGTCGACGCGTCCCTCGAGCATCGCCTGGAGACCGGGGCCGCTGCCCTGAAACGGCTTTGCGGTCGCATGAACATGGGTCGTCGCCTCCAGCAGGGTGCAGGCCGCATGCGAGATCGAGCCGGCGCCGGCATGGCCCATCGTGGTGTCCGGATGGGTGCGCACATGGCTGATCAGCTCGGCGACGGTGTGAACCGGCAACGGGTTACGGGCGATCACCACGACGGGAATTTCCAGGACGAGGCCGACCGGCGCGAAGTCCTTCGCCGGATTGTAGGGCAGGTTCGGGTGGACGGCGGGCGCGCTGCCGTGGGTTCCCATCTGACCCATGATCAGCGTGTAGCCGTCGGCGGGCGCGCGCATCGCACGGATCGCGGCGGTCGCGCCGCCCGAGCCGACGACGTTCTCGATGATCAACTGCTGCCCGAGCGTCATCGACAGATGCCCGCCGATGATCCGGGCCACCGTATCGCTCGGGCCGCCCGTGGCAAACGGCACGATGACGGTGATGGCGCGCGTCGGATAGGCGGCGAATCCCGGGCTGACCGTCAGCGGCGCGGCCAGCAGGCAGAGCACAGTGCAGCGCAGCCATAGCAGAGTGCAGCGCAGCCAGCGGACCATGTTGTCCACCCGCGAGGTCGGCCTGAATGCGGCTGCGCTTGCTCGAATCTGCTTCATGATGCTATGCGGACAACAGGTTCCCATTCATGAATATTTCGCCGACGAGTAAGTTAGGTGAGACTGGGCTACGGGCGGAGCGGCCGCCTCCGTGAATATTGACGCGATGTTTTTCACGGGAGATCGCTCCGCTCAACAGCGGTGGAAGCAGATGACACCGTCATTCTCTAGTTTTCTTATTTCATTGTAACGATTTGGTTCTGTCTGCGCGTTAAGTTGTTCCCTCGGAGTACTACGAGGTTGTTGCGTTGTCGGCGTTAGTTTCAAAGCTTTTTTGGAGGTCGAGCGATGAATGAGAAGTCGTCAGGGGGGGAGGTCTTCGTCGTTGACGACGATCCGGCGGTCCGCGAAACGCTCTCGATCGTGTTATCTGCGGCGGGCTATGAAGTAATCTGTTTCGCCGATGGCGAGTCGCTGTTGTCCGTCACCCGCAGCCGCAGCCCGGCCTGTATCCTTCTGGACGTTCATATTCCCGGCCGATCCGGGCTCGACATCCTGGCCGAGTTGCACGCCGAGGATTATCCGGCGCCGATCTTCATGATCTCGGGCAAGGGCGATATCGCGATGGCGGTCAACGCCATCAAGAATGGCGCGCTCGACTTCATCGAGAAGCCGTTCCGCGGCAAGGAGATCGTGACGCGGGTCGAGGAGGCGATCGAGGCGTTCGAGCGCCGCCGGGAGCCCGGCAAGGTCGTGAAGGCGCCGTCGTACAATTTCCCCGGCAAGGAGCCGCTGACGCTGCGCGAGCGCGAGGTGCTGGAGCTGTTCGCTTCAGGCAACACCAACAAGGAGGCCGGCCGTCAGCTCGGCATCAGCCCCCGCACGATCGAATATCATCGTGCGAACATCATGAAGAAGCTGGGCGCCCGCAACGCCACCGACCTCGTCCGCATCGTGATGACGGCGCCGAGGACTTAGCGTCACGGGCGGACGCAGTTACAGCGTGCCGGGGAAGGCGCCGCCGTCGAGCAGGATGTTCTGCCCGGTGATGTAGCCCGACCGCGCGCCGCACAGGAACGCGCAGGCCAGCCCGAATTCCTCCGGGTCGCCGAATCGGCCCGCCGGGTTCTCGTTCATCCGCGTCTGCAGGATCTGTTCGGCCGACACGCCCGACGCCTTGGCCTGGCCCGCCGCCACGCCCCGCAGCCGGTCGGTGTCGAACGGGCCTGGCAGCAGCGCATTGATCGTCACATTGTGCCGGACCGTCTTGCGCGACAGGCCGGCGACGAAGCCGGTGAGGCCGGTGCGTGCGCCGTTGGACAGGCCGAGCACGTCGATCGGCGCCTTCACGGCCGCCGAGGTGATGTTGACGATGCGGCCGAACTTGCGCTCGATCATCTTGTCGACCGTCGCCTTGATTAGCTCGATCGGCGTCAGCATGTTGGCGTCGAGCGCCTTGATCCAGTCGTCGCGCGTCCAGTTGCGGAAATCGCCGGGCGGCGGACCGCCGGCATTGTTGACCAGGATATCGGGCTCCGGGCAGGCCTTCAGCGCGGCGGCGCGGCCGTCCGGCGTGGTGATGTCGCCGGCCACCTCGAGGATCTCGACATCCGGATAAGCCTTGCGCAGCGCCGCCGCAGCCGCGGCCAGCGCTTCGGCGCCGCGGGCCGTCATCGTCACATGCACGCCCTCGGCGGCGAGCGCCTCGGCGCAGGCGCGTCCCAGTCCCTTGCTCGATGCGCACACCAGCGCGCGGCGGCCCTTGATTCCCAGATCCACGTTTCACTCCCGGATGATCGGCGATGTCGGTGAGGCCGGCACTCTAGCCATCCCGGTCCGGCATGGTAAGGGGAGGGCAACGCATAACGCATCAACGGGAAACGCGGCATGGATCAACTGTTCGACGTCAGCAACGAAGTCATTCTGGTCACCGGCGCCTCGCAGGGTCTCGGGCGGCAATTCGCCCGCGTGCTCGCCGAGCGCGGCGCGGCGGTCGTGCTCGCCGCGCGCCAGACCGACAAGCTGAAGGCGCTCGAACAGGAGATCAAGGATAAGGGCGGCCGCGCCGTCGCGGTGCAGATGGACGTCACCGACCTCGCCTCGATGGCCAGCGCGCTCGATCAGGCCGAGGCCGCGCTCGGCCCGGTCACCGTGCTGATCAACAATGCCGGCGTCGCCACCGAGAAGCTCGCGGTGGACACCAGCGAGGCCGACTGGGACAAGGTGATCGGCGCCAATCTCAAAGGCGCGTATTTCCTCGCCACCGAAGTCGCGCGCCGAATGATCGCGCGCCAGCAGGGCGGCAACATCATCAACATCGCCTCGGTGCTCGGCCAGAGCGTGCTGAAATTCGTCTCGCCCTACGCGATCTCCAAGGCCGGCATCATCCAGGCCACCAAGGCGATGGCGCTCGAACTCGCCAGCTCCCGCATCCGCGTCAACGCGCTGGCGCCCGGCTACATCGACACCGACATCAACCGCGACCTGTGGGCCACCCCCGCCGGCGAAAAACTCCTCAAGAGCATCCCCCAACGCCGCGTCGGCCACGAATCCGACCTCGACGGCGCCATCCTGCTGCTGTCGTCGAACGCCTCGCGCTATATGACCGGGAGCGTGGTGACGGTGGATGGCGGGTTCTTGCTGGGGTAGTTAGTAGAACGCTTCATCGATTGATTGAAGCAATCCGGCCTTTGCAGAAGCACTGAGTCCTCATCCTGAGGAGCCCGGCGAAGCCGGGCGTCTCGAAGGATGGGGCCACGCAGCGCCGGTGGCGCATGGTTCGAGACGGCGCTGCGCGCCTCCTCACCATGAGGATGTACTTGTGGCTTCCATCATCAGGCCTGATACCACGTAACGCAGAGCGGCTCGAGTGGCTGAAGCTCACGAGCACAGCCCCTCGCCCCGTCATTCCGGGGCGCGCGCAGCGCGAACCCGGAATCCATAACCCCTGCGCTCTCGGCTGACCACAGTCGACGACCGCGTGGCGTCAACACCAGGCCGCAGGGAGTATGGATTCCGGGCTCGCGAGCTGCGCTCGCGCCCCGGAATGACGGGGAGAGGGCGGTGCTAACGCATCTCCCCCCTGATCAAATCCGCCGCCTTCTCGCCGATCATGATGGTCGGGGCGTTGGTGTTGCCGCCGATCAGGGTCGGCATCACCGAGGCATCCACGATGCGGAGGGCTTCGAGGCCGCGGACCTTGAGGTGCGGGTCGACGACGGCGGTGGGATCGTTCGCCGCGCCCATCTTGCAGGTGCCGACAGGGTGATACACGGTGTCGACGCGGGCGCGCAGGATGGCGCGGATGTCGTCGTCGGTGCGCACATTCGCGGTGAACAGGTCCTTCTGCTGCAGCGCACGTAGCGCCGGCGTCTCCATCAGCCGCTGCGTCGTCTTGTAGCCGGCCACCATCGCCTCGAGATCGTCCGCCTCGCCGAAGAAATTCGGATCGATCCGCGGTGCCGCCAGCGGATCGGCGCTGGTCAGCCCGACGCTGCCGCGGCTCTTCGGGCGCAGCAGGCAGACATGGCACGAGAAGCCCGTGCCCCAGTGCCGCTTGCGGCCGTGATCGTCGACCATCGCCATGCCGAAATGCAGCTGGATGTCCGGCACGTCGAGATCCGGCCGCGTCTTCAGGAAGCCGCCGCATTCGGCGAAGTTGGTCGCGAGCGGGCCGCGCCCCTCGCGGCGATACTGGCCGATGGTGGAGAGCAGCCGGCCGATGCCGGTGAAGCTGGTGCCGGTGAAGTAGGGCGCGTCGGACTGATAGGCGAAGATGAAGTCCGGATGGTCCTGCAAATTCTGGCCGACGCCGGGCAGGTGATGCACGGTCGCAATCCCGTGCCGCTGCAGCATTTCGCCGTCGCCGACGCCCGACAATTGGAGTAATTGCGGCGTCTGGAACGCGCCGGAGGCAAGGATCACTTCGCGGCGCGCACGCACCTGCCGGGTCTCGTTGTCCTTGCGGAATTCGACGCCGACCGCGCGGCCGCCCTCGAACAGAATCCGCGTCGCCTGCGCGCCGGTCTCGACCCGCAGGTTCGGCCGCGTCGCCATATGCGGATGCACGTACGCGCGCGCGGCGCTCCAGCGTTCGCCCTCGTGTTGCGTGAGCTGATACAGGCCGAGGCCTTCCTGCTCCTCGCCGTTGAAATCGTCGCGCACCCGGAACTGTGCCTCGCGCGCCGCCTGCAGGAAGATCTCGTGCACTGGATTGTCGGTGCGCAGCCGGTTCACATGCAGCGGCCCGCTCTGGCCGTGATACGCGCCGTTGAATTCGGCGTTGTTCTCGGAGCGCTTGAAGTAGGGCAGCACGTCCGCATAGGACCAGCCGTCGGCGCCGAGTTCGGCCCAGTGGTCGTAGTCCCATTTGTGGCCGCGGATATACACCATGGCGTTGATGGCCGAGGAGCCGCCGAGCGCCTTGCCGCGCGGCTGATAGCCGATGCGGCCGTTGAGCCCCGGCTGCGGCACCGTTTCGAAATGCCAGTTGTTGAGCTTGCTCGGCACCATCAGCGACAGCGCGTAGGGCGTCTTCACCACCCAATTGTCGCCGGGCCCGCCGGCCTCGAGCAGCGCCACCGACGTGCCGGGATCTTCCGACAGCCGTCCGGCCACCGCGCAGCCGCCCGAGCCGCCGCCGACCACGACAAAGTCATAGGTCTCCGTCATCGTTTCCTCCTGGATTATTCTTGTTTGTTGTCCGCGCCGGCTCTGCGTCCGGTCGCTGGTCGTTCCATCGTCAGATCAGGACAGCCATCGCAGCACTTTCGACAGCCGTGCGATCTTGCCGCCGTAGGGCGGGTAGAGATCGGCGAAGCGGTTGTAAGGCGAGCGATAGAACACCGGCTTGAGCTGGCTGAAGGTGTTGAAGCCCCATTCGCCGTGATACGCGCCGGTGCCTGAGGCGCCGACGCCGCCCATCGGCTGGTTCTGCTGCGCGAAGTGCACCAGGCAGTCGTTGATGGTCACGCCGCCCGAGACGGTGCGGGCCAGCACCTCGTCGCGTGCGGCCTCATCGGTACCGAACCAGTACAGCGCCAGCGGCCGGTCGCGGCCGTTGATGAAGCGGATGGTCTCCGCCGCATCGTCGGTGCCGAGGATCGGCAGCAGCGGGCCGAAGATTTCTTCCTGCATGATCTTCATGTCGGACGTGGCGCCCAGCACCAGCGTCGGCGGAAACTTGCGACGGCTGCTCCACGCCGCATCGTCGGCTGAGGCGGGCTGCAGCAGCGTCGCGCCCTGCGCGGCGGCGTCGTCGACCAGCCCCTTCAGCCGCGCATAATGCCGGTCGGCGACGATCGAGGTGTAGTCGGCGTTGGCCGGATCGCTGCCGAACATCCGGGCCATCGCGGCGCGGATCTTCTCCGCCAGCGGCTCGACCTGGTCGCGCGGCGCCAGCACGTAGTCCGGCGCGATGCAGGTCTGGCCGGCATTCATCAGCTTGGCATAGGCGATCCGCGGCGCGACCTCGTCGAGATCGGCGGAGCGGTCGACGATGGTCGGCGACTTGCCGCCGAGCTCTAGTGTGACGGGCGTCAGATTGCGGCCGGCGGCCTCGGCGACGATGCGGCCGACGCGGGTCGAGCCGGTGAACATCAGATGGTCGAACGGCAGCCGCGCGAACGCCTCGGCGATGCCGTCCTCGATCCCGGTCACCACCATCTCGTCGGCGTCGAATTTCGCCGCGACGGTCTCCTGCAGCAAGGCCGAGAACGCCGGCGACAATTCGCTCGGCTTGATCATCACCCGGTTGCCCGCCGCCAGCGCCCCGATCGCCGGCGCGATGGTGAGCTGCAGCGGGTAATTCCACGGCGCGATGATGCCGACCACGCCGAGCGGCTGCGGGATCAGCCGGTTCTGTCCCGGCCAGAACTGCAACTCGGTCTTCACCTTGCGCGGCGTCATCCAGCGTTTGACGTGCTTGGCGGTGTGCTTGATGTCGCCGAGCAGACTGAGCGTCTCGGCGATCAGCGTTTCGACCGCGCAGCGATGGCCGAAATCAGATGAAATTGCCTGCTCGAATCGCTTCTCGTTGTCCGTCAGCAGGCTGCGCAGCCGCGCCAGCCGATCGAGTCGCAGCTCCAGTGTCGCGGGCGCCTCGTCGCGGGAGCGATCGAACATGCGGTGAAAGCTGTCGTGCAGGGCATTGGCCCCGAAGCCGGTCAACGGCTGGTCCATGGTGCGCTCCCGTTTCGGCCGATGTTGATGTTTTAGGCCGATTTTGACGAAGTCTTGCAGGGACACGGTCCGCCCGCAACCGCATCCGGTTCCGGCCGTCATATAATCTTGAAAATCTGCGTCGCGGGGCTTCCCAAATCCCCCGTGCGTTGCTAGACACCCCTCGCGCCCCGGGCACTGCCCCGGGCCCCTTCTCAGGAAGCTTCCGGGAGGATCGATCGACGCTCTTGGGCGTTGATGGTCTTCGGTTTTCTGAAGAAAGCGCAAAGGTTTAACGCGGGGTGGAGCAGCCCGGTAGCTCGTCAGGCTCATAACCTGAAGGTCATAGGTTCAAATCCTATCCCCGCAACCAAATTGAACCCCGGTCCTCAGCGGCCGGGGTTCTTTTTTGCGCCTTACGCTTTGGCCTTGCCGCCCCTGCGCAGCAGATAGATGTCCATCACCCACCCCTTCGCCTCGCGCACCTGCCGCCGGGTGCGGCTGATGTCGGCGGCGACGTCCTTGAGCGGGCCGGAGATCAGGACTTCGTCGGCGAGGCCGAGATTGGCGGCCCAGTAGATCTCGAGGTCGGCGGGGTCGATCTTGGCGAAGGTCTCGTCGCCGTCGAGCATCACCACGGTGCTGTCGGCATCGATCGGCAAACCAGCCGCGAGTTTGCGGCCGGTGGTGATGGTGATCGGCTCGCCGATGCGGTTGAGCGCGATGCGGTGCCGCGCCGCCAGCGCCTGCACGGCGGTGATGCCGGGGATGATCTCGTAGTCGATCGCCAGCCCCTGCGCGCGCAGGCGATCGAGGATGCGCAGCGTGCTGTCGTAGAGCGACGGATCGCCCCACACCAGAAACGCACCGCACGCGCCGTCCGCGAGTTCGCTCGTCAGCAGCGCTTCGTAGCGCGCGGCGATGCGGGCGTGCCAGTCGTCGACCACCGCGCGATAGTCATCGCCGGCCGGTGCGCGCTGCGGGATGTCGATGCTGACGAAGCGGGTGTCCGGAGACTTGATGAAACGTCGGCAGATCTCTTCGCGCGCGGTTTTCAGTTCGGCCTTCTCGGCGCCCTTGTCGGGCAGGAAGAACACGCTGGCGCGGTTCAGCGCCTCGACGGCCTGCAGCGTCAGGTAGTTGGGATCGCCGGGGCCCATGCCGATCAGGAGAAGTTTGCGCATCGGCGGGAAGTCCTATTGCTTCGTGATGAGCAGAGATTCCGGGTTCGCGCGCCAAGGGCGCGCGCCCCGGAATGACGTTGGGGATGGCGTGTGCAACTAACCATGGCCGGCTAGCGCCGCGACGCCAAGCAGCAAGCCGATCTGCGTGAGTTGTTCTGTCGCGCCGAGGACGTCGCCGACATAGCCGCCGATCAGCCGTGCGGCGGCCAGCGCGGGCAATGCGCCCAGCGCGACGGCGCCGATCAGTCCGCAGGCGGCGGCGCCGGGTTCGGCGGCGATCAGCCACGCCAGCCCGAGCAGCGTCAGCAGCATGGCGACGATGGCCTTCGCCGGATCGAGTCGTTGGTCCGGATAGTTCAGCTTCGCGGTCGCGACATTGCCCGCATAAGGCAGCATCGACATCGCGGCCAGGATACCGGCGCGGCCGAGGCTGTGGCTGGCGACCAGCGCGGCGGCGCCGACCCAGGGCGGCAGTGTCGCCAGCGCGGCGATGCGAATGATCAGGCTGGCGATCAGTGTGACGGCGCCGTAATTGCCGATCCGGCTGTCCTTGATAATCGTCAGCCGCTGCTCGCGCGTGCGGCCGCCGAACAGCCCATCCGCGCTGTCGGCAATGCCGTCCTCATGCAGCGCGCCGGTGAGCGCCACGCCGGCGATCACCGACAACACGGCCGGCACCAGCCCCGACCAGATCGCCGACGTCGCGATCAGCACGCCGCCGCAGAAGAGGCCGATCAGCGCGCCGACTAGAGGAAAGTACTTGGCGGCGGGGAGCAGCCAGCCATCGTCGAACTGCGCGGCGCGCGGCGCTGGCAGGATCGTCATGAATTGCAGCGCGTTGAAAAACGGGCGGAGTGCGGGCGTCACTGCGTCTGTCCAAGGCGGCCGGCCAGCACGTCGGACAAGTCCGCCAGCTCGGTCAGAATGCCGGCGGCCGCCCGCACCAGCGGGATCGCCATCAGCGCGCCGGTGCCTTCGCCGAGCCGGAAGCCGAGATCGAGATAGGGCGTCGCCGCCATCGCCTCCAGCAGTACGGCATGGCCGCGCTCGGCCGAGCGATGCGAGAACACGCAATAGGCCCGCGCGGCCGGATGCAGCCGCACCGCGACCAGCGCGGCGGCGCTGGCGATGAAGCCGTCGATCACCACCGGCCGGCGCTTGGCCGCGGCGGCCAGCACAGCGCCGGCCATCATGGCGATCTCGTAGCCGCCGAATTCGGCCAGCACCTCGAGCGGCGCGCTCGCTGCCGTGCGCGCGGCCGCCTTTTGCGCGATGGCGCGCTTGTGCAAGACGCCAGCGTCGTCGAGCCCCGCGCCGCGGCCGACGCAATCGCCGATCGGCGTGCCGGTGAGGCGATGCGCGATCAGCGCCGCCGACGTGGTGTTGCCGATGCCCATTTCGCCGATCGCCACGATATCGATGCCGCCGTCGATCGCGTCGGACACCAGTGCGATCGAGGCGCTGAGCGCGCGGCGGGCGTCGTCGATGCTCATCGCGGGCTCACGACTGGCATTGCGCGTGCCGTAGCCGATCTTGCGGTCGATCAGTCCGGGATGCGGTGGCACATCCGCCGCAATGCCGGCGTCGACCACACACACTTCGGTCGCGGCGGCTTTCGCCAGTACGTTCATGCCGGCACAGCCCGCCAGATAGGCCGCGACCATCGCCTGCGTGACGCTCGCCGGGTAGGGCGAGACGTGGTCTTCGGCGAGGCCGTGATCGCCGGCGAACACGAACACCATCGCACGATCGGTGCGCGGCGGCGCCGGGTGCCAGATCAGCCCGAGCTGGACGGCGAGGTCCTCCAGCCGGCCGAGCGAGCCCGGCGGCTTGGCCTTGCCGTCGATCCGGGCGCGGAGCGTGGGTTCAAGCGAGTTGTCGACGGCGGAGACCGCCAAGGTCGCGAAATGGTCGAGGGGAGCGTGCATGGTACGAATTCGTCGAGGCAAGATCGTTCGGATGCGGAGCGGGCGACACGGCCCAGCGGCAGATCGCGTCGCGCCACCGCGCGCGCATGCGCAGAGGTCGGCGATCAGGCGCGGCTGTTGTGGGGACGGACTACGTCGGAAGCGGATGCGGCATCGGAACGTCCTTCTTCGACCCACCGTCGAATGGCATTGCGCAGATCTCCGGCCGGTCTCCTGGCTCGCGAATGTTGTCCCGATCGCCTTCCCGAGGCCGGAGAATGGCCGCAGTGGCTGGTGTGATCGGAGACGATCCGCTTACAGTTGCGGGGGCAGCCGCGGCCTCGGCGATCGCTCGCCTCACCGCATTCCCGTTTCACCCTTTCGAGAAAGGGCACCGAAGATGCCGCACAAGAGCACGCGGCACCGCCCGGCGCAACATTAGTTGCCACCGTCGGGCGCGCGTTCAGACGAAGGTGCAACGGCGCCGGGCGAGCGCGCCGCCGGCGCATTTTAGGAGCGCCCGGATGCGAAGCGGTTGATCGGCATGCCGCGATTCTGCTCTAAGTCGCCGCCAAAGCTGTGAGAGGATCGGCCACGCGGCGTCCGGCATCGGATCGGGCCGCCGTGCAGAGGGAACTGGATCGCTTGAAATCGCTCGGCATCATCGTCCTGCTCGCCTTGGCGGTTTTCGCCTACGGCCTGTACACCGACATCACCCTGACGCGTTGCGTGCGGGGATCGGTGACGGCCATGTTCGGGCTTTGCGCCAAAGGTGACTGATCGCGGCCGAGGCCGCTTCCACGCAAACCGGCGGCCGGCGACGCCGTATCTGTGCGGCATCGACTGGAGCTTGCGTTTATGACCGTGGCGAACAGCGACTCGTTCTACGACCGCGTGCCGGTGTTCTCCGGGTTCGCCAACCTGATGGACCCGGCGCTTTACGCCTCGGTGCCCGACGATTGGGTGGTCGGGACGGCCGACATCGTCAATTCCACCGGGGCCATCGCCGCGCAGCGCTACAAGGCCGTCAACATGGCGGGCGCCTCGGTGATCGCGGCGATTGCCAACGCGCTGCAGGGTCGCGATTTTCCGTTTGTGTTCGGCGGCGACGGCGCGAGCTTCGCGGTCGCGCCGCACGATCTCGCCGTGGCCCGTGATGCGATGGCGGCCGCGGCCGCCTGGGTCCGCGACGAACTCGAGCTGACGCTGCGCATCGCGTTGGTGCCGGTCGCAACGATCCGGGATCGCGGGCTCGACGTCCGCATCGCGCGGTTCGCGCCGTCGCCGCATGTTCGCTACGCGATGTTTGCGGGCGGCGGTCTCGGCTGGGCGGAAGCCGCGATGAAACGCGGCGAATTCCTGATCGATCCGGCTCCTGCCGGGACGATGCCCGATCTCAGTGGTTTGTCGTGCCGGTTCGAGACGATCCCGGCGGCCCACGGCGTGATCCTGACGCTGCTGCTGGTGCCCACCGTCAGCGCCGACAGCGCGGCGTTTCGCGCGCTGGTCGAACAGGTGGTGGCCCTGACCGAGCGCAGTCCCGACGCCGGCCGGCCCGTGCCGTCTCAGGGGCCGACGATGCGATGGCCACCCGCGGGCTTCGAGCTGGAAGCGCGGGCAGCCGGCGGCGGTCCGTTGCTGCTGCGCCGCGTCGGCGTTCTGCTCTGGACGCTGTTCGTCTATGTGATCATGCGGTTCGGCATCAGCTTCCGAGGCTTCGTGCCGCAAACCTATATGGCGCAGGTGCCGGAGAATTCCGACTTCCGCAAATACGACGACGGATTGCGGATGATCCTGGATTGTCCGCCCGATGTCGCCGACGCGCTGGAGCAGCGGCTGGCGGAGGCCGCCGCCGCGGGCATCGCCCGTTACGGCGTGTTTCGCCAGGACGCGGCGATGATGACCTGCTTCACGCCGTCGGCGGCGCGCAGCGATCATGTGCATTTCGTCGACGGCGCAGGCGGCGGCTATGCCGCCGCGGCGGTGGCGCTGAAGGCGATGCGCGCGTGAGGCGCGCCGCCGATCGTCAGCGTCCCTCGAAGGTCCAGTTCTCGCCGCCGCACAGCGAGCCGACGCAGCCCTCGACATGCAGCGAGGTCGGGCCTGTGTGCGACAGGTTGGCCTCGTAGGTCTTGCCGTCGTCGGCGTTGTAGATGTGGCCCGACCATTTGCCCTGCGACACCGGCCGCATGTCGCCGAAGATCTGCAGCCCGATCACCGGGCGTGAGGCGCGGGCCGGATCCGGGTTCTTGTCGTCGACCTGCGGCTTGCCGGTGTTGGGATCGATCGGCTGCTTCAGCCAGATGATCGTGCCGCACAGGGCCGGGCCACAGCTCTTGATACGCACCTTGGCGTCGCCGGCCTGAGTCAGCCAGGTGCCCTGCGGGCCGGGCGCTGATTGCGCGAGCGCAGCGGCAGGCGCCAGCGCAGCGAGCAATGCAGCGGCGAAGAGTGCGGATCGGGTGGTCATCTATCCTCCAGGCATCGTCCAGTGCGCAGCACGTCGCGTCGGTGCGGTGCAGCGCATGCCTTAGCAGAGGAGCCGGATTCGTGGCAAAGGCATGACGGACACAAACAGACACAAGATACGGAGGTCCGCAGGATTCATTTGACCCAGCGTGTCAGATGAATCGCCGTCACGGTGCCCAGCCCGTAAACCACCATCGCCGCCGTCACCAGGGCGAACAGCGTCCACGACGGCGCGCCGCTGATCATCAGCGCGGTGCCGCCGATCGCCACCAGCATCAGCCGCGCGCTCGCGGCGAGCACCGGGCCGCCGACTTTCGCGGCGCCCTGCGAGGCGAAGTACAGTGTCACGCCGAGACCGAAGAACGGGAAGGCCGGCCCCGCCCAGTGGAAGTAGGAATGCGCCGCTGCGGTCACCGCGGGATCGGCGGTGAACAGCGACACCCACAGCGCCGGATAAATCGCCAGCACCAGGCCGATCACCCCGAGGATCAGCGCCGACGCGGCGCCCGAGGTCCACGCCACGCGCCGTGCGCGCGCCACCTGGCCGGCGCCGACCGCCATGCCGACCATCGGGATCGAGGCGACGCCGACCGCGAACGCGATCGGGATCAGCAGGAATTCCAGACGCGAGCCGATGCCGTAGCCGGCCAGCGTCGCAGTGCCGTAGGTCGCCAGGATCTTGGTGAAGATCAGGATGGTCAGCACCGATTGCAGCGGCGCGAGGCAGGCCATCGCACCGACCTTGAGGATGTCGAGAAACATCCGCCGCTCGAACACGAAGGATCCGGCGCGCAGCCTCACGCGCGCGCGGCCGCTCGCCATGTAGATCAGCAGGAACAGCGTGCCGAGCGAGAACGCGACGAGTTGCCCCGATGCGACGCCCGGCATGCCGAGCCGCGGCATGCCGAACAGGCCGAGGCCGAACGTGCCGCCGATCGCGATCTGCAGCACCGCGACCACCAGCAGCGTCGCGGAGGGCAGCACCATGTCGCCGGTGCCGCGCAGCACCGAGGCCAGCGTGTTGACCAGCCAGATCGACACCGCGCCGGAAAACAGCACGACCGAATAGCTGCACGCCTGTTCGAGCACGTCGCCGCGGCCGCCGAGCAGCATGAACAGCGAGCGGCCGAACAGCTGCATGATCAGCGTGAACAACAGGCCGCCGCACAGTCCGATGATCACAGCGTGCAGCGCCAGCGCTTCGGCGCGCGCGCGATCGCCTGCGCCGAGCGCGCGGCTGACCGCCGAGGAGACGCCGCCGCCCATCGCGCCGGCCGACATCATCTGCGTCAGCATCGCGAACGGAAACACCAAGGCGATCGCCGCCAGCGCTTCGGTGCCGAGCCGCCCGATATACGAGGTCTCGGCCACCGAGACGACAGCGGTGCCGACCATTGCGATGATGTTCGGGATCGCCAGCCGGGTGAGCGTCGGCACGATCGGGGCGGTGAGGAGCAGGTTCGGCGGCGGGGCCGGCAGGGGTGTGTTCACCGGTGCGTCGATGGTCATGCGTGTTCCGCCCTTGCGGACCGCTCCTCAGCGGCGATCCTTCATAATATTATGATCGACATATCAAATGCGCGCAAGCGGCACGGCCGTGCGTCCTGCGCAGGCGTCACCAGGGCAAACCGCAGAGGTCCAGCGTGCCGCCGCGAATTTTTCGCCGCAGATCGATCTGCAGCGGCGTCAGGTCGCGATACGGAGCTTTGCCGCCGCGCTGCTCGGCGGTGATCTCGCCGTCGTAGCGCTGCCAGCCGCGCGCCTGAAAGAACGGGGCCTGCTGGTCGTCGCAGAACAGCAGCCCGCAGTCGATCGCCTCGTGATCGCGCAGCGTCCGCTCCGCGGCCCTCAGCGCGATCGAGCCGTAGCCCTGCCGCCGGTTGTCCGCCCGGGTGACGAGGCCGCCGATGCCGCCGATCTGGCACTTGCGGCCGTTCCAGCTCACGATCCGGATGGTGATGCCGACATGGCTCACCAGTTCTCCGTCCGACTCGACCAGCACCCGCAGCGTCGGGTGCGCGGTCTCCGGTCCAGTGCGCTGCGGAGCCGTCTCACGGCCGGCCGGCCACACCGATTCGAGCAGCGGCTTCACCATCGGCCACGCCGCGACGCCCGACAGAATGTCGATCTCGATACTCATCCGCTCTCCTGTCACCGAACCCCTGCGTTCTGTGCAGGACCACGATACCGGTTGCAAGGATGGTCAAACACCGCGTTTCAGGGCATGACTATTCTCAAAATGACGAGACCCAGAGGAAAACGTCCTATGAAGGCATCAGAGCTCACCTCGTTTCAGCGCTGGTCGATCCTGATCGGCGCGTCGGTGCTGCTGAGCCTTGCGATGGGCATGCGGCAGAGCTTCGGGCTGCTGCAGCCGTCCGTGATCCGTGACGTCGGCATCACCAGCGCGGATTTCTCGCTGGCGACGGCGCTGCAGAACATCATCTGGGGCGTGACCCAGCCGATCGTCGGGCTGATGGCGGATCGCTACGGCTCGCGCTGGGTGATGCTCGGCGGCGTGGTGATCTACGCGGCCGGCCTGGTGCTGATGATGTTCGCCGACTCGGCGCTGACCTTCACGCTCGGCTGCGGCGTCTGCGTCGGCATCGCGCTGTCCTGCACCGCCTCGAGCATGACCATGACCGCGACCTCGCGAACCGTGTCGCCGGCCAAGCGCAGCGTCGCGATGGGCGCGGTGTCGGCGGCGGGCTCGCTCGGTCTCGTGCTGGCGTCGCCGCTGGCGCAGACGCTGATCACCACCTCGGGCTGGCAGATGGCGCTGGTCGGCTTCCTCGGCCTCGCCGCGGTGATGCTGCCCTCGGCGTTCTTCGCCGGCCGCTCCGACAAGATCGACATCGACAAGGCCGACGACAGCGAGCGTTCGGCTGGCGAAGTCGTGCAGGCCGCGCTCGGCCATTCCGGTTTCATGGTGATGGCGATCGCGTTCTTCGTCTGCGGCCTGCAGCTCGTCTTCATCACCACGCATCTGCCGAACTATCTGGCGATCTGCGGCCTCGATCCGTCGCTCGGCGCCAGTGCGCTGGCGACGATCGGGCTGTTCAACGTGATGGGCTCCTACGTGTTCGGCTGGCTCGGCGGCCGCTATCCGAAGCAGTATCTGCTCGGCGGCATCTACATCGTGCGCTCGCTGGCGATCGCCGCGTATTTCTACTTCCCGGCCTCGGCGACCTCGACGCTGGTGTTCGCCGCGGTGATGGGCGCGCTGTGGCTCGGCGTGATCCCGCTCGTCAACGGCCTCGTCGCGCAGCTGTTCGGGCTGCGCTTCATGGCGACGCTGACCGGCATCGCCTTCCTCAGCCACCAGGTGGGCTCCTTCATCGGCGCCTGGGGCGGCGGCATGATCTACGATCATCTCGGCAATTACGATCGCGCCTGGCAGGCCGCGGTGCTGATCGGCCTGATCGCCGGCACGGCGCAGATGCTGATGAATGTCCGCCCCCCGCGGCGGCGCGAGGAGCTGGCCCTGCCGGCGACGGCATGACGCGGCCGGTAGCATCACGCCGGCTGCGGTAACTGCTTCAGGTGTTTGCACTTTTGCGTCGATGACAGCGCTGCGACAGGTCGTTGCAATTCAGAATAGATATTGGGTCCAGCGGCGGAACCTTCTATAAGGAGGCTCGTTAAGACGCCGTCCCCCACCATTGTGGAAATGATGACCCATGACCTTCACGCTTCCTGAGTTGCCTTACGCCTACGACGCGCTCCAGCCCTACATGTCCAAGGAGACGCTGGAATATCATCACGACAAGCATCATCAGGCCTATGTCACCAACGGCAACAACCTGCTGAAGGGCACCGAATTCGAGGGCAAGTCGCTCGAGGAGATCGTCAAGGGCTCGTTCGGCAAGAACGCTCCGCTGTTCAACAACGCCGGCCAGCACTTCAACCACATCCATTTCTGGAAGTGGATGAAGCCGAATGGCGGCGGCACCAAGCTGCCGGGCGCGCTGGAAAAGAAGATCAACGAAGACCTCGGCGGTCTCGAGAAGTTCAAGGCCGACTTCGCGGCGGCCGGCGCCGGCCAGTTCGGTTCGGGCTGGGCCTGGCTGTCGGTCAAGGACGGCAAGCTCGAGATTTCCAAGACCGCGAACGGTGAAAACCCGCTGGTGCACGGCGCCACGCCGATCCTCGGCGTCGATGTCTGGGAGCACTCCTACTACATCGACTATCGCAATCGTCGCCCGGACTATCTGAAGGCGTTCGTCGATAATCTGATCAACTGGGAATACGTCGAAGAGCTCTACTCGAAGGCGTAAGCGCTCGCGCTCAATCGCAGATTGAATCGAAAAGGCGGCCGACGGGCCGCCTTTTCTTTTGATCGCGGCGCCTCTTGCGAGAGCCGGCCGGCTGCGTCACAACGTCTCGCCGGTTGACGCGGAGAGGCTTGGACATGGCATATCTATTCGTATTCGTGGGTGGCGGGCTCGGGGCGATGTTTCGCCACTTCGTCAACAATGCCAGTAGCCGGATGTTCGGCACCGCGTTTCCGTATCATACGTTCTTCATCAATGTGTCCGGCTCGATAGTAATGGGCCTGATCGCCGGCTACTTCGCCTTCAAGTCCGGCTCGTCGCAGCACCTCCGGCTGTTTCTGATGACCGGCATCCTCGGCGGCTACACCACCTTCTCGGCGTTCTCTCTCGACGCCGCGCTGCTGTACGAGCGCGGCGCGGTTGGGCTGGCGATCCTTTACGTGGTCGGTTCGGTCGCGCTGGCGATCGGCGGCCTGTTCGCCGGCATGGCCCTGATCCGCGCGATTACCTGAGCCTCTGGCGATCGCGAGCAGGCGACGCCTCTCCGTCATTGCGATGGGGCCAATTTCTCCGTCCTTGCGAGGAGCGCAGCGACGAAGCAATCCATGCCGCATGCGTGGCGCTGGATTGCTTCGCTTCGCTCGCAATGACGGGGAGAGGCCTTCGAGATAACTGCTGCTTCTTCGCGCGCTGCGCGTTGAGCTGATGCGTCAGGGTCGTTGCGAAAGATTGTGCAACAAAAACGTCAGCGCCGTGCTGGCGAACACGTGCATGTTGTCGAGCCGGTCGGCGTTTCCCGTCTCCAGCGTCATCACCGCGTTGGCGGGGCCGGCGACCGCGATGCAGGTGTGGCCGGCGGCGTCGCCGTAGCGGTTGCCGCCGGGGCCGGCGGCACCGGTTTCCGATAGCGCCCAGTCGGCGCCGAGCCGGCCGCGGATCTGTCTGGCCAGCAACTCGGCGTAGGGCTCCGACGACGAGCGCACGCCCTCCACTTTCATGTCGGCATCTGGAATGTCCATCAGCACGCGCCGCGCCTGCCGGGTGTACACCACCGCGGAGCCGAGAAAGTAAGCCGACGCGCCTGGCACCGCGAGCAGCGCCGCCGAAATCAGGCCGCCGGTCGAAGACTCGGCGACCGCGATCGTCTGCTTCTGTGCGATCAGGTGCAGGGCGACCTTTTCGGCCAGCGGGACGAGATCGTTCATCATGGTGGCGCTCCGGCATTGCTGCTGATGTTGGTCATCAGCCATTCGCGGAACGCCGAGAGTTTTGGCGAATCCGCGCTGGCCATCGGTGACACCAGATAGAATCCCCACTCGGCTGGCAACGCGATCTTGAACGGCACCACCAGGCGTCCCTTCGCGATATCGGTCTCGACATAGGAGGTTCGGCCGATCGCGACGCCGAGGCCGTCGATCGCGGCCTGCACGGTCATGAAGGCGACGTCGAACGACAGGCCGGGCTGCTTGGAAATATCCGGCGGCAGGCCGGCCGCGGTGAGCCACAGCCGCCAGTCGTCGCCGAAGCCGCCGCTGGTGTGCAGCAGCGTGTGCCTGGCGAGGTCCTGCGGACGCTTCAGCGGCCTGCCGCCCGCAAGGAGCGCCGGACTGCACACCGGAAACAGTTCGTCCGCCATCAGCCAGTCGGCGCGCAGTCCCGGCCATCGCCCGCGGCCATAGCGGATCGCCGCATCGACCTCGTCGCGGGCGAAATCGACCAGCGTGGTCGACGTGGTGATCCGTACGTCGATATCGGGATGCGATTCCTGAAACGAGGATAGTCGCGGCAGCAGCCATTTGGCGGCGAGCGACGACAGCGTGCTGACGGTGAGGATGCGGGCGCTGTCCTTGCGCAGCAGCCGGTCGGTTGCGAGCCGCAGGTCGTTGAAGGCGGCGCGGATGCCGGGCAGATACTCGCGCGCCTGCGGCGTCAGCGCCAGCGTCCGGTTCTGCCGCACGAACAGCTTCAGTCCGAGCTCCTGCTCCAGCCGCTTGATCTGGTGGCTGATCGCGGTCTGCGTCACGTTCAGCTCCGCCGCGGCAAGCGTGAAGCTGAGATGCCGCGCGGCCGCCTCGAACGCCCGCAATCCGTTCAGCGAGGGCAGCCGGCCCGTCATCGCGCACCCGATTGCATGAGTTTATCTCATCTGAAGCCGCGCCGAATGTCGTTTGTCATTGCGCTGCAGCAGGAGGATGTTTGCTCGCATATCCTATTTAGCGGAGGCGACCATGTCCATCTGCACTGACCATACGATGACAAATCATCATGCGTCCGGAGTCCTGGCGCAGATCGCCGAGACAGTCCTGCTGTGGCGTCAGCGGCACCACGAGCGGGACAGCCTGGCGCATCTGTCGGAGCGCGACCTGCACGACGTCGGCCTGTCGTGGAGCGACGTGATGGTCGAGGCTGAGAAGCCGTTCTGGCGCGCCTGACGAACGCAGGGGGCGGGCGATGCGCGTCGATCTCGACCATCCGGCCGACTACACCGATCGGCTCCGGCTGAAGTCCGGCGTGGCGCTGACGCTACGCTTCGCCGGCCTCGATGATGCCGCGCTGCTGCAGGACTACTTCCGCGCGCTGTCGCCGTCATCGCGCTACAGCCGCCTGATGGGCGCGGCGCCGGAACTGCCGGCCGGACAACTCGTCCGGTTCCTGCGGCTCGGCGAGGCCGGCGCCTACACGGTGCTTGCCACGCTGGGGAACGATCACGGCGAGACAGCCGTGGCGGAGCTACGCTACGTGCATCACGACGATGAACATGCGGTCGAGTTCGGCGTGTCGGTTCACGATCGCTGGCAAGGGCGGGGCATCGGCACCGCGTTGCTCGCCAATCTCGACTGCCGCGCCGCCGCGCTCGGCGCCGGCACCCTCTACGGCGACACGTTGCGCTCCAACGCCGCGATGATCGGCCTCGCCCGCAAGAGCGGCTACCAGCTCGAAGCGTCGATCGACTGGAAGCAGACGCGGATGCGCAAGCCGGTCGCCTACGTGCCGCAGACGATCCCTTGCGCAAGCTGGCGGATGGCTGCGTTGCAGAGCGAGCTTTCGCAGACGATCGGCTCGCGTGCTTGATCACTTGATCGAAGCTATTTGGCTTTTCCAATTGCACTGAGTCCTCATCCAGAGGAGCCCGGCGAAGCCGGGCGTCTCGAAGGATGAGGCCACGAGTGCCTGTGGCGCCATGGGTCGAGACGGCGCTGCGCGCCTCTCACCACGAGGGGCTCTGCGTGGCACACGCTGCACATCAACAAGGCTCATCCTGCCTGAAGCGGAACTGCTCTTGGTGGCGCGGTGGCTGCGTTGTTCCGACAACCAGCCGCGAAGCATTCCGCGTCATGAAATCGGTGACTTCGTTCGATTTGCCGTCCGGTTCGCTTTGTGGCTCACTTGCGGTCGGCCGTTGTGCAGCGGCCGGTGATGCAAGACCACAAACGAGAAGCCCATGGCAGGAAACACCCACGCCGCCGCCGCTCTGGCGGCCGCGCCCCGCAACGCCGCGAACCTGATCGCGCCCGACACCACCGGCCTCAATTTCTATCGTGCCGATCCGTCGCTCGCCGATCTGCTGCGCATCCATCTGCCGGCCGATCTGGTCGCGCATCTCGAGCCGCATCTCGACCGGCTCGGCGAACTCGCCGGCGGGCCGCTCGACGACTGTGCCCGGCTGGCCGATCGCCACACGCCGATCCTGCATCAGCGCGACCGCTTCGGCCGCGACGCTCAGTATGTGGAGTATCACCCGGCGTATCGCGACCTGGAGAACGCCGCCTTCGGCACGTTCGGCATCCACGCGCTGTCGCACCGCAAGGGCATCATGGGCTGGCCCGACGTCTATCCGGTCACGGCCAAGCACGCCTTCACGCTGCTGTTCAACGAAACCGAATTCGGCATGGGCTGCCCGATCAACGTCACCGACGGCTGCGCCAAGCTGTTGTCGAAATTCGGCGACGATGCCCTGAAGGCGAAGTATCTCGACGGCCTGACCCAGACCGACATGAGCAAGCTGACGCAAGGCGGTCAGTTCATGACCGAGAAGGAGGGCGGCTCCGATGTCGGCACGCTGACCACGGTCGCCGTGTCCGAAGGCGATCACTGGCGGCTGTACGGCGAGAAGTGGTTCTGCTCCAACGCCGACGCCAAGGTGGTGATGCTGCTGGCGCGGCCGCAGGGTGCAGGTCCTGGCACGCGCGGCGTCGGCCTGTTCCTGATGCCGCGTTTTCTCGACGACGGCACGCCGAACAACTATCGGATCGTGCGACTGAAGGACAAGCTCGGCACCCGCTCGATGGCGTCGGGCGAGATCAAGCTCGAAGGCGCGATCGCCTACGCGGTCGGCAAGCTCGACCGCGGCTTCGTGCAGATGGCCGAGATGGTCAACTCATCGCGACTATCAAACGGCGTGAAGTCGACCGCACTGATGCGCCGCGCCTGGCATGATGCGATCACCGTCGCAAAGAACCGCGTGGTGTTCGGTCAGCGTATCGTCGACCTGCCGCTCGCGCGGCGCCAACTGATGAAGATCCTGCTGCCGACCGAGCAGGCGATGTCGGTGAGTTTCCTCACCGCGGACGCGCTCGACCGCGCCGAGGCCGGCAGTCAGGACGCCGCCGCCTTGCTGCGCATCCTGACTCCCACCCTGAAGTTCCGCGCCACGCGCGACGCCCGCAAGGTGTGCGGCGACGCGTTGGAAATGCGAGGCGGTATCGGCTACGTCGAGGAATTCGCGACTGCGAGGCTGTTGCGCGACGCGCATCTCGGTTCGATCTGGGAGGGTACTGGTAATATCGTCGCCATCGATGCGCTCAAGCGCGCGATCGGTCGTCACGGCGCGGAGTCTGCACTTGCCGCTGATTTGCATGCGCGGCTGGACGATGCCACAGGTTTGCCTCATGCCTGGAGCGACCGTTTGCGGGGCCTGATCGATCGCGCCATCGGCTTCGCCCGCGACGTCGCCGGTCGTGCCGAGAACGAGTCGGACGCCCGCCGCGCCACCAGCTCGCTGTATCACGTCGCCAGCGCCGTCTCGCTGGCGTGGGAAGGCATGAAGATCGACGCGATGCGCGGCGATGCCCGCCGCGCGCTGCTGTCGCGATTAGTCGTCGAACATCGGCTGTATCAGCCCGATCCGTTCAAGGTCAGCGATGGCAAGACCGAATTCGCCATCGCCGAGCTGCTGCTCGGCGACACCGATGCACCGATGGCCAAGGTGGCGCCGCTGCTGGCAGCCTAGCGCTAAAATGCAATGCCCCTCCCCGTGATTGCGAGCGGAGCGAAGCAATCCAGCGTGATGTACGGGGCTGGATTGCTTCGTCGCTTCGCTCCTCGCAATGACGGAGAGGTCGACTTGGTATCAACTAATCGACGAACGCCTTCGGCGGCGTGAAGCCGCCGAATTCGCGCTCGATCAGTTCGGCGAGTTTCAGCGGCGTGCGATCTTCCAGCCACGGACCGACGATCTGCAGGCCGATCGGCAAGCCTTCGCTCGACATCGCGACCGGCAGCGCCGTCGCCGGCAGGCCGGGCAGGGTGGCGATGCCGGGCCATACCAACTGATCGACATACGGATGCGGCTGGTTGTCGATCAGGATGCGCCGTTCTTCCTGCGGCTCGTGATGATCCTGCGGATAGGCCGGCGTCGGCATCACCGGGCAGATCACTGCGTCGAACGACTTGAACAGCTCGCGCCACTGCGCGCGCAGTCCGGTGCGGCGGCTATCGGCGATCACCCAGTCGCGATGGCTGAGCACCATGCCGCGCAGCCGCTCGGCGGCGAGGCTATCGTCGGCCGCGTCGAGCTTGCTGACGACGCCCTGCACCTCGGCGAGGACATCCGGCGCAAAGCTCGAGGCAAGGAACGACAGCAGCATCCGCATATACACGCGCGACGTCTCCGCGAGATCGGGCAGCAGTGGAGATTGACGCGTGATCGAGACGCCGGCCTTGGTCAGGTTGCTCGCAAGCGCGTCGATCGCTTGGCGCACGCTGGAGCCGGTCGGCAGCAGCGGATGCTGATCGAGCAGCAGCACGCGGAAGTCCTTCAACGCGGCATGACGCGGCGCCGGCAGATCGAGCTTGTAGCCGATGCCGTCGAAGATCGGATCCGGCCCGGCGATGACGTCGAGTAGCAGTGCGAGGTCTGCGGCCGAGCGCGCCATCGGCCCGATCACCGACAGGTCGCGGTTGGACGGCAGTGGCGGAAGCCCCGGCGGCGTATGGCCGCGCGCCGGGCACAGCGCGAAGGTCGGCTTGTGCGCATAGATGCCGCAATAGTGGCCCGGCACGCGTAGCGAGCCACCGATGTCGGAGCCGAGCGACAGCGCGCCGAAGCCGGCCGCCAGCGCCGCCGATGAACCGCCAGACGAGCCGCCCGGCGTGCGGCTGAGATCGTAGGGATTGTTGGTCGTGCCGTAGATCTCGTTGTAGCTCTGCCAGTCGGCGAGCGCGACCGGCACGTTGGTCTTGCCGAGGATCACGCCGCCGGCAGCCCGCACCCGCTCGATCGCCAGGGCGTCAGTCTCGGCGACGAAGTTCTTCTGGTCGGGGAAGCCCCAGGTGGTCGGCAGGCCGGCGACGTTGAAGCTCTCCTTCACGGTCATCGGAATGCCGAGCAGCGGCTCGCGCCCGCCGCGCGACAGCGCGAGGTCGGCGGCCCGCGCCGTCTGCAACGCACGGTCGAAATCGCGCACGCAGATCGCGTTGACCTTGTCGTCGTGACGTTCGATCCGGTCGATCGCCTCCTGGGTCAATTCGACGGACGAAACCTTCTTGGCCTTCAAGGCGGCGTTGAGTTCAGTAGCGGTGGCGAAGCTCGTTTCCGATGTCAAGGTTGTCACTCCCGATGGCGTCGATAGCGTATCGCATGTCGTTGAACTTAGTGCAAACGCCTCGCACCAGCGCAGTGTGTCCTGTTTGTGCGCCGCCTTCAGATGGGAATATGCGTGTTTCAGAATGCAATTGCGTGATGGCGATCATCAAACTAATTGACGTTTGAATTGAATCGATGATGATAGTTAGCTGTGACTAATTCAATTACTAGGCATGTGACGTGAGTGAGTCGTTGTAACGAAGCTCACAGCGTCAAATTCGTGCGATGGGTGGCGTTCTCCAGGTAATAACGGTTTTCAATTACCTTGTGCGACCCGGTCGCCAAATAACAAGTCTCCATAAAAATCTGACAAATTCGGGAGGAAGCTGTGACCAAAACGACGCGCGAAGTGTGTCTTGGAAATGTATCCCGCCGCGACTTGTTCAAGGTTGCCGCAGGGGCCGTTGGTGTGGCCGCGATTGCCGGATTAGCCGGCAGCGAGGCCTTGGCAGACAACAAGATGGCTAAGGGGGCCGCGCAATATCAGGCGTCTCCGCATAACGGCCAAAGCTGCGGGAAGTGCGCGAATTACATCGCTGCATCGAGCACCTGCAAGGTGGTCGATGGGCCGGTGAGCGCCAATGGCTGGTGTTCTTTGTATGCCCAGAAGGGATAGGCCGGCGGCCGTTTTCCCAAGGGTGACTGATTGACGATTGATGTCGACCGCGGCGCACGCGGCGGTCGACATTGCAAGTTATATTGGGGGTTGGATTTGAAGGACGTTGCCAATTCGAAGAGGCTGAATTTTGTCGTGAGCGCGCTCGCGCTGCTCGCGGCTGCCGTCGCAGGAGGCGCCGCGTTGCTGATGACGGTGCCGTCGGCCGAGGCGTTGCCGTTATTTGCGCGTCAGACCGGACAGCCGTGCGGCAACTGCCACACCGATGTACTCGGGCTGACGCCGTTCGGTCGCCGCTTCAAGCTCGGCGGCTACACGCTCGGCGGCGGTCCATTCCGCAAGACGCTGTTTCCCATTCCACCGTCCGGCAAGGTGTTCGCGACGGTCGGCGATCTCGACAGCGTGCTGGTGCCCGGCAGTGCGCCGAAGGATGCGGTTGCCGAACTGCGCTCGTATGCGGAGGCGGTCGGCCCCGGCGAGCAGGGCAACAGCCGGCCCAAGGGCAGTGCCCAACAGGCGATCGAGAAGAGCTTCGCCGCCGTTCAGCCGCAGGCGGATGAAGAGCGCGGCTGGTTTCCGCCGGTCGCCGCAATGGTGATCGCCGGCTACACCCGCACCCAGGCGCCGGACTCGAACTGGACGTCGGGCGTCAACCACTGGAACGCCAACGACAATGTCGGCCTGGCCCAGGCCAGCCTGTTCGCAGGCGGCGCGATGAGCGACAATGTCGGCGTCTTCGCGCAGCTCACCTACGGCTTCCCGGCGATTGCGGACGCGACCGGGCGTTGGGGCTGGGACAATGTCGACATCCGTTACGCGGGCACTGGGCAGGTCGGCGACGTGGACGTGCTGTTCGGCATCACGGCGCACAACAATCCGACCGTGCAGGACGTCTGGAACACGGCACCGGCCTGGACGCATCCTTACTTCACCACGCAACTCGGCTTCACCGGTCCGGCGACCACGACTGTGATCGACGGTCAGTACGGCCAACGCGTCGGCGGCCTGGGCGGCTATCTGTTCATCAACGACCAGTTGTATCTGGAGGCCACCGGCTACAAGACGCTCGGTGTCGGTGCAGCGACGCGCCTCGGCGCCGATCCGCTCGGCAGCCTTGGGCAGATCGCCGGCGTGGCGCCCTACGGGCGCGTCGCACTCGAGCAACGCTTCGGCGACCACAATCTGATGCTCGGCGGCTTCGCGAGCCGTTTCGAGATTGCGCCATGGTCGGTGGCGGGAGTGCCGGTGCCGTTCGACCTGACCGGCAATCCTGCGGACGCGCCTTACGCCCTCACGAACAAGTACACGGATTTCGGCGTCGATACGCAGTATCAGTATCGCGGCGACGACTTCTGGGTGATCTGGAAGGCCGCCTATATCCGCGAGGAGCAGCGCTACGATGCCGGCTATGTCGGTGCCGCCACGCCCGCCAGTCTCACCAATTCGCTGAATACGCTGCGGGTGAGCTCGACGATGGCGGTCGGCGGTGACAACCGCGTCGTCGCGACCGGACAGTACTTCCGGACCTGGGGTTCGCCGGATGCCGGGTTGTATGGTCCGACAGCGACGGATCCGAATTGGGGCACCGTGCCGGACACGACCGGCTTCATGGCGGAGCTGGCCTATCTGCCGTTCGGCACGGGCAGAGCACCATACTGGCCGTGGTTCAATACCCGGCTCGGCTTGCAGTATTTCTACTACACCAAATTCAACGGCGACACGCTGACGCCGCACGACAAGAACACGTTCATTCTCTACTCAACCATCCTGTTCTGACGCCTCGCCAGACGCAGCCGTTGCGCGAGGCAGGCGTGTGACCGTGGTGAGTATCAATTCGGTGCAGGCCGGTTCGGCCGTGCGCGAGGAGGTTCTGCCGACGTGTCCGGCCTTGTGGCCGGATGGAGTCTCCCTAGACTTGAAGCTCCGGCTCCGGCCGGAGCTTTCTTTATTTGTGCGGCCAGACTGGAGGTCAGGCAGTGGCTAGACGGCCCATCCAACAACTTGTCCTGCGTCGCCGCGGGGAAGCATCGACACCTAGATCGGCCCGGGTGTCGGATTAGGTCGAGTTCGTGTCGTTACCGATACCGACACGTCGGCGTCCGACCGTCAGCCGCCGTGGAAGTTCTGCGGGGTGAAGTCGAGGTCGAGGACCTTCCACTCCTTGTATTTGTCGGCCGGCAGCATCGAGTAAGGCTGGCACGCGGTCAGGGCCTGGATCGCGCCTTTCATCAGCGCGGGTCCTTTGGTGGAGGCGCTGGCTTCGATGACGAACGGCTCCTGCGCCAGCCGTCCGTCGGGAAGCAGCGGCACCCGCAGAATGATCTTCACATTGTCGGACGGTGCGATGCCGGCGGGCAGCGCCGCGCACGACTTCAGCTTGCGGCGTAGCGCGGCGATCGCTTCGGCGCTGATGTCGGCGGCGATCTCGGCTGGCGCATCGAACGTCGGATCCGCCGGCAAACCGAGCGCGACGGAGTATTTGACGGTGAGATCGGGCTCCTGCGGGATCGCTGGCGGAAACGCCGTCGGCGCCGAGCTGGGTGCAGGCGCGGCGGGCGGAGCAGCGGCCTGCTGCGGCGTGGGCGCCGGCTCCGGCTTGATTGGCGCCTCCGCTTTCTGGACCTGGCGCTCGGACTTGGCGGGCTCCGGCTTGGCTAACTCCGGCTTTGCCGGCTCGGCGGCGGCCGGCTCTGGCTTGGCGGAGGGCTGGGGAGCGGCCTCGGGCGCCGCAGGCTTGGTTTCGGCCGTCGGTGTTTCGGTCGGCAACTCCAACGCCGGCTTGATGTCGGGCTTCGGCGCGGGCTCGGGCGGGGCCTCGTCGGCGGTGACGACGTCCACCTCGACGCGCTGCTCCGGCACGTCGGCGAACGGCCGGACCTCCGCCAGCAACAGCACGGCCGCGACCAGCCCAAGATGGGCCAGAACGGACACGGAGAGGCCGGAGCGAAGCTTGGCGAACGAGATCATTCCATGGACCGGGGCGAGGCGCTTGCCGGACAGCATAGCGCGTCGCCCCCAGTCGATGGACTCCGATCTTCGGCAGAATGCGGGTGCGTTAGAACACCAGCTGCCCCGCGGTGAACGCCAGGACCAAGAACAGCACGAACAGCGCGAGAGCGACGGCGAACAGGATCTTCGAGATTCGCGCGGCGCCCGCAGCGATATTGGTGAAGCCGAAGAATCCCGCCACCAGCGAGATCACCAGAAAGATAATCGCCCATTTCAACATATGAGATGCTCCCAGCGGCCCTTCCGTCTCGTTGCGAGACGTCTTCCTCGCGCGCGCTGCAGGAACAAACGCCGCGGGGTTCGGTTCCCGCGGCGTGGATGGTTCTCGTCGGGTGCGAAACAGCCGGACGCTACAACCCTTTCAGGGGCGGCAGCGTCCCGACAATTTCAGGCCACGGCGGCTTCCTTCTTCGGCCAGTAGCGGTCCTTGAGGTGCCGCTTGACCAGCTTGCCGGTCGGCGTGCGCGGCAGCTCGGTTTCGAAATCGATCGAGCGCGGGCACTTGATCGGTGACAGATGCTCACGGCAGAAACCGATCAGCTTGGCTTCGAACTCCTTGCCGGGCGTCACGCCCTCGCGCGGCTGCACCACCGCCTTGACCTCTTCACCCATCTCCTCGTTCGGCACGCCGAACACCGCGACGTCGGCGACGTCCGGATGCGTCAGCAGCACGTCCTCGGTCTCCTGCGGATAGATGTTCACGCCGCCAGAGATGATCATGTAGCTCTTGCGGTCGGTGAGATACAGGAAGCCTTCTTCGTCGAGATAACCGACGTCGCCGAGCGTCGACCAGCCTTTCTCGTTGTAGGCCTTCTTGGTCTTGTCGGGATCGTTGTGATAGCTGAACGACGGCGCGTCGGCGAAATACACCGTGCCGATCTCGCCGACCGGCAGTTCGTCGCCGGTCTCGTCGAGGATCTTGATGGTGCCGACCACGGCCTTGCCGACCGTGCCGCGATGCGCCAGCCACTGCTGCGAGGTCGAAACGGTGACGCCGTTGCCTTCCGAACCGGCGTAGTACTCGATCAGGATCGGGCCCCACCATTCGATCATCTTGGCCTTGACGTCGACCGGGCAGGGCGCGGCGGCGTGAATGGCGCCCTTCAGCGTCGACACGTCGTAGCGGGTGCGAACGTCGTCCGGCAGCTTCAGCATGCGAACGAACATCGTCGGCACGAGTTGCGACTGCGTGACCTTGTACTTCTCCACAAGCGCCAGAAACTGCTCGGCGTCGAAGTGCTCCATGATCACCGAGGTTCCGCCGAGCGTCGTTGCCATCATGTTGAAGCGCAGCGGAGCCGCGTGATACAGCGGCGCCGGCGACAGATAGATGCTGCCTGCATTCATGCCGCACATCTTCTCGCATAGCAGCCGCAGAAACGGGCTCGGCACGTCGATGGCATTGCCCTCGAACTCGCGCTTGATGCCCTTGGGACGGCCGGTGGTGCCGGACGAGTACAGCATGTCGTAGCCGGCGACTTCGTCGGCGATCGGCGTGATCGGCTGCGCGGCGGCCTCCTTGTCCCAGGATCGGAAGCCCGCGGCCGGCTCATCGACCATGAAGAATTCGACGCCCGGCGTGCTGCCGACCAGCGGCGCAATCGCGTCGGCCCCCTGCGGCGAGGTGATCACGACCTTGGCGCCGCAATCCTGTACGATGTAGGCGATCTCGTCTTTCTTCAGGTAGCGGCTGATCGCCGTGTAGTAGAGCCCGGAGCGCTGCGCGGCCCAGCAGATCTCCATGAATTCGAGCCGATTCTCCATCAACAGCGCGATGTGGTCGCCGGCCTTCAGGCCCAGCGACCGGAACAGATGCGCGCCCTGATTGGAGCGTTCGTCGAGCTGCCGATAGGTGATGGCCTTCCCGGTCGACGCCATCTGATAGGCGATCTTGTCGGGCGTATTGCGGGCGTGAATCGACGGATGCGTCATGAATGTTTCCTCGGTGGTGATGCGGCGGATTACTTTCCGCTCTGAATTGCCGTCGTCGCGAGGAGCGAAGCGACGAGGCAATCCAGCGCGGTGCACGCAGCTGGATTGCTTCGCTTCGCTCGCAATGACGTCGAGAGTTGCGGTTTACAGCCGCTCGATGATGGTGACGTTGGCCATGCCGCCGCCTTCGCACATGGTCTGCAGGCCGTAGCGCTTGTTCTGCTGCTTCAGCGCATGAACCAGCGTGGTCATCAGCTTGGTGCCGGAGCCGCCGAGCGGATGGCCGAGCGCGATCGCGCCGCCATTGACGTTGAGGCGGGCCGGATCGGCGCCGGTCGCCTTAAGCCACGCGGTCGGGATCGACGCGAAGGCTTCGTTGACCTCGAACAGATCGATGTCGTCGATCTTCATGCCTGCCTTTTCCAGCGCGCGCTTGGTCGCGGGCAGCGGGGCCTCCAGCATGATCACCGGATCGCCGCCCATCATCGTCATGTGATGGATGCGCGCCAGCGGCTTCACGCCGAGCTGCTTCAGGCCCTTCTCGTTCACGACCATGACGCCGGACGCGCCGTCGCAGATCTGGCTCGCCGTCGCGGCGGTGAGTCGGCCGCCGTTCTCGTTGATCAGCTTGACGCCCTTGATGCCGTCGAGGGTCGCGTCGAAGCGGATGCCTTCGTCGATGTGATGGGTGTCGGTGGTGCCGTCGGCGCGGGTGATCTGCAGCGGGATGATCTCATCCTTGAACTTGCCGCCCTGAGTCGCCGCGATCGCGCGCTGGTGGCTCTGAAAGGCGTATTCGTCGAGCTGGTCCTTCGACAGATCGTATTTGTGCGCGACCATCTCGGCGCCAGTGAACTGGTTGAACTGGATGTTCGGGTAGCGCTCTTCCATCTTCGGGCTCTTGTAGGTGCCCATTCCGGCCTTTGCGGCCAGGATGCTGGGCGAGCCCATCGGCACGCGGGTCATGCTCTCGACGCCCGCTGCGATCACGATGTCCATGCTGCCGGACATCACCGCCTGTGCGGCGAAATGCAGCGCCTGCTGCGACGAGCCGCACTGCCGGTCGATCGAGGTCGCGGGCACGCTTTCCGGCAGCTTCGACGCCAGCACGGCGTTGCGGCCGATGTTGACGGCCTGTTCGCCGGCCTGGCCGACGCAGCCCATGATCACGTCTTCGATCTGGTCCGGCGCAGCACCCGAGCGATCGACCAGCGCATTCAGAACGGAGGCAGCGAGATCGGCGGGATGCCAGCCGGCGAGACGGCCTCCCTTGCGGCCGCCGGCAGTGCGGGCGGCGGCGACGATATAGGCCTCGGCCATGGGTTTTCTCCCTGATGTTGGTTGTTTCGGCTTTACCGATAGGCGGCGGATTTAAGGGGCGAGGCCGGATTTAGTCAATCAATCAATTAACGCTTGAGCCCGGCGCCGCGATGGGCTAATTGCGACGTCGATGGCAGCTCAACAGAACCCAGTGCTGGCGACCCGAGTACCGGTGGTGAAAAATTCCACCGCCGACAAGCTGTTGGTCGCGGCCGGCGAATTGATGATCGAGCGCAACTCGGTCGAGATCTCGCTGTCCGACATCGCGCAGAAGTCCGGCGTCAACGCCGCGTTGGTGAAATATCATTTCGGCAACAAGGACGGGCTGCTGCTGGCGCTGCTCGAGCGCGATGCGGCCCACGAGATGACCCATCTCGAATTCCTGCTGGCTCAGCCGTTGTCGCCGACCATGAAGATGAAGCTGCACATCGCCGGCATCATCAAGGCGTATCACCAGTTTCCCTATCTGAACCGGCTGATCCACTATCTGCTGCATGGTTCGAATCGCGATGCTGCCGACGAGGTCACGAAGTTCTTCGTGGGGCCACTGCTCGACTTCCACCGCAAGCTGATCGCCGAAGGCATTGCCGCGGGGGAATTCCGCAGCGTCGATCCGGTGCTGTTCTACACCACGTTGATCGGCGCCTGCGATCACCTGTTCTTCGGGCGGCAGACCATGATGCGCGCGGCCGGCGTCGGTCCTGTCACCGACGAAGTCTGCCGCGCCTATATCGGCCACATCGAACAGATCGTCCTCGGCGGATTGCTGCTGCGAAGAAGCGACCGAACGTCGCGTTCGCAGCCAGCCGCCGCCGCGGAATAACCCGTTAATAACAAGAAGAAACGACCCCAAGAAAACTGAGAGACCTTCAATCAGGACCCGGGACACGCCGAAGAAAATCCGAACAACAAAAATAAACGCCCAAGGACCAGTTCACGGAATCTGCCCGGAAGAGGCAGGCGGAATGGAACAGCAGGCACCCCCGGGACATCGTTTGAAGTGTTTCGATAACAATAAGAAAATAGCCAGGAAACGCCCGAGTATCTTTGATTATCCGATGACGTCTCGTCCCGACAGGCGGCCGCGTGGCGCAAGGGGCAGAGACCGCAACAACAATCCGAGCCGAACGGCTCATTCCGGGAGTTGCTTTCGGCGCTCCTCCCGAGCCAGGACTTACCCAGGACAGCCGTGCCGTATCGGTGCAGAGCTTTCCGGAAACGATAAATCGGGGAAACGCCCAAGGGTCCGTTGAACATCCCGGTTCGAAAGCGCAAGAAGAGCACGCCAAAGGGCCCGCCCGAGGTCCGTCGAACAGTTCAGGAAACGCCCGAGGATCGGCCCCACCAAGGCTTGACCGCAAGCTTCAAGAAAGCGCCCAAGGAAAGGGATTACCAATGCAGTTGAAAGACGTCTCCGTTCTCATCACCGGCGGTGGGTCGGGGCTCGGCGCCGCGACGGCGCGTGCGATGGCCGCCAAGGGCGCCAAGGTCGCCGTGCTGGACATGAACAAGGACAATGCCGACAAGGTCGCTGCCGAAATCGGCGGCGTCGCCTGCGTCGGCGACGTGTCGCAGGAAGCCCCGGTCAAGGAAGCGATCGCCAAGGCCGAAGCCGCGCACGGCATCGTCCGCGTGCTGGTGAACTGCGCCGGCATCGGCGGCGCGGTGAAGACCGTCAGCAAGAACGGCGCCTATCCGCTCGACCACTTCACCCGCATCATCAACGTCAACCTGATCGGCAGCTTCAACTGCATCCGTCTCGTCGCCGAGCGCATGCAGAGCGCGCCGACGATCGGCGAAGAGCGTGGCGTCTGCATTAACACCGCGTCGGTCGCGGCGTATGACGGCCAGATCGGCCAAGCGGCTTATTCGGCGTCGAAGGGCGGCATCGTCGGCATGACCCTGCCGGTGGCGCGCGACCTCGCCTCGATGAACATCCGCGTCATGACCATCGCGCCGGGCCTGTTCCTGACGCCGCTGCTGATGGGCCTGTCGGAAGAAGCCCGCAAGAGCCTCGGCTCGCAGGTGCCGCATCCGGCCCGCCTCGGCGATCCGTCGGAATACGCTTCGCTCGCGGTGCAGATCGTCGAGAACCCGATGCTGAACGGCGAGACCATCCGTCTCGACGGCGCCATCCGCATGGCCCCGCGCTAAACGCGCATTGGACTACTCTCTCCCCTTATGGGAGAGGGGGCGAGCGAAGTTCGCTGGTGAGAGGGCGCGGCGTGTGCGGACCTCTCACCGGGCAGACATCGCGGCCAACGCAAGCAAGCCCTCTCCCGCAAGGGGAGGGCGCATGAACGACCGCCGCACGCGGCAAAACAATAAGCCCTGGCTTCGCAGGGCATAAGAACAACGAGTTGCGGGAGTGAAAGCGTGACCCAGGTGTTGCTGGTCGATCATCGCGATGGCGTCGATTGGGTGACGCTGAACCGTCCCGACAGCCTGAATGCGCTCAATCCCGAACTGGTCGACGCGCTCAACGATTATTTCGGCCAGCTCCAGCGTAATCGCGACACGCGAGTTGTGGTGCTGAAGGGCGCCGGCCAGAATTTCTGTGCCGGGCTCGATCTCAAGGCGGCCATGGGCCGCCGCGGCAAGCAGCAGGAGCCGCCCGGCGTCACCGAGTCGCTCGATTCGCAGCGCCGCATAGCCGACATCGTGATGCTGATGCGCCGCTGTCCGCAGCCGATCATCGCGCTGGTGCAGGGCGCGGCCGCCGGCGGCGGCTTCGCGCTGGCGCTCGCCGCCGATGTCCGCATCGCCGGCCGCAGCGCGCGGATGAACTGCGCCTTCATCAAGCTCGGGCTCGGCGGTTGCGATATCGGCACCAGCTACTTTTTGCCGCGCCTCGTCGGCGTCTCGGTCGCGTCCGAGTTGATCCTCACCGGCCGCTTCATCGGCGCCGAGCGCGCACTCATGAGCGGGCTGGTGTCTGAACTCGTCGAGGACGATCAGCTCGACGCCGCCGCGCAGCCCTTTGTTGACGCGATGATGGCGGCCTCGCCGGTCGGTTTGCGGCTGTCGAAGGAATGCCTCAACATGGCGGTCGATGCCGGCTCGATCGAGCAGGTGATCGCGATGGAGGACCGCAACCAGGTGCTGTGCTCGCGTTCTGAGGATTTCGCTGAGGGCATCGCGGCCTTTCTGGAGAAGCGCAAGCCGGTCTATATTCGTCGCTAGGCGAGCGCGCGCCTCGGTGCGAAGCAGCCCACATAGAACAAGAGCGGCCCGGAAAGAGGCCCAGACGGGAGAAACCAGCAATGACTTCAAGCGCAGCCGCGGTGTTGACCAAGCCGGCCTTCCGCAAGGTCAATTGGCTGCCGCGCGAGATCGACGTCGATCGCCGCGAGGGTGGCGTGATCGTGATGAAGTCGCGTTTCCCGCTGCGGGATCACGATCCGCATCTGCCGATGGCGCTGGCGAAATGGGCCAAGCAGCGCCCCGATCATATTTGGTTGGCGCAGCGCTCGGGCCCCGACCGGAAGTGGCGCAAGGTGTCGTATGCCGAAGCCAAGCGCACCGTCGACGGCCTGACCCAGGCGCTGCTCAATCTGCGGCTGCCCGAAGGCCGCCCGGTCACCATCCTGTCGGGTAATTCGATCGAGCATGCGCTGATGATGATGGCGGCGATGCAGGCGCGGATTCCGACCGCGCCGGTGTCGCCGGCCTATTCGCTGATGAGCCAGGATCATCAGAAGCTCAAATATCTGTTCGATCTGGTGAAGCCGGCGGTGGTGCTGGTGCAGGACGGTGCGCCGTTCGCCAAGGCACTGCACGCGCTGGATTTGACCGGGGTGCAGGTGGTGCATGTCGCGAACCCGGCCGAGGGCATCGCCAGCGTGTCGTTCGCCGAGATGGCGGCGACGCCGGTCACCGCCGAGGTCGAGCAGTCGGTGGCGCAGATCACGCCCGACACCGTCGCCAAGCTGCTGTT
The DNA here is from genome assembly GCF_042432815.1 of Rhodopseudomonas telluris. Classification (NCBI taxonomy): domain Bacteria; kingdom Pseudomonadati; phylum Pseudomonadota; class Alphaproteobacteria; order Hyphomicrobiales; family Nitrobacteraceae; genus Rhodopseudomonas; species Rhodopseudomonas telluris. The sequence goes on from NZ_JBHLWM010000001.1 coordinate 1,222,708, forward strand.
CACCTCCGGCTCCACCGGCATGCCGAAGGCGGTGATCAACACCCAGCGCATGATGTGCGCCAACGCCGCGATGATGATGCAGGTGCGGCCGCGCGATCCGAGCGGCCCGCTGCCGGTCAATCTCGACTGGATGCCCTGGAATCACACTATGGGCGGCAATGCGTCGTTCAATCCGCTGCTGATCGAAGGCGGCACGATGTATATCGACGACGGCCGGCCGGTGCCGGGCATGATCGAAGAGACGCTGCGCAATCTCCGAGAGATCTCGCCGACCTACTACGCCAACGTTCCCGCCGGCTACGCCGCGCTAGCCTCCGCGATGGAGAAGGACGATGCGCTGTGTCGGTCGTTCTTCAAGAACCTGCAGCTGATGGCCTATGGCGGCGCGCGTTTGCCGGACGATCTGTACGAGCGGATGCAGGCGCTGGCAGTGCGTGCCACCGGCGAGCGGCTGGTGTTCTACACCGGCTGGGGCTCGACCGAGACCGCGCCGACCTCCACCGGCACCTATTGGGACACCGAGCGGGTCGGCCTGATCGGCCTGCCGTTCCCCGGCGTCGAACTGAAGATGCTGCCGATCGGCGACAAATACGAACTGCGGCTGCGCGGCGTCAATGTAATGCCCGGTTACTACGGCCAGCCGGAGCTCACCGAGAAGGCGTTCGACGAAGAGGGCTTCTACAAGATCGGCGACGCCGGCGTGTTCGTCGATCCGAACGATCCGGTGAAGGGCATCATCTTCGCCGGCCGCGTCGTCGAGGACTTCAAGCTGATGACCGGCACGTTCGTGCACGTCAGCACGGTGCGCACCGACGCGATCGCCGCCGCAACGCCGGTGGTGCAGGACGCGCTGGTGGCCGGGCAGGACCGCGAATTCATCGGCCTGCTGGCCTGGCCGAACCTGCATGCCTGCCGGCAGATCGTCGGCAATCCGGATGCGACCTTCGAAGACGTGGTGAAGCATCCGACCGTTGTCGCGGCGTTCAAGGCCGGCCTCGAAAAGCACAATGCCGAGGTCAAGGGCGTCAGCTCCATGCGTATCGCCCGCGCGATGCTGATGAGCGAGCCGCCGTCGATCGACGGCAACGAACTCACCGACAAGGGCTACATCAACCAGCGCGCGGGCCTCGAACGCCGCGCCGACCTGGTGAAGCGGCTGTACGCCGAGACGCCGGACGCGGATGTGGTGGTGCTGAAGTGAGCCACGCCACAATCCTATCGTTTGTCATTCCGGGATGCGTCCCCTGGGGCGCAGGCCCGGAATCCATACCCCCTGGCGGTGGTTATGGATTCCGGGTTCGTGCTGCGCGCGCCCCGGAATGTCGAACGCGAATGTATCGATCGACAACTAACAACTAACAACAACGAGACCACGCCCATGAACTTCGATTTCTCCGACGACCAGAAGCAACTGCGCGACCAGGCAAGGCGTTTCCTCTCCGAGAAGTGCCCGCCGCGGGCGGTGCGCGCCGTGCTCGAGGGCAAGGCGGACTACGACCGCGACCTGTGGAAGGGCCTGGCCGAGATGGGCTTCCTCGGTGTCGCGATTCCGGAGGAATTCGGCGGTACCGGCGCGGGTCATCTCGAACTCTGCGTGATCGCCGAAGAGCTCGGCCGCGCGCTGGCTCCGGTGCCGTTCGCCTCGACCGTCTATCTCGCCGCCGAAGCGCTGCTGATCGCGGGCTCCGACGAGCAGAAGCAGAAGTGGCTGCCGAAGATTTCCTCGGGCGAGGCGATCGGAACGCTGGCGCTGTTCGAAGGCAACGGCAATCCGTCCCACAAGGCGGTGAAGGTCACCGCGTCGAACGGCACCATTTCCGGCACCAAGAAGCCGGTCGCCGACGGCGCGATCGCCGACTTCGCGATCGTCGCGGCGCGCACCGGCAATAGCGGACGCGAGGCCGACATCTCGCTGTTCCTGGTCGATCTGAAGGCCGGCGGCGTCACCGCCAAGCCGCTGCAGAACGTCGATCCGTCGCGGCAGCAGGCCGAGCTGGTTTTCAACGGCGCCAAGGCCGAGCCGCTCGGTGCCGCGAACGAGGGCTGGAGCATCCTGTCGCGGGTGATGAACCGCGCCGCAGTGCTGATCGCGTTCGAGCAGGTTGGCGGCGCCGACCGCGCGCTGGAGATGGGCCGCGACTACGCCCTTGACCGTATTGCCTTCGGTCGTCCGATCGGTTCGTTCCAGGCGGTCAAGCACATCCTCGCCGACATGTACGTTTCGGCGACGCTGGCGCGTTCGAACTGCTACTACGGCGCCTGGGCACTCTCGACCGATGCCGGCGAGCTGGCCGAAGCCGCCGCGGCGGCGCGGATCAGCGCCACGCAGGCGTTCCAGCACTGCGCCAAGCAGAACATCCAGGTGCATGGCGGCATGGGCTTCACCTGGGAGTTCGACTGCCATCTTTATTATCGCCGCTCGAATGCGCTGGCGCTGGCGCTCGGCAGCCAGTCCTATTGGGAAGATCAGCTGATCGACCGCATGCGCCAGAAGAACGCGGCGTAACGTACGACGGTGAAGGCTTCGCCGTCATTGCGAGCGAAGCGAAGCAATCCAGCTCTCTGCACTGAGCCTCTGGATTGCTTCGTCGCTTCGCTCCTCGCAATGACGCAAAACTCAAACGCATCGATTGCAGGTGTGCCATGAACTTCGACGATACTCCGCAGGAAGCCGAATTCCGCGCCAAGGCGCGCGCCTGGATCGACGCCAATGCGCCGAAGCAATACGAGGACGACCTGCGCAAGGCGTCGCTCGGCCGCGTCGTGCTGAAGGGCGCCAACGTCCTCGACGTCGCCAAGGCCTGGCAGAAGAAGAAGGCCGACGCCGGCTGGGCCGTGCCGCATTGGCCGAAGGAATATGGCGGCCGCGGCGCATCGCCGATCGAGCGCGTCATCTGGCAGCAGGAAGAAGGCGTGTTCGGCAAGCTCACGGCGATGTTCATCATCGGACAGGGCATGTGCGGCCCGACCATGATGGCCTACGCGTCGGAAGATCAGAAGCGGCACTATCTGCCGCCGCTAGGCTCCGGCGAGCAGGTGTGGTGCCAGCTGTTCTCCGAACCCGCCGGCGGTTCGGACGTCGCCGGCCTGCGCACCCGCGCCGAGAAGGATGGCGACGACTGGGTCATCAACGGCCAGAAGATCTGGACCTCCGGCGCGCACTATTCGGACTACGGCATCCTCATCACCCGCACCGACCCGACCGTGCCCAAGCACAAGGGTCTGACGATGTTCTTCCTCGACATGAAGAGCCCCGGCGTCGAAGTACGGCCGATCAAGCAGGCCAACGGCAATTCCGACTTCAACGAGGTGTACTTCACCAACGTGCGGATTCCCGACAGCCAGCGCCTCGGCGCGGTCGGCGACGGCTGGAACGTGTCGCTCACCACGCTGATGAACGAACGCATGTCGATCGGCGCCAACGTGGCGACCGGCTTCCCCGAGTTGTTCGACTACTGCAATTCGCTGACGCTCGACGGCGCTCCGGCGCTGGACGATCGCGCGGTGCGCAGCAAGCTGGCGAACTGGGCCGTCAAGGCGAGCGGGCTGAAGTACACCAGCTTCCGCTCGATCTCGGCGCTGTCCAAGGGGCAGCGGCCTGGGCCGGAGAACTCGATCGGCAAGCTGGTCGCCGGCTCGATGATCCAGGAAGTCGCGATGTATGCGCTCGATCTGCAGGGCGCGGCCGGTGTGCTGAGCGCGCCCGAGGACGCCGACGTCGGCGGTCGCTTCCAGGCGATGCTGCTGCGCTCTCCGGCGACCCGCGTCGAGGGCGGCACCGACGAGATCCTGCGCAATATCATCGCCGAACGCGTGCTCGGCCTGCCGGGCGATATCCGCGTCGACAAGGATGTGCCGTTTAACCAGATCCCGACGCGGGGACGGGCGTAGTTCGCCCCACGCACGAACCTCATCCTGAGGAGCTCGGCGCAGCCGGGCGTCTCGAAGGATGAGATGAAGAAGAACAACTCATGGTTCGAGACGCGCGCATTGCGCGCTCCTCACCATGAGGGCGGTGCCGATTGAGAGGAAGCCACGATGAATTTCGACGATACCCCGCAGGAAGCCGAGTTTCGCGCCAAGGCTCGCGCGTGGATCGATGCCAATGCGCCGAAGCAATACGAGCAGGAACTGGCCAAGTCCGGCCTCGGCCGGATCAGCCTGAAGAACGCCGACATCGTCGAGGTCGGCAAGGCGTGGCAGAAGAAGAAGGCCGAGGGCGGCTGGTCGTGCCTCACCTGGCCGAAGGAATATGGCGGACGTGGCGCCACGCCGATCGAGAAGGTGATCTGGCAGCAGGAAGAGGGCGTTTACGGCAAGCTGACCCAGCCGTTCCAGATCGGCGAGGGCATGTGCGGCCCGACCGTGATGGCCTATGGCAGCGAGGACGACAAGCGCAAGTATCTGCCCAAGCTGGCGTCGGGCGAGAACATCTGGTGCCAGCTGTTCTCCGAGCCGGCGGGCGGCTCCGACGTCGCTGGCTTGCGCACCCGCGCCGAGAAGGACGGCGACGACTGGATCATCAACGGCCAGAAGATCTGGACCTCCGGTGCCCACTACTCGGATTACGGCCTGTTGATCACCCGCACCGACCCGAATGTGCCCAAGCACAAGGGCCTCACCATGTTCTTCCTGGACATGAAGAGCCCCGGCGTCGAGGTGAAGCCGATCAAGCAGGCCAACGGCATGCAGGAATTCAACGAGGTGTTCTTCACCAATGTGCGGATTCCCGACTCGCAGCGGCTCGGCGCCGTTGGCGACGGCTGGAACGTCTCGCTGACCACGCTGATGAACGAGCGCATGTCGATCGGCGCGCGGCTCGCCACCGGCTTCCCGGAGATCTTCGCGTTCTGCAACGACCTCGTTACCGTGGACGGCCCGGCGATCGACGATCCGGCGGTGCGCAGCAAGCTGGCGAACTGGGCGGTCAAGGCCAGCGGCCTGAAGTACACGTCGTATCGCTCGATCTCGGCGCTTTCGAAGGGCGAGCGGCCCGGTCCGGAGAATTCGATCGGCAAGCTGGTCGCCGGCCCGATGCTGCAGGACATCGCCGCTTTCGCGATGGATCTGGAGGGCGCCGCCGGCGTGTTCACCGATCCGGCCGAGGCCGAGGCGGGCGGCAGCTTCCAGGCAATGCTGCTCGGCTCGCCGTCGATGCGGATCGCCGGCGGCACCGACGAGATTCTCCGCAATATCATCGCCGAACGCGTGCTGGGTCTGCCGGGCGATATCCGCGTGGACAAGGACGTGCCGTTCAACAAGATCCCGACCAAGGGGCGGTGAAGTCTAAGCCGTGTTCGAAAACTCTCACCTCGTCATTCCGGGATGCGTCCCTCTTGGGACGCAGGCCCGGAATCCATACTCTCTGACAGTGGTTATGGATTCTGGGTTCGCGCTGCGCGCGCCCCGGAATAACGAACAATCAGGAATGGGAATATCATGACGGCTGCCTCCGCCCCGATCGACGTCCTCGAAGACCTGATGGCCGCGCGGTTTTCGTGCCGGGCGTTCAAGCCGGATCCGGTGCCGCGCGAGATCCTCGAGCGCATCCTGACCGCGGCTCAGAAGACGGCATCGTGGTGCAACAGCCAGCCGTGGCAGGTGGTGATCACCTCGGGCGAGGCGACGACGAAGTTTCGCGACGCGATCTATCCGGCCGCCGCCGGCGGCGCGCCGATGTCGGGCGATTTTGAGTTCCCGCGTGAGTATCGCGGTGTCTACCTTGACCGCCGCCGCGAGAGTGGTTTCCAGCTCTACAACGCGGTCGGTATCGCCCGCGGCGACAAGGCCTCGGCCGCCAAGCAGGCGCTGGAGAATTTCAACTTCTTCGGTGCGCCGCATGTCGCGATCATCACCAGCGACGAGGCGCTCGGCATCTATGGCGCGGTCGATTGTGGCGGCTACGTCACCTCGTTCATGCTGGCCGCTCAGGCGCTCGGTGTCGCCACCGTGCCGCAGGCGGCGCTGGCGTTCCATGCCGGCCTGGTGCGCAAGCATTTCGGTCTGGGCGACGATCGTCGCGTCGTCTGTGGCATCTCGTTCGGCTACGCCGACCGGGAGCACAAGGCGAACAGCTACCGCACCAATCGCGCCGCGCTCGGCGAGGTCGCGACCTTCGTGGACAAGTAAGCGCGTCGCTGAACGTTGGCCTTACTCCAGGTCATTCCGGGGCGCGCGTAGCGCGAGCCCGGAATCCATAGCCACCGCATTCGCTTGTCGACGCGAGCGTTCGGCCAGCCGTGCCTCCCGGAAAGCGCAGGGCTTATGGATTCCGGGCTCGCGAGCTGCGCTCACGCCCCGGAATGACAAGCTGAGATGTGGTTGTTTTATTGCGCGCGGGTCCGTATTGCTGCGGCGGTTGACTCGCCTAGAACCGAGGCGCCCGCTTTTCTTTGTAAGCTGCGATGCCCTCCAGAATTTCCGCGCTGCGCATCGAGGCGCGCGCGCGGTTGTCGACGGCGGTGTCGTCCATCATCTGCCGCGCAAAGTCGTTGATCGCGCGCTTCATGCCGGCGACGGCATTAGGCGCATTGCCAGCGAGAATCGTGGCCAGCGCGTCGACTTCGCGATCGAGGCGATCCATCGCGACCATCTGCGTCAGGTACCCCATCCGGAGCATCTCGGTGGCGTCGATCCGCTGGGCGGTCAGGAACAACTTCTTGGCGTTGTCGACGCCGAGCCGGGTGACGTAGCGCTTGATGCCGTTCGGATAGTAGTGCAGCCCGAGCCGCGCCGCCGGCATGAACATCTCGGCGCTGTCAACGCCGATGCGGAAATCGCAGGCCAGTGCCAGATCGGTCGAGCCGCCATAGACGCCGCCGTTGAGCCGGCAGATCGTCGGGACCCGCAGCCCCTCCAGCCGGTCGACCACCTTCTCGAAGGCGGCGCCCGAGGACTCGCTTTCGGCCTCACTGGTTGCGCGCTCGGCGATCTGGCCAAGATCGAACCCGGCCGAGAAGGCCCGGCCGGTGCCGGTCAGCACCAGCACACGAATCGCGGCATCGGCGTCGATCTGTGCAAACTGCTCGAGCAGAGCCGTGAGGTCGTCCGCGAGCAGGCGATTGAGATGTTTCGGCCGATTGAGCCGGATGACGGCTCGCGGACCGTCGATCGAGAGAACCGGCGTGCTATCGCCGTCCGTGTCCGACATCGATAGGGCTCCTGGGGACAGGGAAGGTGGAAGGAACGGTCGTTCGAGCCGGCGGCGGTCTGTTCCCGGTCGGCTCCTCAGCAAATGCCTGCGTCGGCACCCGCCCGTCAATCATGCAGCCTGGCCTGACCGGTGGCGTTTCCGGTACCGGGTTGTTTATAATCCGGTCCGTTTCCAGGTGTATTCCAGTCACGCGGCTCTGGCGGTCCTGGGCAGCTGCGGCACCTGCCGGTGTCCGCTACGCAGGTCGGCGTCTCGATCAGGTTCTCGAACACGGGTTGGCCAAGATGGATATTGCCCATATCGCCCAGCATGCCGGCATGGCGGGCAGTGTATTCGCGACCATCTTCGTGGTTGCCACCGCGACGATGCGGACAATGATCCCGCTGCGCGTGTTCGGCATCCTGACCAACGCGATGTTGATTGCGGTGTCGATTCCCACCCACAACTATCCGACGCTGGCGCTGCACGCGGTGCTGCTGCCGGTCAACGTCTGGCGGTTGCACCAGATGCTGCAGCTCGTGCGGGACGTGAAGAAGTCGGTCAACGGCGATCTGTCGATGGAGTGGCTGAAGCCGTTCATGACCGAGCGCAAATGCGCGGCCGGGGAGGAGCTGTTCTACAAGGACGAGAAGGCCGAGCACATGTTCTACATCGTCAGCGGCCGTTTTCGTTTGGTGGAGTCGGGCATCGAACTGCCGGTCGGCGCCATCGTCGGCGAACTGGGCATGCTGTCGCCGTCGCACACCCGGACGCAGACGCTGGAATGCATCGAAGCCGGCGTCGTGCTCGGCGTCAGCTATCGGCAGGTCGAGGAGCTGTACGTGCAGAATCCGGAGTTCGGTTTCTATTTCCTGCGGCTCGCCAGCGCGCGGCTGTTTCAGAACATCGAGACGCTGGAAACGCGCTTGGCGCAAGCGCATGTCGCGGTGCCCGCCGAGGTCGCGAGCGAAACGGCCTAATACGGCGAGGGCGGAGCGGTGGCTGGCTATATCGATGCGCTGCGGTCCACGCTCGCCGAATTACTCGGCGAACGCGATGCCATCGTGTCGCTCGAAATTCCGAGCGGGCTTTCTCCCGACGTCGAGCGACTGGTGCGTGACGCCGTCGGGCGGCTGATCGAGTATCAAAACCGCCGCTACGCGCAGCTCTATCTCGATCGGATCGGCCGCTTCGCGCGTCGGCTCGATATCGGCGACGAGTTGCTGAGCGAGATCGCGCGTCTGATGGCGGTGCGGATGACCTATGAGGATCCGATCCGGCTCGCTCAACTGGCGCTGATGGAAGCGGCGATCGGGCCGGACGGCGTTCCGCGCAACCGCGTCGATCGCAAGTGCCGATTTCGAATCGACGAGGTGGTGTCGGCGCTGCCGATCGTCGTTGCCAATCCGATCCTCAAGGTGCTCGGGGCGCTCGGCTGGCAGCACATGCCGATCAAGATCCGCTTCAACGCCACGGATTGGCTCGGCATTCGTCGGCTGCAGATCGAAGCGTGGCTGCGGCGCTGGCGAATGTTGTCGAGCCGGTTCGCTCAGGAGCGCATCTGGGTCGAGCGTTGGCTGCACATGATTGACCGCAGTCTGGCCAAGCGGCCGGAGGCGGTGTGGGCCGTGCTGCAGAGCGCAACGATGATCGGGGGCTACGGTGACGCTTACCGCTATGGCCTCGCCAACTGGACGCTGATCATCGACAGCCTGGTGAAGCCGGTGTTCGCCGGCACGCTGGAGCTGGACGATTTGACGGCGGCAATTGCCGAAGCGCGCGGCGCCGCCGTCCCGGATCGGCGCCAGACGGCCCTGAAGCGCACCATTGCGGCTATACGCGACCGCGCCAGCGCGAGGGCGCTTCCCGCGTCGGTGATGCCCTGAACCGTTGCAGGACGGCTAACCTCAATCCGCAAGAAAGTCGGCCGGTGCGAAGCCTTGGAGTTTCCGCCACGTGCATTCCGGAACCAAAAGTGTCATAAAGGGACTACGGTCCCTCCGACCGGTTGAGATGCTCAGCGCCCGCGCGGAGCTCCGGACGACGAACAGTGCTCCTGTTCATGCCGCGATGCTTCCCGGGCCCAGGCAAAGGGCGTGAGATTGATCCTTCCCCAATTGTCGTCGACGGTTTCCGTTGGTGCGCTCGTCGGATGGATGCTGGTGCTCACCGTCAAGCACGTCGTCGCCGACTTCTATTTGCAGAACAAATGGATGGCGATGGGCAAGGACCAGAAGACCGGCTGGGCGCTGCCGCTGCTGGCGCATTGCGGCGTGCATCTAGTGCTGACGACCGCAGTAATGCTGGTGCTCGCGCCGCGCTTCTGGTTCATCGGCCTGATCGACTTTGCGATCCATCTGGCGATCGATCGCGCCAAGGGATTCTGCGTCTCGCATTTCGACGTCACGCCGGAGTCGCGCTGGTTCTGGTGGCTGATCGGCACCGACCAGGCGCTGCACCATCTCACCGGCTTCGGCCTGTCAGTGGTTCTGGCCGCCAATCCCTGACCACGCCTCTAGCGCAGAGCCGATCGATCCTCGCTTGAACTGAGCGGGATTCGATCGCAGCGATCATCATTGATGATGGCCCGGTAGCTGTGCGTAATCACACAGGTATTACTACTAGGGTCGGGGTTAACTCCTGAATGATGGCTCTCGCTTAGCGTCTCCGGCTGCAGGATGCCGGCTTGCATCGGTACCTGATTTCGGTCAGCGGGGACCGAGGTGATCATGGCCGGAAAGTACCTATACGAGCTGGACTTCATCTATTTCTTCTACGGTCTGGCGTTCATCTCGCTCGGTACGCTGTGCTTCGTCGTGGCCCGTAGCAGACCCGCCGGCGCCCCCACTGTGCGAATGATCGGCCTGTTCGGCATCGTCCATGGTGTCGCCGAGTGGATCGCCATGACGACTCTGCTGACCGGCGCCGCGGCCGAATTTTCGACCTTGCGTTCCGCGCTGATGGTGGCATCGTTCATGCTGTTGACCGAAGCTGCGCGGCGGGGTGCGATCCGGTTCAAGCATCGCGCGCCCGGACGCTGGATCTATGTGGTTGGTGTCATCGTGCTCGCGGCCGTGGCCTACACCGCCGGTTTCACGACCGCCGAGGTGTTGGCACGCTATTCGTTCGGCCTCGTCGGCGCTCTTGGTACCAGCGCCACGATGTTTGCCGGCCGCAACGACTACGATCGCGCGATCCGCCCGATCAAGATCGGCGTCGCGGCGTCCTTCGCCGTCTATGGTATCTCCACGGCGATCGTTCCGGCGGCGCCGTTCTGGCCGGCGAATGTCGTCAACGAGGCCTGGTTCGCAAACCTCACCGGCGTGCCGATCCAACTGATCCGCGGAGCAACAGCCGTCATTCTCTCGCTGATGGCATCGGTCGCCTGGGGCTCCCTGCTGATCCAGTCCGTCGACTCCCGCCTGTACAGCACGTACTTGAAGCGTCTTGCGCTGGGAGCGCTGGCGACGCTGCTGATCATTCTGACGGTTGGCTGGAATCTCACCGGCTTCATTGGCGATGTGTTCCGCGAAAAGATCGAGCGCGAGGCTAACGCAGAAGCGGACGTGCTGACCGGACGAATTGCCCGTGAGACGTCGACTCTCGACGCGATGGTGCAGGTGCTGGCCGGCCAGCCGCTCGTCGCCGATACGCTCCGGGATGCAACCGTGGCAAACACTGGGCGTCTCCAGGCGATCCTGGATCTCAACGTCCATGCCTCAGGGGCCTCGCTGGCGGCGATTTTCGACAGTACGGGCAACGTGCTGGGATCGACGGAGCCGAGGCAGCTCGAGCCGCTGGCTGTACCCAACCGGCAGTCGGAGCCCTGGTTTGTCGGGGCGATGCGGAACGGCAAAGGTCACAGCCTGGATATCGATTCCACCGGAGCCCGCTCTTACATCACGGCCTCTGCGGTGCGCTCCGCAAGCGGCGCCGTCATTGGTGTGGCGATGATGGAGAGTTCGCTGGAGTCACTCGCGGCGCATTTGCGGGCCTTCGATCACCTGTTTTTTGTGATCGATTCCCGAGGCGTCGTTCTGCTCAGCAATCGTCGCGCGGAGTTGCAGCGCACGCTATGGCCGCGGCCTGACTTGCCGCCGCAGAGCCTCGGCGAGCAGTTCGGGGCCCCGGCGCGTCCCGCAATTTTCGCCCATGAGGTGAAGGGGGGCGAGTGGAGCACGATCGATGGGCGTCCTGGCTATGTGGTCCGGGAGGCGATTGGTACGACCGGATGGTCCTTGGTGCTGAGCATTCCCAGTACCGACATATTCGCAGGGCGCCTGCTTGGCCTCGTCATCACGACGCAGATTGCCATCGGCATGCTGGTGTATTTCATGGGGCGCGAGCGAAGCGTCCGTGACCGCTTTCTGCGCTTGCGCCGTGTTCAATTACATCATCGCGCGCGAAAGCTCGCCCAGAAGGCCTCGACTGACGCACTCACCGGTGTTCCGAATCGCCTCAGGTTTGATGAACGCCTGCAGGAGGAAGTGGCGCGCAGCGAGCGCACAGGCGCGCCGTTCTCGCTCGTGCTGCTCGACATCGATCGCTTCAAGTCGATCAACGATGTTTACGGCCATCCGCGCGGCGATCAGGTCCTGGTTCAGCTGGCCCACACGCTCAAGGCCAATGTCCGGCAGACCGATCTGTTGGCGCGGTGGGGTGGCGAGGAATTTGTCGTACTTCTGATCGATACCGAACTGGCGGGCGCCGCCGAGGTGGCCGAGAAGCTGCGGGTGCTGATCGCGCATACGCCGTTTGAGCAGGTTGGGAGCGTCACGTCGAGCTTCGGAGCCGCAGAGTTCCATCCCGGCGACTCTCCGTCCGGCATTCTGGCCCGCGCCGACCAGGCGCTCTACCGCGCCAAGGTGCATGGCCGCAATCGGGTTGAAGTCGACGTCGGAGCCGCGACCAGCATCGCCCTGGCGCCAGACATGGCGCAAAACGGCCCGCTGGTCGGCGATAACCGCAAAGCGTCCGCGCGCCGATAACATCCGGCGGGACCCTCGACAGCCTACACGGCGTCAGCTTCAAGCGCTGAGGCGATCGTCGCCTGCGTTGTGCGACGCCGGCTCAGCCTGCGGCACGTGCGAAGCAATCCTGGCATTGGCCTTGGTGAACTGCTGCTGAAATGCCAGCCCGTCCTCCAGAACCCTGGCCATCGCTCCACTGAACCAGTCCTGATACTCGCGCAGCGCATCGAGCGGCGTTGCCGCCTGACTGATCCGCTTTGCGGTTTCGAGCGCGGCGTGAGTTCCGACCCGCCGGCGCTCGAACCAGCCTTCGGCAAATTCCTTCATGCCGGCGAGGATGGTTTCCTCATTTTCCCAGAAGGTGATGCCGGCTGGCGCATAGGACTTGGCGCCGGAGGTCAACAGATTTGGAAAAAGTGTCACGGGATCACTCATAGGAATCCTCCGTCGTGACTTGGCAAATGCGGACAGGACGCCGCATTTATTGAATGTTAACGCCGATCTTGTCTCCCGAGTGATCAATTCGGAGCGATCGGAAAAACGTGATCGCGTTTTCGTTCCATGCGAATCGGGCGGGGCGCATCGGAGGTATCAGAAGGGATAGTTAAGAGCTCATTAAGACATTCGATCGCATCCTCGGCATCGTAGTCGCCTCGGAGTAACGCCGATGTTGTCGAGCCGTGAAGCCTTCGAAAACGACCACTGTCCTGTCCGGGACGATCTCCTCGGCGCGATGTATCGCGCCAATGAGAACGGACTGCCGGCCCTGGTCGAAAGTGTCTCTTCCGACGTCCGTGCCCAACTTGCACTGTTCTGCTACCGCCGTGCGCATCTCCATGCTCTGGCGCTCACCATCGCCGCAAGCTGCGACGAGCGCGATCTGATCCACCATGGTGGACGGGTCGGTTCCGTGCTGGCAGCGCTGGCGCGGGAAGCCGCCAAGCCCCGGCACCGCCCGCCGTCGGCATATAGCCATCGCAAGGCGATCACGCTGTCGACCAAGCCGCTGTCGAGCTTTGCGCCGCTGGATCTGGACGACGACGAGGCTGAATCCTCGGTGAGCGAGACGGGGCTGGTTGGGCTGGCCTAGGCCGGACGGGTATCCGGCAGCGGCGGAAGCTTGTACTTCCGCCGCGCCATTGTGCATTCCGGATCGCCCGGCTGGCAGTCGCGGCAAACCTCCGGCCGCAGCGCATAGATCGTGCAGGCGGTGGCCTCGCCAACTTTTCCGCTGAGGGCGGCGCAGCGGTCATTCTCGCAGCGCATGCCGGACAAGCGAGCATTCACGAGTTCTGCGGGGATCGCATCCAGCGCGGCGTCGTCCTCGATTGTGAATCGCGGCCAATTGGCCGAGTAGGCACAGCAAGCGCCGCAACCCTGGCACGGGCTTGCGAGATCGATCTGGGCGAGGGCGGTCATCCGTGCTGTCTAGCCCGCCCCGACTGTCAGCGATACCGACAGCCGCGGGCGGAGCGTCGAAATCGTCGGTTATTCCCGCCCCTGAGTGGCGGCAGCGAGCAGCGCTTCCAATTCTGCAATCCGGATATCGCGCGTTGTGATCGCTGCGGCAACATCAGCCGCATCGAACTTTTGCGGAATGTGCTGGGGGCAGTTGGTGTCCCAGGCCGCGACCTCGAACAGGATTGCCTGCTCGGGGCGCGCCTTGTAACCGGTCGGCATCAGCCTTGCGATCAGTTCCGGATCGTCCTCGATCACCTTGGCGCGGCCCCAGATCTTGATACGCCGGCGGTGCGCGTAATCGATCACGAACAGATAGGCCTTGGGATTCTCGGCCAGATTGCCCTGGGTGATGAATTGCTGGTTGCCCTTGAAGTCGGCGAACCCGATCGTGTGCGCGTCGAGCACATGGAGGAAGCCGGCCGGGCCCCCGCGGTGCTGGATATAGGGCTGCCCGTCGGCGCTGGCGGTGGCGAGCAGCACGCTGGTCTGGGCTTCCAGAAAGGACTTCAGATTGTCATCGATGGCGGTCGCCCAGCCGCCATTGCGTTCGACGCGGGCATAAGCGTCGCGCGAACCCTTTCGGGCCTGGATCGCCTTGACGGCTGGGGTGAAGGCGATGTCGCTGGAGATTTGCAGTACTTCGGTCATGAGACCCTCCCTGCTTGACGAGGAGAGAGATGGTCCCTTCTAATGATTGGAGCAATCAGTTGATTTGACACTTCATTGTTGCGTCATTTGAAATAGTGCCATGGATCGTCTGGACACCATGAATGCGTTCGCCACCGTCGCCGAGCTGCAGGGTTTTGCTCCGGCCGCGCGGAAGCTTGGCCTGTCGCCGTCTGCGGTGACTCGCCTGGTTGCGGCGCTGGAAGACCGGCTCGGCACCAGGCTGCTGCAGCGGACGACGCGTTCGGTCGCACTCACCGACACCGGAGTCCGCTATCTGGAGCGGGTCCGGCGCATCCTGGCCGATGTCGAAGAGGCGGATGCCTCGGCCTCGGCCGAGCGAGTCACGCCCTCCGGCAAATTAGTGGTGTCGGCGCCGGTGGGTTTCGGCCGGCGCTATATCGCGCCGCTGCTGTCGGACTATTTGAAGCGCTATCCCGAAGTGACCGGCGAATTGCGATTGTCGGATCTGATGATCAATCTGGTCGAAGACGGCGTCGATTGCGCCGTCCGGATTGGACATCTCGCAGATTCGAGTCTGGTGGCCCGGCAACTCGGTGCAATGCGGCGGATCGTGGTGGCGTCGCCGGACTATCTGGCGGCTCGCGGGACGCCCGACACGCCAGCCGACATCGCCGCGCATGATATCGTTCACTTCGGCCAGACCGGATCGCCGATCGATTGGCGCTTCGTCGTGGACGGCCGCGATGTCCGCGTCGCCTGCGCCCCGCGCCTTGTCAGCAACGTTGCCGACGTCGCCATCCTGCATGCCGAGCAGGGCGGCGGCCTGACGCGCGTGCTGGCCTATCAGGCCGCGGACGCGATTGCGGCGGGGCGGCTGCAGATCGTGCTCGCGAACTACGAGGTGCCACCGTTGCCGATCGCGATCGTCTACCCGACCTCTCGGCTGCTCTCAGCCAAAGTCCGTGCCTTCATCGATATCGCGGTGGAAACGGGCGACTGGCGCTTCGGCGGCGAGGCCGAGAGGACTGCGTTGTGATGGCGGATCTGTTCGACAGCCTCGACGAGTCGCCTCGGCGCGAAGATATCGCGCCCGGCGCCGCGTTGCTAAGCGGTTTCGCTCGTGATCAGGAGCGTGAGGTGCTTGCGGCGATCAATGAGGTGGTTGCCCGCGCCCCGTTTCGACACATGACTACGCCGGGCGGTCACACGATGTCGGTGGCGATGACGAGTTGCGGCACGGCCGGCTGGGTCACGGACCGTCGCGGCTATCGGTATTCGCCAAACGATCCGGAGAGCGCAACGCCTTGGCCCGAGATGCCCGCCGTGCTGCGCGATCTCGCGCGTCGCGCCGCGGCGGAGGTTGGCTTCGCCGGCTTCGATCCGGACGCCTGCCTGATCAACCGCTATGTCCCCGGCGCCAAGATGGCGCTGCATCAGGACAAGGACGAGCGCGATTTTTCGGCGCCGATTGTCTCGGTCTCGCTCGGCTTGCCGGCGATCTTCCAGTTCGGCGGCATGGCCCGCAGCGACAAGCCGCGCCGCTACGAACTTCGCCACAGCGACGTGTTGGTCTGGGGCGGCCCGACGCGGCTCGTGTATCACGGCGTGCTGGCGCTGAAGGACGGCGAGCACCCGCTGCTCGGCCGTCAGCGCATCAACCTGACGTTCCGCAAAGCGCTGTGAACTGCCGGAGTCACGCCGCCAGATTCAGATCGGCGATTCCGGCTGAGACCAGGCTGTCGCGCGAGATATCCGCAATGCGGCGTGCGCCGGTCAGCGTCATCGCCACTCGCATTTCCTTGTCGATCAGTTCGAGCAGCTTCGCGACTCCCTTTTCACCGGCGGCTGCGAGCGCATAGACGAAGGCGCGGCCGAGCAGGACACCGTCGGCGCCCTGCGCCAGCATGCGGACGACGTCGAGGCCGGAGCGAATGCCGGAATCGACCAGCACAGTGAGCTCGCCTTTGACCGCATCGGCGATCGCCGGCAGCGCCCGCACGGTCGACAGCACGCCGTCCAGTTGGCGGCCGCCATGGTTGGACACGACGATGCCGTCGGCGCCGAACCGCACCGCGTCGCGTGCGTCCTGCGGATCGAGGATGCCCTTGAGGATCATCTCGCCCTTCCAGGAGTCGCGGATCCATTGCAGATCGCGCCAGCCGATCGACGGATCGAAATTCGCGCCGAGCCAGCCGACATAATCGTCGAGCGCGATCTTCCGCTTCAGATAGGCGCTGACATTGCCGAGATCGTGCGGGCGGCCGCGCAGGCCGACATCCCACGCCCAGCGCGGATGGCTGATCGCCTGCAGCGCGCGGCGGAACGCGGCGTTCGGGCCCGACATGCCCGAATGCGCATCGCGATAGCGTGCCCCCGGCACCGGCATATCGACCGTGAACAGCAACGTGCGAACACCGGCCGCCCAGGCTCGCTCCAGCGCGTTGGCCATGAAGCCGCGGTCCTTCAGCACATAGAGCTGAAACCAGATCGGCTGGTCGACGTGGCTCTGCACTTCTTCGATTGGGCAGACCGAGACGGTCGACAGCGTGAAGGGAATGCCGCGCGCCGTCGCGGCGCGCGCGGCCTGGACCTCGCCGCGGCGTGCATACATGCCGGTCAGTCCGACTGGCGCCAGCGCCACCGGCAAGCTCATGTCGCGGCCGAACAGCCGCGCCGAGAGATCGACGGTGCCGACCTCCTTCAGCACGCGCTGGCGCAGCGCCAGCTGTTGCAAATCGTCGCAATTCCGCCGCAGCGTCTGCTCGGCATAGGCGCCGCCGTCGATGTAATGAAACAGGAAGGGCGGCAGGCGACGGCGAGCGGCTTCGCGGAAGTCGAGTGGTGACGAAATGATCATGGCGCGGCGTCTCACTCCTGGGCGATGTGTTGTAGCGCGCGCGAAGCCCGGCGCTGGCGTTGTGCGTCCTCTTCGATCCGCTGCAGGCGATCCTCGACGAAATCGAGGTGTCGGCTGGCGGCGGCGCGCGCGGACTCAGCGTCGCCGCTGATGACGGCGTCGCGGATCTCACGGTGCTGATCGTTCAGTTCGTCGAGAATGCCGGGCAGGTGATAGAGCCGGCGAAGGCTCTGCGAAATACTGGCTTCCAACAGGCCGAGCAGGCCGGCCATCACCTGCTGCAGGACGACGTTGTGAGCTGCGGTGCAGACGGCCATGTGGAAGGCGGCGTCGAGCCGCGCCTGCGCATCCAGATCGTCGGCCGGCGCGTTCAACACGCCCTGATAAGCAACCTCGAGCATCGCCTTGTCGGCCTCGTCGGCACGAAGCGCGGCGAAGGAGGCGGTCTCGCCTTCGATCAGTCTGCGGATTTCCATCACGTCGCGCCAGTAGCCCGCCTCGCTGCGCGCCAGTGACGCCAGCGGCAGCAGGGCGGTGCGCATCGGGTCGGAATCCGTCGCGGCAGTCACGAACGTTCCGCCGCCATGCCGGCTGACCAGCAGGCCGCGCGTGGCGAGTTGCCGAATGGCCTCGCGCAGCGTCGGCCGCGAAACCCCGAGGTCGACAGCGAGCTGCCGCTCCGAAGGAACGCGATCCCCCGGTTTCAAGCCGCGCAGCGCGATCAGCGCTTCAATCCGGTCCGACAGCGACTCCATGAGCATTCGACCCCTTCAGTTTTGGTCTTACCACTTTGGCGTTCGCCGAGGTGGACGTTGATCGAAATGGCGTATATCTTTATGATTGATCTGGATCAATGTATATATTGGTCTTACCAATTCTGGCAGGGTTGTCGCGATGGCCGATGGGACGGGTATGAATGAGCGCTTGTTGCGGTCCCGCCCGGCCAGCATGTCGGCTCCGGCGATGCGAACCGCCGCGAGCCGGTTGCGGTGGGCGGCGCGTCGGCTCGAACTGCGGGCGATCGGCCTGGCGCCCGAACAGTTCAGCCTCGCCGAAGGCGCGCGGGCTGCGATCGCGGTCGCCGTCCCTCTGGTGATCGCCGTCGCGGCCGGCCAAAGCTGGATGGGCTGGTCGGTCTTTGCCGCGTTCTGGACCTGCCTGTGCGACAGCCCCGGGCCCGATCGTCTGCGTCGCCGCCTGCTGCTGAGCTTCGTTGTCTTCGGGACCGGGATTGCCTTTGTCGGCTCGTGGTCGGCGTCGTTCGCGCCCGCCGCCGGTCTGATCGCCGGCCCGCTGCTGGTGTTCGTGGTGATCCTGCTGTCGTCGGCCGTCGCTTATGGAGCGCTGCTCGGCACGCTGCTGGCGGTGGTGGCCGTTGTGGCGGTCGGATTCCCGCGACCACTCGATCTGGCGGCCGTCCAAGCCGTGGCCTTCCTGGCCGGCGCGGGATGGGCGTGGCTGCTGATCAATGCGATCTGGCGGATCGATCCAAAGGCGCCGCTGCGTCAGAACGGCGACGCGGTGCTGGCGCGCCTCACCGACATGACGAGCGATCTGCTGGCGATCGGACGCGGCTCGCATCGTGATACGCATTGGCACAGCGAGCACGCCGAGCATCGCCGCGCCGTGCGGCTGGCGCTGGAACGGCTGCACGGATTACTCGACCGTTACTCGGGCGAGCCTGCCGGAGTGCCGGAGCCGACGCGGCGATTGCTCGATTTCGCCGAGACCGTATTCAGCGCGCTCATCGCGCTGGATCAGGCCTTCATCGATGGGCTGGGCTCGGCGCAGGAGCGTGCGGCCGTCACGCGCGCGTATGGTATTGCGCTCAGATACATCCGCCACGATCCGGCGAAGCTGGCGAACCTTCGACGCAGCCGCGCGCGGCTCGGCAGGTTGCGCGAAAACTTGTCTGATCCACTGTTGGCCGGCTGCGTCGTCGCACTCGATGAGGCCCTCACACTGATCGCGGAGCGTGGCCGGCAGCGGGGCCGTGAAGACATCGTCCCGCCGACAAATCGTCCGACGTGGCGCGAGAAGCTGTGCCCCGGTCTGCGCCAGGCGGCGCGGCAATCCGCAGGCGTGGTCGCGGTCTACGCCGCGGCGCTCGCGTTCGATCTTGGCTATCCCTACTGGGCGACGATGGCCGTCGTCGTTGTTCTCCAAGGTGGCGTCCGCTCGACCTGGACGCGCACCATCGAGCGCATTCTCGGAAGCCTGCTCGGCGGTTCACTCGCGCTGGCGCTGCTCCACGTTGTCGATGCCAAGATCTTGTTGTCAGGCGTCGCGATCCTGCTGGCGACCGCTGCGATCGCGTTGCGCAGCGTTAACTACACGGCCTTCGTGGTGTTTCTGACCATGCTGTTCATCATCGTCGCCGAAATGCTGCAGCCGGGAACCGGTATCGTCTCGGCCCGCATGCTGGACAACGTCATCGGCAGCATCGCGGCGCTGTTGTCCGTGATCGTGTTCTGGCCGGAGCTCGGTCCGTCGCTGCAGACGCGGATCGCGCGGAGCCACGACGCCAACCGGGCCTATCACGATGCGGTGCTATCGAATGCGCCGATCGAGACCATTCACCGTCTGCGCCGCGCCGCCGGGATGGCCAGCATCGAGGCAGAGATCGCGCTGCACGATCTCGGCGGTCTGCTGCGTTGGCGGCAGCGGCTGTCGACCGAGCAGGCCACCGTGCTGATGGACGTTCGCCGGCTCGCCGGTCACGCTGCCGTCGCGTGGCATCAACGCCTCGCGGCATCGCCGCAGGAGGTCGCCGCTCACGGCGACCGGTACTAACCGTTACGGCTTCGGCGGGTGAATGAATGGCCACGGGCTGGCCTCGCTGTCGCGCGGCACGTCGATGGCGATCAATTGCGGGCCGCCAGCGGCCAGCGCCTTCTCCAACGCGGGACGGAAGTGATCGGGGGACGTCACGCGCGACGCGCCGACGCCGAACGATTCCGCCAGCTTGACGAAATCCGGATTGACCAGATCGGACGCCACCACGCGGCCTTCGAAGCCGTGCAACTGATCGCGGCGGACGTTGCCATAGGCCGAGTTGTCGAACACCAGCGTCACCACGCCGATCTTGTACTGCACGGCGGTGGCGAGCTCCTGCACGCCGAACATGAAGCCGCCGTCACCGGTGATCGCCACGACCGGCTTGTCCGGGCAGGCGACCTTGGCGCCGAGTGCGGTCGAGAAGCCGGAGCCGAGCGTGCCCTGATAGCCGGAAGTGAGGAACGTCCGGGGTTGGTAGATCGGGAAGCCGTACCACGATGCGAAACCGACCTGTGACAGTTCGTCGGTGACGATGGCATCGTCCGACAGCACGTCGCGCAGGATCTTCAAGTATGACATCTGCGGCTGGATCGCCTGGATGTCCTGCTGCGTCTTCGCCGTAGCGGCGCGGATCGTCTCGCGGCGGCCCTTGGTCTTGCTGTAGCCGACCTTGCTCACCGCGTCGGCCAGCGCCCGCGCGCCGGCTTTGGAGTCCGACACGATCGCCGCATCCGGCGTGTAGCGCCGCATTTCGGCCGGATCGATGTCGATACGCACCGACTTCAGACCATCGGGCTTGAAGGGCCAGCGGAACGTTGTCGGCAGCTCCATGCGGGTGCCGATGCCGATGATCAGATCGGTCTGCGGCCACAGCTGATAGGCTGCCGCGAAGGTCAGGCCGAGCTCGTGCCGGTTGCTGACGATGCCGCGGCCGGAGCGGAACGCCACCACCGGTGCGTCGATCATCTCGGCGAGTTCGAGGATTTCGTCACCGGCGTCGAGCGCGCCGCCGCCGACGAAGATCATCGGCGTCTTGCTGGCCGCGATCAGCTTGGCGGCAGCCGCGACGCGGTCGGGATCGGGCGCGGGCGGCGCGACCGGATCGAGCTTCAGCGCCGCTGCGGTCTCGGCGCGCTGCGTGAACACGTCCCACGGCATCTCCAGCGCCACCGGCCCGCGCCGGCCGCTCATCATCTCCTGGAACGCCCGCGCCACCAGCGCCGGCGCCTGGCCGGGATATTCGATGCGGTCGGCCCATTTCATGAAGCTGCGCAGCGTCGCGAGCTGATCCGGCATCTCGTGCAGATGGCCGCGGCCCTTGCCGAGATAGGCGCTCGGCACCTGGCCGGTGAGGCACATCACCGGCTCGTTGCAGCCGAAGGCGGTCAGCAGCGCGGCGCCGGCGTTGAGGACGCCGGGGCCGGGCACGACGCTGAACACGCCGGGCTTGCCCGACGCACGGGCGTAGCCGAACGCCATGTAGCCGCAGGCCTGCTCGTGCCTTGCGCCGATCACCTTCATCTGTGCCTTGGCGAAGCCGTCGAACAGACCGTAGATCTGTGCGCCGGGCAGGCCGAACACGGTGTCGATGCCGTGGGCGACCAGGCCCTGCACGATCGCTTCGCCGCCAGTGATGACGCTCATGGAGTTTCCTGTATCGCTGGAGTGATTAGTCGGCTTCGTCGATGACGCCGTTGCGCAAGATGCCGATGCCGTCGGCCTCGACCTCGATGGCGTCGCCTGGCTTCAGATACACCGGCGGCTCGGCCCGCGCGCCGGCGCCGGACGGCGTGCCGGTGACGATGATGTCACCCGGCACCAGCGTGGTGAAGGTCGAGATGTAGTGGATGAGATAGCGGAAGCCGAAGATCATCCGCGAGGTGCGGTCGTCCTGCCGGGTCTCGCCGTTGACGCGCGTGGTCAGGCGGATGTCGGCGATCTGCGCTTCATTGGTGTAGGGCACCAGCCACGGTCCGATGCTGCCGGTGTGGTCGAAATTCTTGCCTTGCGTCACGTTGAACTTGGCGTGGCGCACCCAGTCGCGAATCGTGCCTTCGTTGCACAGCGTGATCGCGGCGATGTGGTTCAGCGCGTCGGCCTCGGCGATGTGCCGGCCGCCCTTGCCAATCACCAGCGTCAGCTCGCCCTCGTAGTCCAGCAGCTTGGACGCCTTTGGCCGCACCAGCGGCGTGCCGTGGCCGACGAAGGAGCGCGGTGTGCGCATGAACATCGACGGAAATTTCGGCGCCTCGCTGCCGTCTTTGTATTCGGCGTTGCGGTCCGGATAGTTGACGCCGACGCAGATGATCTTTTCCGGCTGCGGGATCGGCGGCTCGAATTTCACCGCGTCGCGGGCGAAATCGGGCGCGGTGTAGTCGGCCTCGTCGACGATCCGGGTCAGCGCGCCGGCCGCGATCACCTCGCGCAGCGTCGGGTAATCATTGGCGTGGCGCGCCGACCAATCGACGACGCCATGATCGCACACCGCGCCGTAGCGGGTGAGGCCGTTGACGGTGAAGGTGGCGAGGCGAGGCGTGGTCATGGCGGCATGTCCTTGTTGCAAGGCCGTCTTGCGAGGCCGTCATCACCCGCGAATGCGGGTGACCCAGTATTCCAGAGCGGTCGTGTTTCGAACCGGCGCTCTGGCATACTGGATCGCCCGGACGAGCCGGGCGATGACCGGGGTCAATCCGCAATCACCACATCGGCTACGAACACCGGCTCGCGGACCTCCTGACCGGGGAACGGCGAGCCTTGTTCGAACCAGGAGCGCGGCGCGGGGGCGCCCCACAGGGTCTGGCGGCGCGGGTCGCGCAGCGACCAGCGCAGCGGCTCGTGGTCGTGGTCCATGGTCTGGTAGTCGCTGCAATACAGCTCGATGCGGTGGCCGTCCGGATCGCGAACGTAGAGGAAGAACGCGTTCGAAATGCCGTGGCGGCCGGGGCCGCGCTCCAGCGCCAGCCCCCTCGACGCCATCACGTCGCACAGGTGGATGATGTTCAGCGGGCCGGGCACCCAATAGGCGAAATGATGCAGCCGCGGCCCCTTGCCATTGGTGATGGCGAAGTCGTGGACGTTGCCCTTGCGGTGCATCCAGGCCGCGGCAATGCGGCCGCCGTCGCCGTCCTCCTCGGCGTATTCGGTGAGGCGGAAGCCGAGCCGGGCATAGAAGTCGATCGTGTCCTGCGTCTCGGCGGCGAACACGTTGAAGTGGTCAAGCCGCTGCGGATGGCAGCCCTTGTAGCGCTCGTAGCGGCGGAGCAGATGCGGCCGCTTGTCCATCGTGGCGTAGAACTCGAGCCGGAAGCCGAACGGATCGGTGACGTGCAGCGTCCGCCCCTGGAACGGCCGGTCGACGAAGCTGTACAGCACGCCGTGCTCGGCGAACCAGCTGCCGGCCTTGTCGAGATCGGCTTCGCTGCCGACCTTGAACCCGAGCCGCGCCGCCGCGGATTGCTCGGCCTTACGCAGCACCACCGAGTGATGCTGATGCTCCTCGCTGCCACGCAGATACGCGGTGGTGTCGTCGCGATCCTCTACATGCAGGCCGATGATGTTGTCGTAGAACTCGACGCTCTTGTTCAGATCGACGACGTCGAGCACGACATGGCTGGAGCGGACGATGTTGAACGGCGGATCGAACACGTGTTGCGGCACCGGCATTGCAGGGTCCCCAGGAAGCCTAGTTGTTAGTTCACAGAATCAAAGTTCGTCATTCCGGGGCGCCGCGAAGCGGCGAGCCCGGAATCCATAACCCCTGTGTTGGCGGCTGTGCACGAACGCGCCGGCAGGGAGTATGGATTCCGGGTTCGCGCTTCGCGCGCCCCGGAATGACAGGTCGAGAAGCCCAGCACTACACCGCCCCCAGCTTCTGGATCTTGTGCGTCCCGCGCGCCAGCGAGACGTGCTTGGTTTCCATGTAGAACTCGAACGAGTAGTCGCCGCCGTCGCGGCCGATGCCGGACTGCTTCATGCCGCCGAAGGGCGTCGGCAGATGGCGGACGTTTTCCGAGTTCAGCCAGATCATGCCGGCTTCGAGCGCATCGGCGACGCGCAGACCGCGGCCCATGTCGCCGGTCCACACGTAGCCGGTGAGGCCGTAGCGGATGTCGTTGGCAACGGCGATCGCCTCAGCCTCGTCCTTGAACGGGATCACGGTGAGGAACGGCCCGAACACTTCGTCCTGCGCGACGCGCATGTCGCTGCGCGCGCCAGTCACCAGCGTCGGCTGCACATAATGGCCGCCACCGGGACCTTCATAACGCGCGCCGCCGACCGCGACGGTCGCGCCGTCCTTCCTGGCGATATCGAAATACGAGCACACCTTGTCGAGATGGCGCTGATGGATCAGCGGCCCGACTTCGGTCGCCGGATCGAGCGGATGCCCGACCTTCAGCGCACGGACGCGGGCGGCCAGTTTCTCGATGAATTTGTCGGCGATGGACTGCTGGACCAACAGCCGGCTCGACGAGGTGCAGCGCTCGCCGTTGAGCGAGTAGATCATGAACACCACGGCGTCGAGCGCGCGGTCGAGGTCGGCGTCGTCGAACACGATCACCGGGTTCTTGCCGCCGAGTTCGAAATGCACGCGCTTCAGCGTCGGCGCGCCCTGCGCCATGATAGCGGCGCCGGTCGCGGTCTCGCCGACGAAGGCGATCGCCTTGATGGCCGGATGCTCGGTGAGCGCCTTGCCGGCCTCTTCGCCGAAGCCGTGCACGGTGTTGAGCACGCCGTGCGGCAGGCCGGCGTCCTTGCAGATCCGCGTCAGCATGTCGGCCGTCACCGGCGACCATTCGGCCGGCTTGTGCACGACGGTGCAGCCGGCAGCCAGCGCCGGCGCGATCTTCCAGGTCGACAGCATGAACGGCGTGTTCCACGGCGTGATCACGCCGACCGGGCCGATCGGCACCCGGGTCGACACGTTCCAGTGCTCGTCGCTCGGCGTATTCAGGCCGTCGCGCGCCTCGGCGCATTTGTCGGCGAAGAAGCGGAAGTTCTCGGCGGCGCGGATCGCGGCCTTGGCCATGAAGCGATGCGCCTGGCCGGTGTCGATGCATTCGAGCACGGCGATGTCGTCGGCGCGCGCCTCAATCGCATCGGCGATCTTGTTCAAGATCTTCCGCCGTTTCGCCGGCGCCATGTCGCGCCAAGCAGGGAAGGCGTCCTTCGCTGCTTTTGCGGCGCGATCGATATCCGCCGCCGTGCCGCGCGCCACTTGCGCCAGCTCCGCATTGTCGATCGGCGACGAGGTCGCGAAGGTTTCGCCCGACGACGAGGCGACGATCTCGCCATTGATGAGATGGCCGATGCCGTCGGCTCGGAGCTGCTTGAGCAGCGGCGCGGCGCGGTCGAGATTGGCCTGGAAGGCCGAACTCGACTTCGGGGAAAGCGTGGCGGCATCAGCCATGTCGGGCCTCGGCAATCAGCAGATCGTGGATGGAGTTGCGCTTCCACGAAGTTTCCTTGTCGTTGATCATCATGTCGAACGACAGCGCGAAACCTTCGTCGGCGAACAGCGGGTCGAGATGGTGGGACAGTCTGTCGAAGACGTGCTGACCGGCTTTCTTGCGCGCGGCAAGATCGCGGCCTTCGCCGATCCGCAGCAGCATCGCCATGAACGAGAAGCTCTCGCGGCCGTCGGCGATCGCGTAGGTCTCGCAGCGGATGGCGCGAACGCGGATGCCGCCGATCGGAAAGATGCCGGTCTCCAGCGCGGAAACGCGCACCAGTTCGACGACGGCGCGCATGTCGACGCGGTCGTCGAGATTGGCGGAGTATTCGATGGTGAAATGCGGCATCGGTGCCTCGCTTAGTCCATCATCCGAAGTAACAGCTGACGCTGCCATAGGCGCCATAATCCGCCTGGATGGTGTCGCCCTTGCGGCATTCGATGGCGCGGATGAACGAGCCGGCCAGCACCACCTGTCCCGGCTCCAGCGCCAGCCCCTGCGGGGCGATCTTGTTGGCGAGCCATGCGACCGCGGTGGCTGGATGATTGAGTACACCTGCGGCAAGGCCCGTCTCTTCGAGCTGACCATTCTTGTAAGTCAGCGCACCGATCCAGCGCAGATCAGTGTCGAGCGGGCGGATCGGCCGGCCGCCGACCACGATGCCGGCATTCGCCGCATTGTCGGCGATGGTGTCGAAGATCTTGCGCGTCGCCTTGGTTTCCGGATCGACGCGTTGCACCCGCGTATCGAGGATCTCCAGCGCCGGCACCACGAAGTCCGTGGCGTTCAGCACGTCGAAGATGGTGCAGTCGGGCCCGGCGAGGCGATGCTTCATCACGAAGGCGAGTTCGGCCTCGATCCGCGTCGCGATGAAGCGATCGGTCGGCACCACGCCGCCGTCGTTGAAGAACATGTCGTCGAGCAGCACGCCGGAATCCGGCTCATCGATATTCAGCTGGCTCTGCATCGCCTTCGAGGTCAGACCGATCTTGTGGCCGCGCACGCGTCTTCCGTTAGCGACCTTTAGGTCCATCCACGCACTTTGAATCGCGTAGGCGTCGGGAATCGTGATCGTCGGATGATCCAGCGACAGCTGGCGGATCTGCACCTTGGTCTTTTCGGCCTGATGCAGCCGCTCAGCCGCGGCGCGAATTTCGTTGGTCGACAACGCCATGCTCGGCTTCCGCCTCGTTTTCCATCCCTGCGCCGACGCCCTCGAAAACGCTCGCGCACGAACTGATTAACATGTTAAATGATCGGGCTCAAACCCAAACCGTGCTTGTTGCAATGCAAAAATCACCTCCGTCGTCATTGCGAGCGAAGCGAAGCAATCCAGCCGCACGTACCGGCGCTGGATTGCCTCGGCGCGATGCGCCTCGCAATGACACGGATGGGCAAGCGCAGAATAAAGACGCGCCGATCCGCGAGTTCTCGCGCTCACTGCCGATGCTGCTGTTGCGTGGCCGCGAAGCCGTGATGCGGCACTTCCGGCCGTTGCTGCGGGCGCATGGGCTCAGCGAGCAGCAATGGCGCATCCTGCGCGCGCTCAGCGCGGTCGATGCTATCGAGGTCACCGAGCTGGCGCATGACGCGTTTCTGCTCGGCCCCAGCCTGTCGCGCATCCTGCGCGATCTCGAAAGCCGCAAGCTGCTTGCGCGCAAGACTGCGCGCGAAGATCAGCGCCGCAGCATGGTGTCGATCACGCCGAAGGGCGTGAAGCTGATCGAGACCGTCGGTCCATTCTCTGAAGCCATCTATGCAGAGATCGCGCGCCGTTACGGCGGGGCGCAGCTCGGCGAGTTGCAGGATCTGTTGCGTACGCTCGACGACAGCTTGTCGGCGATGCCGGTGCGCCATGCCGCGGGCGCGGTGGACAGCGACGCTGATTTTGGTTCAACTCGCCGGCGCAAATGACGGCCGCAGGCGATGCGCCGGGCCGCGAGGGGAGGAGACGATGAGCGATCAGCCGGGCCAGCCCCGCCGGGGAAGGGCGTCGTCATGGTGACGCTGAAAGCCGACAAACTCATCGACTTCGTCGCGCAGGTGTTCGAACGCGCCGGCTCGTCCAAGGACGAAGCGCGCCGCATCGGTTCCTATCTTACCACCGCCAATCTCACCGGCCACGATAGCCACGGCGTCATTCGTGTGCCGGTGTACATCCGCTGGCGCAAGGCCGGCGCGGTGCATCCCGATCGGGTCGTTGATGTGCCGGTCGATCTGCCGTCGCTGGCGATCGTCGACGGCAAGTTCGGCTATGGCCAGACCGTCGGGCCGCAGGCGGTGCGGATCGGCATCGACAAATGCAAGGCGCAGGGCCTTGCTGCGGTCGGGTTGAAGAACGCCGGGCATATCGGCCGCATCGGCGACTGGGCCGAGATGGCGGCGGCCGAAGGACTGGTGTCGATCCATTTCGTCACCGCGGCGGGATCCATCCTGGTGGCGCCGTTCGGCGGCGTCGAGCGGCGGCTGTCCACCGCGCCGTATTGTGTCGGCATTCCGCGGTACGGCGCACCGCCGGTGGTGCTGGATCTCGCGACCTCGATCGTGGCCGAAGGCAAGGTGCTGGTCGCGGCGCGCGGTGGCAAGACGCTGCCGGAAGGTGCGCTGATCAACCCGGACGGCAGCCTCAGCCAGGATCCGGCGACTCTCTACGGCCCGCACGAAAAGGACGGCCCCATCAACCATGCCAACGGCCAGGGCGCGATCCGCGCCTTCGGCGAGCACAAGGGCTCGGGCCTGGCGCTGATCTGCGAACTGCTCGGCGGCGCGCTCACCGGCAACGGCGCGACAGGGCCGAACCGGCCGTTCGCCAACGGCATGTTCTCGATCTATGTCGATCCGCAGTGGATCGATCCGTCGCATGTGTTCGACGCTGAAGTGACGCGCTACATCGATTACTTCAAGAGCGCCAAGACGGTCGCGGGCGTCGACCAGGTGCTGATCCCCGGCGATCCCGAACAGAAGACCCGCGCCGAACGCACGGCGAACGGCGTCCCGCTCCCCGACGACACCTGGGCCGCCATCGTCGCCACGGCGCGCGAAGTGGGCGTCTCCGAGCAGGCCATCCAGGCGGCGACGATGTGAGGTTTTCCGTCATTGCGAGGAGCGAAGCGACGAAGCAATCCAGCTCAGTGCACGGAACTGGATTGCTTCGCTTCGCTCGCAAAGACGGGGCGAGGTCAGTAACAAGCGACGGTAGGAAGTAGCAATGGCAAACAAAGTGAAACAACTCTGGGCCGACGGCAAAGTCGTGGTCAATGGCTGGCTGGCGATTCCGTCGGGGTTTTCGGCCGAGGTGATGGCGCAATGCGGGTTCGACAGCATCACGGTCGACATCCAGCACGGCGTGCAGGACTATCAGTCGATGGTGACCTGCTTCCAGGGGATGCAGGCGCATCCGGTGACGCCGATGGTACGGGTGCCGTGGAACGAGCCCGGCATCATCGGCAAGGTGCTGGACGGCGGCGCCTACGGGGTGATCTGCCCCATGGTGAATACCAAGCAGGAAGCGGAGAACTTTGTCCAATACTGCAAGTACCCGCCGCGCGGCACGCGCAGCAATGGCCCGATCCGCGCCGGGTTGTATGGCTCGTCGGGCAATTACCAGACGACTGCCAACGACGAGACGTTGTGCATCCCGATGATCGAAACCCGCACTGCGGTCGAGAACATGGAGGCGATCCTCGACGTCGAGGGCATCGCCGGCGTGTATATCGGGCCGAGCGATCTCGGCTTCTCCTACGGGCTGGTGCCGAAGCTCGACCGCGACGAGCCGGAGATCCTGAAGATCTACGACAAGCTGCTGAAGGAGTGCGACAAGCGTGGCATCTACCCGGGCATCCATTGCTCCGGCCCCGAAGGCGCTGCCCGCAACATCGCGCTCGGCTTCAAGCTGGTGACGCTGCTCAACGACAGCGGCATCATGGCGATCGGAGCCCGCAGCTGGGTCGCCGAGACCCGGAAGAACTCGGGCGGGAAGGCGTAGCGGGGTTCCGGTCGGCGCTCGTGCGTCTGCCACCGTCTCCTCGAGCCGCTGTCATCTTCGTCTTTCCCGTGTTCGCCATCCAAGGCCGTCATCCTCCGCGAAAGCGGAGGATCCAGTATTCCAGAGCGTTTCGAGCCTTGAGCGCTCTGGGATACTGGGTCGCCCGCCTTCGCGGGCGATGACGCTGTAAATGGTGCGAAGCTTCGATCGCCACTCCCTTTGTCTCCGGATGCGCCCCCTCCTTATGCATCCCTTGCCCTTTGTTAGCGCTTGATCCCTTCCGGTTCCGGTGTTCTGCTCAAAAAGAATGCTGGAGTTGCCCTGTGTCGATCTTCGTCGCTCTACATCACGTCACGCACTACAAATACGACCGCCCCATCGACCTTGGCCCCCAGACCATCCGGCTGCGCCCGGCGCCGCATACGCGGACGCCGATCCTGTCGTATTCGCTGAAGGTCACGCCAGCGAACCACTTCATCAACTGGCAGCAGGATCCGCAGGGCAACTGGCTGGCGCGGTTCGTGTTTCCCGAGAAGGCGGACGAGCTCAAGATCGAAGTCGACTTCACCGCGGCAATGACGGTGATCAATCCGTTCGACTTCTTTGTCGAAAGTTATGCCGAGAGCTTCCCCTTCGCCTACAGCGCCGACCTGCAGCACGAACTCGCGCCGTATCTGATCACCGAGCGGCCCGGACCGCTGTTTCAGGCTTATCTCGATTCGATTCCGCGTCAGGCCGAGAGCACGGTCAACTTCCTGGTCGATCTCAACGCCAAGCTGCGCGAGCGCGTCAACTACATCATCCGCATGGAACCGGGCGTGCAGACGCCGGAGGAGACGCTCGGCAAGGGATGCGGCTCGTGCCGCGATTCGGCGTGGCTGCTGATCCAGACGCTGCGCCATCTCGGCCTCGCGGCGCGCTTCGTCTCCGGTTACTTGATCCAGCTTCGCCCCGACATTCAGGCAATCGACGGGCCGAAGGGCGCCGAGAACGACTTCACCGATCTGCACGCCTGGGCCGAAGTCTATCTGCCCGGCGCAGGTTGGGTCGGCTTCGACGTCACCTCGGGCTTGCTCGCCGGCGAGGGGCACATCCCGGTCGCCGCCACTCCCCATTATCGCACGGCGGCGCCGATCTCCGGCGTGGTCGGCTTCGCCAATGTCGACTTCAATTTTGAGATGAAGGTCGAGCGGATTCGCGAGGCGCCACGGATCACGCTGCCGTTCTCGGACGAATCCTGGGCGCGGCTCGATGCGCTCGGCGAGAAGGTGGATGCCGATCTTGCCGCGCAGGACGTGCGGCTGACGATGGGCGGCGAGCCGACCTTCGTGTCGATCGACGATATGGAATCGCCGGAGTGGAACGTCGCGGCGGTTGGCGGTGCCAAGCGCATGCTGGCCGATGATCTGATCCGCCGGCTGCGCACGCGGTTTGCGCCGGGCGGGCTGCTGCATTACGGGCAGGGCAAATGGTATCCCGGCGAAAGCCTGCCGCGCTGGGCCTTCGGGCTGTACTGGCGCAAGGACGGCCAGCCGATCTGGAAGAACCCGAACCTGATCGCCCCGGTGTTCGGCGCGCGCCCAGCCAGGCTGGAGGAAGCCGAACAATTCGCGATCGGCACCGCGAAGCGGCTCGGCATCGACACCGACTACGTGCTGCCGGCGTTCGAGGATCCGAGCCATTGGCTCCAGAAGGAAGCCACGCTGCCGCCGAATGTCGATCCATCCGACAGCAAGCTTGCCGATCCGGAAGAGCGCGCGCGCATGGCGCGGGTGTTCGATTCCGGGCTGACGACGCCGAAGGGCTTCGTGCTGCCGATTCAGGCGTGGCAGGCCGAGGCGCCGCAGCCGAAGAAGCGGTGGCGCAGCGAGCGCTGGAAGCTGCGCCGCGGCAATCTCTTCCTGGTGCCGGGCGACTCGCCGATGGGACTGCGACTGCCGATCGCGTCGCTGCCGCATATTCCCGAAGAGGACTATCCCTATATCGTCGAGCGTGACCCGCTCGATCCGCGCGGTCCGCTACCGAGCTTCGCGCCCATGACCTTCGCACCGCCGCCTGCGGTCGAAGCCGAGCAGATGCAGGTTTTCGAACAATCGGCGAGTGCTGCGGGCGCTGCGAACCAGACCGTCGAGGAGCAGAAGCTGCGCAAGGGCGGCGTGCGCACCGCGATGTCGATCGAGATCCGCGAAGGTGTGCTGTGCGCGTTCATGCCGCCGACCGAGACCATCGATGATTATCTCGAACTGGTGTCTGCAGTGGAAGCGACCGCCGAGGAGATGCAGCTTCAGGTTCACGTCGAGGGCTATCCGCCGCCCTACGATCCGCGCATCGAGGTTATCAAGGTCACGCCTGATCCCGGCGTGATCGAGGTCAACATTCATCCGGCGCAGAACTGGCGCGAAGCGGTGCAGACGACCTTCGGTCTCTACGAAGAGGCCGCACAGGTTCGGCTCGGCGCCAACCGCTTCCTGATCGACGGCCGACACACCGGCACCGGCGGCGGCAATCACGTCGTGGTCGGCGGCGCCAGCCCGGCGGACTCGCCGTTCCTGCGGCGGCCCGATCTGCTGAAAAGCCTGGTGCTGTTCTGGCAGCGGCATCCGTCGCTGTCCTATCTGTTCTCCGGCATGTTCATCGGCCCGACCAGCCAGGCGCCGCGGATCGACGAGGCGC
Organism: Rhodopseudomonas telluris; assembly: GCF_042432815.1. Taxonomy (NCBI): domain Bacteria; kingdom Pseudomonadati; phylum Pseudomonadota; class Alphaproteobacteria; order Hyphomicrobiales; family Nitrobacteraceae; genus Rhodopseudomonas; species Rhodopseudomonas telluris. Next base: position 1,254,644 of record NZ_JBHLWM010000001.1, read on the forward strand.
GGCACGATTCGCTGTATGAATTGGAGATTGCGCTGGCGCATGTGCCGCGGCCCGGCGTCAAGGCGCCGCTGTGGCTTGCCGACCGTCTATTCCGCAACATCCTGGTCGATATCACCGGCAATACGCACCGCGCCGAAATCTGCATCGACAAGATGTACTCGCCGGACAGCCCGACCGGCCGGCTCGGTCTGGTCGAATTCCGTGCTCTGGAGATGCCACCGGATCCGCGGATGTCGCTGGCGCAGCAGCTCCTGATCCGTGCGCTGATCGCGATGCTGTGGAAGCAGCCGCTGGACGGCAAGTTCGTCCGCTGGGGCACGGCGCTACATGATCGCTTCATGCTGCCGCATTTCCTGTGGGAGGACTTCCGCGACGTGCTCGGCGAGCTCGGCCGCGCCGGTTACGCATTCGAGCCGGAGTGGTTCACCGCTCAGCTCGAATTCCGTTTTCCCGTGTTCGGCAGCGTGTATCACGGCGGCGTCACGCTGGAAGTGCGTCAGGCGCTGGAGCCGTGGCATGTGCTCGGCGAGGAAGGCACCCCCGGCGGCACCGTGCGCTTCGTCGACAGTTCGGTCGAGCGGCTGCAGGTCAAGGCCGAGGGCTTCGTCGAGGGGCGTCACGTCATCACCTGCAACGGGCGCCGGCTGCCGATGACGCCGACCGCGCGCTCCGGCGAGGCGGTGGCGGCGGTGCGGTTCAAGGCGTGGCAGCCGGCTTCCGGCCTGCATCCCACCATCCCGGTTCACTCGCCTCTGGTGTTCGACATCGTCGACACCTGGAACGGCCGTTCGCTCGGCGGCTGCGTCTATCACGTGGCGCATCCCGGCGGGCGCTCCTACGAGACCCGGCCGGTCAATTCCTACGAGGCCGAGGCGCGGCGGCTGGCGCGCTTCCAGGATCACGGCCACACGCCGGGCCGGATCGAGCCGCCGCACGAAGAACGCACACTTGAATTCCCGTTGACCCTCGACTTGCGGACCCCACTGCTGCATTGATTCAACCTGCAGAGGGGGCTTCCATGGCGCAGGGCGGCAGTCAGGCGAAACGCGTCCGTCCGCGCGACCGCAAGGTCGCGCAGTGGACGCGCGACTATACGCGGCTGCCCGGCATTCCCGACGAATTCCTCGGCGAAGGCGGCGCGCCGCGGCCGGTCTGGTCGCGCTATTTCGACGCCTTTGCGGCGCTGTCGCCGGACGAGGTCGACCGCCGCTTCGGCGCCGCGGATCGCCATCTGCGCGATGCCGGCGTCACCTACCGGGCCCCGGGCGATGCCGCCGAGCGCGCCTGGTCGCTTAGCAATGTCCCGCTGCTGATCGATGATTCCGAATGGCAGCAGATCGCCGCCGGCATCGCCCAGCGCGCCACGCTGCTGGAAAAGGTGCTGCAGGATCTCTACGGCGAGGGCCGACTGATCGCCTCGGGGGCGATTCCGGCAGCGGCAATCGCCGGCAGCCCGGAATATCTGCGCGCCGTCGCCGGCGTGAAGCCGCCGGCCGGACGCTATCTGCGGATCTATGCGGCCGATATCGGCCGCGGTCCCGACGGCCGTTGGTGGGTGCTGGGCGATCGCACCCAGGCACCGTCCGGCATGGGATACGCGCTGGAAAACCGCCTGGTGCTGTCGCGGGCCTTCACCGATCTGTACAAATCGATGAATGTCGAGCGCGTCGCGCCGTTTTTCGAGGCGTTTCGCGACAGTCTGCGCGCCAGTGCCGACCGCGACGAGCCGCGCATCGGCCTGCTGACGCCCGGCCCCTTCAGCGAGACCTACTTCGAGCACGCCACGCTCGCGCGCTATCTCGGCTTCCTGCTGGTCGAGGGCGACGACCTCGCGGTGTCCGGCGATCGTGTTCACATCCGCACCGTGGCCGGGCTGAAGCGGCTCGACGTGCTGCTGCGCCGGGTCGATTCCAATTCACTCGATCCGCTCGAGCTCGACGCCTCGTCGCAACTCGGCGTGCCGGGCCTGATCGACGTGCTGCGCAAGAACGGCGTCGTCGTCGCCAACATGCCGGGCGCCGGTGTTATCGAGGCCCGCGCGCTGCTCGGCTTCCTGCCCAGCCTCAGCCGCCGCCTGCTCGATGAAGACCTGAGAATGCCGCACATCGCCACCTGGTGGTGCGGGCAGACCTCGGCGCGCGAGGAAGTGCTGTCGCGGCTCGACGATTTCGTCATCGAGGCCGCATACGGCGCGACGCTGCCGGGCTTCTCGCACAAGGGCCCGGTGCTGCCCGCGGAGCTGCCGCCGGTGGTGCGCGATCGTCTGCGCGACGCGATCGCCACGCGCGGCATGGATTACGTGGCGCAGGAGCAGGTACGGCTGTCCACCACGCCGGTGTGGGACAACGGCAAGCTGGCGCCGCGCCCGTTCGTCCTGCGGGTGTTTGCCGCCGCCACCGAGGACGGCTGGTCGATCATGCCGGGCGGCTTCTGCCGGATCGCCGAGCGGCTGGACTCGCGCGCGGTGTCGATGGGCGAAGGCGCCCGCGCCGCCGACGTTTGGGTGGTGTCGGAAGGCGCGGTGTCGACCGCCTCGCTGCTGCCGGCCGTCGAGAATGTCCGCATCCGGCGCATCACCGGCCTGCTGCCGAGCCGCGCCGCCGACAATCTGTTCTGGCTCGGCCGCTATCTCGAACGCGCCGAGGCGACGCTGCGGCTTGTGCGCGCGCTCAGCGTGCCGCAGCGCGACCCCGGCAAGGGGCCGCTGCATCAGGCGATCGAGCGCATCCAGCGGCTGCTGATCAGTTGGGGCGCGACCTCACTGGCGGCGCGCGCCCAGACGTCAAAGATCGCCGCCGATGCGTTGCACAGCGAAGAAGAGTTCGGCTCGGCGCTGTCGCTGGTCCGCGCCGCTCAGCGCAATGCCTCGTCGCTGCGCGAGCGATTGTCGCCCGATGCCTGGCAGGTGATCAGCCAGACCGCCGATCGGCTGGCGCTGCCCGCCGAGGATGAGGAGGCGGTGATCGCGCTCGCCGAGATCACCCTGCAGGAGCTCGCCAGCTTCTCCGGCCTGTCGCAGGAGAACATGAACCGCGCGGCCGGCTGGCGCTTCCTGCGCCTCGGCCGCCGTGTCGAACGCGCGATCAACACCACGCGCTGGACGCGGCAGTTCGCCGACGAAGACGCTTCGGCCGAAGATCTCGACGTACTGCTGACGCTGATCGACTGCCAGATCACCTATCGGTCGCGCTATCTGGTTGCGCCGCTGCTCGCGCCGGTGCGCGATCTCGCGGTGCTCGACCCGTACAACCCGCGCTCGGTGGCGTTTCAGGTCGAGGAACTCAACGATCACATCGCCAGCCTGCCGACCCTCAAGGAAGGCGGTTTGATCGAGCGGCCGCAGCGCCTCGCGGTCGCGCTACAGGCGACGCTGACCACCGCGGAAGCATCGGATCTCGACAGCCGCAAGCTGTTCGCGCTGGAGCAGGATCTGTTGTCGCTGGCCGACGCCATCGGCTCGCACTACTTTCCGCATGGCGCCAGCGCGACCCGGCCCGAGAAACTGACGGGGCTGGCGTGATCTACGATATCCGTCACGTCACCAGCTACAGCTACGGCAGCCAGGTCAGCTTCGCGCGCTGCTCGCTGCGGCTGACGCCGCTGAGCGATGTGCATCAAAGGCTGATCTCGCACAGCATCGAGATCAAACCGAAGCCGGCGACGCGCACCACGCGCGTGGATTTCTTCGGTATTCCGACCGAGAGCATCGTGATCGAAACGCCCCACAAGGCGCTGAGGATCGACAGCCGCTCGCGCGTCGAGGTCGATCGCGTGCCGCCGGCGCGCGATGCCGGCAGCAGCGCGTGGGAAAGCGTTCGCGAAGCTGCGCTGGATTGCGCCAGCCTCGATGCCCATGCACCGGTCGGCTATGTGTTTCCAAGCGCGCTCGCGCCGATCCAATCGGCCGTGACCCGCTATGCGGCGAAGAGTTTTCCGCCGGCGCGCGGCATCCTGACTGCGGTGGCAGATCTGATGCGCCGGATCCACACCGAGTTCCGCTACGATCCGAAAGCGACGGTGATTTCGACGCCGCTCGCCGAAGTATTCGAGAAGCGGCACGGTGTCTGCCAGGACTTCGCGCACGTCATGATCGCCGGCCTGCGCGGGCTCGGCCTGTCGGCCGCCTATGTCAGCGGTTACTTGCGAACCTATCCGCCGGCCGGCCAGGAGCGGCTGCAGGGCGCCGACGCGACCCACGCCTGGGTGTCGGTGTGGTGCGGCAACGAGACCGGCTGGGTCGGTTTCGATCCGACCAACGACCTGCTGGTCGCCAACGATCATATCGTGCTGGCGGTCGGTCGGGACTTCTCGGATGTATCGCCGGTCGACGGCGTCATCGTCGGCTCGCGTCGTCAAAAGCTCTCGGTCGCAGTGGACGTCATCCCGGTCGAGTAGCGGCGATGATGAGTTGCGAATGGCGATGAGCTGGTTTCGGATTTGTTGATTCCAGGTAGTTCTGCCAGGCGACGGGCCTCGTAACTAAGCGAGGTGCCGATTTAACGCCTCGTTCGCGTTTGGTTGAGAATGTGACGTGTCGCCATTTGGTTCGACGGGTCGCAGGAGATTGCGCGTGTCCAGGAAGTTGTGGTTTGCCATCGGTGTCGTTGTCGCCGCCGGTGCAATTTCGCCCGTCTTTGCGCAGGCCAGCAAGGATGATGCGGTTGCGATGGTCAAGAAAGCTGTCGCGGCGATCAAGTTCGATGGGGCTGAGAAGACGTATCCGCTGATCAGCGACAAGGCCGGTCCGTTCGTCAAGGACGATCTCTACGTCGTGGTGTATCAGCTCGACGGCAAGGTGCTGGCCCACGGCGCCAACGCCAAGTTCATCGGCAAGGACATGATCGACGCACAGGACGTCGACGGCAAGCTCTACGTCAAGGAGCGCGTCGAACTCGCCGCCAAGCAGCCCTCATTCTGGCAGGACTACAAGTTCGTCAATCCGGTGAGCAAGAAGGTCGAGCCGAAGGAGATGTACTGCGAGCGCCTCGACAACACCGCGGTGTGCGCGGGCGTTTACAAGCTTTGACGAGAGTGTTCCGCCCCTTGCGGTTTGGCGCGAGACGAAACACGGCTTTCGATATGGGGCGCGGGATGAAGACCATCGGGCTGTCGTGGAAGGTGCAACTCGCACCCGCTCTGCTCGTGCTGGCGCTGCTGGGGATCGGCGGTTTCGCTCTCCAATCGCTGCGCGTCAATCAACAGAGCGTCGATGCGTTGATCTCCGGGCCGGTGCGCCTGGCTGAGCAGGCGGGCGAGCTCAACAACGCGGCGTGGACCGCGCATGCCAAGCTCTACCGGCTTGCCGCCACCGCCGCCAACGAGAGCGACGACGCCAAGCTTGCCGCAGTATCGAAAGAGGCCGGCGCCGCGCTGGCGCAAATTCCGGCCGCGCTTTCGGATGTCGAACAGGCGCTCGGAAGCGCCGCGGCGCTGCCGCCTTTCCAGAAGCTCAAGGCCGCCACCGCGGCCTATCAGAAGCAGGCCAAGAACGCGATCGAGATGGCCGACGGCGACGCCGGTTCGGCGATGCTGTTCATCAAAAGCGCGGAGAAGAGCTTCGCCGAAATCGACTCGTTGATCAGCGACCTGATCGTCGCCAGCAATGAGAGCCGCGATCGCGAGATCGCTCGCTCGGCGATCGCACTGGATCGCCAGCAATGGATGCTTGGCGCGATCCTGCTCGGCGTCTCCTTCGTGGGGATCCTGATCTCGGTCCTGATCGGCCGTGGCATTGCCAAGCCCGTGCTGGCGATGTCCGGTGCGATGCACGAGCTGGCCTCCGGGAATTTCGGCGTGAAACTGCCGGGGCTTGAGCGCGGCGATGAGGTCGGCCGAATGGCGCGCGCCGTCGAGGAGTTCAAGCTGCAGGCGGTCGCCAAGGCGGAACGCGAGCACGCCGAGCGTGAGCAGCAGGAGCGCGAGGCCGCGGCGGGCCGCCGCGCCGAACTGCATCAGCTCGCCGACGGCTTCGAGGCCGCGGTGGGGCAGATCATCGAGACGGTCGGCACGGCGTCGCGTGAACTCGAGCATTCGGCCGATGCGCTCGCCAAGGGCAGCGCCGCAACGCAGCAACTGTCTCACGTGGTGGCGGCGGCCTCGACCGAAACCTCGCAGAATGTCCAGTCGGTGGCGTCGGCCGCGCAGCAGATGAATGCCTCGGTCGCGGAAGTCGGCCGTCAGGTCCGCGAGTCGCGGAACATCGCTGCCGAAGCGGTGACGCAGGCCGAGCAGACCGACAGCCGGATCGGCAAGCTGGCAGAGGCCGCGACCCGGATCGGCGACGTCACCCAGCTCATCAATACGATCGCGGAGCAGACCAATCTGCTCGCGCTCAACGCCACGATCGAAGCCGCGCGTGCCGGCGAGGCCGGCCGCGGCTTCGCCGTGGTGGCACAGGAGGTGAAGGTGCTGGCCGAGCAGACCTCCAAGGCGACCGGAGAGATCAGCGCCCAGATCAACGAAATCCAGTCCGCGACGCGCGAGTCGGTGGTCGCCATCAAGGAGATCGGCGGCACCATCGGACGGGTCGCACACATCGCCTCGACCATCGCGGCGGCCGTCGACGAGCAGGGAACTGCGACGCAGGGAATCTCGCACAGCGTGCAACAGGCGGCAGCCGGCACCAACCAGGTTGCGACCAGTATCGCGGACGTCAACCGCGGCGCGGCCGACACCGGCGAGGCATCGTCACGCGTGCTGACCTCTGCGCAAATGTTGTCCAGCGAAAGTGGCCGTTTGCGCGCCGAAGTGCAAAAATTTCTCGCAACCGTCCGGGTCGCGTAGCTCTCGTCCCGATGCTAGCTTCCCGCGTTGCCAGCGCCCATGAGCGTGGCACGCGAGGATGTCATGAGCTATCGTCACGCTATCGGCAACGTCACCTACGTCTTCGACAATTTGCGGGATCTGCTTGCCAAGGCCACCCCGCCGCGCTCCGGTGATCGTCTCGCCGGCGTCGCAGCCGAGAGCGCCGAGCAGATGGTCGCGGCACGTATGGCGCTTGCGGAAGTGCCGTTGCGCCGCTTCCTCGACGAGACCGTGATTCCTTACGAAGACGACGAGGTGACGCGGCTGATCGTCGACAGCCACGATGCGCAGGCGTTCGGGCCGGTCGCGTCGCTCACCGTCGGCGGATTTCGCGACTGGCTGCTGTCCGACGCTGCAACCTCGGTGACGCTGGCGTCGATCGCCCGCGGCGTGACGCCCGAGATGGCGGCGGCGGTGTCCAAGCTGATGCGCAATCAGGACCTCATCCTGGTCGCCAAGAAGTGCAGCAACATCACCCGTTTCCGCAACACCATCGGTTTGCCGGGCCGGATGAGCGTGCGGCTGCAGCCGAACCATCCGTTCGACGATGCCCGCGGCATCACCGCATCGACGCTCGACGGCCTTCTGCTCGGCGCCGGCGATGCCTGCATCGGCATCAATCCGGCGAGCGATGATCCGGCCGTGCTCGGCCATCTGGTGCGGCTGCTCGACGACGTGATCACGCGGCTCGATATTCCCACCCAGAGTTGCGTGCTGACGCACGTCACCACCTCGCTGAAGCTGATGGAGGAGGGCGCGCCGGTTGATCTCGTGTTCCAGTCGATCGCCGGCACCGAAGCTGCCAATCGCAGCTTCGGCATCGACCTGGCGATCCTCAAGGAAGCACACGAGGCCGGGCTGGCACTGAAGCGCGGCACGGTCGGCGACAATGTCATGTATTTCGAGACGGGGCAGGGCTCCGCGCTGTCCGCGAATGCCCATCACGGCGTCGATCAGCAGACCTGCGAGGCCCGCGCCTACGCCGTCGCCCGCGCGTATGCGCCGTTGCTGGTCAACAGCGTGGTCGGCTTCATCGGCCCCGAATATCTCTACGACGGCAAGGAGATCATCCGCGCCGGGCTGGAGGACCATTTCTGCGGCAAGCTGCTCGGCCTGCCGCTCGGTGTCGACATTTGCTACACCAACCACGCCGAAGCCGACCAGGACGACATGGACACGCTGCTGACGCTGCTGGCGACGGCCGGCGTCAGCTTCATCATGGGCGTCCCCGGCGCCGACGATGTCATGCTGAATTACCAGTCCACCTCGTTTCACGACGCGCTGTACGTCCGAGATCTGCTCGGCCTGAAACGGGCGCCGGAATTCGACGTCTGGCTGGTGCGCGCCGGCCTTGCGAACCCGGATTTTCGCCTCACAGCGGCCGATGGCCGCCTGCCGGACTTCGCCGCCCGCCTGATCGCCTGAGGCCCGCCGCCGCCGCAAGGCAAAGGCTTTGCGGAATCGCCGGCAAAGAAATCGGTGGCCGTGCCAATTGTGCCGTGATTAGATCGGCATAGCGCGCCTGCGACCGGTATTGTTTTGGGGATTTCGGAACCAGATTCGTCATTGGAAGTTATGGCAGACGGCTTGAATTAAGCCCGTCATTCGAACCGTTCCCGCGCTCCGGCTAACAATCAAGGACGGGTTTCCAGAATTTGTTCCTTGGGGAGTCTGATGAGAGCTGAGTCCGGCAATACCAGCCGTCGCATTCTGTGCGTCTTTCCACGCTACACTAAGTCGTTCGGCACTTTTCAGAACTCCTACCCCCTGATGGACGGCGTTGCCGCCTTCATGCCGCCGCAGGGCCTGTTGGTGATCGCGGCTTATCTCCCCGAAGACTGGTCGGTTCGCTTCATCGACGAGAACATTCGCGCCGCGACCCCGGCCGATTTCGAATGGGCGGACGCGGTGTTCGTCAGCGGCATGCACATCCAGCGCCAGCAGATGACCGACATCTGCCGGCGTGCGCATGATTACGATCTGCCGGTGGCGATCGGCGGTCCCTCGGTCAGCGCCTGCCCGGATCATTACCCGAATTTCGACTATCTGCACGTCGGCGAGCTCGGCGACGCCACCGATCAGTTGATCGCGCGGCTGGCGCACGATGTCACCCGGCCGCCGCGGCAGATCGTGTTCACCACCGAAGATCGGCTGGACATGACGCTGTTTCCGATCCCGGCCTATGAGCTGGCGGAATGCAGCAAATATCTGCTCGGCAGCGTGCAATATTCGTCGGGCTGCCCGTATCAATGCGAATTCTGTGACATCCCGGGGCTGTACGGCCGCAATCCGCGGCTGAAGACGCCCGAGCAGATCATCACCGAACTCGACCGCATGGTCGAATGCGGCGTTCGCGGCTCGGTGTACTTCGTCGACGACAATTTCATCGGCAACCGCAAGGCCGCGCTCGACCTGCTGCCGCATCTGGTCGAGTGGCAGAAGCGCACCGGCTTCCAGCTGCAGCTCGCCTGCGAGGCGACGCTGAACATCGCCAAGCGACCGGAGATCCTGTCGCTGATGCGCGAGGCGTATTTCTGCACGATCTTCTGCGGCATCGAAACGCCTGACCCGACCGCGCTCAAGGCGATGCACAAGGACCACAACATGATGGTCCCGATCCTCGAAGGCGTGCGGACGATATCGAGCTACGGCATCGAAGTGGTGTCGGGCATCATTCTCGGCCTCGACACCGACACGCCGGAGACCGGCGAATTCCTGATGCAGTTCATCGAGCAGTCGCAGATTCCGCTGCTCACCATCAACCTGCTGCAGGCGCTGCCGAAGACGCCGCTGTGGGACCGGCTGGAGCGCGAAGGCCGGCTGGTCCACGACGACAATCGCGAGTCCAATGTCGACTTCCTGCTGCCGCACGACCAGGTCGTGACGATGTGGAAGGACTGCATGGCGCGGGCCTACGAGCCCGAGTCGCTGCTGAAGCGTTACGAGTATCAGATCGAGAACGCCTACGCGACACGCCTGCATCCGCGGACGCCGCAGCGTGCCTCCAAGGCGAACATCAAGCGCGGCATGATCATGTTGCGCAACATCATCTGGCAGATCGGCATTCGCGGCGACTACAAGCTGGCGTTCTGGAAGTTCGCGCTGAAGCGCCTGATCCGTGGCGACATCGAAAACCTGCTGCTGGTGATGGTGGTGGCTCACCATCTGATCATCTATGCGCGCGATGCGTCGCGTGGCCAAGCCAACGCGTCCAACTATTCGATCCGGCTGCGTGAAGCCTCGGTGCCGGCGGAGTAGCGGGATGGCGGTTGTTTTCTCCTGTCGTCCGGCGCCGCGCGGGCCGCAAAGGGTGCAAGCATGACTTCGTCTTCGATGACTCCGCGCTCCTTCACCGATCTGCGCCGCCTCACCCCGGCGCGGGTGGCGCTGGGGCGATCCGGCGTCAGCCTGACCACCGACGCGCTGCTGGATTTCACGCTGGCTCATGCCCGGGCGAGGGATGCGGTGCATGCGCCGTTCGATGGCGAGGGGATCGCCGCCGATCTCGGGGCGCTCGGATTGACGCCGTTGCAGGTTGCGAGCCGGGCGGGCAGCCGTCGGGACTACCTGGCGCGGCCCGATCTCGGCCGCCAGCTCGATCCGTCCGCCCGGGCCGTGCTGGAGCCGCAGGCCTCGGCCGCCGATCTGGCGATCGTGGTCGGCGACGGCCTGTCGCCGGTGGCGGTCTCGGCTCAGGCCGTCGAGGTGGTCCGCCGTCTGCTGCCGCGGCTCGCCGCCGCGGGCATCAGCGTTGGCCCTGCGGTCGTTGCCACCGGCGCCCGGGTGGCGCTTGGCGACGAGATTGGCGCGCTGCTCGGCGCCCGGATCGTGCTGGTGTTGATCGGGGAGCGCCCTGGCTTGTCGGCGCCGGCCAGCCTCGGCGCCTATGTGACGCTCGGACCCAAACTCGGCCTCACCGACGCGGACCGCAATTGTGTCTCGAACATTCACGCCGCCGGCATTTCGGCCGACGAGGCCGCGTTCAAGATCGCGTGGCTGGTGCGTGAGGCGCTGTCACGGGGCGTGTCCGGTGTTGCCCTGAAGGACGAAAGCGGGGAAGGTGCCTCCGCACCGGAGCTGACGGCGCCCGTGTGACGCGCGGCATGGCGACGGATCGCGCGGGCCGCGCGAATCTGATCGAGTGTGCCCCGTGTGCTCCCTCGCAGGGGGCCTCAGGGCTGTACTCCACACCACGAATTCATCCCATGTCGTCACGGAAGGCAGCGTTTTCGAGCGAAGTGGTGTCCGGTTCGCATCACGAAAACGCGTCGAAATTATCCTAGAGCGCCGGGTCTGATTCGATCAGAACCGGCATGCTCGGCGTCTTTCGGTGCGACAACGTCGCAATCGTGCCGGAATTGTCGCGGACTTGGACGATCGCCAGAACGGAACAGAGCATGCTGCACAAGAACGTCAACGACGCCGAAGTCGACGAGTTGAAGCGCAGAAGGCTCAGCATCGCCTTCGGGCTCGAGCGGATGGGGCTGATCGCCGTCCGCGCGCCCATCCTGTCCTGCCTGATCCTCGTCGCGCTGGTTGTGGCCGCCATTTTCGGCATCCAGCGGATCAAGATCGACGATTCGCTGAGCCAGCTGTTCCGGTCCGACACCAAGGAATTCAAGCAGTACGAAGAGGTCACCAAGCGCTTCCCCTCGACCGAATACGACGTGCTGGTGGTGGTCGAAGGCAAGACGCTGCTCGAGCGCGAAAACCTCGAAAAGGTGCGCGACCTCGTCACCGATCTGCAGCTCGTCGACGGCGTGCGCGGCCTGATCTCGCTGTTCTCGGCGCGGCAGGCGCCGGAGCCCGGCAAGCTGCCCGCCGCGCTGTTTCCGAACGAGCTGCCGGAAGGCGAGGCGTACGACAAGTTCATCCAGACCGTGAAGAGCAACGAGATCATCCGCGGCAAGCTGCTGTCTGAGGACGGGACGCTCGCGCTGATCGTGCTGTCGCTGTCGCCCGAGATCGTCAGCAACAACAAGTTGTCGACGACCATCGGCGAAATCCGCAAGGTGATGGCCGAGGATCTCGAAGGCAGCAATCTGTCGCGGCAGTTGTCCGGCGTGCCGGTGATGCAGCTCGAAATCCGCAACGCGGTCGAGCGCGACGGTCTGATCTACAACATCGCCGGCATCCTGGCCGGCTGCATCATCGCCATCCTGTTCTTCCGCAAGATCTCATTCATGGTGATCGCGGCATTCCCGCCGCTGCTGGCGATCCTGCTGTCACTGGGCGTGCTTGGTTGGGCCGGCTTCAGCCTCAACATGTTCCTCAACGTGATGACGCCGCTGATCATGGTGATCAGTTTCGCGGACTCGATGCAGCTCACCTTCGCGGCCAGAGACCGGCTGATCGCCGGCGAGGACAAATACACGGCGTTCAGGAACGCCGTGCTCGTGGTCGGGCCCGCCTGCGTGCTGACCCACGCCACCGCCGGCATTTCCTTCATCGCGCTGCAGTTCTCCGATTCCGAACTGATCCGCGCCTTCGGCGAGGCGGGCCTCGTCGCCACCGTGATCGCATTGATCGCGGTGCTGTCGCTGGTGCCGGTGTTCGGCGTGCTGCTGGTCCGCCACGAGCAGGCCTTCGCGGCCAAGTTCCAGAGCGCCGACCTCGGCGTCAACGCGCTGCGCCGGTTCTGCGCGTTCATCGCGGTGCGGATGGTCGGTCATCCCGGGCTATTCAGCGTGCTGGCGCTGCTGCTGGTCGGCGGACTCGGCGTGATCTACGCCAACCTCGAGCCGCGCTACCGGCTCGCCGATCAGGTGCCCGACAAGGAGCAGGCGGTTCAGGCCAGCGACCGGCTCGACGCCAAGCTGACCGGCGCCAATCCGATCGACGTGCTGATCGAATTCCCCAAGGGCCAGACGCTGTACTCGCCTGAAACCCTGCAGGTCATTGCCGACGTTCACAGCATGGTCGAGAAGCAGGCCGGCGTCGGCAACGTCTGGTCGCTGGAGACGCTGCGGCGCTGGCTCGCCGAGAAGGCGCACACCAACGACGTCGCGACGCTGAAAGAATATGTCGACGTCATCCCGGAGCATCTGACGCGGCGCTTCATCTCCGCCGACCAGACCGCGGTGGTGGTGTCAGGCCGCGTGCCGGATCTGGACTCCGCGCAGATCCTGCCGGTGGTGCAGAAACTCGACCACGCGCTGGATACGGTGCGCAAGAAGTATCCGGGCTATGAAGTCGCGGTCACCGGTCTGTCGGCGATCGCCGCGCGCAACAGCGCCGACATGATCTCCAAGCTCAACCACGGTCTCACCATCGAATTCCTGCTGGTCGCGGTGTTTATCGGGCTCGCCTTCCGCTCCGTGGTGGTGATGCTGGCCTGCATCCTGCCGGGCATCTTCCCGGTGGTGCTGTCAGGAACGCTGCTCTGGCTGATGGGCGAGGGGCTGCAATTCGCCAGCGTGGTGGCGCTGACGGTGTCGTTCGGCCTCGGCCTGAGCGCGACCATTCACTTCCTCAACCGGCTGCGGCTCGAAAGTCCGCCGGGCACCAGCGCCGCGCTGGCGGTCGAGCGTGCGACCGTGCTGGTCGGCCCGGCGCTGATCCTGACCACGGTGGTGCTGGCCTGCGGCCTCGGCGTCACGGTGTTCTCGGATCTGCCGTCGCTGCGGCTATTCGGCTGGCTCAGCGCCTTCGCCATGGTGGCGGCGCTGATCGCCGACCTGTTCATCCTGCGTCCGACTGCGATGTGGCTGATCAGCACGGCCGAACGGCTGCGCGGTGCGCGCAAGGCGGGCTCGGTGATCTGACGACGTCGGTCGGCCGAACGCAGGCGGATTTCGTCGGGACACAGCGAAGCTACGGGTGGTGATGACATTCGCCTCCCTGGCCTTCGGCATCTGTCCGCCCTGACCATGGAGGTGCCCGCGTGAGAACCATCAGGATCGGCTCCGGCGCGGGCTATTCGGGCGACCGCATCGAGCCCGCGGTCGAACTCGCCGAAAAAGGTGACATCCAGTATCTCGGCTTCGAGTGCCTCGCCGAGCGGACGATCGCGCTGGCGCAGCAGGACAAGTTGAAGAACCCGCAAGCCGGCTTCGATCCGCTGCTGGAGCGGCGGATGCGCGCCGTGCTGCCGATCTGCAAGGCCAGAGGCATCAAGGTCATCACCAATATGGGCGCCGCCAATCCGCGCGCCGCGGCGATGGCGACGGCGCGGATCGCCAAGGATCTCGGCGTGAAGACGCCGAAGATCGCCGCGGTGGCCGGCGACGATGTGCTGGACGCATGCCGCGACGGCAATCTGCCGTTCCTGGAGTTCGAGGGTCGCGTCGGCGACCTCGGCAACCGGTTGTTGTCGGCCAACGCCTATCTCGGCGCCGAGCCGATCGTTCGGGCGCTGGAAGCGGGCGCCGACGTCGTGATCACCGGCCGCGTCAGCGATCCGGCACTGTTCCTGGCGCCGCTGATCCACGAATTCGGCTGGGCGCTCGACGACTGGGACCGGCTCGGCAAGGGCGTCCTGGTCGGCCATCTGCTTGAGTGCGCCGGCCAGATCACCGGCGGCTACTTCGCAGATCCGGGCTTCAAGGATATCAAGGGTCTGGCGCGGCTCGGCTTCCCGATCGGCGAGGTCAGTGAAGATGGCAACGTCGTCATCACCAAGGTGGCGGACTCTGGTGGCGCGGTGACGGAGGCGACCTGCAAGGAGCAGTTGCTGTACGAGATCCACGATCCGGCCAACTACATTCAGCCAGACGTCATCGCGGATTTTTCGCAGGTCCGGATCGAGCAGGTTGGTCCCGATCGCGTCCGCGTCTCCGGCGCCACCGGCAAACCAGCCAGCGACACGTTCAAGACCTCGGTCGGTTTCATCGACAGCTATGTGGGTGAGGGGCAGATGTCCTATGCGGGCCCCGGCGCGGTTGCCCGGGCGCGGCTCGCGCTCGATATCGTTCGCGAGCGGCTCGCGCTCTGCGGCGTTCCGCTCGACGAGGTTCGCTACGACCTGATCGGCATCGACGCGCTGCATGGCGCCGAACTGTCGAGGCAGCACGAGCCCTACGAGGTCCGAATCCGCGTCGCCGGCCGCACGGCCAACCGCGAGGACGCGGTGCTGGTCGGCAACGAGGTTGAGACGCTCTACACTAACGGGCCGGCCGGCGGTGGCGGGGCTTTCAAGGCGACGCGCGAAGTGATCGCAGTGGCATCGGTGCTGGTGCCGAAGAAGCTAGCGTCGCCGACGCTGCAGATGTTCGACGTGTAATCGGCCCGCGCCGCGGCCTGCCTGCGATATAATCCGGAGATTTCCGCCATGAAGCTGCGCGATCTCGCTCATTCCCGCACCGGCGACAAGGGCAACACCTCGAACATCTCGGTGATCGCCTTCGATCCGGCGAACTACGCATTTCTCCGCGAGCATGTGACGCCGGAGCGCGTCAAGGCGCTGTTCGCCGGCATCGTCCACGGCGAGGTCACGCGCTACGAGTTGCCCAACATCGCCGCGCTGAACTTCGTGCTGACCAACGCGCTAGGCGGCGGCGTCACGCGCTCGCTCGCGCTCGACGCCCACGGCAAGAGCCTCAGCTCGGCGTTGCTGGAGCTTGAATTGCCGGAGCAGGGCGCCGCGGAGTCGATCTGAGGCGCGTCCTGGCGGGCTGCCCGCCAACGATCTCGCAGAGCGCAGAGTTTGCGTTCGTCATGGCCGGGCTTGTGCCGGCCATCCACGCCTTTGGCGCGGTTATTCAGCAAGGCGTGGATGCCCGGCACAAGGCCGGGTATGACGAGAGCATCGCTCAAAACCAAAAGCCCCGGACGATCCGTCCGGGGCTTCAGTGTTTCAATTCGGTGCATACGAAGGGCGTGCGATCAGCCGCCCTTCGTCATACTGATGTTGACGCCGCGGATGTCGCCCTTGGAGCTGATCGCGACCGACTGCTTGTTGCCGCGCGTGGTGAGCGAGATGCTGGCGGCGAAGCCGGCAGCCTCGACGAACACCTCGATGGTGCCGCCGCCGGCCTTGCCCTGCAGGTTGCCGTTGATGTTGCGGCTGGATTCGCTCCAGTTGCCGGAGATGCGGTCGCCGTTGCTGGCGACGTCCGCGGACAGGTCGAACTTGTAGCTGTCGCTGGCGCAGCGCAGCGTCTGGGCGAGCTGGTTGCCGCCGCCGCCGACCTTGTAGGTGGCGCGGCAGCGGATCCGCTCTTTCGTTCCGTCGGACAGCGCGACGGTGCCGGTGCCGGACCACGCGCCCTCGAAGCCTGCGAACGGCCCCTCGGCGTAGCTGGCCGAGGCCGACAGCAGCATCGCAGCGGCGACGCCAGCGGCCTTCAGCGCATGAAGCGAAGAGGATGAACGAAGCAGTGTCATTCTTGTCTACCCCTGAAAAGATCGTGCCGAAACGACGCTGCGCCGTATCAGCCTGTTAGTGTCTTTGCGTACCGACAGGTTCAAATCAAATAATATCGCGCTTGGTTCCGTGCAAACGAACCCGGCGAAAAGCAAACCGGGAGTGTAGCACGCCGGCAACGGCCGGCCGCGCGTGGAACAGGCCGCAATTGTCGCAAATTCGCAACGTCCCGCGAAGAAATCCTTGGGTCTTCCGACTGCATTTGAAACATGGTCGCATGTGTCGCAGTATCGGCGCAAATTCGGCCGCATTCGGGGCTGAAAGGCTCTATATCCCGAGTCGATCGCGCTTCGCAGCCGCTGGCTCCGCATTGCCGCTAATCGACGCTTGATTCAATCCCCGCACCACCGAAGGAAGAAAATGCATAAGATCTTGGTTGCGCTGACGTTGCTGCTCGTCCCGGTGTCGACCGGCGCCTATGCTCAACAGCAACAGCAGCAGCGCAGCGGAACGCCCGAAGAGCAGGCCGCCTGCTCGCGGGACGTGTCGCGTCACTGCCGTGCACTGATGGACCAGGGCGATTTCGCCATCCTCGCCTGCCTCAAGGAAAACCGTCCGAAGATCAGCCGCGCCTGCAACCAGGTGTTGCTCAATCACGGCCAATAATCGCATTCGTCGGGCGGGCGGGCCGATGGCCCGCTGCGTCTTTGCGGTTACGATCTGAGGCGGGAGTTGTCTGGTCGCAACCGGCCCGCGTCAATATCGTTGGTTTCACCGGCGAATTTCCCGTATATGGCGTGCGCGAACGGATCAGCCCGGGATACCGGGAGGGTCCGTTCGCGGCGTTTTTCCATGTCCGAACTTGAGCGTCCGACCTCGGGTGTCCGGACGTCCATGTCCGAAGCGAGCGTTAGCCAGAACGATGACGTCTGCGAGCGAATTGCGATCCGGCAAGACCCACCGGGACGAGAACTTCCCGGTCGCGTCGTGGATCATCCATCCGCGGCATCGCGAGTTGATTCTGGCCTTTTATAATTTCGTCCGGACCGCCGACGACATCGCCGATCATGCGATGCTCGATGCGCCGACCAAGCTCAGCTTTCTCGATCTGCTCGAAGCCGAATTGCTCGGCCGCGGCGAGACCCAGGCCGAGGCGGTGATTCTGCGCAAGGCGCTGGCGGCGCGCGGGATGCCGCCGCGCCACGCACTCGATCTGCTGACCGCCTTCCGGATGGACGTCACCAAGCTGCGTTACGAAGACTGGGACGAGGTGATCCACTATTGCCGTTATTCGGCGATGCCGGTGGGCCGCTTCATGCTCGACGTCCATGGCGAGAGCACATCGACCTGGCCGGCCTCCGATGCGCTGTGCGCGGGCCTCCAGATCAACAACCACCTGCAGGATTGCGGCAAGGACTATCGCAATCTCAACCGCGTTTACCTTCCGCGCGATGCGCTGGACGCAGTCGGCGCCAAGGTCGATGAGCTTGGCTTGCTGAAGTCCTCGCCGGCGCTGCTGCAATGCCTGCAGGGCCTGGCCGCGCGCAACGACGTACTGCTCGGCGAGGGCCGCCCGCTGGCCGGTGAGGTCAAGGACTTCCGCCTCGGGCTCGAAGTCTCGGTCATCCAGAGCTTCGCCGATCGTATCGTCAAGATGTTGAAGGTGCGCGATCCGCTGAGCGAGCGCGTGCATCTGAAGCCGATCGAATTTCTGTTCGCCTCGGTCGGCGCGCTCGGATCGGAAATCGCACGCCGCACCTTCGGAAGGGGGCCGGTGTCGAAGCCGGCGCCGCGCGCATGACCATGCAAACCACGTCCGATCCCGCCGAGCACCAGGGCGTCGCCGTCGGCAGCTCCTTCTACGCAGCGATGCGCATCCTGCCGCGTCCACAGCGCGAGGCAATGTTCCAGGTCTACAGCTTCTGCCGCTTTGTCGACGATATCGCCGATTCCGATCAGCCGCGCGACGTGCGGGCCGCCGGCCTGCAGCGCTGGCGCGATGATATCGACGCGCTGTACCGCGGTTCGCCGCCGCCGCGGCTCGCGGACTATCAGCAGTCGGTCCGCGCCTTCGGGCTGAAGCGCGAGGATTTCCTTGCGATCATCGACGGCATGGAAATGGATGTCACCGCCGACATCCGTGCGCCCAGCGACGCGACGCTTGATCTCTACTGCGATCGGGTCGCCAGCGCAGTTGGCCGGCTGTCGGTACGGATTTTCGGGCTGCCGGAGCAGGACGGCATCCTGCTGGCGCACCATCTCGGGCGCGCGCTGCAGCTCACCAACATCCTGCGCGACATCGACGAGGACGCCGGCCTCGGCCGGCTGTATCTGCCGCGCGAGGGCCTGCTTGCGGCCGGCATCAGCAGCCTCGATCCGATGACGGTCGCAGAGGATCCGGCGCTGCCGAACGTCTGCGCCCCGCTGGTCGCGCGGGCGCTCAAGCATTTCGACGCGGCCGACGTGGTGATGAGCCGCAATCCGCGTCGCGTGGTCAAGGCGCCGCGGATCATGGGCAAGTACTACTTCTCGATTCTTCAACTGCTGATCGCGCGCGGCTTTGCGCCGCCGCGGGCGCCGGTCAAGCTCGGCAAGGCGGCGAAGATCGGCATTCTTCTGCAATACGCGATCGTGTGATGTCGAAAACCGTTCACGTCATTGGTGCTGGAATCTCCGGTCTTGCGGCCGCGACCCGGCTCGCCCGCAAGGGCTTCACCGTCCGGGTTCACGAAGCGATGCAGCAGGCCGGCGGCCGCTGCCGCTCGTATTTCGATGCCCAGACCAATCTGGTGATCGACAACGGCAACCATCTGCTGCTGTCGGGCAACCATGCCGCGCGCGACTATGCGCGCTCGATCGGCACGGAGGCGGGGCTGGTCGGCCCGGCCGGTGCCGAGTTCGACTTCATGGATCTGAAGTCGAATGCGCGCTGGAATCTCGATCTCGGCAGCGGCCGGCTGCCGCTGTGGCTGTTCGATGCCAAGCGCCGCGTGCCGGACACCGCGATCAGCGATTATCTCGCGCTGGCTCCCCTGATGTGGGCGCCGACCAGCAAGCTGATCGGCGATACCATCCCGTGCTGCGGTCCGCTCTACGATCGCCTGGTGGCGCCGCTGCTGCTCGCCGCGCTGAACGTCGATCCGCCGGAAGGTTCGGCTGGGCTTGCCGGCGCCGTGGTGCGCGAGACCCTAATGGCGGGCGGCCAGGCTTGCCGGCCTTTGATCGCCCGCGACGGCCTGAGCGCCGTGCTGGTCGAGCCGGCGGTCGAGTTGCTCAAGCGTAGCGGTCCCGGGGTACAGTTCGGCCATGAGCTCCGGTCGTTCACCGCCGCGGGCGACCGCGTCGGGGGGCTGAATTTCGGCGGCGAGGACGTGGTGACGGTCGGTCCGGACGATGCCGTGGTGCTGGCGGTGCCGCCGCGCCCGGCTGCGTCCCTGCTGCCAGGCCTGACGACGCCGCAGAAGTACCGGGCGATCGTCAACGCCCATTTCGCCTATGCGCCGCCGCCCGGCATGCCGGCGCTGACCGGCGTGATCGGCGGCGTCGTGGAGTGGCTGTTCGCTTTCCCGAACCGGTTGTCGGTGACCATCAGCAACGGCGACCGTCTCGTCGATGCCCCGCGCGATCAGCTCGCGGCGGAAATCTGGGCCGAGATCTGCAAGGTCGCCGGTATCACGGCGAATCTACCGCCGTGGCAAATTGTCCGCGAGCGTCGTGCGACCTTCGAGGCTACACCGGCCCAGAACGCCCTGCGTCCAGGGCCGGTCACCCAGTGGAAAAACCTGTTCCTCGCAGGCGATTGGACTGATACGGGGTTGCCGGCCACCATCGAAGGGTCGGTCCGGTCAGGCAATCGCGCCGCGGATCTGGTGCTGGCACGGGGCTAGGCCCGGGCGGTTTCGCCGGGCCGGTGACCACGGAGACGACGAAAAAATGGATTCCGGCATTTACAGTTCGGGCGCTGAACGCGGCAGGACGCTGGAGGCGTCGATCGACGCCGCACGCAGTGCCTTGATGGGCTTCCGGCGCAACGACGGCCACTGGGTCTTCGAACTCGAGGCGGACGCGACGATCCCGGCCGAGTACGTGCTGATGCGCCATTTCCTCGGCGAGCCTGTCGCCACCGAGCTTGAGGCCAAGATCGCCGTCTATCTGCGCCGCACCCAGGGCGCGCATGGTGGCTGGCCGCTGGTTCACGAAGGCGACTTCGACATGAGCGCCAGCGTGAAGGCCTATTTCGCGCTGAAGATGATCGGCGACGACATCGATGCGCCGCACATGGTGCGCGCCCGTGAGGCGATCCGCTCGCGCGGCGGGGCGATCCACAGCAACGTATTCACGCGCTTCATGCTGGCCATGTACGGCGTCACCACGTGGCGCGCCGTACCGGTGCTGCCGGTGGAGATCATGCTGCTGCCGAAATGGTCGCCATTTACGTTGACCAAGATCTCGTACTGGGCGCGCACCACCATCGTGCCGTTGATGGTGCTGTCGGTGCTGAAGCCGCTGGCGCGCAACGCCAAGGGCGTCGGCATCGATGAGCTGTTCCTGCAGGATCCGAAATCGATTGGCCTGCTGGCCAAGGCGCCGCATCAGAACGCCTTTCTGTTCAAGCTGTTTGGTTCGATCGACGCGGTGCTGCGGGCGATCGAGCCGTTCATGCCGAAGAAATATCGCAAGCTCGCGATGGAGAAGGCGTTGGCGTTCCTCGAAGAGCGCCTCAACGGCGAGGACGGCATCGGGGCGATCTTCCCGCCGATGGCCAATGCCGTGATGATGTACGACGCGCTCGGCTACGGCGAGGACTATCCGCCGCGGGCCTGCCAGCGCCGCGGCATCGAGCTGCTGCTGGTCGATCGTGGCGACGAGGCCTACTGCCAGCCCTGCGTCTCGCCGATCTGGGATACGGCGTTGGCCAGCCACGCGGTGTTCGAGGCTGATCGCGCGGAGGGGGCTCAATCGGTGCGGCCGTCGCTCGATTGGCTGCTGCCGCGCCAGGTGCTCGACCTCAAGGGCGACTGGGCCGCCAAGGCGCCGGACGTCCGTCCGGGTGGTTGGGCGTTCCAGTACAACAACGGCCACTATCCCGACCTCGACGACACCGCCGTGGTGGTGATGGCGCTCGACCGCGCCCGCAAGGACGCGCCGAATCCGGCCTACGACACCGCCATCGCCCGCGCTCGTGAGTGGATCGAGGGGATGCAGAGCGACGACGGCGGCTGGGCTGCCTTCGACGTGAACAACACCGAGTATTATTTGAACAACATCCCGTTCTCGGACCACGGCGCGCTGCTCGATCCGCCGACTGAGGACGTGACCGCACGCTGCGTGTCGATGCTGGCGCAACTCGGCGAGACACCCGAGTCGAGCCCGGCCGTGGCGCGCGGCGTCGAATATCTGCGCAAGACGCAGCTCCCGGACGGGTCGTGGTACGGCCGCTGGGGCCTCAATTACGTGTACGGAACGTGGTCGGTGCTGTGCGCGCTGAATGCCGCGGGCGTGGACCATCAGGACCCGGCGATCCGCAAGGCGGTCGAGTGGCTGGCCTCCATCCAGAACCCGGACGGCGGCTGGGGCGAGGATGCGGTCAGCTACCGTCTGGACTACCGGGGCTACGAAAGGTCAGCCTCCACGGCCTCGCAGACGGCATGGGCCTTGCTTGCGTTGATGGCTGCAGGGGAAGTCGATCATCCAGCCGTCGCGCGCGGGATTGAGTACCTAAAAGGCACACAGACCGAAAAAGGACTCTGGGACGAGCAGCGCTACACCGGTACGGGCTTTCCGCGCGTGTTTTATCTGCGTTATCATGGCTACTCAAAGTTCTTTCCGCTCTGGGCGCTGGCGCGGTATCGAAATTTGAGATCCACGAACAGCAAGGTCGTAGGGGTCGGAATGTGATTCTGGGGGCTAGGAATGAAGCGGTTGCGGACAGGGATCCGCGGCCGGTTCTGATCGTGACGGGGCTGATACAGGAAGCGCGTATCGCAGAGGGTCCGGGTCTTACCGTGATCTGCAGCAGTAGCGATCCGAAGCAGTTGCGCCGCATGATGGCGAGCTTCGACGCCACCTCGATCCGGGGTGTCATCAGCTTCGGCGTGGCCGGCGGTCTCGACCCGTCGCTCAAGGCCGGCGATGTCGTCATCGCGACGGAAGTTGTGGCGGGTGAACGCCGCTGGGCCTCGGAAGTTTCCCTGAGCGACGAATTATTGCGAAGCGCCGGTCTCGGCCGGCAGCGCGTCGTACGCGGCGGGCTGGTCGGCGTCGAAGCCGTGGTGGCTGCTCGCGATTCCAAGGCGGCGCTGCGGTCGGAGACGGGCGCGGCTGCGGTGGACATGGAAAGCCACATCGCTGCCGACTACGCCGCTGCGGCCAATCTGCCGTTCGCGGCGCTCCGGGTGATCAGCGACCCTGCCAATCGCAGCCTGCCACAGGTGGTCTCCACCGCGATCAAGCCGAATGGTGACGTCGATCTGCGCAAGGTGCTGCGTGGCCTCGCGCGTCACCCCACGTCGATCCGCTCGCTGGTGACCACCGGGATCGACTTCAATCGCGCGCTCCGCAGCCTGCGCGGCTGCCGCAGCTTCATGATGGACGCCGTTCTCGGCCGCGCCGGTCTCGTCGCCGAGGCCTGACGCTCGCACGAGCCCCTCACCAATGTCACCGCCCGGCTCGACCGGGCGATCCAGTAACCCATAGCCTCGGCGACCATTCGCGACGCTCTGGGATACTGGATCCCCGCTTTCGCGGGGATGACAGCCGAGCGCGGGGATGACCGCCGCGGCACTGGCCGAGCATCCGAGACCGCCCCATCCCATCCCATCCCAAACAAAAAGCGCGGCCCGTGGGCCGCGCTTTTTTATTTGTGAGCTGCTTCCGCGATTAGGCCGCGGTAGAGGCCTGCGGCTGGCGCTTGTCCTTGGCCTCGGAGGCTTCGTCGCGACGGATCTCGGACAGCTTCTTCTGTACCTGCTCGGAGAAGATGTACTGAGCGGGGCGCTGCTTCGACAGGTCGATCTCGGGCGCCATCGGACCCGAGGTCCGGATGCCGCGAATCGCCACCCAGGCGGCCTTCAGCGGGTTGTTGAGCGAGGCGGCCGCGGCGGTCGGCTCGTAGCCGCAATGCGCCATGCAGTCCGCGCACTTCTCGTACTTGCCGGTGCCGTAGGTGTCCCAATCGGTGGTTTCCATCAGCTCCTTGAAGGTCTTGGTGTAGCCTTCACCGAGCAGATAGCAGGGCTTCTGCCAGCCGAAAATGTTACGCGCGGGCATGCCCCACGGGGTGCATTCGAACGACTGGTTGCCGGCCAGGAAGTCCAGGAACAGGCCGGAGTGCATGAAGTTCCACTTCTTGCCCTTGCCCAGCGCGAACACGTCGCGGAACAGGTTCTTGGTCTTGGTGCGGTTCAGGAAGTGCTCCTGATCCGGCGCGCGCTCATAGGCATAGCCCGGCGACATCGAGACGCCGACGCCCAGCTCTGCGGTGAAATCGAGGAACTTGGCGATCTCTTCGGCCGGATGGTTGTCGAAGATCGTCGCGTTGACGTTGACTGCGAAGCCGCGCGCCTTAGCGGCCTTAATGGCCGACACCGCGCGATCGAACACGCCCTTCTGCGACACCGCCTGATCGTGGTGCTCCTTGAGGCCGTCGAGATGCACCGAGAAGAACAAGTAGGGCGAGGGCTCGAACAGATCGAGCTTCTTCTCGAGCAGCAGCGCGTTGGTGCACAGCGACACGAACTTCTTGCGTGCCACCAAGCCGCGCACGATCTCGCCGATCTCCTTGTGGATCAGCGGTTCGCCGCCCGGGATGGCGACCATCGGCGCACCGCATTCCTCGGCGGCGTCCCAGCACTCCTGCGCGGTCATGCGGCGGTTCAGGATCGCATCGGGGTAATCGATCTTGCCGCAGCCGACGCAGGCGAGGTTGCAGCGGAACAACGGCTCGAGCATCAGCACCAGCGGATAACGCTTACGTCCCAGCAGCTTCTGCTTGAGCAGGTAGCTGCCGATCACGATCTCCTTGTGAAACGGTATTGCCATTACGTGTACTTCTCTCTCATTCAAATCGTCGATGTGCGGATCAGGCCGTTGCCAGCTCCGCGGGCAGAACGAACTCGATGTTTTCCTCGCGGCCCGGGAGCATCGACACGGTCACCGGAACGATCCGGCGCAGCGCTTCGATCACGTCGTCCACCAGGACTTCTGGCGCGGACGCGCCGGCGGTGATGCCCACCGCCTTCTTGCCGACGAGCCATTCCGGGTTCAGCTCGCTGCCGTCGGCAATGAGATAACTCGGGATGCCGGCTTCGGTACCTATTTCCCGCAGCCGATTCGAATTGGAACTGTTGTTGGCGCCGACCACCAGGATCAGGTCGACCAGCTTGCTCATGTCCCGCACCGCCGATTGCCGGTTTTGCGTGGCATAGCAGATATCGCGGGTGTCCGGGCCCTGGATATCCGAGAATCGCTTTGAAAGCGCAGCGATGATGTCCTTGGTGTCGTCCACGCTCAGCGTGGTCTGGGTGATATAGGCCACCGGCGTGTCGGACGGCAGCGTCAGCGACGCCACGTCCTGCAGGTTCTGCACCAGCAGCACCGGGCCGGGAACCTGACCCATCGTACCCTCGACCTCGGGGTGGCCGGCGTGGCCGATCAGGATCAGCGTGCGACCCTTCGACGTATACCGCTTGCCCTGGTTGTGCACCTTGGTCACAAGCGGGCAGGTTGCATTCAGCACCGGGAGGTCACGTGCGGCGGCTTCTTCCTCAACGCTGCGCGCCACGCCGTGGGCGCTGAACACCGTCACGGCCTTCGGCGGCACCTCGGACAGGTCCTCCACGAAAATCGCGCCCTTGGCCTTGAGGCTTTCCACCACGTATTTGTTGTGCACGATCTCGTGCCGCACATAGACGGGCGGGCCGTATTTCTCCAGCGCGCGCTCGACGATCTCGATCGCACGAACGACGCCGGCACAGAATCCGCGGGGTTGGGCTAGAAAGACTTCGAGAGGGCGAACGTCAGACAAAGGGCACCACGCTCATCGTTGTTCCGTATCCTGGCAACATTATCGGCAAATCCCATACCACATCTAGTCGGTACGGTGACACCCACAACGCAGGCGGCGCAGGGTTCCCGCGGGCCGTTCATCAAAACGCCCTTGGCAATCCTGCCTGTTAAGATTACTTCCGGCCACGACGCCCGCGGGCTTCATGGGTATTTCCTGGTTCTGTGGTCGCTGGAACACAGAGGCCAGTTCGATCATCTTCCGATACCCGGCGGAGCCGCCGCATTCTAGGCAAGCCGATAGCAATAGAAAGAGCAAATGTGCTGAAAAGTGCCGTCGTTTCCGTTGTCAAAGCCAGCACCCGGTTTGCGTCTATTACTGTCACGATCGGAGTACTTCTGGCGATCGCCAGCGGCTTCTATACTTTCAAACACTTCGCCATCAACACCGATATCAATCATTTGATCTCGGCCGATCTCGACTGGCGGAAGCGTGATATCGCTTTCGAGAAGGCATTCGATCAGGAAAGATTGATCCTGACGGTGGTGGAAGCGCCGACTCCGGAATTCGCCAACGCCGCCGCGGCGGCGCTGTTCCAGAAATTGTCGAGCAACACCAAGAACTTCGAGTCGGTGAAGCGGCTCGGCGGGGGGCCGTTCTTCGACCGCAACGGATTGCTTTTCCTGCCGACCGAAGAAGTTGCGAAGATCACCGGCCAGTTCCAGTCGGCGGTTCCGCTGATCGAAATCATGGCCGGGGACCCGAGCATCCGTGGTCTCACGGCGGCGCTGGAGACCGGGTTGGTCGGCGTCCAACGCGGCCAGGTCAAGCTCGACGGTGCTGCGGCACCATTCAATACCATCAGCCAGACCGTCGAGGATGTCCTCGCCAAGCGCGAGACCTTCTTCTCCTGGCGCGGGCTGAGCAGCCCCGAGCCGCTCACCGATGGCGACAAGCGACAGTTCATTGAGATCAAGCCGATCCTCGATTTCCAGGCGCTGGAGCCCGGCAAGGACGCGACCGACGCGATTCGCCAGGCTGCGGTGGACCTCAAGCTGGAGCAACAGTTTGGCGCGCGGGTCCGGCTGACCGGCCCGGTGCCGATCGCCAACGAGGAGTTCGCCACCGTCAAGGATGGCGCCGTCGTCAACGGCATCGGCACCGTCGTCGTGGTGCTGTTCATCCTGTGGCTGGCGCTGCATTCGTCGAAGATCATCTTCGCCGTCGCGGCCAACCTGTTCGTCGGGCTTGCGATCACCACCGCGGTCGGACTGCTGATGGTCGGCTCGCTGAACCTTTTGTCGATTGCCTTCGCGGTGCTGTTCGTCGGTCTCGGGGTTGATTTCGGCATTCAGTACAGCGTTCGCTACCGATCGGAGCGTCACAAGACCGGAGACCTCGACAAGGCGCTGGTGCAGGCTGCCGACTATTCGGCCGTGCCGTTGTCACTGGCGGCGATGTCGACCACCGCGGGCTTCCTGTCGTTCCTGCCGACGTCCTACAAGGGCATCTCTGAACTCGGCGAGATCGCCGGCGCCGGCATGGCGATCGCGTTTCTGTCCAGCATCACGGTGCTGCCGGCGCTGATCAAGCTGCTCAACCCGCCCGGCGAGAAGGAGCCGCTCGGCTACGCGTTCCTGGCGCCGGTGGACCACTTCCTCGAGAAGTACCGGATTGCGATCATCGCCGGCACCATCGGCGTTTCGCTCGCCGGCCTGCCGCTGCTTTACTACATGCAGTTCGACTTCAACCCGATCAATCTGCGGAACCCGAAGGTCGAGTCGATCGCGACCTTCCTCGACCTGCGGAAGGATCCGAATACCGGTGCTAACGCCGTCAACGTGATGGCGTCGTCGGAGCAGGATGCCCGCCAGATCGAGGCCAAGCTGTCGAAGCTGCCGGAAGTGTCGCGCACGCTGTCACTGGATACCTTCGTGCCGGCCGACCAGCCGGCCAAGCTGAAGCTGATCCAGGCCGGCGCCAAGGTGCTGGAGCCGGCCCTCAATCCGGACCAGGTCGATCCGCCGCCGACCGACAAGGAAAACGTCGACTCGCTGAACAGCTCGGCGGAAGCGCTGCGCAAGACCGCCGGCAATGCCAGCGGTGCGGGCGCTGATGCCGCGCGGCGGCTCGCCAAGGCCCTCGCGGCGCTGGCGACCGCCGACCAGGCGACGCGCGAGCACGCCCAGGCGGTATTCGTGACGCCGCTGAAGATCGCGCTCGATCAGTTGCGCAGCATGCTGCAGGCCCAGCCGGTCACGCTCGAGAACCTGCCGCCGGACATCGTGTCGTCGTGGAAGACCAAGGACGGTCAGACCCGCGTCGAGGTGCTGCCGAATGGTGATCCGAACGATAACGACACGCTGCGCAAATTCGCCGCGGCGGTGCTGAAGGTCGAGCCGAACGCGATCGGCGGGCCGGTGTCGATCCTGAAGTCAGGCGACACCATCGTCGGCTCGTTCATTCAGGCCGGCCTGTGGGCGCTGCTGTCGATCTCGCTGCTGCTGTGGATCACCCTGAAGCGCTTCACGGACGTGCTGCTGACGCTGGTTCCACTTCTGGTGGCGGGCGCGGTGACGCTGGAGATCTGCGTGCTGATCGATCTGCCGCTGAACTTCGCCAATATCGTCGCGCTGCCTCTGCTGCTCGGCGTCGGCGTCGCGTTCAAGATCTACTACGTCACGGCGTGGCGCTCGGGACGCACCAATCTGCTGCAGTCGGCGCTCACCCGGGCGATCTTCTTCAGCGCGCTGACGACCGCGACCGCGTTCGGCAGCCTGTGGCTGTCGAACCATCCGGGCACCGCGAGCATGGGCAAGCTGCTGGCACTGTCGCTGCTGACCACGCTGGGCGCTGTGCTGCTGTTCCAGCCGGCGCTGATGGGCAAGCCGCGGCACATCGACGAAAGCGGCGACACCGATCTCTGAGTCGGCGAGGGCGACTTCGCCACCTGTTTGGACGCGACCGGCAGGGGAGGAGTTTTCCCTTGCCGCCGCGTTCCGGAGGAGGAAACCGGTGCCGCACGGTGCAAGCTGTCACGATTGCCGCAGGGGGCGTTACGGGGCTGGCGCCGCCCCGCCGGATCGGACTATACGAAGGTGGGGGCGTCTTTCGTAAGCCGCGGGGCCACTGCCGCAATATTGGCATGTCGCTCGCGCATCACAATTCCGGAAAGAAAGCTCGAGCGCGGTACGACGTCTGCCTTTTGTGTTGACGGCGGCTCCAACAAGCGACGTAACTAGCCCATGAACCAGCCGAATTTAGACCTCGCCGAGATGTTCGCGGCCCGCGAGTCGCAGCGCAGCAACATGCACGCGCGGCATCTGAACGAGCAGCTCGTCCGTGTCCTCAAGACTATCGGCTACGACGTCGGTTTCCAGAAGGGCGTCGGCCAGTATCTCTACGATCGCGATGGCGCGCGCTACCTGGACCTGCTGAGCGGCTTCGGCGTTTTCGCGCTCGGCCGCAACCATCCGGTGCTGCGCAAGTCGCTGCAGAGCGTGCTGGACGCCGACCTGCCCAATCTGGTGCAGCTCGACGTCTCGACGCTGGCCGGCATTCTGGCGGAGCGCTTGCTCGAGCAGGTGCCGTATCTCGACAAGGTGTTCTTTGCCAACTCCGGTGCCGAGAGCGTCGAGGCGGCGATCAAGTTCGCGCGTGGCGCCACCGGCCGTAACGGCATCGTCAATTGCGATCACAGCTATCACGGCCTGACCTACGGCGCGCTGTCGCTGACCGACGACCAGAATTTCCAGGGCGGCTTCGGGCCGCTGCTGCCGGGCGTCACCACGATCCCGTTCAACGATCTCGCCGCGCTGGAGAAGGTGCTGTCGACCCGCGAGGTCGCCGCCTTCATCGTCGAGCCGATCCAGGGCAAGGGCGTCAACATGCCCACCGACGAGTTCCTGCCGGGCGCGGCGGCGCTGTGCAAGCGCTACGGCACGCTGTTCGTCGCCGACGAGATCCAGACCGGCATGGGCCGCACCGGCCGCTTCCTCGCGGTCGAGCACTGGAACGTCGAGCCCGATATGGTGCTGCTGTCGAAGGCGCTGTCGGGCGGCCACGTCCCGGTCGGCGCGGTGCTGACGCGCAAGTCGATCTTCGACAAGATATTCAACCGCATGGACCGCGCGGTGGTGCACGGCTCGACCTTCGCCAAGAACGATCTGGCAATGGCCGCCGGCATTGCGACGCTGGAGGTGCTGAAGGCCGAGAAGCTGGTCGAGGCTGCCGCCAAGCGCGGCGCCGAGCTGCGGCTGGCGCTGACCCGCATGGTCCCGGGCTACGAGCTGCTCAAGGAAGTCCGCGGCAAGGGCCTGATGATCGGCGTCGAGTTCGGTCCGCCGAAGTCGCTGCGGCTGAAGGCCTCGTGGACGATGCTGGAAAGCGCCAACAAGGGCCTGTTCGTCCAGCTGATCACCGTCCCGCTGTTCAAGGATCACAAGATCCTGACGCAGGTGGCCGGCCATGGCCTGCACACCATCAAGCTGCTGCCGCCGCTGACGATCACCGAAGACGACTGCGCCTGGATCGAACGCTCGTTCGATCAGGTCATCGCCGACAGCCACAAGGTCCCCGGCGCGATCTGGTCGCTCGGCAAGACCCTCGTCGACAACGCGATGCGCAAGTCGGCATAGGCGCAGCTACGACGTCCGCTCGAGCACGCGCTGCGGAGTCGATGAGTCGCCGGCCATGTCGTCGATTTGCCGGGCGAGGTCATCGGCATTCGCCGGCTTGCGCATCACAACGCAGGTTTTGCTGGCCTCGATGTGGAGCGCCTTGCCGGGGAAACCCGTCAGCAGAATAGTCGGCAAGCCCGACCTGCGGCGGTGGATTTCCTCGATCAGCGCCAAGCCGTCCATGCCCGGCATCGACAGATCGGTGATCACGAGATCGATGCCGGCATCGAGTTGATCGAGTGCGGTCACGGCCGACGCGGCGCGCCGCACGGCAAATCCGCGCCGCTGCATCTGGCGGACCAGGATATCGAGTACCAGAGGGTCGTCGTCCACGATCAGCAGCGTCGTGTCGCTGCGCCGCCGCGTCTGCGGGGCTGGCGCGATGTCCTGCACCGGACGGCCGGTGTCGGCCTCGGCCGCGGGGAACCACAGTTTCACCGACGTGCCGCGCCCAAGCTCGGTTTCGATGTCCAGCGCACCGCCGCTCTGTTCGGCGAAGCCCTTGGCCATCGCCAGACCGAGACCGGTGCCTTGTCCGATCTCCTTGGTCGAAAAGAACGGCTCGCACGCCCGCGCAAGCACCTCTGGCGTCATGCCGGCGCCGGTGTCGGAGATGGTGATCCGCAGATACGGCCCCGGCGCCAGCAGCGTGATCTGGCCGTGCTCGTGGTCTTGCTCGATCCTCTCCGAGCAGACCGAGATGTACAGCGTCCCGGTGTCATTCATCGCGTCGCGGGCATTGACCGCGATGTTGATGAGCACGGTTTCCAGCTGCGACTTGTCGGCCTTCAGCGCAGGCAGGCCGGGTTCGATCAGCAGTTCGATGGCGATACCGTCGCCCAGCGTGTGCGACAGCATCTGTTCGAGCGATTCGAGCATCGCATAGACGTCCACCTGATCGGCGCTGAGATCGCTGCGGCGGGAGAACGCGAGCAGGCGGCTGGTGATGGCGGCGGCCCGCGTCGACGCGTCGAGCATGATCTGCGCCATGTGGCGGGTCTGGGGCGGATTGTTCTGAGCGGCTTCGATCATCTCGGCGCAGCCCTGCACGACCTGGATGACATTGTTGAAGTCGTGCGCGATGCCGCCTGCGAGCTGGCCGATCGCCTCCATCCGCTGGGCATGCGCCAGCCGTGCTTGCACGGCCTCGCGCCGTGCGACTTCGTCCTGCACCCGCTGCTCGAGGCTGCAGGTGAGCTGGCGCAGCTCGCGTTCGCTCGCCGCATAGGCTTCCAACGCGGCGTCGGCGTCCGCCTTGGCGCGTTTGAGCGCGTCGATGTCGTCGATTTCGGAGGTGATGTCGCGGATGATGCCGATCATGGTGTCGCGGGCACCACTCTGGCTGAGCCACTGGCCGGTGACGTGGACCCAGCGGAAGCCGAGCACGGGATGCTTGATCCGGGCGCGAACCTCGAACATCGCGCCATAGTCGATCGCCTTGCGGATCGCTGCTCCGACGATCTTGCGGTCGTCGGGATGAACGAGACCGATGAAGTAAGCGGTGTCGGTGGTCTCTTCCGCGGGGCCGCCGAGAATCCCACGCGCCTTTTCGCTGATCGTCGTGGTCTGCATCGTCACATGCGCGGTCCATGTGCCCATGTCGGCGCCGTCGATCGCCAGCTTGAGGTGCTCCCGGCTGGATTGCAGCGCGCGCGCCTGCAGATCCACGATTCGACGCGCGTCGATGCTGTGCCGGCGCCAGCCGTATGCGACAACGAGCGACGTCGCGATGATCGCCAGCGTCAGCGCCCCCGTCGCGGCGAGTTCCTTCCTCCAGCTCGACGAGTAGTCGGTCGGAGACTGGCCGACGACGACATAGAACGGATAGTTCGGAACCTTGTCGTAGGACAGCAGCCGCGGCACCTTGTCCAGGCTGACGGCGTAGTATGTTCCGGAGTTTGGATATCGAGCGAGATGGGCGCGCCACTCCGCCGTGACGCTCTTGTCGCCGGGCAGGATGCCTGCCGCTTCTGGCGGCGGGAAGCGGGTGACGGTCGACAGATCGAGTGCGCGGAGGCTGATTGCGCTCTTTCTTCCGAGATCGATGCTGCTGAACAGATCCTGAATCGATTTCAGCGAAACGACCGCGAACACCACGCCGGCGAAATCACCGTTGCTGCGATCCAGGCGTCTCGCCAGCACGATCGACCAGATCTTGTCGCCGTAGCTCTGCAGCGGCTCGGATACGACGAGGCCGGCATCGGTCGAGTTGCGAAGACGCAGAAAGTAGTTGCGCTGCGATACGTTGACCCGGTTGCCTTCAGGCAAGCCCGAGCCTGCCACAACGTCGCCGGCCGCGTTCGTCACGCGCAGGAATTCCAACCGGCGATGCCGACGAAATTGGCGGTCGGCCGCGGCTGCGATCGCGCCGGGACTCACCAGCTCCTGCTTGGTTTCAAGCTCGTCCTTCAGCGTCAGCAGCGCCAGATCGATCTTGTCGAGGCCGGCCGCAACATCGTGGCTCAGCAGCCGGGCTGTGTTTCTGGTTGTGACGGCGGCGGCCTCTTCGTGGACGCGATAGCTGTGCCAGATCGAAAGCGAGACCAGCACGATCACCAGCAAATCCGCGATCAGCACCGCCAGCAGCCAGCGCCATTGTCGCCATGGAGATCGGACTCCCTGCGGGGCATGCACGTCGACCATTTGCTTGCCTCTGATGCAAAATGCCACTCGGGCAAGATGACTCTCGAAAGCCGCAAAGTCGCGATCTGATAACGATTATCAACGATCCGACCGCTGATCGGATGATAGTTTGTTCCGCGCAAACCCCATGTCCAATTTCGGACGTGTTCTCCTTTGGTCTGACTGTGATCAGGCTACGTTTGCGAGCTAGGCGGGGCGGCGTCCCGCCGGACTCACTTCCCGTCCTGGAGGATCATCTCCGCGCCTTTCTCGGCGATCATCGCCGTTGGCGTGTTGGTGTTGCCGGAGGTGATCGTCGGCATCACCGAGGCGTCGACGACGCGCAGGCCTTGCAGGCCGTGGAAGCGCAGCCGGTCGTCGACCACCGCCATCGGGTCGCTGGCGAGACCCATCTTGGCGGTGCCGACCGGGTGGAAGATCGTGGTGCCGATATCGCCGGCGGCTTTGGCCAGTGATGCGTCGTCGTCACCGACCAGCGGGCCCGGCAGATACTCTTCCGGTTGATACTTCGCCAGCGCCGCCTGCTTCATCAGCCGGCGGGTGACGCGGATCGCGTCGGCGGCGACGCGGCGGTCGTCCTCGGTCTCGAGATAATGCGGCGCGATCGAGGGCGCCGCGTCGAGCGCGGCGGTCTTGATCCGGATCTCGCCGCGCGAGGTCGGGCGCAGATTGCAGGCGCTCACCGTGATGGCCGGGAAGCGGTGCAGCGGATCGCCGAACTTGTCGAGCGAGAGCGGCTGGACGTGGAACTGGATGTTGGCGCGCTCCTGATGCGGATCGGAACGGGTGAAAATGCCGAGCTGCGACGGCGCCATCGTCAGCGGGCCACGGCGGCGAAACGCGTAGTCGATGCCCATCCAGGCGCGGCGCGGCAGCGAATGATAGATCTCGTTGAGCGTGCGGCCGCCGCTGACGCGATAGATCGCGCGCTGCTGCAGATGGTCCTGCAGATTGCGTCCGACGCCGGGGCGATCCAGCACCGGCTCGATGCCGAGGGGCTTGAGCCATTCGGCCGGTCCGATACCCGAACGCTGCAGCACCTGGACCGAGCCGATCGAACCCGCGCACAGCACCACCTCGCGCCGCGCCCGCGCTTCCACCGCTGCGCCATTGTGCAGAAAGCGGACGCCGACGGCCCGACCGTTCTCGACGATGACTCGTTCGGTCAGCACGTTGGTCTCGAGCCGCAGGTTCTTGCGGTGCAGTGCCGGCTTGAGGAAGCCGCGCGCCGACGACCAGCGCCGGCCGCGCTTCTGGTTGACGTGGAAATAGCCGACGCCTTCATTGTCGCCGGTGTTGAAATCGGCGCTGCGCGGAATGCCCATCTCGCCCGCCGCATCCGCCACCGCGTCGAGGATGGGCCAGGACAGCCGCGCCGCCTCGATCCGCCAGCCGCCGCCGGCGCCATGATGCTCGCTGTCGCCGAGGAAATGGTCCTCGAGCCGCCGGAACGCCGGCCGCACGTCGTCCCAGCCCCAGCCGGAGAGGCCGAGCTGGCGCCAATGGTCGTAGTCGGCGGCCTGTCCGCGCATCGAGATCATCGCATTGATCGCCGACGAGCCGCCGATCACCTTGCCGCGCGGATAGGCGAGGGACCGGCCGTTGAGGCCGGGCTCCGGATCGGTCTTGAACATCCAGTCCGAGCGCGGATTGCCGATCGCGAACAGATAGCCGACCGGGATGTGAAACCAGATCCAGTTGTCGCGGCCGCCGGCTTCCAGCAGCAGCACCCGGCAGTTCGGATCGGCCGACAGCCGATTGGCGACGATGCAACCCGCGGTGCCCGCACCGACCACGATATAGTCGAATTCGCCCTCGATCTGCGCCGTCATCCATTCCATCCCACGCGCTGCGGCCTGTGCCTTCGTGATTTTGCAGACGCTTAGCCCCCTGCGGCGACGCTGTACAGTTGCTGCGGAGCGGCAGGGCGGTTAGCCTGCCATTTCGGATCGTGAAATTTGGAGCCTGTCAGCCTCATGCCCGTGATCAACCGCGTCGCCGATCTGCAACCCGAGATCATGGCCTGGCGCCACGACATCCATCAGCATCCCGAGCTGATGTACGACGTCGACCGGACGGCAGCCTTCGTCGCCGACCGGCTGCGGGAATTCGGCTGCGACGAGGTCGTCACCGGCCTCGGCCGGACAGGCGTGGTCGGGGTGATCCGGGGCCGCAAGCCGGTCAGCGGCGAGCTCAAGGTGATCGGGCTGCGCGCCGATATGGACGCGCTGCCGATCGAGGAGGCGACCGATCTGCCCTACGCCTCCAAGGTGCCCGGCAAGATGCACGCCTGCGGCCACGACGGCCACACGGCCATGCTGCTCGGCGCGGCGCGCTATCTCGCCGAAACCCGCAACTTCGCCGGCGACGTGGTGGTGATCTTCCAGCCGGCCGAGGAAGGCGGCGCCGGCGCCGCCGCGATGATCAAGGACGGCCTGATCGACCGGTTCGGCATCGAGCAGGTCTATGGCATGCACAACGGCCCCGGCATTCCGGTCGGCGCCTTCGCGATCAGCCCGGGGCCGATCATGGCCTCGACCGACTCGGTCGACATCCGGATCGAGGGGGTGGGCGGCCACGCCGCCCGGCCGCATATGTGCATCGACTCGGTGCTGGTCGGCGCGCAGCTCATCACCGCGCTGCAGTCGATCGTGTCGCGCACCGTCGATCCGCTCGAAGCGGCGGTGGTGTCGATCTGCGAATTCCATGCCGGCAATGCCCGCAACGTGATTCCGCAGATCGCCGAGCTGAAGGGGACGGTCCGCACCCTGAAGGCCGAAGTTCGCGACCTGGTCGAGAAGCGCATCCACGAGGTCGCGGCCGGCGTGGCGCAGTTGACCGGTGCGAAGATCACCGTCGAGTACGAGCGCGGCTATCCGGTGGTGGTCAATCACGCCGACCAGACCCAGGTGGCGCAGCGCATCGCCCGCGACATCGCCGGCGACGCCAACGTGATGTCGATGCCGCCGCTGATGGGGGCCGAGGATTTCGCCTACATGCTGGAAGCGCGACCGGGCGCCTTCATCTTCCTCGGCAATGGCGACAGCGCCGGGCTGCATCATCCGGCCTATAATTTCAACGACGACGCCATCGTCTATGGCACGTCGTACTGGATCAAGCTGGTCGAGACCCAGCTCGCTGCCTGACCGCGCACCTCGCGCGTCGCCTCAATTGATCGACGCTCGCGCATCTGGCGCGGGCGCGCGTAGTTACAGGAACAATCACCTCCAAGTTGCGTTGGGCGCAGGTCTGAGACGACCTGCACACCAACCGGAGGCGACAATGGCTGCTGCCAAAGACAAGACTCTCAACGATCTCTTCCTCGACACCCTCAAGGACATCTACTACGCCGAGAAGCAGATTCTGAAGGCGCTGCCGAAGATGGCGAAGGCGGCCACCTCGGACAAGCTGCGCGCCGCGTTCGAGAAGCACGAAGGCGAGACCGAAGGCCAGATCGATCGGTTGGAGCAGATCTTCGAGCTGCTGGACAAGCCGGCGCGCGGCAAGACTTGCGACGCGATCATGGGCATCCTCGAAGAGGGCAAGGAGATCATGAGCGAGTACAAGGGCACCGAGGCGCTCGACGCCGGGCTGCTTGCCGCTGCGCAGGCCGTGGAGCACTATGAGATCTCGCGCTACGGCACGTTGAAGCAGTGGGCGACCCAGCTCGGCATGAAGGACGCCGCCAAGCTGCTCGACCAGACGCTGCAGCAGGAAAAGACCACCGACGTCAACCTGACCAAGCTCGCCGAGACCGCGGTCAACCTCGCTGCCGCGGCCTGATCGTTTCGTCACCGATCGTCGAGCATCGCGTTCGGTGTCGAATGATCACTCGTCATGCCCGGCCTCGTGCCGGACATCCACGTCCTTTCGCACTGGAGTCGAGGAAAGGCGCGGATGGCCGGGACAAGCCGGCCACGACGTCGAGAATGTCGCGGATTGTAAAAAGCCCCGGGCGCTTCGCGCGTCCGGGGCTTTGCACGACACAAACGCTGCTTTTCGACCCGGCAGGCTCAGCCTCCAACGTCGCCGCTGATCACGTCGCCGAACAGCTCCCATTTCTCGCCCTTGAACCGCATCAGCTGCAATTGGCTGATGGGCGCGAAATCGGTCGCGGAGGTGTTGATGGCGATGCCGGGCAGCAGAACTTCGGTGCGGAAATTCTTCAGGCTGGCGGCCTGCTTCATGACGTTCTCGCGCGTGAGATTGTCGCCGCACTTCTTCAGCACCTCGACCAGGGTCTGCGCCACGCCGTAACCGACGATCGTGCCGCCATCGAGCTTGTTGCCGTCCGGGAAGTCCTTGTCCATGAAGGCGAGGAATTCCTTCATGCCGGCGTCGTCCTTCCACTGATCGTCGCTGACGTCCTTGAGATAGGCGGCCGAGATCACCCCCTGCGCGGCCTCGTACCCGGCGGGCTTGATCACGCTGCCGACCGAAGCCGAGACGTTGTTGAGGAAGTGAACCGGCTTCCAGCCGATTTCCGCGTTCTTCTTGATCGCCTGAGCGGCGAATTTCGGGGTGGTGATGTTGATGAAGACGTCGGCGCCGCTCGCCTTCAACTTGACGAGGTGGTTGTCGATCGTCGGCGAGGAGACTTCATAGCTCTCCTTCATGACGATCATCGATTTGCCCTTCTCGCCGAGCCCGTCCTCGAGCCCCTTGAGATAGTCCTTGCCGTAATCGTCGTTCTGATAGAGCACGGCGATCTTGGCGTTCGGCATCTCCTTCAGGATGTACTTGGCGTAGATCTGGGTCTCGCTCTGGTAGCTGGGCTGCCAGCCCATCGTCCACGGAAAGTCCTTCGGATCGTTCCACTTGGTCGCGCCGGTGGCGACGAACAGCTGCGGCACCTTCTTGCTGTTCATGTATTTGTGGATCGCCGAATTCGAGGGCGTGCCCAGTGAGTTGAACACCAGCAGCACTTCGTCGCTCTCGACCAGCTTTCGGGCCTGCTCGACCGTCTTCGGTGGCGAGTAGGCATCGTCGTAGCTGATGAAGTTGATCTTGCGGCCGTTGATGCCGCCGGCATCGTTGATCTTCTTGAAATACGCAGCCTCGGTGCGGCCGATCACGCCGTAGGCGGAGGCGGGGCCGCTATAGGGCATGATGTTGCCGATCCTGATCTCGGTATCGCTGACGCCCGGATCGTACTTCTTTTGCGCCAGGGCGCTGCTCGACGCCGCCAGCGTCAGGGCGAGGACGGCCGAGAGGGCAGCCGCGCGAGTACGGAGTGAAGGCATTTCTGACTCCCTTTTCTTGGTCTGTTGATTGTGTGTTGTTGTTCGGGCTCTTGGCGGCCCTGCCGGGACATTCAACACCTTTCGCCAACTGCCAGCAACAAAAAGCCCCTGCGACAACGTGGCAGGGGCTTGTTGCAGTGCGGTGCTAACAGGGGGGGGCTGTTAGTAAAAGTCCGAGGCGTATTTACGCATGGCTCGTACCGGTTGGTTCACCTCGGAGTGGCGTCGGTCAGCCGCCGGTCTCGGCGCTGATGATGTCGCCGAACATTTCCCATTTGCCCTTGGTAAATCGCATCATCTGCAACTGCTCGATGGGGGCGAAGTCGGTTGCCGAGGTGTTGATCGTGATGCCGGGCAGCAGCGTGTCGGCGGCAAAATCCTTGAGACTGGCGGCCTGCTTCATGACGTTGGCGCGGGTCAGGTTATCGCCGGACTGCTTGAGCACCTGCACCATGGTTTGCGCCGCAGTATAGCCGTACACCAGATTGGTGTCGGCGATGTTCGCGCCCGGCATGTACTTGTCGAGAAAGGCCTTGAATTTCTTCATTCCCTCGTCGTTGTTCCACTGCGCGTCCGATGCGTCCTTGAGATAGCCGGCGGACAGCACCCCTTCCGAGGCATCGAGGCCGGCCGGCTTCATCACCGCGCCGATCGAGATCGACACGTCGGTCATGAGGTGCATCGGCTTCCAGTTGAGTTCGGCCATCTTCTTGATCGCCTGGGCGGCGAATTTCGGCGTCGAGATGTTGACGAACACGTCGGCGCCGGTGTCCTTGAGCTTGACGATGTGCGCGTCGATCGACGGCTCGGAGGTCTCGTAGCTCTCTTCGGCGACGATCAGCTTGGAGTTGGCGCCGAGGATGTCCTTCAGCCCGGCGACGTAATCCTTGCCGAAATCGTCATTGGCATAGAAGACCGCGATCTTGGCGTTCGGCTTCTCCTTCAGGATGTACTTGGCGAAGATCCGCGCTTCCACCCGGTAGCTCGGCTGGAAGCCCATGGTCCAGGGGAAGTCCTTCGGGTCGTTCCATTTGCTCGCGCCGGTTGCGACGAACAGCTGCGGGATCTTCTTGGCGTTATGATATTTTTGCACGGCTGTCTGGGTCGGCGTGCCCAGCGCGTTGAACACCAGGAAGACCTCGTCGCTCTCGATCAGCTTGCGCACCTGCTCCACGGTCTTCGGCGGCGAATAGGCGTCATCGTAGCTGATGAAGTTGATCTTGCGGCCATTGATGCCGCCCTGATCGTTGATCATCCGGAAGTAGGCTTCTTCGGTCTTGCCGATGACGCCATAAGCCGAAGCCGGGCCGCTATACGCCTCGACATTGCCGATCTTGATCTCGGTGTCGGTCACGCCCGGATCGTATTTCTTCTGAGCGAAGGCGCCGTGGCTGGTAGCCGCAACAAGCAGTGCCGCGGCCGAAAGCGTCGCGAGAGCAGAACGCGAAATGGACATCGTGGGTCGTCTCCTGAACCAGGTGTCGCCGCCTCGTTGATCGGGCGGCGTCGCTCGGATTGAAACCTGTTTGTCCGGAACCGGCAACAAATAACCCCCGGCGATGCGGCTCGCCGGGGGTTACATTTTGTTCAGTTAGCACCAGTTGCGTCGAGGCGCTATGCGCCCGGCGCGGTGCTCGCGGTTACTCGGTCTTGACGTCGCCCGAGATGATGTCGCCGAACAGCTCCCACTTGTCGCCCTTGAAGCGCATCATCTGCAACTGGCTGATCGGCGCGAAGTCGGTCGCCGAGGTGTTGATCTTGATGCCGGGCAGCAGGGTGTCGGGCTCGAAGTCCTTCAGGCTGGCGGCCTGCTTCATGACGTTGGCGCGGGTCAGGTCGTCGCCGCACATTTCGAGCACCTTGTGCAGCGTCTGGGCGGCGCCGTAGCCGTACACCATATTACTGTCCGACTTGTTCGAGCCGGGCATGTACTTGTCGACGAAGGCATACCAATTCTTGAACTTCGGATCGTTGGCCCATTGCGGGTCGGTCGCGTCCTTGGCGTAGCTGGCCGAGAGCACGCCCTGGGCGTTTTCGAAGCCGGCGGGCTGCATCACGCTGCCGACCGAGGCGGAAACGTTGGTCAGGATCACCAGCGGCTTCCATCCGAGTTCGGCGATCCGCTTGACCGACTGCGCGCCGAACTTCGGCGTGACGTAGAGCAGCACGACGTCGGGGTTGGCGGACTTGAGCTTGACGATGTTGCTGTCGATCGTCGGCGACGAAATTTCGTAAGTCTCCTCGGCGACGATCATCGAGGCGCCCTTGGCGCCGAGCGCGTCCTTGGTGCCTTTCAGGTAGTCTTTGCCGAAGTCGTCGTTCTGGTAGAGGATACCGATCTTGGCGTTCGGCTTCTCCTTCAGCAGATACTTGACGTAGATCTGCGCTTCGCTCTGGTAGGAGGGCTGCCAGCCGATCGTCCAGGGGAAGTTCTTCGGGTCGTTCCACTTGGTGGCGCCGGTGGCGACGAACAGCTGCGGCACCTTCTTGGCGTTGAGATACTTCTGGATCGCCGTGTTGGACGGCGTGCCGAGCGGATTGAACACCGCGAGCACCTCGTCGCTCTCGACCAGCTTGCGGACCTGCTCGACGGCCTTAGGCGGCGAATAGGCGTCGTCGTAGCTGATGAAGGTCACCTTGCGGCCGTTGATGCCGCCGTTGTCGTTGACCATCCGGAAATACGCTTCCTCGGTCTTGCCGATGGTGCCGTAGGCCGACGCGGGGCCCGAATAGGGGATGATGTTGCCGATCTTGATCTCGGTGTCGGACGCCCCGGTGTCGTATTTCTTCTGGGCGAACGCCGTGCCGCTGAAGGCGGCGAGGCTGAATGCGGCGGCTGCTGAAAAGACGAGCGCGCGCGTACGTAAAGTTTGCATTACGAAGGGCTCCTTGGTCGCGGGTTGTTATTGTTGTTCGAACATCGTTGAGTTCGAGCAGGATTGAACACATTTCTCGCTGTTGCAGCAAGAGTGTGGACCGGCGACCAAGCCGCCGGCAGCCGAGAACTGGACGTGGAACGGCAGAGCCGGTTAGTTCCGCAGCTCGCCCTCGATCACCGGCCCGAATAGTTCCCAATGATCGCCTGAAAAGCGCATCATCCTGAGCTGTTCGATCGGATGGAAGTCGTCCGGCGCGGTGGTGATCGTGATCCCGGGCAGCAGCGTATCGGGAGCATATCCTTTGAGACTCGCGGCCTGGCGCATCACATTGGCGCGGGTCAGCGTGTCGCCGGCGCGGCGCAGCACTTCGACGAGGCACTGCGCGGCGCCGTAGCCGTAAACCACGGAATTGTCGCCGCGGTTCACGTCCGGCGCATAGGCGTCGAGGAAGGCATGGAAGCGCTTCATGCCCGGATCGTCCGTCCATTGCGGGTCGGCTGCATCCTTGTTGTAAGCGGCAGAGACCAGCCCTTGGGCGTTCTCGAGGCCCGCCGGCCGGATCACGGCGCCGATCGAGGCCGACACCAGCGCCTGGATGTAGAGCGGCCGCCAGGCCATCTCGGCTGCGCGGCGGATGCTCTGCGCGGCGAATTTCGGGGTGGTGATCGAGACGAACACGTCAGCGCCGGATGCTTTCAGTCGCGCGATATGGTTGTCGGCGCTGGGTTCGGTCACCTCGTAGCTCTCTTCGGCGACGATCATCGTGGTGTTGTCGCCGAGGCGGTCCTTCAGCCCCTTCAGGAGGTCGCGGCCAAGGTCGTCGTTCTGATACAGCACCGCGATCCGGCCGTTCGGCTTCGTCGCCATGATGTACTTGGCATAGACCCGACCCTCGACCTGGTACGGCGGCTGCCAGCCCATCGTCCACGGGAACGCCTGGGGGGCGCCGAACCGCGTCGCGCCGCTGGCCGCGAACAGTTGCGGGACGCCCTTGGCGTTGAGATATTTCTGGATCGCGGCGTTGGACGGCGTGCCCATCGGGCTGAACATCAGCAGCACCTCATCGCTCTCGACGAGCTTGCGGGTCTGTTCCACCGCCTTGGCCGGGCTGTAGGCGTCGTCATAGGAGACGAACTCGATCCTGCGGCCGTTGATGCCGCCCTGGTCGTTGATCATCCGGAAATAGGCCTGCTCGATGCGGCCGACG
Organism: Rhodopseudomonas telluris; assembly: GCF_042432815.1. Taxonomy (NCBI): domain Bacteria; kingdom Pseudomonadati; phylum Pseudomonadota; class Alphaproteobacteria; order Hyphomicrobiales; family Nitrobacteraceae; genus Rhodopseudomonas; species Rhodopseudomonas telluris. The sequence continues at coordinate 1,296,407 of NZ_JBHLWM010000001.1, forward strand.
ATCGCGTAGGCTGAGGCAGGCCCCGAATAAGGCATCAGATTGCCGATCCGGATCGCGCTGTCGCTGGCGCCCGGATCGTAGGCTTTCTGTGCGAAAGCTTCTGTCGCAAAGACGAGGGCAAGCAGCGCGAAAAGTGCGCCACGGCGCGTGGGGCGAAGGCAGAAGGACAGCATCGACGATCTCTGGCAGGGCGCACACGGCGCGAACGAGGCATCCATACGCCCGATCGCCGCCACGTTGCATCATCCGATCGTGGGGCAGCCCTGCAGATGCGCAGTCGGGTGCGTCAGCGGCTGTCGTGGAGAGTTCAATTCTGTCATGGCCGCGCATGACGCATGGAGAGGGTGTGCCTGCCATGGCGCGAACAGCTGCGTCGCCCAAAGAAAAAGCCCCCGGCGAGAGTGTCGCCGGGGGCCAGGCATCGTCAGACCGGGTCCGTTATTTGCGTACCTTGTGGACCCAGTTCTGCACCGTGTAGGCGACCTGCCGCGCGCCGTGCGGCAGGACGAAGATGATCAGGATCAGGATCAGGCCGAACACCGCGCCCGACAGACCCTTGGAGAAGTGCTCGGCGATGTTCGGCACGAACACGATGAACGCCGCGCCGACGATCGAGCCCGGCAGCCAGCCGACGCCGCCCACCACCATGCCGAGGAACAGCGCGATCGCGAGCTGGATGGTGTAGCTGTCGGGAGCCACGAACTGCACCGCGATGGCGCCGAGGCCGCCGGCGACGCCGGTGATGCCGGCCGAGACGCCGAACGCCAGCGTCTTGTACAGCGCCACGTCCACGCCCATCGCGGAGGCCGCGATTTCGTTGTCGCGGATCGCCATCATGGCGCGGCCGGAGCGCGACTTCAGCAGGTTCACCGAGGCGACGTAGATCACCATCGAGATCACCAGCACGAAGTAGTACAGCCACATGTCCTGCGACAGCGGCAGGCCGAACGGCGCGTCGGGCTTGGTGATGACCAGACCCTGGACGCCGCCGGTCCACGCTTCGAAGTAGTGCAGCTTGAGGAGCTGCGGCATCGCGGTGGCGAGCGCGAAGGTCGCGAGCGCCAGATAGATGCCGCTGAGCCGCAGCGCCGGCAGGCCGAACAGATAGCCGGCGATGAAGCAGATCGCGCCCGAGATCGGCAGCGTCAGCGCGTAATTGACGCCGAACGTATCCATCAGGATCGCCGAGGTGTAGGCGCCGAGCGCGTAGAATGCGCTCTGGCCGAGCGAGAACTGGCCCGAGCCGCCGGTCAGGATGTTCAGGGCCAGCACTGCGATCGCGTAGATCAGGACCATCGTCATCTGGAAGATGACGAAGTTCTTCATGAACAGTGGTGCGATGCACAGCAGCAGCACCACCACGACCGAGGCGTAGGTGCCCAGCGCCAAGTACTTCTTCGGCGTGGCCTCGATCGGCTGGGTGTCGTTTACGATTTCCTGCAACGCGCTCATGATCAGACTCGCTTGACGATGTTGCGGCCGAACAGGCCCGTGGGTTTGACGACCAGAACGGTGACGATCAGCGCCAGCGCGATCGGCAGTTTCAGTTCGTTGCCCACACCGGGGATGTAGGTGCCGGCGAGGTTCTCGAAGACGCCGACGAGGAAGCCGCCGATCACCGCGCCGAGCGGGCTGGACAGACCGCCGAGCACCGCCGCGGCGAAGCCGTAGATCAGCACGCCGCCCATCATGTTGGGCTCGAGGAACACCACCGGAGCGATCAGCATGCCGGCGATCGAGCCGATCGCGGCCGCCATGCCCCAGCCCAGCGCAATCATCCAGGAGGTGTTGACGCCGACCAGACGAGCCGATTCAGGCTGCGCCGCCGCCGCCCGCATCGCCAGACCGATCCGGGTGAACTGGAAGAAGAAGTACAGCAGGAGTAGCAGCACCAAGGTGACGCCGATCATGCCGGCCTGGTGGGTCGAGATCAGCTGGCTTCCGAGGAACGGCGAGGAGCCGAACGGCGACGGAAACTGCTTGATGGTGAAGTCCCAGGTCAGGCCCGCGACCGAGTTGATGATCGCGAACAGCGCGATGAAGCCCGCGACGTGGGTCAGCACCGGCGCGTTGCCGAGCGGCTTGAACAGAGCGCGCTCGATGACGATTCCGCCCGCGAAGGACAGCGCCAGCGTCAGCACGAATGCGCTCCAATAGGGGACGCCCCATTGCATCAGCTGCCAGGCGATGAAGGTCGAGAACATCGCCATTTCGCCCTGGGCGAAGTTGAGGTGGTCGATCGCCTGATAGATCATCACCACGGCCAGCGCCATACATGCGTAGATGGCGCCCGTGGCGATACCTGCCAGGACCTGATTCAGCAGAAGTTCCATGGCAGGTCTCCTCAGTATCCGAGATAGGATTTACGGACGTCTTCGTTATTGGCGATGTCGTCCGCTTTGCCGGACATCACGATGCGGCCGGTCTCGATGACGTAGGCCTGGTCGGCCAGTTCGAGCGCGAGCTGCGCGTTCTGTTCGACGACGAGGATGCTGACCTTGTCTTCGCGATTGATCTTGCCGAGGATCTTGAACAGGTCGCGCACCACCAGCGGAGCGAGACCGAACGACGGTTCGTCGAGCAGCATCAGCCGCGGACGCAGCATCAGCGCGCGGGCGACCGCGAGCATCTGCTGTTCACCGCCGGACAGCGTACCGGCCTGCTGGGTATGGCGCTGCTTCAGCACCGGGAAGTGCGCGTACATCCGCTCGATATCGGATTCGATCGCCTTGCGGTCCTTGCGGCTGATCGCACCGAGTTCGAGATTCTCGTGCACGGTGAGCGTCGTGAAGGTGCCGCGGCCTTGGGGAACGTGGGCGATCCCGAGCTTCACGATCGACTCGGTCGAGCTCTTCGTCAGCGACTTGCCTTCGAACTCGATCGAACCGGTGGAGCGGACCATGTTGCAGATCGCGCGCAGCGTCGTGGTCTTGCCGGCGCCGTTGGCGCCGAGCAGGGTGGTCAGGCTGCCTTCTTGCAGCTCGAAGGCGAGCCCGTGCAGCGCCTGGACCTGGCCGTAATAGGCGCGCAGGTCGCGAACGTTGAGCAGCGCTGTCATTGGTCCTTGCTCCCCAGATAGGCCTTGATCACATCCGGGTCGTTCTGCACCTGCGTGGGCGTTCCCTCTGCGAGCTTGCGGCCGAAATTCAGCGCGACGACGTGGTCGGCGATCGACATCACCAGACCCATGTGGTGTTCGACCAGGAGCACGGTGACGCCGCGGTCGTCGCGGATCTTCCTGACTAGGTCGCCGAGGATGTAGACTTCCTCGTGATTGAGGCCGCCGGCCGGCTCGTCGAGCAGCAGGATCTTCGGCTCGGTCGCCAGCGCGCGCGCCAGCTCGACGCGCTTCTGCGTGCCGAACGGCAGGCCCGACACCGGGGTGTGAGCGACGTTGCGCAGTTCGAGATAGCCGAGGATATCGTCGACGCGCTTGTTCATCTCCTTCTCGCCGCGACGAATCCACGGCAGCCGGAGGGAATCCGAAACGATGTCGCTGTTGGTGCGCGCATGCGTGCCGACGCGCACGTTGTCGAGCACCGAAAGATTCGGGAACAGCGCGACGTTCTGGAACGTGCGGCCGATGCCCATCTCCGAGATGCGATGCGGCGGCCGGGTGAGGATGCTGTCGCCTTCGAGCAGGATGTCGCCCTTGCTCGGCTGATACAGCCGCGACAGGCAGTTGAACAGCGTGGTCTTGCCGGCGCCGTTGGGGCCGATCAGTCCGAGAATCTGGCCCTTCTTCATGTCGAACGAAATGCCGTTCAACGCCACGATGCCGCCGAACACGACGCTGACGTCGCGCACCGCGAGTAGCGGTGACGCGGTTTGTCCCGAATGTGCCTGCATCATTTGCTGCGGCCCTGAACCGGGCGGCGGAGCATGATCATCGGCGTCGCTTCGCGACGACGGATGCTACCTGATCCCCTCGACGACACGCGCAACTTTCCCTCCTGACTTAGTTTTCTTGTTTTCAGATTTGTCGGTTCGTCTTGATAGCGGCGCCGCTGTCCCGCCGAGCGCCGCTTCAATTTTCCTTACCATCGCCAACAGACGAGGTCCAATGTCGTTGATCAGTCGTTCTTCCGTGAAGCGGAATGCAGGCGCGCCGCAGTTGAAAGCGTAAGGCCCGGTGCCGTCGTTCATCGTCAGCGCGACGCCGGCGGCGTGGACGTCGTCCTGCCACTCACCGGCCGAAATGGTGAATCCGTATCTGGCGACCATCTCGTCCGAACGCTCGATGCCGTCTTTGATGCGCGGCCAGCGGCTGCCGTAGTATTCACGCATGTCGCGCAGCAAAGCCGCGCGTTCCTCGCCTTGCAGCGCGGACAAGTAAGCGCGGCCCATCGCGGTCGTCGCGATCGGAATACGCGAGCCGACGTCGAGCTGGACGCCGACAGTGAGGCTCGATCGCGCCTGTCCGACATAGATCATGCTGAGCCGGTCGCGCGCGCCGACCGCGACTGCGCCGCCGGTTTCCTGCATCAATTCGTCGCGGAAGGATTGCGACAGATGACGCACGCCGAGATTGGCGAGTGCCGCATAGCCCAGCGACATCGCGGCTGGCGCGAGCTGATACTTCTCAAATCGCGGCACCGGCGTGAGGTAGCCGAGCTTGGTCAGCGTGTAGGTCAGTCGCGAGATCGTCGGCTTCGGCAGTTTGGTTCGCGCAGCGATTTCCTGATTGCCGAGCAGTCCGTCATTGGGACCGAACGCGCGGAGCACCTCCAGCCCTCGCGACAGCGCGACGACGAAACTGCGATCTGTCGCGGCTTTTTTCGGAGGACGTTTCATTCCCGACGCGTTTGTTGATTATGCTGGTCGTTGACAAGCGACGCTCTTCAAAATAACCCTCGCTGTCAAGATGTGGAATTAAATTTCGCACTGCGAAACCTCTCGAACTCGGTCGAGATCAATCAAGAAACGTGAACCCAAGGAGAATGCAATGAGCGAAGTCGTAACGCGCGAACGCCATGATGCGATCGCGGTTGTCACCGTCGACAGTCCGCCCGTCAATGCGCTCAGTGCGGCTGTTCGCCGCGGCATTCTGGAAAACGTCAACGCGGCGGTCGCGGACCCCGAGGTGCAGGCGATCGTGCTGGTGTGCGCGGGGCGCACCTTCATCGCCGGCGCCGACATCACCGAATTCGGCAAGCCGCCGCAGCCGCCGGCGCTCACCGACGTCATCGCCGCGCTGGAAGACTCGCCGAAGCCGACGATCGCCGCGATCCACGGCACCGCGCTCGGCGGCGGTCTCGAAGTCGCGCTCGGCTGCCATTTCCGCGTTGCGGTGAAGGAGGCTAAGCTCGGTCTGCCCGAGGTCAAGCTCGGTCTGTTGCCGGGTGCCGGCGGCACGCAGCGCCTGCCGCGCGCGGTCGGCCCGGAACTCGCGGTGCAGATGATCGTCGGCGGCAGCCCGATCGGCGCGGCCGAGGCGCTCAAGCATGGCCTGATCCAGGAGATCGTCGAAGGCCCGACCGCGGGTGCGGTTGCGTTCGCCAAGAAGGTGGTGGCCGAGAAGCGTCCGACGCGCCGGCTGCGCGACGACGACAGCAAGCTCGCAGCTGCGAAGGCCGATCGTTCGATCTTCACCAACGCGGTCGCGGCGATGACCAAGAAGGCGCGCGGTCTCGAAGCGCCGTTCGCCTGCGCCGATGCGGTGGGGGCTGCAATCGATCTGCCGTTCGACGAGGGCATGAAGAAGGAGCGCGAGGGCTTCCTGAAGCTGCTCGTGTCCGATCAGTCCAAGGCGCAGCGCTATGCGTTCTTCGCCGAGCGTGAAGCCGCCAAGGTCGACGGCGTGCCGGACGGCACCAAGCCGCGCCCGGTGTCGCGCGTCGCGATCATCGGCGCCGGCACGATGGGCGGCGGCATCGCGATGTCGTTCGCCAATGCGGGCATCCCTGTGACTCTGATCGAGACCGGCGAGGAACAGCTGAAGCGCGGCATGGGCATCATGCAGAAGAACTACGAAGCCACCGCGGCGCGCGGCGGCATCCCGGCGGACGCGCCCGCCAAGCGCATGGGCCTGATCACCGGCGTGGTCGGCCTCGAGAACGTCAAGGATGCCGACCTGATCATCGAGGCGGTGTTCGAAACCATGGCGGTGAAGAAGGAAGTGTTCACCGCGCTCGACGCCTACGCCAAGCCCGGCGCGGTGCTGGCCTCGAACACGTCCTATCTCAACGTCGACGACATCGCCGCCACCACCAAGCGGCCGCAGGACGTGCTCGGCATGCACTTCTTCTCGCCCGCCAACGTGATGAAGCTGTGCGAAATCGTGCGCGGCGCCAAGACCGCGCCGGACGCGCTGCTCACCGCGGTGTCGATCGCCAAGAAGATCGCCAAGGTGCCGGTCGTGGTCGGCGTCTGCGACGGCTTCGTCGGCAACCGCATGCTCGCGGCCCGCTCCAAGCAGTCCGAGAAGCTGTTGTTCGAAGGCGCGCTGCCGCAGCAGGTCGATGCCGTCGTCACCAAGTTCGGCATGCCGATGGGGCCGTTCGCGATGGGCGATCTCGCCGGCCTCGACATCGGCTGGCGCTCGCGCAAGGACCGCGGCATCAAGTCGGAGATCGCCGACGCGCTGTGCGAAGCCGGCCGCTTCGGCCAGAAGACCGGCAAGGGCTACTACAAGTACGAACAGGGCTCGCGCTCGCCGCTGCCGGATCCGGATGTCGAGACGCTGATCAACGACACGCTGACCAAGCTCGGCCTCAAGCGCCGCGACATCAGCGACGAGGAGATCCTCGAGCGCATGGTCTATCCGATGATCAACGAAGGTGCCCGCATCCTCGAAGAGAAGATCGCGGCGCGGCCGAGCGACATCGACGTGGTCTGGCTGTACGGCTACGGCTGGCCGATCTATCGCGGCGGCCCGATGCACTACGCCGACAGCGTCGGCCTCAAGCACATCGCCGAGCGGCTCAGCTACTACGCCAAGGCCACCAACGACCCGTCGCTGGAGCCGGCCCCGCTGCTGAAGAAGCTCGCCGACGAAGGTAAGACCTTCGCCTCCGTCGGGCAGCCGAGCAAGGCGGCGGCGTGATTGCTCTTCTCCCTCTCCCGCTTGCGGGAGAGGGCCGGGGTGAGGGCGACGCGGGCACCGTGCCTGGGGACCCCCAACCCCGACCCCTCCCCGCAAGGGGGAGGGGAGATACGCTCGCCTCGCTTCGGAACAATCCTTAGTTCATTCAGCAATGGTTGGTGCATGACCCATCCCGGTGAGCAGTACTACCCGCCCGGCCTTCGCTGGGATGCGGAGATCGCGACAGGCACCTTGCCGGATCTGCTGGCGCAGGCCGCGAAGGACTACACCGATCGCCCCGCGCTGGAATTCCGCGACCGCCAGATCACCTACACGCAGCTACAAAACTACGCCGATACCGCCGCCGCGGCGCTGCTCGCCGCCGGTTACGGCCCCGGCGCTTCTGTTGCGCTGTTCCTCGGCAACACGCCGGACCATCCGATCAACTTCTTCGGCGCGCTGAAGGCGGGCGCTCGCGTCGTGCATCTGTCGCCGCTCGATGGCGAGCGCGCACTGTCACACAAGCTCAGCGACTCCGGCGCGCGGGTGCTGATCACCACCGAGTCCGCCGCGCTGCTGCCGATGGCCGAGAAGTTTCTCGCCAAGGGCCTGCTCGACCGCCTGATCGTCTGCGCCGATGCGGCGTGGGGCGCCTCGACCGCGCCGCTGGCACCGCTGCCGAACGATCCGCGCGTCATCCGCTACGCCGACTTCGTCAAGGACGCGAAGGCGCCCGCCGCCTGGCCGGTGATCAACAAGCACGACATCGCCCTGCTGCAATACACCGGTGGCACCACCGGCCTGCCAAAGGGCGCGATGCTGACCCACGCCAATCTCACCGCGGCGGTGTCGATCTTCGATCTGTGGCGCGTAGTGCGCGACGCGCCGGACGGTCAGTCGCGGGTGATCTGCGTGTTGCCGCTGTTCCACATCTACGCGCTGACCGTGATCCTGACGCGCGGCCTGAAGCGCGGCGAGCTGCTGTCGTTGCATCAGCGCTTCGACGTCGCGGCGATCTTCCACGACATCGAGGTCAAGCGCGCCACCGCGTTCCCCGGCGTGCCGACGATGTGGATCGCGCTCGCCAACGATCCGTCGCTGGAGAGCCGCGATCTGTCGTCGCTGGTGACAGCCGGCTCCGGCGGCGCGCCGCTGCCCGTCGAGGTGGCGCGGTTGTTCGAGCGCAAGACGGGGCTGCAGCTCAAGAGCGGCTGGGGCATGACCGAGACCTGCTCGCCCGGCACCGGCCATCCGCCGGTGGGACCGGACAAGCCCGGCTCGATCGGTCTGATGCTGCCGGGCATCGAGATGGACGTCGTCTCGCTGCAGGATCCCACCAAGGTGCTGCCGCCGGGCGAAGTCGGCGAGATTCGCGTACGCGGCCCGAACGTCACCAAGGGCTACTGGAACCGGCCCGAGGAAACCGCGGAATCCTTCGTGGGCGATCGTTTTCTCACCGGCGATATCGGCTATATGGACGCCGACGGCTACTTCTTCCTGGTCGACCGCAAGAAGGACATGATCATCTCCGGCGGCTTCAACGTTTATCCGCAGATGATCGAACAGGCGATCTATGAGCATCCCGCCGTGCAGGAAGTGATCGTGATCGGTATCCCGGACGATTATCGCGGCGAAGCCGCGAAGGCGTTCGTCAAGCTGCGCGACGGCGCGGCGCCGTTCAGCATCGAAGACCTGCGGGCGTTCCTCACCGGCAAGCTCGGCAAGCACGAGCTGCCCGCCGCCGTCGAATTCGTCGACGAGTTGCCGCGCACGCCCGTCGGCAAGCTGTCGCGCCACGAACTACGTAGTCAAATCTCAACCCACCTCAAAGCCCAAGCGTAACAGGCAAGGAGCCCGCTCATGACCGAGGCCGTCATCGTTTCCACCGCGCGCACGCCGATCGGCAAGGCGTATCGCGGCGCTCTCAACGCTACCGAGGGCGCGACCCTGCTCGGCCACGCCATCGAGCACGCCGTCAAGCGCGCCGGCATCGACCCGAAGGAAGTCGAAGACGTGGTGATGGGCGCGGCGCTGCAGCAGGGCGCCACCGGCGGCAACATCGCCCGCAAGGCGCTGCTCCGCGCCGGCCTGCCGGTGACCACCGCGGGCACCACCATCGACCGGCAGTGCGCCTCCGGCCTGCAGGCGATGGCGCTCGCGGCGCGTTCAGTGATCTTCGACGGCGTCGAGATCGCGGTCGGCGGCGGCGGTGAGTCGATCAGCTTGGTGCAGAACGACAAGATGAACACCTTCCACGCCGTCGATCCGGCGCTCGAAGCGCTGAAGGGCGACGTCTACATGGCGATGCTCGACACCGCCGAGACCGTGGCGAAGCGCTACAACATCTCGCGCGAGGCGCAGGACGAGTATGCGCTGGAGAGCCAGCGCCGCACCGCGGCCGCGCAGCAGGGCGGCAAGTTCGCCGACGAGATCGCGCCGATTGCAACCAAGATGGGCGTCGTCGACAAGGCCACTGGCGCGGTGTCGTTCAAGGACATCACCCTGTCGCAGGACGAAGGTCCGCGGCCGGAGACGACCGCCGAAGGTCTCGCCGGCCTCAAGGCCGTGCGCGGCGAGGGCTTCACCATCACCGCCGGCAATGCCAGCCAGCTTTCGGACGGCGCCTCCGCCACGGTGATCATGAGCGACAAGACCGCGGCCGCGAAGGGCCTCAAGCCGCTCGGCATCTTCCGCGGCATGGTCTCCTACGGTTGCGAGCCGGACGAGATGGGCATCGGCCCGGTGTTCGCGGTGCCGCGCCTGCTGAAGCGCCACGGCCTCAGCGTCGACGACATCGGCCTGTGGGAGCTCAACGAGGCCTTCGCCGTGCAGGTGCTGTACTGCCGCGACAAGCTCGGCATCGATCCGGAAAAGCTCAACGTCAACGGCGGCGCGATCTCGGTCGGCCACCCCTACGGCATGTCGGGTGCACGCCTCGCCGGCCACGCGCTGATCGAAGGCCGTCGCCGCAAGGCGAAGTATGCGGTGGTCACGATGTGCGTCGGCGGCGGCATGGGCTCGGCGGGCTTGTTCGAGATCGTGCAGTAACAAAAGAGTTCGTCATTCCGGGATGCGCCCCTCTTGGGGCGCAGGCCCGGAATCCATAACCCCTGGCGGTGAGTATGGATTCCGGGCTCGCGAGCTGCGCTCGCGCCCCGGAATGACGCGGATAGTTCGATAGCTAATTCGACCCAGGAGGATCCGATGGATCTGAATTTCACCAAGGAAGAAATCGCGTTTCGCGACGAGGTGCGGCAGTTCTTCAAGGACAACGTGCCGCCGAAGACCCGGCAGAAGCTGGTCGAGGGCCGGCATCCGTCGAAGGAAGACATGGTGGAGTGGTATCGCATCCTCCACAAGAAAGGCTGGGGCGTGACGCACTGGCCGAAGGAATACGGCGGTACGGGCTGGAGCAGCGTGCAGCACTACATCTTCAACGAAGAGCTGCAGGCCGCGCCCGCGCCGCAGCCGCTCGCCTTCGGCGTGTCGATGGTCGGCCCGGTGATCTACACCTTCGGCAGCGAGGAGCAGAAGAAGCGCTTCCTGCCGCGCATCGCCAGCGTCGAGGATTGGTGGTGCCAGGGCTTTTCCGAGCCGGGCTCGGGATCGGACCTCGCCTCGCTCAAGACCAAGGCCGAGCGCAAGGGCGACAAGTGGATCATCAACGGTCAGAAGACCTGGACCACGCTGGCGCAATACGCCGACTGGATCTTCTGCCTGTGCCGCACCAATCCGACCGCCAAGAAGCAGGAAGGCATCTCCTTCATCCTGGTCGACATGAAGACCAAGGGCATCACCGTGCGCCCGATCCAGACGATCGACGGCGGCGCCGAGGTCAACGAGGTGTTCTTCGACGACGTCGAGGTGCCGATCGAGAATCTCGTCGGTGAAGAGAACAAAGGCTGGGACTACGCCAAGTTCCTGCTCGGCAACGAGCGCACCGGCATCGCCCGCGTCGGCATGTCGAAGGAGCGCATCCGCCGCATCAAGGAACTCGCCTCCAAGGTCGAAGCCGGTGGCAAGCCGGTGATCGAGGACAGCAAGTTCCGAGAGAAGCTGGCCGCGGTCGAGATCGAGCTGAAGGCGCTCGAACTGACGCAGCTGCGCGTCGTCGCCGACGAAGGCAAGCACGGCAAGGGCAAGCCGAACCCGGCATCGTCGGTGCTGAAGATCAAGGGCTCCGAGATCCAGCAGGCCACCACCGAACTGCTGATGGAAGTGATCGGCCCGTTCGCCGCGCCCTACGACGTGCACGGTGACGACGACAGCAACGAGACGATGGATTGGACCGCGCAGATCGCGCCGAGCTACTTCAACAACCGCAAGGTGTCGATCTACGGCGGCTCGAACGAGATCCAGCGCAACATCATCACCAAGGCGGTGCTCGGGCTGTAAGGCGCGGCGTCCCCTCCGTCATTGCGAGCGAAGCGAAGCAAGCCAGAGCCACACGCACGGAAGCCGGATTGCTTCGTCGCTTCGCTCCTCGCAATGACGCCCGGTCGATTTTGCTATTCAAGGAAGCATCACTATGGATTTTGATTTGTCGGAAGAGCAGCGGCTCCTCAAGGACAGCGTCGAGGGCCTGCTCAAGTCCTCGTACGATTTCGACAGCCGCAAGAAGTACGCCAAGGAAAAGGACGGCTGGAGCCGGGACGTCTGGGGCAAGTTCGCCGAGCAGGGCCTGCTCGGTCTGCCGTTCTCGGAAGAAGACGGCGGCTTTGGCGCCGGCGCGGTCGAGACCATGATCGTCATGGAAGCGCTCGGCCACGCGCTCGTGCTCGAGCCGTATCTGCCGACCGTGATCGTCGCCGGCGGCTTCCTGCGCCGCGCCGGTTCGGCCGCGCAGAAGGCCGCGCATCTGCCCGGCATCATCGACGGCAGCAAGACCTTCGCGTTCGCCCAGCTCGAAAAGAACTCGCGCTGGGATCTCGCCGACGTCTCCACCACCGCCAAGAAGAAGGGCGACGGTTGGGTCATCGATGGCGAGAAGTTCGTCGTGCTGAACGGCGAGGCCGCCGACACGCTGGTGGTCACCGCGCGCACCGCGGGCGGCCAGCGTGATCGCAACGGCATCGGCGTGTTTCTGGTGCCGGCGGACGCCAAGGGTGTGTCGCGCAAGGGTTATCCGACCCAGGACGGCCAGCGCGCCGCCGACATCACCTTCACTGGCGTCGAAGTCGGCGCCGATGCGGCGATCGGCGATCCGGCGAACGGCCTGCCGCTGATCGAGGCGGTGGTCGACGACGCCCGCACCGCGCTGTGCGCGGAGGCGGTCGGCGCGATGGACGAGTCGCTCACCACCACGGTCGAGTACATCAAGACCCGCAAGCAGTTCGGCGTGCCGATCGGCAGCTTCCAGGTGCTGCAGCATCGCGCCGCCGACATGTTCGTCGCCACCGAACAGGCCCGCTCGATGGCGATGTTCGCCACCATGGCGGCCGAATTCGACGACGCCAAGGAACGCGCCAACGCGATTTCGGCCGCGAAGGTGCAGGTCGGCAAGTCCGGCAAGTTCGTCGGACAGCAGTCGATCCAGCTCCACGGCGGCATCGGCATGACCATGGAAGCCAAGATCGGCCACTACTTCAAGCGGCTGACCATGATCGAGCAGACCTTTGGCGACACCGAGCACCATCTGACGCAAGTCAGCAATGGCGGCGGGCTGATCTGAGCGCTGCGCTTGGGTGATAACCCCGTGTCCCGGACGCGCTGCGGCATTCTTCATGCCGCTGCGCAGATCCGGGACCCCGGTTACTTAGCTCCAGCACACCAAAAACCGGGGCCCCGGATCAGCAGCGCATCACGCCGCAAGTGCGGCGCGCTGCGCAGCGTCCGGGGCACGTAACTAACAAAGCAAACAACAACAAACCCCAGGGAGCCCGCCATGGCCGCCAATCCGTTCGATCTCACCGGCAAGGTTGCCGTCGTCACCGGTTCGTCGCGCGGCATCGGGCGGGCGTCGGCGGAATTGTTGGCCAAACTCGGCGCCAAGGTGGTGGTGTCGAGCCGCAAGGCCGATGCGTGCGAGGAAGTCGCCGAGGGTATCCGCGAGGATGGCGGCGACGCGCACGTCATCGCCTGCAACATTTCGCGCAAGGCCGAGGTCGACGCGCTGATCGATGGCGCCACCGCGAAATACGGCAAGGTCGACATCCTGGTCTGCAACGCTGCGGTCAATCCCTACTACGGCCCGCTGCTCGACATTCCGGACGAAGCCTTCGACAAGATCATGGCGTCGAACGTGAAGAGCAATCTGTGGCTGTGCGCCCGCGCGATGCCGCAGATGGCGGAGCGCGGCTCGGGCTCGGTGGTGATCATCTCGTCGATCGGCGGCCTGCGCGGCTCCACCGTGATCGGCGCCTACGGCATCTCCAAGGCGGCCGACTTCGCGCTGTGCCGCAGCCTCGCCGGCGAATACGGACCGAAGGGCGTGCGCGTCAACGCCATCGCGCCGGGCCTGGTCAAGACCGATTTCGCCCGCGCGCTGTGGGAAGACGAAGCCAACCTCAAGCGCCGCACCGCCGGCACCCCGCTGCGCCGCATCGGCGAGCCGCATGAGATCGCCGGCGCCGTCGCGTATCTCGGCTCCGACGCCTCAACCTTCATGACCGGCCAGACCATCGTGATCGACGGCGGCGTGACGACCGCGTCGGTGTAGTTCGCTTCCCAATCCTCTCGTTCGTCATTCCGGGGCGCGCGCAGCGCGAGCCCGGAATCCATACGCCGCAGCGCTGGCGGTTGCGCACGGCAGCCGATCTCGTAGAGCCGTTCTGCTTCTGATCGATCAGAGCCCGCAAGCTGACGTCGCCACACGCACAACCACATGGTGAGGAGGCGCGAAGCGCCGTCTCGAACCATGGGCCACCGTTCCATCGTGGCCCATCCTTCGAGACGCCGCGCTGGGCGCGGCTCCTCAGGATGAGGACTCAGTGCTTGTGGAGAGGGCGATAGCGTTCACTCAATGAACTGTTCTGGTGACCAACCGGGGGCACAGGGGTTATGGATTCCGGGTTCGCGCCAAGAGGCGCGCCCCGGAATGACGACCGAGAGGCCGTAGGTCGGGCGGAGGCGCGCAGCGCCGTGCCCACGCGGGCGAGCCTCACGCCGTCTCGCTCACCTTCGCCCCCGCCACGATCTTGCGCAGCTCCGGCAAACAGGAGCCGCAATTGGTGCCGGCGCGCAGGCTCTGGCCGATCGCCTCGACGCTGACGGCGGCGCCGCTTTCGAGCGCGTCGCGGATGGTGTGAAGGCCGACGCCGAAGCAGGCGCAGACGATCGGGCCGGCGTCGGCGAGGCCGTCGGTGGAGCGGCCGGACAGCACCGCGCGGCGCTGCTGAGTCTCCAGCGCTTCGGCCTCGAACAGCGCCTTCACGGCGTCCCATTGCGGCGGCGCCTCGGCCGGGCCGACGAACAGGCAGCCGACCAGCTTGCCGTCCTGAAACGCAGCCGCGCGAAAACTCTGCCGCGGCTCGTCGAGATATTCGGCGAGTTCGACGTCGTCGCCGAATAGCTCGGCGGCGTGGGTGCGCCACTCGGCCGCCGGCGCGTTGCTGGCGAACAGCGCCGCCGTGCCGCCACGCACCGCGACCCTCGCCCACCAGCTCTCCGCCGGCAGCTGTAACGCTGCGCGTGACAGCACAAAGCCGCGCAGCGCGTAAGTAACGGGCGCGATCGCCGCCGGTGTCGCCTTGGCTTCCGGCTGGCCCGAGAACGGATCGGTGATCGGCGCCACCAGCGCGCCGACGCGCGCGGTCGCCGCGGTCTCGCCACTCCAATGGATCGGCGCGAACAGCGCGCCGCGCTTCTGCCCGGCGCTGATCGCCACCTTGAGGATGCAGGCGCCGTAGCGCGTCGTAATCCGCGCGCAGCCGCCATCGCGCAGTCCATGCTGGGCGGCGTCGTCCGGATGCAGCTCGACGAACGGCTCGGGCAAATGGGCGCCGAGCCGGGGGCTGAGCCCGCTGCGCGTCATGGTGTGCCACTGGTCGCGGATGCGGCCGGTGTTCAGCAGCAGCGGGAACGCGGGCGAGGGCGCCTCATGCAGCGCAGGCCTCTCCGGCGCGATCAGCCGCGCCTTGCGGTCCGGTGTGTAGTATCCGCCCGCCGCAAAGAAGCGCGAGTCGGCGAGCGGTTCGCCCGCGTGCGCCGGCCATTGCGTCGGATCGAGCGCGTTGAAGGCATCGTCGCTGAGCGTCGCCAGTGCGCCGATGTCGAAATCCCGCGCGCCGTCGTTCTCGAAGGCCGACAGCGCGGCGTGCTCGCGAAAGATGTCCGCGGCGGACCGATAGGCGAAGGCGTCGCCGAAGCCCATCCGTCGCGCCACCTGGCTGACGGCCCACCAATCCGGCCTGGCTTCGCCGGGCAGCGGCAGGAACGCGCGCTGCCGCGAGATCCGGCGCTCCGAGTTGGTGACGGTGCCGTCCTTCTCGCCCCAGGCCGCGGCGGGCAGCAGCACATGCGCGCCGGCGGCGACGGTGTCGTTGCTGATCACGTTCTCGGAGATCACCAGCAGGTCGAGCTTGCGCAGCGCGTCGCGGACGTAGTCCGCACGCGGCAGCGACACCGCCGGGTTCGTCGCCATGATCCACAGCGCTTTGATCTCGCCGCGGCCGATGGCGTCGAACAGCTGCACAGCTTTCAGCCCCTCGCGCTGCGCCATGTTCGGCGCGCGCCAGAACCGGCCGACGCGGTCGATCGCCTCCGGCGTGAAGTCCATATGGGCGGCGAGCTGATTGGCGAGTCCGCCGACCTCGCGGCCGCCCATCGCGTTGGGCTGGCCGGTCAGCGAGAACGGCCCCATGCCGGGCCTGCCGATCCGCCCGGTGGCGAGATGGCAGTTGATGATCGCGTTCACCTTGTCGGTGCCCTGCGCCGACTGGTTGACGCCCTGCGAATAGCAGGTGACGACCTTGTCGGTGCCGCGGAACAGCGCGAAGAAGCGGGCGATGTCGGCCGCCCCGACGCCGGTGGCTGCCGCGACGGCGGTGAGATCCGGCGCGATCTCGCGGGCGCGCACCAGCGCTTCGGTGAAGCCGGTGGTGTGAGCGGCGAGATAGGTGTAGTCGAGCGCCAGCGTGTCGGCGAGATGCACCAGGAGGCCGCTGAACAGCGCGGTGTCCATGCCGGGCGCGACCGGCAGATGCAGATCGTCGTCCTCGACGCTGGCGGTGCGGCGCGGATCGATCACCACGATCTTCGCGTCGCGCGCGCGCTTGTTGGCGAGCATGCGCTGATACAGCACCGGATGGCACCACGCCGCGTTGGAGCCGACCAGCACGATCAGGTCGGCCTCGTCGAGATCGGCGTAGCTACCCGGCACGGTGTCGCTGCCGAAGGCGCGGCGATGGCCGGCGACCGAGGAGGCCATGCACAGCCGCGAATTCGTGTCGACATTGGCCGAGCCGATGAAGCCTTTCATCAGCTTGTTGGCGACGTAGTAGTCCTCGGTGAGCAACTGCCCCGACAGATAGAACGCGACCGAGTCCGGGCCGTGCTTGGCGATGATGTCGGCGAAGCCGTTCGCCACGCGGGCGAGCGCGTCGTCCCAGGTCGTGCGCGCCATCGCGCCGTCGACGCCGCGCTGCATCGGATGCAGCAGCCGCGTGCCGAGCCCCAGCGTTTCGCCGAGCGCCGAGCCCTTCGAGCACAGCCGGCCGAAATTCGCCGGATGCTCCGCATCGCCGCTGATCGCCGCGCCGCCGCGGCCGTCGGGCTTGGCGAGGACGCCGCAGCCGACGCCGCAATAGGCGCAGGTGGTGCGCACCGCGAGGGGATGCTGCGCGGATGCGTTCATCAGTAGACGTCCTGCTGATAGCGGCCGTGTTTCTTCAAATCGGACACGAAGGCGGTGGCCTCCGCCGGCGTGCGCGCGCCGTGCTGGGCGACGATGTCGACCAGCGCCAGCTCGACGTCCTTGGCCATCCGCTTGGCGTCGCCGCAGACATAGATGTTGGCGCCTTCGGTCAGCCAGCTCCACAGATCGCGGCCGACCTCGCGCATGCGGTCCTGCACGTAGATCTTCTCGGTGCCGTCGCGCGACCAAGCCAGCGACAGCCGAGTCAGCAGCCCGCTGCGCTTCATCGCGTTGAGTTCGTCGTCGTAGAAGAAGTCACAGGCGCTACGCTGGTGGCCGAAGAACAGCCAGTTCTTGCCCGGCGCCTGCACCGCCTGTCGCTCGTGCAGGAAGGCGCGGAACGGCGCGACGCCGGTGCCGGGGCCGATCATGATGATCGGCTGGTTGGGATCGGCCGGCAGCGCGAAATTGTGCGCCTTCTGCACATAGACCCGCACGTTGTCGCCGGGGCTGACGCGCTCGGCGAGGCCGGTCGAGCAGACGCCGAGGCGTTGCCGCTTGCCAATCTGATAGCGCACGCAATCGACCGTCAGCGACAGCCGGCCGGGGATCGGCTTCGGCGACGACGAGATCGAATACAGCCGCGGCTGCAGCGGATCGAGCGCCTCGACGAAGGCTTCGGGATCGGGCCGGATGCCGGGAAACTTCTCCAGCGCCGCCAGCACGTCGAGCGTCGCGGCGTCGCCGTCGGGATCCTCGCCGTTCGCCAGCGCGCGTGCGGTCTTCCGCTTGTCGCCGCCGGTGATGTAGCTGATCAGCTGGAACAGCATGTCGGGGGCCGGCGACAGCGACACGGAGTCGGTGAGCACCGCCCGCAGCGTGCGGGCCCCGATCGGGAAGTCGCCCGGCGCGCCGAGCGCCGTCAGCACCATCTCGACCAGCGTGGGATCGTTGCTCGGGAACAGCCCGAAGGAATCGCCGACCTCATAGGCGAGGCCGTCCTCGAGCTCGAACTCGATGTGCCAGGTCTCCTTCTCGGACGCGCCCTTGTTCAAGCGCCGGCGCGCCAGCACTTTCGCAGTCGCCGGATTGTCGCGCGAGGTGCCGCGCGGCGGCAGCGCGGCTGCGGGCGCAGCTTCGGTCGTCACAGCCGGCGTGGCCTCAGCCTTCGGCGCGCTGCCGATCTGCTCGGCCAGCGTCTTCACCATCCGCGCGGTGTCCTTGCCGCCGGGTGCGCACAGGTTCAACCGCGTTTCCTTGCCCTCGAAGATCGCAGCCGAGTAGTTGCGGCAGTCGTAGCCGCATTGGCCGCAATCCTGCTGCGCCATCGCCGCCATCAGCTTCCAGCGCAGCGGCTTGTCGTCCGCAAGCTGCATGCGCTCGGCGATCGGCAGCGTCTGGTCGTGCCACGGCGCGCCGCCGTCATCGTCTTCCGCGGCAGGCGCCGGCCCGCCGGCGAGCAGCGCAGCGGCCTGAACGGGAGACAGTGCGGTCACCCCGGCGCTGTCGAGCGACACCAGCCCGGCAAAGAAGCCGTTGAGCCAGGCGCGCTGCTCGTCGGAGAACGGTGCGTTGTCCGGGATCAGCATCGGGATCGGGGGCGGCATATTCTGGCTCATGCCGTGGTCTCCGGCGCGAAGGCGAACAGTTGCTTCAGGGCGGCTTCGTCGTGGCGCCGGGTGAAGTCGAGAAAGCTTTCGGCCGGCGAGCTCCGCTGCGCCAGGTAGACGCCGAGCATCCGCTCGATCACGCGCGGCGCATCCTCCTGCTTGACGTCGCGCAGCACCTCGGTGCCGATCGCCTCGCGATCACCAAATGCGCCGCCGACATGGATGTGGAAGCCGTTGACGCTGTCCTCGTCGGAGATCGGCACGCGCGCGCCGATCAGGCCGATGTCGCCGATGTAATGCTGCGCGCAGGTGTTGTGGCAGCCGGTGACATGGATGTTGATCGGGGTGTCGAGCGCGACGCGTGGCTCGCAATGCTGCGCGATCGCCTCGGCGGTCTCCTTGGTCTGCGCGGCGCCGAAGCGGCAGCCGGTGGCGCCGGTGCAGGCGATCAGTCCGGCGCGGAGCGGGCTGGCGTCGATCGCGAAGCCGAGCGCGACGATCGCGGCGGTCGCGTCGGCGACACGTGCGTCGGCGACGCCGGAGATCAACAGGTTCTGCCACACGGTGAGGCGGATATCGCCGTCGCCGAAGCTGCGCGCGATGGCGGCGAGACCGCGCATCTGGTCCGACGACAACCGGCCGAGCGACAGTCGCACGCCGATCCAGTTCAGCCCGGGCTGCTTCTGCGGATGCACGCCGATATGGGCGCTGCGATCCTGCGCCGGGCGCGGCTGCGCAGCCTCGGCCGGCACGTGCACCAGCTTGCGCGCGAGCTTCTCTTCGACGAGCTTCAGAAATTCATCGAAACCGAACCGGTCGAGCACGTATTTCAGCCGCGACTTGTTGCGATCGGTGCGGTCGCCGTGTTCGATAAACACGCGGATGATCGCGTCCGACACCTCGGTGGCTTCGTCGGGCTTTACGATCACGCCGGTGTCGCGGGCAAAGTCCTTGTGCCCGGTGATGCCGCCGAGCGCGAGCCGAAACCACACGCCGGCTTCGACGCCGTGGCCCTCGGTGATGCTTACCGCCTGGAACGCGATGTCGTTGGTGTCCTCCAGCGTCGGGATCAGCCCGCCGCCGTCGAACGCGACGTTGAATTTTCGCGGTAGGCCGTACAGCGCGCGTTCGTTGAGGATGTGGAAGTGCCACTCGCGGGCATAGGGCCGCGTGTCGATCAGTTCCTGCGGGTCGATGCCGGCCGTCGCGCTGCCGGTGACGTTGCGGATGTTGTCGGCGCCGGAGCCGCGCGCCCACAGGCCGAGCGACTCGATGCCCTCGATCAGCGTCACAGCGTTCTTCGGTTCGATCTCGCGCATCTGCAGATTGGCGCGCGTCGTGACGTGGGAATAGCCGCCGGCGCAGTTATCAGCGATGTCCGCGA
The DNA here is from genome assembly GCF_042432815.1 of Rhodopseudomonas telluris. Taxonomy (NCBI): domain Bacteria; kingdom Pseudomonadati; phylum Pseudomonadota; class Alphaproteobacteria; order Hyphomicrobiales; family Nitrobacteraceae; genus Rhodopseudomonas; species Rhodopseudomonas telluris. The sequence goes on from NZ_JBHLWM010000001.1 coordinate 1,316,218, forward strand.
GGCCCTGCATCTGCCACGAACTCAGCACGCCGTTGGGGATGCGCAGCCGGCACATATACGAGCTCTGCGCCGGCGCGACGTAGAACAGGCCGTAATAGCGCCAGCGGAAATTATCGGCGGGCTTCGGCGGCACATTGTCCTTCGCCTGCTGCTTCAGCCGGCGATAGGCGTCGAACGGATGTTCCTCGCGCTTCCACTTCTCCTGCTCGGCGAGTTTCTTGCCGGCGGCGGTGAAGCGGTCCTGCGCGGCGAGATGGATCGCGTCGGGGCCGGACGGCTGCGGGCCGCCGGCCGCGGGCAGGGCGCCGCGCTGCGCGCGCGCGGCGGTGACGCCGGAGGCGAAGCCTTCGAGATAGCGCTTCTGGTCGATCGTGAATTCGCTGCCCATCAGTCCCCTCACGCCGCCACGGTCTTGTCGGCGCGGGCGGCGAGCGCGCGGCCGAACATCATGTCGTTACGGATGGTTTCGATCGAACGACCGGAGCGGATCAGTTCGAGATACCAGAGGCCGTCATTGGTATCGCCGAACAACACGCAGCCGGTCAGCTTGCCGTCCTTGATTACCAGCTTGCGATAGCTGCCGAGCCCGGGATCGGTCATCACGATGGCTTCCGAGCCGGCGCCGCCGAGGAAGTCGCCGGCGGAGAACAGATCGACGCCCGAGACCTTGAGATTGGTCGCCAGCACGCTGCCGCGATACGCACCATCGCCGCCGGACAGATACGACGCCAGCGCGCGCGCCTGCTCGTAAGCGGGCTCGACCAGGCCGTAGCAGGCGCCGCGATGCTCGGCGCATTCGCCGATCGCGTAGATGCCGGGCAGGCTGGTCTGCAGCTGATCGTTCACCAGAACGCCGCGGCCGATCTCGATGCCGGCGCCGCGCGCCAGTTCGACATTCGGCCGGATGCCGGCGGCGACCACCACCAGATCGGCGGGCAGGGTGCGGCCGTCTTTCAACTCCACGGCCTCGACGCGGCCGTCGCCGCTGATCGCCGCAGTGTCGGCACTGAGTTCGACCGCGATGCCCTTGCTCTCGACGGCGCGCTTCAGCATCGCCGCGGCGGTCGGATCGAGCTGACGCTCCATCAGCCGGTCCATCAGATGCACCACGGTGACCTCAGCGCCCGCCTTGGCGAGGCCATAGGCGGCCTCCAGCCCGAGCAGCCCGCCGCCGATCACCACGGCGCGGCGGCCGCCCGAGGCGGCGTCCTCGATTGCCGCGACGTCGGCGAGATCGCGGAAGGTCAGCACGCCGGGCAGGTCCATGCCCTTGACGTTCAGCCGGATCGGCTTCGAGCCGGTGGCGATCACCAGCTTGGAAAACGGCAGCGTCGCGCCGGTGGCGAGCCGCACGCGGCGGATGCCGGCGTCGATCGCGGTGGCGGCGGCGCTCTGGCCGTACAGCAGCGTGACGCCGCGGTCGCGCCACCATTGCGCCGGCCGCAATTCGATCTCGGCCTTGGAGACTTCCCGCGCCAGCACCGACGACAGCAGCACGCGATTATAGGCGAGCCGCGGCTCGTCGCCGATCACCGCGATCGCATAGCGGCCGAGTGCATGCTTGGCCAGCTCCTCCACCAGCCGCACCGCCGCCATGCCGTTGCCGATGATGACCAGAGGCTCGCTCATCGCTGCGCCTCATCGCGCAGTAGAGCGCGTGCACCGGAGGGCGCGTCACCCTCCCCTGGAGGGGGAGGGTCGGCCCGCAGCTCGCACAGCGAGATGCGGGACGGGGTGGGGTGAGCCGCGAGCACGGCGGATGAACTCTTCGCCACCCCACCCCGCTCGCTGCGCGAGCGACCCTCCCCCTCCAGGGGAGGGTGGGGGCGCCGTGCGTCGCGGCTGACGCCCGAGTTCATGCGCAATGTCGCAAGCGTCACCATCACGCCGCCACGCCGTACGCTTCGGCGATCATGTAGCTCGACAGCGTGGTGTAGGCCCCGGTCCAGGCTTCGGCGAGTTCGGGCGTCCAGGCGTCGCCGAGGCCCTGTTCGAGCGTCCACAGCAGCGCGGCGCCGACCGGGGCGTAGTGCGTGGCTTTGACGCCGTAGCCGACGTGATGCTTGGCGAGACGGCTGGCGGCCGGCAGGATCGACGGCAGGTTGGTCAGGCCGCCGACCACGACGGCGAGCGTGCCCATCAGTTTCTTGCCCTGCTCGCGGATGTCGGCCTTGGCGAACAGCGGCTTCACCTCGGGGGCGATGTCGAACAGCCGGCCGTAGAACAGGCTGGCCGCCTGCTCGGAGATCGGCGCGACCTTGGCGAAGCTCTGCTGCACGAGGGCGATCTGGTCGGGACTCATGGTCGGTCCTCCTGTTTGCCGTTCACCGCGTCATTGCGAGGAGCACCCGGATCGTCGCTTCGCGACGTCCGAGCACAGGCTCCGCGACGAAGCAATCCAGTCTGTACTCGCGGCATGGATTGCTTCGCTGGGCTCGCAATGACGGGTGCCTCATTTGCTTCGTCATTCCGGGATGCGCCTCGCTTGGGGCGCAGGCCCGGACTCCATATCCCCTGGCGGTGGTTATGGATTCTGGGCTCGCCGCTGCGCGGCGCCCCGGAATGACGACGTTACTTGTGTCGATTCCGCATGATCCTCACGCTGCCTCGATGAACCGGTGTCGCTCGTACAGGAATTCCAGCACGCGCTGGCGGCATTTCAGGTAGGTCGCGTTGGTCGCCAGCTCGAGGCGCTTGCGCGGGTGCGGCAGCGGCACCTCGAGGACTTCGCCGATTCGTGCCGACGGGCCGTTGGTCATCATCACGATGCGATCGCTGAGCAGCACCGCCTCGTCGACGTCGTGGGTGATCATCAGGATGGTGTTGTTCAGCTTCTGATGCAGCGCCATCACCGAGTCCTGCAGATGCGCGCGGGTCAGCGCGTCGAGCGCGCCGAACGGCTCGTCGAGCAGCAGCACCTTCGGCTCCATCGCCAGCGCGCGGGCGATGCCGACGCGCTGCTTCATGCCGCCGGAGATTTCCGACGGCCGCTTGTCCTTGGCGTGGCCCATCTGCACGAGGTTGAGATTGTGCATCGTCCAGTCGTGCCGCTCGGCGCGGCTCTTGGTCTTGGCGAACACCTTGTCGACGCCGAGCCGGACGTTCTGGTACACGGTCAGCCACGGCAGCAGGCTGTGGTTCTGGAACACGACGGCGCGGTCCGGCCCGGGCGAGTTGACCTCGCGGTTCTCCAGCAGCACGCCGCCCTGGGTCGCGCCGGTGAGGCCGGCGACGATGTTGAGCAGCGTGGACTTGCCGCAGCCGGAATGGCCGATGATCGAGACGTATTCGCCCTGCGCGATGTCCAGGCTAACGTCCTTCAACACCTCGGTGGTGGCGGAGCCGCGGGTGAAGGTCTTGTCGAGGTGATCGAGCTTGAGATAAGCGGTCATGACCTTCTCCTTAGTCCGCCGAGGTGCCGTGGGTGACGAGCCGCCCGAGCCCGGCGATCAGCCGGTCGAGCACGAAGCCGACGATGCCGACATAGAACAGCGCCAGAATGATTTCGCTGATGTGCGAGGAATTCCAGGCGTCCCAGATGAAGAAGCCGATGCCGACGCCGCCGATCAGCATCTCGGCCGCGATGATCGCCAGCCACGACAGGCCGATGCCGATGCGCAGGCCGGTGAAGATGTAGGGCGCCGCCGAGGGCAGCATCACCTTCCAGAAGAACTCCAGCGGGTTGAGCTGCACCACCGCGGCGACGTTGCGATAGTCCTGCGGGATGTTGCGGATGCCGACCGCGGTGTTGATGATGATCGGCCAGATCGACGTAATGAAGATCACGAAGATCGCCGAGGGCTGGCCGTCGCGAAACGCGGCGAGCGACAGCGGCAGCCACGCCAGCGGCGGGATGGTGCGGAGCACCTGGAAGATCGGATCGAGCCCGCGCATCGCCCACACCGACTGCCCGACCAGCGTGCCGAGCGCGATGCCCGCAACGGCGGCGAGCGAATAGCCGAACGCGACGCGCTGCAGCGACGCGCTGAGATGCCAGAACAGACCTTTGTCGATGCCGCCGCGATCGAAGAACGGATCGAAGATCAACTCCTTGGTGTCGCTGTAGACCTTGGACGGCGGCGGCAGCGCCGAGCCGGTGCGCCGGCAGAGCAGCTCCCAGATCACCATGAACAGCGTGAACACGATCAGCGGCGGGATCACTCGGGCAGCGATCTCGCGCGTGGCCTTGATGTATGAGTCGCCGCGCGGCTGCTGTTTCGGCCGCATCGTCACCACGGCGGACGACGGCGGCGTGAGCGCGGTGACGGTCTCGGTCTCGGATTTCAGGGCGGTCATCGACATCGGGGTGACACTCCGTCGTCTGAAGGGGAGGGCCGCGCGGCGAGCGCGGCCGAGGTGATCGTTGGCGTGATCGTCAGGCTTCGATGCGCTTGATCGTCAGCGACTTCAGGTACGCGGCCGGATCTTCCGGATCGAACACCTTGCCGTCGAAGAACGTCTCCTTGCCGCGCGACGTCGAGGTCGGAATGTCGCTGGCCGCGACGCCGAGCGTCTTCGCGGCGTCCTTCCACAGATCCTCGCGGTTGACCTTGGCGATCAGCGCCTTGCTGTCGAAGCCGGGCTCGTACTTGCCCCAGCGGATATCCTCGGTCATGAACCACAGGTCGTGGCTCTGGAACGGATAGGAGGCGTTGTCCTTCCAGAACCGCATCTGCTGTGGCGAGTTCTCGACGACGCGGCCGGTGCCGTAGTCGAACTTGCCCTTCATGCGGTCGATAACGTCCTCGGCCGGCACGTTGATCCACTGCCGCTTGGCGCAAATCCGCGCGGTCTCTTCGCGATTAGCAGGGTCCTCGCACCATTGCTGCGCTTCCATCACCGCCATCAGCAGTGCCTTGGCGGCCTTCGGGTACTTGTCGACCCAGGCGGCACGCATGCCGAGCGATTTCTCCGGATGCTTGTCCCACAGCTCGCCGGTGGTGAGCGCGGTGTAGCCGATGTCCTGATGGATCAGCTGCAGATTCCACGGCTCACAGACGCAGAAGCAGTCCATCGTGCCGACCTTCATGTTGGCCACCATCTGGGCCGGCGGCACCACGATGGTTTCGATGTCCTTGTCAGGGTCGATGCCGCCTGCGGCGAGCCAGTAGCGGATCCACAGGTCGTGGGTGCCGCCCGGGAAGGTCATCGCCGCCTTCACCGATTTGCCGGACGCCTTCTTCTTCTCCAGCGCGACTTTGAACGGCGCGGTGTCGAGGCCGACCTTGAGGTTCGCGTATTCCTTGCCGACTGAGATGCACTGACCGTTCAGGTTGAGCCGCGCCAGGATGTACATCGGCGTCGGCACGTTGTTCTGCGTCACCTTGCCGGACGAGATCAGATACGGCATCGGCGTCAGGATATGCGCGCCGTCGATGCCGTTGCCTTCGGAGCCGAGCACGAGGTTGTCGCGCGTTGTGCCCCACGACGCCTGCTTCTCGACGCTGACATCGGGCATGCCGTATTTGGCGAAGATGCCTTTCTCCTTGGCGACGAACAGCGGCGAGGCGTCGGTCAGCGCGATGAAGCCGAGCTTGGCGCCCTTCACTTCGGGGCCGGCATCCTGCGCGTAGGCGCCGCCGGGAAAGTTCAGCTTCGCTGCAGCGAGCAGTGCCGCTGCGCTGCCGCCGGCCTTCAGGAGTTGGCGGCGGCTCACTTTGCTTCCGATGCGGTCCTTGCTGATCATCGTTGCCCTATTCCCTGCTGGGGTCGCACGACCCTGTTTGCCCACTACCTGTCCTCATGCGGCGTCCGGCCGATGCACGAAAAAAAACGCTGCTGCCTGGCCCTGCTTGCGCGGGCCAGGACAGCAGCGTTGCTGTCGCCAGTTTATCGATGGACGCCGGGCACCCATCGGTGACCCGTTCCAAGAGTAGCGAAAACCGTGCCAGTCGCTGGCGGAACGCGTTTACTGAGAACTTCCAATCGCTTGGCAGCTTACGCCGCTAATCTGATCAGCCGCCAACGCTGCGCATTCGCGCAGCAACGATGAGCAGAGTGATGATGGATTGTGCAGCGCGTCAGAGCGAAGGCAGGAAGCTGGCCGTCATTGCGAGGGGCGCAGCGACGAAGCAATCCATGCCTCGTTTCGGGGCTTTCTGGATTGCTTCGCTGCGCTCGCAATGACGGGGAGGAGAAGCCGGCCTTTACCCTCCCCTGGAGGGGGAGGGTCGTTCGCGGAGCGAGCGGGGTGGCGAAGAGTTCATCCGCTGTGCGCGCGGCTCACCCCCCCGTCACGCAGTCCGCTGCGCGATCAGCGTGCCGACCCTCCCCCTTAAGGGGAGGGTGAAGCGAGGAGCCAACCGCGCCTCAGCGCCTGATCTCCAGCGCCGACAGATAGCCCGCGATGTCGTCCGGATCGAACGTCGTGCCGGTGCATTCGCCGATGCCGTCGGCGGGGGCGATCGGCAGGATCGGTGTGCCGCCGACCGCGGCGTCGTAGAGGTCGGGGCGGAAGACCGCCTTGGCGGCGGCAAGTAGCTCGGCCGACAGCGGGGCCTGGCCCCAGCGCACCATCTGCGCGTAGTTCCACGCGCCCTGCACCGGATCGGGCCGCGCCGCGGCTTCGCGGCCGACCAGCAGATAGCGGCCAGTCTCGCGATAGGTGCCGTCCGGCGAGACCTTGAGCCGGCCGTCGAGCGTGCGGCGGATCAGCTCGGGCGTCACCTCGATGCGGCCCGGTGCGGTGAGGATGGCGCAGACCTCGTCGCGATTGCCCTCGTACTCGATGAACTGCGCGGCGCGGTCATGCGCCCGGATCAGCCGCAGCAGCGTATCGGGATGGCCCTCGGCCCAGGAGGCGCGCACCGCCAGCATCTTCTCCGCGGCGCGCTGAAACAGCTCGCAGGTGAAGTGCAGGATGTGGCCGATGCCGAGATCGATCGCCACCGAATTCCACGGCGCGCCGACGCAGAAGCCGTCGAGATGCTTGTTGGCGAGACTCTCCACCATGTAGGGCGGCGGCAGCACCACCAGCCGCACGTCCTCGTCTGGATCGACGCCGCCGGCGCCCATCCAGAACCGCAGGTCGTAGTTGTGGCTGGAGAACGGGAAGGTCATGCCGAAGGTCAGCGGCTCCAGCCCGAGCGACTTGCGCTCGGCAACGACCCGCGCCAGCGCCCGTGCCGACACCACCGGATCGGCGATGTCGCCGTCGACATTGGCGGCGATCGCGGCGTGCAGATCCGGCGACACCGTGATGGCGTTGCCGTTGACGCCCAGCCCGAAGCCGGAGATCACCGGCACGCGGATGTGGCCGATGCCGAGGCTGGAGGCGACCGCCATCGGCGCCAGCAGGTGCGCGGCATCGAACAGGCCGATGTTGAACTTGTCGCGCACATTGGCCCAGGAGATCTCGCGCACCAGCTCGACGTCGAGGTCCTCCTGCGCGCAGAAGCCCTTGTCGACCGCGACGATCAGCGCGGCGGCGTCGACCAGCGGGATGAATCCGATGCGCAGGCGCTCGCTCATTTCAGCATCTCCGACGCGGTGACCACCGACTGGGCGATCTCGGCGATTTTCTTCTTCTCGTTCATGGCCGCGGTCCGCAGCAGCACATAGGCCTGCTCCTCGCTCAGCCCCTTGGCCTTCATCAGAATGCCCTTGGCGCGGTCGATCACCTTGCGATCTTCCAGCGCGCTGCGGGCGCGGTGCAGTTCGCTTTCGAGATTGGCGAAGGCGTTGAAGCGCGAGATGCACAGATCGAGGATGTGCTTCATTCGCTCTTTTTTCAGCCCGTCGACGATGTAGGCCGACACGCCGGCGTCGACCGAGGCCTGGATCGAGGCGGTGTCGCTCTGGTCGACGAACATCGCGATCGGCCGCTTCACTATCCGGCTGACCTGGAACATCTGCTCGAGCATGTCGCGGCTCGGGTTCTCCAGGTCGATCAGGATGACGTCAGGGTCGATCTCGTAGATCCGCGCCAGCAAATTGGTGGTCGCCGCCAAATAGGTGATCTGCGACATGCCCGCTTCGCGCAGCCCCTCGGTGAGAATCCCGGCGCGCACCGGGTTCTCGTCGACGATCACGATTTTCAGCAGCGGGTCCATTGCAACCGGGCCGTCATTGCGAGGAGCGAAGCGACGAAGCAATCCAGCCCGGTGCACGGCGATGGATTGCTTCGCTTCGCTCGCAATGACGAAACGAGAGGCTTGCCACCATCCAGAGCTTGGATCGCCCTCCCGACAAACCACAGTCCTGCGGCCGTTTGAAGGGGATTCACCGCCCGTCGCACATCGGAACTGCCCATATTGACGGCGCGGGCGCGATCGGGTGGTGTGCGGGCCAACACTTTCTTCATCCAGATTCCGGGACGAACGCTCATGTCTTTCGTGATGGCCATCGATCAGGGCACCACCTCGTCGCGCGCGATCCTGTTCCGCGACGACATCTCGATCGCGGCCTCGGCGCAGCGCGAATTTCCGCAGCATTTCCCGGCCTCCGGCTGGGTCGAGCACGAGCCCGAGGACATCTGGACCTCGACGCTGGCGACCTGCCGCGAGGCGATGGAAAAGGCCGGCGCTGCCGCCGCCGACATCGCCGCGATCGGCATCACCAACCAGCGCGAGACCGTGGTGGTGTGGGACCGCATCTCCGGCAAGGCGATTCACCGCGCCATCGTCTGGCAGGACCGCCGCACCGCGGAGTTCTGCACCCGGCTGAAGGCCGACGGCCATGAGCCGATGATCACCGAGAAGACGGGTCTGATCGTCGATCCGTATTTCTCCGGCACCAAGGTCGCCTGGCTGCTGGACAACGTGCCCGGCGCGCGCGCCCGCGCCGAGCGCGGCGAGCTGCGCTTCGGCACCATCGACTGCTATCTGCTGTGGCGGCTGACCGGCGGCCGGGTCCACGCCACCGACGCCACCAATGCGTCGCGCACGCTGCTGTTCAACATCCACACCGCCGAGTGGGACGACGATCTGTTGAGGCTGCTCGGCGTGCCGCGCTCGATGCTGCCGCAGGTGAAAGACTCCTCGGCGCATTTCGGCGACAGCGACTACGAGCTGTTCGGCGCCCCGATCGCGATCCGCGGCATCGCCGGCGATCAGCAGGCGGCGACCATCGGCCAGGCGTGCTTCACGCCCGGCATGATCAAGTCGACCTACGGCACCGGCTGCTTCGCGCTGCTCAACACCGGCGCCACGCCGGTGCGCTCGCACAACAAGCTGCTCACCACCATCGCCTATCAGCTCGGCGGCAAGCGCACCTACGCGCTGGAAGGTTCGATCTTCGTCGCCGGCAGCGCGGTGCAGTGGCTGCGCGATGGCCTCGGCATCATCAAGCACGCCAGCGAAACCGGTCCGCTCGCCGACAAATCCGACCCGATGCAGAGCGTGTATCTGGTGCCGGCTTTCGTCGGCATGGGCGCGCCGTACTGGAATCCGCGGGTGCGCGGCGCGCTGTTCGGCATGACGCGCAACACCGGCCCGGCTGAGCTGGCGCACGCCGCGCTGGAGAGCGTCTGCTACCAGACCTACGATCTGTGGGCGGCGATGCGCGCCGACTGGTCGAGCGCCGGCGCCAACGCCGCGACCCCGGTGCTGCGCGTCGACGGCGGCATGACCGCGTCCGACTGGACCATGCAGCGCCTCGCCGACCTGCTCGACGCCCCGGTCGATCGCCCGGTGATCCAGGAAACCACCGCGCTCGGCGCCGCCTATCTGGCCGGCCTCAGCGCCGGCGTCTTCCCCGAGCCCGCCAAATTCGCCGACAACTGGCGCCTCGACCACCGCTTCCGCCCGGCGATGAGCCAGGCGACACGCGAGCGCAAGCTGGCCGGATGGGGCAGGGCGGTGAAGGGCCTGCTGGCGAGCGACGAGGGGGAGTGAGCCGACGCAGCGATCGCGGGGTTAGGTGGAGCGGACCAGTGTAGAGCGATACGCCACAAGCCATGAGCCCCCAACAGACCGCAGCATAGAGACCACCGGCCCGGCCGAAGTCACCTTACACCAACCTCTCCCCGTCATTCCGGGGCGCGCGCAGCGCGAACCCGGAATCCATATCCCCCTGGAGTCACGACAAGCGCACCGCGCGGCGACACCGAGCGTCACAACAAAGGGCAGGGGCTATGGATTCCGGGCTCACGCGCTCCGCGCGTGCTCCGGAATGACAATCGGGAGGCCTTGAGTTGCTACGAATTAAGCAGTCGCATCAGTGTGTAGCTCAATGCCCAACCCCGAGCCGCAGCGCGCCCCCTCTCCCGCCTGCGGGAGAGGGCTGGGGTGAGGGCGCCCCGAGCACTGACTCCCCGACTCGCGGAGCGGAGTGCCCTCACCCGGATCGCTCCGCGATCCGACCTCTCCCGCAAGCGGGAGAGGTTGCGCGGTGCATGCGCCCCTTGACCAAATTCCTAAAAGGACTATAGTCCGCCTCAACCCGCCCCGGGGAGAGGGGCGAAACGCGATCGTCACGGTTCGCGGGGCGGGGGGCGATGGACGCGGCAGCGTCAGGCGGGGACGTGAAGGCAGGGCGGGCTCCCTTTCATCGAAAGGCCCCGTGAGCCGACACCGAAGCGCTGACGACCACGCTGCCGCGGACGGCAAAGGCGTGTGGTCCTGATGTCCCGCGTGGCATCAAGCCCCGACCAGGCGTTCCGCTTCCACCGAAGCGTACGCGAACGGTCGGACGCGACGGCGACCAAAAACCGTGTCGGGCGCCGGGGAGAGCACGAGATAAGCCGGAAGCACCATCGCGCGCGGAACGCCGGATGTTCTCCGGTGTGACCGTGGTGTCTAACTCGTGTGCTTTTTACTTACGCACACGAGGCCGCGGGTGCATCGGGCACCCGGCGTTCCGCGCGCCCTCTTCCCAAGGAGGGCGAAGGGACCGCAGCAAACCTCGGGCGCGATGCGCCGCGAGAATGCGGGCGCGTGGCTGCGTCGGGCTGTTGCGCAGTTGTGGCTGTTTCGGGCTGCGCAATGCTATGGCGATCTGATCTTTGAAGAGCGTCGAAGGGGCTGTTTGATAATTGAATCCGTTCGTTCGACGTGGAGCACGGGCGCAACCGCATCCTCCCCCGTCATCGCCCGGCTTGACCGGGCGACCCAGTATCCCAGAACGCTCGTTGGAGCTCCGTGCCTTTCTCCTCCACCGCTCTGCGATACTGGATCACCCGCTTTCGCGGGTGATGACGGTTTGCTTTCTTGGAAGCGCCTCGCCCCTCACTTCCACTCGCGTCACGACCACGGTGTCGCTACGGCACGCACCGGTCTAATCAGCAAGATCGCCCTCAAAGCCACGTAGTTCTACGCATCACATCGATCGACGAACGACGCCGGACAAGCGTGCGATGCGTATCATCACGGAAATGGCACCGCGGAAGACCGAAGATGGAACCGAACTAACGCATTATTAGTCTCGAACCGGGACAAGTAACGAAGACGCTCGGTTGGCTGAGTCGGTGGGCTCGGGTGGGGCGATGGTGCGGATGACCGCGGCATTAAGTTCGACGGAATGTCTCGGGTGGTTTTCGACGGGTTTGGTCGGAGCGCGCTTAACGATGGCGTCAGTCCGGAGCGCGACTTCGTACTTCTACGCGTTGAGCAGAAGTCACCCACAAACCTAGACATATCCGAATTGCGCAAGCGCCATCATCGCCAGCGGGCGACGCGGAGAGGGCTACATGTCGGTTGATCGAAGGTCGGTTCTCAGGGGATTTGTCGCCTGCGCCTGTTGCGCGGTGGCGGGCGCAAGCGTCGCGAGCGAGACGGGGCACGGCGCCGGCGCGGTGCATTGGGGTTACGACGGCGAGGGCGCTCCGGAGAAATGGGGCGACCTTCAGGCCGACTACAAAGTGTGCCAGCTCGGCAGCGAGCAGACGCCGATCGATCTGACGGCCGGAATCCGGGGCGAGCCGGGCGCCGCGCATCACGATTACAAGCCGATCCCGCTGCGCATCGTCAACAACGGCCACACCATCCAAGTCAACGTCGATCCGGGCTCGTCCTGCATGATCGACGGCGTGCGCTACGACTTGCTGCAGTTTCACTTCCATCATCCGAGCGAACATCTGATGGGCGGCAAGCGCTTCGAGATGGAGTGTCATTTCGTCCACAAATCCGCCAACGGCGCGCTCGCCGTGACCGGCGTTCTGATCCGCCCCGGCAGTGAGAACGGCGCATTGAAAGCCTTGTTCGATCAAATGCCGACCAGCGCCGGCGCCGAGGTGCGGGCGTCAGGTTCGGTCGATCCGGCGGCGGTGTTGCCGAGGAGCGGCGGTTACTTCCGCTATATGGGCTCGCTGACGACGCCGCCATGCTCGGAGGGGCTGACCTGGACGGTGTTCAAGGAGCCAATCGAGCTGTCGCCGGCGCAGATCCAGCGCTTCGCCGCCTTGTTTCCCAACAACGCCCGGCCGGTGCAGCGCCGCAATCGGCGCTTTCTGATCGACGCGTCCTGATTGCATCGCCCGGGCCGTTTTCGGATCGCAGAGGATTTCAGATGTCGACTAAAGCCCACACGCCCAGCAGCCTGTTCGGCTTCTTCAATAACCGGCGGATCAACACCAAGATCATGCTCGGCTTCGCGTTGATCCTCGCGCTGACCGCGGTTCTGGCGGTGGTGGCCTATCGCGGCTTCAGCAACGTCAAAACCGGCTTCGAGACATTCAATCAGCGCGTCGCCGTGGTCGGCATGGCGCGCGAGGTCGAGCGGGGCTTTGTCGGTTATCGCCGGCTGGTCCGCGAATATGCGCTGAGCGGCGAGACGGCTCCGATGCAGGAAGCCAAGCGGCGGCAGCCCGTTCTCGGCGAACTGATCGAGCGCGCGGTCGCCGAAACCAAGAATCCCGAGCGACATCAGAAATTCGTCGCGCTCAGCGACGCCTTCAAGCTCTACGGCAATCAGTTCGACAAGCTGATCGCGCTGCGGCAGACGCAAGACAGACTAGTCCGCGAGACGCTGGATCCGCTCGGCCTGAAGTCGCGTGCCGAGATCGAGGAGATGCAGGCGTTGTCGGTGAGCCGCTCGGGCAATTCCAACAACATGGTGCTGGCGGGCGAGGCCCTGAAGCAGTTGCTGCTGGTCCGCCTCAACGCCAACAAGCTGCTCGGCCGCCACGAGCAGAGCGCCGCGGATGGCGCGGAGCGGGCGCTCGCCGCGTTGAAGGTGGCGATGGCGGCGTTCTCGGCGTCGATCGTCAACGACGAGGTCCGCAAGGTCTTCGCCGACGTCAACGCCAACGTCGACAAATACGCCAACGCCTATCATCAGGCCGCTCACACCGCGCACGAGATCGAGCTGCTCAGCAACGGCGAGATGACCAAGGTGGCGCAGGAGATCACCGCCGATGCCGAAGCCATCAAGGCGTCCGGCATTGCCGAAGAAAAGCAGATCGAACACGAGACCGCCGACCTGATCACCGCGACCGAGCGTCTGGTCGCGATGCTGGCGGTCGGCGCGCTGGTGCTGGGTGTCGTGCTCGCCTTCCTGATCGGCCGCGCGATCGCCAAGCCGGTGGTCGTCCTGTGCGCCGGGATGCGCGAACTCGCCGACGGCAATTTCCAGGTCGTGCTGCCGGGCCTCGGGCGCGGCGACGAGGTCGGCGACATGGCGCAGGCGGTCGAGTTGTTCAAGGTCAAGGCGGAGGAGAAGGCACGCGCGGAAGCCGAGGCCAAGGCCGCCGAGGATCGCCGGCTGGCCGCGCTGCGCAAGCAGGAAATGATGCAGCTCGCGGATCAATTTGAAGGCGCCGTCGGCGAGATCGTGCAGACGGTGTCGTCGGCCTCGACCGAACTGGAGGCGTCGGCGACGACGTTGACGGCGACGGCAGAGCGCACCCAGCAGGTCACGACCGCGGTGGCGGCGGCGTCCGAAGAAGCCTCGACCAACGTGTCGTCTGTGGCGTCGGCGACCGAAGAGATGGCCTCGTCGGTTAACGAGATCAGCCGGCAGGTGCAGGAATCGGCGCGGATCGCCGACGAGGCGGTGTCGCAGGCGCAGAGCACCAACGCCCAGGTCAGCGAACTATCCGCTGCGGCGGCGCGGATCGGCGACGTGGTCGAGCTGATCAATCAGATCGCCGGCCAGACCAACCTGCTGGCGCTCAACGCTACGATCGAGGCGGCGCGTGCCGGAGAAGCCGGGCGCGGCTTCGCGGTGGTGGCGGCCGAGGTCAAGGCCCTGGCGGAGCAGACGGCGAAAGCGACGGGCGAGATCAGCGCGCAGATCAGCGGCATCCAGGCCGCCACGGATCATTCGGTCACGGCTATCCGGCAGATTGGCGGCACCATTTCGAAGATGTCGCAGATCGCCTCGGCCATTGCGTCGGCCGTGGAGGAACAGGGCGCCGCGACTCAGGAGATCTCGCGCAACATTCAGCAGGCCGCGATCGGCACCCAGGAGGTCTCGGAAAATATCGTCGAGGTCCAGCGCGGTGCGACCGAAACCGGCTCCGCGTCCGGGCAGGTGCTCGGCGCAGCACAGTCGCTGTCGCGCGACAGCACCATGCTCAAGGAGCAGGTCACCAGCTTCCTGGCCACGGTCCGGGCGGCCTGATCGAAGCGTCCGCCAGCGAGCTGATCGTCGCCGACCAATAAAAACGCCGCGCCCGAACAAGGCGCGGCGCGAGGTTGGTTGCGAACGGGATTACTTCGACATGCTGCCACCGGCTGCGCCGGTGCCGCTGTTCTTCTTCATGCCGTTGTTGTGCTTAGTGTCGTGCGGCTTGGTCATGCTGCCCGAAGTCGCCGAACCGGTCCCGGTGGTGCCGGAGCCCATGGTTCCGTTCTGCATCGTGGTATCGTTAGTGCCATTGGTTCCGGCATTGCCGCCACCTTGTCCCTGGCTCGGCTGCGCAAAGGCGAGCGAACCGGTAAGGGCGACGAGACAAAGGCCGGCCGTGAGTGACTTGATCATGAGACGAGGCTCCCTGGTTTCCTGACGCGGCAACGTGCCCCTCGGGGCATCGTTCCTCAGGAACAGCAGGAGGCAGGGAGTCTTGCTCGGACCGGAACTCCGGCGGACGCGGCGCGGCAGGGCTTACTTCGCCCCGACCGCCTTCTTGCGCCACGCCAGATGCACCGCACAATTGCAGCCGGGCGGATGCGCCGGCAGGTCGCTGATTTCTTCGGCGGCAGGCATCGTCCCGCCGGCTGGCGCCAGCGGCGGCATCGGCTCTTCGCTGCGCGGAGCATCGGGCCTGTGCTCGGGAATGTAGTTCAGCACCGGGGCCAGCCAGCGCTCGGCCTCGGCCGTGCTCCAGCCCTTGCGCCGCGCGTAGTCCTCCACCTGATCGCGCTCGATCTTGCCGACGCCGAAGTAATAGCTGTCCGGGTGGCTGAAATACAGGCCGGACACCGATGACCCCGGCCACATCGCATAGCTCTCGGTCAGCGTCACGCCGGCATTGAGTTCGGCGTCGAGCAGGCGGAACAGCGTCGCCTTCTCGGTGTGGTCGGGCTGGGCCGGATAGCCGGGGGCCGGGCGGATGCCCTGATACTTCTCCAGGATCAGGTCGTCCGGCGACAGCGTCTCGTCCGGCGCGTAGCCCCAGAATTCGCGGCGGACGCGGGCGTGCATCCGCTCGGCGAAGGCCTCGGCGATGCGATCCGCCAGCGCCTTGACCAGGATCGACGAATAGTCGTCGCCATCGTTCTTGAACTTGTCGGCGACGATGTCTTCGCCGATGCCGGCGGTGACGACGAAGCCGCCGATATAGTCCGGCACGCCGCGCGGCGCGATGAAATCGGCCAGCGCGGTGTTGGCGCGCCCCTCGCGCTTCTCGAGCTGCTGGCGCAGCGTGTGCAGCGCGCCGATCGAGGCGTCACGCTCGTCGTCGGCGTAGATGATGATGTCGTCGCCGGCCGCATTGACCGGCCAGAACCCGATCGCCGCCTTGGCGGTGAACCAGTTCTCGGCGACGATGCGGTCGAGCATCTTGCGCGCATCCGCGTAGAGCGCGCGCGCGGCTTCGCCGACCTTGGGATCGTCAAGGATCGCGGGGAAGCGCCCGGCGAGCTCCCAGCTCTGGAAGAACGGCGTCCAGTCGATGTACTCGACCAGCTCGGCCAGCGGATAGTTGGCGAAGCGCCGGACGCCGAGGAAGGACGGCTTCACCGGCTTGTGGGCGCTCCAGTCGATCTTCACCGCGTTAGCGCGGGCGGCAGCGAGCGGCAGCCGCTTCTTATCGGCCTGCGCGCGATGGTGCGCGGCGGTGATCTTGGCGTAGTCGGCACGGATCTCGGCGGCGTAAGCCGGACCGCGTTCGCGCGACAGCAGCGACGAGGCGACGCCGACCGCGCGGCTGGCGTCATTCACGTGCACCACGCTGCCGGCCGGATAGGCCGGGTCGATCTTCACCGCGGTGTGGACCCGACTGGTAGTGGCGCCGCCGATCAGCAGCGGCATGTCGAGGCCGTTGCGCTGCATTTCGCCGGCGAGGAAGCTCATTTCATCGAGCGACGGCGTGATCAGGCCGGACAGGCCGATGATGTCGGCGTTCTCGGCCTTCGCGGTTTCGATGATCTTGGCGGCCGGCACCATCACGCCGAGGTCGATCACCTCGAAATTGTTGCACTGGAGCACGATGCCGACGATGTTCTTGCCGATATCGTGGACGTCGCCCTTGACGGTGGCGAGCACGATCTTGCCGGCGGTGGCGCGTTCGCCGAGGTCGGTGCCGGCAGCGAGATTGCGCGCCTTCTCCTCCTCCATGAACGGCATCAGATAGGCGACCGCCTGCTTCATCACGCGGGCCGACTTCACCACCTGCGGCAGAAACATCTTGCCGTCGCCGAACAGGTCGCCGACCACGTTCATGCCGGCCATCAGCGGACCTTCGATCACGTGCAGCGGACGCTCCGCCTTGGCCCGCGCTTCCTCGGTGTCGGTCTCGATATATTCCGTGATGCCGTGCACCAGCGCGTGGCTGAGCCGTTGCTCGACCGGCCAGCTCCGCCAGGCGAGATCCTGCTCCTTCACCGCCTTGCCCTGGCCGCGATACTTTTCGGCGAGCGCCAGCAGACGCTCCGACGCCCCGGGATCGCGGTTGAGGATGACGTCCTCGCAGACCTGGCGCAGTTCGGGATCGATGTCGTCGTAAACAATCATCTGCCCGGCATTGACGATGCCCATGTCCATGCCTGCCTTGATGGCGTGATACAGGAACACCGAGTGCATCGCCTCGCGCACTGGCTCGTTGCCGCGGAACGAGAACGACAGATTGGAGACGCCGCCGGAGATGTGCGCGTGCGGCAGGTTCTGGCGGATCCAGCGCGTCGCCTCGATGAAATCGACGCCGTAGTTGTTGTGCTCTTCGAGGCCGGTGGCGATCGCAAAAATGTTCGGATCGAAGATGATGTCTTCCGGCGGAAAGCCGACGCGCTCGACCAGGATGTCGTAAGCGCGCTTGCAGATCTCGGTCTTGCGCGCGTAAGTATCAGCCTGGCCGGTCTCGTCGAACGCCATCACCACCACGGCGGCGCCGTGGCGGCGGGCGATGCCCGCCTCGTGGATGAACTTGTCCTCGCCTTCCTTCAGCGAGATCGAATTCACAACCGGCTTGCCCTGCAGGCACTTCAAGCCGGCCTCGATCACATTGAACTTCGAGCTGTCGACCATCACCGGCACCTTGGCGATGTCCGGCTCGGCGGCGACGAGATTGAGGAACGTCACCATCGCGGCTTCGGAATCGAGAAGCCCTTCGTCCATGTTGACGTCGATGATCTGCGCGCCGTTCTCGACTTGGTCGCGTGCCACCTGCAGCGCGGCGGCGTAGTCGCCGGCGGTAATCAGCTTGCGGAATTTCGCCGAGCCGGTGACGTTGGTGCGTTCGCCGACATTGACGAACGGAATGTCCTTGGTCAGGTCGAACGGTTCGAGGCCGCTCAAGCGCAGCCGCGGCTCGACCGTCGGGATCGCGCGCGGCTTGTGCGGCGCGACTGCGTCGGCGATCGCCTTGATATGTGCCGGCGTGGTGCCGCAGCAGCCGCCGACGATGTTGACAAGGCCGGCTTCGGCGAATTCTCCGACCAGCCCGGCCATGTATTCCGGGCTCTCGTCGTATTGGCCGAATTCGTTGGGCAGGCCGGCGTTTGGATAGGCGCAGACCAGCGTATCGGCGACGCGGCCGATGTCGGCAATGTGGGCGCGGAGATCCTTGGCGCCGAGCGCGCAGTTGAAGCCGATCGTCAGCGGTTTGGCGTGACGCACCGAATTCCAGAACGCTTCCGGCATCTGGCCCGACAGCAGGCGGCCGGACTTGTCGGTGATCGTGCCGGAGATCATCACCGGCACGTCGATGCCACGCGCTTCGCAGATCTCGGCGATCGCGTACAGCGCCGCCTTGGCGTTGAGCGTGTCGAAAATGGTCTCGACCAGCAGCAGATCGGCGCCGCCATCGAGCAGGCCGTTGATCTGCTCGCCATAGGCGATGCGCAGGTCGTCGAAAGTCACGGCGCGATAGCCGGGATTGGCGACGTCGGGCGAAATCGATGCGGTCCGATTAGTCGGGCCGATCGCGCCGGCAACGAAGCGCGGCTTGCCGTCCTCGGCCTCGACCTTCGCCGCGGCGTTGCGGGCGAGGCGTGCGCCCTCGCGGCTCATCTCGTAGGCGATCTCGGACAGGTCGTAGTCGGCCTGTGCGATCGAGGTCGACGAGAAGGTGTTGGTCGCGACGATGTCGGCGCCGGCGCGCAGATAATCGGCGTGAATGTCTTCGATGGCCTGCGGCTGCGTCAGGATCAGCAGATCGTTGTTGCCGCGCAGATCGCGGTGAAAATCCTTGAACCGCTCGCCGCGAAACGCGGCCTCGTCGAACTGCCGCGCCTGGATCATCGTGCCCATCGCGCCGTCGAGCACGAGGATGCGCTCGCGCGCCAGCGCGGTGAGTTCGGTCCGCTTCGGGGAGATCGGTCGGGTCATGGAGTTATGCGGCTTTCTGCGCGGCGACCTGCGGCCGGAGGCCGAGCAGGTGGCTGATCGCGAACACCAGGTCCGCGCGGTTCATCGTGTAGAAGTGGAAAGTGTCGACGCCGTGCTTGGCGAGCTTGTGCACTTGCCCGGCCGCGACGGTCGCGGCCACCAGCTTGCGGGTGTCGGGGTCGTCGTCGAGCCCTTCGAACTGCTTCGCGAGCCAGTCCGGCACGCTGGCGCCGGCGCGGGTCGCGAAGCTCGCGGCCTGCTTGAAGTTCTGCACCGGCAGAATACCGGGCACGATCGGAATGTTGATTCCTCGGGCGCGGACGCGGTCGAGGTAGCGGAAGTACAGATCGTTGTCGAAAAAGAACTGGGTGATGGCACGGGTCGCGCCGGCGTCGACCTTGGCTTGCAGCATGTCGAGGTCGGCGTCGAAACCGGTGCTCTCCGGATGCTTCTCCGGATAGGCCGAGACGGTGACGTCGATATCCGGGTGCCGGCGCTTGATCGCGGCCACGAGTTCGGCGGAACTGCAATAGCCCTGCGGATGCGGCGCGTAGGCCCCGCCGAGTCCGCTGGACGGATCGCCGCGCAGCGCCACGATATGGCGGACGCCGATCTCGTAGTAGCGCTCGACCACGTCATCGACATCGGCGCAGGGCGCGTCGACGCAGGTGAGGTGGGCCGCCGGCGTCAGGCTGGTTTCCTTCAGGATGCGGGCGATGGTGGAATGCGTCCGCTCGCGCGTCGAGCCGCCCGCCCCATAGGTGACCGAGACGAAGCGGGGCGCCAGCGGCGCCAGCCGGCTGATCGCCTGCCACAGATTGCGCTCCATCTCCTCCGTCTTCGGTGGGAAGAACTCGAAGGAAATCGCCGGAAGGTGCGGCAACAGGTCGGTCATGTCACGTCATCCAGGATGGCGGTTTGGGTCTGCCAGCGTTCAGCTCGGCACGTCAGGGTGAAACGTACGGCCCATCGCCGGCCCAGCATTCATGCGGCACTGCGATAGCCGCATAAACCTAGGCCGAACCCGGGGCGACGACCAGCCCACTCACGACGAAAATCGAATGGGAATTTGCCCAACATGCCTAAATTTGCTCCGATAAAGGCGTGAATCTGCGGTGAGCGTGGGCAGGATTGAGTTCCTTGCCGTCATAACGGAGTTGCTTTGCAAGCCATAACCTGCGTTAGCGCTCGATTTCCCCAAAAGAGCTTCGTTGGCTCCGCTCGTGAGCCCGAGGCTGCTCGAGTTCTGCCCACACCGCCGGTCGGTTTCTCCCTACAGCGAATTTCTTAGCCGGGTACCTTTGCGCAGCGCCGCCTCGCGCCCTAGTTTAATGGAATGTTACCGCTCGCCATTCTCGACCTCTCGGTCGTCACCTCCGGCACGCCGCCCGCGGCAGCCTTGCGCAATTCCATCGATCTGGCTCGCCACGCGGATCAGCTCGGCTACGAGCGCTACTGGCTCGCCGAGCATCACAATCTGCCGTCGGTGGCCAGTCCGGCACCCGAGATCATGATCGGGCAGATCGCGGCGGTCACCGAGCGGATTCGCGTCGGCTCCGGCGGCGTGATGCTGCCCAACCACGCGCCGCTGATGGTCGCCGAGCGCTTCAAGATGCTCGAGGCGCTGTTCCCCGGCCGGATCGATCTCGGCATCGGCCGCGCGCCCGGCACCGATCAGGCGACGATGCACGCGCTGCGTCGGCGTCTCGATGTCCGCGAGGGCGACGATTTCCTGGAACGGTTGCAGGAGCTGACGTTGTGGGAGACGCGCGGCTTCCCGGCCGGCCATCCCTACAACAACGTGATGGCGATGCCGAACGACGCGCCGCTGCCACCGATCTGGCTGCTCGGCTCCAGCGACTACAGCTCCGAGCTCGCCGCGCAGGTGGGCATGGGCTTCGCCTTCGCGCATCACTTCGCGTCCTACGATGCCGTCGAAGCCCTGACGCACTACCGCGCGCGCTTCCAGCCCACGCGCTGGCGGACGAAACCGCACGGCATCCTCGCCGTCGCGGCGGTGGTCGGTGAGACCGATGCTGAAGCTGAGCGCCTCGCGCTGTCGATGGATGTCAGCCGTCTGCTGCGCGACCGCGGCCGCTATGTCCCGCTGCCGAGCGTGGAGGAAGCGCAAGCGATACAATTGACCGACGCCGACCGCGCCTCGATCGCGCGCAACCGCTCGCGGCTGTTCGTCGGCAGCCCCACCACCGTGCTGCAGATGCTGGAGCCACTGATCAAAGCCAGCCAAGCCGACGAATTGATGGTGATCACCGCGATCTACGACCACGAAGCCCGCAAGCGCAGCTACAGCCTTCTGGCTGAGGGATTCGAACTGCAGCGCATCGCGGCGTAGCCTCTAGCGAAACTGCTAATCGCGTTCGCGATGGTCGGCGGAGCCGAGCTTCCAGTAGCCGGCGGCGTCGATCGCGGGATGTATCACCCCGCGGTCGAGCAGCAGATGGGCGCGGACTTCCTTCATCATCGCGGATTCCCCGGCGATCCACACTTGGCAGGTCTTTGTGTCGATAACGGCATCGCGAATGGCGCGTTCGATCAACCCCGTGGCGCCTGGAACGAACGTCCCTGCGTATAACCATGTCACGTCGAGGTTGGGGCGATCGGCCAGATAGGCTGCTTCAGCCATGTCCGCCACCTCGATCAACGCGGTGGCGCGGATGTGGCTCGGCATCGCCTCCAGGATCGCCGCGATGGCGGGGAGGGCCGTGGCGTCGCCGACCAGCACGTATTGCGCAGCCTGCGTATCGATCAAATGGCCGCCGCGCGGACCGCCAACTTGAAGCACGTCGCCGACCCGCGCCCGCCCGGCCCAGCGCGAGGCCGGACCCTCGTCGCCATGCAGCACGAAGTCGAAAGTGATCCGGCCGCTGTCCGGATCGAACCGGCGAATCGTGTAGGCGCGTCCCGTCGGTTGCTGGTCGCCGTGAGCCGGGAAGAACAGCTTCATCCATTGCGCCGGCAGACCATCGCCGGGGGGCGGCGCGTTATTGTCCGCAACCGTAATTCTCCGCATGCGCGGCGTGACGTTGACAATGTCGATGACTTCGGCCGGGTACAGTGTCTTGTGCCGTCGGATCGTGCTCACGAGGGCTCCATCAGCTTGGTTGTTTCGGTCCGCGCGCCAGCCAGATGATGCCGAGCGCGGTCATGAAGGCGAAGGTGGAGAAGTAGAAGAAGTCGTTCAGCGACAGCATGCGTGCTTGAACATCGATCTGCTGATTGATCACCGCCCAGGACTGCTGTTCGGTGAGGCCCGCGCTGCGCAGCGTCTTGATCGCCGCCATCGCCCGATCGCTGAGTTCGGTGACGGCATCGACGAGATGATTGCGATGGAAGCGTGCACGTTCGTCCCAGAACGTCTGGGCGATCGATGCGCACAGGCTGCCGGCCATCATGCGGATCGCGGTCTGCAGACCGGAGGCGGACGCGAGCTTGTCGGGCGGCAGTCCGGCCAGCGAGAGGCTGACCACCGGCGTCAGGAAAAACGCGATGCCGATGCCTTGCGCGAGCTGGATCAGCGCAACGTCCGCGACGGTCACGCCGGTGGTCATCGTCGAACGCCACAGCGCCACCAGCGCCCAGGCGGCAAAGGCGATGCTGGCATAGACGCGCGGCCCGTGCGTCGCGACCCAGCGGCCGAGAAACGGCGCCAGCACGATTCCGAACACGCCCATCGGAGCTGTGGCGACGCCGGCCCAGGTGGAGCTGTAGCCGAGATCCGTCTGCAACCACAGCGGCACCAGAACCAGCGCCGCGAAGTACAAACCGAAGCCGACCGCGACGCTCAGCGTGCCGATTGCGAAGTTGCGAAATTCGAACAGCCGCAGATCCACGATCGGGTGCGCTTCGCCGAGTTCCCAGATCACCAAGAGCACGAACCCGATCACCGAGATCGTCGCGGTGGCGCAGATCAGCGGCGACGCAAACCAGTCAAGGGTGCGGCCGCGATCGAACGTGACCTGCAGGCAGCCCACCGCGATCGCCAGCAGGGCGAGGCCGACGACATCAACGGGCAGTCGGACCGTCGGCGTATCCCGGCCACGGAGCAACACGCCGGCCGAGATCACCACGAAGACACCGACCGGGGCGTTGATCAGGAAGATCCACGGCCAGGAGAATTGATCGGTGATCCAGCCGCCCAGCATCGGGCCGGCGACCGGCCCCGCCATGTTGGTCATCGCCCACATCGCCACCGCGAAGGTGCGCTTCTCGGGTGGAAACACCGCGACCAGCAGGGCCTGGCTGAGTGGCACGATCGGACCGGCGACCGCGCCCTGCAGGATGCGGGCGATCAGCAGCGTTTCGAACGTCGGCGCCAGCCCGCACAGGATCGAGGCGAGCGTGAAGGCGGCGACCGAGCCTGCGAACAGCCGGGCCTGCCCGAACCGCCGGCCGAGCCAGCCGGTCAACGGAATGCAAATCGCGTTGGAGATGGCGAAGAACGTGATCGTCCATTCGCCTTCCTCGGAGCTGACGCCGAGATTGCCGGAGATCGTCGGCACCGACACATTGGCGACGGTGATATCGACCACGGCCATGAAGGACGCGAGGCCGAACGTCACCGCCGCCAACGCGCGGGGGGCACCTTGCAGCGGCGTGATCGGCTGTTTGGTCGGAGCGGCTGTCATCGGTCCGCTCCGATGTTGTCGGCAATGACCTGCCGGACTACGGCATCGGCGGCTGCCGAACGAGCATCGTGGATCGTGGACCGCTCATCCTGCTTCGCCAGCGCCGCGCTGGACTCGCAGGTCTTGGTATCGACCTCCACCTCGGCCGATAGGCCGATCCTCAGCGGATGCTGGATCAGTTCGGAGCGATCGAGGCTGATCCTCACCGGCGCCCGCTGCACCACTTTGATCCAGTTGCCGGTGGCGTTCTGCGCCGGCAGCAGAGCGAAGGCGGCACCGGTGCCGGCCTCGATGCCGCGGACCGTGCCGTGATACGTCACCGACCGGCCATAGATGTCGGCGGTCACCTTGGCGGGTTGTCCGACGCAGACGCCGTGAAGCTGAACCTCCTTGAAGTTGGCGTCGACCCACAGCCGGTCGAGCGGAACCACCGTCATCATCTTTTCACCGGGGCCGACGCGCCGGCCGAGCTGGATCGAGCGCTGCGCGATCATGCCGGACACCGGCGCAGTGATCCGCGTCCGTTCGATCGCCAGCGTCGCCGCGCGGACGCGCTCGGCCGCGACCTGCACTGGCGGGTTCGACGCCAGCGTCGAGTTGTTGACGAGCGCCAGCGCCTGAGCGCGCGCCTGCTGCGCCGAGGCAAGCGCCGCCTGTGCGGCGCTGAGCGCGTCATTGGCGTGGCGAAGACTCTCGCGTGAGACCGCGCCGCTACTGACCAGCGTCTGTTTGACGTTGAGGTCGCCATGCGCCTTGTTGAATTCGGCGAGGCGCAGATGGACGTCCGCGTCGGAGCGAGCGTCGCTGGCGAACAGGCCGCGGACGTTGCGGACCGCCTGCGCGAGCTGCGCCTTGGCGCTGGCGAGCTCGATCTGTGGATCGGTCGAATCCAGTTCGACCAGGACGTCGCCGGCCGAGACCCAATCGGTGTTGTCGGCGACGATGCGCGTCACCGTGCCGGACATTTCGGATGTGATCTGCACAGATTGGCCGCCGACATAAGCGTCGTCGGTGCGGCGGAGTGCGGGATCGGAGAAGTAGGCCCAGGCGCCCGCCGAGACGGCGGTCGAGGCGAGCAGGAGGCCGAGCCACGCCAACCGCTTGCGGCGGACGGCGCGTGGATCGGGAGGTGTCGTCGGGGGGTTGGTAGTCATGTGGTTGTTCCGGTGCAGCACATCGGCTCGCAGCGGCGCTGGCCGAAACGGTCGGCGGCGCGGCGCGGTCGATGGCAAACAATTCAGTTGCGTTTAGCTTACGCATGCAAAAATATGAGCTAAAACTCACAAACGCTACTCGCATTGCGCCATGGCCAGGAAAAGCTCGAAGAAATACATGGAGCCGCGCAAACAGCCGGCTCAAGCGCGGTCCGCCGAAACCGTGGCGGCGATCGTCGAAGCCGCTGCTCGCATTTTGGAGGACAAGGGATTTCGCGGTTACAACACCAACGATGTCGCGGCGCGCGCCGGCGTGAGCATCGGGTCGCTGTATCAGTACTTCCCGAACAAGGACGCGATTACCAAGGCGCTGCTTCGCCGCGAGACCGAGCCGCTCAGTGCGGCGCTTGAGCAGGCCGGCGACGCGCCGTCACTGGCCGAAGGGCTGCAGCGTTTCGTCCAGGCGGCGGTGGCGCATCAGTTGCGACGGCCGGTCCTGGCCCGGTTGCTGGACTTCGAGGAGGCGCGGCTGCCGCTGCAGGCTGAAGTCGGCGCCCTCGGAGACGTTGGCGCGAAGGCGCTTGCGCGGCTACTGGCGCGGCACGGTGCCGGCCGAGGCGCAGCCGCGCGCACGGCGAGCCGCGACCTGTTCGCGATCGCCAGAGGCATGATCGATGCCGCCGGCGAGCGAGGCGAGACCGATGCCCGCGACCTTGAAGCGCGCGTCACCGCGGCGATGTCCGGCTATCTGGATCGGATGAAGATCATCGCCCTGTGATCGGTCGATGACTTTGCTAAAAAATGACGAGGCGCTGCGTCACCGCTCCGTAAACGTCGCCCGGAACGGGTGGCCCGGATACACGCCGACGATCCTGAATTCGCGCGAGAAGAATTTCAGCTCGTCGAGCGCGAAGGCGAGGTTGCGGTCTTCGGGATGGCCGTCGACGTCGGCGTAGAACTGCGTCGCGAAGAAATTGCCGTCGACCATGTAGCTTTCCAGCTTGGTCATGTTGACGCCGTTGGTGGCGAAGCCGCCCATCGCCTTGTACAGAGCGGCCGGCAGGTTGCGCACCCGAAACACGAACGTCGTCACCAGCGGCCCCGAGCCCTGCGCCGCCCAGCGCGGCTCGCGCGCCAACACGACGAAGCGCGTGGTGTTGTGAGCCTCGTCCTCGATGTCCTCGGCGAGAATATCGAGGCCGTAGATCTGCGCCGCCAGCCGCGACGAAATCGCCGCGCAGCTCTTGTCGCCACGCTCGGCGATGATCCGCGCCGAGCCCGCAGTGTCGCCGGCCACGATCGGCTTCAGTCCGAACTTGCGGATGATCCGGCGGCACTGGCCGAGCGCATGGACGTGGCTTTCGACCGTCTTGATGTCTTCGAGCTTGGCGCCCGGCACCGCGACCAGCTGATGCCGGATCGGCAGAAACCACTCGCCGACGATAAACAGGCCGGACTGCGGCAGCAGGTGATGGATGTCGGCGACACGGCCGGCGACCGAGTTCTCGATCGGGATCATGCCGAGATCGGCTTCGCCCGAGGAGATTGCCGACAGCGCGTCCTCGAAGGTCGCGCAGGGCATCGCCTCGGCGGTCGGATAGGCGTCGCTGATCGCGATGTGCGAGTTTGCGCCGGGTTCGCCCTGGAAGGCGATTTTCAAGGTCTTTGTCATGGCGGTCCTAGCTTCTGGCCGGCGTTCTAGCAGCCGCAGCATTTTTCGCCAGAGGCGATCGCGGCGGCTGCAGCGCGCGGCGCCTCAGCCGCCCAGCACGCGCCGCGCGGTTTCGAGGTCCGCGGGGGTGTCGACGCCGCGCGGCACGCTATCCACGATACCGACATCGATCCGCATCCCGGCTTCGAGCGCCCGCAGCTGCTCGAGCTTCTCGCGCTGTTCGAGCGGGGAGGGCGGCAGCGCCACGAAACGCTCCAGCGCGGCGCGGCGATAGGCGTAAAGACCGATGTGGTGATAGCGCGGGCCGTCCCCGTAGGGCGCGGTGGCGCGGGTGAAATACAGCGCGCGCAGCAGGTTCGGTCCGATCGGGGAGCCGACCACCTTCACCACGTTGGGATTGGTCGCTTCCTCGTCGGTATGGATCTCCGCAGCCAGCGTGGCGATGTCGACCGCCGGGTCGGCGAGCGGCGGCAGCACAGCGCCGATCTGCTCCGGCCGGATGGTCGGGAAGTCGCCCTGCAGGTTGATCACGGTCTCGATGGAGCGATCCGGGTCGAGGTTTTGCAGCGCCTCGTGAATGCGATCCGAGCCGGACGGGTGATCGGCGCGGGTCATCACGACCTCGCCGCCATGCGCCCGGACGGCGTCGGCGATCGCCGGCGTATCGGTCGCCACCGCGACGCGGCCAATGCCCGCCGCCGTTGCGCGGTGCAGCACGTGGACGATCATGGGCGCCCCGGCGATATCGAGCAGCGGCTTGCCGGGCAGCCGGGTCGCGGCCATGCGGGCAGGGATCAGAACGAGAGTACGGGAAGAGGTCATCAGGGGCGCGGGCTAAGGTCCCGCCTCATGGCAAAACCGGCCGGCCAATGCGGCTACCGGTACGGTATCAGGCTGGTGGAAGGCCGCGGATGACAGGTCTTATACGGGTTGCCAGCGCACGGGCAAACCGATATCTCATCAGATAAGAACAGTTGCGAATGCCAACGAAAAACGATCCAGACTCGGTCTGACGGGAGCGCGAGCGAACCATGGATTCTTTCGAACTCAATAAGATTCTCGGCGCCGTTCTTGCAACCTGTCTGATGCTGCTGCTGTCGAATTTCGCCGCCAAGGCCATCTTCACTCCTGACAAGGTCGAGAAGCAGGGCTACGCCATCGCCGTGAAGGAAGCCGAGCCGGCGCCGGGCAAGGATGCTGCCCCGGCCGCTGCCGCCGAGCCGATCGAGAAGCTGCTGCAGACGGCGTCGATCGAAAAGGGCATGGGCGCAGCCAAGAAGTGCGCCGCCTGCCACACCTTCGAGAAGGACGGTCCCAACCGCGTCGGTCCGAATCTCTACGGCATCGTCGGCGAAAAGCGCGGCGAGGGCCGCGGCTTCAACTTCTCCGCCGCCATGAAGGCCAAGGGAGGCGAGTGGACCTTCGACGAGCTCAACAAGTTCCTCGCCAATCCGAAGGGCTATATCCCGGGCACCGCGATGGGCTTCGCCGGCATTCCGAACGACAAGGAACGGGCCGACCTGATCGCCTATCTCAACAAGAATTCGGATAAGCCCGAAGCGATCCCCACCGCCGCAAAATAGCGGCCCCTTCGGGCCTAACCTGTAAATCAGTTGATGTCTTCGAGCGGCCGGGTTTCCCCGGCCGTTTTCGTGCGCGCGATCACGCTGTCCTGATCGGGACGTTTCGCCGCAACGCCTTGCGGCGCGGGGTGCTATCCTTTGGGAAATCCGGCATAATCGGCCGAATCCTCGCCTCATATTGCGGCTTGAGTGTCATCCTTGATGTCCAAATCTTAAGAACCAAATCCTGAGACCATGTGCTGAGATCAGCCTGAAATCAGCTCCATCGTGCAGTCCGACGCCAACAGGAATTCCAGACCGTGACTTTGACCCGACGACACCTTCTGCAGGCCGGCGCAGCGGCGGCCGCCACCCCGGTCCTTGGCTTCGGCTCCAGCCTGCTGACGAGCGCGCCTGCTGCAGCCGAGGGGGCGGCGGACAAGCTGACCTGGCGGCACGGGCTGTCGCTGTTCGGCGAGGTCAAGTATCCGGCCGACTTCAAGCGCTTCGATTACGTCAATCCCGATGCGCCGAAGGGTGGCGCGGCGCGGCAGATCTCGCTCGGCACCTTCGACAATTTCAACCTCACGGTCGCGGGCGTGAAGGGCAACATCGCGCCGGCGGTGGGCTATCTCTACGAGACGCTGATGACCCAGTCGCAGGACGAGGTCGGCACCGAATATGGACTGCTGGCGGAGTCGGCCGCGCATCCGGACGACTTCTCCTGGGTGGTGTATCGGCTGCGCGCCGAGGCCCGCTGGCATGATGGCAAACCTGTGACAGCCGACGACGTGGTGTATTCGTTCGACACGTTGAAAAAGTTCAGCCCGCGCTACGCCTCCTATTACCGCCACGTCACCAAAGCCGAGAAGGTCGGCGAGCGTGACATCCGATTTACCTTCGACGGCCCGGGCAACCGCGAACTGCCCACCATCGTCGGCGAATTGATGATCCTGCCCAAGCATTGGTGGGAAGGGACCGACGACCAGGGCCGCAAGCGCGACATCTCGGCCACCACGCTGGAGAAGCCGCTCGGCTCCGGCCCGTACCGGATCAAGGAGTTCGTCGCCGGCCGCTCGATCGTGTTGGAGCGGGTCAAGGACTACTGGGGCGAGAAGCTGCCGGTTCGGATCGGCCAATACAATTTCGACGAACTGCGCTTCGAGTTCTTCCGCGACAACACCGTCGCGCTGGAAGCCTTCAAGGCCGATCAGGCCGACTGGATCGCCGAGAACTCCGCCAAGCAATGGGCGACCGCCTACGACTTCCCGGCGGTCACCGATAAGCGCGTGGTCAAGGAGGAATTCCCGATCAACGATTCCGGCCGGATGCAGGGCTTCGTGCTCAATCTGCGCCGCGACATGTTCAAGGATGCCCGGGTCCGGCGTGCCTTCAACTACGCGTTCGATTTCGAGGAGATGAACAAGCAGCTGTTCTACGGCCAGTACAAGCGTATCAATAGCTACTTCGAAGGCACCGAACTCGCCTCCAGCGGTCTGCCGCAGGGTGACGAACTGGCGATCCTCGAGACCGTGCGCGACAAGGTGCCGGCTGAATTGTTCACGCAAGTCTACACCAACCCGGTCGGCGGCAATCCGGAAGCGGTCCGCGGCAATCTGCGCGAGGCGATGAAGCTGGTGAAGGAAGCCGGCTTCGACATCAAGGATCGCAAGCTGGTCGATCCATCCGGCAAGCCCGTCACGGTCGAAATGCTGGTGCAGGATCCGTCGTCGGAACGCATCACGCTGTTCTACAAGCCGTCGCTGGAGCGGCTCGGCGTCACCGTCTCGATCCGCGTGGTCGACGATGCGCAGTACCAGAACCGCATCCGCGCCTTCGACTTCGACATCATCACCGATTTGTGGGGCCAGTCGCTGTCCCCCGGCAACGAGCAGCGCGACTATTGGGGTTCGCAGGCCGCCGATCAGCCCGGCTCGCGTAACACCATCGGCATCAAGAACCCGGCGGTCGACGCGCTGATCGACAAGGTGATCTTCGCCAAAGATCGCGCCACACTGGTCGCTGCGACGCGTGCGCTGGACCGCGTGCTGCTGTGGAATTTCTACGTCGTGCCGCAGTTCACCTACGGCTTCATGCGCTACGCGCGCTGGGATCGCTTCAGCCACGCCGATCTGCCGAAATACGCGCGCTCCGGCCTGCCGGCGTTGTGGTGGTACGACGCCGAGAAGGCCGCCAAGATCGGTCGGCGCTCTTGAGGAGCCGCCGGCGCATGGCGCAACTCAACCGCCGCGAAGTTCTCGTCCTCGGCGTCGGCGCTCTGGCGGCGACGCACATCACCCCCGCCTTCGCGGCCGAAGGCGAAGTCGTCGCCCACGGCATGTCGGCCTTCGGTGATCTGAAGTATCCGGCCGATTTCAAGCATTTCGACTACGTCAATCCGCAGGCGCCGAAGGGCGGGGTGTTCTCGACCATCCCGTCGGTGCGCGCCTTCAACCAGTCGTTCCAGACCTTCAACTCGCTCAACGCCTACATCCTCAAGGGCGACGGCGCGCAGGGAATGGGGCTGACTTTCGCGTCGCTGATGGCGCGGGCCGGCGACGAACCCGATGCGATGTACGGTTTCGCGGCTTCGACCGTCGCGATCTCCGCCGACGGCCTGAGCTA
Source organism: Rhodopseudomonas telluris (assembly GCF_042432815.1). NCBI lineage: Bacteria > Pseudomonadati > Pseudomonadota > Alphaproteobacteria > Hyphomicrobiales > Nitrobacteraceae > Rhodopseudomonas > Rhodopseudomonas telluris. Next base: position 1,346,741 of record NZ_JBHLWM010000001.1, read on the forward strand.
TCGCTTCACGATGCGGCCGGAGGCGCGGTTTCACGACGGCAGCAAACTGACCGCCAAGGATGCGGCGTTCTCGCTGAACATCCTGAAGGCCAAGGGCCACCCGATCATCACCCAGCAACTGCGCGACTTCATCGAGGCCAAGGCGACCGACGATGCGACGCTGGTGGTGACGTTCAAGCCGAAGCGTGGCCGCGACGTGCCGCTGTTCGTGGCCGGCCTGCCGATCTTCTCGGAAGCGTACTACGCCAAGCATCCGTTCGACGAATCAACCATGGACGTTCCGCTCGGCAGCGGGCCCTACAAGGTCGGGCATCTCGAGTCCGGACGCTTCATCAGTTTCGATCGCGTCAAGGACTGGTGGGGGGCGAAGCTGCCGGTCAGCATCGGCGCGAACAATTTCGACACCGTGCGGTACGAGTTCTATCGCGACCGCGACGTGGCCTTCGAAGGCTTCTCCGGCCGCTCCTATCTGTATCGCGAGGAGTTCACCTCGCGGATCTGGAATACGCGCTACGACTTTCCGGCGATCCGCGACGGCCGCGTCAAGCGCGAGCAGGTCCCGGACGAGACGCCGTCCGGCGCGCAGGGCTGGTTCATCAACACGCGCCGCGACAAGTTCAAGGACCCGCGGGTGCGCGAGGCGATCGGCTGCGCGTTCGACTTCGAATGGACCAACAAGACCATCATGTACGGCACCTATGCGCGCACGGTGTCGCCGTTCCAGAACTCCGACATGATGGCGGTCGGCCCGCCGTCGCCGGAAGAAGTGGCCTTGCTTGAGCCGTTCCGCGGCAAGGTGCCGGACGAAGTGTTCGGCGCGCCGTTCATGCCGCCGGCCTCCGACGGCTCGGGGCAGGACCGCGCGCTGCTGCGTCGGGGCGGTCAGCTTCTCACCGAAGCCGGTTTCGTGATCAAGGATCGCCGCCGGTTGACGCCGAGTGGGGAGCCGTTCCACATCGAGTTTCTGCTCGATGAGCCGGCGTTCCAGGCTCACCACATGCCGTTCGTGAAGAATCTCGGCACGCTCGGGATCGAGGCCACGGTGCGGCTGGTCGATCCGGTGCAGGCCCGCGCGCGCCGAGACGATTTCGATTTCGACATGGCGATCGAACGTTTCAGCTTCTCGACTGTGCCGGGCGACGCGCTGCGCAACTTCTTTGCCTCGCCGTCGGCCGCCACCAAGGGCTCGAACAATCTCGCCGGCATCGCCGACCCGGCGATCGACGCGATGGTGGATCAGGTGATCGCCGCCGACACCCGCGCCAAGCTGGTGGTCGCCGCGCGCGCGCTCGACCGGCTGATCCGCGTCGGCCGCTATTGGGTGCCGCAATGGTACTCGTCGACGCACCGGTTGGCCTATTGGGACGTGTTCGACCATCCGGCGAACCTGCCGAAATATGCCGGCGTCAGCGCGCCGGACCTGTGGTGGGCGAAGAGCAATCCTGCCGCCGAGCGCAGCGACCCGAAGGGCGAGGCGAAGTAGATGTCTTCCTATATTCTCCGCCGCATCCTGCTGATGATCCCGACGCTGCTCGGCATCCTGTTCGTCTCCTTCGTGGTGGTGCAGTTCGCACCCGGCGGTCCGGTCGAGCGGGTGATCGCGCAGCTCTCCGGCGCCGACACCGGCGCGGCGTCGCGCGTGTCCGGCTCGTCCGGCGGCGACTTCGGCAGTCGCCCGCAGGCCGGCGCCTCAGCGGATGCGGTGAACTCGAAATATCGCGGCGCGCAGGGGCTCGATCCGGAATTCGTCAAGAGCCTGGAGAAGCAGTTCGGCTTCGATAAGCCGGCGCCCGAGCGCTTCGCCATTATGCTGTGGAATTTCGCACGGTTCGACTTCGGCAAGAGCTACTTCCGTGACGTCAGCGTGCTGCAGCTGATCAAGGAGAAGCTGCCGGTCTCGATGTCGCTCGGCATATGGATGACGCTGCTGACCTATCTGATCTCGATCCCGCTCGGCATCCGCAAGGCGGTGAAGGACGGCTCGAAATTCGACACCTGGACCTCGGCGGTGATCATCGTCGGCTTCGCGATCCCGGGCTTCCTGTTCGCGATTCTACTGATCATCCTGTTCGCCGGCGGCTCCTTCTTCTCGTGGTTCCCGCTGCGCGGGTTGACCTCGGACGGCTGGAGCCAGTTTCCCTGGTACTGGAAGATCCTCGACTATTTCTGGCACCTCGCGCTGCCGCTGATCTCGATGGTGCTCGGCGCCTTCGCCACCATGACGCTGCTCACCAAGAACTCGTTCCTCGACGAGATCCGCAAGCAATACGTCATGACGGCGCGCGCCAAGGGCTGCAGCGAAACCCAGGTGCTGTACGGCCACATCTTCCGCAACGCGATGCTGATCGTGATCGCCGGCTTCCCCGGCGCCTTCATCCACGCGTTCTTCTCCGGCTCGCTGCTGATCGAGACCATCTTCTCGCTCGACGGCCTCGGTTTGCTCGGCTTCGAAAGCGTGCTCAATCGTGACTATCCCGTGGTGTTCGGAACGCTGTTCATCTTCTCGCTGGTCGGTCTGGTGGTGAACCTGCTGTCCGATCTCACTTATATGTGGATCGATCCGCGGATCGACTTCGAGGCGCGGGAAGTCTGATGACGCTGATCGCACGCGAACCGGTCGAAAGCACCACCCAGGCGCCGCTCGGCGAAGCCGTGCCGCCGACGCGGCACCGGCTGGCGATGTCGCCGCTCAACCGCCGCCGCTGGCAGAACTTCAAGGCCAACCGGCGTGGCTACTGGTCGTTCTGGATCTTCCTGGTGCTGTTCGGCGTTTCGCTGTTCGCCGAATTCATCGCCAACGATCGGCCGCTGCTGATCCGGTTCGATGGCCATTTCTACTTCCCGGCAGTGGTGACCTATTCGGAGACGACGTTCGGCGGCGACTTCGAAACCGCAGCCGATTATCGCGATCCGTTTCTGCAGAAGCTGATCGCCGACAAGGGCGGCACCATCATCTGGGCGCCGATCCGGTACTCCTACGGCACGCACAATCTCGACCTGCCGACGCCGGCGCCGTCGAAGCCGACCTGGCTGTTGACCGAAGCCGAATGCAAGACGGTGGTCGAGAAGAAGGGCCTGAAGGGTTGCAGCGATCTTGAATACAATTGGCTCGGCACCGACGATCAGGGTCGCGACGTCGTCGCGCGGCTGATCTACGGCTTCCGCATCTCCGTGCTGTTCGGCCTCAGCCTCACCATCGTGTCGTCGATCATCGGCATCGCGGCCGGCGGCGTACAGGGCTATTTCGGCGGCTGGGTCGATCTCGGCTTCCAGCGCTTCATCGAAGTCTGGACCGCGATCCCGTCGCTGTATCTGCTGCTGATCCTGTCCTCGGTGCTGGTGCCTGGCTTCTTCGTGCTGCTCGGCATCCTGTTGCTGTTCAGTTGGGTCTCGCTGGTCGGGCTGGTGCGCGCCGAATTCCTGCGCGGCCGCAATTTCGAATACATCACCGCGGCGCGCGCGCTCGGCGTCTCCAACGCCAAGATCATGGTCCGTCATCTGCTGCCGAACGCCATGGTGGCGACCATGACGTTCCTGCCGTTCATCGTGTCCTCCTCGGTGATGACGCTGACGGCGCTGGACTTCCTCGGCTTCGGCCTGCCACCCGGCTCGCCGTCGCTCGGCGAACTGCTGGCGCAGGGCAAAGCCAACGTCCAGGCGCCTTGGCTCGGCTTCACCGGATTCTTCGCCGTCGCGATCATGCTGTCGCTCTTGATCTTCATCGGCGAAGCCGTCCGCGACGCCTTCGATCCCCGCAAGACGTTCAGGTGAGCAGGATGGACGCCATCAATCAGCCCTTGCTCTCCGTCGACGACCTCTCGGTCGCCTTCCATCAGCCGAGCGGGATGACCACCGCGGTCGATCGGATCTGGTATCAGATCAAGCGCGGCGAGTGCGTCGCGCTGGTCGGCGAGTCCGGATCTGGCAAGTCGGTCAGTGCGCTGTCGATCCTGAAGCTGCTGCCATATCCGACGGCGTCGCATCCGACCGGCAAAATCCGGTTCAAGGGGCGCGAACTGCTCGGCATGTCGGAGAACGACATTCGCGAACTGCGCGGCAACGAGATCTCGATCATCTTCCAGGAGCCGATGACCTCGCTGAATCCGCTGCACACCATCGAGGCGCAGCTCAGCGAGATCCTGCAGTTGCACGGCGGCCCGCGCGGCGCCAAGGGGCGGGCGCGGATCATCGAACTGCTGACGCAGGTCGGCATTCCTGAGCCGGAGACGCGGCTCGGCAGCTATCCGCATCAGCTTTCCGGCGGCCAGCGTCAGCGCGTGATGATCGCGATGGCGCTCGCCAACGAGCCGGACCTCTTGATCGCCGACGAGCCGACCACCGCGCTCGACGTCACCGTGCAGGCGCAGATCCTGGCGCTGCTGGCCGATATCCGCGCGCGGCTCGGGATGAGCATGCTGTTCATTACCCATGATCTCGGCATCGTCCGTCGCATCGCCGACGTCGTCTGCGTGATGCACAACGGCAAGATCGTCGAGCAGGGGCCGGTGGAGCAGGTGTTCACCGCCCCGCAGCATACCTACACCCAGGCGCTGCTCGCCGCCGAGCCGAAACCCGATCCGGCGCCGCCGCGGCCGGAGCAGCCGGTGGTGATTTCAACCAACGATCTGAAGGTGTGGTTTCCGATCAAGCGCGGGCTGATGCGCAAGACCGTCGGTCACATCAAGGCGGTCGACGGTGTCACGCTGGCGGTCCGCAAGGGCGAGACGCTTGGCGTGGTCGGCGAGTCCGGCTCCGGCAAGACCACGCTCGGCTTGGCGCTGTTGCGGCTGATTTCGTCCGAAGGCCCGATCGTGTTTCTCAGCAGCAATATCCAGGGGCTGAAGTTCAAGGAGATGCTGCCGTTTCGGCGCGACATGCAGATCGTGTTTCAGGATCCGTTCGGCGCGCTCAGTCCGCGCATGTCGGTCGGCGACATCGTCGCCGAGGGCCTGCGCGTGCACCAGCCGCAACTGTCCGAGGACGAACGCGAGGCGCGGGTGATCAAGGCGCTGAAGGATGTCGGCCTCGATCCGGCGACGCGCTTCCGCTATCCGCACGAATTCTCCGGCGGGCAGCGCCAGCGTATCAGTATCGCGCGTGCGGTGGTGCTGGAGCCGAATTTCGTCGTGCTCGACGAACCGACCAGCGCGCTCGACATGCTGTTTCAAGCGCAGATGGTCGACCTCTTGCGCGAGCTGCAGCGCAAGCGCGATCTCACCTACATGTTCATTTCGCATGATTTGAGGGTGGTAGCGTCGCTCGCCAGTCATCTGATCGTCATGAAGCAGGGCAAGGTGGTCGAAGAAGGCCCCGCGGCGGAGCTGTTCAAGTCGCCGAAGACGGACTATACGCGTGCGCTGTTTGCCGCCGCGTTCCGGCTCGAGACCGCTCCGGGTGGCGCTGCCGCGCAATAGGTGTTCGATGACGGAAACCACCGAGGCTGATCAGCTCGCAGATCGCGCGGCAGATGTCACCGTATCCGCGCCCGAAATTCTCGGCCGGGGCTTCATGAGCTACGAGCGCTACGAAGTCTCGCTGCGGCGGGACGGCGAACCGCCACTGCTGCAACGTCGCGACGTTGTCCGCGCCGGCCGTGTCGCTGCCGTCGTGCCGATCGATCTGACGCGCGATACGGTCGTGCTGATCCGGCAGTTCAGGCTGCCGGCGCATTTCGCGACCGGGCGTGGTGACATGGTCGAAGTCGTGGCAGGCCGCGTCGAGGATGGCGAGGCGGCCACGGTGGCGGCGCGGCGCGAATGCATCGAAGAAATCGGTATCGCGCCGGAGCGGCTGATCGAGCTCTACAGCGTGCTGCCGACGCCGGGCTTCACCGACGAGCAGATCACCTTCTTCGCCGGCTTTCTTGATTCCAGCGCCGTGTCGGAACGCGGCGGCGTTGCCGACGAGGATGAAGATACGCAGCCGTTCGTCGTCTCGATCGATGAGGCGCTGGCCGCGCTCGGCGACGGCCGCATCGCCAATGCGCTGCTCTACAGCGCCCTGCAATGGCTGGCGCTCAATCGCGCGCGCCTGCCGGAGCTGTTCAACCGAGCCGTTTGATCGTCGCCAGCGGGCTGCCGCTCGCCGCGATGCGTGCGATCGCGTCCTGCATCGGCTCGATCGCGGTCGCCATGTGATACGCGTTGGCGTGCACGATGCTGTTTGCGTCGCGTGCGATCGCGACGTGGCCTCTCCAGAACAACAGGTCGCCGCGCTGGAGACGGGTCTGCTCGGTGAGCGGCACGGAATGCCCCAGCGCCGCCTGCTGCATGTCGCTGTCGCGCGGCGCCTTGATACCGCAGGCGGCGAGGGCGGTCTGGACCAGCCCGGAGCAGTCAATGCCCAGACTGCTGCGCCCGCCCCACATATAGGGCGTGCCGACGAAGCGTTCGGCGATCGCGACGAAATCGGACTCCATGACATCGAGAGCGCCGACCTGCCGGCGCGGCACGTGCCAGCCCTCCCGCGTCACCACGAAGGTGTCGTCCTCGCGCACGATCGCGAGCCGCGCACCCAGCGACAGCGTCTCGGCGGGCGGCAGTTTGATCGAAGGGCCGGGGAAGGCGAAGGTGCGGAGCGCTGTCACTTTGTGCGTGGGCTCCGCGGTCGGCCTGTACAGGGTAATGTCGGGTAGCCAGCCGACGTAGCCGTCGTCGGCGAGCTGCCCCCAGGCCCAACCTTCGTCAGTGCGATCGTAGATCGTGACGCGTTCGCCCTTCAGCGCCTCGGTCTCCTGCATCGCGCCGGAGAACGGCTCGCGTCGCACCGCTGCGACGCCGTAGCTGACTTCGAACACTTCGCCTTCGACGAACCGCGTGGCGGCGACCTGTCCTTCGAGATATTTGGCCGCGAGGTCCGGACGCGCCGGCGTCAGTCGCGGATCATGCTTGAAATCAACCATAGCGCTCGCTCAGCAGCGCGAAGATCGCGCGCGCGGCCTGGCATTCGCCGCCTTCGGGCCGCGCCGGCTTCGACTTCGGCGTCCAGCCATAGATGTCGACATGCAGCCAGCTCTTGGCGCTTTCGACGAAGCGCTGCAGAAACAGTGCGCAGGTGATCGAGCCGGCGAAGCCGCCCGACGGCGCGTTGTTGATGTTCGCCAATTTGGAGTCGAGCCACGAGTCGTACGCCGGCCACAGCGGCATCCGCCACAGCGGATCGTTCTCGACTTTTGCGCATCGCGCGACGTCCTGCGCAAGCGCTTCGTCATTGGTGTAGTAGGGCGGCAGATCGGGACCGAGCGCGACGCGCGCAGCACCGGTCAGCGTGCCGAGATCGATCAGCAGATCCGGCGATTCTTCGTCGGCAAGTGCCAGCGCATCGGCAAGCACGAGGCGGCCCTCGGCGTCGGTGTTGCCGATCTCGACGGTCGGCCCCTTGCGCGACGGAAATACGTCGAGGGGGCGCATCGCATTGCCCGCGACTGCGTTCTCCACCGCCGGGATCAGCACGCGGAGCCGCACCTTCAGCTTCGCGTCCATGATCATCGACGCCAGCGCCAGCACGTTTGCGGCGCCGCCCATGTCCTTCTTCATGATCAGCATCGCGCTCGACGGCTTCAGATCGAGACCGCCGGTGTCGAAGCAAACGCCCTTGCCGACCAGCGTGACCTTCGGATGCGCCGGATCGCCCCAGGTGAAGTCGATCAGCCGCGGCGCGCGCGTCGCCGCCATGCCGACCGCATGGATCAGCGGAAAATTCTGTGTCACCAGATCTTCGCCGACGATGCAGGTGAAGGTCGCACCGAAGCGCTGTGCCAACGCCTGTGCGGCATCCGCGAGCTCGGCCGGGCCCATATCGTTCGATGGTGTGTTGATCAGGTCTCGCGCCAGCGTCGCAGCAATCACGATCCGTTCGATGGCTGCAACGTCGACGCCGTCCGGCGGCACCAGCTTTACGGCCGGAGGCTCCGCCTTGCGATAGCGGCTGAACTTGTAGGCGCCGAGTGCGAAGGCGAGCGCTGCGAGCCGGGTGTCGTGCGGCGCATTGGCGAAGCGGTAGGTGCCGGCCGGCAGCAGGGCAGCAAGCTGGCCGGCGCGGAATGGGTCATGGGCGCGCGCATCCGCTTCGTCGAGCCCGAACAACGCGTGACCGATGTCTCCTTCCGGCGTCGGCAGTGCGAGAAACTGCCCCGGCTTGCCCGTGTAGCCGTGCGCCTGCGCAAAACGCTGCGCCGCCGGCGGCAGCGTCGCGCACAGCGACTCCCAGCCCGATTTGGTGACGAACGAGATTGGAATCGCGGCGGGTTCCGTTGCAGTGACGAACAGCGAGGACATGCGCGGTCTTTCGTGAAGCAGAACAGGAGGTGGGGATTAACCCGACATTAGGGTTAACGGTCTATTGCTGGCTTGGAGTTCGATCATTCAGGTCGGTCGTGAGTAAGTTGCCATGCGTCAGCTCTCTTGTCTTGCCCGGTTTCTCGCGTCCGCGGCCTTGACCACCGTCCTCGCGACGGCGCTGGCCGGCTGCCAGACGGCCGGCATGTCGGGCATTACCGGCGCGCTCAATGCACGCGCCGAAGCTCCGGCAGATCCGAGCCGCACCGCGGAGATCGCCGGCGAACGCTATCGCGCCAATCCGAAGGACCCTGGCGCGGCGCTGGCCTACGGTCAGGCGCTGCGCGCAATCGGCCAGCGCGCGCAGGCGGTGGCGATGCTCGAGCGCGCCACGCTCGCCAATCCCGGCAACAAGACTGTGCTCGCCGCCTATGGTCGTGCGCTCGCCGACAACGGCAACTTCAGCGCGGCGTTGGACGCACTCTCCAACGCGCACAGCCCGGACAATCCGGACTGGCGCCTCCTGTCGGTACAGGGCACCGTGCTCGATCAGATGGGGCGCAACGAGGAAGCGCGGCGCTACTACGCGAGCGCGCTGAGGCTCGCGCCCGGAGAGCCGTCGGTGTTGTCCAATCTTGGCATGTCCTACGTGCTGACCAAGGACCTACCGAAAGCCGAGGACACGCTGCGGCAGGCTTATGCCAGCGGCCGCGCCGATCCGCGGGTGCGGCAGAATCTGGCGCTGGTGATCGGCCTGCAGGGGCGTTTCGCCGAAGCGGAGAGTATCGTGCGCGCGGACCTGCCGGCCGACGAGGCCGCCGCCAATGTCGCCTATTTGAAGCAGATGCTTGACGGCAAAGGCGACGCGCGTCGCGGCGGCGTCCTCGCGTCCGGCGAGTGATCGGCGGCGAGGCTTCAGGCGTCGGGACCTGCACTTCAGCGCTGCTTCCCTCATGGACCGGCTCGTCCGGGATACTCATGTCCTCTGCTGAGCACGCTTCATCACGTTGATTGAAGCGTGACGGCCTTGCCAAGTGCCGCCACTCGTCATCCTGAGCTGCGCGCATTGCGCGGCTCGAACGATGAATTGCGGCGTATCCGTCAAGGCCCACCGCGCAGCGCCTCATGGCGGGCGCCTCGACGCCCAGTAATGGGGCGGCCTGCCAACAGGCTGCTCAGGACGAAGTGATCGTCGAACGCTTGGTTCAGCCGCGCCTTGTCGAGCTGGACGCGCTCTCGCTCAGTTCTGCATCGCGGCAACTTTGATTCCGGTCGGCCCGAGGATGACGATGAACAGCACCGGCAGGAAGAACAGGATCATCGGCACGGTCAGTTTCGGCGGCAACGCGGCGGCCTTCTTTTCCGCCTCGTTCATGCGCATGTCGCGGTTTTCCTGCGCCATCACCCGCAGGCTCTGGCTGAGCGGCGTGCCGTAGCGTTCCGCCTGCTGCAGCGCCAGGCAGACCGACTTGACGCCCTCGAGCCCTGTGCGGGCGGCGAGGTTTTCGTAGGCCTGCTTGCGATCGGGCAGATAGGACAACTCGGCGGTGGTCAGCGTCAGCTCTTCGGCGAGCGGCACCGACTGCGTGCCGATCTCGACCGAGACCTTGCGGAATGCCGCTTCGATCGACATGCCGGATTCGATGCAGATCAGGAGCAGGTCGAGCGCGTCGGGAAACGCGCGCCGGATCGAGAGCTGCCGCTTCGAGATCGCATTCTTGAGGAACAGCATCGGCGCCTGCATGCCGAGAAACACCGCGGCAAGGCAGATGCCGAGTTTGACCGGCGTCGACTGATCGAGATTGGTCAGCAGGAAGATGTAGATCGCCGCAGCGACGCCGGTGGCGATCGGCATCACCATGCGGAAGAACAAGAACGTGACGTAGGGCGCCTGACCGCGATAGCCGGCCATCACCAGCTTGTCGCGCGCGCTTTCCTGTGCGACCCATTTGCCGAGGTTGAGGTCCTCGACAATCTTGGCGACGAACTGCTTCGGCGCCTGGCGCAACGAGACCCGCTCCGCCTTGGCGAGACGATCGCGCTCACGCTGGCGGATTCGTTCGCGCTCGCTGCCGACCGCTTTCATCCGCTTGCTCAGCGTCTCGCCGACGAGCAAAGGCATCACGAGCGTGTAGACCGTGGCACTGGCGGCGATCGCGGCCAGCACCATCGTCATGAAATGACGGTCGTGGAACTTCTCAACGAGAAGATCGATCATGGGGCACCTCGTCAGAAGTCGAAATTGATCATCTTCTTCATCACCAGGATGCCCGCGGTCATCCACACCACGCAGCCGGCCAGCATCAGACGGCCTGTCGGATGGGTCCACAGCAGCGAGATGTAGTCGGGCGTCGACAGGTAGACGAGGAACATCACGATTGGCGGCAGCGAACCGATGATCGCCGCGGAAGCCTTCGCTTCCATCGACATCGCCTGGATCTTTTCGCCCATGCGCTTGCGGTCGCGCAGCACTTTGGACAGGTTACCCAGCGCTTCCGACAGGTTGCCGCCGGATTTCTGCTGGATCGAGATCACGATGCCGAAGAAGTTGGCCTCGGGCAGCGGCATGCGGTCGTAGAGGCGGGCGCAGGCGTCGCCGAGCGGCATGCCGATCGCCTGGGTTTCGATGATGGCGTTGAATTCGGTCCTGAGCGGCTCCGGGGAGTCGGCCGCCACCACTTTGATGGACTCGAACAGCGGCAGGCCGGCCTTGATGCCGCGAACGATCACATCCACCGCGTCGGGGAGGGCTTTGAGAAACTTCTTTTCCCGGCGCTTCTTGAGGAAGCTGAGCGTCCAGCGCGGCAGTCCGAAGCCGCTGGCGAAGGCGAGCGCGGCCGCGGTGAGCAGGCCGCCGTCGAACAGCATCACCAGTGCAAACATGGTGGCGCCGAGGCAGACCGAAACCGTGATGAACTTCTTCGGCGTCCAGTCGACACCGGCCTGAGTCAGCCGGGTGCTCAGCGCCACGTTCTTCTGCTTTTGATTGCGCGCTTCGATCTCGCGCAGCGATCCCTCGATCTGCTCGCGGCGTGATCGCTGCGTTTTGTCGACCTGCCGTACCGCAGGGGTCGGGCGTGCGATCGACGACCGGCGCTGTTCGGCCTGCTTCTCGCCGGACAGCAACGGATAGACGAACACCCACGCCAGCCCGCCCACGGCGATCGCGGCGAAGAAGGCCAGAGCGAGCGGTTGCATCTGCATCGAGCCGCTCCCTGTCAGGCGTTGCTGGCGACTTCGGCGGCGTCGAGCGCGGCGGCCAGTCGCTTTTCCTCGCCGTAATAACGGGCGCGGTCCCAGAATCTCGGCCGTCCGATGCCGGTGGAGCGATGGCGGCCGATGATGTGGCCGTTGGCGTCCTCGCCGAGCAGATCGTAGACGAACAGATCCTGAGTGATGATCGTGTCGCCTTCCATTCCCATCACCTCGGTGATGTGGGTGATGCGGCGCGAGCCATCGCGCAGGCGCGCGGCCTGGATGATGACGTCGATCGACGCGCAGATCATTTCGCGGATGGTTCGCGACGGCAGCGAGAAGCCGCCCATCGTGATCATCGATTCGCAGCGCGACAGCGCCTCGCGCGGATTGTTGGCGTGCAGCGTGCCCATCGAGCCGTCGTGGCCGGTGTTCATCGCCTGCAGCAGGTCGAACGCCTCGGGTCCGCGGACTTCGCCGACGATGATCCGTTCGGGGCGCATACGCAGACAGTTGCGGACCAGTTCGCGCATCGTGACCTGGCCTTCGCCTTCGATGTTGGGCGGCCGGGTTTCGAGGCGGACCACGTGCGGCTGCTGCAGCTGCAGTTCGGCTGCGTCCTCGCAGGTGATGATGCGCTCGTCGTCATCGATGTAGTTGGTCAGACAGTTCAACAGCGTGGTCTTGCCGGAGCCGGTGCCGCCGGAGATCAGCACATTGGCGCGGCAGCGGCCGATGATCTGCAGGATCTGGGCGCCTTCCGGCGTGATCGCCCCGAATTTGACCAGCTGATCGAGCGTCAGCTTGTCCTTCTTGAATTTGCGGATGGTGAGCGCGGGGCCGTCGATCGCCAGCGGCGGCACGATGGCGTTGACGCGAGAGCCGTCGGCAAGGCGGGCGTCGCAGATCGGCGAGGATTCATCGACCCGCCTGCCGACCTGGCTGACGATGCGCTGGCAGATGTTGAGGAGTTGCTGGTTGTCGCGAAATCGAATGCCGGTGCGCTGGATGCGGCCGGCGACTTCGATGAACACCGTGCCGGCGCCGTTCACCATGATGTCGGAGATGTCGTCGCGCGACAGCAGCGGTTCGAGCGGGCCGTAGCCGAGCACGTCGTTGCAGATGTCGTCGAGCAGTTCCTCCTGCTCGGCGATCGACATCACGATGTTCTTGATCGCGATGATCTCGTTGACGATGTCGCGGATTTCTTCGCGGGCCGACTCGCCGTCGAGCTTGGCGAGCTGCGCCAGATCGATCGCCTCGATCAGTGCGCCGAAAATCGTCGCCTTGACCTGGTAATAGGTGTCGGAGCGCCGGGTCTCGACCGGGGGCGCGCTGCGCGAAGGAGCGAGCGGCGGCGACGAGACCGGGGCCGGCGTTTCCGCGCGCGCGATCGGCTCCGGAGCCAGGCTCACCGGCTTCGACCGCAGCTCCTGATCTGCACTGCTACGCTTACCAAACACGAGACACTCCAGTGGGCCGCAAATCCGCTACTTGGCCCGCAGCTTCTCCAGGATCGGCGACAGGAAGCCGCCCTTCGGTTTCTTGGCTTCGCCACGTCCCGTCAGCCGCTGCGCGATCTGAAGGAACATGTCGGTGACCTTGTGGCTCGCCGCGATCTCGGCGATCATCTGGCCGTTATTCGCCGCCGCGCCGAACATCTGCGGGTCGAACGGAATGGTGACGATCGGCTGGCTTTCGATCGCCTTGGCGAATTCGCCGGCGTTGATTTCGGGCCGCTTCGGCACGCCGACCTGGTTGAGGCAGTACAGCGGCGGCCGGTCGTTCGGGCGCGCGGCGCGCAGCAGATCGTACAGGTTCTTGGTGTTGCGAAGATTGGCGAGGTCGGGCGCCGCGACGATCAGGATGTCGTCGGCGTTGATCAGCGCGCGCTTGGTCCAGCCCGTCCATTGATGCGGTACGTCGAGCACGATGCAGGGCATCGTCGCGCGCAGCGTGTCGAAGATCGAGTCGAAGGCGTCTGTGCCGAAATCGTAGACCCGGTCCAGGGTCGCCGGCGCCGCCAGCAGGCTCAGATGATCGGTGCATTTCGAGAGCAGGCGATCGACGAAGGCGGTGTCGACCCGGTCGGGGGCGAACACGGCCTCGGCGATGCCTTGCGGCGGATCCTGATTGTAGTCCAGCCCCGCGGTGCCGAAGGCGAGATCGAGATCGGCGACGACCGAATCGAGCGCCAGATCGCGTGCGATCGCCCAGGCGACGTTGTGCGCGATGGTGGACGCGCCGACACCGCCCTTGGCGCCGACCACGGCGATGATGCGGCCGACGGCCTTGGCTTCGGGCGCGGAGAACAGGTTGCAGATCGAGCGCACCACGTCGATCGGCGCCACCGGCGCAATCGCGTAGTCGCTGACGCCGCGGCGGACCAGCTCGCGATACAGCGTGACGTCGTTGACCTTGCCGATGACGATGACGCGGGTGCCCGGGTCGCAGACCGAGGCGAGCTGATCCAGGCCGGCGAGCACGTCGCTGCGCGGATCGGTCTCCAGGATGATGACGTTCGGCGTCGGCGCCGAGCGATACGCTTCGATCGCCGCCGCCATCCCGCCCATCTGGATCTTCAGATGCGCTTTGGTGAGCCGGCGGTCTTCGCCGGCGGCCTGCACCGCCGCGGCGGTCTCGACCGACTCGCAGAAGGCCTGCACCGACACGCGGGGGGCCGGCGCGATGTGCTCGTCCGACGCTGCGGTGGACGTAGGCGCCTCGGCGCCGGTCTCGTCCTGGTTCTGGCGTGCGTAGCTGATCATGGTCCGACGTTACTCAGTTGTGCCTTGTCGGTCGCTTGCGGCTTGGTGGTGCGGTAGGTCTCGAAGGTGGTGGAGCGGCGCGCGGTGTAGGGCGGAGTCTCGGCGCGCGGCTGCACGAGATCCGACGGATTCTCCACCATCGCCGCCAGGTTGCGCTGATTGGCGCAGCCGAAATTCCAGTATTGGCGGTTGTCCAGATAGCCCTTGTTCTTGATCGACGGGCCGATGTCCTCCGGCCACAGTCCGCACGGACCGGCCACCGCCGAGACCTTCGGATAGAGCAAACGGATCGCCGCGAAGGTGCGCGGATCAGTCGGGTGGTAGGGCTTGACGATGACGCCGCGCGCCGGAACGCCGCCTGCCGTCAGCACCGACTGGATTTCACGGACCGTCTCGCCCGCAGCGCGGGCGTTCGGCGTGCCGGACGGCACCTCGGCGATAATCGAGCCGGTGCCCTCGCGCAGCCAGTCGCGTCCAAAGGCCATCACGTCGCTGCGCTGTGGCGCAGTCAGGCCACCGCGGCCGTTGCCGACGAACAGCACGATGCTGCGGTCGGCCTCCTGGATCGCGATCGGATGCCGCTGGCGATAGTCGAGCGGAATGCTTGCCGTGACGTCTTCGGTGCTTCCGGTGTGGGTGCAGGCCCCGAGCGACAGCGACACACCGATCAAAGCGGCCCCGAAACCGAGGCCGCGGCGTGTACGGGCGGGTGTCATGGAAATCATCGTCCTGTCCTCGTCCCCGCTTAGTCGGTGATGAAGCCGAAGCGGCCCCGATAGTTCTGGCCTTGTGCCGCGGTGCGGCCTGGTGCGCCGTAGATCCGGTTGATATTGCCGAGCAGATCGGATTGCGGGTCCGAAGCGTCGGCGAAGCCGTCGTCGGGCCGCGACAGATCCTTCTGCGCCACGGCGCGCACCACGTAGGGCGTCACCAGCACCATCAGTTCGGTCTGGCGGTTGATGTAGTCACGGCTGCGGAACAGCGTGCCGAGGATCGGGAGCTGGGTCATGCCGGGCAGGCCGTTGATTGCCTGCTTGGTCTGGTCCTGGATCAGGCCGGCCATCGCCAGCGATCCGCCCGACGGAATCTCGACCGTGCTGTCGACGCGGCGGGTCTTGATCGACGGCACCGACAGGCCGCTGATGGTGATCGCGTTGTCGCTCGACACTTCCGAAACCTCGGTCGAAACCTTGAGGCTGATCTTGCCCTCGCTCAGCACCACGGGCGTGAAGTTGAGCAGGACGCCGAATTTCTTGAACGCCACCGAGGGCGTGCAGAGGCTGTTGGTACAGGTCACGCCGCTGGGCACCGGAAATTCGCCGCCGGCCAGGAAGCTCGCCGGTTCTCCGGAAATCGCCGTCAGGTTCGGTTCGGCGAGGGTGCGGACCACGCCGGCGCTCTCCATCGCCTTGAGGGTCGCCTGCACCGACGGGCCATTGCCGAATGACGTGGTGAGCGCGTTGCCGGAGACCAGCGGCTGGCCGGATTGCGTGAACGGGTTGGAGTTGGTGAATTTCACGACCGACGTGCCGTAGGTCATGTTGGCGGTGAGGTCGACGCCGAGCTGCTTGATGACGTTTCGCTGCACTTCGGCGACGGTGATCTTCAGCATGACCTGGTCGCGGCCGCGGATCGCGATGTTGTTCACGACCTTGCTGGCGTCGCCGGTCAGGCGGGCGGCGAGATCGGCCGCCTGCTGCGCCTCGATCGCGGTCGCGGCGGAGCCCAGCAGCATGACGCCGTCGCCGAGGCCCTCGACATGAATGTCAGCATTGGGGATCGACTGGCGCAACGCGGTCCGGATGCCGTTGAGGTCGCGCGTCACTGCGATGTCGTAGGCGCCGATCTGCTGTCCGCTGGCGTCGAAAAACACGATGTTGGTCTGGCCGACCGCGGCGCCGATGATGTAGGCGCGCTGCGCCGATCGCACCACGGCGTTGGCGATCTTTGGATCGGCGACGAGGACGTCCTTGATGTCGCGCGGCAGGTCGATGACCACCGACTTGCCGATGCCGAGCGCGAGCGGGCGGGCGTTCAGCCCGGCGCCGGCCATCTGCGCCGGGGTTTCGCGATAGTCGCCGGCGTGAACCGGCGACCAGGTCGGAAGCAGCGTCAGCGCGACGACGGCGGAGAGCGCCGCCGCCGTGCCTTTGACGGTCCGGATGAATCGGTGATTGGTCCCGCGCTTCATATCCGTCTCTCTGCTCACTTCGGCATCGTCGTTTGGGTTGCGACGCCGTAACGAACGACGTTGATGCTGTCGCGTTTGCCGCCGGCGCTGTCGTCGGTCACGGCGGGGGCGTTGGCGTCGGCGAGGCTGCGCAGCGCCAGCGACAGCGTGCCGCTCTGCCGCGCCCGCGCGAGGAATTCGGCCTGCTCGGGCTTCAGCTCGAGCGTCGCAGTCTTGCCGACCACGACCTTCTGCCCGTTCTTTTCCTCGATGGTCTGGTCGATCGCGAGCACGCGAACGTTGCTCAGAATGATCTCGGAATTCACGGTCTCGCCCCCGCCGCCGGCGCGGTCGGGGTTGCGGTCGCGCTTCGACAGGATGACGTCCACGCGATCGTTCGGCAGGATGAACCCGCCGGCGCCGGTCTCGGGCGAAATTTCGGTGGAGATCGCCCGCATCCCGGTCGGCAGGATCGCGGCCATGAATCCGGAGCCCGTTGCCTTCACCAGTTTCTGTTCGCGGATCGGCTCGCCGGCGATGAACGGCGACCGCGCGATCGAGCCGGCGATCTGCCGGCCTGCTTCGGGCTGTTCGTTGCGGCGGATGAACTGCGAGCTGGCGGTGGCCGCCGGCCAGCTCTGCCACTGAACGTCGTCGGGGCCGACCGGCTGGCCGAGTGGAATGTCGGATTTGGCGACCAGCACGTCGACGGTCGGGAGTTGCGCCACCGGCGCGGGCGGACCGGCGGTCTCCTGCCCACCGCCGCTGCTGGCAAGATACGCCGCGACGGCGCCAGCGCCGATCGCAATGGCCAGAACGACGATGCGCGCGGTGTTCATACGCTTTCACTTCCCGGATGACTCGCGACGGACCCCGCCGCAGTAGCTGGAGTTGACCAGCTATTCGTCAAAGCATGGTTAATGACGCGTATCTAAATCGAGTTAACGAGACGTTCTCGCGCTGTCAGTGCAGCGTGAACCGCGCGACGTCGACGGCCTTGATCCACTCGGTCTGCGGATAGACCATCAGCGCGCCCAGCGCGATCGCGATGCCGTAGGGAATGCCTGTGTCCTGGGCGTGCAGTCTGGTCAACCAGGCCTGGCCGTGGAACGGGTAGGGGAGCGGCCATTGCCGGAAGCCGAGCAACAGAAGCG
Organism: Rhodopseudomonas telluris; assembly: GCF_042432815.1. Lineage (NCBI taxonomy): Bacteria > Pseudomonadati > Pseudomonadota > Alphaproteobacteria > Hyphomicrobiales > Nitrobacteraceae > Rhodopseudomonas > Rhodopseudomonas telluris. The sequence goes on from NZ_JBHLWM010000001.1 coordinate 1,364,304, forward strand.
TCAGAGCTCCGCCGAACAGCGAAACGTAGAGCAAGTAGTCGAGCAGGTGGGCGAAGCCGAACCACAGCGCCGCCGCTGCCGCAACCTTGGCGTCGCCGCCGCCGATCCAGCCCATCGCGAAACACGTGAAGGCTGCGACGAGCACCGCGGCGCCGGCCGCCAGATGCCATCCGAATTGTTCGATGCTCATCCCGCTCATCGGCGCGAGCACCAGGAATCCGGCGATCAGCAACAACGAGACACGATTGGGGATCGTCATCGTAAAGAGGTCGCTGGATGCCGCGAAGGCCATCAGGGCCGGGAACAGCGACAGGCGCAACAGGTCAGCGATCATCGTCGAGTCTCGCCGAAAGGAATGGCCGCGACCGCCGCGAACCGGAGCGGGCAAGCTATCCCGTAGAGGTGAACGATCGGAAAACGAAAACCCTGGTCACCAGACCAGCGCGATACGGACGGCCAGCGCCACAATGCCGAGCAGAAGAGCTGCGCAAACCGCTTGTGTGGCGGCGATCTCGCGCAGCGCCGGCCTTGTGGTGCCGGTCGGAAATGCCGGATCGGATCGACTCATACGCGTGACTCGGACTGGCGACGATCGCGGGACGGCTGCAGGAAAGAAAAGGCCCCGGCTCGGCCGGGGCCTTGTCGCGACGGAAGGCTCGATTACTGAGTCTTCAGGTTGCCGCTGATGGCGGTGAACGCCGTGTTCAGCTTGCTGCCGATGCCGTTGACGGCGACGATGATGGCGAGAGCGATACCAGCGGCGATCAGGCCGTATTCGATCGCGGTGGCGCCCGACTCGTCCTTAACGAAACGCGCGAGAATGTTCTTCATTGGGAAGTAGCTCCATGTGCCCGTGGCTGTCGAACTAAGTTTGGTCTTGCCGGCGTTCTCAGCACCGCGACCATGCGTGGAACCTAGAAGCTGGAAATTGCAGCGCAGTTAATTCGATTGCTGAAACATGGGGTCAACGGCGACTTCTTGAGTAGAGTGAATGCAGGATTAAACTAATCGAAAATTCGAACGATTTCTGCAGCCCGCTACCGCTGATCACGGATGTGGTGCGGAATCGCCTCACAACCGGACAGGTCGTTCAAGTTGAGTCGTGGGTGTTTGCGGTTCATTCATCAATTAACGGCACATTTGCCATGTCGGGCGCCGGCCCCGCTGCGTATCTGCTTTGGTCGGCTTGTTGATGTCCCGGAGTACAGTATGTCGATCAAACTCTCGCGCAGTGCACGCGCCGCGCTTGTGACGTCTTCCCTGGTGCTTGCGCTGAGTACGGCGTCGGCCGTCTCGGCGGGCACCGAAGAGACCATCTCGGTCAATGTCGATCAGGCCAAGCTGATCAGGCTGCCGCAGAACATCTCGACGCTGGTGGTCGGCAATCCGTTGATCGCCGACGTCACGATGCAGCCCGGCGGCATGGTGGTCGTCACCGGCAAGGGCTACGGCGCCACCAATGTCATTGCCATGGACCGCAAGGGGGCGGTGATCGCCGACCGTCTGATTCAGGTCGAAGGCCCGATGGACAAGGTGGTGACGGTGTATCGCGGGGTCGAGCGCGAGTCCTATAGCTGCATGCCCGTCTGCCAGCGCCGGATCACGCTGGGCGATTCCGAGCCCTACTTCAAAGCCACCATCGATCAGGCCGGGACGTTGAACAATCAGGCGACCGGCGCGTCGGCCACGAAGAGCAATTGACGCAACGCATTGCCGCCACCCGGGCGGCGACGGCTGCGGAGCCGCTCCCGCCGGCGGCTTCGTGGTTAACGAAGTCTCTACGGCGCGGTCGATTTTGTCTCGATCCGGCGAAACACTTCCACAATGTGTTTTGACTAGGTTCACCGCAGGGAAACCCGTCAGACGCCGAGAGATCGCCGATGAGTTCGTTGTTGATGGCGCGCGCCATTATGCTGCTGCGACGCTTCCGCGGCAGCCGCCGTGGCTCGGCGGCGGTCGAGTTCGCGATGGTGGCGCCGATCTTTTTCGGGTTGCTTTTCGCCATCATCGAGACCGCCTTCATGTTCTTTGCGGGGCAGGTGCTGGAAACCGCAGTTCAGGATTCGGCGCGGTTGATCCTGACCGGTCAGGCGCAGAGCGCGGCATATTCCCAGAGCCAATTCAAGACAGCGCTGTGCGGGAAGCTGAGCAGCATGTTCGACTGTAACGGCGTCTATGTCGACGTGCGCAGCTACGGCAGCGATTTCTCGACCGTCAACGTCACGCAGCCGATCGACGCCAACAAGAATTTCATCAACAGCATGCAGTACAGCCCAGGCACCGCGGGCCAGATCGTGGTGGTACGGGCTTTCTATCAGTGGCCGCTGTTCGTCACCGGCCTCGGCTACAACATCTCCAATCTGACTGGCAGCAAGCGGCTGTTGACCGCTACCGCCGCGTTTCGCAACGAGCCTTACAATTAGGATCGGTTCATGAGACGGCTGTTGAAGGTCTGGCGGAAGGCGCAGCGATCGGGGCGACGGCTGCTGCGCGATCGCAGCGGCGTGGCGGCCACCGAATTCGCCTTCATCGTGCCGTTGATGCTGGTGACGTTCTTCGCGACGGTCGAACTATCCGCCGGTATCGCGGTCGACCGCAAGGTGACGCTGGTGGCGCGGACGCTGTCGGATCTGGTGTCGCAGGCGACAACGGTGACCGACAGCGATCTCAAGAACGTGTTCGCGGCCAGCTACGGCGTGTTGTCGCCGTACCCGATCGACACGGTGAATGCGGTGATCTCCGAGATCTACGTGAACGATGCCGGCGTCGCGAAGGTGCAGTGGAGTAAATCGGCCACCGTGGCGCAAAGCGGCGGCACCGTCACCACGACGCTGATCAATTCGACGAGGAAGCAGGGCGACACGATCTCGATCCCCGACGGTCTGAAGGTCACGAAGACCTATCTCATCCTGAGCGAGGTCGCGTATCTGTATAAGCCGACAGTCGGCTACGTCGTTGCGCCGGCTGGAATCACGCTGAGCGATCTGTCCTACACGCGTCCGCGCCAGTCGATCTGCGTGCTGTACGGCACATCGAGCTGCCCGACCTTCTGAGGCTCGAGCGGGGCGGCTGGCTCACTGCCATCGAGCCCGTCGGCGGTCGTCTCGACGAGTTTGTCCACAAATTAAAAAGGCCGCGCTGTGGCGCGGCCCTCGGTAGCTTAGTCCCGGACGATCTGCTTAGCCGGCAGAACGCAGGTTGTCGGCCGACGACTTGCCAGAGCGACGATCGGCAACGATTTCGTAGCTGATCTTCTGGCCTTCACGCAGCGTGCCGAGGCCCGCGCGCTCGACGGCGCTGATGTGAACGAAAACGTCGTTACCGCCATCATCCGGCTGGATGAAGCCGTAGCCCTTGGTCGCGTTGAACCACTTCACGGTTCCCATGCTCACGGGGTAGTCCCTTCTAAATATAGATACGGTCGGAGCCCATCTGGTGGCCAGGCGGGCTGGTGGCATCGAATTTTTGGAAGGGTCGTCAGCGTCTGAACCGGCTGTACCGGTAGTAGCTAATGTCGTCCGGCCGAAAATCGATTAACCCATATTATGCGAAGCCTGCGCTCAAAACAATCCTGACATGCGGGATTTTTTGGAGGCGCGGGTTTCGCATCCATCGGGAAAACGCGCTCTGCGAAAGGGCAAAGCGCATGTGGTCGTGTCGATCCAGCGGCTTACCTGCGCCGGAACTGACCCCGCGGCGGGGCGCCGCGCGGCGCGCCCGTTCCGCCCGGACGCTCGTCCTTATGGCGGAAGATCAGGCGGCCCTTCTCCAGATCATAGGGCGACATCTCGATCGTCACCCGGTCGCCGGCCAGCGTCTTGATCCGGTTCTTCTTCATTTTGCCTGCGGTGTAGGCAACGATCTCGTGTCCGGCGTCCAGCTGGACACGATACCGCGCGTCGGGAAGGATTTCGGTCACCAGTCCTTCGAACTGGATCAGCTCTTCTTTAGCCATCGGTGATCTCCAGATCGGTCTTGATCAGCGTTGCGGTCGTTGAGTCGTCGTCTTAGCAGGCCGATTCTTGCGCTGCAAAAAAGCGACGCCCTGAAGGCCCTCGCCACCGCCACCGGGGCCGCCATGCTGCGGCCGGGCGGCCGGTTCGTGGCGGCCGGCGTCCGGATGACGGGTATCGGTATGACGCGCGTCCGGGTGTCGGCCGGCGTTCGGGTTACCGCCGCGGCGCGGACGGCGCGGGTCGTTGGCACCGGCTTCGCCGCGAGCCTGATGCGGGGCGGGGCCGCTCCGCTGGCCGCGATGCGGCTGACCGCCGTTGCGCTGACCGCCGCGCTGCTGCGCGGGCGGCGGCGGCTTGGCGCCGGGGGTGCGGTGGTCTTCCTTCGGCAGCGACACCTTGATCAGTTTCTCGATGTCGCGGAGGTAGCCGGCCTCGTCGCTGCCGGCACAGAGCGAGATCGCGGTGCCGTCGGCCCCGGCGCGCGCGGTGCGGCCGATGCGGTGGACATAGGTCTCGGGAATGTTCGGCAGATCGAAGTTGACGACGTGGGAGACGCCGTCGACGTCAATGCCGCGGGCGGCAATGTCGGTCGCGACCAGCGTACGCAGTTCGCCGGTGCGGAACGACGCGAGCACGCGCTCACGATAGTTCTGCGACTTGTTGCCGTGGATCGCGTCCGCGGAGATGCCGGCGCGCTGCAGGCCCTTCACGACCTTGTCGGCGCCGTGCTTGGTGCGGGTGAACACCAGCGCCTGGTTGACGCCGTCGGCCTGCAGGATCTGCGCGAGCATCGCCGGCTTGGCCGAGTGATCGAGCTGGATCACGCGCTGGTTGATGCGCTCGACGGTCGACGACACCGGGGTGACGGCGACGCGGGCCGGATCGCGCAGCATCTGCTCGGCGAGGTCGGCGATGTCCTTCGGCATAGTGGCCGAGAAGAACAGCGTCTGCCGCTTGATCGGCAGCTTGGCGACGATCTTCCGGATGTCGTTAATGAAGCCCATGTCGAGCATGCGGTCGGCTTCGTCGAGCACCAGGAATTCGACATGCGACAGCTTCAGGGCATTGCCCTGCACGAGGTCGAGCAGGCGGCCCGGGGTCGCGACGAGCACTTCAACGCCCTGCATCAGGGCGCGGACCTGTCGGCCCATCGGAACGCCGCCGATCGCCAGCGTGGCGCTGAGACGGAGATGGCGGCCATAGGCATTGAAGCTGTCGAGGATCTGGCCGGACAGTTCGCGAGTCGGGCTCAGCACCAGCACGCGGCAGCTCTTCGGCTGCGGCTTGATGCGGTTCTCAAGCAGGCGGTGGAGGATCGGCAGCGCGAACGAGGCGGTCTTGCCGGTGCCGGTCTGGGCGATGCCGACGACGTCGCGGCCGGTCAGCGCCAGCGGAATGGTTTGCGCCTGGATCGGCGTCGGGGTGTGATAATTTTCGTCCTGAAGCGCACGGGAGATGGGATCGGCGAGGCCGAAATCCTGAAACGAGGTCAAAAGATTGGTTCTTTCCATTGTGAAAGCAGGCGCCCGACGCTCTCGTCGGGAGCAGGCGCAAACCGGGACGCTCGCGTGTTGGGAGCGTGGCTCTAATCGGCTGAAAGACGAGCCAGAAACCGCTGTCCGAACTCAGGGGCAGGGGGATCAGAACACGCGGCTCGCGGCGACCTGACGAGTCTCAAGGTCTTGCAACTCATATGGAACATCAAAGCGGCGCTTTCAAGGTCGAATTGCGCGGCGCGATGAGGCAGGCTGAGAGTGCAAATTGGTCAGGCAGGCGTTTTTGCTTATATTTTATGCAAAATGTTTAAGCTGCATGCATTCCGGCGACGTAAAATTTGTGCAGATGCGTAAAGTGCGGGATTTGGGTGATGCCTTTTTGTGAGGCGTTATCAAGTAGTTAAGCGCGGATGCATGCATGGCATGCTTCTTGCGATTCCTTCGCCGCAGACGGCCGTGGGGCCGAGCATCATTCTGCGTCCAGGGAGATTACAACCGCATGCGTATCGAACCCAAATTTTCGAGGAAGACGGCATTGAGCCGGCGCGCCGTAGTCGCAGCCGCCGCGGGTCTGGCCATCGGCCTGTCGGCCTTCGCGCCGGCGAAAGCCGCTGAGGACACCATCAAGGTCGGCGTTCTGCACTCTCTGTCCGGCACCATGGCGATCAGCGAAACGACGCTGAAGGATACGGTGCTGTTCCTGATCGACGAGCAGAACAAGAAGGGCGGGGTGCTCGGCAAGAAGCTCGAAGCGGTGGTGGTCGACCCGGCGTCGAACTGGCCGCTGTTCGCCGAGAAGGCTCGTGAGCTGATCACCAAGGACAAGGTCTCCGTGGTGTTCGGCTGCTGGACCTCGGTGTCGCGCAAGTCGGTGTTGCCGGTGTTCAAGGAGCTCAACTCGATCCTGTTCTATCCGGTGCAGTACGAGGGCGAGGAGAGCGAGCGCAACGTGTTCTACACCGGCGCCGCGCCGAACCAGCAGGCGATCCCGGCGGTCGATTATCTCGCCAAGGAAGAAAAGGTGCAGCGCTGGGTGCTGGCCGGCACCGACTACGTCTATCCGCGCACCACGAACAAGATCCTCGAAGCCTACTTGAAGTCGAAGGGCGTCAAGCAGGAAGACATCATGATCAACTACACGCCGTTCGGTCATTCCGACTGGCAGACGATCGTGGCCGACATCAAGAAGTTCGGCTCGGCCGGCAAGAAGACCGCCGTGGTCTCGACCATCAACGGCGACGCCAACGTGCCGTTCTACAAGGAGCTCGGCAACCAGGGCATCAAGGCCACCGACATTCCGGTGGTGGCGTTCTCGGTCGGCGAAGAAGAGCTCGCCGGCATCGACACCAAGCCGCTGGTCGGCCATCTCGCTGCCTGGAACTACTTCGAGTCGATCAAGACGCCGGAGAACGAGAAGTTCATCAAGGAGTGGCAGGCCTACACCAAGAATCCGAAGCGCGTGACCAACGACCCGATGGAAGCCACCTATATCGGCTTCAACATGTGGGTGAAGGCGGTCGAGAAGGCCGGCACGACCGACACCGACAAGGTGATCGACACCCTGCCGGGCACCAAGGCGCCGAACCTGACCGGCGGTATCTCGGAACTGCTGCCGAACCACCACATCACCAAGCCGGTGTTCATCGGCGAGATCAAGGCTGACGGCCAGTTCGACGTGGTCTGGAAGACCCCGGGCCTGGTGCCGGGCGACGCCTGGTCGAAGGAACTGGACGGCTCCAAGGACCTGATCGGTGATTGGGTGACGCTGAAGTGCGGCAACTACAACACCGTGACCAAGAAGTGCGGCGGCTCCTGATCGCCCGCTGATTGACGCGTGACGAAAGGGCGGCGACGCAGCGCGCGCCGCCCTTTCGATCCTGATCCGACGCACCTTCATCCTTGCCGGGATAATTCAGTGCCATTGATCCGTTCATTGCGCCTCGTGTTCGCCGCCGTGGCGATCGCATGTGCGAGCTTCGCCGCCCTGCCGGCTTTCGCCGGTTCTTATGAAGACGCGATCGCGCAGTTTTCGCAGGACTCCTTTTCCGACACCGAGGACGCGATCGGGAAACTGATCGCCAGCGGCAATCCGCGCGCCGCCCCGATCATCATCGCGCTGCAGGACGGCAAGCTCTACGCCGACCCCGACAGCAAGGCCGCCTTCATCAAGGCCGACGACGGCAAGATCACGAATGCGGCCAGTGGTGAGGCCGTCGCCGCGCTGCCCGCCAAGGCGAGCGCCGTCCGGCTCAACAACAAGCTCCGCCGCGTCGTCGCCGGCGCCATGGCCGGCCTGACGCTGCTGTCGCCCGATCTCGACAAGCGCATTCAGGCCGCGCAGTCGGTGTTCAAGACCCACGACGAGACCATGCTGCCGACCGTCGAAGCGGCGCTGAAGGCCGAGAAGAACGCCGCCGCCAAGCGCGCCTTCACCGAGGCCCGCGCCTCGATCCTGCTGTTCAAGCAAGGCGCGTCGGATGTCGACAAGCTCGACGCCATTGCCACCATCAAGGCCCGCGGCGATCAGGACGCGATGGCGCTGCTCACCGGCGTGCCGGCCGAGCAGAGCGCCGCCGTTGCCAGCGGCATCGCCAGCGCCAAGGCGGCGATCGAGCGCAATCTGGCAATCTGGTCGATGGTGCAGAACGCCTGGTATGGGCTGTCGCTCGGCTCGGTGCTGCTGCTCGCCGCAATCGGCCTCGCCATCACCTTTGGCGTGATGGGCGTCATCAACATGGCGCATGGCGAGATGGTGATGCTCGGGGCCTACACCACCTTCGTGGTGCAGGAGGCGATCCGCACCCGCTATCCGGCGCTGTTCGACTATTCGCTGCTGATCGCTGTGCCGCTCGCTTTCGTGGTCGCCGGCGCGATCGGCGTGCTGATCGAGCGTAGCGTGATCCGCTTTCTCTACGGTCGTCCGCTAGAGACGCTGCTCGCCACCTGGGGGTTGTCGCTGATCCTGCAGCAGGCGGTGCGCACGCTGTTCGGCCCGACCAATCGCGAAGTCGGCAATCCGAGCTGGATGAGCGGCGCGTTCGAACTCGGCCAGATCACCATCACCTACAATCGCCTGTGGATCCTGTGCTTTACGCTGGCGGTGTTCGCGATCCTGCTGGCGATGCTGCGCTACACCGCGCTCGGCCTCGAGATGCGGGCCGTGACCCAGAACCGCCGCATGGCCGCGTCCATGGGCATCGCCACCTCGCGCGTCGATGCGCTGACCTTCGGCCTCGGCTCCGGCATCGCCGGCATCGCCGGTGTGGCGCTGTCGCAGATCGACAACGTCTCGCCCAATCTCGGCCAGAGCTACATCATCGACAGCTTCATGGTGGTGGTGTTCGGCGGAGTCGGAAACCTGTGGGGCACGTTGGTCGGCGCCTTCTCGCTGGGTATCGCCAACAAGTTCCTCGAGCCGTTCGCCGGCGCCGTCCTCGGCAAGATCGCCATCCTGGTGCTGATCATCCTCTTCATCCAAAAACGCCCCCGCGGCCTGTTCGCGCTGAAGGGCAGGGCGGTGGAGGCATGAGGATGATTGTCGCGCACCACTTTCGCCCCGCGCCGCAGCCCGACTCCCTCTCCCGCTTGCGGGAGAGGGCTGGGGTGGGGGCACTTGCCACAAGCTCAGTGCCCGTGGCCCCCCACCCCCGACCCCTCCCCGCAAGGGGGAGGGGAGGACGCGCCGCAAGTTCATTGCTCGCTAAGAGGCGCCGTTTCGCGGCGATGTTCACGACACTCGCCACGTCATTGCGAGCGAAGCGAAGCAATCCAGAGCTTCGCGTCGAGGACGCTGGATTGCTTCGTAGCTTCGCTCCTCGCAATGACGCAAAGGCGGTGTCATGACCCCGCACATCCTCACCCGCTCGCTGAACCGCAGCGCGACGGTGTTCCTGCTGGTGCTCGCCGCGGTCGGAATTCTGCTGCCGCTGTCGAATCTGCTGCTGCCGGACGGCTCGTTCCTGCACGTGCCGACCTATCTGATCTCGCTGTTCGGCAAATATGTCTGCTACGCACTGCTCGCGTTGTCGATCGATCTGATCTGGGGCTATTGCGGCATTCTCTCGCTCGGCCACGGCGCGTTCTTCGCGCTCGGCGGCTACGCGATGGGCATGTACCTGATGCGCCAGATCGGCACCCGCGGCGTTTACGCCAATCCAATCCTGCCGGACTTCATGGTGTTCCTGAACTACAAGGAACTGCCGTGGTACTGGTACGGCTTCGACCATTTCTGGTTCGCCGCCCTGATGGTGCTGATCGTGCCGGGTCTGCTCGCGTTCTGCTTCGGCTGGCTGGCGTTCCGCTCGCGCGTCACCGGCGTGTATCTGTCGATCATCACCCAGGCGATGACCTACGCGCTGCTGCTCGCCTTCTTCCGCAACGATTTCGGCTTCGGCGGCAATAACGGCCTGACCGACTTCAAGGACATCCTCGGCTTCAACGTCCAGGCCGACGGGACGCGCGCGGCGCTGTTCGTGCTGAGCTGTCTGGCGCTCGGCATCGGCTTCCTGATCTGCCGTGCGGTGGTCACCTCGAAGCTCGGCAAGGTGCTGATCGCGATCCGCGACGCCGAGAGCCGCACCCGGTTCCTCGGCTACCGGGTCGAATCCTACAAGCTGTTCGTGTTCACGCTGTCGGCCTGCATGGCCGGCGTCGCCGGCGCGCTGTACGTGCCGCAGGTCGGCATCATCAACCCCGGCGAATTCGCCCCGGCCAATTCGATCGAGGCGGTGATCTGGGTCGCGGTTGGCGGCCGCGGCACGCTGGTGGGCGCGGCGCTCGGCGCCGTCGTGGTCAACTACGCCAAGACCGTGTTCACCTCCGGGCCGCTGGCGCCGTATTGGCTGTTCATGCTCGGCGCGCTGTTCGTGCTGGTGACGCTGCTGCTGCCCAAGGGCATCATCGGCACCTTCAACGCCTGGTGGGAGAAGGGCAGGGAGAAGGACCAGGCCAAGCGCGACGATGCGGCCGCGGCGGCGCGCGAGAGCGCCGCGCGCGAAGACGGCGTGATCGCGCCGAAGATGGCGGAGTAAGCGCGATGAGCCTGCTGGAAACCCGCACCACCTCGGCGATGCTGTATCTTGACGGCGTCCACGTCTCGTTTGACGGCTTCCACGCGATCAACAATCTGTCGCTGACGCTCGAGCCCGGCGAGATGCGCGCCATCATCGGCCCCAACGGCGCGGGCAAGACCACGATGATGGACATCATCACCGGCAAGACCAAGCCCGACAAAGGCGAGGTGGTGTTCGACGGTACCACCGACCTCACCAAGCTCGACGAGACCGAGATCGCCAAGCTCGGCATCGGCCGCAAATTCCAGAAGCCCACGGTGTTCGAGAGCCAGACCATCGAGGACAATCTGCTGCTGGCGCTCAACGTCGATCACCGCGTCCGCGGCACGCTGTTCTGGCGGCGCAGCGAGCCGGAGAGCAAGCGGATCGACCGCGTGCTCGAGATCATCAAGCTCGGCGATTCCCGTGACCGCCTCGCCGGTAACCTGTCGCACGGTCAGAAGCAGTGGCTCGAGATCGGCATGCTGCTGGCGCAGGACCCGAAGCTGTTGCTGGTCGACGAACCGGTCGCAGGCATGACAGATGTCGAGACCCATCAGACCGCCGAGCTCCTCAAAGAGATCAACAGCCACGACAAGACCGTGGTCGTCGTCGAACACGACATGACCTTCGTCCGCGAACTCGGCGTCAAGGTGACGTGTTTGCACGAAGGCACCGTGCTGGCCGAGGGCACGATCGACGACGTCTCGGCGAACGAGCGGGTGGTTGAGGTGTATTTGGGACGGTGATGTGGACTGATGATATGGACTAATGCGTCTCCATACTCCCAACCGTCATCGCCCGCGAAAGCGGGCGACCCAGTATTCCAGAGTGTCGCTTTTATATCGCGACGCTACGGCGTACTGGATCCCCCGCATTCGCGGGGGATGACGGCCGGTGAGTGGGATGACTGCAGTGCAATTCACGCGAGCCCTTGCTGAACGTACGTATTGAGGAAGCCAATGCTGACCGTCGACAACATCAACCTCTACTACGGCGCGGCGCAGGCCTTGCGCGGGGTGTCGATCGCGGCGGAGCCGGGGAAGGTGACCTGCGTGCTCGGCCGGAACGGCGTCGGCAAGACCAGCCTCTTGCGCGCGATGGTCGGCCAGCAGCCGATCGCGTCGGGCTCGATCACCTTCGACGGCGCCGACATCTCGCATCTGAAGCCCTACGAGCGCGCGCGGCGTGGCATCTCGCTGGTGCCGCAGGGCCGCGAGATCTTTCCGCTGCTCACCGTCGAGGAAAATCTCAAGACCGGCTACGCGCCGCTGAAGCGCGCCGACAAGTCGATCCCCGACGACGTGTTCTCGCTGTTTCCGGTGCTGAATTCGATGCTCGGCCGCCGCGGCGGCGACCTCTCGGGCGGCCAGCAGCAGCAACTCGCGATCGGCCGCGCGCTGGTGATGCGGCCCAAACTGCTGCTGCTCGACGAGCCGACCGAGGGCATCCAGCCGTCGATCATCAAGGACATCGGCCGCGCGATTTCCTATTTGCGCAGCCTCGGCAACATCGCCATTGTGCTGGTCGAGCAATATCTCGATTTCGCCTGCGAACTCGGCGACAGCTTTGCGGTGATGGACCGCGGCGCAGTGAAGTACACCTGCGACCGCGCCAACCTTGATCCCGCCGAGATCAGCCGGCAGATGGCGCTGTAATCACGCGCGGCCGGTCGGCCGCGGCCCGGGGGAAGGATGCAGACCGACACCAGCGCAGCCGAGTCGGCGGTGTTCGCCGGCAATCGTGCCCAGGGCGCGGTGGCGTTCGACGTCCGCGCCGTCGATGGCGCCACGCGGCGCGGGCAGTTGCATGAATCCGGCTCGCTCCGCGTCCGCTTTCCCTCGCCCGAGCAGCAGGGGCTCTCCGCTGTGCTGGTCAACACCGCGGGCGGCGTCGCTGGCGGCGACCGCTTCGGTATCGATATTACGGTCGACGAGGGCGCACGGCTGACGCTGACCACCGCCGCCGCCGAGAAGGTCTATCGCTCGCACGGCCCGTCGGCGCAGCTCGAGATCGCGCTGCGCGTCGCGGAGGGCGGCCATCTGGCCTGGCTGCCGCAGGAGACCATTCTGTTCGATCAGGCCCGCGCCGAGCGCCGCATCGACATCGAGCTCGCGGCCGGCGCGTCGCTGCTGCTGTGCGAATCCGTCATTTTCGGCCGCTCGGCGATGGGCGAGACGATGCGGACCGGCCGCTTCGTCGATCGCTGGCGGCTGCGGGTTGGCGGCAAGCTGGTCTTCGCCGAAACCGTCCGGCTTGACGGCGACATCGCCGCGTTGCTGGATCGGCCCGCGGTCGCCAAAGGCGGCGTCGCCATCGGCACCGCACTGATCGCGCCGGGCGACGCCGCGCTGGTCGAGCGCCTGCGCGAAGACGCCGATGCGTTCGGCGCCGAGGTCGGCATCACCGCCTGGAATGGAATTGCAATGGCGCGGTTCTGCGCTCAAGATGCCGCGAAGCTGCGCGCCGACATGGTCGCGGTGCTGCGTCGCGCCGCCGGCCGCGCGCTGCCACGGCTGTGGTTTAGTTAGTCTGAACCGGGCGTACCGCGCCCCACGAGTTCTGCAATCGATCGAGTGCCTTCATGAATCTCTCCCCCCGCGAAAAGGACAAGCTGCTGGTCTCGATGGCGGCGATGGTCGCACGCCGGCGCCTGGAGCGCGGCGTCAAGCTCAACCATCCCGAGGCGATCGCGCTGATTACCGATTTCATCGTCGAGGGCGCCCGCGACGGCCGCAGCGTCGCCGAGCTGATGAAGTCGGGCGCCGAGGTGCTCACCCGCGCCCAATGCATGGACGGCATCGCCGAGATGATCCACGACATCCAGGTCGAGGCCACGTTCCCCGACGGCACCAAGCTCGTCACCGTGCACCAGCCGATCAGGTAGTCGCGCATGTCGCATTGTCGCGCTCATCCTTCGAGACGCGCCCTGCGGGCGCTCCTCAGGATGAGGTCTGCCCGTGTTGATGCCCTCATGGTGAGGAGCGCGCCGCAGGCGCGCGTCTCGAACCATGAGCTTGCAGGAGAAGTCCATGATCCCCGGTGAACTCTTCATCGAAGACGGCGAAATCGAACTCAATGCCGGGCGCGCCACGGTGACGCTGACGGTGGCGAACACCGGCGACCGGCCGATCCAGGTCGGTTCGCACTATCATTTCTTCGAAACCAACCCGGCGCTGCGCTTCGACCGCGACAAGGCGCGCGGCATGCGGCTCGACATCGCGGCCGGCACGGCCGTGCGCTTCGAGCCCGGCCAGAGCCGCGACGTGCAACTGGTCGCGCTCGCCGGCGGCCGCACCATCTACGGCTTCCGCGGCGACGTGATGGGCAAGCTGTAGATGACGGATCTCGTGCTGGTCTCCCGCGCCGCCGACTTCGCCGCGCGCCGTCATGCCGGAACGCGGCGCAAGGGTGCCGACAAGGAGCCTTACGTCAATCACCTCGCCGAAGTCGCGCTGCTGCTGACGGTCGCGACTGACGGCGGCGATGCGCCGCTCACCGCAGCGGGCTGGCTGCACGACACCATCGAGGACACCGGCGTCACCCGCGACGACCTCGCCTCCGAATTCAGCGACGACGTCGCATCGCTCGTGGTCGAAGTCACCGACGACAAGACGCTGCCGAAACTCGAGCGCAAGCGGCTGCAGATCGAACACGCGCCGCATCTGACGCCGCGCGCGCGCATGATCAAGCTCGCCGACAAGACCAGCAATCTGCGCTCGCTGATCCTGTCGCCGCCGGACGATTGGGAGCGCGAGCGGCTGATCGATTATCTCGACTGGGCAGAGCAGGTCGCGGCCGGCTGTCGCGGCGTCAACCAGCGTCTCGAACAACTCTTCGACGAAACCGCCGCGCGCGGGAGGGCCGTGTTGTGAGCACCAGAATTTCACGTTCCGTCTATGCCGACATGTTCGGCCCGACCACCGGCGACCGCGTGCGGCTCGCCGACACGAATCTGATCATCGAGGTCGAGAAGGACTTCACCACCTATGGCGAGGAGGTGAAGTTCGGCGGCGGCAAGGTGATCCGTGACGGCATGGGCCAGTCGCAGGTGACCAACAAGGACGGCGCCGCCGACACGGTGATCACCAACGCGCTGATCGTCGACCATTGGGGCATCGTCAAGGCCGACGTCGCGCTCAAGGCCGGCATGATCAGCGCGATCGGCAAGGCCGGCAATCCGGACATCCAGCCGAATGTCGACATCATCATTGGCCCGGGCACTGACGTCATCGCCGGCGAGGGCAAGATCCTCACCGCCGGCGGCTTCGACAGCCACATCCATTTCATCTGCCCGCAGCAGATCGAGCACGCGCTGATGAGCGGCGTCACCACGATGCTCGGCGGCGGCACCGGCCCGTCGCACGGCACCTTCGCGACGACCTGCACGCCGGGCCCATGGCACATCGGCCGGATGATTCAGTCGTTCGATGCCTTCCCGGTCAATCTCGGCATCTCCGGCAAGGGCAACGCCGCGCTCCCCGGCCCACTCAAGGAGATGATCGAAGGCGGCGCCTGCGCGCTGAAGCTGCACGAGGACTGGGGCACGACGCCGGCGGCGATCGACAACTGCCTCACCGTGGCGGATGAGTACGACATCCAGGTGATGATCCACACCGACACGCTCAACGAAAGCGGCTTCGTCGAAGACACGGTGAAGGCGTTCAAGGGCCGCACCATCCACGCCTTCCACACCGAAGGCGCCGGCGGCGGCCACGCGCCGGACATCATCAAGGTCGCGAGCCTGGAGAACGTGCTGCCGTCGTCGACCAATCCGACGCGGCCGTTCACCCGCAACACCATCGACGAGCATCTCGACATGCTGATGGTGTGCCACCATCTCGATCCATCGATCGCCGAGGATCTGGCGTTCGCCGAGAGCCGCATCCGGAAGGAGACGATCGCGGCCGAAGATATCCTGCACGACCTCGGCGCGCTGTCGATGATGTCGTCGGACAGCCAGGCGATGGGCCGGCTCGGCGAAGTCATCATCCGCACCTGGCAGACCGCCGACAAGATGAAGAAGCAGCGCGGCGCGCTCTCCCAGGACACGTCGCGCAACGACAATTTTCGCGTCAAGCGATACATCGCCAAGTACACCATCAACCCGGCGATCGCGCATGGCGTGTCGAAGCTGATCGGCTCGGTCGAGGTCGGCAAGATGGCCGACCTCGTGCTGTGGTCGCCGGCGTTCTTCGGCGTCAAGCCGGACTGCATCATCAAGGGCGGAAGCATCGTCGCGGCGCCGATGGGCGATCCCAATGCCTCGATCCCGACGCCGCAGCCGGTGCACTATCAGCCGATGTTCGGCGCCTACGGCAAGGCGCTGACCGCGTCGTCGGTCGTGTTCACCTCGCAGGCGGCAGCCGCCGGCAATCTGGCCCGCGATCTCGGCATCGCCAAGACGCTGGTTCCGATCAGCAACGTCCGTGGCGGCATCTCCAAGAAGAGCATGATCCACAACGACGCTACGCCGAAGCTGGAAGTCGACCCCGAAACCTACGAAGTCCGCGCCGACGGCGAACTCCTCACCTGCGCGCCGGCCGACGTGTTGCCGATGGCGCAGCGCTACTTCATGTTCTGAATATCGCTTAGGCGAAGAGGAGCCATACTCCTCAGCGGTCATCACCCGCGAAAGCGGGTGACCCAGTATCCCAGAGCACTTCGGTTGAAGTGCTGTGCTTCAAATGAACGCCCTTGAATACTGGGTCGCCCGGTCAAGCCGGGCGATGACGTGGGGGCGCGGGCGCAGCCCGTAGCCTCGATGCAGCGAAGCGTAATCGAGGGCTGCACATCGACACGGACATCGCCCACGGATGACCGCCAGCGCGACCCCGGATTTCGCTCCGCTCCATCCGGGCTACAGACCTTGACATTATTCCTAGAAGGACTATAGTCCCCGCCGTCCTGTCCGTGAGGGGCGCTGTCGCGAGGCGTCGGTCAGCGGGACAGATCGGCGGGCCGGGTCACCGGTCCGGAACGATGGTTCGAGGACGCCGGCAAAGTGCCGGCAGAGCCGAACGGACGCGGCGTCCCGCGCGCGTGGCTCGCACCCATGCGTCCGGGAGGTTTCGGGGACCCGTCCGGGCCTACTACGAGGCTCTGCGACTTGTTAGTTCGCTGGACGGAGGCAGGTGAAGGCGGCGTAATCCGCCGGATCAGTGGGGTTTCATTACCCTTGCCTGTCGCCGGAAGCACGGGCCTGAAATCAGAAAGCGCCGCGGTGGGCGCGCCGGAAGGCGTTGCGCGATGGTCGCAAAACCATCGCGAAAACTCACCCATTTTGCGCCAGCCGGCGCGCCCCCACCCCTCGCTGTGAAGCGACGGGCGCAAAGCTCGGACGCATCATGCGCCGCGAGACCGATTCGCCGTGGCTGTTTGATAATTCAATCAGATTCGCAGCGAGGCAGCGCGCTGAGCAAAGGACATTTGGCGAAGAGGATGGATTGCCGGGTCAAGCCCGGTAATGACGGGGCTTGATGCACCTTGGCCCCTTTGCATCGCCCCGCGCATCCGCCTAATGTCCGCGCGGCAATTGCCGCAACGATAAACCGCCGGGAGGAATTTTCGTGATCTATGTCGTCGCCACACTCACCGTGAAGCCCGAGATGCGGGCCGAGCTGATCGCCGCCGCCAAGGAGTGCATTGCCGGCACGCGCCAGGAACCCGGCAACGTCGCCTACGATCTGCACGAGAGCGTCACCGATCCGACCCAGATGGTGTTCGTCGAGCAGTGGGAAAACGCAGAAGCGCTCGGCCCGCACGGCAAGACCGAGCACTTCAAGGCGTTCGGCCGCGCCGCGGCGAAGTGCCTGGCGGCGCCGCCGAAGATCGAAATCATAACGCCCGCCAAGGTCGACGTGAAGTAAGCGGCGCGACCGCGATCAACGAGAAGGGACAATCCCCATGATCTACGTCGTCGCCACCACCCGGGTGAAGCCGGAGGCGCGTGAGGCCTTCATCGCAGGCGCCAAGGCCTGCATCGCTGAGACCCGCAAGGAGAAGGGCTGCATCTCCTACGAGAGCCACATCTCGATCAACGATCCGGACACCTTCGTGGTGGTCGAGCGCTGGGAGAGTCGCCAGGATCTCAACGCCCACGCCCGCGCGCCGCACATGAAAGTGTGGCGCGAATTGTCGACGCCGCTCAAGGCCTCGCCGACGGTGATCGAGATCATCAGCGACGGCAAGGTCGAGACGTTCTGAGATGCCTCTCCGCGTCATTGCGAGCCAACGGGTCGGCGCAAAGCGCCGCCCGATGACAGGCTCCGCGAAGCAATCCAGCACCGGTGTGCCGAGCCTCTGGATTGCTTCGTCGCTTCGCTCCTCGCAATGACGACGGGGAGGTGGTCACTTCCATCGAGCCGCATACAGCCGTTTCAAAGGGCTCATGAAGTCCTCGCCGTGCCGTGTGATCCGGATTTCCCTTGCCCGGGAAATGCTCTAAAGCATCGGGTTCGTCCTGATATGCGATGAGCCCTTCATGATCCGAGCCAGCAAAGTTCACGGTCAATATCATTTCAAGGAGCCGGCGGCCGACACCGTCGTGCTGGCATTCGACGATCGCCATCGCCGGCGGATGGCGATGACCGGCACCCGCGGCCTCGAATTCCTGCTCGATCTCGAACACGCGATCGCGCTGCGTGGCGGCGACGCGCTGGTGCTCGACGACGGCCGGCTGGTGGAAGTCGTCGCCGCGCCCGAGCCGCTGCTGGAGATCCGCGGCCGCGATCCGCTGCATCTGGTGCGGCTCGCCTGGCATCTCGGCAACCGGCATCTGCCGACGCAGATCATGGCGAAGGCGCTGCGCATCCGCCGCGACCACGTCATCGCCGAGATGGTGAGAGGGCTGGGCGGCAAGGTGGTCGAAATCGAAGCGCCGTTCGATCCGGAAGGAGGCGCCTACGCGCCGGCGCACGAGAGCGGCGGGGGCGCGCACGGGCATCATGGTCATGCGGGCCACGATCATGGTCATCACGATCACCACGGCCATGATCATCACGATCACGCCCATGCTGCGCATGACCGCAAGCACGATCATGGACACCATGATCACGGGCACCATGATCATGCGGCGAGCGAGCATGTGCACGACGAGCACTGCGGCCACGATCACGGCCACGCGCACGGCCATTCCCACAAGCATGACCACTGAGCGGGGCGCATCGGCCGACGAACCGCTATCGGCGCAGCAGGGCGCGGCGCTGTATCGGCTGATGACCTGGCTGTCGCCGTCGTTCCCGGTCGGCGCGTTCTCTTATTCGAGCGGCCTCGAATGGGCGGTGGAAGCGGGTGATATCACAGATGCAACGAGCCTGCGCGACTGGCTCGCCGCGATGCTCGAACACGGGGCGGGCTTCTGTGACGGCGTGTTCCTCGCCCACGCGTACCGCGCCGTCGCAACCGGAAACGAGCCGGCGCTGCGGGATATCGCCGAATTGGCCGTCGCCTTCGTGCCATCGGCCGAGCGTCATCTCGAAACCACCGCGCAGGGCCGCGCTTTCATCGAGATCGTGCGCACTGCCTGGGCCAGCGACGGGCTGGAGCGCGCCGTGAAGGCTTGTGACGGCGCGCTGGCCTATCCGGTCGCGGTCGGCCTCGTCAGCGCCGTGCACGGCGTGCCGCTCGCCGCCACGCTGCACGCGTTTCTGCACGCGGTGGTGTCGAACTGGATCTCCGCCGGCGCCCGGCTGGTCCCGCTCGGCCAGACCGACAGCCAGCGCGTCCTCGCCGCGCTCGAGCCGATCGTCATCGCCACCGGCGACCGCGCTCTGGCCGCGTCGCTCGATGACCTCGGCAGCGCCACCTTCCGCGCCGACCTCGCCAGCCTCCGCCACGAAACGCAGTACACGCGGCTATTCAGGTCGTAGCCGACATCTGCAAATGCCGTCATGGCCGGGCTCGGTCCGGCCATCAATGCCTTGAACCAAACCGCGCGGCAAAGACGTGGATGTCCGGGACAAGCCTGGGCATGGCGAAGTAACTAACCGACCATTCGATCGCGGCCTTGCCAGAATTCGGCGCGCAGCACTTTCTTGTCGATTTTGCCGACGCCGGTCATCGGCATTTCGCTGACGAACTTGATCTGCTTCGGTGCATGCGCCGAGCCCTTGCGGCTCTTCACCAGCTCGATCAGTTCACGCTCGTCGGGTTGCGCGCCGGGTTTGGTTACCACGACGGCGGTGACGGCTTCGCCCCATTTGTCGTCAGGCACGCCGACGACGGCGACCATCGCGACGCCGCTGTGGGTCGACAATACGTCTTCGACTTCGCGCGGGAAGATGTTGAAGCCGCCCGAGACGATCATGTCCTTCTTGCGGTCGAGGATGTACATGTAGCCGCGATCGTCGCGCTTGGCGATGTCGCCGGTGTGCAGCCAGCCGCTCTTCAGCGTATCGGCAGTCTGCTCGGGCCGCTTCCAGTATTCTTTCATCACGTGCGGCGCACGCACGCAGATTTCGCCGGCTTCGCCGTCTGCGACTTCCTGATCGTCGTCGTCGAGGATCCGCGCGTCGCAGGCGGCGATCGGAAAGCCGCAGGACAGGAACAACTCGGGCTGCTTCGGATCGTGATCGGCCTTGCGCAGCACCGACACCGGATAGCACTCGGTCTGGCCGTAGAGCTGCGAGAACACCGGTCCGATCCGCTCGATGCCTTCGATCAGCCGCGTCGGCGACATCGGCGACGCGCCATACAGCACCAGATCGAGCGAGCTCAAGTCCGTTTTCGACAGAGCCGGATGATCGAGCAGTACGTAGATCATCGTCGGTACGAACAGCGTGAAGTTGATCTTTTCGCGCTGGATGGTCTGCAGCACGGCTTCGGGATCGAAGCCCTTCATCATGTGAATGGTGCCGCCGCGCATCAGCGCCGGCAGAACCTTGGTGCCCGCGACGTGGCTGATCGGCGCTACGGTGAGATAGCGCGGATCCATCGGAATTTCGAAGTCGGCCAGAATGGCACTGGCGAAGCCGGCGTTCTCGCGATGCCGGCGCAGCGCGCCCTTGGATTTTCCGGTGGTGCCGCCGGTGTAGTTCAGCACGGCGACGTCGTCGAGCTGCGCGAAATCCTTCGGCGTGGCGCTGCCGGCCTTGCCTAGCGCGACCAGCAAATCGAGGCCGTAATCGGCGCGGCCGACGGTGAAGACATGGCGCAGACCGCGTGCCTGCATCGCCAGTTCGCCGCCACGCTGCAGGAATGCCGCCGCGTCGATCACCAGAATCTCCGCGCCGGAATCTTCGATCTGGTCGATCTGGTCTTCGCGCGAGCCGAGCGGGTGCAGCCAGGTGATGGCGAAGCGGCAGAGCTGCGCGGCGACACCGGCGCACCAGGTTTCGGCGCGGTTCGCGGTCAGCATCGCAACGCGGGTGCCGGGCTGCGCGCCGAGTCCCATGAACACCTTCTGGATGCTGCCGATCATGTCGATCGCGCCACGATAGCTCAGCGTCCCGCCTGGCCAGCTGAACGCGGTGCGCGTCGGATAGCGGGACAGCGCGCGCAGCGTTTGCGTGCCGGCCGTGGGGAATGCGTTGAGGGCGTCGGTCATGGGGCTTGCTCCCGAATGTTTGTCATCGGCTTTTGCGCGTGCCAATGTTCAGACCAAGAGTAGCACGCCGATGCTACGGCGAAACAGCAAAGATGATGAGGAGGAACAACCGTGGCTGCACCCGATCGTCTCAGTAAATTCCGCGAAAGGCTCGAACTGCCACTGATCGCGGCGCCGATGTTTCTGGTGTCTGGTGTCGATCTGGTCACTGCGGCGTGCACAAGCGGGGTAATCGGATCGTTTCCGACTGTGAATTGCCGTAGTACGGAACAACTCGACGACTGGATCAGCGCGATCGAACAGCGCACACAAGCGCACGCGGATAAATCCGGTCGCCGCGCCGCGCCTTGGTGTCCCAATCTGATCGTGCATCGCTCCAACGCGCGGCTCGCCGACGACCTGACGGTGCTGCTGGCGCACAAGCCCGAGATCGTGATCACCAGCGTCGGCTCGCCCGAGCCGGTGATCAAGCCGCTGCACGACGCTGGCGCGATGGTGCTGGCCGACGTCGCGAGTATTCGTCATGCCGAACGCGCGGCGGCAGCAGGCGCGGATGGGCTGGTGCTGCTGACTGCGGGTGCGGGCGGTCAGACGGGATGGCTCAATCCGTTCTCCTTCGCCCGCGCGGTGCGCAAGTTCTATGACGGCGTGATCGTGCTGGCTGGCGGAATTAGCGATGGCGTGGCGCTGCGCGCGGCGACGGCTCTCGGCTGCGACCTCGCTTATATGGGGACCAAGTTCATCGCCACGGAGGAGAGTCTCGCCGATCCGCGCTACAAGGCCATGGTGGTGTCGTCCTCAGCCGACGACATCCTGCTCACCAAGGCGTTCACCGGATTGCAGACCAACATGCTGCGGCCCTCGATCGTCGCAGCGGGGCTCGATCCCGACGATCTGCCGGAGCGTGGTGCGATCGACATTGGCAAGGACATCGACGTCGGTGCGCGGGAGCAGCGGCCCAAGCGCTGGCGCGATATCTGGAGCGCGGGCCATTCCGCATCGGGCGTCGGCGGCGTCGTGAACGTGGCCGAGCTGGTGCAACGAACAGCCGACGAATTTCGCTCGGCAGCATGAAGCCGTACCGGGTCGACGATCCTGCAGCGGCGTGTCATATTTTGCCTCAACGATAATCGGGGAGAACGCGCATGAAGAGTTTCCGTGTTACCGGCTTCGGCCAGCCGCTCAGCGAGGAAAACCGCCCGACGCCGGAACTGACCGGCACTCAGGTTCTGGTCCGCGTAAAGGCGGCCGGCGTCTGCCACAGCGATCTGCACATCTGGGAAGGCGGCTACGAACTCGGTCACGGCCGCAAGAAGCTGTCGCTTGCCGATCGCGGCGTCGCGCTGCCGCTGACGATGGGCCACGAGACCGTCGGCGAGATCGTCGCGGCCGGGCCCGATGCCAAGGATGCGAAAATCGGGCAGGTCGCGCTGGTGTATCCGTGGATCGGTTGCGGCCAGTGCGCGGTGTGCAAGGCCGGCGACGAGAACATGTGCCTCAAGCCGCGCTTCCTCGGCGTGTATTGCGATGGCGGCTACTCGGACGAACTGATCGTGCCGCATCCGCGCTATCTGCTCAGCCTCGACGGGCTCGATCCCGTGACTGCGGCGCCCTACGCGTGCTCGGGCATCACCACGTTCAGTGCGCTGAAGAAGCTCGAATTCTGCTTGGACGAGCCGATTGTGATCTTTGGCGCCGGCGGGCTCGGATTGATGGCGCTGTCTTTGCTGAAGGCAATGGGGGGCAAGGGCGCCATCATGGTCGACATCGACGCGTCAAAGCGCGAGGCGGCCGAGAAGGCCGGCGCGCTGGCGTCGGTCGACGGCGCCGCGTCCGACGCACTGGAGCAGATCATGGCGAAGGCCGGAATGCCGATCCGCGGCGCGCTGGACCTCGTCGGCAACGCGCAGACCGCACAGCTCGGTTTTGATTGTCTCACCAAGGGCGGCAAGCTTGTGATCGTCGGCCTGTTCGGCGGGGGCGCGCCCTGGGCGCTGCCTTTTATTCCGATGAAGGCCATCACCATCCAGGGCAGCTATGTGGGCAATCTTGCGGAGACGCAGGAACTGCTCGATCTTGTCCGCGCCAAGAAGATCGCGCCAATCCCAGTCACGCCGTTGCCATTGCCCAAAGCCAACCAGGCACTGCTTGATCTGCAGAAAGGCAAGCTGATCGGTCGCGCCGTGCTGACGCCGTAACCATCAAGGTTCTGCAATCTCAGCAGAGCAGTCAGGTCTGGTCACAGACCTGACTGCTTCGCGCGACGCGGCGACGGTGTTGCCGTTCGATCGATTAGTTCGTCTGGTTGGTCTGCTGCTGTGCTTTCTTGTCGGCCTTGTTGGCTTCGTGGTGGCCGATGACGCAGCCGGCTACGGCCCCGAGCTTGCCATGCCCAGCCATGTGGCCAGCCACGCCGCCAACGATGGCGCCTTTGATGCAGCCTTTGGCTTCGGCGGCGGACGTGAATGCGACCGCGAGGACCGCGGCACACAGAGCGATGCGCTTCATGGCTAACTCCTGTGAGACGAAATCTGCGACATTCCAACGCACGAGCGGAGTCGGCGTTCCGCAGACGGTTTCGACCCGCTAGGCGCCGTGACGTGCAGCGATCCGTTCGGCCTCGATCAGGTCGTCGGGCGTGTTGGCGTTGAAGAATGGATCGTAGGGAGTCACGGGCCATTCGACGATCGCGCGGGCGAACAGCGCCGTGAATCTGTCGACCTTGCGGATGTCATCGGCGAGCAGCGCGCGGCGCAGGTCGCTGCGCATTTCAAGAGGCCACAACGCCACGACCGGATGCGACCGGCCGCCCGAAGACGCAACCGCGATCTGCGCCTGCTGATCGATCCGCGCCTGATGCAATCGGGCAACCAGATCGAGCGGCAGGAAGGGGCAATCCGCCGGAGCGCTCAGCATCCACTGCACTTCCGGATGATACGTGTCGATCCAGTCGAGCCCCGCGAGAATGCCGGCGAGAGGCCCGGGGAAATCCGCGACCTGATCGTTGACGATCGGCAGATTGTACGCGGCAAACCGCGAGGGTTCACCGTTCGCATTCAGAACCAAGGGTGCGCATTGCGGCGCCAATCGATCGATCACACGTGCGATCAAGCTGCGGCCGTCGATGTCGCGTAGCGCCTTGTCGCCGCCGCCCATCCGCCGCGCCAAACCTCCAGCGAGAATCACGGCGGAGGTGGCGAGGTGATCGGTCATCAGGTATCATCCAGCAAAGTTCAGCGTCTGGGTCATAGCCCGCAGCACCCTGTATCCGCAATAAGGACAAGCTGGCGACGATTGACGCGGCCGCCGGGCTTCGCCATCGTCCTCGGCGATGAACGACATCACGCTCGACCTAGCCGGGCTCAAATGCCCGCTGCCGGTGCTGAAGACCCGCAAGGCGCTGACGACTCTCGCCGTCGGTGAGCGGCTCGTCGTGCGTTGCAGCGATCCGATGTCGATGGTGGACATTCCGGTGATGGTTCAGCAGACCGGTGATCGTCTGGAGAGCACGACCCGCAGCGACGAGATCATCATCTTCGTCATCGAGAAGATGAAGCCGGCAACGGGACAGGCCGCGTCGGTCAGAATGGAATGAAGGGGCGCCTCGGCAGGCGAGCCGCTTTTCAAAAGATCGCCGTTGCGGAGCCTCTGAAACTGCCACGGATTGCGTGCAAAAACCGTTACGTTCGGAACTTGTTATCATCCGGAACAATTAGGCCCCTGTTACCAAGGGAGAGCAGGATGGCCCGTAAGTATTCGAAGAAGGCATCGGCAGACGTCGAGCGTGTCATGAAGAAGCGAAAGGCGGGGACGTTGAAGAGTGGCGGCTCCGGCAAGACCGTCAAGAGTCGCAAACAGGCGATTGCGATCGGTCTGTCCGAGGCCCGCACTGAAGGCAAGAAGGTGCCGAGCAAGAAGTCGGCAAAGAGCTCTGGCAAGAAGGCCGCCAAGAAGACGACGAAGAAGGCCGCAAAAAGTACGGCCAAGAAGAACACCACCAAGAGCAGCGCGAAGCGCAGTACGAAGTCCTCGTCGGGCAAATCGGCGGCCAAAAGCTCGCCGGGGCACAAATCGTCCGGCCGCAAATCCTCAAAGAAATCGTCCAAAAAGAAGTCTTAAACCGACCTAGCCAAGCGATCATTGCAGCTTGGCTTTGTCACTCCGGGTCGCCGTACTACGGCGAACCCGGGCTTTCCAAGCCACCGCGGCAAGGGTTTCGCCGCCGTGATTCTGAGTGAGCGACTCATTCAACTTCCCTAGGAGATGCCGGGGCTCGCAAGCTGTGTAGGTGCCCGGATTGAGGGGCGCTCGGATGCTCACCAGGTCGAGAGGCATGACGCCCTCTCTCGCTGCCGAACCCTCAACTGGCCTTGCGGGCTCGGGCGGCGGACCGATGTGCCTTCTTCGCGGCGCGTCCACGACCTCGCGCCGATGCAGGACGTCTCTGGGCGGGCTTGTCGCTTTTCTTGCCAAGGCTCTGTCGCAGCGCATCCATCAGATTCACCACGTCGTCGGACTTCTCCTCCGGCTCCGGGATCTTGATCGACTTGCCTGCGGCCTTGCGTTTCACCAGAGTTTTCAGCGCGGCCTCGTAGTCGTCCTTGAATTTCGAGGGGTCGAAATGCGCGGCTTTCGTATCGAGGATATGGCCGGCGAGTTCGATCATGTCCTTCGAGATCTTCGGCGTCTTGATGCCGTCGAAATACTCGTCGGCATCCCGCAGTTCGTAGGGGTAGCGTAACGTCGTCGCGAGCAGCCCCTTGCCGAGCGGCTCGATCGCCAGCACATGCTCGCGGTTGGTGAGCACGATCCGCGCGAGGGCAACACGGCCCTTGTCCTTCATGGCGTCGCGGATCACCGCGAAGGCGTCGATCGCGGCCTTGCCTTCTGGCACGATGTAGTACGGGTTGTTGAGATAGCGTTTGTCGATCTCGTCCGCCGGTACGAAGCTATCGATGTCGATCGTGTGCGTGCTCTCGATCTGGACCGCCTCGAGTTCCTCCTTTTCGATTTCGACATACTTGCCCTTTCGGACTTCGTAGCCGCGGCCCTTCTGATCCTTCTCGACGACGTCGCCGGTTTCCTCGTCGATCATCTGCTGTTTGAGTCGATTGCCGGTCTCGGTGTTGATCATGTGGAAGCGGGTCTTCTCGACGCTGGTCGAAGCCGGATACAGCGCGACCGGGCAGGTGACGAGCGAGAGTTTGAGCGAGCCCTTCCAGTAGGCGCGGCGCGGGGCCATGATGCTCTCCGAGGCGGGATGTGAATGCAGGGCGGCCGGCGCGAACCGGTCGGGAACTTCAACCGAACGCTAGGGTTTTGGTTCCGCGTCCGCAAGTTGCGGTCCAGCGGGAGATCATCATGGCGCCGAACAAGAACCTCGCGCAGTATCGCAAGAAGCGCGATTTCGAGCAGACAGCGGAGCCGTCAGGCGACGTTGCCGTCGCCCCCTCGAAGCGGCGACGGTTCGTGATCCAAAAGCACGACGCGACGCGTCTGCACTACGATCTGCGGTTGGAGTACGACGGTGTCTTCAAGTCGTGGGCCGTTACCAAGGGGCCGTCGCTCGATCCTCATGACAAGCGGCTCGCTGTCGAGGTCGAGGACCACCCGCTCGACTATGGCGATTTCGAAGGCACCATTCCGGAGGGGCAGTACGGCGGAGGCACGGTGCAATTGTGGGACCGCGGTTTCTGGGATTGCGACGATCCCGAGCGCGGCTTCAAGAAGGGCGATCTGAAGTTCACGCTGGATGGCGAGAAGTTGCACGGCAGCTGGGTGCTGGTGCGGATGCGCCATGATCGCAATGGCGGCAAGCGCACCAACTGGCTGCTGATCAAGCATCGCGACGAGTATGCACGCGACGGCGATGGCGAAAGCGTACTGGACGAGGATCGTTCGGTTGCGTCTGGCCGCGCCATGGAGCAGATCGCCGAAGGCAAGGGCCGCGCCCCGAAGCCGTTCATGACCGGCAAGATCGCACGGGTGAGGGCCGACGCGGTATGGGATTCGAACGAGGGGCTGGCGGCGGATGAGCGAGCGGCCAACGGGACCGGCAAAAAGTCGGCGCGTTCAGGCAAGCCGGTGACGAAGAAGAAGGGCACGAAAGCCGCCGCGAAGTCTGCAAAACGCGCAAGCGCCAAGCGCGTGGCGATGCCAGACTTCGTGTCGCCGCAGCTTTGCGTTTCGGTCGATCGGCCGCCGGGCGGCGAGGGCTGGGTTCACGAGATCAAGTTCGATGGCTACCGGATGCAGCTTCGCGTCGCGAGCGGCAAGGCCTCGCTGCTGACGCGTAAGGGGCTTGATTGGACCGCGAAGTTCAAGGCGATTGCGAAGGAAGCGGCCGAGCTGCCGGACGTGATCATCGACACGGAGATCGTCGCGCTCGATCATCACGGCCATCCCGACTTCGCGGCGTTACAGGCGGCGCTGTCCGACGGCGACACCAGCAACCTGATCTGCTTTGCGTTCGATCTACTCTATGCCAAAGGCGAAGACCTCCGCCATCTGCCGCTGGTGGAACGCAAGGCCCGGCTCGCTGATCTGCTGAAGGTCGCGCGCGGTCGGCGCAAAGAAAAGCTGATCCGTTATGTCGATCATTTCGAGAGTGGCGGCGACGCGATCTTGAAATCCGCCTGCAAGCTGTCGCTCGAAGGCATTGTCTCCAAGAAACTCGACGCGCCGTATCGCTCTGGTCGCACGGACAGTTGGACCAAGGCGAAGTGCCGTGCCGGCCATGAGGTGGTGATCGGCGGCTGGAAGACGACCGCTGGAAAATTCCGTTCGCTGATGGTCGGCGTGCATCGCGACGATCAGCTCGCTTATGTCGGCATCGTCGGCACCGGATACGGTCAGGACGTGGTGAAGCGTATCCTCCCCGAGTTGAAGGCGCGAGAGAGCAAGGACAACCCGTTCACCGGCAAGAACGCGCCGCGCAAGACGCGGGATGTGCATTGGGTCGAGCCGGAGCTGGTCGCGGAGATCGAGTTCGCCGGCTTCACGGGCGCCGGCATGGTGCGGCAAGCCGCCTTCAAAGGCCTGCGTGCCGATAAGCCGGCGTCGGAGGTCGAGGCCGAAGTCCCAGCGAGGGTTGAAATCGCGGAGCCGAAGGCGAAGGGAACGCCGGCTAAACTCGCGAAGACCACTTCGAAGCGCAAAGCGCCGCGCGCCGCGCGCAAAAGCGTGGGCGCTCCCGGCGGTCGTGCCGAGGTGATGGGTGTGGTGATCTCCAAGCCCGACAAGGAGCTATGGCCGGCCAGCGATTTCAGCGGCGCGATCACCAAAATGGATCTCGCCGGCTATTACGAAGCCGTCGGTGACTGGCTGATCGGCCACGTCAGAGGACGGCCTTGTTCGATCGTGCGCGCGCCCGACGGCGTCAATGGCGAGCACTTCTTTCAGCGGCACGCAATGCCTGGGATGTCCAATCTGATCGATCTGGCGAAAGTCTCCGGCGATCGCAAACCATATGTGCAGATCGACCGCGTCGAAGGGCTGATCGCGGCTGCGCAGATCGGGGGGCTTGAATTGCATCCCTGGAACTGCGCGCCTGACCGCTACGACGTACCGGGCCGGTTGGTGTTTGACCTCGATCCAGCGCCAGAAGTCGGCTTCGACGAAGTGATCGGCGCGGCGCGCGAGATGAAGGAGCGGCTCGAGGCGCTAGGGCTCGCGACGTTCTGCAAGAGCACGGGAGGGAAGGGGCTGCACGTCGTGGTGCCGCTCAAGCCGAGGGACGATGTCGATTGGAAGCAGGCCAAGACGTTCGCTCAGACCGTCTGTGCGCAGATGGCCGAAGACAGCCCTGATCGCTATCTGCTGAACATGTCCAAGCAGCAGCGCAAGGGTAAGATCTTCCTCGATTATCTGCGCAACGATCGGATGTCGACTGCGGTTGCTCCGCTGTCGCCGCGTGCGCGCGAGGGCGCCACGTTGTCGATGCCGCTGACCTGGCCTCAGGTCAAAGCCGGACTGGATCCGAAGCGTTACACGGTGGAGACTGTGCCGTCGCTGCTGCGCAAGACCAAAGCCTGGTCTGATTACGACAAAGCCGCGACCCCGCTGAAGCCGGCCGTTAAGGCGCTTGCATCCAGCGGGGCCTGATGTGCCCGAGTCGGATTAGATTTTGCCGAGCAGAAGCAGGATCACCAGGATGATGATGATCAGACCGAGTCCGCCGCCGCCGTAATAACCGGTACCGTAGAACGGGCCGCCGCCAACGCCGCTGAAGCCGCCCAGCAATGCGATGATCAAAATGATCAGGATGATTGTGCCGATAGACATCTCGCTCTCCTTGTCGCGACGGACTGCCCGAATGCTCCGCCTGTCGCAGCAGAAACCCGCTGCAAGAGCGAAGGTTCCTGCAATTGAACCCAGGCGTGTGGAAGGCGCCCTGTTATTTCTTGTCGGGCCGCCTACATGAGCCTTGGTTAGTTCGCCCTGACAAAAGGAAGCCCGTGATGTCAGCCCCGCTTGTCGTATCCATCCCCCACCGGCTCGGCCGCGAGGAGGCGATCCGCCGTCTGCGCGTGGGCCTCAGTCGTGCGGCCGTGTCCGTGCCGGTGATGAAAGTGGATCACGAGCACTGGGAGGGAGATCGCATGGTGTTCCGGGTACGTGCGCTCGGGCAGGTTGCTGCGGGCCAAGTCGATGTGGTGGACGATCACGTTGTCGTCGAAGTCCGGCTGCCGTGGTTGCTGCAGAAATTTACCGAAGTGGCGCAGCGCGCCATCAAGGATCGTGGCCACCTGCTGCTGGACAAGAAGAAATAGCGGGCGAGAAGAAGCTGCCCCCAAGTAGGGCAGCCTAGGGGATCAAGCTTCGGCTTTGCGGCGGAGCTTGGCGGGCCGGGCTTCCGCGATCCGGGCGCGCCGTACCGCGACCGGCAAGCCCCGAAACAGGTCGCGAAGCGAAAGGCCTTGCTCCGCCGTATCGTCGTCCAAGACGAGACCGTCGGTCTCGATCGAGGCGTCCCAGGCGTCGGCGAGCGGCCATTGCCGGCCGTGATCCGACAATGGCGCGAAATTCTTGCCGACCGCCACAATCACAGCGTTACTTCCGTGAGTGCGGGCGAAGGCGATCGCATGATCGGCATGTGGTCCGGCAAGCTTGAGCGGGCGATAATCGCCATCCGTGAAAACCTCCGGAAGCTCGCCGCGTAGCTTCAACAGCTGCCGCGTCCAGGCCAGTTTCAAGCGGCCGTCGTGCCAGTGCTCGATCAGCCCCTTCCAATCTGGTGCGGTCAACCCCTCGAGTGACTTGGCTCGGGCCGTAAAGTCGACCGGACGGCGATTGTCGGGGTCGACCAGCGAGAAGTCCCAAAATTCGGTGCCTTGATAAAAATCCGGCACGCCAGGCATTGTTGCTTTCAGCGTCACCTGGCTCAGCGAGTTCAGGGCCCCGATAATCGAGAGCCTCCGCGATAGCGTCTGCAGCGACTCCAGGAAAGCGCCGGACTGCCGCGGATCGAGGATCCTGTCGATGAATGTCTTGACGCCGTCCTCATAGGCCGGATGAGGATTGATCCAATTGGTGCCTTCCTTGCCCTCGCGTGCGGCCTTCAGGGCAAAAGCCTGCATTCGTGCAGTGAAGTCGGAGTCGGGCTCGAGCGGCCATGCACCGAGCAGCGACTGGTACAGCATGTATTCGAAGGTGGCAGATGGCGCACGCAGGCCATCGTCTGTGACGACATGCGGCGCATTCATCAGTTTCCACTTCGAGACCGTGGCGGCCCATTCGCCGGGCATTTCCGCGAGCCCCAGCAGCCGCGTGCGCGCGTCCTCGCCGCGCTTGGCGTCGTGAGTCATCGTCGCGGTCATCCCATGCGGCCAGTCTTTGGCGCGTTGGATCATCAGCCCATGGAATGCGTCGGGCGACAGCGCGTGGGCAGACGGCTCGCCGCCGACTTCGTTGAGCGCGAGCAGGCGGTGATAACGATAGAAAGCGGTGTCTTCCAGCGACTTCGCCATTGTCGGTCCGGTGAACTGCTGGACCTTCAGGGCGAACCGGCGCACCCGTGGCTTACTGTGGGCGGCGCGGCCGGGCTTGAGCAGATCCATCGTCAGCGCATCGCGCAGAAAATCGAAGATCCCGTCGTCGGCGCCGTACCAATCGGCACGCGCCTTCTCGATCGTCCGGTCGATCAGCGCGCGATCCGGCCCGGTGGGGCCGTTGCCGGTGATGTATGTTCGATAGACGGGAAAATGCAGGACGTAGAGCTCGAACACCTGCCGCAGATTATCTGCTGAAAAATCTCGTGTTGAGTAGTGCCCGTTGGCAATCCGTGCCAGCAGCCGCGTCAGCACGGTGAATTCGCTGAGCAGCAGGGTTTCGAGCACCCGGCGCTTGGCCCGCATCAGAACCGGCGCGAAATCCGGTGAGTTGTTGCTGATCTGCCGCCAGATTTCGTCGAGCGGTTCGAGGCCCGCACCGTCCACGAGCGCCTGCGTGATGACGTTCAGCCATTCATACCCCGTCGTGCCGTGCACGCCGGCGAAGCGCGGCAGCTTCTCGCCTTCGCCGAGAATTTTCTCGATGACCATATAAAGCGGTGTTGCGGCCGGGCCTTGCGCATCGCGGGTCAGTTTGCGGAGACGCTGGAAGTATTGGGCGGGATCACGCAATCCGTCAATGTGATCGAGGCGCAGTCCCTGCAGGTGCCCCTCAGCTACGAGCCGTTTGACGAGCTGATGGATCGCCTCGAACGTCGCCGCGTCCTCGACGCGCAGGCCGGCGAGGGTGTTGACGTCGAAGAAGCGGCGATAGTTGATTTCGCTGGTCGCGAGCTGCCAGTGTCCCAACCGGTAATGCTGGCGCTCAAGCAGATTGTGCAGCGCCTGAATTTGCGTCTGGCGGCCTTCCCCGGCGCGATACGCGGCAAGTCCCTTTTCGATCAACGCCGCACCGCCCTCGACCCCCTTCAGCGCAGCCTTGAAGGCTGGTGCTTCCTTGCGGTCGGGATGACTGACGCCGCGATAGCGTGCGGCGAGGTCGAGCAAAGCCTTGCCGGCGGGCTCCTCGGCCGCATCGGCCTCACGCACGACGGCGCGCAAGATCTCGCCATAGCGTTGCGGTCCGATCGGCAGGCGATGCTCGAAGTACCATGCGGAGAAGCTGCCTTCGTCCGCATCATAGCGCAGTTCGATCTCGCCGGCTTCGAGTGCCTTGCCGTAGGAGGAGCCGATGATCGGCAGTAGAACGCCGCCGCGGCTGCGGAACGGCAGCACATCCCAATCGATGTCGAATGACGCGGCGTGCGGTGAGGCGGGACCCCATTCCTGCACGTCGAGCCACCAGGGATTATCGGCGAAATGCACGCCGACATGGTTAGGGACGAAGTCGAGGATCAGACCGATGTCATTCTGCTTCAATACCGCAGACAGTCTTGCGAAGCCTTCTTCACCGCCCAGCTCGGGGTTCAGCTTGGTGTGATCGACGATGTCGTAGCCATGGCTCGACCCCTTGCGTGCCTTGGTGAAAGGCGAGGCATACAGGTGAGAAATCCCCAAAGCCTTGAGATAGGGGACGATAGCCGCCGCATCGTCGAAGCCGAAATCGGCGGTGAGCTGAATGCGATAGGTTGCAGTCGGGATCGGGGGGGACATCAGGACTCTTCGAGGCGCCAGGAAACCGCCCACGGCGGAATGCTCCCGTCCCAATCATCGCCCCACACTTTGGTTCCAACCGGCCCTTCGGCATCTAGGTGCTGGTCGGATAGATTGGCCGTGAGACGGAGCGTGGAGCCGTCGCCGAGCCGCCAATCAGCGGTCAGCAGCTTCCGCCCGGAGACTGCCGCGTCCCCAAATCTGGCGCCCCGCAGACGCGGCACGAGTGTCTCCCGACGGATCGTCAGCAATGTCTTCACCAGGGCGAGCCGTTTCGCACCTGGGCCCGTCTCGCGCTCGCTCCAGTCAAGCACTGCGCTCTTGAAGGTGGACTCGTCGAGCGGATCGGGGACATCGTCACCGTATTTCTCGTAGGCGCCCGCGAACTCGCGGCGCCGGCCCTTCCGGATCGCCTCGGCAAGATCTCCGTGGAAGTCGCAGAAAAACGGGAAGGGCGCCTGCGATCCCCACTCTTCACCCATGAACAACATCGGGACAGTCGGTGCCAGCAGGGTGATGGCCAGCGCCGCCTCGACGGCTTCGGCGCGGGCGAGGCTTTCGAGCCGGTCGCCCAAGGCGCGGTTGCCGATCTGGTCGTGGTTCTGGAGAAAGTTGACGAAGGCGAGCGGCGGCAGTTCACCGCTCGGCTCGCCGCGAGGCGTGCCGCCGCGGTGCTCGGACGGTTCGCCCTGATAGACGAAGCCCGAGCCGAGCGAACGGGCGACCTGCTGCAGCGGTTCGCCCGCATAGTCCGAATAGTAACCCTGGGTTTCTCCCGTCAGGGCGACGTGCCAGGCGTGGTGATAATCGTCGTTCCATTGCGCGCGATATTGTCCGCGATGCGGATCGATCGTCGGGTCGAGCTGCGCGGCGATGTTGTCGTCGTTCTCCAGAATGAGGTGCAGATGTCGTCCGGTTTCAGCCGCCAACTTGCCGACCTCGCGGCTGAGCTCGTACAGCATCGGAATTTCGCCCTGATCCGGAATGGCGTGGACCGCGTCGAGACGCAGGCCGTCGAAACGATATTCGCGCAGCCAGTACAGAGCATTTTCGATGGCGAAGGCGCGGACCTCCGCGACATAGTAGTTGATCGCGTTGCCCCAAGGGGTGTGCGCTTCCGAGAAGAAGGTCCGCGCGTACTGGCCGAGGTGATTTCCTTCCGGGCCGAAGTGATTGTAGACCACGTCCAGAAACACCATCAGTCCGCGCTCGTGCGCTGCGTCGATCAGCGCCTTCAGATCTTCAGGACGGCCATAGACACTGTCGGGCGCATACCACAGCACGCCGTCATAGCCCCAGTTGCGGCGGCCGGGGAAATCCGCAAGCGGCATCAGCTCCAGCGCCGTGATGCCGGTCGCGACCAGATCGTCGAGCCTGTCGATGATAGCCCGGTATGTACCCGGCGTGGTGAAGGTGCCGACATGCGCCTCGAGTACCACGGCTTCTTCCCAAGGCCTGCCGCGCCATTCGGAGGCCCGCCAATGATACGCCGAGTGGTCGATCACTTCGCTTGGGCCGGTGATATCCTCCGGCTGAAACGCCGAAGCCGGATCGGGCACGTCGTTGCTGTCATCGATGCGAAACCGATAACGCGCGCCGCCGCCGATCCCTTCGATTTCCGCTCGGAACCAGCCGTCCTTGTCCTGCTTCATCGGATAGGCGCGATCGAGCATGACGTCGACGCGCTCGGCGTCCGGAGCCCACAGCCGGAATTCGACCCCGTTTTGAGTAACGCGGGGGCCGTGGGCTCGATTGTTCATGCAGGGGCTCCAGAAAACGCCATGACGGATCGGGGTGGGGCAGACGAGGCGCTACCCGACGCGAGCGACGCCACCTGGACAGTGTCCTTGGTGGTATCGAAGAGCTGATGCCAGCTCTGATACTCGGGCAGCTGGGGCAGAAGAAACGGAATCGTTTCGACACCCGAGTTCAAGACGATGAAGATCGCACTGCTGTACGGCTGCGATGGGCTGATCACATAGGCAAGGAAGCGGCCGTCCGGAAAGGCCCAATCCTGTTCGGTCATCTCCGCGGCGGACGGCGTCAGCCACAGCACGCCGTACGTGCCGTCGGCGCGTCTGCCGTCAACCCAGCGCCGTGAGCGTAGCTGCGGGAAGTTCTTGCGCAGCTCGACCATCAGGCCAACGAAGTCGACCATGTCGTCGCCTTCGCTGTTCAGTCCTCGCCAGTCGACCCAGCCGATCTCGTTGTCCTGGCAATAAGCGTTGTTGTTGCCATTCTGCGAATTGCCGACCTCGTCGCCGGCGAGCAGCAACGGGACGCCTTGCGCGAGGAACAAGCAGGCGATCTGGTTCTTGCGGAGCTGCCGACGGAGCGCGATGATCGCCGCATCGTCGGTCGGGCCTTCGTGGCCGCAATTATTGCTGTGGTTGTCGTTCGAGCCGTCGCGATTGTCTTCGCCGTTGGCGAGGTTGTGCTTGTCGTTGTAGCTGAACAAGTCGGCCAGCGTGAAGCCGTCATGCACCGTGACATGATTGATACTGGCGCGCGGCATTCGGCTGTCGTGATTGAAGATGTCCGACGATCCTGTCATCCGCCGCGACACTTCGCCGATCAGGCTGCCCTCGCCGCTCCAGTAACGCCGCATCGCGCTGCGGTAGCGATCGTTCCATTCCGACCATTGCGACGGGAACGCGCCGACCTGATAGCCGCCCATTCCGAGATCCCACGGCTCGGCGACGAGCTTCACCGAAGCCAGCACCGGGTCCTGGCGGATTGCGGTGAAGAAGCCGGAGTTGCGTTCAAAGCCGTTGGGGCCGCGCGCCAGTGTGGTAGCGAGGTCGAATCGGAAGCCGTCGACGTGGCAGACTTCGACCCAATAACGCAGGCTGTCCATCACCATCTGCAGCACGCGCGGGTGCTGCAGATTCACAGAACTGCCGCAGCCGGTAAAGTCATCATAGTAGCGCGGGTTGTCGCGCGACAGCCAGTAGTACGAGGCGTTGTCGATGCCACGGAACGACAGCGTCGGACCGAGGTGATTGCCTTCGGCGGTGTGGTTGTAGACGACGTCGAGCAGCACTTCGATCCCGGCATCGTGCAGCCGCGCCACCGTGGTGCGAAACGCGTCGAGGGGATTGTCCGCAGCGTAGCGCGGCTCCGGGGCAAAGAACGAGATCGTGTTGTAGCCCCAGTAGTTCACCAGCTTCTTCTCGACCAGCGTGCGGTCATCGATAAGCGCGTGAACGGGGAGAAGTTCAATCGTGGTGACGCCGAGCCGCTTGAAATGGTCGATCATCGCGGGCGCGGCAAGACCGCCAAAGGTGCCGCGCAATCCTGGCGGAACGTCCTCGCGTTGCTGCGTCAGCCCTTTGACATGGGCTTCGTAGATGATGGTGTCTTCCCACGGAATGCCGGGACGGTTCTCATGGCGTGAGAAGCCGCCGGTTTCGTCGATCACCATGGCCTTCGGCATGCCCCTCGCATTGTCGCGGCGGTCGAACGACAGGTCTTCGCGCGGGCTTCCGGTACGGTAGGCGAAATGCGCATCGCTCCAGACCAGCCGGCCGAACAGCCGCTTGGCGTACGGATCGAGCAGCAGCTTGTGGGCGTTGAAGCGATGGCCACGTTCGGGATCGTACGGACCGTGCACACGATACCCGTAGAGCTGACCGGGCGAGACGTCGTTGAGGTAGCCATGCCAGACGTCCTCGGTGCGCTCAGGGAGTTCGATTCGTTCTAGCTCGCGGCGCCCCTGACTGTCGAACAGGCACAGTTCGACCTTATGGGCGTTGGCGGAGAACAAAGCGAAATTGGTGCCGCGCCCGTCCCAGGTCGCCCCGAGACGAGAGCAGCTTCCAGCAGTGAGGCGCATTGTTAGTCTTCCGGCGTCAGAAAGATCGCGGCGAGGGGCGGAATGGTCAGACTAAGCTCGGGAACCAGCCCGTCAAGGGTATGCACTTCCCCGCCGTTCCCGACATTGCTGCCGCCGTAGATGGCCGCGTCCGAATTCAGAGCCTCCCGCCAGCGGCCGGGGAAGGGCACGCGCACGCGATAGTCCTGATAGACGTTCGGCGAAAAGTTCGCGATCACCAGACAACGCGCACGGGTATCGTTGCCTTTCCGCATCCAGGCAAACACATTCCGCCCGGAGTCTTCGGTGATGATCCACTCGAAGCCGTAGGGGTCGCAATCGAGTTCGTGCAGCGCTGGCAGCTCGCGGTACAGCTTGTTGAGATCGCGGATCAGCGCCTGCACCCCGGCGTATTTCGGCGACTCCAAGAGGTGCCAGTCAAGCGAGCGGTCATGATTCCATTCGCGCTCCTGGCCGAACTCGCAGCCCATGAACATCAGCTTCTTGCCCGGATGACCGAACATGAAGGAATAGTAGGCCCGCAAGTTGGCGAAACGCTGCCACTCGTCGCCCGGCATCCGCCCCAGGATCGACCGCTTGCCGTGCACGACTTCGTCGTGAGACAGCGGCAGAATGAAGTTTTCCGAGAAGGCGTAGTGCAGGCCGAACAGGATCTGACCGTGATGATATTTGCGGTGGATCGGATCCTTGCTGATGTAATTCAGCGTGTCGTGCATCCACCCCATGTTCCACTTGTAGCCGAAGCCGAGCCCGCCGACGTCGACCGGCCGCGACACCTGCGGCCAGGCGGTGGACTCTTCCGCGGCCGTCGTCGCATTGGGGAATTTTGCGTAAACTTCGGAATTGAAGCGACGGAGGAACTCGATGGCCTCGATGTTCTCGCGGCCGCCGAATTTGTTGGGAATCCAGCCGCCAGCCGGCCGGCTGTAGTCGAGGTAAAGCATCGACGCGACCGCATCCACGCGCAGTCCGTCGATGCCATAGCGCTCCAGCCAGAACAGCGCATTCGACACCAGGAAGTTGACGACTTCGGTGCGGCCGTAATTGTAGATGAGCGTGCCCCAGTCGAGGTGGCGGCCCTGCATCGGATTGGCGTGCTCGTAGACCGCGGTGCCGTCGAAGTTGCCGAGGCCGTGTGGATCGTCCGGGAAGTGACCAGGCACCCAGTCGAGCAGCACGCCGATGCCGTGCCGGTGGCAGGCGTCGATCAGCGAGCAGAAATCTTCGGGCGTGCCGAACCGTGACGTCGGTGCGAACAAGCCGGTCGGCTGGTAGCCCCAAGAGCCGTCGAACGGATGCTCGCTGACAGGAAGAAATTCGACATGGGTAAACCCCATGTTCCGGACGTAGGCCGGCAGTTGCTCCGCGAGTTCGCGATAGGTCAGCCATTGGTCGCCGTCCTTGCGGCGCCACGAACCGAGATGCACCTCATAGATCGACATCGGAGCGTTCAGCGCGTTGATTTTTTCAGGCGCCGGACGGGGGTGCGGCAGAGTGGTCGCGTCGACCACGATCGATGCGGTCTTCGGACGCAGCTCTGCGGCGAAAGCCAACGGGTCGGACTTCTGCGGCAACTGCTCGCCATGCGGTCCGACAATACTGTATTTGTAGTGGTCGCCGGCAGACGCGCCCGGAATGAACAGCTCCCAATAGCCGTTGCCGCGCACCCGCATCGGATGGCGTTGGGGATTCCAGAAATTGAAGTCGCCGACGACGCTGACGCCGCGGGCGTTCGGTGCAAGCACCACGAATGCGACGCCTGGTACTCCTTCGAGCACCATCGGATGAGCGCCGAGCTTGTCATAAAGCCGCTGATCCGTGCCCTCGCCGAGAAGATAGAGATCGAAATCTGTCAGAATCGGCGGAAAGCGGTAGGGGTCTTCAAGCTCGACTGTCGCGTCGCCGAAGCGGGCGCGGAGTTGATAGCGGCGTGAGCCGTTCGGCAGCGATCCAACGAATAGGCCGGCATCGTGCAGGCGCTCGAGCGCCGCGGCTTCGCCATGTTCACCGACGGCTTCGACAGCGGTGGCATCGGGCAGCAGCGCCCGAACAACCACGCGGTCGTTCTCCGGATGAGGGCCGAGGTAGTGGAAAGGATCGCTGTGGCGACCTTCGAGAACCGCGTAGGCCTCGTCCGTCAGTTGTGCAGTCATGTTGTCTCCTCGGGCTGCCGAGTCAGGATGCGAAGAATGCCAGCCAGCGGCACGTGGAGCCAGTCGGGACGATGGGCGAGCTCATACTCGATCTCGTACAATGCCTTTTCGATCAGGAAGAAGTCCAGTAGCCGATCGGATGCTGCGGCATCGGCCGGCCAGACCGAACTGTCTGCCATTGTCTCGCGGTAAGCGGTAAGGAAGGCGTCGGTGGCGCTCTCCCGCCAGGCGTCGAGCGCTGCGGCAATTTTGCCAGCTTCCTCGGGGTGGGTCTTCAACGCCCGCTCCAGGGCCGCGGTGGTCGAATAATCGATCGAGCGTACCAGGCCAGCAACGTCGCGCGCGGCTGGCGCTTTTGCGCGACGTTCCGCTTGCGATCGGCGGGGCTCCCCCTCGAAGTCGATGATGAAAACGTCCTCCTTCACGATCAGCATCTGGCCGAGATGGAAGTCGCCGTGATGCCGAATTTTCAGGCCACCGTGTTCGCCCAGCAGATGCGCGAGCCGCTGCGATAATCCTTCGCGCAACGCGAGGAAGTCATCGACCAGTGCCCGCTCGCTGTCCTTGAGGCTTTCACGCTTACGGCTCAACTCATCGAGAACCCGAATGGAATCGGCCGACAAAGTCTCGGTCAGGCGTCGGGCATCGTCGCTGAAAATCGGCTCTGGCGCGAAGGCCTGCACCTCCGGGTGGCTTGCGAGCGCGATGTGCATCTCGGCCAGACGGCGACCGGTTTGCTCCATGTAGCGCAAATAGGGGGCCAGCTCTTCGCTGACGTTTTCCTTATCGGCGTTCATCAGCACACGCTGATCGTCGATATAGCGATCGAGATAGCCGGAGGTCATGACCCAGCCATCGCCTTGATTGGCGACGAAGTCATGCACAACGGCGATAGCGCTGACGTTGTCGCCCTCGACGAGCTCGACGCTGCCGAGCAGAGATGGCGTGTTCGCATAACCGGCGACTTCGGTCAGGAAGCGCCCCATCTCGATCTCGGGATTGATCCCGCTCTCGAGGCGCCGATACACCTTGATGACGTAATACTCGCCCACGAGAGCGGTGGAGTTCGACTGTTCGGTGGAAACAGAACGGATCTGTTCGTAAGGGCCTGCCGGCTTCTCGGCGAGCCGCGAGCCGGGACGGAATTCGAGCCGATCGCCTTCGTTTTCGATGACGACGGCTTCCCGCAGGTTGTCGAGCAGCAGGGTGGTGAACTCAGTGTCTCCCGCGACGTCGAGAAGAGTGCCCTCACGTGAGCCCTGGCGCACAGCTGCGAACGCCCGCGGGTTGTAGCGCTCGCGATCGAACCGGACCCAATTGATCTGCATGGGCAGCACATAGCGTCCATTGATGCCGCGTACGCTGGCTTCGAAGAACGCCAGCCATGGACGGTTATCGTGCGTGTTGGAGAACGGGATCGCGGAGGTCACGCGCGGCTGAATCGCCCGCATCGATCGCTCCGGAAACCAGCGGGTGCGCGACAGGAACGCGGGCAACACATCGCGTTCGAACACGCCGCGGGTGCGGGCGAGCGACATCCAAGTTGCTCCGACCGGGACGACCAGGGTTTCAAATTCGAGGACGGTTGCCGCGGGTGCGACATGTTCCGACACGCCACGTTCCTCGAGCTTGAACCAGTAGAAGCCGTAGGGCGCCAGCGTGATCATGTAGGGCAGTTCGCCGATCGCCGGGAATTTCGTGCGGCCAAGCATCTCCTGCGGAATGCGCTCCTTCCACGGCGACAGATCGAGTTCGGTGGGCTGGGCTGAGCGCGACAGATTGGCGACGCACAGGATCACTTCGTCCTCGTACTGCCGGACATAAGCCAGCACCGAGCGATTGCTTGGGCGAATGAAGGTCATCGACCCCCGTCCGAACGCCGGCGTGGATTTGCGCACCGAGATCAGGCGCTTGGTCGCGCTCAGCAACGACGACAGGCTGCGCGCCTGCGCCTCGACGTTCACCGAGGCATAGCCGTAGACCGGATCCATGATCGGCGGTGCATAAAGGCGTGCCGGGTCAGCGCGGGAAAACCCGCCGTTGCGGTCTGGCGACCATTGCATCGGCGTGCGCACGCCGTTGCGGTCGCCCAGATAGATGTTGTCGCCCATTCCGATCTCGTCGCCGTAATAGATGATCGGCGTGCCGGGGAATGACAGCAGCAGCGAGTTCATCAGCTCGATCTTGCGCCGATCATTGTCCATCAGCGGCGCGAGGCGACGGCGAATGCCGAGATTGATGCGCGCCCGCGGGTCGGCCGCGTAGGTCTTCCATAAATAGTCCCGTTCGACGTCCGTCACCATCTCGAGCGTCAGCTCGTCATGGTTGCGCAGGAACATCGCCCACTGGCAGTTGGTCGGGATTTCCGGGGTCTGCCGCATGATATCGGTGATCGGAAAACGGTCTTCTTGCGCGATCGCCATGTAGATCCGCGGCATCAGCGGGAAGTGGTAGGCCATGTGGCACTCGTCGCCCTGGCCGAAATATTCCTGGACATCCTCGGGCCACTGATTGGCCTCGGCAAGCAGAACCTTGCCCTTGGCGTAAGCGTCGAGCTCGGCCCGCAGCTTCTTGATGACCGTGTGGGTCTCGGGGAGGTTCTCGTTGTTGGTGCCGTCGCGCTCACACAGATAGGGAATCGCGTCCAGCCGAAAGCCATCCACGCCGGTGTCGAGCCAGCGCTTCATCACCTTGACGACGGCGCTGACGACCCGGGGATTATCAAAGTTGAGGTCCGGCTGATGCGAGAAGAAGCGGTGCCAATAATACTGGCCGGCTTCCGAATCCCAGGTCCAGTTGGACTTCTCGGTATCGGTGAATATGATCCGCGTGCCCTGATATTTCTGGTCGGTGTCGCTCCAGACGTACCAGTCGCGCGCGCTCGAATCCTTGGGGCTGCGCCGGGCGCGCTTGAACCAGGCGTGCTGATCCGACGTGTGATTGATGACCAGTTCGGTGATCACGCGCAGGCCACGTCGCTTCGCTTCCGCGATGAAGCGACGGAAGTCCTTCATGGTGCCAAAGTCGGGATTGATCGATCCGTAATCGGCGATGTCGTAACCGTCATCCCGCTGCGGCGAGGGGTAGAACGGCAGCAGCCATAGCGTCGTGACTCCGAGATCCTGAAGATAGTCGAGCTTCTCGGTCAGGCCGGCAAAGTCGCCGATGCCATCATTGTTGCTGTCGGCGAATGCTTTGACGTGCAGCTGATAGATGATGGCGTCTTTATACCAAAGATCGTCAGCAGCGTGAGCGTCGACCACGTCTTCGGCTTCGTCAATTGGGGACATCAGATTCATGGCTGCATCCTTCATGCGAGGCAGCGGAACAGCGTTGCGGGATCGCGCTGCGGATCAATCCGCAGATGCAGTCCGCCCCATTCAACGCCGAAGCGTTCGCCAGTGAGGATGTTCTCGACCGCCGCAACGGCGCGGCGCTCACCCCCGACCTCGACCTGAGTGTCGCCGAACGGAAACCACACCTCATGCGGTTCGGCCGAAAGCGCGATCGCGCATGCGACGACGTTGGTGAGATCGTTGGAATATTTGATGAAGCCGGTCACGTCGGGATCTTGAATGTCGACGAAGCGAAGATTGCTGATCTGCTGCAAGGCCGGATTGGCGCGGCGAGCCCGGTTGATGTCTCTGATATAGGGCTTGATGTTGCCGGGCTTGTCCCAGTCCCGCACCTTGATTTCGTATTTCTCGGAATCCAGATATTCCTCCTTGCCGGGGATCGGCTCGTGTTCGATCAATTCGAAGCCGTTATAGATGCCATAGGTCGATGACAGCATCGCGGCGAGTCCAAGGCGGGCCTTGAACATCCATGTTTCGCCGCCCTGCAGATGGAAGGGCAGAATATCCGGCGTGTTGACGAAAAAATTGGGCCGATAGAAGTCCCGCTCCGGGTATCGCGTAAGCTCCCGCAGGTATTCCTCGATTTCCCATTTCTGGGTTCGCCACGTGAAGTAGGTGTAGGACTGGCTGAAGCCGAGCTTGGCGAGCCCCTTCATCAGCTTCGGACGGGTAAAGGCCTCGGCGAGAAACAGCACGTCAGGATGACGGAGTTGCACCTCGCGGATCATCCATTCCCAGAACCGCAAAGGCTTGGTGTGTGGATTGTCGATGCGGAAGATCTTTACGCCTTGATCGACCCAGAACAGGATCACATCGCGCAGCGCATTCCACAGCGAGCCGGCGTCGTCGCAAGAGAAGTCCGGGTTGACGATGTCTTCGTACTTTTTGGGCGGATTCTCGGCATATTTCATCGAGCCGTCTGGCCGGCGCTTGAACCAGCTCGGGTGCTGCTTCAGCCACGGATGATCTGGCGAGCACTGCACGGCGATGTCGAGCGCCACTTCCATATTGACGACCTTGCAGGCGTCGAGGAGGGCGCGGAAATCGTCCAGCGTGCCGAGTTCGGGATGTACCGCATCGTGACCACCTTCCTCCGCACCGATCGCATAGGGGCTCCCGGGATCTCCCGGATCCGCTTTCAGTGCATTGTTGCGGCCTTTGCGATTGACCCGGCCGATCGGATGGATCGGCGTGAAATAAAGGACGTCGAAGCCCATCGCCGCGATGTCCGGAAGCCGCTCGATGCAATCCCGGAAGGTCCCATGCTGGCCGGGCACCTTACTCTGGCTGCGCGGGACCATTTCGTACCAGGCACCGTTGCGTGCGCGATCACGATCGATCATCAGCGGCAACAAGGCCGATCGGGTCAGGTCGGGACGCGCCTGGCTCTCCGCCATCGCGTCGCGCAGATCGGGAGCGAGCAGGGGCGCAACTTCGCCGGTCTGTAGATAATTTTCGCACTGCCGATGCACGGTCGCCAAGGCCTCGGCGCCGCCATGCACGGCCCGGGTCAGCATCCCGGCTCCTTCGAGGGCGTCCAGGGTCACATCCTGTCCGGCCTTCAGCTTCAACTCGACGCCATGACGCCAGGTCGCGAACTCGTCCGTCCAGGCTTCGATCGCGTAGACATATCGTCCAATAGCGTCGGGCACGAATGTGGCGGTCCATCGGTCGTTGGCAAAATGTCGCATGGGGGTGCGCTGCCAGTCCTGATCCTGCTCGCGACGCCAGATCAGCGCGGCGGCCATCACGTCGTGACCGTCGCGATAGATGTCCGCCCACACCTCGATCGGCTCGCCGACGATCCTTTTCACGGGAAAGCGGCCGCCATCGATGATGGGGTAGATGTCTTCGATGTGGAAAGCACCGCCTGCAGCGACGGTCTGAAAGGCTTGGGTCGATTTGTTCACGGTGATGCCGTATAGGACTGGCGTCCCATCCCCTGGAAACGAAAAACGGGCCGTCGTCTCGTTACAAAGCTTCTGGAACGGCAAGGTTCCGGGAACCCACCCTACGCAATCGCGTTGCAGACGACTATCCTGTTCGGGATTGACGGATTCGCGGCGCTCCCCGCGCCGCCGCAGACAGCGTGCGTGATGGATTTATTCACCAAAGCGGCAGAGCTCGGGATCCAGACCGAGTTTTTCGACGGCCAGGGGCATCGCCACGTCACGCCACCGGCAGCTCT
Organism: Rhodopseudomonas telluris; assembly: GCF_042432815.1. Taxonomy (NCBI): domain Bacteria; kingdom Pseudomonadati; phylum Pseudomonadota; class Alphaproteobacteria; order Hyphomicrobiales; family Nitrobacteraceae; genus Rhodopseudomonas; species Rhodopseudomonas telluris. The sequence continues at coordinate 1,408,488 of NZ_JBHLWM010000001.1, forward strand.
TCAGATCATTCTTGATGCGATGCCTGCGGGCGCCGATCATCCTTTGCTCGAGCACATCGCGGTGATCCGCGATGGCGACAGGATGCGACCGCGCCTCAGGGCAGACGTGGCCGAGCCGGTCGCGTGGAAAATCGTCGCAGGCGATGCCACGCTGGCGTCCGGTACGACGAGTGACCGCAACCTCGATCTGCCGGCTGATCTGCCGACCGGCAGCTACCTGCTGCAGCTCGCGGACGCTGCGGGCCACACGGAAGATACGTCGCTGCTGGTGGCGCCGGCGGCCGCCTACCGTGGAGATTTCCGGCGTTCGTGGATCGTCGCCGTGCAGCTTTATGGTCTGCGTTCGGCACGCAACTGGGGAATCGGAGACTTCACCGACCTGGCGCGTCTGATCGACATTGCCGCGGGGCTTGGGGCGGGCGGCATCGGATTGAACCCACTGCATGCGCTGTTCGACGACAGACCGGGCGATTGCAGCCCCTATTCGCCGAACAGCCGGCTGTTTCTCAATCCGCTGTACATCGATGTTGCGCAGCTTCCCGAATTCGAGCTCGCCGATCTGCCGGGAGCCGAACAAGCTGCGGCTTTGCTGCGCGACGCAGAACTGATCGACTATCATGCGGTTGCCGATTTAAAATGGCGTGCGCTGCGGAGCGCATACGAGCGCTTCCGCACGGCGCCGGACCCGTCGCGCCGCGCGGCATTCGAGGCCTTCCGCCGCGAGCGTGCGCCTCTGCTCACTCGCTTTGCTTGTTTCGAGGCGCTGCGGCATAAATTCGCAAAGCCGTGGTGGGAGTGGCCAACCGAATGGCAACAGCCGGACGACGCCCGCTTCGAGCAGTTGCGTGAGGGGCCGGACGGCGCGGAGATCGAATTCGTCGAGTACGTGCAGTGGTGCGCCGACGACCAACTTCGCGCTTGCCGCGATCTGGCGGCTTCTCGTGGCATGGATGTCGGGCTCTATCTCGACGTCGCTGTGGGCGTGCAGAGCGATGGCTTCGACGCCTGGAACGAGCAATTGGCGATCTCGCGACATCTCTCCGTCGGGGCGCCGCCGGATCAGCTCAACTCGGCTGGACAGAATTGGGGCCTTGCCGGCTTCAATGCTGCGGGGCTCGAGCTGACCGGCTTCGCTCCGTTCCGCGACATGCTGCGCGCTGCGATGCGCTACGCGGGCGCGATCCGGCTGGATCACGTGCTGGGGCTCAACCGCCTGTATCTCGTCCCGCACGGCTATGCGGCGAATAGCGGCGTCTACGTCACGATGCCGTTCGATGCGCTGCTGGCGGTCACCGCGCAGGAGAGCGTAGCCAATCACTGTGTGGTGATCGGCGAAGATCTCGGCACGGTGCCGGAAGGATTTCGCGAACATCTAGCGAGCTGGGGCATCTGGTCGTATCGCGTGATGATGTTCGAGCGTGATTATCATCAGGGCTGGTTCTACGGCATCGATCATTATCTCCCCGAGGCGCTGGTGACGTTCAACACCCATGATCTCGCCACTTATTCCGGCTGGCGAAGCTCCGCTGATCTGCAGTTCAAGCGCTCGGTCGGTGTCGATCCCGGCGAAAGCGACGACGCGCGGCGGCATGCGCTGACGATGCTCGGTGACGCGCTGCGCCATCAAGGCATTCAGCACGAAGACATCTATGCGGTGCTGACTTTCCTCGCGCGCACGCCCTCGCGGCTCCTGGCGATTTCGCTGGAGGATCTGCTCGGTGTCATCGATCAGCCGAACGTGCCTGGGACGGTGTTCGAGCATCCGAACTGGCGACGGCGCCTGCCGAGCGGGCTCGAGGAGATCGCATCCGTGATCAACCGGCAGGCGCTATTGGCCGCCACCGAAGATCGCCGTCACGCGGTGAGCGCCGTTGCCGGGTAACATCGAAGAGTACGCACTGATCGGAGATTGCGAAACAGCGGCTTTGGTCGGGTCCAACGGCTCGATGGACTGGCTGTGCTGGCCGTATTTCGATTCAGATGCCTGCTTCGCTGCGTTGCTCGGCGACGATAGCCACGGTCACTGGCAGATCAGCCCGCGTGGGCCGATGACGAAGACCAGTCGCTGCTATCGCGGGGACAGTCTCATTCTGGAAACCAGATTCGAGACCGATGGCGGCGTCGTTACGCTCATCGACTTCATGCCACCACGCGGTAAGGCGTCGGATGTCGTCCGTTTGGTACGTGGCGATTCCGGCACGGTCGAGATGCGGATGCACCTCGTGTTGCGTTTCGGCTTTGGCGTCAACGTTCCTTGGGTGAAGCAAGGGGAGCGGGAAGGGGAGCTACTCGCGATTTGCGGACCGGACATGGCGGTGCTGCGTACGCCTGTCCTCACGCATGGCGAAGAAATGACCACGGTCGCCGACTTCTCCGTCAAGGCTGGCGAAGCGATTCCGTTCGTCATGAGCTATGGGCCCTCGCATCTGCCGGTACCCAGCGTCATCGATCCGTTCGATGCGCTCCGCGACACCGAGGCGTTCTGGTCGGAGTGGGCCGGTCGCTGCACTTACGACGGCGACCATCGCGATCTGGTGATGCGTTCACTGATCACGCTGAAGGCGCTGATCTTCCAGCCGAGCGGCGGCATCGTCGCGGCGCCGACGACTTCTCTGCCGGAGCAACTCGGCGGCTCGCGCAATTGGGACTATCGCTTCTGCTGGTTGCGCGACGCGACCTTCACGCTGTTCGCTTTAATGAACAATGGCTACTCCAGTGAAGCCTCAGCCTGGCACGACTGGTTGATGCGTGCCGTGGCCGGTGCGCCTGCCGAGATGCAGATCATGTATTCGATTTACGGAAATCGGCGGCTGCTGGAGTGGCAGGCCGACTGGTTGCCGGGGTATCAGGGCGCGCAGCCGGTGCGGATCGGCAACGCCGCCCATGGCCAATTGCAGCTCGACGTCTATGGCGAACTGATCGATGCATTTCACCAGTGGCGGATGGCGGGCCTCGAGCTCGATGGAGACACCTGGTCAATGGAGCGCGCCGTGCTCGAGCATCTGGCCGAAGTCTGGAATCAGGCCGACAGCGGCATCTGGGAGCGCCGCGGGCCCGGGAAGCACTATGTGTTTTCCAAGGTGATGTGCTGGGTGGCGTTCGATCGCGGCATCAAAAGTGCGGAGAAATTCGAATTGCGGGCGCCGCTCGAAAAATGGCGGGCGTTGCGCGACCAGATTCATCGTGAGGTCTGCGCAAAGGGCTTCGATGAGAAGCAGAACTCGTTCGTGGACCATTACGGCGCGGACGTGCTCGACGCCAGCCTGCTGCTGCTTCCGGCTGTCGGCTTCTTGCCGCCAGACGATCCCCGGATGATCGGGACGATCGCCGCGATCGAGACACATCTGATGCATCGCGGCTTCGTGCTACGCCACGACCCACGCGAGACGCCAGATCAGCCGCTGCCGATCGAGGGCGCGTTTCTGGCGTGCACCCTTTGGCTGGCCGATGCTTACGTGCTGGCCGGCCGGATCGATGAGGCGAAAGAATTGTTCGACCGCGTCGTCGGCGTGGCCAACGATGTCGGACTGCTGGCCGAAGAGTACGATCCGGACGCCCGTCGCCAGACCGGCAACTTCCCTCAGGCACTGACTCACATCGCTGTCGTAGTCACGGCCGATAATCTCAGCGCTGCGATGGCCGAATGCGGCAAGAAGCCGGCCGTTCAGCGTTCGCAGTAGGCGAGGGGTTAACGTAGGCAAGGGGCTTAACTGCTGGCATTACGGGCGAGAATGAAGTCGATCGCCGCGGCGAAGCCATCCTCTTCGTTCGTGCGAGTCACATGCGCGGCAAGTTTCTTGACGTCGGCCGTGGCGTTGCCCATCGCGATCGGCAGCCCGCTGACCTTGAACATCGGCAAGTCGTTCTGCATGTCGCCCAGCGTGGCGATCGACTCGGTCGGAATGTTCAGCCGTTTCGACATCGCCTCCACGAAGGTGCCCTTGTTTTGGCCCGGCGGCGTGACGTCGAGGTAGTAGTCCTGGGAGCGTACGGCGAGCGCGCTATCCCCGAGTTCGGCCTGCAACTCCGGCTCGCAGCGTTCGAGCAAGGCGAAGTCAGGACTGGCGCCGACGATCTTGCAGGCCTTTCCGACCAAAGGTGTGAAGTCGTCGATTGGGGTCGGCTCGAACTGAATCGTTCGCTGCTCGTGCGGCACGTATTTGCCGTCGTCGCGGCGAATGTACCAATTGTCGTTGGTGAAAACCCAGATGTCGATGCCGTGGCGATCAAGCAGCTCGATGCTCTTTGCCGCTGCATCCGCGGGAATGACGTGCTGCTCGATCACGGCGAGCGAGGGATCCACGATCGAGCTGCCGTTGAAAGGCCCCATCGGCAGTGTGATGCCCAGCGTGTCGCTGAATATCCGCATTCCGACCGGGGGGCGGCTGCTTGTCAGCGTAAAGCCGATGCCGGCATTTCGCAGCTTCGTGACGGCGGCACGTGCCCCGTCCGTCAGACGCTTGTCCGACGTCACGAGGGTGCCGTCGACATCGGAGATCACCAGACTGATGCGGGACATACGACTATTACTCCACGAAGGATCGACGGCGGAAAGGTTCAGGAAGTTGCGCTACGATGCGGTCGACGATTTGCTCGGCCGAGGCATCGATGCCGACCACGATCGGGTTTTCCTCTGCGCCGGGCCGTTCCAGCGTCGCGAACTGGCTGTCGAGCAGACCGGGCGGCATGAAGTGATGACGCCGTGCCGCGATCCGGCTGGCAATCAGCTCCCGACTGCCGTCCAGATAGACAATCCGTATATCGGCGCAACCGTGGACCAGAATCTCGCGATAGCTTCGCTTCAAGGCTGAACATCCGAACACGACATGACCGCCATTATCGGCGACCTTGTCGATCTCGGCCGCGATGGCGTGGAGCCAGGGCCAGCGGTCGTCATCGGTGAGCGGATGCCCGCCGCTCATTTTCGCGACATTGGCCGGTGGATGGAAATCGTCGGCGTCCTCGTAGGTCCAGCCGAGCCGGGCCGCGAGTGCCTTGCCGATCGTCGTCTTGCCGGATCCCGAAACGCCCATCACGATCAGTGCGCGAGGCGCGGGCTCAGCGGTCACGAATGCTCTCCGGCAGAGCGTCCTCGCTCACCAGCCAGACCGTTTCGCCGTTCGACCGCGCTTTGCCGGCCGGCAGATCCTCACCATTCAATACGCGTTCGACGATGCCGCGCTTGCCGGCGCCGTGAACCAGGAACAGCATCTCGTTGCACGAGGCCAATGCCGGGAAGGTGAGGGTGACGCGCGGTACGAAAGGCTCCACATGCGCCTTGTCGACACCCGCGGTCCAGCGGTCGCGGATCGCAAGTTGCGGCCAACCGGGAAACAGCGAGGCGGTGTGACCGTCGGGACCGACGCCGCCGAGCACCAGGTCGAACAAGGGCCGTGTCGGGTCCAGCGTAGTTGCGCCGTAGAAGGACTGCAGCTCGCGCTCGTAGCGGCGCGCGACGTCATCTGGCGCAGCGCCTTTGCTGGTGGGAATTGGATGGATGTTGTCTGCTGGCGCTCTGCCGTCGAGCAGCACGCGCTTCGCGGTGCCCATATTACTGAGCGTGTCGTCGAGCGACACGACCCGCTCATCGCTGATGAACCAGTGCACGCGCGCCCATGGAATCCGGCCTTCGAATTCGGTCGCCAGCAGCTCGAACATTCGCTGAGGGCCGGATCCGCCGGTCAGGCAGATCGCCGGCCGTTCGTGGTGCAGGGCGATCCGGGCGATCAGCCGCTGCGCGGCCAATCGCGCCAACATTTCGGCGTCGGAGGCGACGACGACGTGTTGGTGATCCCCGGCTTGCACTAGCTTGGTTCCCGCCAGTTGCGGCCGTCGCGCGCCAGCAGCGCGTCTGCATCCTCGGGGCCGTTGCTACCGGCTGGATAGCTCTGCAAACCTTCGGCGCCGGCCTTCTCCCAGGCATCGAGGAACGGTTGTACGGCCTCCCAGCCGGCCTCGACGCCGTCGGCGCGCTGGAACAGGATGTTGTCGCCGATCATGCAGTCGTGCAGCAGGGTCTCATAACCATTGCTGGGCGCGACCTTGAAATAGTCCTTGTAGCGAAACGTCATCTCGACGCCGTCGATGGCGATCGAAGGGCCGGGGATCTTGGTGTTGAACTGCAGCGCAATGCCTTCGACCGGCTCGATGCCGATCACCAGATAGTTTTGCGACAGCTCCTCGATCGGTGTGCAGCGGAACATCGCGAACGGTGCCTGCTTGAATTTGATCGCGACTTCGGTGCGTTTGGCGCCGAGCGCCTTGCCGGTGCGCAGATAGAACGGCACGCCGGCCCATCGCCAATTGTCGATCGTCAGCTTCAGCGCCGCGTAGGTCTCGGTGTTGCTGGCCAGATCGACGTCCTGGACGCTCCGGTAGTCGCCGATCTCGGTATCACCGACCTTGCCGGCGGTGTATTGGCCGCGCACGGAATTGCGCAGCGCTTCCTCTTCGCTCTGTTGCTGAATCGCGGCGAGGACTTCCGCTTTCGCCGAGCGCACCGAATGCGCATTGAAGTGCGAAGGGGGCTCCATCGCGACCAGTGACAGCAATTGGAAGAGATGGTTCGGCACCATATCGCGCAGCGCACCGGTCTTGTCGTAGAAGCTGCCGCGATGGGCGACTCCCAGCTTTTCATCGACGGTGATCTGGATGTGATCGATATGCTCGCGATTCCAGATCGGTTCGAACATGCCGTTGGAAAAGCGCAGCACAAGGATGTTCTGCACCGTCTCTTTGCCGAGATAGTGATCGATCCGGTACAGCGAATGTTCGCTGACGATACTGAGCAGGTGTTCGTTGAGCGCCTTGGCCGATGCGAGGTCGGTGCCGAACGGTTTTTCGACCACAAGCCGCCGCCAGGCGCCTCCGTCTTCCTTGAGCAGACCGGAGCGGCCGAGCTCGGTCGAGATCGGCGCGAAAGCGTCGGGGGGAGTCGCCAGATAGAAAAGCCGGTTGCCGCCGGTGTTGCGGTTGGCTTCGAGCTTCTCGAGCCGTTCGCGCAACCGATCGAACGACGAGGGATCCGATGGATCCGCGCTGACGGCCGTCACGCAGTAGAGCAGCTTGTCGGCGATATCTTCGTTGACAGGCCGCGTCGCGAATTTGCGCAAGCCGTGCATCAGACTGGCGCGGAGATCTTCGCTCGACATCTCCTTGCGGGTGATGCCGACGACGCAGAATTTTTCCGGCAGCAGATTGGATTCGGCGAGGTTGTAAAGGGCCGGGATCACCAGACGGTGGGTGAGATCGCCGGTGACGCCGAAGATGACGAAGGCGCAGCCGTCAGGGATCTGCGCATTGGGCTGACTGGTCACGCACGCTCCGAGGTGGGGTTGAGCTTCTGGTGCGGCGCGGCCTGATGGGCCGCATCGGGATGTTGCTGCGGCTCCTTGTGACCGCCGAAGCCCGCGCGCATCGCTGAAAGAATCCGCTCGGCGAAAGTATGTTCCTTGCGCGAGCGGAAGCGCGCGAACAGGGCCGAGGTCAGCACCTCGGCGGGCACGGCTTCCTCGATCGCCGCGTTGATGGTCCATCGCCCTTCGCCGGAATCCTCCACGAAGCCGGAATAGCTGTCGAGCGCCGCGTTGCGCGCCAGCGCCGAAGCGGTGAGGTCGAGCAGCCAGGAGGGGATCACGCTGCCGCGTCGCCAGACCTCGGCGATGTCGGCGATATCGAGATCAAACCGATGCTCGCTCGGCAGCGCGTCGATATTGGCATTTTTGAGGATGTCGAAACCTTCGGCGTAGGCCTGCATGAGACCGTATTCGATGCCGTTATGAACCATCTTGACGAAGTGGCCGGCGCCGACAGGGCCTGCATGCAGGTAGCCTTGCTCGACGCGGGGATCTCTTTCCTCGCGACCGGGGGTCCGTGGAATGTCGCCGATTCCGGGCGCAAGCGTCGCGAAGATCGGATCGAGCCGGTCGACGATCGGCTTGTCGCCGCCGATCATCATGCAATAGCCGCGCTCAAATCCCCAGATGCCGCCGGAGGTGCCGACATCCACATAGGCGATCGACTTTTCACGCAGCGTCTTGGCCCGGCGGATGTCGTCCTGCCAGAACGTGTTGCCGCCATCGATGATCACGTCGTCGGCGCTGAGCAGTTTGCTGAGCTGTTCGATGGTGGTTTCGGTGATGTGGCCAGCCGGCAGCATCACCCACACCGCGCGCGGCGCTCCGAGTTTGCTGACGAGGTCCTCCAGGCTGCCTGCGGCGGAGGCGCCTTCTTTGGCCAGCGCATCCACCGCTGCCGGGTCTCGATCATACACCACGGCTTGGTGGCCATCCTTCATGAGACGGCGAACGATATTGCCGCCCATTCGTCCGAGGCCGACCATGCCGAGTTGCATGCCGAAATCTCCAGCTTTGTGTCCAGGCCGCGCTTGATTGCGCGGTCCCGTTGTTCGTTCTCAGAGATCGTGGTCTCCGCCAGCAGCCACAAAGAAGTCCAGCGACAGAGGCCGATGGATTGCCTGGCTCACTCGCGAAGAAGATCTCTGCTCATCAGTTCAGCGCCGCGCGAACGGCCGCGTCGAGTGCCTTCAGGCCGCCCGCGAGATCGCCCTTGAGGTGAACGCGCAGCGCTCGCCGTCCGCGCTCGGTGAGAACATCGAAATCGCCGCGTGCTTGCGCCGCCTTGATCACGCCGAAGCTGGCGCTTTGGCCGGGCACCGGCAGGTCCTGCGCGTCGTCTGCGGTGATCTGAAGAAACACGCCGCTGTCCGGCCCGCCCTTGTAGGCCTGCCCGGTGGAGTGCAGGAAGCGCGGGCCGAATTCCGCGCAGGTCGCAACGTGGCGGTGATCGCGAACGGCGAGCCGCATCCCCTGGAGCGAGTCGATATGTGTGCCGTTGCGCTCGATATACGCCAGCAGGGCAACGTAATCGCCGCTCTGCGCGCGGGACAGGTGCGCTTTGATCCATGAATCCAGCGTGCCATTGGCACCGGCTTCGCGCAGCGCCGCAGCGTTGGATTCGCTGGTGTAGAGATCGACCCCGGCCGTCGACAAAGCAGGCTTCTCCGCCGGCAAGGCGCCGGACTTTTCGAACGCCGCGGTAAGTTCGCGGGTCTTGATCTTGGCGGATTCCACGTCCGGTTGATTGAACGGATTGATCCCCAAGATTGCGCCGGCCACGGCAGTGGCGAGTTCGAAGCGGAAGAATTCTTGGCCGATGTGATCGGGCGACTTCAAAACGATCCGCACGATCGGGTGGCCTGCCGCTTCCAGCGCGGCCAGCTTCGCGTCGTGCGCGGGGTCGTTTTCGCCGTCCACGCGCAGATCGATGAACAAGCGATCATTGCCGTAGGCGCCGGGCGCTGCAAGCGGCTCGCCGTCGATCGGGATCAATCCCTTGCCGTCTTTGCCGGTGGATTCGGCGATCAGCTGCTCGGCCCAGGCGCCGAAATCGGCAATCGATTTGGACGAACTGATCGTGACCTTGTCCCGCCCGGCGAGGCCGGCGCAGCCCATCGCAAGGCCGAGCTGAACGCCCGGGTTCTCGCTTGGCGGTACGTCGGGTCCGCAGGATCGCACCATCGTCAACGTCAGCTCGAGCAGCTTGGTGAGATCGAGGCCGGCCGCTGCCGCAGGCACCATGCCGAACGGGGAGAGCACCGAATAGCGGCCGCCGATCGTCGGATCACCGTGGAAGATGCGGACGAATTTCTGCTCTGTGGCGACCTTCTCCATCGACGAACCCGGATCGGTCACGGCGACAAAATGCTGCCCCGCCTTGTCGGCTCCAACGGCTTCGCCGACACGCGACAGGAAGTAGTCCTTCATCACGTTCGGCTCGGTGGTGCCGCCGGACTTGGACGACACGATGAACAACGTCGTGCCCAGCGTGACACTCTGTTCGAGAGTGCGCACCTGCGCGGGGTCGGTGGAGTCGAGTACGTGCAGCTTCGGGAAGCCGTCCTGTTTCGGGAAGGTCTCCGCGAGAACCTCGGGGCCGAGGCTGGAGCCGCCCATTCCGAGGACGACCGCGTCGGTGAAGCCGCGGGCTTTCACCCACTTGGCGAAGTCTGCGTAGTCGGCGAGTTTGGATTGCTCGGCCTTGGCGCTGTTCAGCCAGCCCAGCCACTTGTCTTCGTCGGTATCGGTCCACACCGACTTGTCGAAATCCCACAGCCGGCGGATCTTGCCCGTCTTGCGCCATTCGTCGGCATGGCTCTTGACCTCTTTGTCGAGGTCCGCAGCGAGCGCGAGCTTCTGGGTCCCGACCTGGCCGGCCAGCACTGTGTTGCGCTTGAAGGCGACGGCGCCGAGCAACTTGTCGAACGAGTCGGCGAACAGCTGCAGGCCTTCGGTCACCAAAGTGTCGGTGATGCTCTGTAGCGAGATGCCGGAGTTCTCGAGATCCTTCAGAATCGCGATGGCGTCGTCGACATCCTCTTCAAGGCTGTCACGCGGCTTGCCATGATCGCGAAACGCGTCGAGCGTCGCCGGCGGCACGGTGTTGACGGTATTGGGGCCGATCAGCTCCTCGATATAGAGGACGTCGCTGTAGGCCTTGTTCTTGGTCCCCGTCGAGGCCCACAAGAGTCGCTGCGGCTTGGCCCCGCAGACTTCAAGCTTGGCCCAGCGATCGCCTGAGAATAGCCGCTTGTAGTCCTGATACGCCAGCTTTGCATTGGCGATAGCAACTTTGCCTTTCAGCTTCTCGAGTCGCGCCTTCTCTTCCGGATCGTCGGCCTGAGCGATCTTGTCGTCGAGCTGCTTGTCAACGGCGCTGTCGATCCGGCTGACGAAGAAGCTCGCCACGCTGCCGACACGCGCAGGATCGCCGCCATTCGCAATCAGTGTCTCCAGACCGGACAGATAAGCCTCAGCGACATGGCGGTAGACCTGCTGAGAGAACAACAGCGTGATGTTGACGCTGATGCCTTTCGAAATCAGATGCTTGATCGCAGCGAGACCCTGGCGGGTCGCCGGCACCTTGATCATCAGGTTTTCGCGCTTGACCGCACCCCACAGCCGTTCGGCTTCGATGATGGTCGCCTTGGTGTCGAGCGCCAGATAGGGCGACACTTCGAGGCTGACAAAGCCATCGCGGCCTTCAAGCCGATCATAGGTCGGCCGCAGCACGTCCGCGGCGTGCTGGATGTCCTCGACCGCGACCGCTTCATACAACTCACCGACTGATCGATCGCCCTGTTTCAGCGCGGTCGTGATCGCGCCGTCATATTCGTCGGAGGAGCCGATCGCCTTTTCGAAGATCGACGGGTTGGAGGTCACTCCCTTCACCCCGTCCTGGTCGATGAGCTTTTTGAGGTCTCCTTTGGCGATAAAGCCGCGGGCGAGAAAATCGAGCCAGACGGCCTGGTCGTGTTGTTCGAGCGCTTTGACGGGGTTCATGTGCTTTGTCTGTCATTCGGTGCGAGGGAGCCTCGCGTGCATTTCCGTCCGGGAGCGGAAGCTTGTCAACACGTCCTTGGCCAGCCGTGGCGGCCGGCAACATCGGCGAGCTGAATTGACGCGCAAGGGGCGAAAGGGTTCCGAACGAGCCCTATCGCAAAGCTGTGATGCCTGGATGAAGCCCGCTGGTCGCTCGATCTGCCTGATCGAGAGGCAGTCGGCCAAGTCCGTCGCTTAGCGGGCTTAGGTCACGGAGAGGTCGCTCTTCGTCAAATCCCAAAGCAGCGCATAAACGCCAGTGGAGATCAGCTCCGGTCCGATGGTGCTTTCGAACCGTTCGGTCATCGACGTCCTGACCGCCGTCCGATCGGTACCCTCGATGACCACGAACCAGTCCGAGGCGCCGGGGCTGGTCACGCGCGGCGGGTCCGTCAGCGGTCGCGACAGAGCGGGATCGTTCTCCAACAGGTGCATCGAGACGAGGCCATTCCTCAACAACAGATCGCGCTGGGCGAAGATTGCGGATCGGAGGTGCTCCTGATTGCCGGCTCGCGGGCGAAGTCGCACCAGCCCGAGTATCGCGCCGCGGCCCTGGCCATGGCTTGCGGTGATCCTCGCCACGCCGCGGATCATGTTCTTGAACTTCGCGATATTGCGGTTCGACCATTCTGTCTGGTTGGCGAGCGCCATGCGATAGGCCGGGCTGCTCAACACGTCGAAGGTCGCAGTCGCATACAGCGCGAGATATTTCGGGACGGCATCCAGCGCGACATAGCGGCGTGCTTCGAGGAAGCCGTCGATAGCCACGCGTTCGGCGAGGTGTTCGCGGTCGTACCAGCGATTGAAGTCGCACTCGTCCGCCGCGTCGATGTCCATCGAGGTCAGCAACATTCCCTGAGCGGCGAGCGGCATCGACGAGTTGTCCTGGTTTCAGTGCGACGAGGCGCTGCTGCGTGCGCCTGATTTCTTCGATTTGCCAGCTGATCGCGGCTGCAACGTGGTGTCGGCCGGCTTGAGCAGCCGGCCGTCTTCTGCGTGAAGTTCAAGCTTCTTCACCGGGCGCCCCCTTTCGCGATCCACCAAAATGGTGGCGATCTCGTCCGGATGAGCGTCGAATTCCTCGCTCCACTGCCGCAGCGCGACGAGGATCGGAAAAACGCCCCGCCCCTTCGGTGTCAGTAAGTATTCGTGGTAGGCGCTGCCATCCGCGGCCGGCTCGGTCCGAAGAACGCCATGCTCAACCAGCCTGCGGAGCCGGCTCGCGAGGATGTTTTTGGCCATTCCGAGCTTGCCCTGAAATTCGTTGAAGCGCCGGACCCCGAATAACGCTTCCCGGATAATCAGCAATGACCACCAGTCGCCGATTGCCTCAAGGGCGCGTGCGATCGGGCATGGGTCTGCTTCAAAACTTGTTCGTTTCACCATCTTGCGCTCCGCCGATCACGCGCTTGTGTGGTTGCAATATAAAACCAGTGGCGTACATCGCAATAAGTTTCATCATGCAACCTGAGAGGAAGTCATGAGGCTGGCGGGCAAGACGGCATTGATCACGGGCGGCAACAGCGGCATCGGTCTGGCAACAGCCAGACTGTTCGTCGCCGAGGGAGCCAAGGTCACAATCACGGGGCGCGATGCGGCGCGGCTCAAGGCTGCCGCAGAGGAATTGGGCGCCGCGGCGCTTGCCGTCGAGGCCGACGTCAACGACGTCGCCGCGCTGGAGCGGGCCGCCGCGCAGGCTGCCGAGCGTTTCGGCAAGCTCGACATTCTGTTCGCCAATGCCGGCATTCCGGGCGTGACCCCGTTGGGCGCGACCACGCTCGACGCGTTCGAGCATGTGATCCGTACCAATCTCACCGCGCCGTTCTTCACCGTGCAGGCGGCGCTGCCGCATCTCAATGACGGTGCCTCGATCATCCTCAACAGTTCGGTGATCGCGGTGCTGGGCAATCCCGGCTACTCTGCCTATGCGGCCAGCAAGGCAGGGCTACGGGGAATGGCACGGGTGATGGCGTCCGAGCTGTCGCCGCGCAATATCCGGGTCAATGTCGTCGCCCCGGGTGGTGCGCGCACACCGATCTGGAAAGACGCTGCGCCGACCGATCAGGCGATGGCTGTGCTCGAGCGCCGCATCGCCGCCGCTACGCCGCTTGGGCGCATCGCCGAGCCTGAGCACATCGCCAAGACGGTGCTGTTCCTGGCATCCGACGATGCGGCTCACATTCAGGGTGTCGAGATCTTCGTCGACGGTGGCACGACCGGCTCACCTGCCGGCGCGCCGATCTATCGCGGCTGACGATCAGCGCTGACGTTCGATCCGATCCGCGACGTCGTTGATCGCAGTGATCACGGCATCGCGGATCCCTGGATCGTAAAGCAGATGGCCGGCGGCATCGGTGGTGCGCAGCTCTGCGTCCGGCCAGCTCGCGATCAGCCGATGGGCGGTTGCGGGCGGGCACAGCAGATCGTAGCGGCCTTGCACGATGATGCCGGGAATGCCGGCGAGCCGCCCGGCTTCGGCGATCAGTTGATCCCGCCGCATGAAACAGTCGTTGACGAAGTAATGCGCTTCCATGAACGGCGTGGACGGCAGCGGCCGAGTGCCGCCAGAACTGGAGTGATCGAGCCGCGTCCGTTTCGGGGCGATCTGAGACAGGATGGACTCGGTCTCTCCCCAAGCTCGCGCGGCAGGTTCGTGAACCATTGGATCCGGATCGAGAATGCGGCGCCAATAGGCATCCAGCGGCGCGGCGCGTTCGTTCTCCGGAAGCAGGGACAGAAAGTCCGCATTCAGTTCGGGATAGAATCTCGGCAGCGTTTCGAGGAAGGCCGCTTCGAGTTCGGCGCGGGTGCCGAGAAAGGTCGCGCGCAGCACGATGCCGCTGACGCGCTGTGGATGTGCTTGCGCATAAGCGAGTGCCAGCGTCGCGCCCCACGAGCCTCCGACCACGAGCCAGCGCTCGATCCCGAGCGTAGTGCGGATCGTTTCCATGTCGGCGACGAGATGCGGAAGCGTGTTGGCGTCGCGTCCGCCCTTCGGTCGGCTGCGGCCGGCGCCGCGCTGATCGAACAACACGGTGTGATAACGCTGCGCATCGAATAGCCGGCGGTGGTCGGGCTGGCAGCCACTGCCGGGGCCGCCGTGCAGATAGACCGCGGGCGAACCATCCGCGTTGCCGCTGGTTTCAACATAGAGCGTATGGCCGTCGCCGACGGGCAGCATCTGCGACATCAGCGGCGCCGCGGCGCCAATGTGGCCGGGACGGATCTCGCGTTCTGCTTCGGGTGCCATCCTGTGTGGTTACAGCCAAATGAGGCAGAAGGCGAGCACGGCAAGGCGGGGACGCGGGACGGCGCCATGCGGGGAACAGGGTTGCGCATCTTCGACCCCGCCCTCACTTTCTGCCGAGGAGAAACGGAAACTTTTGGATGCCGCGATACTATTTCAATACACGGATCGGTGCGGAGCTGATTCCGGATCCCCAGGGCGAAGACCTGCGCGATGCGGATCATGCCTGGGAAGTTGCCCGCGCAACCATCAGGGAGATCGTCAAGACCGAGGCCGCGCAGGTGGATCTGATCCGCGCCAGCCTCGAGGTCACTGACGAAGCCGGCGACGTGGTGCTGGATTTCCCCTTCAGCGAAGCATTGCTCGACATGCCCGCTTTGCCGCGGAACAGGCACTGAGCCGTCCCGATTTTGACGGTGGCGCGGCATCGGGCCGCGCGCTATCAAGTTCCTGTCGATCGGGGGGAACATGCAAGACATTTGGCGACTGTCCGCGACCGAACTGGCCGGCTTGGTCCAAGCGCGAAAGCTGTCCGCGCGCGAGGCGACGCAGGCGGCGCTGGATCGGCTCGATGCCGTCAATCCCGCGATCAATGCCGTGATCGACCATCGCCCCGGGGCTGCGCTGGCACAGGCCGACGCGGTCGATGCGGCGCTGAAGCGCGGCGATGATCTCGGTCCGCTGGCCGGTGTGCCGGTCACCGTCAAGGTCAATGTCGATCAGCGGGGCTTCGCCACCACCAACGGCGTGACGCTGCAGCGCGATCTGATCGCGGCGACCAATAATCCGGTGGTCGACAATCTGCTGAAATCCGGCGCGGTGATTGTCGGGCGTACCAACACGCCGGCTTTTTCCTATCGCTGGTTCACGGCCAACAAGCTGCACGGTGAAACCCTCAACCCGCGCGATCCGTCGATCACGCCCGGCGGCTCGTCGGGCGGGGCGGGCGCTGCGGTGGCGTCCGGCATCGGCCATATTGCGCACGGCACCGACATCGCCGGCTCCGTGCGTTATCCAGCCTATGCGTGCGGTGTACACGGCCTGCGGCCGACGCTCGGCCGCATCGCCGCCTACAACGCGTCGTCGCCGGAGCGGCCGATCTGTCCGCAAATCAGCGCGGTCTCCGGCCCACTGGCACGTACCATCGCCGATCTGCGCCTTGCTCTCACGGCGCTATCGCAGCCCGATGCGCGCGATCCCTGGTGGGTGCCGGCGCCGCTGCAAGGAGCGCCGCGAGAGAAACGGGCAGCGCTGTGCATCGCGCCGGATGATCTCGCCGTCGTGCCGGAAGTCCGCGATGCGGTGCTCGACGCCGGGCGCCGGCTCGAGGTCGCCGGTTGGACGGTCGAACTGATCGACAAGACGCCGCCGCTGCGCGAAGCGGCCGAACTGCAGGCGCAGCTTTGGCTCGGCGACGGCTACCGGGCGATGCTCGACGCCGCGGAGCGGGAGGGCGACGAAGGCGCGCTGGCCTGCCTCAAAGGTAACCGCGCGCGAGAGATTACCGACGCCGCAACGCTGTCGCGCCTGCTGGTCCGCCGCGCGACTCTCACCCGCGACTGGGAGATGTTCTTCCAGAGCTACGCGGTATTGCTGATGCCGGTGTCGGGCGAACTGCCGTTTCCGCAGCGCCTCGACCTCAAGGACGAAGCCTCGTTCAAACGCGTGTGGGCCGCGCAGATGCCGCAGGTCGGCATTCCGTTCATGGGGCTGCCCGGACTGACAGTGTCGACCGGACTGGTTGGGCGCGTCCCGGTCGGCGTGCAGCTCGTCGCCGGCCGCTATCGCGAAGATCTATGCCTGCTCGCGGGCGAAGCGATCGAGGCGGGCGGCACGCCGCCGTCGCCGATCGATCCGGTGCAGTGAGCGCGCACGAGAGGGCAGGGCTGATGACATCGATCTATGATTTTTCGGCAAGGACGCTGGCCGGTGAGGAGATCTCGCTGAAGCAGTTCGAAGGGCAGGTGCTGCTGATCGTCAACACCGCGAGCGCCTGCGGCCTCACTCCACAATACAAGGGCCTTGAAGCGCTGCAGCAGCAATACGGCGGGCGCGGCTTCTCGGTGCTCGGTTTCCCATGCAATCAGTTCGGCGCGCAGGAACCGGGCGACGAGGCGCAGATCGCGCAGTTCTGCTCGCGCAACTACGGCGTCAGCTTTCCGATGTTCGCCAAGATCGACGTCAATGGCGCCGAGGCGCATCCGTTGTACAAATTCCTGAAAGGCGAGAAGGGCGGTCTGCTCGGCTCCGGGATCAAGTGGAATTTCACCAAATTTCTGGTTGACCGAACCGGCCGTGTGGTATCGCGTCACGCGCCGACGACCACGCCGGAATCGCTCGGTAAAGAAATCGAGACGTTGCTATGACCGATCAGACCCAGAATATCGAACTGCCCGATCGCCTCTCCGTTGAAGAATCCAGCCCCTACTACAACGAGGCGGTGCTGGCGCTCGACGTCGGCATTCGGTTCAAGGGCCAGGACAAGACCAACGTCATCGAATACTGCGTCAGCGAGGGCTGGATCCGCGTCGCGGCCGGCAACGCCAAAGACCGTTTCGGCAATCAGCTCGCCATCAAGGTCCACGGTCCGGTCGAGCCGTACATCCGTCCGCGCAGCTGAGCGTCCGCTCGCATCGCCGCTCGTCGGCGGCGTGCTGAGGCTGGCCTCCGTTGCCAGCGCTCCGCTGTCCGTAACTCTTGCCTGAGCGACTTCCCTTAGCGCGCAACGCTGCTTGCGCGCTGCGGCGGCGTGCGTCGCCCTGTTAACGAATTGCGGCCCTTCAACGTTTGGCCCGTTGGGAGGCCTGCCTACATCTAGCCCCGACATTGCCTGCTGCGGCGATATCTTGCGGTCGGGGTGTCAACTTCTGCTGATTCGGCCGATTCGTCGGCGTTTCGTTCTGATCGCGTTCCATCCGTTAAGATCGCTGAGGCTGGCTGTCGCAGCGTGGGACACGTCGCGGCAGGGCTCGGTGCCCTCTTTTAGAAAAAGCAACTCGAACGGCACGTAAGGCAGGCGCGATCCATTGCGATCGTCGCCGTTAACGAATTTGCTCTCTTGTGGTCCAGATCTCGCGTGTGGCCGCGACCGTGCTTGTGCGGCATCTCGCCCGCGAAAGCTAAATCTGGGGCGTGAACAACCATGACCAGCCGATTCGCAGCGATTCGGCCGTGCTTTGTTCCGTGCGCGTTCGAAACGTTAAAACGGCAGCCCCTTTCTGTTGCAAACCGGCACAGCCGGTGACTTAGCCGCACGGTTCAGTCGCCCCGGACTCTCGCTTTTGCAGCGAGACTTCGTCTGAACGCGCGATCGCGCTTCAGGTGCCATTCGCGGCTCATCGCGTCCTGCCGGCTGGTGAAACGCTCGCTGTGAATCAGAACCCAACTGCGGCCTCGGGTCGAGCGGGCCCCGGTCCCGGCATTGTGCTGCGCTAGCCGCCGATCGAGATCGAGCGTCCAGCCCACATAGGTGAGATAACGGCCCGGGCTGGCGCAGCCGAGCACGTAGACGAAACACTCTTCCTCGACCGGAGCCTCTTGCATCGACCAAGCCTCGCATGATGCACCGAGTCCGGCAATCGGCCGCGGCCGTGCACGTTGACAGCACGGGACCAAAGCCGCTTGGCTGACGCTCACGCAACCGCAGACGGAGCGCACGATGATCGGCAGAACGATGGGATGGGCGATGGTGACGACGCTGCTTGGTGGCGGAGCCGCGCTGGCGCAGGACGTGCCGGGCATCGAGATCTGCACGGCCGAGAAGACGATGGAGCGCCGCACCAGCTGCCTGCAGAGTAATATCGACTTTCTGCAGAAGTCCGCAGACAAGGCGCGGCTCGACCAGCAGCAGAAGCTCGACACCGCGAACCGGCAGATCGAAGCGTTGAAGAGCGCGGTGGCGACGCTGCAGAAGTCCGTCGAACAACTGCAGGCGTCGCAGAAGAAGTCGGAGCCCGCCGCGCCGGCGAAAGATGCGGCGCCCGCCAAGCCCGACGCAAAACCCGAGACCAAAAACGGCGCGAAGTAACAGGGGATCCGCTCCTGCCGCTGAGCGGAATTCGGACGTGGTGCGCGGCTTGGCAGCGCGCACCGACATGCCTAACATCGCGCGTCACCACGCATGGGCTTTGATGTCCGCCCTGCAACAAGAACAACATCGGGAGGATTCATGTCCAACGTCCGCGTTCTCGCCACCGATCTCGCATTCCCCGAAGGCCCGGTGGTGATGCCCGATGGCTCGGTGGTGCTGGTCGAAATCCGCGCGCAACAGCTGACGCGTGTCTGGCCCGACGGTCGCAAGGAAGTCGTCGCCAAGGTCCCGGGCGGCCCGAACGGCGCCGCGCTGGGGCCGGACGGCAAGATGTACATCTGCAACAATGGCGGGTTCGGCTGGTTTCCGTCGCGCGGCACCATGATGCCCGGCGCGCCGGCCGCGCACGAATATATCGGCGGCTCGATCCAGCGCGTCGATCTGCAGAGCGGCGTGGTCGAGACGTTGTTCGACAAGTGCGGCGAGCATCCGCTGAAGGGGCCGAACGATCTGGTGTTCGACAAGCATGGCGGGCTTTGGTTTACCGACCTCGGCAAGCGCCGTGCGCGCGACATGGATGTCGGTGCCGCTTACTACATCAAGCCGGGCATGAGCGAGATCACCGAACAGGTTTTCGGCACGCTGCCGCTCAACGGGATCGGCCTGTCGCCGGACGAAACCACGATGTACGCCGCCGAAACCCCGACCGCGCGGCTGTGGGCCTACGAAATCTCCGCGCCGGGCGAAGTGAAGCCGCGCGACGTGATCTACCGCGGCGAGAAGGGCAAGCCGATCGCCGGGCTTGGGGGCTACCAGATGTTCGACTCGCTGGCCGTGGAGGCTGGCGGCAATGTCTGCGTCGCCACGCTGGTTTCCGGCTGCATCTCGGTGATCGCCCCCGACGGCGCGCTGGTCGAGCAGGTCGAGACCGGTGACCGCGTCACAACCAACATCGCATTCGGCGGGCCCGAGCTGAAGACTGCTTACATCACGCTGTCCGGCAAGGGCGAGTTGATCGCCATGGACTGGCCGCGTGGCGGTCTGCCGCTGAATTTCCTGAACAAGTAAGCGGCTGCCTACAAGCCACAAGCTCATTTTGTCGTCATGCCCGGGCTCGTCCCGGGCATCCACGTCTTCGGCGCTGGTCCTAAGAAAAGACGTGGATGGCCGGGACAAGCTCGGCGATGGCGGCTAAGTTGAGTTCCACCTCAACAAGGAAGCGATGCAGATGCCCTGGCTCGAACCCGTCACCCTCAGCGGCCCGCACGCAACGCTGGAGCCGCTTCAGCCCGCGCATCGCGATGGGCTGATCGAGGCCGTGCAGGATGGCGAGTTGTGGAAGCTCTGGTACACAGCCGTTCCCGCGCCGCATCGGATGGAAGCCGAGATCGCCCGCCGGCTGGCGCTTCAGGCCCAGGGCGCGATGTTGCCCTGGACGGTGAGGGACGCCGATGGGCGGATCGCCGGCATGACGACCTACATGAATGTCGACGCCGCCAATCGGCGGGTCGAAATCGGCTCGACCTGGTACACGCTGCGCGTGCAACGGACCGGGCTGAACACCCAATGCAAGCTGCTGCTGTTGCAGCATGCCTTCGAGACGCTCGACTGCATCGCGGTGGAATTCCGCACCCACTTCTTCAACCATCAATCCCGCCGCGGCATCGAACGGCTTGGCGCCAAACAGGATGGTATCCTGCGCAGTCATCAGATCGCCCCGAACGGGACGCTCCGCGACACCGTCGTGTACTCGATCATCGCGTCGGAATGGCCGGCCGTGAAGGCCCATCTGAACTATCAGCTGTTCGATAAGCCCCCGTCCGGCCCCCGGGTTTCCACGTGATGCCGTTCAGCCACGGCTTGCTAACAGCTTGCTGATCGAAAGAATGATCGGTTAAATAAGTCCCGTTTGATTTACATCATTCCGGAGGCGGCCCGCCGCCGCCATGCTACCGACATGCCGTTCTATCGCTTTCATGTCCGCGATCCGATCAACCGCGTCGATGGCCCGGGCCACGACGGGGCGGCGCTTGCCGACGACATCGATGCCACGCTGTTCGCGGCGGGTGTGATTCAGCGGCTTATCCAACTGCAGCCGACCGTTCCGCTGACCTGGTCGATCGAAATCATGCAGGATCAGCGCCGGGTTTGTGCCCTTCCGTTCGATAAGGGCTGCCAGGTGATGCTTCGGCCCGAATGGGTTTGCGACCAGCCGACCGACGTTCACGAAGGCTGGCGCTGAGCAGTTCCCATATTGGTTGGCGCGCTACCGTCTCGCTCTAAGCGGCTGCGCTCGGCAGCTGGTCCGCGCGGTACAATGTGTCGATGGTCACGGTTCCATTTGCCCGCGAAACGCAGGGGCAGATCTTGCCGTTGTGGTGCTTCTGTTCGGTGCTGAAGAACACGTCGCGGTGATCGATCTCGCCGTCGACACAGGCCACGTCGATGGCGCAGACGCCGCACTCACCGCGCTGACAATCGGAAATCACCTCGAAGCCGGCGGCATTCAACACATCGAGCATCGAACGGTCCCGCGGAATAAGGATTTCCTGTCCGGTCGTGCCGATCCGGACCCGGAACTCGCGCGTCGGCAACCGCCCGCTCGATCCGAAAGTCTCGAAACAGAGGTCACTGGCCGGGCGGCCGGCGTCCGCCCAGGCCTGCTTGGCGGCTTCGAGCATGCGCAGCGGACCACAGACCACAGCGATTGCGTTTTCGGGGAGGGCCGCGAAGGTCGCTAAGAGGTCGAGCCGTCCGCCGGCTGCGCTGGGGTAAAGGCGAAGCTGCTCGCCCAGAAGGGCGGCGAGCTCGTCATGCAGCGCCGCGTCCTCGTGAGACTTCACGGCATAGTGCATCGACAGGTCGACATTCTTGCGCGCGAGCGCTGCGGCGATGCCGAGCATCGGCGTGACGCCGATGCCGCCGGCGATCAGGCAGTAATGCTTGCGGCTCCAGTCGATCTCGAACAGCGAGGTCGGATTGGAGATGTCGAGCTTGTTGCCGGGCTGCAGCGCCCACATCGCCCGCGAGCCGCCGCGACTGTCGTCGGCGATCCGCACGGCGATGCGCAGCAGGCCGTCGGCGCACGGGATCAACGAGTAGCTGCGCCGTTCCGGTTGGCCGTCGATCAGCACTGCGACGCTGATGTGGCTGCCCGGCGCCCAGCTGCCGGCCGGCACGTCGGGCTTCAGGGTGATTTCGCGGATGGTCGGCGCGAGATCGCGGGTCGCGATCACGCTGGCCTGGCTCCAGTGCTCGGCGAAACGCATATCGGCCTCCGTACTATTTGTCCGCGGCGGACGTCACCAGCGCCAGCGCCGGGAGTAATTCGAGATGGGTGCGGTTGCGTAGCGCGAGGCGCAGGTTGCGCACCGCGAGCCGGGCATGCTCGCGCATTACCGCCTCGGCGCGGCCGCCTTCGCGGTTCTCGATCGCGTCCACGACGATGCGATGGTGATCCTGCGCGATCATCAGGATCTGATGTGCCTCCGGCAGCGCCGACTGCGCCATCACGAAAGCGCTCGGCGAGGCGAAGGGCAGGGCGGCGACGCGGTCGATCTGCCGCATCACCGGGCCGCTGCCGGACAGCTCGTTGAGTAGCGCGTGAAATCGTGCGTTCAGCGACACATAGGACGAAAACGCTTCGACCGAGATCGGATCCTGTTTCACCAACAGGTCGATATCGGCGAGGCATTCCTTCAGCGGCTCGAGCTGCCGCGCGCTGGCGCCGCGCTCGGCGGCGAAGCGGGCGGCGAGGCCTTCCATGGTGCCGCGCAGCTCGATCGAGTCGAGAATGTCGCGTTCCGAAAACGCCTTGACCATGAAACCGCCGGACGGGATCGCCTGCAACAGGCCTTCGTCCTCGAGCCGCACCAGCGCCATCCGCACCGGCGTGCGCGACACGCCGGTGATCTCGACCGCCTGCAGTTCGGAAATGCGCTCGCCGGCGCGGAGCTGGCCGGACAGTACCATGTCGCGTAGCGCGAGCTGCGCACGCACTGTCTGAGACATCGAGCGGTCTGCGACCTTCTCGTTCATCGCTTACTCCGCTGCCTGCAACCGCGGCGCGGCTTCCTTGGCCGCCATGCGGTCGATCAGCTTGCGCGACCACATCGCGCCGGCGTCGATGTTGAGATTGTAGAACACGCGGTCCGGGTTCTCGCTGATCGCGCGCTGCTGCGCTTCGAGAATGATTTCGTCCTCACCGAAAATGCCGGAAACGCCTTCGCGGATCTCGGTGGTGAGGCGCTGCTCGGTCAGTCGGTAGTTGCGCACGAACGCCCAGAAATAATGGCAGGTCGTCTCGGTCTCCGGCGTCATGGTGTTGAGCACGAAGCCGTTGACGCCCTGCGAGCGATCGCCCTCCGGTGCGCCGCTGCCGGCCGGCGCGACGCCGACGTCGATCGTCACCGTGCCGGGCGCCTCGAAGCGGATGATCTGCCAGCGATCGACCAAGCCGGGCTTGCGCAGCTGCGCAGCCCAGAACGGCGGCGCTTCGATGCCCTTCATCCAGCGCGTCACCGTCACGGTGCGGTCGCCGTGAGTCACATCGAACGGCGCCTCGGCCACCGCCTCGTTGCCGATCGAGGAGCCGTGGACGTAGGTCTCGTGCGTCAGGTCCATCAGATTGTCGACGACCAGCCGCCAGTCGCATTTGACGTGGATGGTCTTGCCGTCGCCGGCCCATGCGGGATCGTCGTTCCAGTGCATGTCCGGCACCAGCGCCGGATCGGCCAGCGTCGGGTCGCCCATCCACAGCCAGATGAAGCGATGTCGCTCGACCACCGGATAGGACCGGACGCAGGCCGACGGATTGATGGTCTCTTGCGAGGGCATGTAGGTGCAACGGCCCTGCGCGTTGAACTTCAGGCCGTGATAGCCGCACACCACGGTGTCGCCCTCGAGTCGGCCCTTGGAGAGCGGCACCAGCCGATGCCAGCACGCGTCCTCGAGAGCCGCGACGCTGCCATCGCCCTTCCGATACATCACCACATGTTTGCCGCAGATCGTGCGGGGCAGCAGTGCGTGTTTGATGTCGGCGTCCCACGCCGCCGCATACCAGGCGTTGAGCGGAAAAGCGGGCATCGCGGCCTCCCTGAGATTGGTTCTTATTCTGAGTTCAGATTGTATACCGAAATTGGTAATGAGCAAGTCGAATCCCTTATTTTAAGTGGCCACCGGGACTTTCTGTATACCGAGGAGGATCTATGGGTCGAAAGGAAGATCCTGACTTGGCCTGTTCGTGATTTGTTCGTTTGCTCTCGTTTCCTTTGGCGGGAGGCTGGGATGATCGATTACGAGACGATGGACGACGCTGCTCTCGCGGCCGCGTGGATCGACAATCTGAAACAGCAGGAGAAGATCGAGCATGTCGGAGCGTATAACCGACACTTCCGGCAGCGGAGCCAGATCCTGCAGATGCTGCGGAGCCGAAGCGCTAGCTCGCCAGCAGCGTTAAGCGGTCTGCTGGAGCATTCGGACCCGGCCGTCGCAAAGGCGGCTGCGCAGGCCCTCAAGTGGCCGGACAGTCCTCCGCCAGCGCGCATGCCGCAGCTTCCACCAGAGCACCCGGTATTCTGGATGACCCGCAATCCGCCGCCGCCGGCCTTGTCGGCGGCGGAGATCGCGCATCGGCTCAGCAAGGTCCTGCCGGGTCAGGCGGACGCGTTGCTGCGCTGGCTACGGCCGGCCATCGGTCTGTGGCCGCAAGGCGAGCGGCCGGATGCGCCGGCGGACGGCTCGCGCCTCGGCGGTATGCCATACGCGCCGCCCGGCTGGAGCTGGCCGGTCGCCGAGGGCGAGCCGATGTTGTTCATCGCCCAGATCAATTGCGCGGACGTGCACGGAATGCCGGGCGCCGAGGCGTTGCCGGCCACCGGCCTGCTGTCGTTCTTTGCTGATCACGACACGGCGATGGGCTGCTTGCTCACCGGGCAGGGCGGCGCCGCTTATTACTGGCCCGACACCGACAATCTTGTGCCGGCCGAGCCGCCGATTGAGATCCTGATGCGGTTCGCGCGGGCCGAGTTGCTGTTCAGGCCGATGTTCGATCTTCCCGATCCGCGGAGCAGCATCGTCTCTGCGATCCTGCCCGAACGGGACCAGCTCGGCCTTTACAAGTGCTTTCGTCGCGAAATGACTGCCTTTGGTTTGCCCGAAGAACTATCGGAGACCGGCGGCAGCAAATTGCTCGGCTGGCCGGATCTGCTGCAGGACGAAGACTTTTGTTTGGAGCTCAACGAATCGTTCGCTGTGTACCGGCTGTTGCTGCAGCTCGGCGGCTATACCAACGGCCAGGACTTCGCCGGTTGGGGGCCGGGCGGTTATCTTTACTACTTCCTCACCGACGACGATTTCGCCGGGCAGAAGTGGGACGCCGCAGAACTCGCGATGCAGTGTACGTAACGCGATGCAGCCGCTCTGTTGGTATTCTGGGTGCGCCGCGTAGCGGCGCAGGCCCGGCATCCATACTCCTCGGCGTCTCAGTTGAGGTGCTGCGCCGCCGTGCCACCACGCTGGCCGCAGGGGCTCTGGATTCCGGATTCACGCTACGCGCGCCCTGGAATGACGGGGAGAGGGCGCGACGAAACGCGTCCGCCCTCACACCTTTGACCAGCCCCTTAGACCTCGCGGCGGCTGAGGAACGCCAGCCGTTCGAACAGATGCACATCCTGCTCGTTCTTCAAGAGCGCGCCGTGCAGCGGGGGGATCAGCTTGCGCGGGTCGCGTTCCTTGAGCTGCTCGGGGCTCATGTCTTCGTTGAGCAGCAGCTTGAGCCAGTCGAGCAACTCAGAAGTCGACGGCTTCTTCTTCAGGCCGGGCACGTCGCGGACTTCGAAGAAGATCTTGAGCGCTTCCTGTACCAGACGCTGCTTGATGCCCGGGAAGTGCACGTCGACGATCGCCTGCATCGTGTCGGCATCGGGGAACTTGATGTAGTGGAAGAAGCAGCGGCGCAGGAACGCGTCCGGCAATTCCTTCTCGTTGTTCGAGGTGATCACCACGATCGGGCGCTTTTCGGCCTTAATGGTTTCGCCGGTCTCGTAGACGTGGAACTCCATGCGGTCGAGTTCGAGCAAGAGGTCGTTCGGAAACTCGATGTCGGCCTTGTCGATCTCGTCGATCAGCAGCACCGGGCGCCCCCCGTGGGTGAAGGCTTCCCACAGCTTGCCGCGCTTGATGTAGTTCTTGATGTCGGAGACGCGCGGGTCGCCGAGCTGGCTGTCGCGCAGCCGCGACACGGCGTCGTATTCATACAGGCCCTGCTGCGCCTTGGTGGTCGACTTGATGTGCCAGGTCAGCAGCGGGGCATTGAGCGCCCGCGCGATTTCCTCGGCCAGCACGGTTTTGCCGGTGCCGGGCTCGCCTTTCACCAAGAGCGGCCGTTCGAGCACGATCGCCGCATTGACGGCGACCTTGAGGTCGTCGGTCGCCACATAATCCTTGGTGCCGGTGAACTTCATGCGTTTCTGCCTCGTCTGTGATCAGGCGGCGCGCGCCATTCTTGTTGTTTGTTGTTGCGTCTCTGGATGTGGTGGGCACACCCGGCTGCGACCTCGGGATCGCAGCGCCGAGAGCCTGCGTATCAGGCTCTGCGGATCATGGCCAGCAGCACCAGCACGATCACAGCGCCGATCGCGGCGTTGATGATAGCCCGGAAGATGCCGGCGCCGAGCGACACCCCGAGGAATGGCAGCAGCCAGCCGGCGACGACGGCGCCGACGATGCCGACCACGATATTGCCGATCAGGCCGAAGCCGCCGCCGCGCACCAACAGTCCCGCCAGCCAGCCGGCAATTGCGCCGACCAGAAGCCAGACGATGATGGAATCGATACCCATGGAAGGTCTCCCTCTCGATGTTGCCCAGGCGTCCATGCCGCAGCGGACAAACCTTAGGGAAACGCGCCCGCAGGGTCTAGGCGTTTGGAACCCGCGTCGCCTCGGGCGTGGAGGGGGCTGTTTCGGCATCCGCGCGTGGAGCCAGCGGGACGGCGTCGGCCACGTGGACCAGCGCCGCGACGCTGCGATTCCGGCCGGTGCGCTTGGCTTGGTAAAGCGCCGTGTCCGCGTCGCGGACCAGCGTCGCTGGATCGTTTGTCTCGGCGGTCCGGGTGGCGACGCCGATACTGACCGTCAGATAGCCGGCAGGCGAGGCCGGATTGGCGAGGCCGAGTTGACGAATTTCGCGGCGGATCAGGTGCGCCAGCTGCATCGCGGCCTCCGCATCGGCACCCGGGAGAACGATGGCGAATTCCTCGCCGCCATAGCGCGCCGCATGCCCGCCGATCGCTGCGACGGCGCCCGCCAGCAGCGAGCCGATCAGCTTCAGGCCCTGATCGCCGGCCTGATGGCCGAGGCCGTCGTTGAAGCCTTTGAAGTAGTCGACGTCGATCATCAGCACCGAGAGTTGTGCATGCGCGGCGAACGCATCCTCAATGAAGTCCTCGTGCGCGCGGCGGTTGGGCAGGCTGGTGAGGCCATCAGTGCGTGCCAGTTCCGCAAGGCGGGAATTTAGGGCGTCGACCTCGTCCTCCATCTCCTTGCGCCGGGTGACGTCCCGCAAGGTGCAAACAATGTGATTGCCGGGCTTGCCGTTCTGGCGCGTGTAGCGGAAGTTGGCTTCGAGCCAGACGATGGTGGCGTCGGCCCGCTCCATGCGAAACTCGGCGCGCAGCCCGTCTTTGGCATCTACCAGTCGCCTACCCATCGCGCGCACGCCGGCGACATCGTCCGGGTGCAGCATGTCGGCATATACGCGACCGACCATCTCGTCGGGCGTGAAGCCAAGTACGGCTTCGACCGATTCCGACATGAAATTGACCACGCCGTGCTCGTCGAGCAGGACCACGACGTCGCCGATATTGGCGTCGATCAGGCGGTGACGCGCATCGCGCTCGCGCAGGATCGCTTCGAATCGCTGACGATTGCGGAGTTGGCCGGCGAGCACGGCGGCGAGCAGCACCACACAGGCGAGCATTGCGCTCGCAACCAACGCGTCCGACCGAATCCCTTCATGCCATCGCGCCAGCACCGAGGCTTCCGTGCGGGCTACGGTAACCAGCAGCGGATATCGCTGCACCCGTTCATACGCGTAGTACTTGACTAAACCGTCGAACGGCGACGTCTCCACATTGTAGCCCTGCGGACCGCGCGGAAGCAGCTCGCGAAGCAACACCGTGTTGGACAGATCCTTTCCTTCGGCCGCCGACGGCCAACGGATCATGATCCGCCCATCGCTGGCCGCCAAAGTGATCGCGCCGTCCGGGCCAAGGTTGAGCGTCTTGTAGAAGTCGGTGAAATAGTCGCTTTCGATTGTGGCGATGACGACGCCGGCGAAGCTACCATCGGCGTTCTCGATCCGCCGCGTCAATGCGATGATCGGACGGCCCGAGTGGCGCGACAGCATAGGTCCGGTGATCTGCAGCGAGTTGTCTGTGCTGTCGCGGTGGTGGACGAAATAGCTGCGGTCCGCATTGTTGATCGATGGCGGCATGGCGAGCGAGGCGTATCGGATGTTGCCGTTGGCGTCGAATACCACCAATTCGTTGATCTGGTCGAGATTGTCGGCAACTTCGCGCAGCCGCGCGTCGAGCGTCTGGCGGGAGGGGTGCGACGGCAGGCGCAGAAACGCCACGAGATCGTCCATCACCACGTCGATCGTCTGGATCGTGTGAGAGGCGTGCTCGGCCAGCGAATGCGCCAGGTTCCGCATTTCGGTCTCGCTTTGCGCGAGAGCGTTCTGCCGCGCCTCGTAGCCTTTCCAGACCACGAGGCCGAGAACGCAGGCGCTCAGTGCGAGGACGAACATCGTGACGATCAGGACCGGTGTCGTCAGCCGACTGGTCGAACTGGGCGCGGTGGGCTTACGGACGTTCATCGGCACTGTCGGGTTATTTCCCGCGCACACCTGCACCGACTTTAATTACCCAACCGATAACCCGATCGTTCCGTTTGGCGGGAATCCCGGTTCCATCTGCGGTTTTCAACAGGGGCGAAGACTTGCGGCGCCCCTTGACGCCCGCCACTGCTCGGGCAATCTGTCGTTTATGTTCCTTCAGTTCTTCACGTCGCTCCGCGACGCTCAGGTGCCCGTTACGCTTCGCGAATATCTGACGTTGATGGAGGCGCTCGACGCCGACCTCGCGGATCAGAGCGTGGAGAATTTTTACTACCTGTCGCGCGCCGCGCTGGTGAAGGACGAGCGCAATCTCGACAAGTTTGACCGAGTTTTCGGCGCGACCTTCAAGGGGCTCGAAAACCTCCTTGATGCGATGGAGAAGGCTGAGATCCCGGCCGAGTGGCTGAAGAAGCTCGCCGAGAAGTATCTCACCGAGGAAGAGAAGAAGCAGATCGAGGCCATGGGCTGGGACAAGCTCATGGAGACGCTGAAGAAGCGCCTGGAGGAGCAGAAGAAGCGGCACCAGGGCGGCAACAAGTGGATCGGAACGGCCGGGACTTCGCCGTTCGGCGCCGAGGGCTACAATCCGGAGGGCGTCCGGATCGGTCAGGAGAAGAGCCGCCACCAGCGCGCCGTGAAGGTCTGGGACAAGCGTGAGTTCAAGGACCTCGACGGCAACGTCGAGCTCGGCATCCGCAATATCAAGGTGGCGCTCCGCCGCTTACGCAAGTTTGCCCGCACCGGCGCCCCCGACGAGCTCGATCTCGACGCCACCATCCGGGAGACGGCCAATCACGGCTATCTCGATGTCCATATGCGTCCGGAGCGGCGTAACGCCGTGAAGGTGCTGGTGTTCTTCGACATCGGCGGCTCGATGGACAGCCATGTCGCTCAGGTCGAGGAGTTGTTCTCGGCTGCCAAGAGCGAATTCAAGCACATGGAATATTTCTACTTCCACAACTGCCTGTACGAGGGAGTCTGGAAGCAGAACAAGCGGCGGTTCACCGATCGTACTCCGACCTGGGACGTGCTGCACAAGTTTCCGCACGACTACAAAGTCGTGTTCGTCGGCGACGCGTCGATGAGTCCCTACGAGATCATGGTGCCGGGTGGTTCGGTCGAGCATGTGAACGAGGAGGCCGGATCGGTCTGGCTCGACCGCGTGTTGCGCACCTATCCGCACGCGGTCTGGCTCAACCCGGTCGCGCAGAGGCATTGGGACTATTCGGAGTCGACCACGATCATCCGCCGATTGTTCTCCGAAAGAATGTATCCGATCACGATCGAGGGTCTCGAAGGCGCGATGCGCGAACTGGTCCGCTGAGCATCACCTCCGCGTTCGCAGAGGCTGCGTGTCCGGACATGCGAGGGATCGGTGGAACTGCTTTGCTGACTTTTGGTCGAGCCCCGCGCCGAGGCGCGCGCTTCGCCGGGCTGGGATCGGCTGACCACCCTGCAAACAAGAAGACTTGAGGAACGACCATGCCCCAGACCATCACCCGCGGCATCAAAACGATGATCGACGAGGCCAATGCCTCGATCGAAACGCTAACGACAGCCGACGCCATTGCGCTGCACAAGTCCGGTACCGAGGACGTGGTGATCGTCGACATTCGCGATCCGCGTGAGATCGAACGCGACGGCAAGATCCCGGGCTCCTTCTCCTGCACGCGCGGCATGCTTGAATTCTGGATCGATCCGCAGAGCCCCTACGCCAAGCCGATTTTCCAGCAGGACAAGAAGTTCGTGTTCTATTGCGCCGGCGGTCTGCGCTCGGCGCTGGCTGCCAAAACAGCGCACGACATGGGGTTGAAGCCGGTCGCTCACATCGAGGGTGGGTTCGGCGCCTGGCGTGACGCCGGCGGCCCGGTGGAGGCGTGGGTGCCCAAGGCGCCGAAAGGCTGAGGCCGGGGAACGTGTGCGCGGCTTGACGCCGCCGGCGCTTGCCCGCTTTCAATGCCCCGCCTCGCCGGTCCTCGGCGAGGTGCCATTCAACATCGCGCCGAGGTTACCGATGACCGCAACAGATGATCCATTGGTGTCGACCGAATGGCTTGCCGCGAAGCTCGGCGATCCGAAGGTCAAGGTGCTCGATGCATCGTTCAAGATGCCGGGTGTGATGCCCCGGCCAACCGAGGACTACCTGGCGGCGCACATTCCCGGGGCGGTGTATTTCGACGTCGAGGAGGTCTGCGACCGGACCGACCCCTTGCCGCATATGTTTCCGGATGCGGCGCAGTTCGCCCGCGATGTCGCCGCGCTGGGTGTTTCCTCAGGCGATACGGTGGTGATTTATGACGCCGGTGGTTGGGTCGCTGCGCCACGGGCGTGGTGGATGTTTCTCTCCTTCGGCCATGACAAGGTCCGCATTCTCGAGGGCGGCCTTAAGAAATGGCAGGCTGAAGGTCGGCCGACGGAATCCGGAAGACCGTCTCCGAATCCCGGCCGCTTCACCGCCGAACTCGATCCGACACATTTGCGTAGCAAGCAGCAGATGGTCGCCAATCTCGACGGTGCGGCGGAGCAGGTGATCGATGCCCGCGCCGCCGAGCGGTTCGAGGGCCGCGTACCGGAGCCGCGCCCCGGTCTGCGCGCTGGCCACATTCCGGGCAGCCGCAACCTTCCCTACAATGAGCTGTTCGACGCCAAGACCGGGCTGATGAAATCACGCGAGGAGCTGCGCGCGGCGTTTGTCCGGGCAGGCGTAGATCTGAATCGCCCGATCGTCACGAGCTGCGGCTCCGGCGTTTCGGCGGCCGTGCTGACGCTGGCGCTCTACCGCCTTGGCGTCCGCGGCTCCGCGCTTTACGACGGATCATGGTCGGAGTGGGGGATGCAAGACGGCCCGCCGATCGCCACGGGGCCGGCGTGACGTCGTTCCGTCTCAGCTCGGCGGGAAGCCGAAAGGCGGCATAGGAGCCGCCGGGCGCGCGACGATCGGTTGCGCATTCGGTGCTTCGCTTTGACGCCGACGCTTGACCTTGCGCTTCACTTGAGCACGGCTGGTGGCCCTCGGCGTCGTCTTGGCCACGGGTTCGGTTTTCGCGGACGGACTTCCGGCCACCGCCGTTTCCGAGCCGTTCGGCTTGGCCGATTGTTGCTTAGCGGCTTCTGAATCCGGCAAGGACGTCTGGGCCGCCGACTTGACCGACGGCCGCGGATCGGGCCGCGGCGTCGGGATCGGCCCGGTTAGCGCCGCGACCTGCGCCAATGGCTCCGTTTGGACCGGCTCCGGGGGAGCTTGCTCGGCGGTTGCCACGGACCGTTGAGGATCCGCCGCGGCCGGCTTTTCGGTCGAAGCCGTCAGCCCTGCGTCGGCCCCGTCCGTTGCGGGCTTCGCTTGCTCCTGGATGGCCGGAGCATCGTTTCGCTCCGGTTTGAGGGCAGGGGGAGCGGCGTCCAGCGTCACGCTCGCGCTCTGAGGTCGAACGTCCTGCACGATTGCGTCAGGCTGAGTCGGCTCGTTCCCCGGCGCGCCTGCGACCTCACGTGGCGGCGTCGGGGCGATCTGCTGTGTGGGCATCGGCGCAGTCGGCGCCGCGGGCGCTTGCGTCAATGCGGGATCGGCGGGTTTGGAAGCAGGGGACGTCGCCTCGGTGGTCCCTTTATCGCTCGGCTTCGGATCGCTCATCACGGTGTCCTGCTTGGTGTCGGCCGAATGAGCTTCAGCGGACGGTGTGCTACCGGGCGAGACCGTGGCGTTCTGCTCCGGGAGTGGAGCACCAGGCGTTTCGGGTTCCGGCGCCGACGTGGCCACGGCCGGAGTGTCTTGCTTGGTGAGTTCGCTCGTCGGCTCGACGCGGAGCATGCTCAAGGTCGGCGTCGCTGACTGGCTCGGCCAGGCTGCGACCGAAATCGGCGCGGGACGGACCGACATCTCGTTGGCGAATTGCTCATGCGCAGCGCGCAGGAGGGCGGCGGCGCCGAGGCCAAACACCAGCATCGATACCGCTAGCGCGACCGCCGCGAACAGGAACCGGACTCCGGGAAGCATCTCGGGTTCATTCCATCTTCGGCGCAAGCGCGCGAAGACACATTGAGCAACAACCAAACGCGGCGACGACGCTGGCTTGATCGATCGGCTTTGCGCTACGCCGACCGCGAATCAAGCACGTCCAGAATAGCGTAACGGGCCCGCGGCACCGCGCGAAAATTTCAGCCGAGTCGCTTCGCCGCATGATGAATTGCGCCGCACTGACAGAATTATCGCGGCGTCACCCGTGAACAACAGCGATCGACACGACCCGTGGCCACCGCCCGTCGAGGCTGCAGAACTGCTTGTGACGAGGCTGTTGCAGGAATGGTGGGCGGGGTGGGCAAACGCGACAAATGCGGCACATGGGGCGAAATAAGCCCGATTTTGGCGTGATTGTGCCGGTCTCGTCTTGAATGTGCCGTGATCCTACGGCATCAGCCCGTTAACGATCCGGTCTCGGCTTCGGTCTATAAGCGGGCGATGATGAACAATCGAATTTTGACGTTGTTGGCAACGGCTGCGGCGATTGCGGCCGGAACTTCCCTGGCGCAGGCGCAGAGCTATCCCGCCGCGCCCGGATCCTACGCGACGGCGGCGCCGGGGGACTATCGGCGCCAGTTGCCGGATTTCGACAATGTCGACGAGGAAGACGGTGGGCCCGCAGGCCAGTCTGCGGCCTTGCCGCCGCCCGGCCCGGTGATGTCGCCCGATGATCCCCGTTATGGCCGTCCGGCAGCCGCTCCGGTCTATTCGGAGCGCGCGCCCGCGCCGCAGGGTCCCGTGATGTCCCCGGACGATCCGCGCTACGGCCGTCCGATGGCCGCGCCGACCTATTCCGATCGTGGCGCTGCGCCGCAGGGCCCGGTTATGTCTCCGGATGATCCGCGCTATGGCCGTCCCGCCGGTCCGCCGCCGGTGATTTACTCGAACACCGGCGATGGTTCGCCGCGTCCGCCGGAAGGCGTTGGACAGTCCGGCGTGCCGCAGCAGGCAACCGGTTCGGTACAGTCCGCGCCGGCGCTCGGCGCCGATGGCCGGCCGCTGCAGGTCGCCGCACTGCCGCCGGAAGACCAGCCCGAGGCCAACCAGGAATTCCAGCTGCCCCCCAATCTCCGCCGTCAGGAAGTCGCCTTCCAGACCAAGGAGCCGGCCGGCACCATCGTGGTCGATACCAGCCACACCTATCTGTATTACGTGCTCGGCAACGGCCGGGCGATGCGTTATGGCGTTCGCGTCGGACGCGACGGGTTCACCTGGACCGGCGTGCAGAAGATCACCCGCAAGGCGGAGTGGCCGGATTGGCATCCGCCGACCGAGATGATCGAGCGCCAGCCTTATCTGCCGCGCTTCATGGCCGGCGGGCCGGGTAATCCGCTCGGCGCCCGCGCGATGTATCTCGGCTCGACGGTCTACCGCATCCACGGCACCAACCAGCCGTCGACGATCGGCAAGTTCGTGTCGTCGGGCTGCATCGGCATGCTGAACGAAGACGTCAGCGATCTGTTCGAACGTGCGAAGGTCGGCACTCGCGTGGTCGTGCTGCCCGGCGGTCCGCCCCCGGCGACGGCCAGCGCCGCCCCGCAGCCGGTCGCTTCAGCGGCTCCGTCGGCCCAGCCGCAGATGTCGGCCGTGCCCGGCACCCAGCCGACCTCCGTTGCGCCGCTGCCCGCGCCCGTGACGATCCGCTGATCGGTTCTCTTCCGAACAGCAAAACGCCCGCGCAGAGCGATCTGCGCGGGCGTTTTGCTTGAAGATGTCGTTTGCGGCGCGACGCGTCAGGCGCCCCGGTTGGGCGCTACGGCATCCCTGCCGTGCTTGGCGCGCCACGCCGGTCCGGGGCCGCGCATGTAGTGCAGCTCGGGACGGTAGGGACTGAAGGCCTGGACGAAAAACTGGCTCCAGAACTCGCCGATTTCGGCGAGCAGGCGAGGGCGACCGGCGGCCGAGTTGACGGCCTCAGATTCAACGGGCGTCGATAGGAAGCGTCCCATGATGGCCTCGTGGTCAGCGCGGGCGGGCGCGACATGCGCCTTCGCCCGCATCGACTGTTGACCCGGGTCGTTAAAACTTTGTGCGAATTGTCCGGCCTCGGCCCGGCTTGCCTGTTGTGCTGAAGGATCGGTTAACAGCGCTCCCTCGGGTTGCCCTTTGGCGGACGCCCCGCTACATCAGCGGCAACCAAATCCCCCGCACTCTGTGATTTTCAAGGACCCCCATGGCTCGCCAGTTCGTCTATTTCATGCAGGGTCTGACCAAGGCCTATCCGACCCGCAAGGTGCTGGATAACGTCCATCTGTCGTTCTACCCCGACGCCAAGATCGGCGTGCTCGGCGTCAACGGCGCCGGTAAATCGACCTTGCTGAAGATCATGGCGGGGATCGACAAGGAATACACCGGCGAAGCCTGGGTCGCCGAGGGCGCCCGCGTCGGCTACCTGGAGCAGGAGCCGCAGCTCGATCCCGCGCTGAATGTTCGTGAGAACGTCATGCTCGGCGTCGCCAAGCAGAAGGCGATCCTCGATCGCTACAACGAACTGGCGATGAACTACTCCGACGAGACCGCCGACGAGATGACGGCGCTGCAGGACCAGATCGAGTCCGCGGGGCTGTGGGATCTCGACAGCAAGGTCGATCAGGCGATGGACGCGCTGCGCTGCCCGCCGGACGATGCCGACGTCACCAAGCTGTCGGGCGGCGAACGCCGCCGCGTCGCGCTGTGCAAGCTGCTGCTCGACCAGCCCGACCTGCTGCTGCTCGACGAACCGACCAACCATCTCGACGCCGAGTCGGTGTCGTGGCTGGAAAATCACCTGCGCAACTATCCGGGTGCGATCCTGATCGTCACCCACGATCGCTACTTCCTCGACAACGTGACGTCGTGGATCCTCGAGCTCGACCGCGGCCGCGGCATTCCATACGAGGGCAACTACTCGTCCTGGCTGGTGCAGAAGCAGAAGCGGCTGCTGCAGGAAGGCCGCGAAGACGCGGCGCACCAGAAGACCCTGGAGCGCGAGCAGGAGTGGATCGCCTCGTCTCCGAAAGCCCGCCAGGCCAAGTCAAAGGCGCGCTACCAGCGCTACGAGGAGCTGCTCGCCAAGGCGTCGGAGAAGCAGACCCAGACCGCCCAGATCATCATCCCGGTGGCGGAGCGGCTCGGCAACAACGTCGTCGACTTCGAGCACCTTACCAAGGGCTTCGGCGACAAGCTCCTGATCGACGATCTGACCTTCAAGCTGCCGCCCGGCGGCATCGTCGGCGTCATCGGCCCGAACGGCGCCGGCAAGACCACGCTGTTCCGGATGATCACCGGGCAGGAGAAGCCGGACGGCGGTACGATCACGGTCGGCGAGACCGTGCATCTCGGTTACGTCGACCAGTCACGCGACAGTCTCGACGCCAAGAAGACGGTCTGGGAGGAGATCTCCGGCGGCAACGAGTTGATCCTGCTCGGCAAGAAAGAAGTCAATTCGCGCGGCTATTGCTCGGCGTTCAACTTCAAGGGCGGCGATCAGCAGAAGAAGGTCGGCTCGCTGTCGGGCGGTGAACGCAACCGCGTCCATCTCGCCAAGATGCTGAAGTCCGGCGCCAACGTGCTGCTGCTCGACGAACCGACCAACGACCTCGACGTCGACACGCTGCGTGCGCTCGAAGAGGCGCTGGAGGATTTCGCCGGCTGTGCGGTCATCATCAGCCATGACCGCTGGTTCCTCGATCGTATCGCCACCCACATCCTGGCGTTCGAAGACGACAGTCACGTCGAGTGGTTCGAAGGCAACTTCCAGGACTACGAGAAGGACAAGATGCGCCGTCTCGGCCAGGACGCCATCATCCCGCATCGCGCGAAGTACAAGAAGCTGACGCGGTAAACTCGCGAGGGGGAGCGGAGGCGACGGCGGATCCGAATCGCCTGGGCAGGCGGTTCGGTGCCTTGATATCGCGCGCGCTGCTCCTTCTAAAAATTCGACATCGATGTTCGATGTCTGCTCGTGCACCCCAGTAAAGCTCGTCCAAAGCGGAGAGCCGCCTGCATCCGACCTTTAGTCCGGTGGTGCAGGCGATAGCTGTTCGATTATCACCAATTCATTTGATGCGCCTCATTACAGGCAACGGTAAATTAGTAGTTCGACGTCTCGCGCAGCGAAGACAGCGCGGCTGATCAGGCTCACAACGAAGCGTTCAACCGCTCGCATCCCCTGGGCCGAAACCTGGGCCGTTCAAAATCATAAGCCGCTGCATTGACGTCTATAGGCATCTCACCTAAGCACATGCGTCTGGTTGTACTAATATATTTAGGTATCATAATACGCGCGCTCGGCTTCCGAAGCTGCGCTGCGATGCAGTTATCAGTATGCAGATTATTGTCCCCATGTCCGGCTTCGGCGAAAGGTTTCGCAAGGCCGGTTACACTGTCCCGAAGCCCCTGATCGAGGTCGATGGAAAACCGATCATCGAGTGGGTGGTTGGGCTATTTCCCGGGGAGACGGACTTCCTCTTCATCTGCAATGAAGATCATCTCGCCGAGCCGGCCTTTCGGATGCGAGAAATCTTGCAGCGATGCTGCCCAATGGGGCGGGTCGTTGGTATTCCGCCTCACAAGCTTGGACCGGTTCACGCGGTTCTGCAGGCATCGGAGTTCATCCGCCGCGACAGTCCGGTCGTCGTCAATTACTGCGATTTCGCCTGCTTCTGGGATTGGCAGGACTTTCGCCGGTTTGTCGCGGAGACCAGATGCGCCGGCGCGATCCCCAGCTACAAGGGCTTCCATCCGCATAGCCTGGGCAGCACGAACTACGCCTACCTTCGCGAAACCGGCGGCTGGATCGAAGACATCCAAGAAAAGCGTCCCTTCACCGACAACCGGATGGAGGAATACGCGTCGAGTGGAACTTATTACTTCGAGACCGGAGCGTTGATGGAATCCGCGTTCCGCGGCGCGATCGAACGAGACCTCAATACCGGCGGTGAGTTCTACGTCAGTCTGGCCTACAAGGAGTTGTTCGCCAGGAAGCTGCCCGTCGCGGTGTATCCGCTGCAGCACTTCATGCAGTGGGGCACTCCGGAGGATCTGGCCGAATATCTCGGATGGTCGCAAGCGTTTCGAAAGCTGATCCAGCATCGGGTCCCGACGCCGTCGATAGGCAGTCAGGTCGTGCTGCTGGCGGGCCTCGGGCAACGCTTCGCGCGAGAAGGCTACGGCTTGCCGAAGCCGTTGATCCCCGTGTCGGGTCGCCCGATGGTCGTACAGGCAGCCAGCGATCTGCCGCCCCCGATCGAGTCATGCTTCGTGCTGCGGCGGGATATGCCCGGCGAGGAGCAGATATCGGCCGAATTGGCTCGCGAATTTTCGTCCGCCGTGATCGAGACCATCCCCGGCGTTACGGAAGGTCAGGCCTGCACCGCTATCGTTGGGCTTGATGCGCTCGAGCGCAGGGTTGGCGTCATTCCTGGCCCGATAACGATTGCGTCGTGCGACTTCGGCGTCCTCTACGATGCAGAAGCTCTCCCCCGTCTTCTCAAGGATGACACCGTCGACGTTGTGGTCTGGGCCGTGCGCGGTCATGCGAACGCTGTCCGCCACCCGGAAATGTTCGGCTGGATCGATGCCGTCGACGGCCGCATTCGCCGCGTCTCGGTCAAAGCGCCGCTGGCATCGCCGGCGACCGATCCGTTGGTGCTGGGCACGTTCACTTTCCGTAAGGCCGAAGATCTGCGTCGCGTGGTCTCGCGCCTGATCGATCGTGGAATTCGCGTCAATAACGAGTTCTATCTGGATTCCTGCATCAACGAAGCGATCGCTTTGGGGCTGAACTGCCACGTCTTCGAAGTCGATCACTACTTGTCATGGGGCACGCCCAATGATTTGCGCACCTTCGAGTACTGGCAGTCGTGTTTTCATAAATGGTCCGAGCATCCGTACCGTCTGGAACGCGATGGGCGCATTCCAGCCGCTGCGCGACCAGACCTCGAGGCGCGCTACAGGATTCCAGCAAGGCCGAAGCAATTCGCATGATCAAGCGCGAGCTGCCGGTCTTCATCGTCGTCGGCCTCGTGACGGTCGCGATCGACTTCGTTTGTTACGTGAGCCTGGTCTGGATCGGCGTTGGAGTCGCGATCGCGAAAGCTCTCGGGTTCGTCGCGGGCACCGTCTTCGCGTACTTCGCCAACCGCTTCTGGACATTCGGCCACAGGGATGTGGCGGCCGGCAGCGTTCCACGTTTCGCGATCCTGTACGCGGGGACAGCGGTCGCGAATGTTGCCGTTAACGGTGGGCTTCTGAAAGTGCTGGCGTACTCCAGCGTCGCGGTCATCTGCAGCTTCGTTGTCGCCACGGGAGTTTCCGCAAGCCTCAATTTTCTTGGAATGAAGTTTTTCGTCTATCGCTGATTTCACCGGCCGAATGGGTATTCCGTGCTTTCATTGGTGATCCCTTGCTTCAACGAAGCTCGCAATCTGCCGCTGCTGCTGGAGCGCTGCAGTGCGCTCGTCGCGAAGGCCGACGTTGAAGTGATCATTGTCGACAACGGATCGTCTGATGAGACGGCCCGTGTGCTCGAGGATGCCCTTCCGCGCCATCCGGGATGCAGGTCGGTGCGAGTCGACGTCAATCAAGGTTATGGATTCGGCATCCTGTCCGGCCTGCGCGCAGCGCGCGGTGATCTGCTGGCTTGGACGCACGCCGATCTGCAGACCGATCCGCTGGATCTGTTGCCGGGATTGGATCTGTTCGCCTCCCATGGGACCGGTCTATTCGTGAAGGGGCGACGCCGCGGGCGTCCTTTCAAGGACGTCGTGTTTACAGTCGGCATGAGCGCGTTCGAGACGGTCCTGCTGCGCGAGCCGTTGTGGGACATCAACGCGCAGCCGACGATGTTCTCGCGCGCGTTTTTCGAGACGTGGGCGGATCCGCCCCATGATTTTTCACTGGATCTCTACGCCTATTACCAGGCGCGTCGATCACGCCTTCCGGTCGAGCGGTTTCCGGTCGTCTTCGGTGAGCGGGCCCACGGCGTCTCGCACTGGAACGTCGACCTGCGCTCCAAGTGGAAATTCATCAAACGAACCGTCGATTTCAGCTTCGAGCTGAAGGGCAGGCTGAGCCAATGATTTTGATCGCGCACCGCCGAAATACCCGCGCGGAGCTGCAGGCAACGCCTGCGACATACGGCATCGAAATGGACGTTCGTAGCAGCGGCGACGAACTCATCGTCGTGCACGACCCGTTCCAGCCCGGAGAGCGTCTCGAAGACTGGCTGACCGCCTTCCAGCACCGCACCTTGATCCTCAACGTCAAGGAGGAGGGGCTCGAGCAAAAACTGATCGAGACCATGAAGGCGCGCGATATCGAGGACTACTTCTTTCTCGACCAGTCGTTTCCGTTCCTGGTGAAATGGGCGAAGGCTGGCGTCTCGCGGGCCGCCGTGCGGGTCTCCGAATACGAATCGATCGACACCGCAATGAGCCTCGCGGGCCTCGTGCAATGGATTTGGGTCGACTGCTTCACCCGCTTTCCGCTCTCCGCCGCCGACGCACGGCGGCTGACATCGGCCGGCTTCAAGCTCTGCGTGGTGTCGCCCGAGCTTCAGGGGCGGCCGGCGGATAGCGAAATTCCTGAACTTCAGCGCCTGCTCCGGGAGCGGCAAATTCAGCCGGCGGCCGTCTGCACCAAGCGCCCGGATCTGTGGGAGCAGGGGGCGGGATCATGAAGCAGTTGTTCATCGATCCCTTCTTCGCCGTCGGGCTGGCGCTTCGTCTCCTTCTTCTGTTCGCAATTGCGCCGACGGCCGCGACGATCTGGTACGCCCCGTTTATCGACAGCTCGCTGTCCAGCTTCAGCCTCGATCCCTGGAGGGTCTTTCTCGCGAACGGCGGGGACGCGGCCGCGTTCCCCTACGGCTACGTCATGTGGCTTGCGCTTCTACCGCTCAGCGCGGCAGCCAAGCTGGCCGGGCTGCCGGTGATCGTCGGCTACAAGGCGACGCTGCTATGCGCAGATGTCGCCGTGATGTTGCTGCTGCAGCGTATCATCAATTGCACGTCGCGGCTGCTGCTGTTCGCATACTGGCTCTCGCCGCTGGTGCTGTATGCGACCTACGCGCAGGGCTTCAACGATCTGATCCCGGTCGCGATCCTGACCCTCGCGCTGCTGTTGATACGCCGGCAGCAGTTCGCGCTGTCGGGCTTCGTCATGGCGGCCGCGATCTCGGCGAAGATGAGCATGCTCATCGCCGTGCCGTTCGTCTTCGTCTACCTCGCGAATAACTGGGCGTTTTCCGCCGACGCCTGGACGTATGCGAAGGGGCTTCTACTGGGCGTCGCCGTCTGGTGCGTGCCGTTCCTGGCGTCGTCGGCCGCCATGGCAATGTTGTTCCACAACCCTGAGATCGCCAAGGTCTACGAAGCCGCTCTGCCGATCGGATCCGGGTTCAGCATCTATCTGGTGCCGCTCGCTTACGTGCTGGTGCTTTACGCCGAATGGCGATTCCGGCGGATCAATTTCGACCTGTTCTTCGCGACGCTCGGCATCGCGTTCTTGATGGTGGTGATCTTCACCCGCGCGGCGCCCGGCTGGTACTGCTGGATCATGCCATTGCTGGTCGTCCATCAGGCGCGGGGCGGCGTGCAGGCCATCGTCTTGTCGGCGATATTTTCGGTGGCGTTCGTCTGCGGCAGTTTGCTGATCCAGCTTCTTTCTGCGAGCGGCGGAGATGCCATTCAGATCGGGGTATGGAGCATCGCCGTCGGCGAAGAGCTCGGCCGGCATCTCGTCTCATTGCTCCACACGGCGATGGCGGCCCTCGGCTTGATCATGGCGATGCAGGTGTGGCGTCAGTCGGTGGCGGCCAACGATTTCCTTCGGCTCAATCGCAAACCCTTCATCATCGGTATTGCGGGCG
The DNA here is from genome assembly GCF_042432815.1 of Rhodopseudomonas telluris. NCBI lineage: Bacteria > Pseudomonadati > Pseudomonadota > Alphaproteobacteria > Hyphomicrobiales > Nitrobacteraceae > Rhodopseudomonas > Rhodopseudomonas telluris. Next base: position 1,449,932 of record NZ_JBHLWM010000001.1, read on the forward strand.
ACTCCGGGAGCGGCAAGGACACCCTGGCGCTTGCCCTGGGTGATCTGTTCGGCAGGCGGACCGTCACGCAGCTCTCCGGAGACGACTATCATCGATGGGATCGGCAGAAGCCGATCTGGCAGGTGATGACGCATCTGAATCCTGCTGCGAACGATCTGGAAGCATTCGCCCACGATCTGCTGGCTCTGGCGGATCGTCGCACGATCCAGTCCCGACATTACGACCACGCGAGCGGCAAGCGACAGCGCCCGACCAGGATTGCAGCGCGAGACATCATCATCGCCAGCGGTCTGCACGCGCTGTATCTGCCGATCTGCCGAGCACGCTACGACCTCAGCATCTATCTCGACATGGATGACGAGTTGCGGCGTCACTATAAGATCCGCCGCGATTCCGGCGAGCGCGGCCACTCGGTCGAACACGTCCTCGCGTCGCTCGAGAAGCGCGCCAAGGACGTTGCCCGGTTCGTTCGGCCGCAGGGGCGGCATGCGGATCTCGTGATGTCGCTGCAGCCGATCCATCCCCTGATGCTGGCGGGGGATTCATCGATCTCCCCGCGGTTGAAGCTCTCGGTCCTGACCCGGAAGAGCCTGCACGAGATGTCTCTGGCCCGCGTGCTCGTGGGCGTCTGCGGCCTTCACGTCGATCTGGAGATCGATGACGACGCGGAAGCGGTGATGATGACGATCGAAGGTGAGACCGGTCCGGAGGATGTCCGGCTCGCCGCCACCATGCTGTTTCCCAAGATCATTGAATTCCTCGATCCGAAGGCGGCATGGCGAGAGGGAATGCTCGGTGTCATGCAGCTCGTCATTCTTGCGAACATCAATCAATCAATGATTAGGCGCCTGATATGATCAGCATCCACGATGCTCAGCGATTTGGCACATTCCCCGATGCCGTGTTGTTCGACACCGACAACACGCTCTACAGCTATGCGGAAGCGCACGAGGCCGGAATGGAGGCGGTGCGCGCCAAGGCCACGCGGACGTTCGCGATCGACGTCGGGACCTTCGATCGTGCGTTCGACAGCGCGCGCCATCAGGTCAAAGGGCGGCTGAAGCACACCGCGGCCTCGCACAGCCGGCTGCTCTACTTTCAGCGCATGCTGGAGATCATCGGTCTGGGGTCGCAGGTGCTGATGGCGCTCGATCTCGAGCAGACTTACTGGCGAACCTTTCTGAGCAACGCCATCCTGTTCGACGGCGTCAAGGAATTGCTGGACGATCTCAGGCTGCGCGGCATTCCGACGGCGGTCATCACCGATCTGACCGCGCAGATCCAATTTCGGAAGATCGTGTATTTCGGTCTGGATCACTATTTCGACTACATCGTCACCAGCGAAGAGTCCGGATACGACAAGCCGCACGAGGCGCCGTTCCGCATCGCCGTCGAGAAGATGCAGCCGAAGGGCGTCAATCTCTGGATGATCGGCGATAATCCGGAGACCGATGTGCGTGGCGCCCGCAAGTGCCTCAACGCGACGACGCTTCAGAAAGTCCACAAAGGAGTCGTGGTTGGTGCGGGCGAGGACCGTCCGGACGCGACGTTCGCCGACTTTGCCGATCTCATCCGGCTGCTGGAGCGTATCGAGCGTGGTGGCGGCCCCGAAAAACTGGCGGTCGGGGCACGTCAATGAAGCGGTTGTTGCTGATCGGGCTGTTCGCACTGATCTTTCACGTCGTTGCGATGGGCGTCTACCTCCGCAACGGCCTTCAAGGGAATATCGATTTCCACATCCTGTCGTCGTCCCATTTCGGCGTTCCGAAGCCGCTGGCGGACAGAGGGTTGCGGCCTCTTTACGAGGACGGCGTCTATCTGGGATGGGATGGTCAGTTTTACTACTACATCGCGAATGATCTCCGGGGTTCTCCAGAGACGATGAAGCATATCGATACGCCCGGTTACAGATATCAGCGTATCGGGCTGCCTCTTCTCGCGAAGGCGGCATCCATCGTGACATTTCAGGGGTGGGTCTCCCCGACGCTCTATTACCTGACCTACTTGCTACTGCTAGTGGCAGGAACCATGGCAGCCGGATTGCTCCTGCAGTCGGTGGGATGCCACCCCGCCTGGTCGCTGCTATGGACGTTGTCGGCGGGGACGCAACTAACGCTGCTGAACGGCCTTCCTGATGCTGCCGCGGATGCGTTCTTTCTGATCGGGCTGGCCTGTCTGCGGAGTAATCGCCGTGTCTGGGTGTGGCTTAGTGTCATTCCGCTGTCGTTTATGGTGTTGTCGCGGGAGGCCTATGTTGCCCTTCCTGTCTTGCTCTTCCTGTTTTTTGGGCTGGATCGGCTGCGCGCGGCCGGCACAGAAGGCCGCCTCGCTTCTGTCGCCGCTTGGATCAAGTCGCCGGCCTTCATTTGCTTGGCCGTTCCCGTTCTGGCTTTCGCTGCAGTTCAGATTGCGGTCCGGTTCGGACTCAACGTTGATCCCGGGGCTGCCCAGGGGATTCTCGGTCCGCCGTTGAAGGCGTGGTGGAGGTTCTGGTCGAGCGGGATCTCCGGTGTTCATCCGTTCGTCGGGGCTGGTGCGCACGCTCGTAGCGAGTTCGTGCTGCTGACGATTTTCTTGGCCCTGTTGGTCATTACGTTCGTTTTGTCCATTCGGCTGTTTGTCGTCGCATATCACCGCCGCGCGCCGTTGGACCAGGCGCTGGGAGCGACGGCTGCTGTCTTCTGCGTGCTGTACCTCTTCTTCGCGGACGCAGTGATGATGCACTACTCCGGCTACATGAAAGTCGCGAGCATCTTCCTCTTTCTGGTGCCCTATATGAATGCGCGAAAGGATGAGCTTGCCGGTCAAGGCCAAATCGGCGGGCGTGTATTTGCTCAGGCGTGGCAATGGTGCGTTCGGGAACCGGGCAAGAAGTTTCTGTATGCGTTTCTGATCGTTGCGGCTCTGTACGGGGGAATTCACGTTTGGGAAGAGCGGATACTTCCGGAAAATCGCCCGCTGTATTGGCCTTATACGAGGGTGACGGAGCCCCGCTCCACGAATGCTGCGGAGTGTCTCCCGGCCTACAAGGCACGTTTTGACGTTCTCGAAGAGCGTCCTTTCCCATTGCCGGATACCCGGTACAACAGACTGTTTCCGCCTCCGACGACCAAGCTGATCCGGGTGAGGGCCACCAATCTGACGGACCGTCCGTTCGCTAATACGAGTGCTCCGGGGGCGGTTAATCTTAGCTACCAGTGGCTGGATAGCGCCGGACACCTCATCTCCGATGGCATTCGGACGTTCGTACCTGGAGGCATCGCACCGCAGGCAAGTGCGGAAGCATGGCTCGTGGCGGAGTATCCGAGGCAGCCGGGGCGGTACATCCTGCGTATTTCGGCGGTCCAGGAAAGCTGTTCGTGGTTTCATACAAAGGACCCGTCGAGCGCCGTGGATCTGAGCGTCGAGGTACGCTGACCATGCGGACCGCGATCAATGGCTTGAGCGCGTCGCTTGGAAAGAATCCGTCGCTGGTGCAGGGGCCGGGCGGAAACGTGTCCTGGAAGGACGGAGCACGTCTGCACGTGAAGGCGTCGGGGACTTGGCTGGCCGATGCGTTGGACCGCGACATCTTTGTGTCGCTCTCACTTCCCGATGTCCACGCGCGGATGGCTCGCGGGGAATACGCATTTGCCGTCGACGGCGGCCCCGGGCAGTCGCTGCGTGCCTCTATCGAAACGGCGCTGCATGCGTTGCTGCCGCATCGCGTGGTCGTGCATGTGCATCCTGTCGATGTGATCGCGCGATCCGTTCGGGAGGGTGCGCAGGCGGCGTTTGCGTCCCTGATGGAGGGGCTCGATTGGGTGTGGATCGACTACGCAAAGCCCGGAGAGCCACTTGCCCGTGCGATGCAAAGGGCCTCCGACGCGATGGGGCGGGCGCCTGATGTGTGGGTGCTCGCGAACCATGGGCTCGTAGTTGGTGCCGATGACCCGGAGCGGGCGTGGCGCGTGGTCGAGGAGATCGGCTCGCGCGTTGCCGTCGCCCCGCGGCGCGCCCCGTTGCAGCCGAATCTCGAACGTCTTCGGCCTTGGCTCGACGCCGGTTATCGTCTTCCGCGAGAGCCCATCGCGCATGCGTTGGCGCTCGATCCTTTGGCTACCGAAACAGCTCAGTCCCGTTGGGTGCTGTATCCGGACCAGGCGGTGTTTCTCGGCGGCGCGGGGTTGTTCGATCCGGGGGAGGGGCCGGATGCGCGGCAGGTGCATCCGCTCGGGCCGGTGGTGATCGTCCCGGACGCGGGCGTTGTCGTCGCGGACGGCGTCAATCCGGCGTGCGAGGCGATGCTGGTTTGTTACTCCGAGGTGCTGCTGCGATGCGGCTCGGCCGAGGATATCGTCTCGCTCACCGACGATGAGATCAGCGAGATCGTCAATTGGGACGCCGAAGCGTTCCGTCGCCAGATCGCTCGGTGATTTCGGTCTCGCGGTCTTCCGGTCGGCACTAGGTGCAGGAGCTGCGACAGGACGGTCGCGGGATATTGCAAAATCGCGCAGAATCAATAGCTTTCCAGCCGATCCGGCGTGAGGGTGGAGTTGGATGGCCGACTGGAGTGCCGAGCAGTATCTGAAGTTCGAGGATGAGCGCACCCGGCCGGCGCGGGATCTTCTGGCGCAGGTTCCGACTGTGGCGCCGGGCAAGGTCGCCGATATCGGCTGCGGGCCCGGCAATTCCACCGCGCTGCTGGTGGAGCGCTGGCCGGAGGCTTCGGTGATCGGAGTCGACACCTCCGCCGACATGCTGCGCCAGGCGCGCGAGCGGCTGCCGCAACACAAATTCATCGAAGCGAATGTGGCGCATTGGGCGCCGCCGGCCGGCACCGAGGTCCTGTTCGCCAACGCGGTGTTTCAGTGGGTGCCCGATCATCTGAAGCACCTCAAGCGGTTGGTGTCCGGGCTCGGAGCGGGCGGCGTGCTCGCCGTGCAGATGCCGGACAACCTCGACGAGCCGTCGCACATCATGATGCGCGAGGTGGCGTTCCAGGAGCCGTGGCGGCACCAGCTGTCCAAGGCGGCGGAGCTGCGCGATTCGCTGCCGAAGCCGGGCGTCTATTACGATGCGCTGCGGCCGCTGTGCAGCCGCCTGGAGATCTGGCACACGGTCTACAACCACGTGCTCGACGACGCGGCCGCGGTCGTCGAGTGGGTCAAGGGCACCGGCCTGCGCCCGTTCGTCGATCCGCTCGATCTGCCCGAGCGCAAGGCCTATCTGGCCGCCTATACGGCGCGTATCGCGGCCGCTTATCCGCCACAGGCGGACGGCAAAGTGCTGTTACGGTTTCCGCGTATCTTCATCGTCGCCATCAAGTAGTTTCCGCAGGATTCGCGGCGGCGGATGCGGTTAATCGCCGCTGCTCGTCGTCTCGACAGAATCGAACGGAGTTCCCACTTGAGAGGTCGCCAATTTCCCCCGCTTGGAGCTACTCCCGATGTCGATGACGCCCGAAACGCCGCTGCCGCCGAAAGGCTCGGCGTTGCGCCCGATCCCCATGCTGATCTTCGGTTCGCGCTGGCTGCAGCTGCCGCTGTATGTCGGACTGATCGTCGCCCAAGGCATCTACGTCGTGCTGTTCCTGAAGGAGCTCTGGCACCTGTTCCAGCACTCGTTCGATTTCAGCGAGCAGCAGATCATGCTGGCGGTGCTGGGTCTGATCGACGTGGTGATGATCTCGAACCTGCTGGTGATGGTGATCGTCGGCGGCTACGAGACGTTCGTGTCGCGGCTCAACCTGCGCGGGCATCCGGACGAGCCGGAATGGCTCAGCCACGTCAATGCGAGCGTGCTGAAGATCAAGCTGGCGATGGCGATCATCGGCATCTCGTCGATCCATCTGCTGCGGACATTCATCGAGGCGGGCAGCCTCGGCGCGCCGGGCCGGGCCGGTTACACCGAGACCGGCGTGATGTGGCAGACCATCATCCACACCGTATTTATCCTGTCGGCGATCGGCATCGCGTGGGTCGACCGGATCTCGAATCAGGCGGTCGAAGAAGCCAAGGCCCACTCCGCGCACTGACCGCGCGCGTCGGCGCAGCCCTGGTCGCCGCCGGCATTGTGCTGGCGGCGGCGCTGCTGCCCGATGCGGCGATGGCCGCCGACGCGGGATTCACCCGCTTCGTCGCGTCGCTGTGGCCCGAGGCGCAGCAGGCCGGAGTCTCCCGCGCCACCTTCGAGTCGGTGACGGCCGGCCTCGAGCCGGACTACAAGCTGCCCGATCTGCTGCTGCCCGGCCGGCCGAAGACCGGCGCGCCGTCGCAGGCCGAGTTCGTCCAGGTGCCGGCGGACTATCTGAAGGAAGCCCGGATCGAGGCGCTGGCCGGTCACGGCCGCAAGCTGCTGTCGCAATACGGACCGACCTTGCGGGCGATCGAGCAGCGCTTCGGCGTGCCGGCGACCGTGGTGCTGGCGATCTGGGGCCGCGAAACCGACTACGGCCGCTACCGGCTGCCTTACGATGCCATTCGGGTGATGGCGACGCAGGCCTATGTGGGGCGGCGCAAGGATCAGTATCGGACCGAATTCATTCTCGCGATGAAGATCATCGGCGAGGGCGCCGTGTCACGCCAGGGTATGCGCTCGTCCTGGGCCGGCGCGACTGGTCTCACGCAGTTTCTGCCGTCCGAATACTACAAGCACGGCGTCGACTTCGACGGCGACGGCAAGATCGACATCTGGAATTCGGTGCCGGACGCGCTCGCCTCGGCGGCGCAACAGCTCGTCAACAAGGGCTGGAAGCCTGGTGTCCGCTGGGCCTATGAAGTGCGAGCTCCGGCCAATGCCGATTGCACGCAGGGCCGGCCGGAGGTGACGAAGCCGATCGGACAATGGCTGCGCGAGGGCTTCGTGCCGGCGCGGGGCGAGCGGCTCAACGCCGCCGAGCTGGCCGAGCCGGCATCGCTGCTGCAACCCGAGGGGATCTATGGCCCGGCCTTCCTGACCACGAAGAACTACTTCGTGATCAAGGAATACAACTTCTCGGATCTGTATGTACTGTTCGTCGGTCACTTGGCCGATCGAATCACCAATCCGGAGCCGTTTGCCACGCCCTGGGCGGCGACCAAGCAGTTGCGCACGGCGGATGTCGAGGCGATGCAGCGCGGCCTGACGCGGCTCGGCTTCTACGACGACAAGGTTGACGGCAAGGCCGGCATGCTGACACGCGCGGCGCTCGGCGCCTATCAGAAGTCGGCGCGGCTCAAGCTGGATTGCTGGCCCAGCGACAGCGTGTTGCGTGCGATCGAAGCCGCGCGCTGAGCCGGCTGACGTTGAACAGGCGGCGGGCGCAACCCAAAACGAAAGCCCGGCCGATCGCTCGGCCGGGCTTCAAATCACAGGATTCGGCGAATAGCCGGATCAGATCAATCGCAGACCTCGACCGGGCGCGAACGCCAGATGCCGCGATAGTCGTCCCAGAAGCGCTGGCGGACGATGCGGCAGGCCGGCTCTTCGACATAGACCGGGGCGGGGGCCGCATAGGCCGGGCGGCTCGCGGCGATCGCGCCACCGAGCAGAGCACCACCGATCAGGCCGCCAGCGACGCCGGCCGCGATCCGGCCGCCATCGGCGTGAGCGGCCGGGACGGCCGCGACCAGCGAACCGGCGAGGGTCGCGACCGCAACAAGCATCGAAACAGTCTTCTTCATTTGTCTCTCCGAAGTGGCGCCCCGACCGGCGCGCGTTGACAGAAGTCGCCCACTCGATTGAACAGCATCAAAAAAGCGCAATGCCGTCAATCGTCGCAGATTCAGGACCGGATGACTCGCTCCAAAAAACGGTCTTTTTCGGGCTACCCGGACGATTCACCGGAGTCTCGAAAAACTCTGGCGCGGATATTTGGTCGCTCGGGGCAACCGGAGGTTCAATTTCAGCCGCAAACTCGGACGCGGCGGATTCGCCATCCGTAGCCGTCCCAGAATCGCTGACGCTGCCAGTAGCAGCTGCCGTAATAGCCGGGATCCACCACATAGGCCGGGCCGGGCGCGTATACGGGAGCGGGCGCATAGTAATATGACGGCCCGTAGCCGTAATAATAATGCGGGCCGGCGAACGCACCGCCGACGATCGCGCCTCCGAGGAGCCCGGCCGCGAGGCCGACGCCGAAGCCGTCATGTGCTTGCGCCGGCGCCGGTGCGCCGATCGCTGCGACACCCAGGGCGGTGGCCGCCACCAGCCCCATCACTGCTTTCCTCATGGATTCACCCTTCTTGCTTGCCGCCCGGTTCCACACGGGTGCGACATTATTGCAGGAGCGAGCATCCACTTTTCTCTTGAACGATCTATGAATGGGGACGCCCGCGAGATGCCATGTTTGCGCCGCGGGATGAAGGCGCGACGACCGGGGCGGGGACGGCGCCCGGCGCCAGTGCGCAGCGTCACTGTTCATCACAAGGGCGGTGCCCTGCGGGTAGCTGGGCCGAGCGCGAACTAACAACTCGTTTGGAATGATTCCAGGAAGGCCGGGCGGGCCTCTTGCGCGAGATCAAGATCGACCGGCGAGTTTGGAATAGCTTCAAAACAGCCGTTTTCCTTTTGCTTCCGCCCTATCTGTTCACTATCCAAAAGCTCGCACCGCCATCATCGGGACCTTCGTACTTCCATGATTGTCTGTTCCTGCAACGTCCTGTCCGACCACGACGTCCGTAGCGCACTGCACCCCGAGGGTGGGAATGCCAGCAGCGCCGGCGAGGTCCATCGTTGTCTCGGTTGCAGCCGCAAGTGCGGACGCTGCATGCATACGATCCGGAAGATCATGACCGACGCCGGCTGTGCCGCCGGTCACGCTCCCGCCCGCGTTTCCTGAGCCCGCCCACGCAGCCCCCCGCGGATGTTGCGGGGATTGCGATTGGTGCGCCTTCTGATCTAGAACTATTCCAATTCTAAACTGGGCGGGCGATCCGGCGATTTGCCGGGCCGTGCCGTCGGCGACAGGAGAAGTCATGAAGGGCGACGCGAAGGTCATCGAATATCTCAACCGCGGTTTGCGCAGCGAGCTGACGGCCATCAGCCAGTACTGGTTGCATTATCGGCTGCTGGACAATTGGGGGCTGAAGGACCTCGCCAAGACGTGGCGCAAGGAGTCCATCGAAGAGATGGAACACGCCGACAAGCTGACGGACCGCATCATCTTCCTCGACGGGTTCCCGAACATGCAGGTGCTCGATCCGTTGCGGATCGGTCAGAACGTCAAGGAAGTGCTGAACTCCGACCTGCAGGCGGAGATCGACGCGCGGACGCTGTATCAGGAGGCGGCGACCTACTGCCACAGCGTCAAGGACTACGTGTCGCGCGACCTGTTCGAGCAGCTCATGAAGGACGAGGAGCATCACATCGATTTCCTCGAGACCCAGATCGAACTCGTGAACCGCATCGGCGTCGAGCTGTATCAGCAGCACCACATCGGCGAACTCGGTCACGATTGATCGGACACCGCGGCGCGTGTCCCCGTCCGGGATCCGCGCCGCTCACGCCGACTGGCGCGCCGGCGCCGGAGGCAGCGGACAGGCCGCGTAGGCCGCTTCAATCGCCGGCCCCGAGCCGTCCACATGCAGCTCCACCGCGGTCGTGCCCGCGTTCAACGAGCGGATCCGGACGAACAGCTTCGCTGAACCGCCAAGTTCGTCGACGAACTGCCGCAGGGCCGCAGTGTCCTCGATCACCAGCACTTTCGATCCCAGCAGGACGCGCGACTCCACGGCATCGTGTCCGGGCTTGTCGTCGAAGCGATAGCCGAAGCTGGTGTTGCGATCCGAGCCAATCTTGATCTGAAACGCGATCTTGGCGATCGGCCGGTTCTCGAAACAGGTGAGCTGCAGGCTCGCCATATACAGCGACGGGTTGGCGGAGTTGGTGGCGCCCCAGGCCATCGTGTAGGCGCCCCCGACTGGAGCGCCGGTGATCCGATCAGGGCTCTGGTCGATCACCCAGCTTCCGGACCGGACGGCGCTCTGGGTGACGCATCCGGTCAGCACCAGGGCTCCAACCCAAGCCGATCTACGCAACACACCAGCCACGTCCGCCTCCGCAGGGGTGCAGTCTGCAACCATGGCGAGAGTGCGGCAACCCTATCATATGCGGACGCTTGGGCGGATCTGCTCAGGCCTGCCGGCGGCGGAATGGCCAGTCGATGACGCCTGCGGCGTAGAGGGAGGCCCAGATAATCAGCGGCTGCGCTGCGAGCCTCGGGCCGTGATACCACCAGCTACTCGGCAGGCCCGCGATATCGATGCCGCCCAATGCGTGATGGATGTTCGCCGGCCAGACGCACACTGAATACAGCGCGAGGGTGACGCCGGCCCACCAGCGCAGCGGCCGTGTCACCAGCGCCACCGCGGCGGCGAATTCGAACAGGCCGGTCAGCAGGATGATCTGAGGCGCGAACGGCACCCAGCCGGGCGTCATCGCCAGCAGCTTGTCGGGCACCGCGAGATGCGCAACGCCGGCCGCGACGAAGAACGCCGCCAAAATCCAGCGCATCACCGCGCGATGGAGCGCTCCTGTTTCTGCCACGACTGCGCCATCCTCCATTCACCAAGGGTTCAGTGTTCCGGGCCGTATCATCCCTGCGTCAGTTTGACCCGGTCTCTCGTCCGATGATGAACGGCGACACCATGATGTTCAATCCGCGAATCCCCAAGCTGTTCGCCGTCACCGCAGCTTCCGTCGTGCTGATCACTGCGTTGAGTGGCGTCACTTCGAAAGCCGCCGAGCTGTCAGCACACGACCTCGCGCTGATCGATCGCCTGAGCTGGGGAGTGAACGCGTCAACCGCCGATCAGGTCCACCGCATCGGTGTCGCTGCCTGGCTTCAGCAGCAACTGCATCCCGCCGCGGACACCGCGCTCCCTGCGCCGGTGAATGCGCAGATCGATGCGATGCCGGATGCGCATGGCGTCACGCCGGCCGGCTTGCTGGCCTTGCAGGAGCAGGCCAAGGAAGCCAATCAGATTCCCGACGAAGAGCAGCGCAAGGCCGCCAAGCAGGCACAGCAGCAGGCGATGAACGACCGCGCCAAGCAGGCTGCGGCCCGCTCCATCCTGCGGGCGCTGTATGCGCCGGACCAGCTCCGCGAGCGGATGAGCTGGTTCTGGATGAATCATTTCAACGTGCATCAATACAAGGCCGACCTGCGGCTGTTGGTCGGCGATTACGAGGACCGCGCGATCAGACAGCATGCGCTAGGCAAGTTCGGCGATCTGCTGCGCGCGACACTGCGGCACCCGGCGATGCTGCGCTATCTCGATAATGCCGGCAACGCCGCCGGACATCTCAACGAGAACTACGCGCGCGAGATCATGGAGCTGCACACCATGGGTGTCGGCAGCGGCTACACCCAGGCCGACGTCGAGGCGCTCGCCAAGATTCTCACCGGCGTCGGCATCGACCTGAAGCCGGAAGATCCGAAGCTGAAGCCGGAGCTGCGTCCGCTGCTGGTGCGCGACGGCGCCTTCGAATTCAACCCGGCGCGCCACGACATGAGCGAGAAGACCTTTCTCGGCCACGTCATTCCAGGCAGCGGCTACGCCGAAGTCGAACAGGCGCTCGACCTGATCGTGCACAATCCCGCCACGGCGCAGTTCATCTCCCGCAAGATCGCCGTGTACTTCGTATCCGACAACCCGCCGCCGTCGCTGATCGCCAGGATGGCCAAGGCCTTCACGGCGACGGACGGCGACATCTCCGCTGTGCTCACCGCCATGGTGCAGTCGCCGGAATTCGACGCCGCGCTGAAAACCGGCGAGCGCTTCAAGGATCCGGTGAACTACGTCTATTCCGCTGTCCGGCTCGCCTACGACGACAAGGTGATCGCCAACACCGCGCCGATCCAGAACTGGCTCAATCGGCTCGGCGAGGGGCTGTACAATCGCCAGACTCCGGACGGCTATGCGCTGACCAGCGAGTCCTGGAGCGGCCCGGGCCAGATGATGCTGCGCTTCGAGATCGCGCGGCAGATCGGCTCGGGATCGGCCGGCCTGTTCAAGCCGGAGGGCCCCGATGCGAAGGATCGCCCGGCGTTCCCGCTGGTGCAGAACGCGCTGTACTTCAACGGCCTGCGTCAGACGCTGAGCGCGACCACGCGCGCTGCGCTCGACAAGGCGGTTTCGCCGCAGGACTGGAACACGCTGTATCTGTCGTCACCCGAATTCATGTACCGGCTGCATGCGGAGGCTCCCCATGAACCGTCGTGATCTGCTCAAGGCTTTCGCCGCCCTCGCGCCGATGACTGTTGCCGGCCGCGTCTGGGCCGCGCCGGCGACCGACGCGAAGCTCCTCGTGGTGTTCCTGCGTGGCGCTTACGATGCGGCCAATGTGGTCGTGCCGGTATCGTCCTCGTTCTACTACGAATCCCGGCCGGCGCTGGCGATCGCGCGGCCCGACGTCGGCAATCCGAACGCCGCGGTGGCGCTCGACGCCGATTGGGGGCTGCATCCGGCGCTGCGTGACAGCCTTGCGCCACTGTGGGCGAAGCGCGAGATCGCCTTCGTGCCGTTCGCGGGCACCAGCGACGACGTCACCCGCAGTCATTTCGAGACCCAGGACACGATCGAGCTCGGCCAGTCGACGGGCGGCGCGCGCGATTATCGCTCCGGTTTCATGAGCCGCCTCGCCGCCGAACTGACGCGGGTACGGCCGATCGCCTTCACCGATCAGCTGCCGCTGATCTTCCGCGGCAAGGCCGACATCCCCAACATCGCGCTCAACAATGTCGGCAAGCCCGGCGTCGATGATCGCCAGGCGCAGCTGATCAAGGAGATGTACGCCAAGACCAAGCTGGCGTCGGCAGTCTCCGAAGGTTTTCGGGTGCGCGACGAAGTGGTCAAGTCGATCTCCGACGAGATGACCGCGGCCAATCGCGGCGCGGTGTCGCCGCGTGGTTTCGAACTGTCGGCGCGCCGCATCGGCCGGCTGATGCGCGAGCAGTTCAATCTCGGCTTCGTCGATGTCGGCGGCTGGGACACCCACGTCAATCAGGGCGCGGCGACCGGTTATCTGGCCGATCGGCTGGGCGAACTCGGACGCGGGTTGAGCGGCTTCTGCGAAGAGATCGGCCCGGGTGCGTGGCGCGACACGGTGGTGGTGGTGATCTCCGAATTCGGCCGCACTTTCCGCGAGAACGGCGACCACGGCACCGATCACGGCCACGGCAGTGTGTACTGGGTGCTCGGCGGTGGCCTGAACGGCGGCCGAATCGTCGGCGAGCAGGTCAAGGTCGAGCAGCCGAAGCTGTTCCAGAACCGCGACTACCCGGTGCTCACCGATTATCGGGCGCTTTTCGCCGGCCTGATCCAACGCATGTACGGGCTGGATGCTGCGGCGCTCGGCCGGGTGTTTGCCGGGACGAAGCCTGTGGATCTCGGCTTGGTGTAATCAGCTTGGCAGATGGGGGCGGGCTTGTAAGCCCGTCCACGGGCCTCGGCGTTCCGCCGAAGTGACAGCGCAACTCACGTCGCGCGAGCTTGCTTCATCACCGACGCCTCAAATTCCCGGTTGTCGAGCGTCGGGTAATGCGGAAAGCCGGTGCGGTTCGCACGCCTCAGGTCTTGTCGACGACCGTCGTGTTCGGGCGATCATCTCCACGCGCCGTTTCTTCGTGCCACCGGCCCGATGGATCCTCGTATTCGATCGCTTCCGTCGAGCCCGGTGCGCGCTGTTCGGCTGCGGCGCGCTTGGCGGCGGCCGTTGCGGCATCGTGCGTCGGAAAGGTCTCGGAAAAGCTGCCGTCGACCTGATAGGCCCAGCCGCCGTCGTGTTCGACGATCTTGTAGGTGACGTCGCTCATCTCTGCCTCATGCGTTGACGGATCACGTCGCTCAACGTTTGCGTCCCGGTGCTGTTCCGCGGCTCAGCGCGGCGTGACGAGCACCGCGGCTTCGTTGCGGCGAAGGAAGGGGATGGTGAAAGGCGCGTCGTAGAACAGGCCGAACGGTTCGCCGGTCGGCTGCCAGGTGGTGGCGCCGAGCGCGGCGATCAGCTGCTGCTGCCGGGCTGGCAGATCGCGGCCGGTCCAGGTGAAGCGCAGCGTCGCGATGGTCTGCTCCGGAACGGTGACGATCTTGACGCGCGGGTCGGCGGGGGCAGGGGCTGTGTCGGCGGTGAACTGCGCAGGCAGGAAGAAGCGCATCCGGATCGCGCCATCCTTGCGCTCGGTCTCGACCGGCGCCGTCATGGCGATCTTCTCCGGCCGGGTGACGTCCACCGGCGTCGTCATGGCGATCCGCTGCGCGCCGCGATTGGCGCCGGCGATGTAGTTGAACAGCAGCGTGAAAGCGCGGCCGTCAGCGCCGCTCTCGCGATCGAGCGCGACCTCGGCGGCGAGCCTCGGCGCATAGCTGCGGATCTCGATGGCCTCGGAAGGCCGAGCCAGCACCTTGTAGGGCGGCTCCTCGTAGAGCCGCAGCCCGAACACACCAAGCAGCGACTCGAAGATCAGCACGGTGTAGTACCAGATCGTCGACATCAGTCTCCCCGCATCGCAGTCTGCGAAGAGTCAGCTAATGACGCGATCTGCCGGTGCAAGGCGGCGATGCGGAGTTTGATCGGAGCGCTCTGTCGGGATCAGACCGGCGCCGACAAGGTCGGCGCACAGGCTTTGTCCACGGCAGGCTCAGTCCTTGTTCTTGTGCCGCTTCTTCTTGTGCTTCTTGCCGCCCTGATCCTTGTCGTCGCCGTCGACGTCCTCGTCGTGCTCGGCATCTTCCTGCGCGAGTGCTTCGGCGATGTCGCGCTCGGCAGCGGCATGCTCCGCGGCTTCGCGCGCGGCCGCCGCCTCGCGCTCGGCGCGTTCGCGGGCTTCCTGTTCACGCTTGGCCTTGTAGTCCTCGTAGGCCTCGAAGATCAGGTGCAGCCAGGGCATCACCTGCTCGATCGACGGCAGCGCGCCGGGAGGGCCGGCTTCACCGCGCGGACCCGCCTCGCCACGCGGCCCCTGCTCACCGCGCGGGCCTTGCTCGCCGCGCGGACCCTGGGGGCCGGCCTTGCCTTCGGGACCGATCGGGCCAGCCTTGCCGTCGGGGCCGGGCTTGCCTTGCTGACCCTGTGGTCCGGGCTTGCCGTCGACGCCGGGCTTGCCCTGCGGGCCTGCCTTGCCTTGCGGGCCGGGTTTGCCGATCGGGCCGGGCTTGCCGCGCGGACCTTCCGGCCCCGGACGGCCCGGATGTCCCTGCGGTCCCGGACGTCCCGGTTCACCCGGACGGCCACGCGGCCCTTGCGGTCCCGGACGCCCGCGGCGGGTGGATTCAGCTTCGGCCACGCGTACCCCCAAACGATTCCAACACGTCCCTCCCTTAGCAGAGACGACGTGACGGCTTCAATTCGGCGGCGCGTTTTCCCATGCGACCGGCAGATTGAGCAGGCCGCGGAACGCCCAGCCGCCAATCCGCACCGGCTCGCGGGGATCGAGGCGCAGCCCGCCGAGCCGCGCGAACAGGCTCGGCAGCGCGACGTCCGCAACCATCGCGCGCGACGCGAAGGCGCCGGCGCAATAATGCGGGCCGGCGCCGAAGGCGATGCTCTTGGCGTGATCGCGGCTGACGTCGAACACGTCGGGATCGGCAAAGCAGGCTTCGTCGCGATTGGCCGAGCCGAACATGAAGAACACCCGGTCCTCCGGCTCGAAGTCGACGCCGCGATAGTGGAACGGCTGCGCCACCCGCCGCGGCGACATGCCGATCGGCGCGATCCAGCGCGCATATTCCTCGAACACGTCGAGCCAGTTCGCCTGGCCGGCGATGACCTTGGCGTATTCGGCCGGATGCGTCAGCAGCGCCCAGACGCAGCCACTGATGGCGTCGCGCGGCTCGTTCTGGCCGCCGGAGATCGCGAGCTTGATGTTGGCGCGGATGCTCTCCATCGCCATGCCGGCAGAGAGCAGCACGCTCAGCATCGATGTGTCGGGATGCTGACGCAGCACCGGGATCATGTCGTCGATCGCCGCATCGATGCCCGCGGTGGCCGCATGGCAGCGCGCTTCGACCGCGGCGTCGCCCGTGTAGTTGGCGATGCCGTCGATCATCGCCTGCGACCACGCATCCATCTCGTGATAAGTGATATTCGTCAGGCCGGTGACGTTCTTCAGGCACTCGCCGGAGAGCGGCAACGCGAACGCCTTCACCAGGTCGGCGCTGCCTTGCGGTGCCAGCTCATCCAGAATGCGATCGGCGTGGGCCTGGAACTGCTTGCGCCAGACGTCCTTGACGGTGCGCGGCGACACCGATGGAAACATCGCGGTGCGTTCGGCCAGATGCGCATCGCCGTCCTTGCGCATCATGTTGTGGCCCATCAGCTTGTTCATCAGCCCGGCGGGCTGATGCGACGAGAACACGTCGATGCGCTTCTCGGTGACGAAGATATCGTCGCGCCGAGTCAGCACCGTCGAGCCGAGCTGCGGCACGAAGGCGATCGGCGCTTCGGCACGCATCTTCGCAAGTGCGGGATAAGGATCGGCCCAGAACGCGGCGACGTCGATGTTGAAATGCGGAGCGTTGCTCATGCGGTGATCTGTTGCAGTGCAAGAGGAATTGCGAGGCAACTGCAAGGGTGATCAACCGCGGCGCGGCTGTCAAATCGAAACGTGTAGTTGTTATTCCGTAGCGCGGAGAGGCGAGGGCCGGGACGTCGGCGGCTGTTATTCCGCGGCGTCGCTGCGCGGGGGCGCGGCGGCGTTCGAGGCGAGGAACACCAGCCCGTCGTCCTTGCGGCAGATGCCGTAGGTGCCGGCGCTGTTCGAGGTGAGCACCTGGGCGGGATCGCCGCATTTCTCGCACACCAGCGTGCCGGCGCTGTTGAAGGCGCCGGGCAGGCGCTCCTGCTTGCTGACCAGCGTGCATTGCTGCGCCAGCGGATCGATACTGACCTTGGCACCGCAGGAGAAGCAGAACCGCGTCTCCGACTGCTGCTTGCCCTGGTCGATATTCGCCGGGATCTTGCTGGCGCAGACCGGGCAATTCACCGAGACCGCCCGGGTGAACTGCGATGCGCCGGGCATCCGCAGGAAGATGTTGCCACTGGTCGAGCGATGGGCGTGGAAGCGCTGGCCGCAATGCGGGCAGGTCGGCTTGGCGCTGTCGCCGGGGAGCGTGCCGATCTGGAATTCCACCGCCTTCTTGCAGGCCGGGCAGTTCTCGGTCTCGGTCGCGAGTTTGCGTTCCTGTACGGGGCTGTCGGTGATCCGCGCCTCGATCTGCAGCGTATCGCGTGCGGTCAGCATCTCGATCACATCGAACGGCAGTTGCCGGCCGGTGATCTCGCCGATCTCGTGGGTGACGCCGATCAGATTGTCGATGCACTGCTCGATCTGCGCCAGATACACCGCCGAGGGCAGCGACTCGTCGCGGCCGCCTTTGACCGATTTGTGGATCTGGCTGATCGAGGTCTCGAGCTGGCGGGCCAGTACGTTGAGATGGGCGGCGGTGCGCGCCTCGGCAGCCCGCTGGCGCACGGTCCAGACCACGGCAAGGGTCGCGAGGCTGGCGCCGCAGAGCGCCGACACCTGACCCCAGAACCAGATCCAGCCCGACTGCGTGCCGAGCGCCACGCCGAGCAGCATCATGAACAGGCCGGTGCAGGCGGCGATGGTTTCGACCGGATGGGCCGAAAACACTTTCATGAAAGCTTTGCGCAGCACCGCGGATCCTCGTGTGAATGATCCGCCGAACCTACCGCTAATTGCAGGCCGCCGAAAGCTGGACCTGCGTCGGGCGCGGGTTTTACCCACGGTTCATGGGGCTTTGTCCGCAAGCAAATGATCGCGAGCGGGGCAATGGCTTTGACGCCGATCAAGGACGGCGCCGTCGTTGAGTGGATGCACGCGAGCAGACGCGCTTGCGCAGCAAACTTGCCGAGACGGCCCGCGCTTACTTTGCCAGCGTCGCGATGCCTTCGATCTCGATCAGCATGGCGGGGTCTGGCAGCGCGACCACCACGCAGGTGGTGCGTGCCGGATAGGGGGCGGGGCCGAAGGCCTGCGCATAGAGCTTGTTCATCGGCACGACGTCCTGCGCGCGCGTCAACAGCACGTTGACCTTGACGAGATCGCGCAGGCTGGCGCCCGCCTCGGTCAGCACGCGGCTGAAGTTGGTCATGACGCAGCCGAACTGCGCTTCGAAACCGTCGGGCAGTCGCCCCTCCGTATCGAAGCCCGGAATGCCGGAGATGAACAGCAGGTCGCCGGTCCGCGTCGCGAACGACAGCGGCGGCGCCTTGATGTGGGCCGGGGCGGCGAAGTGCTGGATCGGCATGCGATGCTCCTGAGGGTTGGCCGGCTGGTGCCGGATCGGCACAGTGATCCTGTCCAATCCGGCCTCAGCGTCGCTATTCGAACCGCCGCGAGCTCAGAAGGCGGGGCCGCGGTTGTAGGAATCGACGAGTTGATTGTAGTCGCGCAGCAGGCGGGGCGGCGAGCCTTCGACCATCCATCCGGAACCGGCGTTGTTCAGCATCATCTTCTCGCCGGTCGAATAAGGCGTCTTGTCGCGCTGGCGGCGCATCAGCTGCTTGGCGGTGACGAGGAAGGATTTGGCGTTGGACATGAACATCGAGCCGATCTTCGCATTTCGCTCGCCCTCGGTGAACGCCTCGTTCGCCGCGACGGTCTTCTCGTAGGCGCCGACGGCCTCGGTCAGCGCCGCAAGATCGGGTTTGTCGGTGTTGACTGCGCGCACCACGCGCTTGGCGTCGATCATCGTCGCCTCGACCTGATAGCGGGCCTTGCGGCCTTCGCTGCGTTCGATTTCGGCCAGCTTCGCGGTGGATTGGCGGTCCTTGATGGTTTCGACGCCGCTGCGCAATTTGCGGTCGGCATCCGCGAACGCATCCCAGGCGGCGACCAGGCGGGGGTGCAAGGCCTTGCCCTTCGCCATCTTGTCGTCCTTGTAGTTCTCCTGCGTGTAGTAGTCGTCGGTCTCCTTCAGCAGCGGCTCGAGTTTGCCGACCGCATCCGCATAGGCGGCGGCGGCGGCTTCGAGGTCGGCCTCGTGCGGCTCGAGCGCATTGGCCTTCTCGACGGCAGCGCGGCAGTCCTTGGTGTCGTAGATCGTGTAGGTGCCGTAGATGATCCGTTCCTTGCCGGTCGGACCGGTCTTGGCGGCCCATGAGAAGTAGCGCTCGCGCGAGTCGAATGCGCGCCCGGACAGCCGATTGAGACAGCCGATATAGGCGTTGAGCTTGTCGTTCAGCGTGTCGGGCGATCCGGCGGTCTCAGCGGCGAGAGCGGGCGCCACGACGACGAGGCTGAGGACGCTGCCGACAAGCAGCCTGACAGCGGATCGGCGGGTGGCAGTCATTCGATTCTCCTTTAGGTCGTGCATTGCAGATCGTCGCGGTTCGTTGTCGGCGCCAGCCGTGCTTCGGTTCAGCGTCGGCGTGCATCCGTGATGCAGCCCGGCTTCACCGTGATGGCGCCCGAATCGTGCCTGCAGTGCTAGATCGGAAAGATGAAGCCCGTAAGGGGGCGACAGACAGACAACGGGGAGCATGATGCGTAAATTGCTGGGAACGATTGTGGCGGTGCTGATCGGGGTCGCGGGGCTGGGCGCTTCGGCGCATGCCGACGACGGACGGATCGCGCTCACCATCTTCAAAGGCGGCTGGGTGATCGGCGGTTCCGGCGGATCGGGAACGCTGGTGTTCAAGGGCCGGCGCTATCCGCTGTCGATCGGCGGGCTGTCCTACGGTCTGGTGTTCGGCGGATCGAAGGCCGATCTGGTGGGCCGGGTCAGCAACATCCGCTCGCCGCGCGACGTCGCCGGCGTGTATGGGGCGGCCGGTGCGGGCGCCGCGATCGGCGTGGGGGCCCGCGCCATTCTGCTGCGCAACGAGAAAGGCGCGGTGCTCGAACTGTCCGGACGGCAGGTCGGACTGATCGCCGATCTCGACCTCAGCGGCCTCGCGATCGGCCTGCAGTAGTTCGGCCGGATATCGGATCGCGCGGGCGGAGCAATCGGCGCGCGCGATCCGCCGGGCTGTGCGCGCAAGGTGAAAGGCAGGTTTGCGCGGGCGGGAATAGTTCCGCAAGGCGAACGTCCTGGACGGCGAGAGCGTCGTACAGCGCGAAGACTTCGGCGGCGCGCGGCGTGCCGATTACTTCGTCGCGCAGCAGGGCCTGCGCCGCCAGCTCGGACGTGGCTCTGTTCGGCGGCGGATCCTGCACCATCACCGCCGGGCCATTCGGGCCGATGAAATGGTGCAGCCGCACGGCGACGCGATCGGCCGCGCTGGCACCGTCGCCCCATCGGCCGATGATGAGGTCGATCTCGGCGCCGAGCGTGTCGATGTGGCCGACCGTCCAATGCACCAGGTAGCTCGCCAGGTCCGCCTCGGCCGTGCTGATCATGCCCATCACGATGCGGCTGACTCGGCCGCAACACGCGCAGCGACCCGTGGTGCGCTCGCTGCCCGGCGCGACGTGGAGTTGCTCAGTGGTGTCGCTCATTGCGCCGCTCCGGGTGCGGGATCGCAATCGAGGCCGAACTTCTCGCGGGCGACGCGGAGGTCGTCCGGCGCTGACGCGAGCAGAACGCACAGGGTCGCATTGCCGACCATCCGGTGGTTCTCGAGATAGAGCCAGTCGATGATTGCGTCGCGTTTGAAAACCAGGTAGCCGCCTTGCTTCAGGTTCGGGATGAGCCGCGGCACGTTGTCGATGATGCCGACGAAGTCGTCGTCCTGGTTCGAAAAGCGCGTGACCCACAGAAATTCGCTGTCCCGGTCCCCGCGTACTTCGACCTTGAGCGCGAAGTCGCTCTGATGGCGTCCGGGGCGCCTCGCCTTGGCGAAGAAATCGGGCAGGCTGGCACGGGCCTTGGCGATGGCCGCCTGCATCGCCGGGTCTTGGTCCGGGTGGAAGTGAAGTTCGTCCCGCTCCACGCGCTCGAGGAACGAGGCGGCCCCGGCCGGCAGGGCGTAGCAACAAGGCCAAACGATCAGTCCCAGAAGCAATGCCTGGCGCAGCATGACGCCCTCCTGAAAATAAGGCAGATCCAAAATCACCGACAGAACACGGTGCGATTGTTCCCGATATGTTCTTCTCGTCAAGTCGGGTTCCCGCCGGACAGCGCGCAGTTGCCTCGCCGGCCGGGGCTGGCTACAGCAAGTCGCAATCACAAGCAGGGCGGAGCGTTCATGAGCGACAAGGTGATCATTGCCGGCGGCGGCATCGGCGGACTGGCAACGGCGCTGACGCTGCATCAGATCGGCGTGCCTTGCGTCGTCTATGAGGCCGCGCGCGAGATGCGGCCGCTCGGCGTCGGCATCAACCTGCAGCCCAATGCGGTGCGCGAGCTCTACGACCTCGGCATCACCGCCGCCGATCTCGACCGCGTCGGCCTGCCGGCGAAGGAATGGGCGCTGGTCGGGCTCAACGGCAACGACATCTATGCGGAGCCGCGCGGCACGCTGGCCGGCTACAACTGGCCGCAATACGCGGTGCATCGCGGCCGATTCCACATGCTGCTGCACGACAAGGTGGTCGAGCGGCTCGGCGCCGATGCGGTGCAGCTCGGCCGCCGCGTCACCTCCTATCGCAAGACCGCCGATGGCGTGGTCGCGACGATCGAGCACGCCGAGGGCGGCCATTCGGACGTCGCTGGCGCGCTGCTGATCGGCGCCGACGGCATTCACTCGGCGATCCGCGCGCAGATGCATCCGAACCAGCCGCCGATCCATTGGGGCGGCGCGGTGATGTGGCGCGGCACGACCTGGGGCAAGCCGACCCGGACCGGCGCGTCGTTCGTCGGGCTCGGCACCCACAAGCATCGCGTGGTGATCTATCCGATCTCGCATCCCGATCCGCAGACCGGGCTGTCGATGATCAACTGGATCGCCGAAGTCACGCTCGACAACACCGAGGGCTGGAAGCAGCAGGGCTGGTTCAGGCAGGTGCCGACCAGCGAGTTCGCGCATCACTTCGACGGCTGGGTGTACGACTGGCTCGACATGCCGGCGCTCATCCGTAGCGCCGACTCCGCCTACGAGAACCCGATGATCGACCGCGATCCGGTCGAGACCTGGCGCGACGGCCCGGTGCTGCTGATCGGTGACGCCGCGCATGCGATGTATCCGACCGGCTCGAACGGCGGCACCCAGGCGATCGTCGACGCGCGCGAGCTCGGCGCCGCGATGGTCGCGCACGGCGCCACCGAAGCGGCGCTGGCGGCGTTCGACGCGAAGCTGTGCGGCCCGATCTCGCAACTGATCCTGCGCAACCGCGGCGCCGGCCCGTTCGGCCTCTTGAACCTCGTCGACGAGCGCTGTGGCGGCACCTTCGACAATATCGATGACGTGATCCCGGCCGCCGAGCGCGCCGCCTTCATGGCCGGCTACAAACAGGCCGCTGGTTTCGCGATCGAGAAACTCAACGCCGCCCCGCCGACGATCGCGGCGGGAGCGAAGGTGAAGGAATGGGTCGGCGCGTAGTTGGCACTGTGCGTCGACCGGTTCGTTGCTCACGCGTAGGCTGCATTGCGGCTTCCGGCCTCCGTCATGGGGCGGTCCTCAGCTCTCGGCGGAGGGACGGTCCTTGTCGGCCGCCGCCGGTGGCGACTCTGGCCGCGCCATCTTGCGCGGGCTGCGGCCGTTGAGCTGAAACAGCGTATGCACCTTGCCTTCGACAGTGGCGCAGCCGCCGCGCATGTTGGGAAGTATCAGCGTCGCTTCATTCATCGGTTCGCTCCATTCTTCCGAAGATGCGCTGATAATTGCGTTGTCAATCGTTGGTTCGCGGCAACGCCGCGTTAGCGTTAAGAGCGGGTTAACGGGTATTTCCCTGACTGACCGCTTCCGGAAAGGTCTCCTCGATCCCGTGGTGCGCCTCACGCTCGAGGTCTGGCCGCCGTTACTGGCTGTCGCCCAACCGGCTCACGGATCGCAGTCGATCCCATAGGTTTCACGAAACGCGACGCGCTGATCGGGCGGTGCACGGGCGATCAGCACGCAGGCGGTGAAGTTTCCGATCATCCGTCCGTCCTGTTTGTAGGACCAGTCGGCAATGTCCTTGCGTTCGAAGGAGAGGCGGTCGCCGTATTTCAGATTGCTGATGTAGCGCGGCGTGTTGACGACGCGGCCGACGAAGCCGTCGCCGTCGCGAACGAACGGGCGCAGCCACAGAAATTCGCTATTGGCGCCGAGCGGCACTTTCACCTTGACCGAGAAGTCGCGCTGATTGTCGGCCGGATGATCGGCCCGCGCGAGAAACCCGTCCAGCGCGGCGCGGGCCTTGGCGATCGCCGCGGTCATATCGGCATCGTCGGTCCTGACGCGTGCGGTCTCGTCCCGCGCGGCCTTGTCGATCAGTGACTGCGCCCCGCTCGGCGTCACGATCAGCGCAACTAACGACATCAGGAATACCAGCAACATTGAGGACTCCACAAAAAATCGCTCGGAACTTGCCAATCAGTTTGTTCATGATATGTTCGTTACGTCAATAAGCGCGAGTAGTATTATATTTTACCGTTTTACGTGTGTATCGCCCAGGTGGCCTTCGCCCGCAGACACGGATTACCGCGCGGGACCGTCGCGTTGGCGGGAGCGATCAGGAGCAATTACCATGTCGATTGAAATCTACGTTTTCTCGGACCAGCAACTCACCACGATCGACGACTGGCAGCAGGCGATCGATCGCCGCGGCGCGCCGCTCCGTCTGTCCGCCGACCGGCCCTTCGCGGAGCTGAGCGGCGGCTTGCCGGCGGTTTTGCGCGATCGGCCGACGGCGTTCGAATGCGATCATTTCGACGCTGGCGAGATCATGGACGAAACGGACTACGTCGTGTTCGATCATCGCTGGCGCTACGTGCTGGCGTTCCGCTGGGGCGCCGATCTTGTGGCCGGCGAGGCCGCGTATCTGGCGGCCGCCGCCTACGCCGCCGCCACCGGCGGCTGCATCCTCGACGGCCAGGAGGGCGCGCTGATCTCGCCGGAGCGCGCGACCGACATCGCCGCCGAGCTGGAGAGGATCGGGCCGATGATTGAGGAGGCGGTGCGCCGGGCGGTCGAAAGCTTCGGCCGGCCGTGAGGGCGTCGGCGTAGCGCCCGCGTAGAGCGAAGCGAACGTGCGGGCAGGCGCTGGCGGTGTGGGAATTCGCGCCGCCCCGCAACGGCATCGCACGAGACACAATTGAGGCCGTCGCATCGGCTGATGCCGGTGGCGATGCCCCCTGGGGGATGGCATGACGAACAGCTTGTCAGTGATTGCCGGCGGACGCAGCGGGCCCGGCCGGATCGCGATGTCGATCGTTCATCCGCGCGAGCGGATCGACGTCACGTTCGACGAGGTGCTGGCGGTCGAGGCTGTGGCCGACTACACGTTCGCGGTGTCCGACGGCACAACCATGACGTTTGCGTCGCCTCACGTCGAGGTGACGGTGGCTCCGCACATCGGCGCGCGTTTGTACCGACTGACGTCGCACATCATCGATGAAGCGGCCGACTACGTTGTCGGCGGCGAGATTGTCTGCAGCCCGATCGTCCGCGAACCGATCGGCCTGCGCGGCGCCTTTTTCATCAGCGCGGATAGCCTCGCGGACGCCGAAGCCCTGGCGGCGAAGCTACGCCGCGGCTGGGCCCGGCCGCAGCTGAGGGTGGTCTGAACGGGAACGTCGATGCTGATCGCCGAACGGACGCTCCACCTGCAACGAGGCGATATGAAGCACGCCGTCCCGATCCGCCTGTTTGCGCCCATTGCAGGCGACAACTCCTGGGGCTGCCGCTGGGAGATCCATGGGCCGGAGCAAGTCAGAAGCGGCGAGGCGATCGGCCACGACGCCGTCCAGGCGCTGGTGCTCGCGCTGCAGGCGATCGGCTCGGAGCTCTACAGCAGCGCCGCGCACGTGTCGGCAGATCTGAGGTGGTCCGATGCCTGGGCTGGCTATGGATTTCCGGTGCCGGGGATGATGCGGGATCAGCTCGTGGGGGATGACGCGAAATATTTGTGAGACGTTCGCATCCGTAGCCGAAGAGAGGCCAAGTCTCGGAATGGCAAGGGCTGGATTGCGTGCGCTCCGGGGTGACATAGGAAAATTAACAAAATTGGAATTTGGCGGCGACGAAGTGAGAATGACTCTTAACATTCGCAGTCAATCTTCCGATTGACATATTAAGAATTTATTCCCAAATGGTCGCTTCGATGTTCAAAGGAGCGCAACCGCCATGGAGATGCCTCTAAAGCACGCGATGTTGTTGAGGGAGGAATTATCGGTTATTCGGTCGCAGCTGCGCTACCTGCGGCTGTTGAGGATTGCCGCTAAAGACAACTACAACCCGCTCGAACCTCGGGACCAAAACGGCAAGTGGACAGTCGGCCTTGCCGGGCGGGACGTCAGCACTGATAT
Source organism: Rhodopseudomonas telluris (assembly GCF_042432815.1). Lineage (NCBI taxonomy): Bacteria > Pseudomonadati > Pseudomonadota > Alphaproteobacteria > Hyphomicrobiales > Nitrobacteraceae > Rhodopseudomonas > Rhodopseudomonas telluris. Next base: position 1,475,248 of record NZ_JBHLWM010000001.1, read on the forward strand.
CAGTGCCGCCCGAAAGATCGTTTCCATTGACTGCGCCGGCGCCATGACCGGTATATCGACGATCGATGAGACAACGACGTCCCTTTGCAAAACGCTAGCCCGCACCATGGAGACGATGGATTTTATCCCAGAGTGGACCCCACGGGCGTACGGCACAGCGGTCCACGTTACATTCGGGACTGAGGTCGAGTGGGTGGTTTTCGCGGAATTGGTTTCTTCGACGTCGAACATAGCTTCATCGATGGTCACGATGCTCGTTATGGGGAGGCCGGAAGTATCCGGACGGATGTTCTGTTGCGAAATGATATCGGCGATATCATCGCGATCTACGACGTGAAGACCGGAAGAAGCGGGCTCTCGCCAGCCCGCGTTCGTGAAATCAGGGACCACACCGGTGTCCAGTCCAATATCCCGATCATTGAGCTGAACGTCGTCCGCGGGGCGCGGATCAAAGCTCGGACTGCTCAGATCGTGGGGTCGGTGATCGCGATTCTCTACAAGCCAATGCGGCGTTGAGGCAGTCAGGGTCGTCCGGCAGGCGCAAAGCCTTCCGCCGTGCTAACATGCCCTGATAGACGGCCTGCTGAAATTGCAAGGGCCGATCGAGAAGTGCGGCAAGCTCCGCACTTCTCGCTTTCAACCGGGGCTGCCAACTAAAGACGACCTCACAAGTTTCCAACCGCAGAAAGTGCGCGCGGGATGTCTCGAGGTCTCCCAAGAGTGCACTGACCACCGCGGCATCATAGAGATTCCAATCGTCCTGGAGCGGTCGGCGCGTGAGGTGCCGGTAGATGTCGTCCAGCGTCCGGAAACGCTCGGTCAGCGCGATCACTTCGCGCGCCGCGATCGTCGCCATAGCCTCGGCGAGCGGCCTGAACTGCTCGGCATTCTCGAACGTGATGAAATCCGTCGGACGGTAGCTCCAGCTCAGGCCGGGACCGATCTGCCAGAACCATTCCGGGCCGATATTGAGGTAGCTGCCCGAACCCCACCCGCTCGGCTGGAATTCGATCTGCACCGCCCAGAACCGCCGATCGCATCGCCACACCCGCGATTGGCCCTTGCGCACGCAGCCGAGCGGCGCCAGCGCCGCCTTCGCGGCCGCGGCGATGATCCGACTGGTTTCGCTTAGGCGGGCCATGATCTCCGACGTCATCCTCGACCGTGCAGGCGTAGTCTGTCACATTATCACCAGTCCCGGCTCCGCGTCGCGACCAGCCGGCGGACGCGCTCGGCGGCGTCCTCGTTGCGACAGGCGAAGCCGTACAGCGAGTCATAGATGATGGCGGCGCCGTCGCTGGAGATGTCGCCGATCCTCGTCGGGCTGGCGAACAGCTTCAATCCGAGTTCGGCGATGATGCGCTCGTCCGGCACGACGCCACGCATGCGCTCGTCTTCGAACTTGAGCGAGACCACGCCGTCTCGCAGCAGCGGCCTGCGCTCGAGCAGATGAAACAGCAGGCTGATGAACGCGAGCGCCGGGCACCCGCAGCCCGCCAACCGGGATCACGGCGCGTGAAAGCGGGCACGGCGGAAGCGCCTTTGCCAACCCTCCGCGTGCTTCCGACCTTGCCTGTGCGTTGCCCTCAGCTCGCGGCCTTGGGCGCAGCCCATTTCAGGTCGTCCAGCTCCGGCGGCGGGCGATCGAGCTTCAGCAGCTTTCCGCCGCAGATCGTCTCGGCTCGCGCCTCGTGGGCGAGACGCGCCAGCGTCTGCGCGTCGATATGGTCGGTCACCACGAACGTCGTTCGGCTGCCGGTGTGCAGCGACCGCCAGCGTTCGTTGCTGATCCAGTCCCACGCCTGCAGGGTCGCGCCGACTTGCACGAGGTTGTGGCGACGCCCGGTGCTTTCGAAGATGATCTTGGCCGGCCAGTATTCGGCGACGATCGTGGAGCCCGGCTGGCCGGCCGCGTCGATACAGGCGATTTCGTCCCGATACGGGCGCTGCGCAGACGACGGCTTCGTTCCGACCAACAGCAAGACGGCCCCGACGCTCGCGGCCGCCGCCGCGAGCAGCGCCGCCTCGCGCCGCGGCGGACCAGCGCCGATGACCTCGACGGCCAACACGACCGACACCGGCACCAGGATCGCCAGATACCGAAACGCGTACAGATCCTTGATCAGGCCGGCTGCCGCCAGGGCACCGGCGATCATCGCTAGCGAGACGTAGAGGATCAGGCTGCGGCGCGACAGCGCGCCCCGAAGCCGCAGCACCAGCACCAGCACGGTCGGCACGAGCATCAGGCCGACGATGCGTAGTGCGACCTGCCACGGCCCGAGCGCCGCGGGCGTGGCGGCGCTCGCCTTGATGTGGACCTCCAGCGAGGGATTCAGCAGATAGGAAACGGCGAACACCGCGGCGGACAGGCCGCCGACCGCGACCCCGAGCCCAGCCACTGCACGCGACCGCGACAGCAGCAATGCCGCCGCCAGCATCGCGCCGAAATACACCGCGAAAAAGAAATCCGACGCGGTCAGCAGCGCGACCGCGACCAGCGTCGCCGCCAGATGGTCTCTGAGCAGTCGGAAATCATCGTCGCAGGCGACGACCGCCAGCAGCGTCGCGCAGACCGCCGCGAGGCCGTGATAGTTCAGGATGAACATCGCCTGCACGACGAAATAGCCGTACGGATAAAACACGAGGCCGTACAGCAGGACGACGAGGACTGCCGCGATCGCGGACACAAGCATCGCCCCGTCGAACGTCCGATGCTGTGTCCGCGCCAGCCAGGCCGACAGGGCGGCGACGAGAACGACGATCTGCACCGGCGCGGCGACGAAGTAATAGGCGCGCGGGCCGGGGACGGCCGCGGTGATCGGCAGCGCCGCGATCAGGTCGGGCACCGTGAACGGGATCGCCGAAAACGTCCAGCCGCGCAGCGATCCGAACGCGATCAGATCCTTGGCCTGCGAATAGAGGTAGAGCGCATCCGAATTGTAGCCCGTCAGCAGCGTCGCGGCGACCGACAGCCCGACCAGCAGCGCCAGCGCGGCGACAAGGCGCGCGACCCCCGCCAGGGCAGGGGACGCAACGACGGAAAGTCCCGAAGCAGCGACGGACACGCGGCGACTCGCAGATAATGTCGATCCGGACCGGATGTGCCACGCCACAGACCGGCGCGCCAGCCGGAGAAACACGGGGTGACGGCTTTCGTTTGGGATGGACGCTGTCGTCGTGCTTCCAGACCACTTCACGCCGTCTGGACGCTGCCGTCCGGCGACGCTGATTTTCCACTCGTTGGCGGCTGATCAAGATGTTGTTCGCCAAGTCGCTGCCGAGGCAGCAGCGGCTGAGCGCGGTCCGCGCCAGACGCTGCGAACGCGGCATCTGGCAGCGACGGCTCTGGGAGCACCTGATTCGCGACGAGGCCGACTACGCGCGGCACGTCGACTACTGCATGATCAATCCGGTGAAGCACGGCCTCGTCGGCCGGGTGCAGGATTGGCCATATTCGTCGTTTCACCGCGACGTCCGGCTCGGGGTGTTTCCTGTCGACTGGGCGGGAGATGCCGGTGCCGAAGGTGAGTTCGGTGAAGCCTAGCGTCGCTCGGCCGTAGGGCGGGTTAGCCGAAGGCGCAACCCGCCGAGCAGTCCCGGGGCTCACGTTAATGTAGCGGCGGATTACGCCACGCTCATCCGCTCTACGGGCTGGAAGGTCCCGAAGCCTTTGAAACATGAAGCCAGATAGGTTCGGGAGGCTGTGAATTGCAGGGGTAACTCGAGCTCGAATTAGCCTGTGAACTACTTAACCATCGAAAAAGGTTGTGCAATTTCGAGTTATCCTGCTCGTTCCGAAATGTAGTGTGACCGGTGTGTAAGGCCCTTGCCAACGAGTCAGAAACCGGTGAATGATTCTTTGTCCCCCCAAGAGATTCGCTCTCCTGATTTTTCTTCAATGGAGAGCTACGTCTATGCCCGACAAGCTTTTGGTCAATGTGTGGGGAATCTCAATCAACGCCGACGGACAGTTGGCCATTGTGGCATCCGTGGTCATCGTGGTCGTTTTGGCCTTCACAATGCTTGTTCGGCGTGCGCGGTGAATAGCACCTCAGTGACAAAAACAGCGCGTAGCGAGTAGGGCGGGTTAGCCGAAGGCGTAACCCGCCGAGCGATCGCAGGGCTTGCGTTGATGTGGCGGCGGATTACGCTTTGCTAATCCGTCCTACGGGCTGGGGCGGTTGCGGGACAAGGGTCTGATCGAGATCCCGCGCGGCGAGGTCAAGTCGGTCGTGTTCACGGACGAAGGCCTGCAGCGCGCCAAGGATCTGTTCGAACAGATGTTCGGGAAGGCGCGGACGTAAGGGGGCGCCGTCGGGTCGGTTAGCTGAAGGCGTAACCCGCCGAGCGGCGACAGCGCTCGTATCGGCGCAATGGCAGATTATGCTGCGCTAATCCGTCCCGCAGGCTCCGCTACGCTTGTTGGAATCAGAAGGTTGTGTTTCACGGTGATGCTCGTTTTTAGTGAATTGGCCGGCGATCGGCAATTTGAATTGGAGAAGAATAATGAAGATACCCGATGTTGCGAATCGTCTGCGCGAGATTTCCGGACAAATAGAGAGCGTTCGTCCGACCGAAGCAGCTGAGCTTCTGGAGCTAGCCGATGAGCTTCGTAGGCGGTCACCAGCGGTGCCGCGATCTCCTGCCACGAGCACACCTATGACACCAGAACTTGCAGACGAGATTCGAGAGTTCGCTGAAGCAAATCCCGGAACGTCTCAGCAGGACATCGCGGTTGTCTTCAACGTGAATCACGGTCGTGTGAGCGAGGTCTTGAGCGGGAAGCGATCTTAGCGCCTCCCAACATTTCCTGTATCAACGAATCGCTATGAAATCATAGGGTCCGATCTGAATCATGTTCTTCTCTGTTGGAGCCTATGCAGAATACTTCTCATGCTGTGATGTCTCAGAGAGTGGAGGCGAAGGACAGTCCCGATGACTTTCCTACGCCACCTTGGGCGACGCGCGGTCTCATTGAATATGTGCTTCAAGATAAGCGATCGTTGAATGCAATGACCTGCTGGGAACCAGCTTGTGGTGCTGGGCACATGTCAAAAGTTCTTAAGGAGTACTTTCGTCAAGTCAGATCTTCCGATGCTCACAACTATGGCTACGGTGAGATCTTCGATTTTGTCGTCGATGCTAGCGAGCCGAATTCGGTCGACTGGGTAATTACAAATCCACCGTTCCGCTTTGCAGAAGAGTTTGTGTTGAGGGCGCTCAGCGTAGCAAGGGTTGGGGTCGCGATTTTGGCTCGAAGTGTGTTCCTTGAGAGCGTCGGACGGTATAACGCAATATTTGAATCTTCCCCACCTACGAAATTTGCGCAATTTTCCGAGCGGGTGCCGATGGTGAGGGGGAGATTGGACAAGAAGGCGTCTACAGCAACGGGATATGCTTGGCTGGTGTGGGAAAGAGCGGCTGTCGGCTTGCCTCAGTTGATGTGGGTTCCACCTTGCAGAAAGTTGCTCGAGCGTCCCGAAGATTACAGCTTTCCACTCATTGATGAGTCGGTCCTGACCAATAGATTTGTGCTCTGACAGCGTTGTCGGATGGGCTAACAAATCGAATCCCTCGACGCGTCAAGTCCGGCCTACGTCCAGCTCGACAAAGTGGCCGGGCTTTCGCCCGGCCGCTTCGTTTCAGATGAATGCCCGGGTCGAGCGGGGCATGACGTTGTGCTTCGGGAGGGGCCGCCGCCCTTACGACAGCGCCTTGTTACTCTCCTTCACCTTCTCCGCGTCGAGATACAGCTTCTCGCCCATCGATTTGAACTTTTCGCTCATCTGGGCCATGCCGTCTTCGATCACGCCAGACATCGTCATGCCGACGTTGCCGAGGGAGTTGCCGCTGGCGAGGTTGAGGGCGGCTTTCTCGTTGTCGCCGAGCCCCGCTGCGTAGTCCCGCACATCCTGGGTGATCTTCATCGAGCAGAATTTCGGGCCGCACATCGAGCAGAAATGCGCGACCTTGTGGGCGTCCTTCGGCAGGGTTTCGTCGTGGAAGGCCTGGGCCGTATCGGGGTCGAGGCCGAGGTTGAACTGGTCCTGCCAGCGGAATTCGAACCTCGCACGGGATAGCGCGTCGTCGCGCAGTTGCGCGGCGGGGTGGCCCTTGGCGAGGTCGGAGGCGTGGGCGGCGATCTTGTAGGTGATCACGCCGGTCTTGACGTCGTTGCGGTCGGGCAGGCCGAGATGTTCCTTCGGCGTGACGTAGCACAGCATCGCGCAGCCGAACCAGCCGATCATCGCGGCGCCGATGCCTGACGTGATGTGGTCATAGCCCGGCGCGATATCCGTGGTCAGCGGGCCCAAGGTGTAGAACGGCGCTTCGCCGCACTCTTTGAGCTGCTTGTCCATGTTGATCTTGATCTTGTGCATCGGCACGTGGCCGGGGCCTTCGATCATCACCTGGCAGCCCTTGGCCCAGGCAATTTTCGTCAATTCGCCGAGCGTCTCCAGTTCGGCGAACTGGGCGCGGTCGTTGGCGTCGGCGATCGAGCCCGGCCGCAGGCCGTCACCGAGCGAGAACGACACGTCGTACTTGCGCATCAGGTCGCAGATCTCGTCGAAATGCGTGTAGAGGAAGCTCTCCTGGTGATGCGCCAGGCACCACTTCGCCATGATCGAGCCGCCGCGCGACACGATGCCGGTGACGCGGCTGGCGGTGAGGTGGATGTATTGCAGCCGCACGCCGGCGTGGATGGTGAAGTAATCGACGCCCTGTTCGGCCTGCTCGATCAGCGTGTCCTTGTACAGCTCCCAGGTGAGCTTGACCGGATCGCCGTCGCACTTCTCCAGCGCCTGATAGATCGGCACGGTGCCGATCGGCACCGGCGAGTTGCGCAGGATCCACTCACGCGTGGTGTGGATGTTGCGGCCGGTCGAGAGGTCCATCACGGTGTCGGCGCCCCAGCGGATCGCCCACACCATCTTGTCGACTTCCTCCTCGACCGACGACGTCACGGCGCTGTTGCCGATATTGGCGTTGATCTTGGTGAGGAAGTTGCGTCCGATGATCATCGGCTCGAGTTCGCCGTGGTTGATGTTCGACGGGATGATGGCGCGGCCGCGGGCGATCTCGTCGCGAACGAATTCCGGGGTGATGAACGCCGGTACGGCGGCGCCGAAGCTCTCGCCATCGGCGAGTGCGGCTTCGGCGCGCTCGAGCTGCTGCTTGCGGCCGAGGTTCTCGCGCTCGGCGACGTAGATCATCTCCTTGGTGATGATGCCGGCGCGGGCGAATTCGAGCTGGGTGATCGGCGCATTGCCGACGCCGCGCAGCGGCTGGTGATGCGCGGTGAACGCCTTGGCGGCATGCGCGGCGCCGACATTGCCGTTGTCTTCCGGCTTGACGTCGCGGCCCTGATACTGCTCGACGCCGCCGCGCTCCAGCACCCACTGGGTGCGCGGGCGCGGCAGGCCCTTGTTGACGTCGATCACGACGCTCGCGTCGGTGTAGGGGCCGGAGGTGTCGTACACCGGCAGGTTCGGCTCGGATGCGGCTTCGCTCAAGATGATCTCGCGCAACGGCACGCGCAGGTCCGGCGCCGCGGCGGGGATCGCGTGAATCTTCCGCGAGGAGGGCAGGGCGCCGGTGGTGACGGCCGCACGGGTGGTCTCGGGGTTGGAGCGGATATTCATGCTATCCTCCTGTTATCGGTTGTTATCGGGCCGCGTCGTGTCTCGCGGGGCATTCGTGAGAAGGTGAGGGCACGGAGCGTGTCGCCCTCACCCCGACCCTCTCCCGCAAGCGGGAGAGGGGGAATTAGCGCTCGCGTCGCGGCCGCGCAGCGCGCACGGCCTGCTCCCTCTCCCGCAGGCGGGAGAGGGCTGGGGTGAGGGCGCCGCGCGTCGCGGCGTTCGCGGTCCTCATCACGCCGTCTCTTTCGTCGCATCGAGCCAGGCGCGCACGCGGGCGTCCGGGTCTTCGTTCTGCGTCACGTCGCTGACCACGGCGATCGAGTCGGCGCCGGCGGCGAAGATCTCCGCGGCCTGCTCCAGCTTGATGCCGCCGATCGCGACCAGCGGGATGTCGCCGACGCGCTTCTTCCATTCGGTGATCTTCGGGATGCCCTGCGGCGCGAAGCGCATCGATTTCAGCGTGGTCGGGAAGATCGGGCCGAGCGCGATGTAAGTGGGCTCGGCGGCGAGGGCGGTTTCCAGCTCGGCGTCGTCATGCGTCGAGAGGCCGAGCGTCAGGCCGGCGCTGCGGATCTCATGCAGGTCGGCCTCGGCGAGGTCTTCCTGGCCGAGATGCAGATGCTGGGCGCCGGCGACGATCGCGGCGCGCCAGTAATCGTTGATGATCAACCGGGTCGAGGTGCCCTTCACCAGTTCGAGCGCGTCGGTGACGAGCTGCAGCGCCTCGGCGTCGTTCAGCTCCTTGGCGCGGAGCTGCACGGTGCCGACGCCGAGCGCGGTGAGGCGCTTCACCCAGGCGAGGCTGTCGACGACAGGATAAAAGCGGTCAGGATACGGCATGCCAGAAGGGAGTCCCGATCACAGGGGTTGAGGGCGAGGCGAAATCGCGGGCGCCCATGAGCCCCGCTTCGTATCCGGTACGGCCGGCTTCGACCGCGAGCTTGAAGGCGCGCGCCATCGCCACCGGATCTTCGGCCTTGGCGATTGCGGTGTTGAGCAGCACGGCGTCGTAGCCGAGCTCCAGCGCTTCGGCGGCGTGGCTCGGCGCGCCGAGCCCCGCGTCGACCACGAGGGTGATATCGGGCAGGCGGTCGCGCAGCAGTTTCAGCGCGTCGCGATTGGTGATGCCGCGCGCGCTGCCGATCGGCGCCGCCCACGGCATGATGACGCGGCAGCCGGCATCGACCAGGCGGTTGGCGACGCTGAGATCCTCGGTGCAATAGGGGAACACCTCGAAGCCGTCCTTGATCAGCAGCGTCGCGGCTTCGACCAGGCCGACAACGTCGGGCTGCAGCGTGTCGTTGTCGGCGATCACTTCGAGCTTGATCCATGGCGTGGCGAATAGTTCGCGTGCCAGCTTGGCGGTGGTCACCGCCTCGCGCACGCTGCGGCAGCCCGCAGTGTTCGGCAGGACGGTGACGCCGAGCTCGCGGATCAGCGACCAGAACTGATCGCCCGCCTTTCCGCCCGCGGCCTCGCGGCGCAGCGACACGGTGACGATCTCCGCCCCGGACTCGCGGATCGCGTCCTGCATGATGGCGGGCGACGGATACAGCGCGCTGCCGATCAGCAGGCGGGAGGAGATTTCGCGGTCGTAGAATTTCACCATGTCATCTGCTCCGAGCACGGACGGCTCCCTCTCCCGCTTGCGGGAGAGGGCTGGGGTGAGGGCGACGCGAGCTCAGTGCCTGGGGACCCCACCCCCGACCCCTCCCCGCAAGGGGGAGGGGAGACGAGGCGATCACTCCACTCACTGACATAGCCCCCATCTCGGTCGTCATCCCCGCGCATGCGGGGATCCAGTATTGCAGAGAGCTGATGGCTGAATGCTCGCGCTCTGGAATACTGGGTCGCCCGGTCAAGCCGGGCGATGACGCTGCTACGTGGAGCGAGGCCATCATCATCCGCCCTGCCTCGGCGTGAGGATTTCGATTTCGTCGCCCGCGCTCACTGCGGTCTCGTCCCATTTGCCGCGCGGCACGACGTCGTAGTTGATCGCGACCGCGTAGTGGCCGGCGGTGCAGTCGAGTTCCTGCATCAGCGCCGAGACGCTGGTCGCCGAAATCTCGCGCTGTTCGCCGTTCACCGTCACAAGCATCGCATCACCTGATTGTCGATCTCGCCGCGCTCGACATAGGCCACCACCTTCTCGGCGAGCGACGGCGCCATCAGGAAGCCGTGGCGATACAGCCCGTTGGTGGCGACGCGGCGGTTGCCGATGGCGATGCGCGGCAGGTTGTCGGGGAAGGCGGGGCGCAGGCCGGCGCCCATCTCGACGATATGCGCCTCGCCGAACGCCGGATGCACCGCATAGGCGGCGCTGAGCAGCTCCAGCGCCGAGCGCACCATCACCAGCTCGTCCTCGCTCTCGACGGTGGTGGCGCCGAGCATGAAATGGTTGTTCTCGCGCGGGATGACGTAGAGCGGCCAGCGCGGATGCATCAACCGCACCGGGCGCGACAGCGTCACCTCGGCGGTCTTGATCACCACCATCTCGCCCTTGACGCCGCGTAGTTCCGGCGCCTTGTCGCGGGCCGCCATGCCGCGGCAGTCGATCACCAGACCGTCGAGGTCCTCCGGAGTGATCTCCGATTCGAAGCGGATTTCGCCGCCGGCTTCGATCAGCCGCTTGTGCAGCTGAGCCAGCACTAGCCGCGGTTCGACATGGCCCTCGTCAGGGAAGTACAAGCCTTCGCGGAACCGGCCGGCCAGCGCCGGCTCCAGCTCGGCGACGCCGTCGGCGTCGAGCCGCCTGTGGCCGGTGGTCATCTTGGCGAAGCGCTCGAAATCGGCGCGATCGCGCGGATGCGCCACCACCAGCGAGCCGTTGAACGTGGTCTCGGGGAACTCCTTACGCCACATCTCCAGCGAGCGCAGGCCGATCTCGCCGACCATGGGCTCGGCGCCCTCGGCCTCGCAATACGGCGCCAGCATGCCGCCGGCCCAATGGCTGGTGGCCTGTGTCATCGCCTGATCGCCGCGCTCGTACAGCGTGACCTTGCGGCCGGCGCGCGCCAGCAGCAGCGCCTGCCAGGCGCCGGCGATGCCGGCTCCGACCACGGACACCGGCGCATCCTTGCGCAGATCCGGCTTCTCGCTGCGCAGCGAAGCCGCGGACACCTCAGCCGCAACGGGCGCAGGCATCACGTCGGCAGGCGCCGTCGCGGCTGCAGATGCATAAACAGATGGAAAAGCGGCGGATTCGGCCCCGCCACGGCCTTCAAGTCTCTGGTGCATCCCTGTCCCTTCGCCGGCATGACCCGGATCAGGTTCAAAGGGTCACTGCGGTCCCGCTCAGCTTTCAATCCGACAAAAGATCGAAGCGGCGAGCTTGCAGTATCTCAGCTCCTCGTCGGAGCCCCCCTCGGAACGAATCCAATGTAGGCCGATCACCTGCGGTGTCAACGTGCCTTTCGATGCGGCCGTTCCGCCCTGCGGCTCCGCGCCGTGGCCCGTCAGTGCGCGCTTTTACTTCAAATTATCCGGCCGCGTGTTTGATCCTGGAACCCGATCCGCGACCGGACGCCGCCGATGACGATCCTCACAGCCGATACGAGCGGCCTCGCCAGCGGACGCAGCCTGCTGCCGCTGTGGGTCGGCGTCGTCGCCTACATTCTGCTGTTGATCATCGGCGACCGGCTGCTCGCCGATCCCGACACGCTGTGGCAGATCGCGATCGGGCAATGGATCATCGATCATCGCGCCGTGCCGCATGTCGACGTCTATTCGTTCACCATGGCGGGGCAGCCCTGGATCTCGACGCAGTGGCTGTCACAGGTGCTGCTCGCCGCGAGCTACGCAGCGGCGGGGTGGGCCGGCCCGGTGGTGATGGGAGCGGCGTCATTGGCGTTGGCGCTGGCCCTGCTGGCGCGTGCGCTCGGTCGCCGGCTGCGCGGAAGTACCACGCTGGTGTTCGTGTTCGCCGCGGTGATGCTGATGGTGCCGCATATGTTCGCGCGGCCGCACGTGCTGGCGATGCCGGTGATGGTCGCCTGGGTCGGCGGGCTGATCGCGGCGGCGGATCGCCGGGCGGCGCCGCCGCTGGCTCTGTTGCCGCTGATCGCCCTGTGGGCCAATCTGCACGGCGGCTTCGTGCTCGGCCTCGTGCTGATCGCGCCGATCGCGCTCGATGCGGTGCTGGCCGCGCCCGCGACGGCGCGCCGATCGCTGCTGCTGCGCTGGGCGGGGTTCGGCGTGCTGGCGCTGATCGCGAGTTGCGCCAATCCCTACGGCTGGGACGCGATCCTGGCGTCGCAGCGCATCCTGTCGCTCGGCGCGGCGCTGGCGACGATCGGCGAGTGGGGGCCGACGGATTTCTCGCGCTTCGGTCCGCTCGAGCTCGTGCTGCTGGTCGGCCTCGGCCTCGCGCTGTGGCGCGGCGTGACGCTGCCGCCGCTGCGCATCGTGATGCTGCTCGGCCTGCTTCACATGGCGCTCAGCGCCAATCGCAATCTCGAAGTGCTGGGGCTGCTCGCGCCGCTGATCATCGCGGCGCCGCTGGCGCGGCAGATCGGCGGTGCCGAGCCGCAGGACGGCGCCCCGGCGCGGCCGGGGTTCGGCGTCAGCGCAGCAATGCTAGGTCTCGCGATCGCCGGCACGCTGGCGTTCACGACGCTGCATTCCTTCGCGCCGCCGCGCAGGCACACGCCGGCCGTGGCGGTGGCGACGCTGAAGACGCTCGGCGTCAAGCGTGTGTTCAACGACTACGATTTCGGCGGCTATCTGATCGCTAGCGGCGTGCCGCCGTTCATCGACGGTCGCACCGAACTCTATGGCGAGCGTTTCGTCGTCGAGCAGAATGCCGCAATTCGGCTGCGGCCTCCGCAGACCCTGTTCCGCCTGCTCGAGGACTTCAAGATCGACGCCACGCTGCTGCCGACCGACGATCCTGCGACCAGGCTGCTCGATCACGTCGACGGTTGGCAGAAGGTGTACAGCGACGACGTCGCCACGATCCACCTGCGCAAGCCCGGCGCTGCGCACAGCGCCGAACCGAAGATCGATCCGGCGCGCTGAGCGCTTACGCCGGCTCGTCGGCCGTCGCGCCCGGCAGCGTGATCCGCACGATCAGCCCATGCGGCGCGCGGTCGTGCAACGACAACTCACCGCCATGGCTCTGCGCGATCGCGCTGGCGATCGACAGGCCCAGTCCGAAGCCGGACGCCTCGTTCATGTTGCGGGCGGCGTCGCCGCGCACGAACGGCTCGATCACACGCGCCTTGCGGGTGTCGGGAATGCCCGGCCCGTCGTCCTCGACCTCGATGGTCAGCTGTTGCGGTGAGGCGTCGAGCCGCACGATGGTCTGCTTGCCGTAGCGCACCGCGTTGTCGATCAGATTGGTGACCGCACGATGCAGATCGTCCGGCCGCGCCAGCGCTTCGGCATGGTCAGGGCCCTGATAGGAAACGCAGTGGCCGAGATCGACGAACTGATCGGCGATCGACTGCAGAGCGCTGGCCAGATCGATCCGCGTCTTGGCTTCCCGGTTGTGACCATCGCGCAGGAACGACAGCACGGCGTCGAGCATCGACCGCATCTGGTCGAGATCACGCAGCATGTGCTCGCGCTGCGCCGTATCCTCGATGAATTCGCTGCGCAGCCGCAGCCGGGTGATGGGCGTGCGCAGATCGTGGCCGATCGCCGCCAGCGTGCGGGTGCGGTCGTCGATCAGCGCCGTGATCCTGCTGCGCGATCGGTTGAGCGCGCGGGCCAGCGCGCGGATCTCGTCCGGGCCGCTCTCCGGCAGCGGCTCATCGCCGCCGTCGAGCTTGAAGTTCTCGGCCGACTTGGCAAAGGCCGACAGCGGCGTCGACAGCGCGCGATCCGCCCACAGGGCGAAGATCGCCAGGCTGACGACGACGCCGACCAGCGCCGTCATCCACGGGCCGCCCCAGAACGGTGGCCGACTGTGCCGCTCCGGGATCGCCGCCACGATGGTGGCGCCGTCGGGCAGGCCGATCGCGGCTCTGAGCCGGCCGCGCGGCTCTTCGACCGCATACACCCGCGCCAGCGGCCCCAGTTCGCGCGCCACTTCGTTCAAGGCGTGCGGGGTGTGGGGCGACCGCAGCGGGGCGGCGGCGGCATCACGCAGACTGAGTTCGAGATGCGGGAAAGCGGCGTCGATCTGCTTCACCAGCAGCGGCCGCTGTTCCGCCGGCGTGGTGGCGATCAGCAGAACGGAGAGTTCGAATTGCCGGCGCTGATGTTCGTTGGGGCCGAACTGACTCGGCCCGCGCAGCAGGAAGGTCGCGGCGATCAGCGTCTGCGTGCCGATCAGCGACAGCAGCACCAGCAGCGCGATCTGGCCGCGCAGCCCATTGATGCGCACGCCGGCGAGCAGCCTGTTGATCACGATCCGGCCTCGGCTGCTCAGACCGGCTCGATCGTCGGCGTGAACGTATAGCCGCCCGAGCGCACCGTCTTGATGATCGTGATGTTCTGCGGATCCGGCTCGATCTTGCGGCGGATGCGGCTGACCAGCACGTCGATCGAGCGCTCGAACGATCCGGCATTGCGGCCGTGGGTCAGGTCGAGCAGCGCCTCCCGCGACAGCACCCGGCCGGGCCGCTCGCAGAACGCTTGCAGCAGGTCGAACTCGGCGCTGGTCATCGCCACCAGGGCGCCGTCGGGATTGCGGAGTTCGCGAAGCCGGAAATCGATGCGCCAGCCGAGGAAGCTCATCGCGCTGGCGCCGTTGATGGCGCTTGCGGCGCTGGCGAACGACTGCCGCCGCAACACCGAGCGGATCCGCGCCAACAGCTCGCGCGGATTGAACGGCTTGGCGAGATAGTCGTCGGCGCCCATCTCGAGGCCAAGGATGCGATCGACGTCGTCGCCGCGCGCCGTGAGCATGATGATCGGCAGATGCGAGTTGGTTCGCAGCCGGCGGCACAGGCTGAGCCCATCCTCTCCGGGCAGCATCACGTCGAGCACGACGAGATCGACGCGCTGGTCGGCGAGGCGGCCGTCCATCTCGCGGCCGTCCTGGGCGGTGACGACGTGGCAGTCATTGGCGCGCAGATACTTGGCGATCAGCGCGCGCGTTTCGCGGTCGTCCTCGACGACGAGGACATGGGGCGTTGCTTGAGTCATGGCGCCGTTGTCCGACAATTTCGCAGCGGGCGGGGAAGGTTTTTTGTTTCGGGATATTTCCACATCGGGGCTTGTTCATCAGTGGAAACGAAGTCGCGGATGCCGGGAACATCTCGTTAATCTCATTAACCATAACGTGCCTCGGGATCAAAGCGCTCGAGGCTTCACATGACCGCTATCTCCTCAGCTTCAACCAGCAGCTATCTTTCACCGCTCCAGCAACTGCAGAAGGAGCTCGCCGCCGAACTATCCGCCGGTCAGATCAGTTCGTCCGACGCCTCGTCCTTGTCGACGGCGCTGAACGATATCGACACGGCCCTGCAGGGCGGAAATGCCTCCGACGCCAACGGCACGCAGGCGCCCGGCGACCTGAAGTCGAAGATCGACGACCTGATCGGCAAAGAGGTGTCGAACGGCACGCTCACCACGGATCAGGCCGCCAAGCTGAAGACCGTGTTCGCGCAGACTTTCGGACAGGGACCGGGCGGTCCCGGCGGTCCGCCGCCGGACGGTGCCGGAGCGGCGGACGCCGGCGCCAGCTCTTCCAGTTCGTCGTCATCGTCGTCGGATGGAAGCGGCAGCGTGGACGATCTGGTGAAGCAGTTCCTCGAATTGCTGCAGCAGACCCAGGCGTCGTCGGCGAATTCTTACGGTTCCGCAGGAACGACCAGCAACGCCACCTCGTTCTCTGCACTGCTTGTTGATTACAAGACCTGACGAGTGACGCCGTCGGAACCAGATCCCCGCTGCGGCAACGCAGCGGGGATTTTTCGTTGGGCGCGCGCGACCGCCAAGTCGAATGATCGACGCCGCGCACTTGCATTGTCGAGTGGAGATCAGTGCGTAGATGGTGTGACGATTTGGTGCGTAGTTGACCGAATAAAACTGATCCGCCGCCGGAACTGCGCGCAGTGTCGTCCGTTTGTTGGAGACCATTCACCAATACGGAGGGCACTACACAATGAAGAAAACCAACGCCGTTCTCGCTGGCCTGCTCGGTTCGACCCTGATCGCCACCGCTGCCTTCGCGCAGTCGCCGGCCGCCACCGACAGCTCGATGTCGAAGACCACCGCGGCGCCCGCCGCGAGCTCGATGTCGAACGCCGGTGAGTGGCGCGCTTCGAAGATGGTCGGCCTCAACGTCTATAACCAGGCGAACGAGAAGCTCGGCGACATCTCCGAAGTGCTGCTCGACAAGTCCGGTAAGGTCCATGCGGTTGTGATCGGCGTGGGCGGCTTCCTGGGCGTCGGCCAGCGTGACGTGGCCGTGGCGTTCGACAAGATCAAGTTCGTCGACACCCCGGTCCAGTCGAACACCGCGGCGAACGCCCCGGCGTCCGGCTCGACCGCGACCACCACGACGGGCTCGACGGCGACCACCACCACGACGACGACCACCAACGCGAACAGCACGGCAGAGCGGATGTATCCGGATCACGCGGTGTTCAACGCAACCAAGGACGAGCTGAAGGCGATGCCGGAATTCAAGTACGGCCGTTCGTAAGCTGAAGTCTGCGATCCGAAGCGTCTCGACGGCCCACCGTCCAGACGTAGTTGGGTCGAACGAGCCGGGTGACTTCGGTCACCCGGCTTTCGTGCGTCGTGTTGGTATCAGCTTTACGGGGCTTTCAGCTTGGTAATCGTCACTTCGAGGATGCCGTTGGCTTCCGCGGTGACCCGCAGCATTGACGAGTCGAAGGCCACGTCGGTCAGCCGCAGGCTGGAAATCTCGGACGAAATCCGCAGGCCGTCTTCGTTGCGCTGATAGCTGGCGATCACGGCGCCGATCCGTCGCTGCACATTCGACGATTCCGGCTTGAGGTCGAACACCGCGCGTTCGGTGATGGCTTTCTGCAGATACGGCACCGCGGCCCGCGCCGCTTCGCCGAGTAGGCCGAACGCGGCCTCCGACTCCACCGCGAGCTGCACGTCGCTCAGCCGCAGCGTCTGGTCTTCCTGGTTGAGCACCGGGCGGCCCCAGATGTGCAGCGTGGCTTCGCCGCCGAACAGGCTGAAGAGGCCCTTGCTCTCCGTTGCATCGACCAGCATCGACACCAGCAGGCGATCGCCGCTCGCCGCGACGTTGACGCGCTTGACGGTGACGGCCGCGGCGCCGCCGTTTTCCGGAAAGGTGCGGCCGACGAATTGCGGCTCGATCACCCGGCTGAGCTCCTGAAACGGAATATCGATCGGCACCGCGACCTTCACGCCGGTGCTGTTGGGCGCGATCATCTCCAGCGCTGCCGGGAAGGGGCACTCCGGCTTGGTCGGCGCGGTAGTGATCCGGCTGTCGGCAACGATGCCGAGCGTCAGCGCCACGGTGGCCGCGTCGATCTGCGGCTGTGCCGCGAGCGCGCGGGTCGGCCTCAGCTCGAGCCAGAAGCCGTTCGGCACGCCGGCGCCCTGCAGCGGAATCGAGCGGCAGATTCGCGCCCATTCGCGCCGCGCGCTGCGCTCCAGCGCGCCGTCGCTGCGGATGGTCTGCTGCAGCCGTGCGACCTGTTCGTTGACGGCCTTGTCGATGACCGGCTTGACCTGCGCCGGCACGTTGATGCGCGCGCCAGCGACCGCGACATTGGAGTCGGACAGCAGCACCTGCGCGCTGAGATTGGGGTCGACGTGCCAGTCCGGCAGCACCTTCGGCCGGGCAGTGATGGCGATCATGCCCTTGATGTCGCCGCTGGCGCTGAGCGACTTGATATTGACGCCGACCTGCTTGGCGATCTTGTCGCCGAACAGCTTGCCGAGCGTATCGCCGACCTTGCTTTGCGTGCTGGCCGAGAGCGACCCCTTGGCCGACAGCGTGCCGCTCAGCGGGGCGGTCACGGTGACCTGCTCGGCGGCTCCCTTCGCGGCGACCGCGCCGCGCGTGACGTTCCAGGAGATGTCGGCATTCTGCACCAGCTGCGGCGCCGGATTGTCGGCCTTGCCGCCGAATGTGCGCGGGGCGGCCTGATCGACGAGATCGCGGATCGCGGTCAGCGGCACCGACACCGGTACCACCACCGAGGACTGACGGATCGGCGGCAGCGGCGGCAGGGCCTGCAGCGTCGGCGGACTGACCGCGCGCGGCGACAGCCAGTCGAACGCTTTCAGCGTGACACCGAACGAGATCGCAACGATCGCGAGGCCAATCAGGATGGTCTTGAAACGCATCTAATCCCCAGTCCAAAACGGCCGGACCATACAGGGCTGCGCCCGCAGGCGCCAGCCGGAGGGGCTTTGGGAGGTGCGCCGGTTCATGAAAACGCGGCAATGTCGCCGTCACCTGGCCGCCGCCGTGTCACAAGGGACACTGCCGCAATCTCCCGACACGAAAAAAGCGGCGCGGTTCGCCCGCGCCGCTCTCACGCTGGGTGGTCCGGTAGCTAACTGCGGCGGCCGCTGCCGTTGTCGGCGCGACGCGAGTCGGGCAGCACGATCACCTTGGCGCCGACGCTGACGCGGGAATACAGGTCGGCCACATCGTCATTGGTCAGGCGGATGCAGCCGGACGAGACGTGCGTGCCGATCGTCGACGGCGCGTTGGTGCCGTGGATGCGATAGATCGTGCCGCCGAGATACATCGCGCGGGCACCGAGCGGATTGCCGGGACCGCCGGCCATGTGCCGGGGCAGGTAGGGCTGGCGCGCGATCATCTCCGGCGGCGGCGTCCAGTCCGGCCACTCCGCCTTCTTGGTGATCGACTGGGTGCCCGACCAGGTGAAGCCGTCGCGGCCGACGCCGATGCCGTAGCGCAGCGCGCGGCCGTTGCCGAGCACGTAGTACAGGTAGGTGTTGGGCGTATCGATGATGATGGTCCCGGGCGCCTCGCGGGTGGCGTAGCTGACGATCTGGCGCTTCAGCCGGGCGGGCAGTTCGGCGGCGGGCGAGCCGTCATCGTCCTGCGGTGCGGCTTGCACTGCCGGCATGCCCGGTTCGACCGGCGCATACGCCATCGGCTGCATCGCCGCCGGCTGCGGCAGGAAGGGCAGGAACGGGAAGGGCAGCGGTTGGGTGGCATTCGCCGGACCGGCAGCGAGGGCCATGATCGCGGCGGCCGCCACGGCGGCAGCAGGGCCGGCAAGCTTGAAATGGGGCATCGGTGACTCCCTGTTCTGAACGCCTGTTTGATCGCCAGCGCCGTTTCGGCTGCTTGTTGGCGCTATCAGTAGCGCGCAACCGGTTTCAGGACGTTTTCGTCGATCGCCCAATTTGGTTTCGTCGCGGTAGGGATTTGTTTCGCTTGCGGTTGCCGGGCACCGGCGTACGCGGCGGCTCCGGGCCCGTTTGATCGGGCGCAATTTCGATCGGCCGGCTGGCCGGTAAGCCCGAGCCGCCGCGAGGTGCGGGTTTGCTGGGGAGTTGGCGACATGGCGATGGTGAAGTTCTACGGCAACGAGACGGTGCCGCTCGAGATGCACAAGGTGCGGATCGTGCAGAAGCTCAGCCTGCCGCCGGTCGAACGCCGCCTCGAGAAGATCACCGAGGCCGGCAACAACACGTTCCTGCTGAAGAACGACGACGTCTTCCTCGACATGCTGACGGACTCGGGCGTCAACGCCATGAGCGACCGCCAGCAGGCGGCGATGCTGGTCGCCGACGACAGCTACGCCGGCAGCGCCACCTACACCCGGCTGGAGACCAAGCTGCGCGAGATCTTCGGCATGAACTACTTCCTGCCGACGCATCAGGGCCGCGCCTGCGAGCACATCCTCGCCAAAGTGTTCGTGTCGCCCGGCAAGGTGGTGCCGATGAATTATCACTTCACCACCACCAAGGCGCACATCACGCTGCAGGGCGGCACGGTCGAAGAACTGGTGACCGACGCCGGGCTGGAAGTGGTCAGTGCCAATCCGTTCAAGGGCAATATGGATATCGCCAAGCTGCGCGCGGCGATCGCCCAACACGGCGCGGACAACATCGCCTTCGTCCGGATGGAGAGCGGCACCAACCTGATCGGCGGCCAGCCGGTGTCGCTTGCCAACCTCGCCGACGTCAGCAACGTCTGCAAGGAGCACGGCATTCCGCTGGTGCTCGACGCCAGCCTGCTCGCTGACAACCTGTACTTCAACAAGACCCGCGAGGATCACTGCAAGAGCTTGTCGATCCGCGAGATCACCCGCCGCACCGCGGACCTGTGCGACATCATCTATTTCTCCGCCCGCAAGCTCGGCTGCGCCCGCGGCGGCGGCATCTGCATCCGCGACCGCGCGCTGTACGAGAAGATGCGGCCGCTGGTGCCGCTGTACGAGGGCTTCCTCACCTATGGCGGCATGTCGGTGCGCGAGATGGAAGCGCTCACCGTCGGCCTCGACGAGACCATGGACGAGGAAATGATCAACCAGGGTCCGATGTTCATCGGCTTCATGGTCGAGCAGCTGCAGGAGCGCGGCGTGCCGGTGATCACCCCGGCCGGCGGCCTCGGCTGCCACATCGACGCCAAGCGTTTCGTCGATCATATTCCGCAGTCGCAATACCCTGCCGGCGCGCTGGCGAGCGCGCTGTACATCGCCTCCGGTATCCGCGGCATGGAGCGCGGCACGCTGTCGGAGCAGCGGGAGCCGGACGGCAGCGAGATCTTCGCCAATATGGAGCTGGTGCGGCTGGCGATGCCGCGCCGCGTGTTCACGCTGTCGCAGGTCAAATACGCGGTCGACCGGATCGCCTGGCTGTATGCCAACCGCAAGCTGATCGGCGGGCTCACTTTCGTCGAGGAGCCGCAGGTGCTGCGGTTCTTCTACGGGCTGCTGAAGCCGGTGTCCGACTGGCAGAACCACCTCGTCGCGAAATTCCGCGAGGATTTCGGGGATAGTTTGTAACGGCAGAGTAGGGTGGATAAGCCGAGGGCGCCATCCGCCATCGCGCGTCCGGACGGCGGATGGCGCGCTACGCGCTTATCCGCCCTACGGGCTAAGACGGTGTACCGTAAGGGCGCCGCTTAACTTTCGGCGAAGCACGCCCACAGACTCTCCGTCGTCATTGCGAGCGAAGCGAAGCAATCCAGCCCAGTGCACCGCGCTGGATTGCGTCGTCGCTCCGCTCCTCGCAATGACGGCGCGAGAGAGACCGGACTTCACCCGCAGCAACGGCCCGCAGTCGCTGTCGCGCTCGGCTTGGTCGCCCGCACGAAGCCGCTGAAGAATTTGCCGTCGATCTGCGGCGCGATGGCGTCGACGTCGAGGCCGCGGCCTTCGAGGAAATCGCGGGCGTCGTCGACCTTGTAGACCCGGGTCGGCTCGATCGAGATGGAGTCGAAGCCGACGGCCGAAAGTTTGCCGACGTAGTCGGTCTCGTCGAGCGCGCCGGCGAGGCAGCCGACCCAGAGCAGCACGTCGCTGCGCAGTTCTTCGGGAATTTCGCCGCGCGTCACCACGTCGGACACCGCGAAGCGGCCGCCCGGCTTCAGCACCCGTAACGCTTCACTCAGCACGCGGTCCTTGTCGCCCGACAGGTTGATCACGCAGTTCGAGATGATCACGTCGACGGAAGCGTCCGGCAGCGGGATCGCTTCGATCTGTCCCTTCAGGAATTCGACGTTCTCGGCGCCGGCCTTGCGCTGGTTGTCGCGCGCCAGCGCCAGCATCTCGTCGGTCATGTCGAGGCCGTAAGCCTTGCCGGTCGGGCCGACGCGGCGCGCCGACAGCAGCACGTCGATGCCGCCGCCGGAGCCGAGATCGAGCACGGTCTCGCCCGGCTTCAACTCCGCCAGCGCCGTCGGATTGCCGCAGCCGAGCGACGCCAGCATCGCCGCGGCGGGCAGCCCCTCGGCCTGAGCCGCGTCGTAGAGATTGCTGGTGATCGGACTGACATGGTCGAGGGCAGGGGCGCCGCAGCACGACCCGGCGCGGGTGGCGGCGGCGGCGTATTTCTCGCGGACGATTTCGGTGATCTCGGTGGTGGACATCGGGGCTCTCCTTCAAGGTCGGTTTGCTGAGCGACGAAACGGTCATTATTTCGATCAAGCTAGAAATATCGAATAAGTGGGTCTGAGAAACTCAGGCGGCGGATTTGGTATCCTTGGGTTCGGCGGCGTCGGCGCAGCATTCCGCGACCATGAAGTCCATCAGGCCGCGCATGACGTCGTAATTGGCGTGGCAGTTGAGTGTCGTGGCGTCCCGGACCTGGCGGATCAGCCCGGCCGTGACCAGCGTCTTGAGATGATGCGACAGCGTCGACGGCGCGATCTTCAACCGCTCCTGCAGCCGGCCGACCGGAGTACCGGCCTCGCCGGCGCGCACCAGCGCCCGGTAGATCTTTAGCCGGGTCGGATTGCCCAGCGCTTCGAACTTAGTGGCGACGTCGTCGATCTTCATGCGGCGAGGATGCGGCCGAATCCGTCGTTCGTCAAACGATATTTCTAGGATTATCGAAATAGTGGCCGCTCGGCCCGCTTGACTTTGGTGGTTATATCGATAAGTCTGGATATATGGAATCGGAGCAAGCAATCCTGGCGCTCGGCGCGCTGGCGCAATCGACCCGGATGGAGGCGTTCCGGCTGCTGGCCGCGCACGAGCCGGAGGGCATGCCGGCCGGGGCGATCGCCGACGCGCTGGCGGTGCCGCAGAACACGATGTCGTCGCATCTGGCGATCCTGGCCCGCGCCGGGCTGATCCGGTCGCGGCGGCACAGCCGCTCGATCGTGTATCGCGCCGACCTCGCGCGGTTTCAGCAGATCGCGCTGTTCCTGATCAAGGATTGCTGCGGCGGCAGCCCGGAATTGTGCGCGCCGCTGATCGCCGATCTGCAGCCGTGTTGTGGTCCCAAGGAGTCCGCCGATGTCTGACCGCATCTTCAACGTGTTGTTTCTCTGCACCGGCAACACCGCCCGATCGATCCTCGCCGAGAGCATTCTGCGCAAGGACGGCGCCGGGCGGTTCAATGCTTTCTCCGCCGGCAGCCAGCCCAAGGGCGTCGTCAATCCAGTTGCCCTCGAGGTGCTGGCGGACAGCAACTATCCGATCGACGGACTACGCTCGAAGAGCTGGCAGGAATTCGCTACGCCGGACGCGCCGGTGATGGATTTCGTGTTCACCGTCTGCGACAACGCCGCTGGCGAGGCCTGCCCGGTGTGGCCGGGGCAGCCGATGACGGCGCATTGGGGCATCGACGATCCGGCAGCGGTCGAGGGCTGCGATCTCGACAAGGAGCGCGCCTTCGTGCAGGCGTTTCGCTTCATGAAGAACCGGATCGGCGCCTTCACCGCGCTCCCGATCAAGATGCTCGACGGCGTCGCGCTCGGCGCCAGGCTGCGCGAGATCGGCCAGGCTGAAGGCGCCAGCCACCGCCGGCCCGAGGTCGCGTGATGGACGTCGTCATCTATCACAACCCGGCCTGCGGCACCTCGCGCAACACGCTCGGCCTGATCCGCAACGCCGGGGTCGAGCCGCACGTGATCGAGTATCTGAAATGCCCGCCGAGCCGGGCGATGCTCGAACAGCTGATGGTGCGCGCCGGGCTGACACTACGGCAATTGATCCGCGAAAAAGGCACGCCGTATCACGAGCTGAAGCTGGACGATCCCGAGCTGAGCTATGACGAGCTCATGGACGCCGTGATGGCGCATCCGATCCTGATCAACCGGCCGCTGGTGGTGACGCCGAAGGGCGTGCGGCTGTGCCGGCCCTCCGAGTTGGTGCTCGACCTGCTGCCGCCGCAGCGCGGCGAGTTCTTCAAGGAGGACGGCGAGCAAGTCATCGACGCCAGCGGCCGCCGCGTGGCGACGGTGTGACCCTCTGCCTCCGTCATTGCGAGCGAAGCGAAGCAATCAAGTTCGTGCTCGGAGGTGGATTGCTTCGTCGCTGCGCTCCTCGCAACGACGGACATCGAAGCAAGGCGAAGCGACCTTGTACCACGTCATCGCCCGGCTTGACCGGGCGACCCAGTATTCAAGAGCGCGGATATGATTCCGCTGCTGCGCTCTAGGTAGAAGCTGGTGCTCTGGAATACTGGGTCCCCGCTTTCGCGGGGATGACGGTTGTTTGTGTGACTGCGCGGAGCGGCCAACAGGTCGCTCGGGAGAGTAATTTCATGTCCACCTTCGAACGCTATCTCACCCTTTGGGTCGCGCTGTGCATCGTTGTCGGCATCGGGCTCGGGCATCTGATGCCGGGTCTGTTCCAGGCGATCGGTGCGGCGGAGGTCGCCAAGGTCAATATTCCGGTCGCGGTGCTGATCTGGCTGATGGTCATTCCGATGCTGGTGCGGATCGACTTCGCGGCGCTCGGACGCGTGCGGGAGCATTGGCGCGGCATCGGCGTGACGCTGTTCATCAACTGGGCGGTGAAGCCGTTCTCGATGGCGGCGCTGGCGTGGCTGTTCGTCGGCTATCTGTTCAGGTCGTATCTGCCGGCGGACCAGATCAACTCCTACATCGCCGGCCTCATCATTCTGGCCGCCGCGCCGTGCACCGCGATGGTGTTCGTGTGGTCGAACCTGACCCGCGGCGAGCCGCACTTCACGCTGAGCCAGGTAGCGCTCAACGACACCATCATGGTGTTCGCCTTCGCGCCGATCGTCGGCCTGCTGCTCGGGCTGTCGGCCATCACCGTGCCGTGGGATACGCTGGTGCTCTCGGTGGTGCTGTACATCGTCGTGCCGGTGATCATCGCGCAGCTGCTACGCCGCCGTGTGCTCGCGACGGGCGGGGAGGCGGGGCTGCAGCGGCTGCTCGGCATCTTCCAGCCGCTGTCGCTGGTCGCGCTGCTGACGACGCTGGTGCTGCTGTTCGGCTTTCAGGGCGAGCAGATCATCCGGCAGCCGCTGGTGATCGCGCTGCTCGCGGTGCCGATCCTGATCCAGGTCTATTTCAATGCCGGACTGGCCTATCTGCTGAATCGCCTGAGCGGCGAGCAGCACTGCGTCGCCGGCCCCTCGGCGCTGATCGGCGCCAGCAACTTCTTCGAATTGGCGGTCGCCGCGGCGATCAGCCTGTTCGGCTTCGAATCCGGTGCCGCGCTCGCCACCGTGGTGGGCGTGCTGATCGAAGTGCCGGTGATGCTCACGGTGGTGGCGATCGTCAATCGCTCGAAGCGCTGGTACGAAGCCAGCGCGTCGGTCGCGGCGAAGACGGCGCGCTAGCCCAGCTTCAGCCCGGTGGCGGCTTCCAGGTCGGCGATCGCCTGCGCGGCGCTGGTCACCTTGATGGTCGTCATCCCCATCTCACGCGCCGGCTTCAGATTGACGCCGAGATCGTCGAGATAGACGCATCGCTTCGGATCGACGCCGAGCTCGGCCGTCATCATCTGATAAATCCGCGGGTCGGGCTTGCGCAGTCCGATCTTGGCGGATTCGATGACGTGGTCGAACAGCGCCATCACCTCGGCGACGTAGAGCGTGCGGCCCGCCGCGGAACCGGTGGCATTCGCCGGCAGATTGTTGGTGATGCAGCCGGTCTTGCAGCTCTGCTTGATCCGGCGCAGCGCCTCGACCATTTCGGGCCTCAGGTCGCCGAACAGCAGCGCGATCACGTCCTTGCCGCGCACCTCGGCGCCCAGCGCCTGCGATTCCGCGGCGAACAGCGCGTCGAACGTGTCGAGATCGACTTCGGCGCGCTCGAACTTGGCCCAGGCGTTCTCGAGATGATTGGCGGCGTTGGTTCGGCGGATGATGTCCGCAGGCAATCCTCGCTCCGTCTCGAACCGCGCGAACGCCTCGAACGGCGACGTCGTCAGCACCCCGCCAAAATCCCAGATCACCGCCTCGATCATCGCGTTCCGTCTCCCCGCTGTTGTTTGGTCGACCGCTAGCACGCGGCCGGCGACCGCACTAGCCCGGCGGGCGTCGAGAGGGAACCGGTGGTCTTTGACTCTGATCCCGTGTGACAGAATTCGCGATCTGAAAACGGGAACTATTGTGACCTCACATCCACACTCGTTCGGCATTGTCGTCAGGTTGCACAACTGTCGCTGTTCGTCCCGATCGTGACTCTTTAGGTTGATTCATGAAGCGAGCCAGCGATGGCCTCGTGAGGTGCGGGGTGCGACGTGCAAGACCGGCGAGTTGCCGACGACCGGAGGTCTCGGCTTGATGCTGCGGAGTTGATGCGAGTTCGTGGGCGGCGGCGCGCCCTCGTGTCGGTCCTGATGGCCACGACGGCGCTGTTCGCAGCCGGCAGGCCAGCCCACGCCCAGCAGGTCTGGGTCGGCACTGATCAGTCGTACAACACAGCCTCGAACTGGAGCGGTCCGGCCGTCGTGCCGGACACCGGAGACAGCGCGGTGTTCCGCAACAACGGCGCATCGACATCGCTGGTGCTGTCGAGCACGCGTAACCCGACCGATTTCACCTTCGAAGCCGGAGCGCCGAGCTACACCATCGGACTCGTGTCGGGCGGTCAGCTCAATCTGACCGGCGCCGGCATCGTGAACAATTCCGGCAGCCTCCAGCAGTTTCTGATCGATCCGAGCAGCCTGATCGATTTTCGAGGGAGCAGCACTGCAGCAAACGTCAAGATCACGAATGTGGGAGGGGCGCTGATCTTCAGCCAGACATCGTCGGGTGGGACGGCGGACGTCGTCAGCAACGGCGGGACTCTGGTGCTGCGGACCACCTTGGGGTCGATCTCGATCGGATCGCTGTCGGGCAGCGGGACCGTCGCGGCGACGGTGGTGGGCGGCGTTCCAGTCCAGGCTCTGACCATCGGCAGCCTGAATACCTCGACGGAATTCTCGGGCACGTTCATCGACAACGGCGCCCAATTCGCTCTGGGCAAGACCGGGACCGGAACGCTGACCCTGACGGGTGACAGTTTCTACACCGGCGGCACCACGATCTCGGGCGGAACGCTGCAACTCGGCAATGGCGGCACCAGCGGCTCGATCACCGGCGACATCACCAACAATGCGACGCTGACGGTCAACCGCAGCAACGGCACCAGCCTCGGCGGCGTCATCTCCGGCACCGGCCAATTGGTGAAGCTCGGCGGCGGCATTCTGGCGCTGCTCGGCAACAACACCTACACCGGCGGCACGACGATTTCGGCCGGCACACTGCGGGTCGGCAACGGCGCGACCAGTGGCTCGATCGTGGGCGACGTCGTCAACAACGGTGTGCTGGAGTTCAATCGCTTCGACTCGATCGGCTTCAATGGCGTGATCTCCGGCACCGGCAGCGTCACCAAGCTCGGCAACAATGCGATGCTGCTGGGCGGGGACAACACCTATACGGGCGGCACGACGATCAGCGGCGGTTATCTGCAGATCGGCAATGGGGGCACCAGCGGCTCGATCGTCGGCGACGTCTTCAACAACGGGACGCTGGAATTCGCGCGTTCCGACGCCTACACATTCGGGGGCGCTATTTCCGGCACCGGCAATCTGATCAGCTTCGGCGGCAGCGCCGGCAGTGGCGTTTTCACGTTGACCGGAACCAATACTTACACCGGGGGCACGACCGTCTCGAGAGGCACATTGCAGATCGGCGACGGCGGCACCTCGGGCTCGATCGTCGGCAACGTCAGCAATAACGCCACGCTCGTCTTCAATCGCTCCGACGCGACCAGCTTCGGCGGCGTCATTTCCGGCAGCGGCAATCTGATCAAGCGCGGTGCCGGCAATCTGTCGCTGACGGGCGTCAGCACCTTCAACGGCAGCACCACGGTTGAAGCCGGCACCCTCAGTGTCAATGGTTCGATCGCATCGTCGTCGCTGACCACCGTGAACGCCGGCGCGGTGCTCGGCGGCAACGGCACGGTCGGCACCACGCTGATCAACGGCGGCGCGCTGGCGCCGGGCAATTCGATCGGCACGCTGAATGTCAGCGGCAACCTGACCTTCACGGCCGCGTCGAGCTACATGGTCGAGGTGTCGCCGAGCAGCGCCGATCGCGTCAACGTCAGCGGCACCGCCACGCTCGGCGGCGCGACGGTGAATGCGTCATTCGCCAACGGCGGCTATGTCGACCGGCAATACACCATCGTCAATGCGAGCGGCGGCGTGGTCGGCACGTTCGGCGCGCTGGTCAACACCAACCTGCCGTCGGGCTTCAAGTCGAGCCTCGGCTACGATGCCAACAACGCCTATCTCAATCTGGTGCTCGACTACACGCCGACGCCTCCCAATCCTCCGGGACCTCCGCCGCCGACACCGCCGGCGATCAACAGCGGCCTGAACGTCAACCAGACCCAGGTGGCCAACGCGCTCAGCGGTTACTTCGCGCGGACCGGCAGCATTCCGATCGTGTTCGGCGCACTGACGCCGGCCGGGCT
>NZ_JBHLWM010000010.1:0-35860 GCF_042432815.1 Rhodopseudomonas telluris
ACGGCCGGTCACCACGGTGCCGCGGCCCGAGATCGAGAACACGTCTTCGACCGGCATCAGGAACGGCTGGTCGATCGGACGCTCCGGCTGCGGGATGTAGGCGTCCACCTGCTTCATCAGCTCGAGGATCGCGTCGTGGCCGAGCTTCGGATCGGAGTTCTCGAGCGCAGCCAGCGCCGAGCCCTTGACGATCGGAATGTCGTCGCCCGGGAAGTCGTACTTCGACAGAAGCTCGCGCACTTCCATCTCGACCAGTTCGAGCAGTTCCGGATCGTCGACCATGTCGCACTTGTTCAGGAACACCACCAGCGCCGGCACGCCGACCTGACGGGCCAGCAGGATGTGCTCGCGGGTCTGCGGCATCGGGCCGTCGGCCGCCGACACCACCAGGATCGCGCCGTCCATCTGCGCCGCGCCGGTGATCATGTTCTTCACGTAGTCGGCGTGGCCGGGGCAGTCGACGTGCGCGTAGTGGCGGTTCTGCGTCTCGTACTCGACGTGGGCGGTCGAGATCGTGATGCCGCGCGCCTTCTCTTCCGGCGCCTTGTCGATCTGGTCATAGGCCGTGAACGTCGCACCGCCCGTCTCCGCCAGAACCTTGGTGATCGCCGCAGTCAGCGACGTCTTGCCATGGTCGACGTGACCGATCGTCCCGATGTTGCAATGCGGCTTGGTACGTTCAAACTTTGCTTTGGCCATCGCTCTTCTCCGTTCAGTCGCGGCTTACGCCGGCGACAATCAGGCAAACTTCTTCTGGACTTCAGCCGACACGTTGGCCGGCGCTTCCGCGTAGTGGTCGAACTGCATCGTGAAGGTCGCGCGACCCTGGCTCATCGAGCGCAGGTTGTTCACGTAACCGAACATGTTCATGAGCGGCACCATCGCGTTGATGACGTTGGCGTTGCCGCGCATGTCCTGGCCCTGGATCTGGCCACGACGCGAATTAAGGTCGCCGATCACCGAGCCGGTGTAGTCTTCCGGCGTCACGACTTCGACCTTCATGATCGGCTCCAGCAGAACCGACTTGCCCTTCTGCAGCGCCTCGCGGAACGCGGCACGCGAAGCGATTTCGAAGGCCAGCGCCGACGAGTCGACGTCGTGATACTTGCCGTCGACCAGCTGCACCTTGACGTCGACCACGGGGAAGCCCGCGACCACGCCCGAGGACAGCACGCTCTCGATGCCCTTTTCGACACCGGGGATGTATTCCTTCGGCACCGCGCCGCCGACGATCTTCGACTCGAACACGTAGCCGCCACCCGGCTCGTTCGGCTCGACCACGAAGCTCACCGCAGCGAACTGACCGGTACCACCGGTCTGCTTCTTGTGGGTGTAGTCGACTTCGGCCTTCTTGGTGATGCGCTCACGGAACGCCACCTGCGGCGCACCGATGTTCGCATCGACCTTGTAGGTGCGCTTCAGGATGTCGACCTTGATGTCGAGATGCAGTTCGCCCATCCCCTTGAGGATGGTCTGACCCGACTCCAGATCGGTCGACACGCGGAACGACGGATCTTCCGCCGCCAGCTTCGCCAGCGCGACGCCGAGCTTCTCCTGGTCTGCCTTCGACTTCGGCTCGATCGCGATCTCGATCACCGGCTCCGGGAATTCCATCTTCTCGAGGATCACCGGATTGGCGGGATCGCACAGCGTGTCACCGGTGCGAGCTTCCTTGAGGCCGGCCAGCGCGACGATGTCGCCCGCATAGGCTTCCTTGATGTCTTCACGGTTGTTGGCGTGCATCAGCAGCATGCGGCCGATGCGCTCCTTCTTCTCGCGGGTCGAGTTCACCACGCCGGTGCCGCTCTGCAGGATGCCCGAGTAGATGCGGCAGAAGGTGATGGTGCCGACGAACGGGTCGTCCATGATCTTGAACGCGAGCAGAGCCAGCGGCTCCTTGTCGTCGGCCTTGCGGACGACTTCGTTGCCGGCTTCGTCGGTGCCCTTGATCGCCGGCACGTCGATCGGCGACGGCAGGTAGTCGACCACGGCGTCGAGCAGCGGCTGCACGCCCTTGTTCTTGAAGGCCGAGCCGCACAGCACCGGATAGAACGCGCCGGTCAGCACCGCCTTGCGGATCAGGCGCTTCAGGGTCGCCTCGTCCGGCATGGTGCCTTCGAGGTACGCGCCCATCGCGTCGTCGTCGAGCTCGACGGCGGCTTCGATCATCTTCTCGCGATATTCGTTGGCCTGATCGACCAGATCAGCCGGAATGTCGGCGTCGTGGAACTTGGCGCCGAGCGACTCGTCGTCCCAGACCACGGCCTTCATGCGGACCAGGTCGATCACGCCCTTGAAGTTGTTCTCAGCGCCGATCGGCAGCTGGATCGCAACCGGCTTGGCGCCGAGGCGGTCGATGATGTCCTGCAGGCACTTGAAGAAATCGGCGCCAGTCTTGTCCATCTTGTTGGCGAAGACGATGCGCGGAACCTTGTACTTGTCACCCTGGCGCCAGACGGTCTCGGTCTGCGGCTCGACGCCCTGGTTGGAGTCGAGAACGCACACGGCGCCGTCGAGCACACGCAGCGAACGCTCGACCTCAATGGTGAAGTCGACGTGGCCGGGAGTGTCGATGATGTTCAGACGCTTGCCGTTCCAGAACGCGGTGGTCGCGGCCGACGTAATGGTGATGCCGCGCTCCTGCTCCTGCTCCATCCAGTCCATCGTCGCGGCACCTTCGTGCACTTCGCCGATTTTGTGGCTCTTGCCGGTGTAATAGAGGATGCGCTCGGTCGTCGTGGTCTTGCCGGCATCGATGTGGGCCATGATGCCGAAGTTGCGGTAGTCCTCGATGGCGTGAACGCGGGGCATGACGTCTTCCTTGATTCCGTTGCTTCGCCGTTACCAGCGATAGTGCGAGAACGCGCGGTTGGCTTCCGCCATCTTGTGCACGTCTTCACGCTTCTTCACGGCGTTGCCGCGGTTGTTCGAGGCGTCGAGCAGCTCGGCCGACAGACGCTCCGTCATGGTCTTTTCGTTGCGGCCGCGCGCGGCAGCGATCAGCCAGCGAATGCCCAGCGCCTGACGGCGGGTGGAGCGAACTTCGACTGGCACCTGGTAGGTCGCACCACCGACGCGGCGGGAGCGAACCTCGATCGAGGGCATGACGTTGTCGAGCGCCTGCTCGAACACACCGAGCGGCGGCTGCTTGGTCTTGGCCTCGATCAGATCGAAGGCGCCATAGACGATGCCTTCGGCAACCGACTTCTTGCCGGCGTACATCACCGAGTTCATGAACTTGGTGACGATGATGTTCCCGAACTTCGGATCCGGGAGAACTTCGCGCTTTTCGGCAGCGTGACGACGGGACATGAATCCTCTCCCCGCTTACTTGGGACGCTTCGCGCCGTACTTCGAACGGCGCTGCTTACGGTTCTTGACGCCCTGGGTATCGAGGACGCCGCGGAGGATGTGGTAGCGCACGCCCGGCAAGTCCTTGACGCGGCCGCCGCGGATCATCACCACCGAGTGCTCCTGAAGGTTGTGGCCTTCACCCGGGATGTAGCCGATCACCTCGAAGCCGTTGGTCAGCCGAACCTTGGCGACCTTACGAAGCGCCGAGTTCGGCTTCTTCGGCGTCGTGGTGTACACGCGAGTGCACACGCCGCGCTTCTGCGGCGACTGCTGCAGCGCCGGAACCTTCTTGCGCGACTTCTGCACCGCGCGCGGATTTGCGATCAGCTGGTTGATCGTCGGCATCTTCGCCTTCACCCTTAGCTTCGCGCGAAACTTCGAGAGTTTCGCAAATTCATTCGGGGCACCCGCCCCAGCGGCCGCCTCACCCGATCGGACACGTCCGACCACGCAAAGCGAAATTGCGCCAGCCACTCATCGCTGAGCGGAAAGCGCTTCCATGCAACAGAGGACCGCAGCAACAACCCGGTCAGCGGATGCTGGCCGGCCCGTACCGAGGTCATGCTTCCAAAACCGCCCTCAGGAGAAAACTGCTCGAGAGAACGCTGAACGTCCTGGCATTGCCTGGCTTATAGAGACAGCGTTTGAGCGTCTTGGGTCGAGGTTGGTGCCCGAAATCCGCGAGGGACGTCCGGGTGATCCGTTCCGACGTTGGCGAAGCTCACCGCCTGTCTTGAAGTGCGCGGTTTTTATCGGTACGGCACCTGCAAGTCAAGGCCAAACCGTGTGCTTGATGACGTTATCACGTCATCGCAGGGCCCCTGCCCTCTGAGCAGGAAATGCCTATCGCACGGGGACTTCTAGCATCGCCCGGAGCGGCCGAAAAGGACGCCCAGCGGGGGATCGCGACGTGTGGCGGGCGAACGATTTCGACCTCTTGCGCCGGATTCGGCGGAGAATCGCAACGCGCAACAGCGGCAGTTGCACCGAGTCGCGTAACTCTTTGCCTGAGTTTGGTGAACGATTCGTGACCTGGATCTCATCCCGGTAGCCGCACGCCCATCGAACCAACTTTAAATTGCATATCTTCCAATCTGCACCATTTTAGATACTACCCCCCGGATGAACGCCACCACCGATTGCAAGCGAGTGCAGGGCCGTGCTTACTGTCGTGACCAGAGGCCGATGCGCTTCATGCTGCGGGACTCGACATGACAGTGCGACACGCGGGCCGTGCCTGCGCCGGCCTGCTCGCGCTGGCGGCTGTCGCCCTGCCCGTGCATGCTTTGGCGGGCGACGACGACGCGGATGACGAGGCCAAGCCGGCCGCGCCCCAAGTCTATCTCGACCTGCGCACGTCCTATGCCCGAGTGCCGGCCGGCGTGCTGGCGATCGGCTTCAGCAATCCCTCCGGGCTGCTATCGCAGCTGTCGGAACTGACCACCCGGCCGACGCCGTCCCTCCCGGCCAGCCAGGGCGTTGCACTGGACGTCCCGTTGACCGTCGACGTCAACGACCGCGTTTCGCTGTACGGCGGCTTCAGCGCCACTGCCTCGAAGGCCGGCGATCTCGACTGGAGCGCCGTCGCGATCACGAGCTGGAGCGCTGGCGTTCAGGCCGACATCTATCGGCAGGACGGCGGTTCGATCCCGACGCTGACGCTGCAGACGACGCTGACCCGAGCGGTGCCGTCCGGCCCGCTCGCCACCACCTCGCTCAACACGATCCTGGAGGCCAGCTACGGGCTCGACGCCGAGGAGCATCGCGGCCTGCTCGCCGGCGTGCAGTCGACGCTGACAGCGATCGATGCCGACCGCGCCGAGATCCGCCCCAACTGGGTTGGCTGGCTCGGCGGTTTCTATCAGTGGGACAACAACTGGAAAGCGACCGGCCGCGTCGGCATGCAATCGTTCGGCGGCGCCCGGCTCGTCAATCTGACGCCGCTGGCCGCCTTCACCCAGCCGATCGTCCGGTTCGACCTCGACAAAATGGATGACGACGACAACCGCCTGTTCGGCCTCACCGCGCAGATATCCTGGACGCCGAAACCCGCCTATCAGCTCACGCTGCGCGCGCCGCTCTATCTGACGAAGAACTGAGGACGCGGCGGCCCACAGCAGGCCCAATCTCATGACGAGGACGCGCGGCTGACTGGGACCAGGCGCTGCGGGCTGCCGGAACCCGTGGATGGCCGGGACCAGCCCGGCCATGACGGAAATCGGAACGTTCCGGTTTAGCGATTAGGCTACATCTCGCTGAGACCGGACGGCGGAGGGCTCTCACTCCTCGTCGTCATCATCCTCGTCGTCATCGTCTTCATCATCGTCATAGCCGCGGTTTTTCTGGTCGTCCCACAGCTTGCGATAGACGCCGTTCTTGGCGAGCAGCTCCTTGTGCGAGCCACGCTCGATCGCCTGGCCGCCGGAGATGACGATGATCTCGTCCATCTCGACCACCGACGTCAGCCGATGGGTCGAGAAGATCATGGTGCGACCGCGGGCCAGCTTCAGCAGCGTCTTGTTGATCGCGGCTTCGGTCGTCTGGTCGAGCGCCGAGGTCGCCTCGTCGAGCAGCAGCACAGAGGGGTCGCGGACGATGGCGCGGGCGATCGCGAGACGCTGGCGTTGACCACCGGATAGCGTGTCGCCGCGCTCGCCGACCTGGGTGTCGTATTTGTCCGGCAGGCTCATGATGTAGCGGTGGATCTCGGCCTTCTTCGCGGCCTCGACCACCTCCTCGTCGGTCGCGCCTTCCTTGCCGAGCCGGATGTTGTCGCGGATCGACATGTTGAACAGCATGTTCTCCTGGAACACGACCGCCATGCTCTGGCGCAGCGAGTCCAACGTGACCTTGCGAACGTCGACGCCGTCGATACTGATGCGGCCCTCGTCCGGCTGATACAGCCGCAGGATCATGTTGAGCAGCGTGCTCTTGCCCGAACCGCTCGGGCCGACGATCGCGATGGTCCTGCCGGCCTTCAGCTTCAGGCTGAGATTGTCCAGCACCGGCTGCTCGGCCCCCTCATAGCTGAAGGTCACGCGCTCGAAGGCGATGTTGTCGGTGATGCGCGGCAACACCGCCGCCCCTGCCCGGTCGGCGATCGGGGTCGGCTCGTCGAGCAGCTCTTCCATATGGCGGACCGCGGCCGCGGCCTGGATCGCGACCGGGATGAACTGCATCAGATGGGCGATGTTGTAGGACACCTCCCAGAACGCACTCTCGAAGGTGACGAAGGTGCCGACCGTGATCTGGCCCTTGGTGGCGAGATAGGCGCCGATCGCCAGCACCACGAGGTGCAGCAGCAGCACGGCGACCGTCACCGACCGCTCGACCATCGAGCGCAGGAACACCGCCTCCGCGATCTTGTTGCGCGTGGCGTTGTTGCGCAGCGTAAAGAAGCCGAACATCTTGCGCTGCAGGCTGAAAGCCTTGACCACCGCCTGCGCGGCGACGTTCTCCTGCACCATGCCGAGCAGCCCGGCCTCCTGAACCTTCTGCTCGTAGTTGGCCTGCACGGCCTTCGGCGTCAGGATTCGCGGGCCGATCAGCGTGATCGGGAAGATCAGCAGCGCCACGACGGCAAGCTGCCAGTTCAGGAACAGCATCAGGATGATGCCGGCGACCAGCTCGAGCAGCGGCAGCATCGCCGTGTTGGCGAAGATCTCGACGACATTCTCGAACGCCGCCATGTCGATCGAGAACCGCGACAGCGTCTCGCCGCGCTTGGTGCGGGCGAAATAGCCGGCCGGGAGGCGCTGGACGTGCTCGAACAGCCTGTTGCGCACATCGGTGATCACCGAGGCGGCGAGTCGCGCGTCCCAGCGTTCGTACCAGACCGCCACGATCGAGGTAATGACGCCGGCGATCGCGAGGATCGACAGGATCTTGTAGAGTTCCTGAAAGTCCTCCTCGCCGAGCGCGTCGTCGATCAGAAACTTGAGGCTGAGCGGCATGATGACGTTGAACAGCGTCTCGACAACGACGCCGAACATCACGATCGCGATCATCTTCCGATAGTTCGGCAGGATCGGCCGGACGAAATGCGCAATCGTCGCCAGCGCGCCGGCGGCCTCGCGGGCCGTGAAGACGACGAGTTCCTCGTCGTCGTCATCGTCCTCGTCGTCTTCGTCATCCCCGTCGTCGGCCGCAGCCTTCGGCGCCGGCGGAGTCTTGTCCTGGACGATCTGCTTCACCGGCGACTTGCCACCCGGCACCGGCGAGGCCACGGCGCCGACCGGTATGGCGAACTTCTCGTCAAGCGGTGACGCCGCGGCGCCCTCCGCAGCCGGCTCCCCTGCCGGCGGCGCCGCCGGAGACTGAGCGCCGCCATCGGCGGGAGGATTGGCGGGTGGCTTGCGCGTCATGAAGCGGAACCGTTGCTGGCCGGCGGGCGACGAACTGGCTGGAGACGAAAATGATCGACGCCGTGACTCGTTCGAGCCACGGCGCCGCAATCCTTATGCGATGTCAGCAGGTCCGGCCAAGCCGTTCGTGCTCATTCTTCGTCGTCGACCTTGTCGAAGAACGAATAGCGCAGGCTGTCCGCGTCGCCGTACCACTGCCCCGGGCCCTTGCCGGCCTTCAGCGTGGCTTCCCAGAGCTGATCGCTGCAATCCTTGCGATGCATCGACAGGTCGAAGCCATTGTTGAAGAACAGCTCCGACCATTCCCACCAGGTGCCGAGCTTCTTCACCGCGCGCAGCAGGTCGTAGCGGTCGACCACCTTGGGGTCCATGTCGCTGGTGACGGAGCCGAAGACCACGCCGGTGCGGGTGACGCGGTTGAGTTCGCGGATCGCCTTGACGACACGCGCTTCCGGCACGTGGCACAGGCTGGTCTCGAACACGAAATCGAACTCGCCGTCCTCGAACGGCAGTTCGGCGATCGAGCCGAACTTGTTGTACGGCTTCAGCGCCTCCGGCGTCTTGGCGAAGATGCCGCGGTTGTTCTCGACGCCCCAGGCGTCGATGCCGCGGTCACGCAGCGCGCCGACCAATTCGCCGCTCGCCGAGCCGGCGACCAGCAGCTTGGCGCCCTGCGGGACGTCCCAGACCGTCCTGATCATCTCCAGCAGGTAGTCCGGGTTGGTGAACTGCTGCCAGACGTCGCGATACGGGCCATGGTTGCGATAATTCTCGAAATACGACGCGTCGATCTTGTCGGACACCGCCTTTTCGGCGAGCGCCCGCGCCCGGCGCAATTTCATCGTCTCGGTGACGATGATGTCGGTCGCGGCATCCGAAGAGTCGAGCAGGCCGTTCAGGGTCGAGTCGAACAGGTAGTCGCCGACCACGACAAAGCCCGGATGGTTCTTCGGCTCCGGCCGATGATTGGTCATCACGTCACGCACCGGCAAACCGCCGGGGATGCAGTTGACCGACGACAGCCAGCGATGCGTCTTGCCTTCCATGAAGTGATCGCGGGCGTCGCCGATCGCGGCCGGCAGCGACTTCAGCGCGAGATCGATCAGTTCCTTGTCGGTGAGGTTCGAGAACGCCAGCGCGTCCGAGCCGGCGACCAGGAAGTTGAGCACGCCGTATTTGCCGACGTCGTGACGCGAGCCTTCGTTGTAGACGCAGCAGCCTCCGAAGGCTTCCGACATGAACCAGGAGCCCGGAATCTTGTCGCCCCAGAACGGCGAGTCGAACAGCAGCGAGATGCGCAGATAGTGTGCCGGCCGGTCGAAATAAGCGACGTGCTTGACCATCGCCTTGCGCAGCTGCTCGCTGCCCCACGCCAGCGTCGCCAGCCAGTTGTGCGGCAGGCACATCAGCACGAGATCGAAATCGCGCGTCTCCGGCCCCTTGCCGTTCATCATGTTCAGCTCGTAGCGCCCGCTCTCGGTCTTGCCGACCTTGAGGACGCGGTGATTGAGCTGGATCTCGGCATCGACCTCGGAGCGCAGCCCTTCGATGAGCTGCTCGTTGCCGTTCTGGATCGAATACAGGCCGATATAGCCGTCGATATCCATCACGAAGTTCTTCAGCGCGTTGAGGCCGTTGGTATTGTGGCACTCGGTCGCGATGTCGGACTTGGCCATCACCTTGATGAAGCGCTTGGCGATCGGATCGTCGATCTCCTTGTCGAGCAGCTGCTCGCAGTTCTCCCAAGCCCAGGGGTGCTCGTTGTCCTGCGCGCCGACGCCCTCATAGTAACCGACGGGGTTGATCTGCTCGGAGCACTTCTTGCGGAAGGCGAGGATCGCGTCGGCGGTCTTGTCGCCGTACTTCTTGCGCATCCCGGGCACGTCATTCAGCAGCTCGCCGTCGAGCTGCACCTGCTCGGCGTCCATCGGGATGGTCTGCAGGCCGAAATGCTGCACGAGTTCGCGCAGCGGGTCCGGTCCCGTCATCGAGTAGTCGTACAGTTCGGCAACGCCCGCCTCGTACAGCGCGGGCGCGGTGTCGAAGGTGCGGGAGACGATCTTGCCGCCCAGCCGGTCGGATGCTTCGAAAATCGTAATCCGGCACAATGGGCCGAGTTTCTTCTTCAAGTACCAGGCGCTCATCAGGCCGCCCGGGCCGCCACCAACGATTGCAAGGTCAAACATCTCGGTCTTTCAACGCATGGCGCAGGCCGTGTGCCGCGCCGCCAAACCCGATCCGCAGCCGGCGATCGGGTGGATTCGATTCTCTGCGAAAATCAGCTTGAGATCAATGCGTTAAGGCTGATTTTGACGTCGAACCGGCGCCCCTGCCGGAAGGATCGCGTCGTTCATGAACAGCAAGGCGCTTTTCACCTGAAGGAAAGATGAACGGACCGTGAGAACCGGCCTAAAAGCCTGCCATGCAATCAAAAACGGCAAGCTCCCGCGCTGCGCCGAGCCCCCTTCTAGACGACCCAAAGCGAGGATCCAAGGCCCTCTGCCGCCAACGACGGGAGCCGGAGGTAGCCGGTTGGCGGCAGGCTCGCGCGGGGCTGCGCCGCCTCAGCGTCGGAGGAAGTCGCCCGCGACGCTGGCGAGGGGCGAGTTGGTCATCTGCAGGCGGTCCAGATCGAGCCGATCGTGCCGGAGGACATGCATGGTCCCGGCCTCCAGGTCCAGGAAGGTGCGCCCGATCCATTGCCAACCGCGGGCCGCCAGGGTCGGGACCAGCCGCGTCGGCACCGCCATGAAACTTTGGGCCGCTCCGGCCAGATAGGCACTGCGGTAAGCCTGAAGCAGCAGCGGCACGATCAGCGCTTGAGCGCCCCCATCAGACCTCACCGCGAAGCGCGACATGACGATCGTCGCGTTCGGATCGCCAGGTGTGGCGAGTTCGAGCAGCAGGCCGAGATGTGGGTCGTCGGCCGCATCCGCCGCGCGGGTCAGCCGGATGGTCCCCACCGCCTCGCCGCAGCACTCCGCGACCAGGATCATGCTGCGGTGATCGACCGGCTCGATCAGTGCGGGACTGCCATGATCGGCAGCACCTGGTGCCACGATCCCCTCGCAGGACAGCGCAAAGCGAAGCCGGCCGATTTGCGAGAGGTCTGCCGCCGAGCGAACGACGTGGATCGCCGGGTCCGTCGATTGCTTGGACGGTTCCGGCCATCCTGCGAGAGCAAGATCCGCGTCCGTCGTCCGGGCATGGGCAACAGACGGAGACCTGCTGACAAAATCGGAGGCTTGCATTCTGACTCCGCACCGTTTGGGGAAATTAATTTGCAGGTGCAGGAGGACGATCGCATCACCCAAATGGGTGCCGCCTCGGCGTTTCAGCGAGGCAAACAGCTGTCAGCCGAACGGCAGCTGGCGCCCAGCCAGCAGACTGATCAGTTCCTGCTGCCGGGACACGCCGGTTTTCGCCATCACCGCTTTCAACTGCGCCCGAACGGTTTCGCGGGAGAGGCCTTGGGCGACCGCGATGTCCTCGACCGAGCGGGCTTCTCCGATGCTGCGCGCAACCTTGGCCTCGGCCGGTGTCAGGTCGAACAGCCCCTGAATGACTTCCGCATTGGGCACCGCCGCCCGGTCGATCGGAGTCACTACGAGCAGCGATCGTCCGACCGAAAACACATCATTGGCGACGCCGGATATCGGCAGCAGGTGCACGATCATCGCCGGTCGGCCGATCGCCGCCGCGATCGGAATCGACCGGCCCCCGCGCCCCTGTCCGGCCTGGCTGCCGATCGCAGCCTCAAACACCCCATCCGCGATCGGGTCCGATAGGACGAGCCGGTGCCGCCGATCCTGCAGCGTCAAAGGGACGAGCGCATCCAGCAACGCGTTGCTGGCGACCAGACGGCCGCGACGGTCGAGCACACCGCCAGGCAGGCCGAGCGCCAGGAGTGTGTTGGCCATCGACCGCGCCTGTTCGAGCCCGATCCGCGCCGCCAGCAAGGCGCCGCGAGCCAGATGCGGCCGGATCAGATCGAACCCGTGCACGACGTCGAGGGGGACAGGGCCCTTGGCGAAGGCGCGCTCGAAGGAAAACACGATCGAGTCACCGGACGGCGTGTCGAGCATCGTACCGACGGCCCAGCCGATGCCCCGGCTCCGATAGAACGCGTAGACCGGATCGCTGTCCAACTCCTCCGCGGTGAAGAAATCGCTGTCGCGAACGAAGCCCGGGTGATTGGCGGCCGACAGCCGGACGGGACGTGGATTGATCGCCGCCCACCCGTCGCGCAAGAACTCGATGAAGGTTGCCCTGAGGTCGGACGACGTCGTCCACGACATGTCAGCCCGAGCGAACGTGAACAAGACAGCGCCGTCGCCGGATACTTCCCGCGACATCGCCCCGAGGACGTCCGGCCACTTCTCCGGGACGACGGCTGCTTCGTAGATGCCGTCGATATACTGCAGGAGATCCAAGGTTTTGGCTCCGAGCAATAACGATGAGTATGACGAGCAATCTGCAATCGGCGACTTAGAGTAGTTCGCGTTTGAAGCGGAATGCAACCGGTATCCCCGCAGCTGCGAAGAGAGCGTTCTTCGCTTCGACCGGATTGCCCCGGCCAAGAACGCGGCACTTCGTCGGTTCCACGGCCACCGGAACAAGAAAAGAAAAAGGCCGGGAGCGATCCCGGCCTTTTCGATGTGGTGCTTTGACGGACGGCGTTTATTCCGCCGGCGGCAACTGCAACGGCTCGGCTTCCGGCGTGGCCGGCGGCACGATGGTCGCCTGCTTCTCGCGTTCGTCGAGGATCAGCCGGTCGCGCTTGAGCGCGACTTCGCGGATCTTGGCCATCGAAGCGCCGGTGCCCGCCGGGATCAGCCGGCCGACGATGACGTTTTCCTTGAGGCCTTCCAGCGGGTCCACCTTGCCGTTGACGGCGGCTTCGGTGAGCACGCGGGTCGTCTCCTGGAACGAGGCCGCCGAGAAGAACGACCGGGTCTGCAAGCTCGCCTTGGTGATGCCGAGCAGAACAGGAGTCCCGGTGGCGATCTTCTTGCCCTCTTCCTTCGCCTTGGCGTTGATCGCGTCGAACTCGATCTTGTCGATCTGTTCGCCGGAGATCATGTCGGTCTCGCCCTGGTCGGTGATCTCGACCTTCTGCAGCATCTGGCGAACGATCACCTCGATGTGCTTGTCGTTGATCAACACGCCCTGCAGTCGGTAGACCTCCTGGATTTCGTTGACCAGGTAGGCAGCGAGTTCCTCGATGCCCTTGATCGCCAGGATGTCGTGCGGCGCCGGGTTGCCTTCGACGATGAAGTCGCCCTTTTCGACGATGTCCCCGTCCTGAAGGTGGATGTGCTTGCCCTTCGGGATCAGGTACTCGCGCGCCTCTTCTTCCTTGTCCATCGGTTCGATCGAGATCCGACGCTTGTTCTTGTAGTCGCGGCCGAACCGGATGGTGCCGGCGATTTCCGCGATGATGGCGGCGTCCTTCGGCTTGCGGGCCTCGAACAGTTCCGCCACCCGCGGCAGACCGCCGGTGATGTCGCGGGTCTTCGCGCTCTCGGTCGAGATACGCGCGAGGATGTCGCCGGGCTTCACCTGGGCGCCGATGTCGACCGACAGAATGGCATCGACCGACAGCATGTACCGGGCGTCGCCGCCGCGGGCCAGCTTCAGCACCTTGCCGTCCTTGCCCTTCACCACGATGGCCGGACGCAGGTCCGCACCACCACGGCTCGAGCGCCAGTCGATGACGATACGCTTGGCGATACCGGTCGACTCGTCGAGCGTTTCCGAGATCGACTGATCTTCGATCAGATCCTCGAAATCGATCGTACCCTCGACCTCGGTGAGGATGGGCCGGGTGTACGGATCCCACTCGGCGATGCGCTGGCCGCGCTTCACCTGATCGCCCTCGTCGACGTGCATGCGCGCGCCGTACTGGATGCGGTGGGTCGCACGCTCGGTGCCGTCCGGATCGACGATCGCAACCACCATGTTGCGGACCATCGCAACGTTGTGGTTCTCGCCGTTCCGCGCGATCGCACGGTTCTTGATGACGACCTTACCTTCGAAGTTCGACTCGATCACCGACTGCTCGTTGATCTGCGCCGCACCGCCGATGTGGAAGGTACGCATCGTCAGCTGCGTGCCCGGTTCACCGATCGACTGCGCGGCGATGACACCGACCGCCTCGCCGTGGTTGACCGGCGTACCGCGGGCGAGATCGCGCCCGTAGCACTTGCCGCAGATGCCGTTGACCAGCTCGCAGGTCAGCGCCGAGCGGATCTTCACTTCCTGCACGCCGGCCTGCTGGATCGCCTCGACGTCACGCTCTTCCATCAGCGTGCCGCGCGGGATGATCACCTCGTTGGTGTTCGGATCGCGCACGTCCTCGCCCGCGGTGCGGCCGAGAATACGCGAGCCGAGCGAGGCCACCACGGTGCCGGCGTCGATGATCGCGCGCATCTTGATGCCGAGCGAGGTGCCGCAATCATCCTGGGTGATGATGCAGTCCTGCGCCACGTCGACGAGACGGCGGGTCAGGTAACCTGAGTTCGCGGTCTTCAGCGCGGTGTCCGCGAGGCCCTTACGGGCACCGTGGGTCGAGTTGAAGTACTCGAGAACCGAGAGGCCTTCCTTGAAGTTCGAGATGATCGGCGTCTCGATGATCTCACCCGACGGCTTGGCCATCAGGCCGCGCATACCGGCGAGCTGACGCATCTGCGCCGGCGAACCACGCGCGCCGGAGTGAGCCATCATGTAGATCGAGTTGACCTGATTGTCCGCGCCATCCGCGTTCTTCCGGATCGCGGAGATCTCCTTCATCATCTCCTTGGCGATTTCCTCGGTGGCCTTCGACCAGGCGTCGACCACCTTGTTGTACTTCTCGCCATGGGTGATGAGACCGTCGTTGTACTGCTGCTCGAAGTCCTTCGCCAGCGTACGGGTGGTGTCGACGATCTTCCACTTCGAAGCCGGCACGACCATGTCGTCCTTGCCGAACGAAATGCCCGCCTTGAACGCGTTGAAGAAGCCCAGCGCCATGATGCGGTCGCAGAAGATCACCGTCTCCTTCTGACCGCAGTGACGATAGACCTGATCGATCACGCCGGAGATCTCGCGCTTGGTCATCAGCTTGTTGATGACCTCGAACGGCAGCTTCACCGACTTCGGCAGCACCTGGCCGAGCAGAATGCGGCCGGCGGTGGTCTCGATCAGCCGCTGGTACGGCTTGCCCTCGTCGTCGAGGGAGTCCCAGCGATACTTGATCTTGGTGTGCAGGTGGATGACCTTGGAGAACAGAGCGTGCTCCATCTCCGCGAGGTCACCGAACACCTTGCCCTCGCCCGGCAGGCCTTCCCGCATGATCGACAGGTAGTACAGGCCGAGCACGATGTCCTGCGACGGCACGATGATCGGCTGGCCGTTCGCCGGATGCAGGATGTTGTTGGTCGACATCATCAGGACGCGCGCTTCCAGCTGCGCTTCAAGCGACAGCGGGACGTGCACGGCCATCTGGTCGCCGTCGAAGTCGGCGTTGAACGCGGCGCAGACCAGCGGGTGCAGCTGGATGGCCTTGCCCTCGATCAGCACCGGCTCGAACGCCTGGATGCCGAGACGATGCAGCGTCGGCGCGCGGTTCAGCAGCACCGGATGCTCGCGAATGACTTCGTCGAGGATGTCCCAAACCTCGGGACGTTCCTTCTCGACGAGCTTCTTCGCCTGCTTCACGGTCGTGGACAGACCCTTGGCGTCGAGCCGCGAATAGATGAACGGCTTGAACAGTTCGAGCGCCATCTTCTTCGGCAGGCCGCACTGGTGCAGCTTGAGCTCCGGACCGACGACGATGACCGAACGGCCCGAATAGTCGACGCGCTTGCCGAGCAGGTTCTGACGGAACCGGCCCTGCTTGCCCTTCAGCATGTCGGCGAGCGACTTCAGCGGACGCTTGTTGGCGCCGGTGATGACGCGGCCGCGACGGCCGTTGTCGAACAGCGCGTCCACAGCTTCCTGCAGCATGCGCTTTTCGTTGCGGATGATGATGTCCGGCGCGCGCAGCTCCATCAGGCGCTTCAACCGGTTGTTACGGTTGATGACGCGGCGATAGAGGTCGTTCAGGTCGGACGTCGCGAACCGGCCGCCATCGAGCGGCACCAGCGGCCGCAGGTCCGGCGGGATCACCGGCACGACGGTGAGGATCATCCACTCCGGCTTGTTGCCGGAGAAGCGGAAGGCCTCGACGATCTTCAGGCGCTTGGCGAGCTTCTTGTGCTTGATGTCGGAGTCGGTCTCGGCCATCTCGACACGCAGCTGCGCATCGATCTTTTCGAGATCGAGACCCTTCAGCAATTCGCGGATCGCCTCGGCGCCGATCATGGCGGTGAAGCTGTCCTGGCCGAATTCGTCCTGGGCGCGGAGGTACTCTTCCTCCGACAGCAGCTGACGCTCCTTGAGCGAGGTCAGACCCGGCTCCAGCACCACGTAGTATTCGAAGTACAGGATCCGCTCGAGGTCCTTCAGCGTCATGTCGAGCAGCTGCCCGATGCGCGACGGCAAGGACTTCAGGAACCAGATGTGAGCGACCGGCGCGGCCAGCTCGATGTGGCCCATGCGCTCGCGACGGACGCGGCTGAGCGTCACTTCGACCGAGCACTTCTCGCAGATGATGCCCTTGTACTTCATCCGCTTGTACTTGCCGCACAAGCACTCGTAGTCCTTGATCGGCCCGAAGATGCGGGCGCAGAACAGGCCGTCGCGCTCCGGCTTGAAGGTGCGGTAGTTGATGGTTTCCGGCTTCTTGATCTCGCCGTACGACCACGACAGAATCTTCTCCGGCGACGCGATCGAAATCCGGATCTGGTCGAAGACCTGAGCC
Source organism: Rhodopseudomonas telluris (assembly GCF_042432815.1). Classification (NCBI taxonomy): domain Bacteria; kingdom Pseudomonadati; phylum Pseudomonadota; class Alphaproteobacteria; order Hyphomicrobiales; family Nitrobacteraceae; genus Rhodopseudomonas; species Rhodopseudomonas telluris. Next base: position 16,561 of record NZ_JBHLWM010000010.1, read on the forward strand.
GGCGTCGTCGGATTGAACAGATTCATAATCTCTTGGTTCATCGTCTTCTCCTCGCGTACCGATCGTCACCGGCAGCAAATTCGAATGTCTGAGGCAGCTCCCGACCGCGCGCATCGCGTCTGCGCGGCGGGGACGCCCGGCCGGGGCGCGCGCTGTCGCGCGTCCCGCCGGGTCTGACGCATCGTGTTACTCGGCAGCCTCGGCCGGGGGCGGAACGCCCAGCTTGGAGTTGTGCAGGTCGACGTTGAGACCGAGCGAGCGCATTTCCTTGACGAGCACGTTGAACGATTCCGGAATACCGGCCTCGAACGTGTCGTCGCCGCGCACGATCGCCTCGTACACCTTGGTGCGGCCGGCGACGTCGTCCGACTTCACCGTCAGCATTTCCTGCAGCGTATAGGCGGCACCGTAGGCTTCGAGCGCCCACACCTCCATTTCGCCGAAGCGCTGGCCACCGAACTGCGCCTTACCGCCCAGCGGCTGCTGGGTGACGAGCGAGTACGGACCGATCGACCGGGCGTGGATCTTGTCGTCCACGAGGTGATGCAGCTTCAGCATGTAGATGTAGCCGACGGTCACGCGACGATCGAACTGATCACCGGTGCGGCCGTCGTAGACGGTCGACTGACCCGAGGCGTCGAAGCCCGCGAGCTTCAGCATCTCCTCGATGTCCGCTTCCTTGGCGCCATCGAACACCGGCGTTGCAATCGGAACGCCGTGGCTCAGATTGCGACCGAGCTCGACCAGTTCCTTGTCGTCGAGCGACTTGATGGTCTCGTCGTCGCCGTAGATCTTCCGCAGCGTTTCGCGCAGCGGCTTGAGATCCTCGCGCTGATAGTACGAGTCGATCGCCTCGCCGATGCGCTTGCCGAGACCGGCGCACGCCCAGCCGAGATGCGTCTCGAGGATCTGACCGACGTTCATGCGGCTCGGCACGCCGAGCGGGTTCAGCACGATATCGGCGTGAGTGCCGTCCTCCAGGAACGGCATGTCCTCGATCGGCACGATCTTCGACACCACGCCCTTGTTGCCGTGGCGGCCGGCCATCTTGTCGCCCGGCTGGATCTTGCGCTTCACCGCGACGAAGACCTTGACCATCTTCATCACGCCGGGCGGAAGTTCGTCGCCGCGCTGCAGCTTCTCGACCTTGTCGAGGAAGCGCTGCTCGAGGCCCTTCTTCGACTCGTCGTACTGCTTCCGCATGGCCTCGATCTCGGCCATCAGCTTGTCGTTCGGGGCGGCGAACAGCCACCACTGCGACTTCGGGTACTCCTCGAGCACCGCGCGGGTGATCTTGGTGTCCTTCTTGAAGCCCTTCGGACCGGCGACGCCCTGACGACCGTCGAGCAGGTCGGCGAGGCGGCCGTAGACGTTACGGTCGAGAATCGCCTGCTCGTCGTCGCGGTCCTTGGCGAGACGCTCGATCTCTTCCCGCTCGATCGCCAGCGCACGCTCGTCCTTGTCGACGCCGTGCCGGTTGAACACGCGGACTTCGACGATGGTGCCCTGCACGCCCGGCGGCACCCGCAGCGAGGTGTCGCGAACGTCCGAGGCCTTTTCACCGAAGATGGCGCGCAGCAGCTTTTCTTCCGGCGTCATCGGGCTTTCGCCCTTCGGCGTGATCTTGCCGACCAGGATGTCGCCGGCGCGAACTTCGGCGCCGATGTAGACGATGCCAGCTTCGTCGAGGTTCTTCAGCGCTTCTTCCGAAACGTTCGGAATGTCGCGCGTGATTTCCTCCGGACCCAGCTTGGTGTCGCGGGCCATCACTTCGAATTCCTCGATGTGGATCGAGGTGAAGACGTCTTCCTTCACGATTCGCTCGGAGAGCAGGATCGAGTCTTCGAAGTTGTAGCCGTTCCACGGCATGAACGCGACGAGCACGTTGCGGCCGAGCGCGAGTTCGCCGAGGTCGGTCGACGGACCGTCCGCGATGATGTCGCCCTTCGCCACATGATCGCCGACCTTCACCAGCGGACGCTGGTTGATGCAGGTCGACTGGTTGGAGCGCTGGTACTTCATCAGCCGGTAGATATCGACGCCCGACTTGGTCGGATCGAGATCTTCGGTGGCGCGGATGACGATACGGGTCGCGTCGATCTGGTCGATGACGCCGGTGCGGCGTGCGGCAATCGCCGCGCCCGAGTCGCGCGCGACCACGCCTTCCATGCCGGTGCCGACGAACGGCGCCTCGGCGCGAACCAGCGGCACCGCCTGGCGCTGCATGTTCGAGCCCATCAGCGCGCGGTTGGCGTCGTCGTTCTCGAGGAACGGGATCAGCGCCGCGGCGACCGAAACGAGCTGCTTCGGCGACACGTCCATGTAGTCGACCTGGTCGGCCGGGATCAGCACGACGTCACGCGTGCCGCCTGCGCGGCAGACGATCAGGTCGTCCGTGAAGCGGCCCTTGGCGTCGAGCGAGATGTTGGCCTGAGCGACCGCGTAGCGACCCTCTTCCATCGCCGACAGGTAGACGACCTCGTCGGTGACGCGGCCTTCCTTGACCTTGCGATACGGAGTCTCGACGAAGCCGTATTTGTTCACGCGCGCGAAGGTCGCGAGCGAGTTGATCAGGCCGATGTTCGGACCTTCCGGCGTCTCGATCGGGCAGATACGACCATAGTGCGTCGGATGCACGTCGCGGACTTCGAAGCCGGCGCGCTCGCGGGTCAGACCGCCCGGGCCAAGCGCCGACAGGCGGCGCTTGTGGGTGATCTCCGACAGCGGGTTGGTCTGGTCCATGAACTGCGACAGCTGCGAGCTACCGAAGAACTCGCGCACCGCGGCAGCCGCCGGCTTGGCGTTGATCAGGTCCTGCGGCATCACCGTGTCGATATCGACAGACGACATCCGCTCCTTGATCGCCCGCTCCATGCGGAGCAGACCAATGCGGTACTGGTTCTCCATCAGCTCGCCGACCGAACGCACACGGCGGTTGCCGAGATGGTCGATGTCGTCGATCTCACCCTTGCCGTCGCGCAGACCGACCAGGGTCTGGATCACCGCCAGGATGTCTTCCTTGCGCAGCGTGCGATGGGTGTCGGGCGCATCGAGGTCGAGGCGCATGTTCATCTTGACGCGACCGACCGCGGACAGGTCGTAGCGCTCGCTGTCGAAGAACAGCGACTGGAACATGTTCTGCGCGGACTCCAGCGTCGGCGGCTCGCCCGGGCGCATCACCCGGTAGATGTCGAACAGCGCGTCCTCGCGGGTCATGTTCTTGTCGGCCGCCAAGGTGTTGCGGATGTACGGGCCGACGTTGACGTGGTCGATGTCGAGGAGCGGCAGTTCCTTGTAGCCCTCCTCGTTCAGCGCCTTCAGCGACTTCTCGGTGATCTCCTCGCCGGCTTCGGCGTAGATCTCACCGGTCTTCGGGTTGACCAGGTCCTCGGCCAGATAGTTGCCGACCAGCTCCTCGTCCGACAGGCGCAGCGCCTTGAGGCCCTTCTCCTGCAGCTGGCGAGCAGCGCGGACGGTCAGCTTCTTGCCGGCCTCGAGCACGACCTTGCCGGTGTCGGCATCGATCAGGTCGTTGACGGTCGAGTAGCCACGGAAGCGGTTGGCGTCGAACGGAACACGCCAGCCATCCTTGGTGCGCTTGTAGAGGATCTTCTTGTAGAAGGTGCTGAGGATCTCTTCGCCGTCGAGGCCGAGGGCGAACATCAGCGACGTCACCGGAATCTTGCGGCGACGGTCGATACGCGCGAACACGATGTCCTTGGCGTCGAACTCGATGTCGAGCCAGGAGCCGCGATACGGGATGACGCGGGCAGCGAACAGCAGCTTGCCCGACGAATGGGTCTTGCCCTTGTCGTGGTCGAAGAACACGCCCGGCGAACGATGCATCTGCGAGACGATGACGCGCTCGGTGCCGTTGACCACGAAGGTGCCGTTCATCGTCATGAGCGGGATATCGCCCATGTAGACGTCCTGCTCCTTGATGTCCTTCACCGAACGGGCGCCGGTTTCCTCGTCGATATCGAACACGATGAGGCGCAGCGTCACCTTCAGCGGCGCGGCATAGGTCATGCCGCGCTGGCGGCACTCGTCGACGTCATACTTCGGCGGCTCAAATTCGTAGCGAACGAATTCCAGCATCGAGGCGTTAGAGAAGTCCGAAATCGGAAACACCGACCGGAACACCGCCTGCAGGCCCTCGTCCTCCCGACCGCCGGGAGGCTCGGCGACCATCAGGAACTGGTCGTAAGACGCCTTCTGAACCTCGATGAGGTTCGGCATCTCGGCGACTTCCCGGATGTGACCGAAGAACTTGCGAACGCGTTTGCGACCGGTGAACGTCTGCTGCGCCATCGTGGCCTCTCATGTCGTCGCCCGGCGGGGCGAACCTTCCGAGGCGCGATACGCACCGCCCCCGGGTTGAATTACCGCACATCCGAAATTCAGGAACTGAATGTCAGGAACTAAATCCTAAAATCATACAGCACGAATCCCGAACGCAAAACGACGTGCGGGGCGCTAGCGCACCCGCCCGTCCAAACCATCACGTCACAGACCGAAAAAGCCCGAAATTGCCGATTCTCCCAAAGGCTGCGCGGAATGTTACCATATCCATCGCGCCTGCGCTTTCGTGCTGCCGGACCAATATGGGACGGCAATGTGAAGATTCGAGGGGCGATCCCCACTCCTCACCACACATTCCTGTGACGGCCATCCGGAAGCAGCGGCTCCTCCGCTCCCGCCCGCCGCGACCGGGGCCGGCGAACCGGCCCCAACCGCTGAGCATTTCGCCCCGTCCGGCATAGCAGGCCTTGACCCGGCCATCCGTCGCTGGGGCAGATCCCCGGGTGTCGCTAAGCTCCGCCCGGGGATTGAACGCGAGTAACCTGCGGTTACTTGAGTTCGACCTTGGCGCCAGCCTTCTCGAGCTGGGCCTTGATCTTCTCGGCTTCGTCCTTGGCAACGCCTTCCTTGAGCGGCTTCGGAGCGCCTTCGACGAGGTCCTTGGCTTCCTTCAGACCCAGACCGGTGATCGCGCGGACTTCCTTGATCACTTCGATCTTCTTGTCGCCAGCCGAGGCGAGCACGACCGTGAAGTCGGTCTTCTCTTCGGCCGGAGCGGCGCCAGCACCAGCGCCCGGCGCAGCGGCAACCGCCACGGCTGCGGCAGCGGACACGCCCCACTTCTCTTCGAGGAGCTTCGCCAGCTCGGCGGCTTCGAGCACGGTGAGGCTCGACAGGTCGTCGACGATTTTCTGCAGATCAGCCATTGAATCAGTTCCTTACGGGTATCAGTTCGAACCAGGGTTGAATGAGATTGAAGCGTCAGGCCGCTTCGCTTTTGGAGGCATAGGCCTGAACCACACGCGCGACCTTGGCCGCGGGAGCAGTCGAGAGCTGCGCGATCTTGGTGGCCGGCGCGACCAGAAGGCCGACCAGCTTGCCACGCAGTTCGTCGAGCGACGGCAGCGAGGCCAGAGCCTTCACACCGTCAACGTTCAGGACAGTCTTGCCCATCGAACCGCCGAGGATGACGAACTTCTCGTTCGCCTTGGCGAATTCGACGGCAATCTTCGGCGCCGCCACCGGATCGTCGGAAGTCGCGATCACGGTCGGCCCCTTCAGCAGGGAGCCGATGGCAACGACGTCGGTGCCTTCAAGAGCAATTTTGGCGAGACGGTTCTTCGAGACCTTCACCGACGCGCCCGCCTGCTTCATCTGCTGACGCAGCTTCTGCATCTGGGCCACGGTGAGGCCGGAATAATGAGCGACGACCGCAACGCTGGTGGTCTGGAACAGACCGTTCAGCGAATCGACCGCCTCTTTCTTTGCCGCTCTATCCACAGCAAGCTCTTTCCGGTTGGCGGTCTCTGCGAACAGGACCGCCGGGTTGCACCCTTCGTCCTGCCCCAAACCATCCACAAGACACACGGCCTTCAGACACCCGGGGCATAACGAATCTTAAGCCTGCCCTCCCGATCGGACGCCAGCCGAAGCCGTTGCCCGCGCGGGGTGTCGAGGTTCGAACCCACTCCGCGCCCTACCATGCAGCAGGGCACAAAATCCGGTTTTCACCCGTCTATGCAGGTCATTCGATTAAGCCTCTGAGGAAACATGATGTTTCGACGTCGGCACCTGCAGTCTTGGACAGGACCAGGATCGGTCGAAAACAGCACCGGCGAACCGGCTCCACTTCCTACGACCCCTGCCCGCACTCCCACCGCAACGACAATCCTCCCTTCCTTCGCGTTATCCTGACGTGGATGACTTGAAGGACGGGGCTCCTGTCGATACGGGTAATCGGAATGCGCGCACGGGCGCGCCAGCAAGGCCAGCACGCCCGGAAGAGGCTGTTTAACGAGTCTTTTCCGACTTGCCAAGGCTGTTTCCATAGAAACGGCATCTTTTATGCAGGGGCCTGTCCTTATGAAACCCATCCTTAACCGACTAGTCTAACGCTCGCTTAAGGCTCAGGTTTTTGCGGTATCTATGTCAGGTTCACGCCGAAAGCTGACGCTGGCGTCCGGCAGCGAACGCCGTGCCCGATCACGATCCCTACTCGACCTTGTAGGGCAGCTCCCGCCCCGCGAAGAACGCGGACAGATTCGCGATGACGCAGTCCTGCATCGCGACGTGGGCGTCGAGGGTGTGGCCGCCGATATGCGGGGTCAGAACCACGTTCGGCAACTCGCTGAGCGCGTCCGGCGCATAGGGCTCCTGCTCGAACACGTCGAGGCCGGCGCCTGCGATCGTGCCGTCGGCAAGCGCGGCGACCAGCGCCGGCTGGTCGATGACCGAGCCGCGCGAAATGTTGATCAGCACGCCGTCCCTGCCGAGCCGCTTCAGCATCGATGCGTCGATGATCCGCTGGGTGTCCGGACCGGCGCGGACGGCGATCAGCAGCACGTCGCACCAGTCGACCAATTCACCGAGATCGCCGACATAGCGATAGGGCACGTCGTGCCGGCTGCGGCTGTGATAGGCGACCTCGGTTTCGAACGCGGCGACACGTGCCGCGATCTTCCGGCCAATCTCGCCCATGCCGTAGACGCCGACCTTGGCGCCCGTCATGCCGCGCGGCGGCTTCAGTAGCGGCGACGGCTTGGCGCCGGACCAGCCACCGCTGCGCAGATAGGCGTCGGCCGGAATCACTCGGCGCATCAGCGCCAATAGCAACGTCATCGCCAAATCCGCCACCGCGGAAGCGTTCGCGGCCGGACTGTTGCCGATGACGAGGCCGCGCTCTGCAGCGGCCTTCAGGTCGACGCCGTCATAGCCGGTGCCGTAGCAGACGACCGCGCCGAGCGACGGCAGCAGGTCGAACGTCTCGCGGCCGAGCGGCTGGGCCCCCATGGTCATCAGCGCACGCACCTCCCCCAGCTGGTCGGCGGTGAACACCTCATTCGCCGGCTTGCCGCCGGTCTCCAGCAGTTCGAATTTCTCCCCGAACCGCGCCAGCATCGACTTCGCAAAGCGCGAGAACACCAGAACCTTGTCGGCCACGCGGCTCTCCTTTTCTTGTTGTTGTGACTGGTGGACGCAAAGCAAAGGGCGGACCGGTTGCCCGATCCGCCCTTGTTATTCAATGATCACTGCGCCGCAAGCGGCTTAGTGGATCGAGCCCGGCTCGACCTTGACGCCCGGGCCCATGGTCGAGGACACGGCGACGCGCTGGACATAGGTTCCCTTGGCGCCGGTCGGCTTGGCCTTGTTGACCGCGTCCGCGAGCGCCTTGATGTTCTCGACCAGCTTGTCGGCCTCGAACGACGCCTTGCCGACGCCGGCCTGGATGATGCCGGCCTTCTCGACGCGGAACTCGACCGAGCCGCCCTTGGCACCCTTGACGGCGCCGGCGACGTCCATGGTCACGGTGCCGATCTTCGGGTTCGGCATCATGCCGCGCGGGCCGAGCACCTTACCGAGGCGGCCGACCAGCGGCATCATGTCCGGGGTCGCGATGCAGCGGTCGAAGTTGATGTTGCCGGCCTGAACCTGCTCCACCAGATCTTCGGCGCCGACAACGTCGGCACCCGCGGCCTTGGCTTCGTCCGCCTTGGCGCCGCGTGCGAACACGCCGACGCGCACGGTGCGGCCGGTGCCGTTCGGCAGCATCACCACGCCGCGAACCATCTGGTCGGCGTGACGCGGATCGACGCCGAGATTGATCGCAACCTCGATGGTCTCGTCGAACTTCGAGACGGCGCGCTCCTTCACCATCTTCACCGCCTCGTCGAGCGGATACAGCTTGGTGCGGTCGACGCCTTCGCGGATCTTCTTCAGTCGCTTACCGATTGCCATGATGCGTTACCCCTCGACCCGCAGGCCCATCGAACGGGCAGAGCCCTCGACCATGCGCATGGCCGACTCGACGGTGTCGCAATTGAGATCCTTCATCTTCTTCTCGGCGATCTCGCGCACCTGGGCGGAGGTCACCTTGCCGGCGACGTCGCGGCCCGGGAGCTTGGAGCCGGACTGGATCTTCGCCGCCTGCTTGAGGAAGTAGGACATCGGCGGGGTCTTCATCTCGAAGGTGAACGAGCGATCGGCGTAGATCGTGATCACCACCGGAATCGGCGTGTTCTTCTCTTCCTTCTGGGTCTGCGCGTTGAACGCCTTGCAGAACTCCATGATGTTGAGGCCGCGCTGACCAAGCGCGGGACCGATCGGAGGCGACGGGTTCGCCGCTCCGGCCGGCACCTGCAACTTCAGGTATCCGGTCACTTTCTTTGCCATTTAACTCTCCTGTTGCCGGCAAGCCGGCGGTTTCAGGTTTCGTGGTGGGGCTCGAGCGGACGACTGGCGATCGTCCGAAGCCTCCCACGCTTCACGGGGATCTCTCCCCGTACGTCATGGCCGGGCTCGTCCCGGCCATCCACGTCTTCTCACCACCGCCACGCCTACAAAACGTGGATGGCCGGGACAAGCCCGGCCATGACGGGGTGTTGCGATCAGACCTTCTCGACCTGACCAAACTCCAGTTCGACCGGCGTCGCGCGGCCGAAGATCGACACCGCGACCTTCACACGCGAACGCGCCTCGTCGATTTCCTCGACCACGCCGGAGAACGACGCGAACGGACCGTCGGCGACGCGAACGTTCTCGCCGATCTCGAACGACACCGACGGCTTCGGGCGCTCCACGCCTTCCTGCACCTGGTGCAGGATGCGCATCGCCTCGGACTCCGAAATCGGCATCGGCTTGTTCTCGGCGCCGAGGAAGCCGGTGACCTTCGGGGTGTTCTTGATCAGATGAAAGGCTTCGTCGGTGAGGTTCATCTTCACCAGCACGTAGCCCGGGAAGAACTTGCGCTCGGCGTCGACCTTGCGGCCGCGGCGAACCTCGGTGACCTTCTCGGTCGGCACCAGCACCTGCTCGAACAGGTCCTCGACGCCGCGCTGCTTGGCCTGTTCCTTGATCGACTCGGCGACCTTCTTCTCGAAGTTCGAATAGGCGTGGACGATGTACCAGCGCATGCTCATGGTCGTAGGCCTACCGTTAGACGCCGAGAATGAAAGTGATCACGATCCTGATCAGCTGATCGGCGAAAAAGAAGAAAATCGACGCGAGTGCCACCATGATGAACACCATGATGGTGGTGATGGTGACTTCGCGGCGCGACGGCCAGGTCACCTTGGCGGTTTCGCTCCGCACTTCCTGCAGGAATTTGAACGGGCTGAAAGCCATCGCGTGATCCAGATCGTCAGTCGAATGTCGGGGTTTGCGAAAGCCAGACAGCCCTGTTGCGCCCAACCCTTGCCAAGGAACCCCTTGCCGCAGGATGAGCCGCCAACCGGGCTCTGTTTTCGGGAAATCAAGCCGCGCCGGAAATCCGCAAAACGGGCCGGCAGCGAGTGACGCCTTTTATGGCGAGTTGGCGCAAAGGTCAAGCTGAGGGGCCGGTCAGCCGCCTGCTGGGATCGCTTTGCCGGCTTCTTGGACCAGCTGGATTGTCTTTTTCCCCCAACCGCTTGCCGGATGCTGCTCGTGCATCGGCGCATCGAGGTCGAGCGCCGTCTGAACGGACTGCGGTCTTTCGACCGGGGACGCTAGCCGATCCCGACCCCAAGCAGCGAGTCGACCAGCTCGCGGTCGGCCCTGAGTTGCGCACCCTGCCCTTGCCAAACGATGCGGCCGCGCTCGATCACCATGACGTCGTCGGCGAAGTCGAGCGCGCGCTCGATCTGCTGTTCGACCAGCACCACCGTCATCTCGCCGGATTGCGCCAGCTTGACGATGGTCTCCATCAGTTGATCGCAGATCACCGGCGCGAGGCCCTCCAGCGGCTCGTCGAGCAGCAGCACCTGCGGCTTGCCGAGCAGCGTCCGCGCCAGCGACAGCATCTGCTGCTCACCGCCGGAGAGCTGCATGCCGCCATGGTTGCGCCGTTCCGCCAGCCGCGGGAACATCGCGTACACAGACTCGAGCTCGGTGCGCGGCCGACCCTTGAGGCCGGTGAACAGATTCTCCTCGACGGTCAGCGACCGGAACACATCGCGGGTCTGCGGCACATAGCCGAGGCCGGCGGCGGCGCGGGCGAAGGTCCTCAGGCCGGTAACGTCCCGGTCCCCGAGCCGAACCGCCCCGCCCTTGTGGGTGGTCAGGCCCATCAGCGACGCCAGCAGCGTAGTCTTGCCGACGCCGTTGCGGCCCAGCACGGTCAGTCGGCCGCCGGCCGGGACGGCAAAGCTAATGTCGCTCAAAATGCTCACCGAGCCGTAGCCGGCGGCGAGACGCTCGACTTCAAGACGCGCGGCGGGCATCGGCATAGCTTCCCAGATAGGCCGCACGGACGGCGTCATTTTCCTTCACCTCGGCGGGCGTGCCTTCGAAGATCAGCGCGCCGTTCGCCAGCACCAGCACGCGCTTGGCGAATTTGAACACCAGATCCATGTCGTGCTCGATCATCAGGATCGCGATATCCGACGACATCCGGCCGATCGCCTCGAGGATGCGCGGCGACTCGTCGTGCGGCACGCCGGCGGCGGGCTCGTCGAGCACCAGTACCCGCGGCTTCATCGCCAGACCAATCGCCAGATCGAGCAGCCGCTGCTGGCCATAAGCCAGCTTGGTCACGGGCGTCGCCGCCAGATGGCCGATGCCGAGCAGGCTGAGCACGCTCTGCCATTCGTCGCGAACCTCGGCCTTGTTGATGACGGAGGAGAACATCCGCTTGGTGAGGCCGCGGCGCTGCATCACCGCGAGCGCGACGTTCTCGGCCACGGTGAGGCTGGTGAACAGCCGGGTCACCTGGAAGGTCCGCACCAGCCCGCCCTCGACGCGGTGAGCGATCGATGCGGTGGTGACGTCCTCGCCGGCGAGCAGGATGCGGCCGTCGGACGGCGGCAGGTCGCCGGAGATCTGATTGACCAGCGTGGTCTTGCCGGCGCCGTTCGGCCCGATCAGCGCAACGCGGTCGCCGCTCGACAGCGTGAACGACACATCGTCGGTGACGCGCAGGCCGCCGAACGACTTCGACAGGTGCTGGACTTCGAGCAAGGTCGTCATCGCGCCGCCCTCGCCTGCCTGAAGTCGCCGATCCGCCGTGTCACTTCGTTGACCAACCCCTTGGGGAAGAACAGCACCACCACGATCAGCAGCACACCGACCAGAATCATCCAGTGGAAGGGGCTGGCGGCCGAGACGTAGTGATGAAACAGCTCGAACAGAATGGCGCCGATCAGCGCGCCCCACAGATTGCCGGCCCCACCGAGGATCAGCATGATCAACGCTTCCGCCGAGCGCTCGAAGCTGACGCTGTCGAGCCCGACCACGCCGGTGTTGATCGCCGTCAGCCCGCCGCCCAGCCCAGCCACCGCGCCGGCGACGCAATACATCACCAAAAGCCGCGGATATACCGAGACGCCGATCATGCGGGTGCGCAGCGTGTCGTCCTTGATGGCGCGGCACATCAGCGCGAATGGCGAGCGCGCGAAGCGCAACAGCGCCACCATCGTGATCAGCAGCACGATCACCGAGAAGATGTAGCCGGTGCGGCCGAACATATCGAAATTGAAGATGCCGAACACCGGCCCCGGCGAGATGCCGGCGAGACCGTCGCTGCCGCCGGTGATCGACGACAGCTTGTTGGCGAGCGCGGCGACGAGCTGGCCGAACGCGATCGACAGCACCAGCTGCGGCAGGCCGCGAAACCGCGTCACCAGCAGGCCTGAGACCAGCCCGGTCGCGGTGCCGGCGAGTGCGCCGATCAGCAGCATCAGGATAGGATCGGTGACGCCGGCCAGACAAAAATTGCCGGCCGCGTAGGCGCCGACGCCGAACAGCGCCGCGTGGCCGAGCGTAGCGACGCCGCAATAGCCGGTGACGAGGTCGAGCGAGATCACCAAAAACGCCAGACCAATCACACGGATCAGAAACGCGAGATCGTCCGGATAGACGAAATAGCCGATCGTCCCGAGCACGGCGATCACCGCGGCGGCGATCAGATCGTTGCGAAGACCGGCACCGGCGGTCGGCGCGGCGGTCACGGACAAGGTCGCCATCTCAATGCGCCTTTCCGAACAGGCCGTGGGGGAAGACGTAAACGATCACGATCACCGCGACATAGAAGAAGAACTCGCCGAACTCGGGCGCCAGATATTTGCCGGTGGTGTCCGCCAGACCGAGGAGCAGCGACGCCGCCATCGCTCCGGTGACCGAACCGGCGCCGCCGACCGACACCACGACCAGGAACGTCACCATGTAGCGCAGCGCGTAGAACGGCTCGACCGGCAGCAGCTCGGCGCCGACCACGCCGCCGAACGCCGCGAGCCCCACCGCCAGCGCGAAGGTGACCGAATAGACAATCTGGGTGCGGATGCCGAGCGCCTCGGCCATGTCGCCATTGTCGACCGCCGCGCGCAGCCGCACGCCGAACTCGGTCTTCTCGATCAGTAGCCACAGCGCCACCGCGGTGACCACGCCGCAGCCGATCACGAACAGCCGGTGCGCCGGGATCATGCGGAAGCCGAGATCGAACGGCCCCTTCAGCATCTCCGGCAGCGGGATCGGCTTGGAGGTCGGGCCGAAGATGTAATTGGCGATGCCGACGATGAAGAAGGTGATGCCGATCGTCAGCAGGATTTGGGTCAGTTCGTCGGAACGGCGATAGATCCGGCGATACAGCAAAAACTCGAACGGCACCGAGATGATCACAGCGCCGATCACCGCGATTAGGATCGCGATGGGATAGGACACGCCGAGCGTCACCAGCGCGAAGGAGGCGAGATAGCCACCGATCATCGCGAAGGCGCCGTGAGCGAGGTTCACCACCCGCATCAGGCCCATCATGATCGACAGGCCGATCGAGATCGTGAACAGCACCATGCCGTAGGCCAGTGCATCCGGCAGGATTCCGAGAATCGTCCGCATCACGCCCCCGCCCTTGCGGACGCCGCCGATATCGTTCGATTCAACCCAGCCTTCACAATCCGACTCCCGACTCCACGGTACGCATTCCCCTATCCGTCGACGCGTTCTATTCCCGCGAAGCGGCATTTGCTTCGCTCGGAGACGCTATAGTCGACAAGAACCCTCCGCGCCAAGCCACGAACGCAGGCGCGAAGGGCTCAAAGTTTCGGCTTACTGCTTAACGAGACCCCAATCGGGCTGGGCCTTGAAGGTCTCGATCTCCTTGTTGATCAGCTTGCCGTCGGCCTTCTCGACTTCGCGCAGATAGACGTTCTGCGTGATGTGGCGAGTTTCCGGATCGATCGACACCGGACCGCGCGGGCTGGTCCACTGCATGCCCTTCACCGCGGCGATCGCCTTCTCGGGATCCTGCTTGCCGCCGGTCGCCTCGATCATCTTGTAGATCAGGCGGGCGCCGTCATAGGCCGCAACCGACGTCATGGTGATTTCGTCGAGCTTGCCGCCGTCCTTTTGCAGTTGCGCCAGGAACGCCTTGTTCTCCGGCGAGTCGTGCGACACCGCGTAGTGATAGGTCGACAGAATGCCGACGCCCGGTTCGCCGATGTTTGGCAGATCGGGCTCGGTGACGACGTCGCCGGTCGACATCAGCTTGACGTTGCCGGCCTTCAGGCCGTTGTCGATATACGCCTTGACGAAGCCGAGCGTCGGCGGGCCGGCCGGCAAGAAGGTGAAGATCATATCGGCGCCGGAATCCTTGATGCGCTGCATGATCGGGCCGAAATCGGTGGTCGACAGCGGCATGCGGATCGCCTCGACGACCTTGCCGCCTTCGGCTTCGAAGGTCTTCTTGAACGCCGTCTCGGCGTCGATGCCCGGGCCGTAATCGCTGACCGCGATCGCGACCTTGGTGGCGCCCTTCTGCTTGGCGACCTTGGCGGCCGGCACCGTGTTCTGGAACATCGTGAACGAGGTGCGGACGATGTAGGGGCTCTTCTCGGTGATCGACGAGGTGGCGGCGTTCAGCACCACCATCGGCACCTTGGCTTCCTGCAGCAGCGGCGCCACCGCCATCGCGTTCGGCGTGAAATACAGGCCGGCGATGTACTGCACCTTCTCCTTGACGATCAGTTCCTGCGCCAGAGCCTTGGACTGCGCCGGGTTCGGCGAGACTTCGTCACGATAGACGAACTCGACGGTGTGGCCGCCGACCTTGTTGCCGTTCTCGGCAACCCAGGCGTCGATGCCCATCTTGTAGTTCTTGCCGAACAGCGCGTACGGCCCCGACATGGTGCCGATGACGCCGACCTTGATGGTGTCGGCCTGCGCGGCTCCGACACTGAACGAAATCGCCGCGGCTGCGCACAGCCACCCAAAAGCTTTCACCATCCGTCTCCCTCTCCTCTGCCTGATCAGTCGTTTTGCGTTTGGTTTGTTGCTCAGAACATTTCGAAATATTCGCGCTGTTCCCATTCCGTCACTTCGGCCTGGAAACGCTCGATCTCGGCGTTCTTGATGAACGTGTAGTAATCGACGAACTCGCCGCCCAGCGCGGTACGGAAGAACGGATCGTCGCGCAGCGCGAAGATCGCCTCGCGCAGCGACTTGGGCAGCAGGTCTGCCTTGGTCTCGTAGGGCGTATCCGCCGACGGGCCCGGATCGAGCGCGCGGTCGACGCCGTCGAGACCGGACAGGATCTGCGACGCCATGTAGAGATACGGATTGGCGGCCGGCTCGCCGACGCGGTTCTCGATCCGCGTCGCCTTGTCGCCAGGCCCGCCGAGCACGCGCAGCATCACACCGCGATTGTCGCGGCCCCAGATCGCACGATCCGGCGCCAGCGAATAGGAGCGATAGCGCTTGTAGCCGTTGATGGTCGGCGTCGTGAACACCGTCGCGGCGCGGGCGTGCGTCATCAGGCCGGCCAGATAGTGCTTGCCGAAATCCGACAGCACATCGGTGTCCGACATGAAGGCGTTGCGGCCGCCGTCGCGCGCCACCACGGACTGATGCAGATGCCAGCCCGACGACACCACGTTGGGAATTCGCGGACGGCACATGAAGGTGGCGTGATAACCGTGACGCCGGCAGATCTGCTTCACGGCGGCGCGGAACAGCACCATCAGGTCGGCCGGCAACAGCCCGACCGTTGGCTGGAACGTGAACTCGCACTGGCTCGGGCCGAACTCGACCTCGATCGAGCGCAGCGGCAGGCCGAGCGCGACGACATCGCGGCGGATCAGTTCGAGCACCGGCTCCATCTGATCGTAGCGCTGCTCGGTGAGATACTGATAGCCGTGCGACAGCAGGCTGACCTCCGGCGGCTCGCCGGGCTGGCCGGCATGCTCCGGCCGCATCTTCCTGTCTTCGACCTTGAAGACGTGAAACTCGACTTCGAGCCCGGCCTTGTAGTCGTAACCGCGGTCGGCGAGCTTCTGCAGCGCCGAACGATAGATGTTGCGGGTGGCGAATTGCACCGGACGGCCGTCGGCGAAATACAGATCGCACAGCACCCAGCCCGTCGTCGGTGCCCACGGCAGCACGCGGAATGTCGTCGGGTCCGGCAGCATGACGACGTCGGCGCCGCCCTGCATCTCCGACATGCCGAAGCCGCCGCCGGCCTGAAACACCGGGAATACCGTCTTGTGCGACGTATCCTTCGCCAGCATCGTGGTGGTGATAGTGGCGCCGTTATCGAGGCTGCTCAGCGCCTCGGACGCGACCAGCGTCTTGCCGCGCAGGATGCCGTGCTGATCGGGGAACGAGAACCGGATGGTCTCGAGCCCCTGCTCCTCGGCGATGCGGCGGACGCGCGCCGCCGCATCGATCTGTTCTTCGGACCACAGTCCGTGTTTGGCAGCCAGGCTGTTTCCCATGGCGTAGCGCTGATGCACGTTCATTCGGCGGCCGTGAGATGCGGGACCTTGGCGGCGATCTCGGCCGGCACAGGCGCGGCCCACGGCGCCCCGCGGCGACGCTTGACGTCGACCTCCATCCAATAGGTCTCCCAGCCGCGGCTCGGACCGATGCCGTCCATCGTCGCCGGCCCCTGGATGCCGCGCGCGCTGGCCGCATCGAGCGCCAGCAGCGGACGCTGGCCGGCCTCGGCCTTGGCGATCTCCTGACGCAGGAGCCGGCGATACTGGATGATCGCCTTGTCGCTCTGGCCGAGATGTTCGCGGGTGCGATCCTGGATCGCGCCCATCGACTCCACCGCCCACTGGTCGTGGACGTTGATGTCGGCGCCCATGCCGGTGTAGGTCGCGGTCGCCTGCTCGTGCGGATCGAAGCCGTAGTCGTTGCGCTTGTTCTTGCGCGACGTGTAGTCCGGTAGTTCGTAGAGTTCGAGCCGCTGTTCGCGCATCTTCACCTTGTCGACCGGCTGCGTATAGCTGGTGAAGATCGCGTACCAGTAGCAGTTCTCGTCATCGACCGGGACGTGCCACTGCGTGATCGTCATCTCGGTGCTCATCGGGATGACGAAACCGTGCGGGAACAGCTGATTGGTGACGCGCACGTGGGTGCGCTCGTCGTCGATCTGGCGCAGCGCGATCAGCCGCAGGCCGTATTCGGTGTGCTCGACATTGATGATCGGGCGATCGTATTCGCGCAGCACCTTGGTCATCGGCATTTCGCTGCCGGCGGACGCGCCGCGGAACTGCTTGCCGTAGGCGTGCGAGGTGTCCTCGTCTTCGAAGAAGCGATGCAGGAACGAGGCGTGCGCCGGATCGATGCCGACTTCCAGCGCCTGCAGCCAGTTGCACTCGAACAGGCCCTTGAACGCGAACACATGGGTGTCCGGCGCGGTGAAGCAGTCGATCTCCGGGAACGCCGGCGGCTCACCAGCACCGAGATAGGCCCACAGGATGCCGCCCTTCTCCACCACCGGGAACGCGCGCTGCTTGATGTTCGCGCACAGCGGCGAACCGGCGGGCTCGGCCGGAGTCTCGAGGCACTTGCCCTCGACGTCGAACAACCAGCCATGGAAGGCGCAGCGCAGGCCGCCGCCTTCGAGCCGGCCGAACGCGAGATCGGCGCCGCGATGCGGGCAGTCGCGATCGATCAGGCCGTAGCGGCCCTGCTCGTCCTTGAACAGCACGAAGTCCTCGCCGAGCAGACGCACCGGCCGGATCGGCCGCTCACCTTCCAACTCGGCGACCAGCGCCGCCGGCTGCCAATAGGCGCGCATCAGTTTGCCACAAGGCGTGGCGGGTCCGACGCGGGTAATCAGATCGTTCTGTTCCTGGCTCATCATGGCGTTGGCCTCCTCCGGGCAGTTCGCGACGCGCTGCCTTGTGATTGAAGGCGACAAGGCTGGGTGCCGCAAAGGCTTTGGAAAAGCCAGCGCGCCCTTGTCGCAGATTTCCGGCGCGAGTTCGTTCGATAGACGAACGAATGTTCGATATGGATAAGATTGCCTCTGATGTGCAACTTGAGCAAGCTGAAATTCTCGGCGGCCGTTGCTCATCGACCTTGCACCGCAACCATTCAACTAAACCCGTGCAGCCGAACTTGTGTTCAATAGGCGAACGACATAACAGGATGAAGGTAGGTGATGCAGCCCCCAAACCGAGAGCGTCCAGTCTGATATGCCGAAGATGAAACGTCCGGAAACCGACGCCAGCGACGCGCCGGAGATCATCGAAAGCCTGGCGCGCGGCTTGCGGGTGATCGAAGCGTTCGGAGCCGAACGCCGTCCGATGACGCTGAGCGATCTCGCAAAGGCCTGTGCGCTGCCCCGCGCCACGGTGCGCCGGGTGCTCACTACACTGCGCAGCGCCGGCTATGCGACCAGCGACGACCGGCTGTTCGCGCTGACACCGCGGATCCTCGGTCTTGCTTCTTCCTATTTGGCCTCGAACCAGATCAGCGCGGTGCTGCAGCCGCTGATGGACGAGGTCTCGGCCGTCGCCAAGGAAGTCTGCTCGCTGGCGATTCTCGACGGCGACGACGCGGTGTTCGTGGCGCGGGCCAGTCCGGCGCGGGTGTTCTCGGCGGGAATCGATCTCGGCTACCGGCTGCCATTGTTCTGCACCTCGGTCGGCCGGGTCCTACTCGGACGGCTCGATAACGCCGCGCTGACGGCGACGGTCGAGGCGATGAACCTGGTTGCGCAGACGCCGGAAACCGTCGTGGACAAGCCGACCGTGGTGGCGACCATCATCGCCGACCGCACCCGCGGCTATTCCCTGGTCGACCGCGAGGCCGAGCCCGGCTTCCGCTCGATCGCCGTGCCGATCCGCCGCTACGACGGCACCATCGTGGCCGCCGCCAACATCGGCGCCCACGTCGACCGCATCTCCACCGGCGAAATGATCGACCGCTTTCTACCGCCACTGCAGCGGATGGCCGAAGAGGCCCGGCCGCTGATCGTTTGATTGAAGGAAAGATTTCGGGCTGCCAGGCCGGCTAGGCTCGGCTGGCAGGAGTGGCAGGGCTCGAACCTGCGACCCCCGGTTTTGGAGACCGGTGCTCTACCAATTGAGCTACACTCCTACGTCGGCGTCGCCGCCGAACGAGGCGGTTGAAGCATAGGCAGGGCCCCGCTGGCAAGTGGGATGCGGGGTTAGGCTTTGGTCTATTCTGGGGGTTCCACAGGCGCGGCCTCCGGCGCTGGTCTGGATGCCCGATTCGATGGGGGCGCCAGCGCACACTCCCGGTTGGCTCCCGTGCCCGGCGCGTTCTCGAACACGCAGCGGCTCGGCGGGGTGCCGCAGACCTTGTCCAGTTCCCGAAAGCCGACGCAATGCCCGTCCGGCGCCCGATAACCGGTGCCGCCCTTGCAGCCGCAGCCCTTGCACGGCGGCCGGTCGGGGCACGCCGCCTGCCCCGCGGCCGGCAGCGCCAAAAGAAAGGCCGCGAGCACGATGAAGCGTGCGCGCGGCCCCGTCGACACTTCCGCGTCTGACTCTTCGTTACTCGATGATCGCAGCGACGACGCCGGCGCCGACGGTGCGGCCGCCTTCGCGGATGGCGA
>NZ_JBHLWM010000011.1:0-150056 GCF_042432815.1 Rhodopseudomonas telluris
CGGGCGGGAAAAGTGTCGGTGATGTCTCCGAACAGGCGTCGACTATGTCTCCGGGCTGAACAACGAGCCCGGCCATGACGTGGTGAGGGACTGCGGCTCGACCAAGCGAGCCCTACGCCTTCATGTTCGCCTTCACCGCTTCGGCGGTGATCGGCAGTGAGCGCAGGCGGGCGCCGCAGGCGTTGAAGATGGCGTTGCCGAGCGCGGGCGCGACCACCGTCACCGCAGGCTCGCCAACGCCGGTGGCCTTCTCGCCATTGGCGATGACGCTGACCGCGACCTCGGGCACCTGACTCATTCGCAGCACGTGGTAACTGTCGAAGTTGGTCTGCTCGATCGCGCCGTGCTTCAGCGTGGCCTTCTCGACCATCGCCAGCGACAGCCCCCACAGCGCCGCGCCCTCGACCTGGGCACGGATATTGTCGGGATGCACCTGCGTGCCGACATCGGTGGCGACGGTGAGTTTCTTCACCTTGACCTCGCCGCTCGGCGCCACCGCCACATGCGCGACGCAGGCCGTCCAGCTCGCCGAGGCTCTTTCCTGCGACGACACGCAGGCGACGCCCATGCCCTCGCCTTTCGGCAGTTGCTTGGCGCCGTAGCCGGCCATGCCCATCGCGGCGAGCAGCGTGTTGCGCAGCCGCTGCGCGCCGCCGTCGTTCTTGCCCTTGCCGTCGAGCAGGCCGATGCGGAACTGCGCCGGGTCCTGCCCCGCCGCGTGGGCGAGTTCATCGATCATGCTTTCGACCGCCCAGAACGTCCAACCCGGCGCGACCGAACGAAGCTGGCCCGATGGCGTCGCGTTCTGCGCCATCTCGTTGAGAATGGCGCGGACGTTGTGGTTGGGCACCGAGTAGAAGAAGTCGGCGCCGTTGACGGTGAAGGCATCGAGCGCACCCTTCTTGTCGACCGAGGGCGACAGGAAGTCCGGAATACCCCAGCGCTTTGTCGGCCACGCGCTGACGACATCGTGCTCCATCGCGATCAGCTTGCCGTCACCGTCGAGCCCGGCCTTGACCTTCTGGAAAGTAAGCGGACGCGAGAAGTCCATCGTCATGTCGTCTTCGCGCGAGTAGATCACTTTCACCGGCTTGCCGACCGCCTTGGCGGCCAGCACCGCCGGCACCATCATGTCGGCGTCGAGCCGGCGGCCGAAGCCGCCGCCGAGCCAGGCCTGATGCATCACCACGTATTTCGGATCGACCCCGGCGGCGCCGGCCGCGATTGCGCCGGACCGCGTCGCGAACTGATTGCCGGAGTAGATGTGCCAGATGTCGCCCTGAAGCTGCGCGGTGGCATTCATCGGCTCCAGCGGCGCGTGGATGTTGATGCTGGTGGTGTACTCGGCCTCCAGCACCTTGGCCGCGCCGTCCAGCGCAGCGGACGTATCGCCGTCCTTGACGAAGAACAGCCCGGAGTCGCCCTGCGCCTGCAGCCGCTTCGCCTCGGCGAGCAGTGACTCGCTGGAGACGTCGGCATTCGGGCCGGGATTGTAGCTGATCTTCAGCGCCGCCGCCGCCTTGCGGGCGTTCGCATAGGTGCTGGCGACCGCCACCACCCAGCCCGTCGTCGTCGCGGTCTTGTCGTCGAGCACGACGGCCTTGATGAAGCCCGGCACCTTCTTGGCGTCGGTGTCGTCGATCGATTTCACCGACGCGCCGTAGCGCACCGGCGGCATCACGATCTTGCCGTACACCATGCCGGGCAGCATCGTGTCGATGCCGTATTTGGCGCTGCCGTTGGTCTTCGACGGGATGTCGAGCTGCGGCACCGAGACGCCGATCATGGTGTACTGATCGGGCGTCTTGAGCTTGATCGCCTTGAGCTCGTCAGGCGTGAATGTCTTGGTCAGCTTGCCGCTCTTGACGATCTCCGCGAAGCTCATCGACTTCTTGGTCTTCGGATGCGTGACGCGGGAGTCGCGCACCACCAGCTCGTCCTTGAAATACGGCGGCACGCCCATCGCCGCGACCGCGGCGTCGACCAGCGCGATCCGGCCGGCGGCGCCGGCGCGGCTCATCGCATCGAAGTTCATCATCGTGCTCCAGCTGCCGCCGGTGATCTGCGCGCCGAGCACGGGGTCGTTGAACTTCGGATCGTTGGAGGCGAGTTGGACTCGCATATCCCGCCAGCTCGCGCCGAGTTCTTCGCAGATGATCTGCGCCATCGTCGAGGCGATGTGCTGGCCCATGTCGGCCTTGCCGCAGGTCACGGTGACGAGCCCGTCCGGCCCGATCGCGTACCAGACGCTGGGCTCGAATGCCGACGGTGCGGCGACCGCCTGATCGGCGCCGAGCAAACCGGGCACGCTGCTGTAGCCGAGCACGAGGCCGGCGGCGGCGGTGCCGACCAGGAACGAGCGGCGGCTGAGATCCGCGCCCTGAGGCGGCGTAACTTTCACGTGCTGGTTCATGTCGCGCTCCGCTCGTTGGTGTTGCTGGCAGTCCGCATCTCGGATGCGGCGCGCATGATCGCTTTCTGGATCCGCGAATAGGTCATGCAGCGACACAGATTGCCGTCCATATGTGCCACCACCTCTTCCTTGCTCGGATTCGGATTGGCGGCGAGCAGCGACGCCGCCTGCATGATCTGGCCGGACTGGCAGTAGCCGCATTGCGGCACCTGCTCGGCAATCCACGCCTTCTGCAGCGGATGATCGCCCTTCTGGCTCAGTCCCTCGATCGTGGTGATCTTCTTGTTGACGACGTCGCCCGCCATGGTCTGACAGGACCGCACCGCCTCGCCGTTGACGTGCACCGTGCAGGCGCCGCACAGACCGGCGCCGCAGCCGAACTTGGTGCCGGTCATCTGCAGCTGTTCGCGGATGACCCAGAGCAGCGGCGTATCGTTGTCCGCGTCCACGGACAGACTCCGCCCGTTGATATTGAGCTTGAGCATATCTCTCCCCACTGCCGGTGCATGAAGCCGCTTACGGCGGCCCTCACTTCTGGCTTGCTGGCCTGACACCCACCGGACCGATGCCGACCTTGGCGGTAGGATGATCAGATTGTCGCAGGGAGGCAATTGCGAAGTTGAATTGGACTAATGAAATTGATGAGGACGAAAACGCGAGCAAACACAACGCCGCAATCGTTGTGCGCTGCGATTAGCAGCGAAGTATCTGTTATATCTGCGCGACCGATCCGACGATGTCGCGGCGCAGGAAGCAACCGTAACGATTTGATTCCGCAGCGCCGCAATTTCGTAGGCAAGACAGGCTATCTGTTCAGTCCGCTGATCGCGGCCGGCACAACTCGCAAACAGCGGATCTGCGTCCAGAAGAGACGACGGCCGTTCCAGGGAGCTGCAAAGATCGAAACCGATGGCGTCGCTTACGCCGCCCGCGCGGTCTTGTAGGGGCGAACCAGAAGGTCAGCCGGGATCTTCCAGGCTTCCGTAATCTTGTGGATCATCTCGACGGTCAGCGCACGACGCCGAGCTAGCACTTCAGAGGCGCGCGAGCGTGACCCGAGCAGTTGAGCCAGTTCGGATTGCGTGTGTCCCAGCTCATCGATCGCATAGCGCAACACGTCGACCGGATCGAAGCTATCGTCGATCGCAAGCGGCCAGCGCTTTGCCTCGTACAGATCGACCAGCGCGAGCAGCACATCGAGCCTGTCACCCTGCTCCGAACCTTCGGGTGCGCCCCAGCAAGCTTCGATCGCGGCAAGCGCTGCGCGGTGATCCTCATCGGTTCGGATCGGGCGAATGTTCAAAGCTCTCTCCTCAGAACTGCGACACAGTCAGCGCATCGACGCGATCTTACTCGGCGTGAGTGCCGATGAACTTCACGAACGCCACCTGCCGGCGGAAATCGAACGCCGCGATCAAGCGAAAATTTCCGCCAGCGATCTCAAACCTGACGCGCTCGCGATTGAGTACTTTCGACTTCGGAGCCGCTCGCTGGATATCGTCCGTCGATGTCCATGTCGCGGCCCTGGTCAACGCGTACCAGCGCTCCAACGCGGTCTTGCATTCCGGGTGCCTGCCCCAGAACTCGATCAACACGTTTCGAGCGATCACGCGCATCGCGACTTCTAGCACGCTCCCAATTTGGGAACAAGCGTCTACGCGGCTGCTGCGACCACGCGGTTCCGCCCGTCGTGCTTGGCGCGGTAGAGCGCTGTGTCGGCGCGCTTCAGCAGGTCGCGGATCGGTTCGCCCTTGCGCTCCAGCGTCGACAGGCCGATCGAGATCGTCACCTCGATGCGCTTTGAGCCTTTCTCGATCGCGAACGCATCGCCCGCGATGGCGCGGCGCAGCCGCTCGGCGACCATCTGGGCGACGTGCAGATCCGTCTCCGGCATGACGATCACGAATTCCTCGCCGCCATAGCGGCAGGCGAGATCGATGCCCCGGATCGACTTCTTGATGCGCACCGCGAATTCGCGCAGCACGTCGTCGCCGGCGTCGTGGCCGTAGGAGTCGTTGATCGACTTGAAGAAGTCGATGTCGAGGATCATCAGCGCCAGCGGTTTGCCGCGCGCGCCGGCCTGTTCGGCCAGCGTGGCGAGATGGCTCTCCATGTAGCGGCGATTATGCAGCCCGGTCAGGCCGTCGGTGATCGCCATCTCGATCGAATGCTGCACGTTGTCGCGCAGATGATCGGTGTAGCGGCGGCGGCGGATCTGGGTGCGCGCGCGCGCCAGCAGTTCGTTCTTGTCGACCGGACGCAGCAGATAGTCGTTGACGCCGATCTCCAGGCCGCGAAGCAGCCGCGCATTGCTGTCGGCGTCGGCGATCGCCAGGATCGGCACATGCCGCGTCCGCTCCAGCGAGCGCGCCTGGCTGCACAGCCGCAGGCCGTCGAAGTTCTCCAGCCCCAGCGACACGATCAGCAGGTCGTAGTTGCCCTCGGCGGCGTGGAACAGCGCTTCCGATGGATTCGGTTCGACATCGATGTCGTGCTCGGCGGCGAGCATCGGCGCCAGCCGCTCGTAGGACGACGGCCGGTCATCGACCAGCAGGATGCGCCCGCCACGGCCCTGATCATTGACCGCCTCGCGCTCCGGCGCCTGAACGCCGATCTCGAACGAGGTGATGGCGCGCATCCGCAGCTCGTCGGTCATCATCTTCAGCCGCGTCAGCGAGCGCACCCGGGCGATCAGCACGACGTCGGACACCGGCTTGGTGAGGAAATCGTCGGCGCCGGCTTCAAGTCCGCGGACGCGGTCGGCCGGGCTGTCCAGCGCCGTCACCATCACCACCGGAATGAAATGCGTCTTCGGATTGGCCTTGAGCCGGCGGCAGACCTCAAAGCCGTCCATGTCCGGCATCATCACGTCGAGCAGCACGATATCGCATTCGGCCCGCTCGCAGATCTCCAGCGCCTGCGCGCCGTTCGAGGCAGTGACGACGTCGAAATATTCGGCCGATAGTCGCGCTTCGAGCAGCCTGACGTTGGCTGGAATGTCGTCGACCACCAGGATCCGTGCGGACATGCCTTCTCCTAACCGATGAAGCGGCGCACCGTTTCGATGAACTTGCCCACCGAAATCGGCTTCGACAGATAGGCCTCGCATCCGCCCTCGCGGATGCGTTCTTCGTCACCCTTCATCGCGAACGCCGTCACCGCAACCACGGGAATGTGGCGCAGATCGGGATCGTCCTTGATCCACCGGGTGACATCGAGGCCGGAGACCTGCGGCAGCTGGATGTCCATCAGGATCAGATCGGGACGCAGCTTGCGGACCAGTTCGAGCGCTTCATAACCGTTGCTCGTTCCCGCCGTCTGGTAGCCATGGGCTTCCAGCAGGTCGCGAAAGAGCTTCATGTTGAGCTCGTTGTCCTCCACGATCAGGACGGTTTTGGCCATCCCGCCCTCCTATCCTGATACAAGAATGCCCGGGTCCGGGACATGTGCGATGGTTTGGCCGGCCATCGCACCTACCCATGCAAGACTCGGGCATGATTGAAAAAAATAGAGCCCAGAAGTTACGGAAAGGCAAACATTCCCGATGCCAAAGCGCGTTCACAATCTCCGGCAAGTTTCTGAAATCGTGGCGGTTCAGGCGCTGTCCTTCATCGCCTCGGATCCCGAGCGGCTGGGCCTGTTTCTCGCCGAAACCGGGCTCGGTCCGGAAACCCTGCGGCAGTCGGCGGCCGACCCGCAGTTCCTCGTCAACGTGTTGCAGTTCGTGATGCGCGACGATGCCACCGTGAAGGCGTTCGCCAGCTCGGTCGACCTCGACCCGACCAATGTGGCGGCGGCTCTTCAGGCGCTGGAGGAGAAGCCTTGGGAACGTGACATTCCATGAACGACATGCTGTGAGCGCCGTTCCGTGAGCGACCTGCCGCGCGGCCCTTTGCGATTCTGTCGTGACTGCCTCGCCGATGGCGCGGCGGGAGCGCGGCGTTGCGCCATGTGCGGGTCGCCGCGGCTGATCGGCCATCCCGAGCTGCCGAGCCTGACGCTGGCGCATATCGACTGCGATGCGTTCTACGCCACCGTCGAAAAGCGCGACAATCCCGACCTGGCCGACAAGCCGGTGATCATCGGCGGCGGCAAGCGCGGCGTGGTATCGGCCGCCTGCTATATCGCCCGCACCTATGGGGTGCGATCGGCGATGCCGATGTTCAAAGCTCTGGCGCTGTGCCCCTCCGCTGCCGTGGTGCGGCCCGACATGGCCAAATATGTCCGCGTCGGCCGCGAGGTGCGGCAGGCGATGCTGCAACTCACCCCGCTGGTCGAGCCGCTGTCGATCGACGAGGCATTCCTCGACCTGTCCGGCACGGAGCGGCTGCACGGCACCATCGCCGCCAAGGTGCTGGCGCGGTTCGCCCGCGAGGTGGAGCGCGACATCGGCATCACCGTGTCGGTCGGACTGTCCTGCAACAAGTTCCTCGCCAAGATCGCTTCCGATCTCGACAAGCCGCGCGGCTTCGCGGCGCTCGGTCAGGAGGATGCGCGCGCGATGCTGGCACCGCGGCCGGTCGGCTTCATTTTCGGCGTCGGCCCGGCCACCGAGGCCCGCCTCGGCCAGCGCGGCTTCCGCACCATCGCCGATCTGCAGAAGGCCGACGAGATCGAACTGATGCGGCAGTTCGGCGATGAAGGCCGCCGGCTGTGGCGGCTGGCGCGTGGCATCGACGACCGTAAGGTCGTTCCGGACCGCGGCGCCAAGTCGATCTCCAACGAGACGACGTTCGACACCGACATTCGCGACCTCGAGACGCTCGAGCGCATCCTGTGGCGGCTGTCCGAGAAAGTATCGTCGCGGCTGAAAGGCGCGTCGCTGGCGGGCTCGACCGTGACGCTGAAGCTCAAGACCGCCGACTTCCGCCAACGCACCCGCTCCCAGACCATCCACGCGCCGACCCAGATGGCAGGCCGCATCTTCGCGATTTCGCGCGAAATGCTGGCCAAGGAAATCGACGGCACCGCCTTCCGCCTGATCGGCACCGGCGTCAGCGCGCTGACCGAACAGACCCAGGCCGACGAGTCCGACCTCCTCGACCGCCGCGCCGCCACCGCCGAACGCGCGATGGACGACCTCCGCAAGAAATTCGGCAATGCCGCGGTGATCAGGGGATTGAGCTACACCGGCCCGGAGAAGCCGCGGAGCTGAGATCGCGGCGTCAGATCAGTCAGCACGAACGCTCGCCGTCATTGCGAGGAGCGCAGCGACGAAGCAATCCAGCTCCGCGCACTGCGCTCTGGATTGCTTCGCTGCGCTCGCAATGACGCTGGGGATCGCGTGCGATTTAACGACCGAACCAAAGTGCGGATAGGCTTACGGCAACTCCATCCGTCATGGCCGGGCTCGTCCCGGGCATCGTTGTCTTGCCGCGCGGATGGGCTTAAAACGTCGATGGCCGGGACGAGCCCGGCCATGACGAACTAACTAAAGTTCCGTTGTGACCAAGCAGCGGCCGCGACTTGGCTACTTACACGGCTTCGCTGCCTTGACGTCGAACTTGCCCATCGCGCCGGCGAGGACGAAGTCGTTGTAGTCGAGCACGAGCGAGCGCGAGACGCCGTTTTCGTAGAGCTCGAAGCTCATCGCGTAAACCGGGGTCTGCTCGCCGGTGTCCGACTTGGCGCTGCGGTCGTAGTAGCTCACCGTCACCGGCCACCGCGTCAGCGACTTCATCGACTCGTCCGACGTCGCCGGATCGGGCGTCGCGCCCGCGCGATCGCCGGGGATCGGCTGGCCGATCACGGTCAGCGTGTTGTAGACCTTCTCGCCGCCGTCCGAGCCGTCATAGACCTGCAGTTCGAGCAGCGACTTGCCTTCGCGCGCCGCGGCGATGATGCGTTCGATCTGTTCGGTCGGGAAGACGGTCTTGCCGTCGAGCGTGAAGGTCTTCTGCACCGGCTGCTTCAGCTTCACCGTGATGCTGTCGCCGGTGCGCTCCGCGACGCCATCGACGTCGCTGGAGTCGCTGTCGTTCATCTTGGTGTCGATCTTGAAGCGATAGGTTTTGCCGGCAGCGTCTTCCCAGCTCGACGAGCGCAGATCGCTCAGCGTGTTCTTGCCCTCGCCGCTCTCGATCTCCGAGACCTGCCGAAAATCCGAGGTGTAGCCTTCGCAGGCGCTGCCGGAGAAATTGTACAGGATGCGGCCGCGCACCGTGTTCACCGAGGCGTTGTTGCGGGTCTTCATCAGGCTGAGATCGTACAGCGCCTGATGCGGCAGGAAGGCCACGCCGGGGCCGGCGACGGCCGGCGTCATGCCCAACCCGGCGGCGCCGATCATCGTCAGCGCCAACGTGGAAAGGCGGAGGCTCGTCTGGGATAGCTTGCGCATGTCGTCTCCGTGGGAACCTCGATTGAGGATAGGCAGCGGCCGATCGCGCCGCAACGGCTACTCCCGATGGAACACCCGATTACGGTGAAATCGCGGACGAATTCGCATCAAACCTCGCTGATTGTGACGCCCGCGCTTGCTTGCCAGAGCTGCCGCAATCGGCCAAACAAGTGCGCCCGGTCGCGCCGCCGGCCGGGACGTTTGTGACGAACAGACCTCCAACGAACAGATCATGGGGACCAAAATGGCCGGAGCCATCGAGCAGAAACTCACCGCGCAGGGAATTGTCCTGCCCGAACCCACCAGCCCGGTCGCCAATTACGTCGGCTTCGTTCGCACCGGCAATCTCCTGGTGGTGTCCGGCCAGATCTGCTTCGACGCCGAGGGTAAGTTGATCGCCAAGGGCAAGCTCGGCGCCAATGTCAGCATCGAGGACGGCAACGCCGCGGCGCGCGGCTGCGCGATCAACCTGCTGGCACAGCTCAAGGCCGCGCTCGGCGATCTCGACAAGGTGGTGCGCGTGGTTCGCCTCGGCGGCTTCATCAACTCGACGCCCGATTTCACCGACGGACCGAAGGTGATGAACGGCGCCTCCGACCTGATGGTCGCCGTGTTCGGCGACAAGGGCCGCCACGCCCGCACCACGATCGGCGTCGCCTCGCTGCCGGCGGATGCCGCCGTCGAGGTCGAAGGCCTGTTCGAAGTCGCGTGATTGCGGACCTGATGCGATGCGCGCTCCCGACTGGCTGACCGCACGTCCGGTCGCGCATCGCGGACTGCACGACCGCGCCCGCGGCGTGCTCGAAAATATGCCGGCGGCGATCAACGCCGCCATCGCCGGCAACTTCGCCATCGAGGTCGACATCCAGCTCACCGCCGATGGCGAGGCGATGGTGCATCACGACGACGACCTCGGCCGGCTGACCGAGGGCACCGGGTCGCTGCTGTCGCTGACCGCTGCCGAGCTGCGCCGGGTCGCCTTCAAGGACACGCCCGAGCGGATGATGTCGGTCGGCGAGCTGTGCGATCTGGTCAGCGGGCGGGTGCCGCTGGTGATCGAGCTCAAGAGTCATTTCGACGGCGACCGCAAGCTGGCATCGCGGCTGATCGACGTGCTCGCCGCCTATCGCGGCCCGGTCGCGGCAATGTCGTTCGATCCCGACCAGGTGCTGGCGCTGCGCCAGCTCGCCCCCGAGCTGCCGCGCGGCATCACGGCCGAACGACGCTACGACGATTCCTATTGGGCGAAGCTTAACGAGGCCCAGCGCAGACCGATGGAGGCGCTGCGCCATGGCCTGCGCACGCAGCCACATTTCGTCGCCTATCGGGTCGACGACCTCCCCGCGCCGGCGCCCTGGATCGCCCGAAACCTGTTCGGCTGCGCGCTATTAGCCTGGACCGTTCGTACATCGGAGCAACGCGTTCGCGCCAGGCAGCACGCCGACCAGATGATCTTCGAGGGCTTCGTTCCGGAACCGTGATCGCCGCACCCTTGCCGCGCTCTTGCGAAGTCGGCGATCAGGCCCCAATCTCTGGCCTATGATACAGACGCGCCATCATCGCCTGTGATCGATCCTTGAGTCGTTCGCCCGACATCACGCTCGAAGCCGTTCCCTCGGTCGACGCCATCGCGGCGGCCGATTGGGACGCATGCGCGCGCGGCGCGCTCGCGCCGCCTGTCGCGCCTTCATCCGACCTGTCAGCGGCCTCCTGCTCGACTTCGGCTGCGCAGTACAATCCCTTCACCTCGCACGCGTTTTTCGCGGCGCTCGAAACCTCGAAGTCGGCCAGCGCACGGACCGGCTGGGGCCCGCGCCATCTCGTGGCCCGGCGCGGCGAACAGATCCTTGGCATCGTGCCGTGCTATCTCAAATCGCACTCGCAGGGTGAATACGTGTTCGACCGCGGCTGGGCCGATGCCTATGAGCGGGCCGGCGGCAGCTACTATCCGAAGCTGCAGGTCTCGGTTCCGTTCACGCCGGCGACCGGCCCGCGCCTGCTGATCCGGCCCGGTCAGGACGCGGGCGAAGTCGCCGCGGCGCTGTCGAACGGCCTGATCGCGCTGTGCAAGCTGAGCGAAGCCTCCTCCGCGCATGTCACCTTCGCACGCGAGTCGGAATGGCGATTCCTCGCCGAGCAGGGATTCCTGCAGCGCACCGACCAGCAGTTTCACTGGCACAATGCCGGTTATGGCAGCTTCGACGATTTCCTTGCCACGCTGAACTCGCGCCACCGCAAGGCGATCAAGCGCGAGCGCCGCGACGCAGTGGCCAATGGCATCACCATCCATCACCTCACCGGCGCCGACATTACCGAGGATGCCTGGGACGCGTTCTTCGAATTCTACATGGAGACCGGCTCGCGCAAATGGGGCCGGCCGTATCTCAACCGCGCGTTCTATTCGCTGATCGGCGAGACGATGCCGAACGACGTGCTACTGGTGATGGCCAAGCGCGAGGGCCGCTGGATCGCCGGCGCGATCAACTTCATCGGCGGCGACACGCTGTTCGGCCGGCACTGGGGCGCGGTCGAGCATCACCCTTTCCTGCATTTCGAGGTCTGCTACTATCAGGCGATCGACTTCGCGATCGCGCGCGGCCTCAAGGTGGTTGAGGCCGGCGCCCAGGGCGAGCACAAGGTTGCGCGCGGCTACCTGCCGCAGACCACCTACTCGGCGCATTACATCGCCGACCCGGCGCTGCGCCGGGCGATCGCCGATTATTTGAAGCGCGAGCGGATGTATGTCGACGAGATGGGCCGCGAACTGACCGAGGCCGGCCCGTTCCGCAAGGACGCCGATCCGGCTTGACCGCTCCGCGCGGCGCGGCGAAAGTCCGGCCGAAAATCGCCGGAGTCGCCATGACCGCCTATGATCCCCAGAACCCGTTCGCCAAGATCCTGCGCGGCGAGTTCCCCTGCCACAAGGTCTATGAGGACGAGCACGTGCTCGCGTTCCTCGACATCATGCCGCGGGTGCCCGGCCATACGCTGGTGATCCCCAAGGCGCCGGCGCGCAACATTCTCGACATCACGCCCGAGGATTTCGCCCACGTCGCCCGCGCAGCGCACAAGATCGCCGGCGCCGCCAAGCAGGCGTTCAATGCCGACGGCATCACCGTGCAGCAATTCTCCGAAGCCGCTGGCGGCCAGGTGGTGTTTCACCTGCACATGCACGTGATGCCCCGCCACGACGGCGTCGCCTTACTGCCGCCGGCGAGCAAAAAGGAAGAAACCGCAGTGCTGGAAGAGAACGCCGCCAAGCTGAAGGCGGCACTGCAGGGCTGAACAAACGGCACAGCCTCTCCGTCATTGCGAGGAGCGAAGCGACGAAGCAATCCAGCTTAGTGCACCGGTCTGGATTGCTTCGCTTCGCTCGCAATGACGGGTGTTAGCTACTTCACCACCGAATGCACACACCTGTCCGGCTTGAGGTCGATCAGCGGGGTGCCGTCGAGGCAGTCGAGGCCGCGGACCAGGACGGTCGATCCCTCGATACCAACCAGCGCGGCGGCCGAGATGCCGATCGGGTTTGGCCGCACCGGCGAGCGCAACGCAAAGGTGCCGCGCGGACCGTCATGACCGTGGCCGCGCTGCAGCACCAGATCGCGCCGCGCCTGATGCAGCCAGTACACCACCTGCACCTGCTCGAACTTGTCGAGGCCGGCGAGCGCCTGCGTCCACGGCTCGAAGATTTCGAGCCTGCAGATCGGGCCATCGAAGCTGCCCTGCCTTGGCGTTTCGCTGCGCGCGGTCCATGGCGTGCGGATGCGGCCGATGAAAACGAGACCAGCGTCGGTGGGCGGCGGCGGCGTGACGGCGATCTCGCCTTCACGGATATCGTCGGAGGCCATTGTCGGCATTCCCATGCGAAGAGTAGGTGCCCAACCTAATCGCCTGACGCGCGCAAGCAACCGCGCCGAAAGACGATCAGCCGAGCAGCCACTGCCCGGCGAGCAGTACCGCCTCGCCGGCAACGACGCCGATCAGGATCGAGCGTTTGGTCGCGATGAACGCGATCAAGCCGATCGCGACGGAGCCGTAGCGCAGCCCCCATGGCACGCTCGCCAGCGCGCCAGGCGGAAACACCAGAATCTGCGCGATCACGCCGGCGAGGATCGCGGTCGCGACCGCGCGCACCCAGATCAGCAGTTCCGAGCCTTCGTCGATGCCGCCGCCAAGCCACAGCCCGATCATCCGCCAGATCTCGTTAGGCAGAAAGCCCGCGAGCACGAGCACCAGCAGGGCGTGCCAATCACCGATGAAGCCGCTCATGCCCGCCTCGCCTTCCAGCGATGCACGCCATAGGCGATGGTGCCGGCGGCGACGCCGCTAATCAGCACATCGACGCCGGTGTGAAAATACGCGACGATCGGAAACAGCAGCAGCCCCAGTCCCAGCGCGACGACGTCGGCGATCTCGCGGCAGTTGCGCGCGGTCGACAACAGGAACGCCAGCGGCGTCAGCAGCAGTATCGCGGCGCCGAACAGTTGCGGCAGGTTGGCGGCGAGCAGATAGCCGATCAGGTTGGCCGTGAGGCACACCGAGACCAGCCCGGTGCCGAGCCCGATAGTGAACGGAATGCGCCGCTCGCGCGGCACCTGCGGCAACAGCCGAAAGCACTCGACCCACAGCGTCACCGCGATGAAATGCGCCGGCAGGATGAGCTGTCGCAGCTTGGTGGTCGGCGTGCGCATCAGCGGCAGCACCGATACCACCATCGGAAACAACCGGATCGCGCTCACCGTCACGGCGATCGCGGCCTGAATAGCCGTCGCGCCCGAGCCCAGCGACGAAATCAGGATGATCTGCGCCGGCCCGGCCCATACCAGCAGCGTGCTCAGCAGCACCCAGCCGAGGCTGAACCGGCTGTCATGCGCCAGCGCGCCGATGCCGATATAGGTCGCGAACAGCACCAGCGTCAGCACGGTGGAGCCGACGGCGCGCACGCCCTGCAGATAAGCGCGCCCCGGACTCATCCATTGCGGGGACTCGAGCGACGCAAGCGCCATCGGCAGGCTGCACCTTTTCGGCCATGGGGCGAATCCGGCACCGGGCGGCACCGGCCGCACCTTAGCGGCCGCCCGCCGCCCCGTCGAACGACGAGGCGCATGAGCGGATCGCATGTCTCGCAGCGATCAGCCGCGATTGCGCAGCACCAAACAGGCGCTGCCGGCCTTGCGGATGCGGGCGCAGAGTTCGTTGGCCTCCGGGCGCGTCTCGGCGCCGATCCGCACCTGATAGAACGGCCGCGTGCCGCGGCTGCGGAACACCGAGCTCGACAGGCTCGGATCGTGGTCGCCGATCACCGCGCTCAATCGCGACATCGCGCGGGAATATTGCGCGAGCGCCCGGTCGCGATTGAAGCCGGCGGCGAGTTGCACACCCCACGGCTTGTCGGCGCCGAGCTTCACCCGCTGCTCGAGCTGGGTGACGAACGGATTCGGCGCGCGGCGCAGCAGCGCCATCAGCGTCCGGCAATCGGTGGCCTGCTTGGCGTCCGGCGGCTTCGCATTACGACCTGCCGCCGCCCAATCATCCACCGTGGTGCCGGTGATCGCGTAGACGTAGGCGCGCGTCTGCTGCGGCATCGGCCCGGCGCCGGCGAGCCATTCCTGCACGCGGCGCGGCCCGGCATTGTAGGCGGCGGCCGCAAGGCCGAGATTGCCGAACTGCCCGCGCAGCTCGTTGAGAAACTCCGCCGATTTCGGCAGCGCCTGCACCGGATCGAACGGATCGAGCAGGCTGCGCTCGCTCGCGGTGCCGGGCATGAACTGCGCGATGCCCTGCGCCCGCTTGCCGCTGCGCGTCACCGGCCCGACGGCGTCCGGTTGAAAACGGCTCTCCTGCCAGATCACCCGCGCGAAGAACTCCAGCGGCAGCTCGTGCGCCTTCGCGGCGGACTCGATCATCAGACAGATCGACTCGCGCGTGTCGCGATCCCCCGGCTTCTCCGGTTCCTGCTTCGCGGCGTCGGCGGGCTTGTCGGCGGGCTGATCACCTGCCGCAGGCCTGGCCGCTTCGGGAGCCGGCGGAGTCGCAGCGGGCGGATCCGGCTGCTTGGCCGGCGCGCTCTCAGCGGCGGGGGACTCGGCCGGCTTCGTGGGCGCCGCATCTTCGGCGTGCACCAGCAACAGCGAGGCTGCTGCGATCAGAACAGCCAGCCCTGCCCGTCCACACAGCGATCTCAGTCCGCGCCGGCTCATGCAGCGTCCCGCATCGCCGCGCGCATTCTTGACAAGGCTGGTCGCCAGAGGTGCAATCGCTCATCCCCTTTGGTGCAGATCCTATCATGGCCGAGCAGCCCGACACGACCTTTGCCGCCGACGACGATGTGCCGATCGCCTATATGGCGCGGACGCGCGCGTATTATCAGGCGATCGGCTACGACGCCCCGTATCGCTGGGCGCATCATGTCGGCGCGCCGTTCCAGCCGCTGACCAAACCGCTGGCGCAGTCGCGCGTCGCGCTGATCACCACCGCCGCGCCGTACGATCCGGCCAAGGGCGATCAGGGTCCGGGTGCGCCGTATAATGGCGGCGCCAAGTTCTATCAGGTCTATGCCGGCGACACCGCGTCCGATCACGATCTGCGCATCTCCCATATCGCCTACGACCGGGTTCACACCACCGCCACCGACAGCGGCACGTGGTTCCCGCTGCCGCGGCTGCGGCGACTGGCGAACGAAGGCCGCTTTCAGCTTGCACCGAATTTCTTCGGCGCGCCCACCAATCGCAGTCATCGCGTCACGATCGACACCGACGCGCCCGAGATCCTCGCGCGCTGCCAAGCAGACAACGTCGATGCCGCGGTGTTGGTGCCGAATTGCCCGGTCTGCCATCAGACCGTCTCGCTGGTGGCGCGGCATCTCGAGGCGAACGGGATCGCGACCGTGGTGATGGGCTGCGCCAAGGATATCGTCGAACACGCCGCGGTGCCGCGGTTCCTGTTCAGCGACTTCCCACTCGGCAACTCCGCCGGCAAGCCGCACGACGATGCCTCGCAGGCGTTCACGCTGGAGTTGGCGCTGCGCGTACTGGAGAACACGCCCGCCGCGCAGACCACGGTGCAATCACCACTGCGCTGGCGCGACGATCCGTCGTGGAAGCGCGACTACAACAACGTCGCCAATCTCAGCCCCGAAGACCTCGCCCGCCGCCGCGCCGATTTCGACGCACAAAAGCAACGCGCCCGCGAAGTCCGCGACACCGTCAATTAGCGTCCCCTGCGTCATTGCGAGGAGGCGCAGCCGACGAAACAATCCAGCGCCACACGGGGAGCATGGATTCCTTCGCCTTCGGCTCGCAATGACTCGAGCAATCATCGATTGATCGAAGCGCGATCGCCCTGTCCACAGGTACCAAGTCTTCATCCTGACGAGCCCGGTGAAGCTGGGCGTCTCGAGGGATGGGACCACTCAGCACCAGTAGCCCATGGTTCGAGACGGCGCTTCACGCCTCCTCCCCATCAGGTTTTGCATGGGGCGATGCCGCCTTTGCCGGCTCTGATTCCATTAGAACCAGAACCGCTCCAGACGAACGAACGCTGACTTTGAGCAGCTCGGCTGTCAGCGACGCGGCCGAGCGCGTGCTTGCGACGATCACGACGCTGGCGCTTGCTCGCTCTCCACTGGCTCGCTGTCCACCGGCAGCGCGAAGTGCTCGACACGGCGGGCGGGTTTGCGATTGAGCAACAGGCGCGTCACGTCCGGGCGTGAGTAGTGACCGGCGGGATCGGCGGCGTTCTTGGCGATGCCGATCATGCCGAGATCGATCTCGGCGTAGAGCAGCCCTTCCTGATCCGGCGGCAGCTTCTCCGCCAGCATGCTGCCATCCGGCCCGAAGATCGTGGCGTGACCGCCGCCGGCGTGCAGCAGCGCGTGCTTGTCGTCACGGTCGCACATGTCCTCGATCATCGCCGGCGACACCGTGGCGCACGGCCCCAGCACGAAGCACGAGCCCTCCACCGCATAGACCCGCGACGCGGCGTTATTCACTTCCCAGCCGAGCGCCGGCGCGAACGGATCGTACAGTGAGAAGCTCGGCCACGCCGCGACATGCACCTGCTCGTGCTGGGAATACATCGCGTATTTCGACAGCGGCTGCAGGTGCTCCCAGCAGCACAACGCGCCGAGGCGGCCGATGTCCGGGCGATCGAACACCGCGAGATCGCTGCCGTCGCCCTCGCCGTACACCGTGCGCTCCGCATGGGTCGGACGCAGCTTGCGGCGTTTCGCGACGGTCTCGCCATCCGGCCCGAGGATCCATTGCGCGATGTAGAGGCTGCCGCCGTCGCGCTCCGACAGGCCGAGCACCGCCGTCAGTCCGGCGCGCTTCACCGCGGCCAGCAGCTTGTCCGCCTGCGGCGAGTCGTAGCTCAGCGAATTGTCGAAGTAGCGCTGCACGAAGCCGCGACCGATCGCCCAGGCCGGCGAGTCCAGCCAGATGTACCAGGGATAGCCGGGGATGAAGACTTCCGGGAATGCGATCAGTTTCGCGCCATTGGCTGCCGCTTCCTCGATCAGCGCGATCGTCTTGTCGACCGTCGCATCGAGGTCGAGCCACACCGGCGCAGCCTGGACCACTGCTACTTTGTATTTCGGGTGCTGAAGTCCCATTACAACCTCCTGATCGTGCACTGCACAGTTGATCATCGAATTCGATGCGTGCATCTTATTGAGGCTCAGGCGGCGATACTCGTTCGGGACGGAAGGAAAACTCGACTCCGTTTGCGCAGCGGGCGATGCAGCTCAGGGAGAGACGACGATGCCGACCCGGTTCTCCGCCGACGATGCGCCGCCTCACAAGCGGCTGGCGCTGTGGCAGGACATCATCTGCGACGTCTATGTGCAGCTCGACTGCAGCTCGGATCGCGGCAGTTCGTTTCACGGCTCGGTGTCGAGCGGCGCGCTCGGCCACGCGCTGTGCTCGACCGTGTCGTCCTGCGCTCAGCGTGTCGCCCGCACGCCGGCGCGGATCGCCCGCGCGCAGGAAGCCTCGGTGCTGTTCGCGCTCGGCACCACCGGACATGGCGGCGTGACGCAGGACGGCCGCGAGGCGGTGATCCGCCCGGGCGAGTTCGCGTTCTACGATACGACCCGCCCCTATGAGCTGCAGTTCGACGGCGACTTCTCGCAGCGCATCCTGCAGGTGCCGCGCGAGATGATCGCGCGCCGGATCCGCACCGAGGAGTTGACCGCGACGACCTTCAGCTCGGAGCGCCCGCTCGACAAACTCGCTTACGATTTCATCGCGTCGATCTGCGCGCTCGCCGACCGTGTCGATGGTGATACTGCGAACCGGCTCACCGAGCAGGCGGTCGATCTGGTGGCGATGGCGATCGCCGATCGTCTCGACGGGGCGCGGCCGGCGACGTCGCACCGCGCCGCGATGCTGTATCGCCTCAAGGCGCACATCCAGAGCCGGCTGCACGATCCGGAGCTGTCGGCGGCGGGGGTGGCGGCGGGGCTCGGGATTTCGCCGCGCTACGTCAGCGATCTGTTCGCGGGCGACGCCACCTCGTTCCAGCGCTACGTGCTGGCACAGCGGCTGGAGCGCTGCGCGCGCGACCTCGCCGCCCCGCGCCAGGCTGGCCGCCGGATCGGCGAGATCGCATTCGCCTGGGGCTTCAATGATCTGTCGCATTTCGGCCGGGTATTCCGCGAGCGCTTCGGCGTTTCGCCGCGCGACTACCGGCACGGCCGGCCGACGCATTAGTCCGCTGTGCTTTCGGCTGCGACGTTGCGGCCGGATTCAGGTTAATGCGGGGAAAGACTTTCGCCCCACTGTTGTCCGCTTACACTCCGCGCGCGAGGCACGGAGAGGCACCATGGACGATCGGCGGAAGACGCGGCGGGACAAGGTGGTGTATGGCGGCATCGCCACCGTCAGCGACCGCGGCGCGACGCGGGACTGCGTCGTCCGCAACATCTCCGAGACCGGCGCGACGATCGAGTTCGGCAGCGCAGCCGGCCTGCCGGAGCAGATCGCGCTGACGGTCCCGCGCAAGGCCCGCACCTACCCGTCGACCGTGGTGTGGCGACGCGGCAATGTCGCCGGCCTGGCGTTCAGCTCAGGCGACAACTCCGAACTCGCCGAGCGGCTGCGTCAGAGCGAGAAGAAGAAGCGAGAGCTGCAGCGCAAGATCAAGATCCTGCTTGGCGAGGGCTGACGGCGACACGTCGCCACGCTCCTTCTCTGTCCCCGGCAAGTCGCCTTTCCGGCAATTGCCTCGCCGTCCGGATGCACTACAACGTCGGTCCTGATCCACGATCCGGCCCGCGGCTGCGTCGCCGGTCTGCAAAGGACGACGGCCATCAAGCGCAAGCAGCCCAAGACCCGGCGGCCGAAGAAGAAGCATCACGGCGGCAAACCGCAACCGGCGGCCAAGGCTGCCGCGGCGGATCCGGCTGCGGAGGCTGAGCCCGACGCCGCGCCCTCGCCTTTACCGGCACAGACCACCGCAACGCAGCCGAGTCGCGAGCCCAGCGCGGCGCCTCCTCCGAAACGTCCGGCCGCGGCGCGACCTCGCCCCGCGCCACCGCCCAAACCGGCGCAACGCCAGGCATCTGCCATGCCCTCGGCTGCTGCCGAGCAGAGGCCCGCCGCCGCGCCGGGGCTGGTGCTGCGCGCCTGCGATACCGTGCTGGACATTCTCCGCAACGAACCCCGGCGCATGCTGCTGTGGATCCTCGGCATCTATGGCGGGCTGTGGTTCGTCGCGGCCTTCAGCTTTCCCAGCCTGCCGGCGGTCGGCTACGAGATGGCGCTGCGCGGCCGCGAGTGGCCCACCGGACCGTGGAGCAATCCGCCATTGGCGCCCTGGCTGACGCAGATCGCGGGGCTGCTGACCGGTGGCTGGACCGGATCGCAGATCGTGCTGTCGGTCGGCTCGGCGTTGCTGACGCTGTTGCTGCTGTGGCGGCTCGGCGCCGCCATGCTCGGCCGCAGCGGCGCGACGCTGGCCGTCGCGCTGACGATTCTGATCGGCTGCTTCGGCGCCGAAGTGCTCGGCTACGATCCAGCCATCGCGGCGCTGCCATTGAGCGTCGCGGCGGTCGCGCTGTATCGGCGGGCGGTGCTGGGGACGACCCGGGCGCCCTGGATCTGGCTTGGTCTTGTCTGCGGGCTCCTCGGCAATGCCGAGCACGCCGGCTTCGCGCTGATCCTGACGCTGGTCGCGCATCTGCTGCTGACGCGCCAGGGCCGCCGCCAGTTGCTATCCTCAGGTCCCGCGATCGCTGCCGGACTCGCCGTGATGTTACTGGCACCCCATCTGTCGTGGCTGGCGCAGCCAGATGACACCGCGGCGCCGGTAGGGATCTGGTCACGAATCGTCGCGGCTTTCGGGTTCCTGTCAGGTCAGGTCGGATTGCATCTCGGACTGATCGCTCTCGCTGTCCTCGCGGCTCTGCCCCGGCTGCCGCTGCAAGGCGAGCCGGCCGAGCTGAACATCGACGCGCCGAGCGGCTTCGACCGCTCGCTGATCCTCGCCGCCGCCTTCGGACCGTCGCTGCTGATCGCCCTTGCCCACGTGTTGGGTTGGTTCAGCATCGGCGCGACCACCGGCAGCGCACTCGCGGCGCTGTCCGGCCTCGCCCTTCTGATGCTGCTACCGCCGCACTTTGCGCTGCGCGCCCCACGCCTCGCCGTGGTGCTGTGGCTGCTGGTACTGGTCGGCGCGCCGTTCGTCGCGATCGGCTCGATCTACAGCCGCGCCTATGGCAATGGCCCATTGCCGGCAGAGCTATACCCGGCGCGCGCGCTGTCGAACGCGATGCAGGCGGTGTGGAAGAGTCGCACCACGAAGCCGCTGGACATCGTCACCGGCAGCGCCCGGCAGGCCGGCTTCGTCGCGCTCTACGCGTCACCGCGGCCGTCGGTCTTCGTCGATGCCGACGTTAAAAAGAGTCCGTGGATCAATCCGCAGCGCCTGAAGCAGTCCGGCACGCTGGCGGTGTGGTCGACCGACGAATTCCCCCGCACCGACGATCTGCCGCCGCCCTACCGCGCCGCGCTGGGCGACGTAAGCCCGGTGTACGGCACAATGGTTCTGCCGCTCGGCCGCGGCAAACTCAAAGCCTACGGCTGGGCGATGATCCCGCCCGAGGGCGTGACGTTGCAGGCGCCGGCGGCGCCCGCGGCATCTCCACAGCCCGCGCCACCACCAGCCGCCGGGAACTAACAACGCGACTGCTTTGAAAGACATCCTCTCCGTCGTTGCGAGGAGCGACGCTGACGAAGCAATCCGGCTCAGTGCCAAGAAATGGATTGCTTCGCTTCGCTCGCAATGACGGCCGAGATAAGATCGTCAAATGAAGTCTTAAGACCGCAGCAGCGCCCCTCTCCCCGTCCTGGCCGGGCTTGTCCCGGCCATCTACGTCTTGGATGCGGCGAGGCTGAAGGCGTGGATTGCCCGGGGCGAGCCCGGGCATGACGGCGATTACGACACTCACTAGATTCAGGTGAAGATTAGTCAGCCCAAACGAAAAGGCCGGCGATCGCTCGCCGGCCTTTTGAACGTCTCACTCGCTCGCCGCGATCAGGCTTCTTCGACCCGATCCTTGGCGCGGGGCTTGGCCTTGCGGGCGGTGCCGCGCTTCTTGGCGCCCGGCAGGTCTTCCGGCTTCGGCGTGACCGGGCCGTCGAGAAATTCGAAGGCAATCTTTTCCAGCTCGACGCCGGCGACCGCTTCGTCCTTGACCAGCACGACCTTGACGTGGCCGCCGCCCTTGAGCTGACCGAACAACACTTCGTCGGCCAGCGGCTTCTTGATGTGTTCCTGGATCACCCGCGACATCGGCCGCGCGCCCATCTGCTCGTCGTAGCCGTGCTGCACCAGCCAGGCCTTGGCCTCGTCGGTCAGCTCGATCGTGACGTCGCGATCGGCGAGCTGCGCCTCGAGCTGCAACACGAACTTCTCCACCACCATGCCGATGACATCGGCATTGAGGTGCGCGAACGACACGATCGCGTCGAGACGGTTGCGGAATTCCGGCGCGAACCACCGGTTGATCGCCTCGTGGTCGTCGCCTTCCCGCTTGTTGCGGGTGAAGCCGAACGCCTGCTTGGCGAGATCCGCCGCGCCCGCGTTCGTGGTCATGATCAGGATCACGTTGCGGAAGTTGACCTGCTTGCCGTTGTGATCCGTCAACCGGCCGTGATCCATGATCTGCAGCAGCACGTTGTACAGATCAGGATGTGCCTTCTCGATTTCATCGAGCAGCACCACGCAATGCGGATGCTGATCGACACCATCGGTCAGAAGACCGCCCTGGTCGAAGCCGACATAGCCGGGAGGCGCGCCGATCAAGCGCGACACGGTGTGCCGCTCCATGTACTCCGACATGTCGAAGCGAAGCAGTTCCACACCGAGCGTCGAGGCGAGTTGCTTGGCCACTTCGGTCTTGCCGACGCCGGTCGGACCCGAGAACAGGTAGCAGCCGATCGGCTTCTCCGGTTCGCGCAGGCCGGCCCGCGCCAGCTTGATCGAAGCCGACAGCGATTCGATCGCCTTGTCCTGACCGAACACCACGCGCTTCAGGGTCGTTTCGAGATGCTTCAACACCTCGGCGTCGTCCTTCGACACGCTCTTCGGCGGGATTCGCGCCATGGTCGCAACCGTGGCTTCGATCTCCTTGATGCCGATCGTCTTCTTGCGCTTGTTCTCGGCGAGCAGCATCTGCGCCGCGCCCGACTCGTCGATCACGTCGATCGCCTTGTCCGGCAGCTTGCGGTCGTGGATGTAGCGCGACGACAGTTCGACGGCCGACTCGATCGCCTCGTTGGTGTACTTGAGCTTGTGGTAGTCCTCGAAGTACGGCTTGAGGCCCTTGAGGATCGCGATGGCGTCCTCGACGGTCGGCTCGTTGACGTCGATCTTCTGGAAGCGCCGCACCAGCGCGCGGTCCTTCTCGAAGTGCTGACGGTATTCCTTATAGGTGGTCGATCCCATGCAGCGGATGCTGCCCGAAGCCAGTGCAGGCTTGAGCAAATTCGAGGCATCCATCGCACCGCCGGACGTCGCGCCGGCGCCGATCACCGTGTGGATCTCGTCGATGAACAGGATCGCGTTCGGATGCGCCTCGAGTTCCTTGAGCACCTGCTTGAGGCGTTCCTCGAAGTCGCCGCGATAGCGCGTGCCTGCCAGCAGCGTGCCCATGTCGAGCGAGAATACCGTGGCGGCGGCGAGAACCTCGGGAACCTCCGAGTCGACGATGCGCTTGGCGAGGCCTTCGGCGATCGCTGTCTTGCCGACGCCGGCTTCGCCGACGAACAGCGGGTTGTTCTTCTGGCGGCGGCACAGCACCTGGATCGCCCGGTTGATCTCGGAGTTGCGTCCGATCACCGGATCGATCTTGCCGTCCCGCGCCTTCTTGTTGAGGTTGACGCAATATGTCTCGAGCGCGTCGCCCTTCTTCTTGGCGTCGTCGCCGCTCTTGGTCTCGGTTTCCTCATCGACGCCGCGCACCGGCCGCGCTTCGGAAACGCCGGGCCGCTTGGCGATACCATGGCTGATGTAGTTGACCGCGTCATAGCGCGTCATGTCCTGCTCCTGCAGGAAGTACGCGGCATGGCTTTCGCGCTCGGCGAAGATCGCGATCAGCACGTTGGCGCCAGTCACTTCTTCACGGCCAG
The DNA here is from genome assembly GCF_042432815.1 of Rhodopseudomonas telluris. Classification (NCBI taxonomy): domain Bacteria; kingdom Pseudomonadati; phylum Pseudomonadota; class Alphaproteobacteria; order Hyphomicrobiales; family Nitrobacteraceae; genus Rhodopseudomonas; species Rhodopseudomonas telluris. Next base: position 23,384 of record NZ_JBHLWM010000011.1, read on the forward strand.
ACGACTGCACGTGGATCACGGCGCGCTGGATCACGCGCTGGAAGCCAGCGGTCGGCTTGGCATCTTCGGAACCGTCGGTGACGAGGTTCTCGAATTCGGTTTCCAGGTAGTTGACGAGGCTGGCGCGCAGCTTGTCGAGATCGACGCTGCAAGCCCGCATCACCGCGGCGGCGTCGGAGTCGTCGACCAGCGAAAGCAAGAGATGCTCGAGCGTCGCGTATTGGTGATGTCGCTCGTTGGCGATGGCGAGCGCGCGGTGCAGGGATTGTTCAAGGCTTTGCGAAAATGTCGGCATCTCGTCCTCTGTGTCCCCCGCTCATCATGATCGCCGCTGCCACGTCGCGCAACAACAACCTTTCGACATATAGTGTCACAACCCGTCGACGAAAGACCCGTTCCTCTCCTCGTCGAGCCGCGCACCAGCAGGCCCGGGAAAACCCGCCGTCGTGAGCGATGCAAGAGCCGTTCCGAGTTCGGAGCCGTCCACGTTCGGCAGTCTCACACCCCTACTTCTTCTCCATCACGCATTGCAGAGGGTGCTGGTGCTTGCGGGCGAAGTCCATCACCTGCGTCACCTTGGTCTCTGCGATCTCGTAAGTGAAAATGCCGCACTCGCCGATGCCGTGATGGTGAACATGCAGCATCACCTTGGTCGCGGCTTCGACGTCCATCTGGAAGAATTTCTCCAGCACGTGCACGACGAATTCCATCGGCGTGTAGTCGTCGTTCAGGATCAGTACGCGGTAAAGGTTGGGACGCTTGGTCTTCGGCTTGACCTTGGTAATGACCGAAGTCGTCGGATTGCCCGACCGGGCACCGTCGCCGGCCATCGCCCTCACGGACGGTGAGCTCGAAGCGGTCCCCTGCGGCCCAGTCAGGCGCAGCGGCGGGCTCAGGCGCGTCGAAGGCCATGCGGACACGGCGGCGGATTCAGAAGATGGATCTGGTTGCAGCATGGCTCAGGTATTCGAATCCCCACGGAACTCTTCCCACCGGAACCGCAACGCGCACAAACTGTGATCGACGATTCAGCTCCGGCTCTCCGCCACCCCGGCGGTCCGGTCCGACGCAGGACCGGGTACCGCAAATATGGGTCGATCGACGTTTCGCCGCAAGCGGGGAGATTCCGGAGGTCGTCCAAACTGCTGCGCAGCGGCGGCGACGACCGGTTAAGGCTTGGTTGCGGATTGGCCGCGTTTTCCGGAGGAGCCAATATCCTGGAATTTACCCTGGGCCCTGCTCGCACGCATTTAGCAAGCAATTTAGCCAGTTTATTCGATTGGTTTTACCGGTCGTTCAGCCTCCAGCCCCGAACATCCCGCAAATTCCTCAGGCTCGGGTCCCCCATGTCGTCGCTCTTCAACGTCGTCCGATCGGGAAGCGTCGCAAAGCGCTTCGCGCGTTCGGCCGACGGCAACGTCGCCATCATCTTCGCCATCGCGCTGGTGCCGATTCTCGGCTTCGTCGGCGCGGCGATCGACTATTCGCGCGCCAACAAGGCCCGGACCGCGATGCAGTCCGCTCTGGATTCGGCCGCGCTGATGTTGGCCAAGGACATTTCTTCCGGCGCCATCACCTCGGGCCAGGTGACCGCGAAGGCGCAGTCCTACTTCTCCAGCCTCTATACCAACACCGAAGCGCGTAGCATCAACGTCACCGCCACCTATACGGCGAAGGACAATTCCGGATCCTCGACCGTGCTGCTCAAGGGCGACGGTTCCGTCAACACCGCCTTTATGAACTTGTTGGGATTCCCCACGCTGGGGATCGGCAGTACCTCGACCGCCACCTGGGGCGGCACGCGCCTGCGCGTCGCGATGGCGCTCGATGTCACCGGGTCGATGGACTACGACGGCAAGCTCCCGGCGATGAAGACCGCTGCCAAAAACCTCATCGATACGCTGCGCGCCAGCGCCCAGACGGTCGACGACGTCTATATTTCCATGGTGCCGTTCGCCAAGATGGTCAACGTCGGCTCAAGCAACAGAAGTGCCAGTTGGCTGAAATGGGATCTTTGGCCCGATACGGGCGGCGTCTGCAGTTACACTAAATATGTGACGAAGACAGACTGCCAGGCCGCAGGCCGGAGTTGGACATCCTACAACACAAGCAAGTGGAGCGGTTGCGTCACCGACCGCGACCAAGACTACGACACCACAAAGACTCTGCCAACCAGCGCCGCAACCCGGTTTCCCGCAGTTGGCTACTACCAAAACGGCAGCGACATCTGCCCGCCGCAGATTATGTCGATGACTTCCGTGTTCACTGCGTCCGACACGATCAAGAGCAAGATCGATGCGCTGTCGGCAAACGGCGGCACCAACCAGCCGATCGGACTGGCGTGGGCCTGGCTCTCGCTGCAGACCGGCGACCCGCTCAACACCCCGGCCAAGGATGCGAACTACAAGTATACGGACGCGATCATCCTGTTGTCGGACGGCCTGAACACACAGGACCGTTGGCCGTCCTATGGAAATGGCAACGTCCAGTACAATGGCCAGATCGACGCCCGGCAGAAGATCCTCTGCGATAACATCCGCGCGTCGGCCACCAACACGTCGCGGACCGTGATCTACACCATCCAGGTCAACACCACCGGCGATCCGGAATCGGCGATCCTCAAATACTGCGCCGATAGCGGCAACTTCTACTCGACCACAACCGCCTCGGGCATCAGCAGCGCGTTTGCCCAGATCGGGAGCTCCTTATCCAAGTTGCGGATCTCCAAATAATCCGCACTTCAACCCTCGATGTCGCTTCGACTGACCGCTCCGGCACAAGCCGGGGCGGTTTCATTTTGCTGCAAACGGAACCTTGCACTCACAAAATTCTGCTGCGATGCAGCATCGGCAATCTCGCGAGTTCCCGTTTTCTGTTCGATTCGACCCAAATCCAGGGGATCACCGCAACGGATGCTTAACCTTTTGGAAACGCAGCTCTCCTAACCTCTGCCTCTGATTGTTCGCGCCCTTGAGAAAAAGCCGCGTCAGCTCAGCCGCTTAATCTCGACCAATCGTCTCGGCAAACGGGTCGGGCTGCCGCGGCTGAACTTAAAGGCCGAACCGGACAGCACTGCCGCCGTGGTGGGCATAATTTCGCCTCACGGCCCGGTGATTGATGAAAGATCGGACGGGGACGTTCATGCACCGCAACATCCATGTCAGCTCGCGGGTCCTGCGAGCTTGCGTACTCGGCCTGGCCACGATTTCGGCTGCGGTCATCGCCACCACCGATACGGCCGATGCCCGCCGGAAACATCGTCATCACTCCCGGCATCACGTCGAACGCAGCGGCTACAACCCCGCCTTCGCGTCCATCATCGTGGACGGCAATACCGGCGCCACCCTCACCGCGACCAACCCGGACGCGCTGCGCCACCCGGCCTCTCTCACCAAGATCATGACATTGTACCTGCTGTTCGAGCGTCTCGAAGCAGGCAAGATGTCGCTCGACAGCGAAATGGAAGTGTCGGAGCACGCGTCGTCCCAGGCGCCGACCAAGCTGGGCCTCCGCCCCGGTCAGACCCTGCGCGTCGAGGATGCCATCAAGGGCCTCGTCACCCGTTCGGCCAACGACGCCGCCGTGGTGATCGCCGAAGCCGTCGGCGGCAGCGAAACCGATTTCGCCCGGATGATGACCCGCAAGGCCCGTGCGCTCGGCATGTCGCGGACGGTCTATCGCAACGCTTCCGGCCTGCCGAACGACGATCAGGTCACCACCGCGCGCGATCAGTCGATCCTCGGCCGCGCCATCCAGGACCGCTTCCCGCGCTATTATCGTTACTTCCAGACCAGCGTCTTCACCTATCGTGGCAACGCAATCCGCAACCACAATCGCCTGCTCGGCAGTGTCGAAGGCGTCGACGGCATCAAGACCGGCTACACCCGCGCCTCGGGTTTCAATCTGGTCACCTCGATGCATCGCGGCAACCGCTTCCTGGTCGGCGTGGTGCTGGGCGGCCGCAGCGGCAGCTCGCGTGACGCCACCATGCGCAACCTGCTCGCCGAGAATCTCGAAAAGGGCGCGACCCGCCGCACCGTCGCGGCGATCACCGAGCGTTCGACCTCGTCGGCGGATGTCGATGTTGCCGAGGCTGCGCCGGACACCAAGCCGACGGCAACCGTGCAGAACCAGGGCGCCATCCAGGTCGCCTCGGCCGTCCCCGAACCCGTCGAAACCGAATCCCGCGTCGCCGTGCCGGCGCCCCGCCCCACCGTCCCGGTCGCAGCCGCCCGCGCCGAGAAGCCCGAGCCGGGTCCGTTCAACAGCGGCTCGCTCGACAAGCCGCTGGCGCTGGTGCCGGGTTCCGGGTCGTCCGAACCGATGAAGCCGGTTCGCGTCAAGACCGTTCAGGTCAAGTCCGCGCCGATCAAACTCGCCTCGGCTGTCGCCGCGCCCCCGGTCACCAACTCGATCGACGCGACGCGACGTGAGGTCGCCGAGACCTCCGGCGCCGCGATCGCCAAGGCCGAGATGATCCCGCAGCCCGCCAATCACGGCACCGGCAACGGCATCCTCGGCGTGCTGCCGGCTTCGCGGATGACGTCGTCGAACGCCCAGGCTCTGGCTTCCGCCGAGCCGGCGGCGCCCGCCCCGAGCCCGGTGCAGCAGAACGGCGCGATCAAGCCGGCAACGCACAGCGGCTGGATTATTCAGGTCGGCGCGCTGCAGAGCGAGAGCGAAGCCAAGGCCCGCCTCGAAGCTGCCCGCGATCAGGCGCGCGGCATGCTGGGCAAGGCCGATCCGTTCACCGAGACCGTGGTGTCCAAGGGTGATCGCAAGCTCTATCGCGCGCGCTTCGCCGGCCTCGACCGCGATGAAGCCGAAGCGGTCTGCAAGAAGCTGAAGCGCTCGGACATCTCCTGCTTCACGATCAAGAACTAAAGCCCGCGACGGGACCAATAGCTCACGCCGTCATTGCGAGCGAAGCGAAGCAATCCAAAGCCCAGCATGCGGGGTGGATTGCTTCGTCGCTTCGCTCCTCGCAATGACGGCGATAGGCTTCGAATTCACCAAGAACGCGGTCGGGCTTCCCGACCGCGTTCTTGTTTGTGAGGTGGCAAGCGGCCCGCGCTGAAACCACTCGTCAATCATTGCACGATAAAAACGGAACCAACGGCCACGCCGAAAACGGCGGGCAATGGGTGTCGATCAGAGAACAGAAAGCCCTCGCAGTTTGTAGCGTAGAGTTGCGTTGCCGGAGTCAGCTGCGATGCGTGCGAAGCAAGGTATCCTTGGCCGCGTTTACACGGGCGGCCAAGTACGTCGACCCCCCTTGGTCGGGATGGAGTTTCTTCATCAGGGTGCGATGAGCACGCCCGATCTCGTCCGGCCCCGCGCCCGGCTTCAGGCCAAGGACCTGATAGGCTTCCTCGGTCGTCATTTTGCCGCCAAACGACTGGCTGCCCTGCCCCCCTGCCGCACCTCCCTGCGCGTGCTGACGCCAGGCGGGAAACCGGCGGTCCAGATAACTTTCAAGTAGCGCACAGCTCTCGGCATCGAAGCCGGACATCATCGCGGCGAGTTCGGGCAGATCGAACTCGTCGAGCGCGCGTCCGGCATACGGCCCCTTGATGATCCGGCCGCTCATCGCCCCGCTCTCGTGGTCCAGCACCATTTCGAGGCTCGCCGAGCGCACCTGCGACGACTGACCGCGCGAACGCTGGCCGCCTGCTCCGAACAGCCCGCCGAGATTGCCGAAACCGATCTTCCCCATCGGCGCCCAGCCGAGCAGGCCGGCACCGAACAGCCCGAGCGGGATCGCGACCGCGAGCTGGCCGCGAACGCCCATGAACAGCGCGGTCGCCAGCGTGACGATGCCACCCGAGACCTTGAGGGCACGGGCCAGCACCGCGGGGTTCGCGGAGCGAAACATCTGCAGCAGCGTGTAGAGGACGAAGACGGCGATGACGCCGGCGATCAGCGTAGGCATGACGGCAATATAGGCGGCCGGCGGACGAAATGCACCGCTGGGCAAGATCCTGATGCTGCGGCTATTTCATCTGCCCGAGTAACAACGCCGCGCCACCGCCGGCCTGCGCCAGCCGCTGCAGCGCGGCGCGTCCACCGGCGGCATAGGCCGCAACCGCGCGCAACAACTCGCCCAACTGCGCCGCCGCCCCCGGATCGAACCGGCACCACGCGCCGCCGGTCAGCCGCGCGACCTCGCGAAATGCCGATTCGGCCTCCGAATCGGTGCCTTCCTGGAAAATGAAGACCGGCACCTTGAGCATGCCGAGCTCGCCGGCCTTGGCGCACAGCTCGTCTACGGATTCCTCCATCGCGTCGCCCACGAACACGATCGCCCTCACCCCAGCCGCGATCGCCTCCTTGCGCGCGTCGGCCAGCACCCGGCCGATCTGCGTATGGCCGCCGCGGCAGTCGATCTTAGCCATCAGCCGAGCCAGTTCGTCGCTGGACGATATCCAGCCGCTGGCGCGGCATTCGTTCATGCCGCGATAATACACCAGGCGGATGTCGAGGCTGCCGATCGCCGCCGCCTCGCGAAACATGTCGGCCTGCAGCGCGCAGGCCATGTCCCAGGTCGGCTGGCGACTCATCGTGGCATCGAGCGCGAACACCAGTCGTCCGCGTCCGCCCGCCGCCCCCGGCGCCATCGCCCGGGCCTTGGCGACGAACGCGGCGATCTCGTCCGACGTGCTGCTGGGGCGCAGGGACGTGTCGGCGCTGGTCGCGGGCGCCTGTCCGACGGTCCTGGTGGGGTTCTGGGGCATCGAAGCTCGCGTGATGAAACGCGGCTTATGTGGAGACCGTCTGCAACGGGGTCAATGCCGATCGCCGAAGCCGCGCTGCCGCGGCCCAGCACGTTCCGTCAGCGGACCTGCGCCATCGCGCCCGGTGTCTGCCGCACCCGAACGGGCACGGGCCGCGCGGTGCTGTCGTTGTCGAGGAATTTGTCGAGGGCGCTGACGATCGACTCCTTGACGTCCTCAGGGCCGCGATCGCTCATTTCGGTGTGCTGGAAGCCTGTGTTCACCACAGTGATCCCCGCCTTGTCGCAGACCGCCTGATCGGGGACCACTCCGGGATCTGGCTTGAAAACCGGGTCCTTGGACCGGAACGACAGGATCCGGAATTTGCCGTCGATCATGAACGGCACCCGCAGATTGTCGAGCGTCACGACCTTGCGGATCTGGTCGGGGTGCAGCTTGGCATAGTACATGGAAATGTCGCCGCCATTGGAATGCCCGACCATCGTCAGGTGATCGTAGTCGGCGTTCGGCTGCAGCTTCTCGAGCTGCTTCACGGCGAATTCGATATTGGCGATGCCTCGCTCGTACACCGGCAGGCGGCCGACATAGGGCTCGCCGACCTTGGTAACCAGCGGCGCGTCACTGTCGAGATCATGCTGAATGCTCACCGCCATGTAGCCGCGGGCAGCGAAAAGATTGGCGAGGAACGAATACTCGGTGAACCGCACGGTATTGCCGTGATTGAGGATGGCGACCGGGAGCTCGGCCAGACCGGCCTCGGCCTGTAGCTCCTTGTCGCGGCGGACCGCGATGTCGACCGCAACCGGTCGGTTGCGGACGGTGTCGAAGAAGGTCAACGTCTGATGACGGATCGCCCACTTCGAAGCGGTGAAATACGCTGCGGCCGAGACGAGGCACAGCGCGAGCAGAACGACAATTCCGCGCGTCATGGTCCACCTTTTTCGGCGCGAAACCCCATGCCCGAGGCGTCGGAGGCCGATAAGGCAACTATAAATCACCGCGATATGACAGGAAGATCAAACATTAGGAGAATACCGCTCCGTCATTGTGCAACTGCACAATGCGGCGACAAAGCGGGAGGTTTTCCCCGTCAAATGGCCCCTGGCGAGAATCTGCTCATCCTGCACAACCGACGCGCAGCAGAGGCTTCTCAGCGCTCGCCGCAGATTACTACCAAAGCACGAGATAGCAGGTGGGGATAACCGCGATCGTGCTACGCACCGACGATGTCGTGTAGTTCAAGCGGCTTGTCGGACTGCGCGAACCACTCGGCACGATTCGCCGCACGGCGGCGGCCGCGTTCGTCGAGCGGCAGTCGCAATTGCCGCAGCAGTGCGCCAACCTCCTCGCGTGCGGTGACGTGGCCCATGCTCGGCCGCGTGCCCAGCGTAGCTTCGGTGAGATCGTCGAGTGCGGTCAGCCCGCGCGGAAAAAACTCACGATACACGCCACGCTCGGCGAAGCCGTCGAGCGGCCGAAAGCCGATACGCATCGCCAGATCCTTCAGGCTGGCGGCAATCAGCCGCGTATTGCGCGAGCTCGTGGTCGATAGCCTGTTGCGCACCACGATCCAGTCGGTATCGACGCCGTCGAGCTGCCGCCGCTTTCGCCGCGCATCCTGCACCATGGCCGCGTAGTGGCTAGGACCAGTCACGGCGAGCGTCGCCGGATCGAGATGGCCAAGCACGTCGAAGTCGAGGAAGCTGTCGTTGATCGGCGTGACCAGCGTGTCGGCCATCGAATGCGCCAGCCGCATCAGATAGCTGTCCGAGCCGGGCGTATCGATCACGATGAAGTCATAGGACTGCTCGACGGCGGCGACGGCTTCGGCGAACTGCACGAACTCCGCCTGCTCGTTGTCGGCGATCTGCATCGTCTCGCCGAGGCGGATGCAGAAATGATGCGGCAGCTCGAGATCGGCGCCGGTGTGACGCGCCCACTGACGGCGATTGTCGAGGGTACGGGTGAAGCTCTGCTGGCGGCAATCCAGATCGATGGTCGCGACGCGCTGGCCCGCCTTCAGCAGCGCGACTGCGATGTGCAGCGCCAGCGTCGACTTGCCCGACCCGCCCTTCTCGTTGCCGAGAACGACCACGCGCGCTGAGCCTGCCTCCGCCTGGGTCGCCTCAACCAGCATCGATCCCCCTCGTGCGATATCTTCAAAGCGGCCTGATCCGCGGTCAAGCAATTTGCGTGCACGCGCCGCCGGATCAATCCCGTTCGCGTTTAATCATGAATCCCGACCTCGTCGGAGTGCTATTCCGGAGGCTGGAAATCTCGTCCGGCTTGGCGCTGCAACGCATCGTTTGATAAGATCGAAATCCTGACGGCGCGCGCCGTCCTCCATCCCTGCTGCGAGTTGTCATGTCCCGTCCTCCCGTCGTCGCCCGCACTCTCCCTGCCCTTCGCCGCGCGCTCGGTGAGCTGCGGCGCCGCAACGCCAGCGTGGCGCTGGTCCCGACCATGGGAGCGCTGCACGACGGGCACATCTCGCTGGTCCGGCTCGCCAAGCGCCGTGCCGACAAGGTGGTGGTGTCGGTGTTCGTAAACCCGACGCAGTTCGCGCCGAACGAGGATTTCGGCTCCTATCCGCGGACCTGGAAGGCCGACGCCGCCAAGCTCGCCGCCGAGAATGTCGACCTGATCTGGAATCCCGACGTGAAGGCGATGTATCCGGAAGGCTTCGCCAGCCGCATCGGCGTTGACGGCCCCGCCGTCGCCGGGCTGGAGGATCGTTTCCGGCCGCACTTCTTCGGCGGCGTCGCCACCGTGGTCGGCAAGCTGTTCATGCAGGTCCGGCCGGACTTCGCGATCTTCGGCTCGAAGGATTATCAGCAGCTCCGCGTCGTCACGCGGATGGCCGCCGATCTCGACACCGGCGTCAAGGTGATCGGCGCACCCACGGTGCGCGAGCGCGACGGTCTCGCGATGTCGTCGCGCAACGTCTACCTCTCGCCAGAGCAGCGCCAAATCGCCCCGACGCTGTACCGCGCGATGAAGGAAGTGGCGAAGCTGTTGAAGGCCGGCAAGAGCGCGGATGCGGCCGTGGCCGTGGGCTCGAAGCTGATCACCGAAGCCGGCTTCGCGCTGGACTATCTCGAAGCCCGCCACGCCGAGACGCTGGCGCCGGTCCGCTCCTTGAAGGACGGCCCGATCCGCCTCCTCGTCGCCGCCAAGATCGGCACCACTCGGCTGATCGACAACATCGCGGTGTGAGCAGCGAGGCTCTCCGCATCCCGCCGTCATGGCCAGGCTCGTCCCGGCCATCCACGTCCTGCTAAGCGGTGAGGCCCAATCGTGGATGCCGGGGACGAGCTTGGGCGTGACGGTTCTGTTTGACGCGAAACTACAGCAGCCCCAACTCGCGCAATTCCCGCCGCATCGGCTCGGGCATCGCGGCGATGCTCTCGGCGGCCTTGCCGAGGTCGGGCGGCGCGTCGGTGGCGGTGAGGTAGCGCCAGCCCTGAAACGGACGCATCGGCCGCGGACTCACCGGATGCACCTTCGGCTCCATGATCAGCCGGCAGCGGCCGATGCCGTCGCCGTCGCGGAACGGCTCGATGCCGATCAGCCGCGTCCGGGCCGCGATCTCGCCGCGGATCACCCAATACAGCGAGCCGCCGTCGAGCAGTTCGGCGTCACGCTTGGGCACCATGCGGGTGATGTGGGTGTGGCGTGGCGGCAGGCCTTGCGCCTTCGCCAAACGGGCGCGCTCGGCAACGCGGCTGGTCAGTTCCTTCACCGACTCGCAGCCGACCGCCAGCTTGATCAGATGAAGCGCCATGTGTCCGAACGATCCTGATGCGAGGGAGTCTCGCGTCAGTTATCCGAATTCGGCTCCGCGGGCGCAAGCTGCACCGGCGCAGGCGCGGGCTTCGGTTTGGGAGGGGGGGCGCGTTTGGCCGGCGCGGGCGTCTGGCCGGTCGCCTGCGCAGATGGACGGCCTTGCGCCTGCGCGTTGGCGGCCGCCGGCGGCCGCTTGCTGTGGCCCGCCGGCGCAGCGGCGGCGGGTGCCGCGGCGGCAGGTTTCGGCGCGGGTTGGACCGGCTCGGTCATAATCGAAATCGGCGGGATCGAGGCCGAGGTTGCAAAGTCGATATTCACCGGCTTGCCGCTCGGCGCCTCGGGGGCGGCCGGCGCCGCAGCCGCGAGCGCCCCGCCCGCCGCGCCCTGCCACGACGCCGAGGCGCGGGTCACCGCCATCTCGTAGGCGTGCTCGTTCATGTTCGCAGCGATGCGGCTGTGATCGGTCAGCGACCGGTAGGCCGCGCAGTCGTCCGGCACGCAGCCCTCCTGGGCATTGAGCACGTAGGCGATCAGGCCATAACGGTCGCGCTCGATCGAGCGGCGGAGGCGATCGATTTCCGGCGTCATCCGGCTGTTGGCGGCGGCGACATCGCCGAGCGCCGTCAATTGCGCCAGCCGCGTCGATGCATAGGACACGGCCGCCGCGATGGTTTCGGGTGCGCCGAACAGCGCGCGTTCGCACGCCGCCTGCACGGCGTCGCCGGCCAGGTCGTCGACGCAGGCAAGCGCCGGCATTGCGCCGATCGAGCGGCTCGCATCGGTGCTGCGCAGCGAGGGCGCGGCGCCGTCGACGAACAGCCGCCACGACGCGAAGCCGGCGATGCCCAACGCGAACAGCGTGATGATTCCGAGCACACCGTTGGCCACCGACCGGTCGGCACGCAACAACGCGATGATCAGGATCAGCGCGAAGACCGCTGACGCGGCGATCGCGGACCAGATCGGCAGGTTCGGCGAATGTAGAATGTGGGCGGCCGCGGCCGCCCAGGAAGCCCAGTCCATGCGCCTTGTCCCCTCGCGCGTATCAGGCTCAAATCAGCACGGATTTGCGACCAAAATACGCGCAGGCTCCGCAACTCGGCCGACATCGGGTTCCGTTGCCTTCAGCGGGCGCCGAAGGACCGGCCGCGCGACGGCCGGCGGTCAGCAGACGGTGAGCTGGCTTTCTTTCGCCACGCGCTCGAAAGCTTCGGACGTGCTCTTGATGCGATACTGGCAGTCGGCGCCATCGGTGGGAAGCAGCCGGATGATCTCGTACATTCCGCCCGCGGCCGGACGGGCAACATTGCTGGCGGTAAAATAAACGTTCTCACCAACCACGAACTTGTGCTTCAACGCTCTACTCCATGCGCCACGAGAACGCCGGCTGCAGAAAAATCCCCAGAGCGACCGGCTGAAACCCCGGCCGGGCGTATAGCACGCGGGGGCCCCTCCTGACCAGTGAGCAGAGGGCATGGCTCCGACCCGAATTTGCAGATTTTTCAGCGTGATAGGCGTAAATTCCGGAGGCTTTGGACGACTCAGCGGATGGATGCACGGAACCCGGTTCAATCGGTCTCAAATCGCGGGATGACCAGCGTCTCGGCCAGCGCGGCCTCGGTCCATTCGCGAACCGCCGGCAGCGCCTGCATCACCGCCACATAGCCCTGTGAAATCGGATCCAGTTCGACCGCATAGGTCCGGAAGCGCTGCACCACCGGCGCGAACATGGCATCCGCCGCGCTGAAGCCGCCGAACAGATACGGCCCGAACCGGCCATAACGCTGGCGGCAATCGCCCCAGATCTGCTGGATCCGGGCGATGTCGGCCTTGGCCGCATCGGACAACGGCTTCGGCCCGATCAGGCGATGGATGTTCATGCCGCACTCGCTGCGCAGCGCCGCGAAGCCGGAGTGCATCTCGGCCGACACGGAGCGCGCATGGGCCCGCGCCGCGACGTCGTCGGGCCAAAGCTGTGCCTTGGGAAAGCGCTCGGCAGCGTATTCGATGATCGCCAGCGAATCCCAGATGGTGACATCGCCGTCGACCAGCACCGGCACCTTGCCCGAATCGGTGAAGGCGAGAATCCGCCGCTTGTCGGCTTCGCCCGTGTAGAGCGGGATCATCACCTCGTCGAAGGCGATGCCTGTCGCCTTCAGGGCGATCCAGGGCCGCATCGACCAGGACGAGTAGTTCTTGTTGCCGATCACCAGCGTGCGCGCCATCGATGAACTCCAAGCAGCCGATTCAGTGCGGCATCCGCGTTACTCAATCGTGCCGGTAGGCGCGCTGTCAATTGGTGGCGGTTGCGGTGAACGCCGCGATGCGGCAGGTGTGAACGATGAACACTTCGGATTCGCGCAGCACTGCGCCCGCGGCGCTGCAAGACGCCCTCCTCTCGGTCCTGACCAAAGCCGGCTCCGGCACGCTGAGCGCGCCGGAGATCGCGCACGCGCTCGCGCCGGAAGGCGACTGGCACGGCCTGCTGGTACCGATCCGCCGCGCCGCGGTCGAGCTGGCGCTGGCCGGCCGGCTGGTGATCTATCGCAAGGGCAAGCCCGCGGATCCGAACGACTTCCGCGGCGTCTATCGCCTCGGCCTGCCGCGCCACGACTAGAGGCCAGTCGCGTTTTGCAAGGCAGGCGCGCCGCCTCGACGGTTGTCGGGCGCCGACCTCGGCGGTACTCACGCGTCGGGACGCCAGATCAATCCGAGCCGGAGACGCAAGGTGGCATGACCGACAATCGCACGATCCGAACCGGCCAATGTCATTGCGGCACGGTCCGCTTCGAAGTGACGCTGAGCGAGGGCTTCGAGTCGATCCGCCGCTGCACCTGTTCGTATTGCCGGATGCGCGGCGCGGTGGTCGCGATGGCCGAAATGGGCGGCATCAAGATCCTGCAGGGCGAGGATGCGCTCACCACCTATCGCTTCCATACCGGCACGGCGAAGCACTTCTTCTGCTCCCGCTGCGGCATCTACACCCATCATCAGCGCCGATCGAACCAGAACCTCTACGCCGTCAATGTCGCCTGTCTCGACGGCGTGAGCCCGTTCGACTTCGCCGAGGTCCCGGTGATGGACGGCGTCAATCACACCAACGACACCGGGCAGCCGACGCGGCGTGCCGGCACGCTGCGCTTCATCCCGGCTGATTGATACTGCGACGGCGATGCTGTCCCGTTAAGGCGTGGGCACGACTTTCTCGCCGCGGTGATGAACCCAATACGCCAGCAGCCCCGCCCATTCGTGCGCGGCGACGTCCATCCGCGCCAGCCCGCTGCTGAGACGATTGAACGGTTGCGCCGCGTCGCTCCATCCGCGGGTACGCCAGTCGACCGGATAGGCGACGACGTCGACCCCGGCCGCGCGAAACACCTCGATCGAGCGCGGCATGTGAAACGCCGAAGTCACCAGCAGCCACAATTCACCGGGCTTGGGCGATACCAGCTCCCGGGTAAAGCGGGCATTCTCGGCCGTGGTACGTGACCGCCGTTCGAGCAGCAGCCGGTCCTTCGCGATCCCGAACCGCTCGAACAGTTCGGCGGCCATCGGCGCCTCGGGCACCGAATCCCCGAGCAGATTGCCGCTGCCGCCGCTGTAGACGATCCGCGCCCGCGGATAGTCCCGCGCCAGCTCCAGCGCAGCGACGACGCGCTCCGCCGACGAATCCAGTTCAACGGAATTGCGCGCGGCACTCACGTCCGAGTCGAGCGCGCCTCCCAGCACGATGATGCCGTCCGGCGCCTTGCCGGCGTATTGCCAGGGCTGAAACCGCTCCGACAGCGTCAGCAACATCACGCTGCCGAGGGGCGAATAGCCTGCGATCAGCAGCAGCACCACGCCGGCCGCCAGCACCCGCGTCCCCGCCCGCCGCCACTGCGTCAGCAACAGCACCACACCCACCGCGCAGATCACCGCGATCAGGTTGGAGGGATGGATGAAGAAGCCGACAACCTTCGACAGCACAAAGAACATCGATCACCCGCGACAGCACAGGCCCGCGAGGTGGCGGGATTCCGCCGGCGAGGTCAATCCGGTGCGATGTCGCTTCAGTCCCAATCAGGCTCGGTCGCACTGTGGACCAGCCGCCCCTCCGGGTGATGCAGCGCGAAGATCTGCTGCATCTCGGCGTCGCTGAGTTCGAAGTCGAACACATCGATATTTTGCGACAATCGTTCGACCCGCGAGCTACGCGGGATCGCCGGCACGTTCTGCTGTACCAGCCAGCGCAGGCAGACCTGCGCGGCGGTCTTGCCGTGGGCGGCGCCGATCCGCGTCAGCACCTCGTTCTGCTTGGCCTGCCCCTTGGCGATCGGACTGTAGGCGACCATGGCGATGCCGAGCTCGGCGCAGGTGGCCCGCACATTGGTCTGATCGAGAAACGGGTGATACTCGACCTGATTGCACACCAGCGGTGCCGAGCACGCCGCAGCCGCCTGCTTCAGCAGCGCCACCGTGAAATTCGAGACGCCGATATGCCGCGTCATACCGAGTTCCTGCGCGTGCGCGAGGCCGCCCAGCGTCTCCGCGAGCGGCACATGCGAATTGGGCCAGTGCAGCAGCAACAGATCGACTTCCGACAACCGCATCTTGTGCAGGCTTTCTTTGGCCGAGCGCAGCAGATCATTGGGGGCGAAGTGGGTCGTCCAGACCTTGGTGACGACGAACAGATCGCCGCGCCGAACATGGGCGTTGCGGATGCCTTCGCCGACATCGCGCTCGTTGTTGTAGACCTGCGCGGTGTCGATGTGGCGATAGCCCATGCGCAGCGCCTGCTCGACAACGCGGGCGCAGACGTGGCCGCTCAGCTCCCAGGTGCCGAGTCCGATTACGGGTATCTTTGCGCCATGCGCCTCAACGAACTGCATGTCGGTCTCGCAGTCGGCGACGAAAACCCATCGCGTGGAGTATGCGCCACTGTGCGAGCCGTGCCAATCGCCTGCGACTACGAGGCGCCGGGTTCCACCCGGCGACGTTAATACCGCGATAAGGCGCTTACTTGAGACCGAACCACAGGGTCGCGATCCCCAGGAACGAGAAGAAACCCACGACGTCCGTGACGGTGGTAACGAACGTTCCCGATGCCACCGCGGGGTCGGCCCGGACCCGATCCAGCGCCATCGGGATCAGGATTCCGCCGAGCGCGCCGGCCACCAGATTGCACACCATCGCCAGCGCGATGACGACGCCGAGCCCTGCGATGCCGAACCACGCATAGGCGGCAAGCCCGGTGATCACCGCAAAGCCGACGCCATTGACGAGCCCGACCAGCGCCTCGCGCATCACCACCCGCATCGCGTTCCAGGGGCCGAGTTCGCGGGTCGCCAACGCCCGCACCGCCACCGTCATGGTCTGGGTCGCGGCATTGCCGCCCTGACTGGCGACGATCGGCGCCAGCACGGCCAGCGCCACCATCTGCTGCAACTGCCCCTCGAACAACCCCAGCACCGAGGAGGCCAGGAACGCGGTCGCGAGATTGACCAGCAGCCAGTTGAAGCGGCCACGCGCGATGGTCCAAACCCGATCGGACAGCTCTTCGTCGCTGGTGACGCCACCTAGCGCCTTGAGGTCCTCGTCGGCCTCCTCCTCGATCACGTCGACGACGTCGTCGATGGTGATCACGCCGACGAGCCGGTTGTCGGGATCGACCACCGGAGCGGCGACGAGGTTGTACTTGCCGAACAGCCGCGCGACCTCCTCCTGATCGTCGAGCACCGAGACCTTGCGGCGGTCCTCGTCGATCAGGTCGGCCAGCGGCACGTTGCGGTGGGAGCGCAGCAGCGCGTCGAGCGCCACCGCGCCCTGCCACAGGTTGCCGCCGTCGACGACGTAGATCTCGTAGAAGCGGTCCGGCAGATCCGCCGTCTCGCGCATATGGTCGATCGCCTGCCCCACGTTCCAATCGCGCGGCATCGCGATGAACTCGGTCTGCATCCGGCGGCCGGCGGAGTTTTCCGGATAGTCGAGGCTGCGCTCCAGCGCGTCGCGCTCGGACGGCGGTAGCTTTTCGAGAATCTCTTCCTGCTCGTCCTCGTCCAGCACCTGGAGCAGTTCGACCGCGTCGTCGGAATCGAGCTCCCGGACGCCTTCGGCGACGGTTTCGGGCTCGAGTTCGTCGAGGATCTCCTCGCGGACCGTCTCGTCGACCTCGTTCAGCGCCGAGAAGTCGAAATCGGTTCCGGTCAGTTCCACCAGCCGGACCCGCTCGTCGGGCTCCAGCGTCCCAATCAGGTCGCCGAGGTCGGCCTCGTGCAGTTCGGACACCACCTCACGGAGGAACGGCGCGTTCTCATCGGCGATCGCCTTGGAGATCGCGGCAACGAATTCAGCCCTGATTTCGCCGTCCTCGTCCCGCATCGAAAGCTGGTCGGGCACGGACTGGCCGTCTCGCACGACCGCATCGAGTTCGTCGGCCATCGCGCACCCCATTGGTGTTGTCGGTGGGTTTTATCGGTTGCAGTTTTCGCGCGCCGTCGGGCAAGATGACGTGTCGATCGGCGGATCGAATGCAAGTTGGCAATACTAAATCGGTGACGCGCGGCGCAATGAAATTCACGACATCCACGAACGATCAGTCCGCCCGGAGGGTGTCATGAACAAATCGAAGCGAGGCGTCGCCGTTGCCGCGACGAAAGTCGCTGCTGCGGCCGTCACCTTGGCGGTGCTGGGCTCCGCCGCACAGGCTGCCGACTGCCCCCGCCCCGGTACACTCGGCACCGCGCGTACGCTCACCATCGACGCCACCAAGTATCCGCGGATCGGCACCAAGAGCTTTCCCGACACGCTGCCGCTCCAGGATCACGAAGTCGTGCTGACCTTCGACGACGGCCCGGCCGCGACGACGCCCAAGGTGCTCAAGGCGCTGGCCGACGAATGCGTCAAGGCGACCTTCTTCCTGGTCGGCAAGCCCGGGCTGGAAATGCCCGCGATGGTCCGCCGGATTGCCGACGAGGGCCACACCATCGGCCACCACACCTGGACCCACGCCCACCTCTCCCACCTCAGCCATGCTGACGCGTTGGCGGAGATCGACCGCGGAATTGCTGCCGACGAGTCGATGCTGCGCGGCCACGGCGCGCCGTTGTCGGAGACCAAGTTCTTCCGTTTCCCGTATTTCGAATCGACTCCGGCTCTTCTTGATAATCTTCAATCGCGCGGGATCGTCGTCTGGGGCGCGGATTTGTGGGCCAGCGACTGGAATTTGATGGCGCCGGAGGAGCAGCTCAAGCTGATCAGCGACCGGCTGACCGCGGCCCGCAAGGGCATCATCCTGTTTCACGACCCGCGCGCCCAGACCGCCGCGATGATCCCGGCTTTCCTGCAATTCCTGAAGGAAAACAACTATCGCGTGGTCCACGTCGTGCCGCCGCCCCCGGCCAACCCGGCCGTTGCCACCGGTGCACACGCGACCCGCTAAATCCGTGCTGGTGCACGCCGACAAACCGTGATCAGAACCTTAATTAAGCCGCTGTTCAGGCCGGCAATCTACAGTCGTGCGGGCTGATTTGTTGATCCGAGGTGCGTGGTCGCGAGATGGGTGATTTGTATCGACGTGTGGGCCGGACGAGGTCCCTGCTTGGCCTTGCCTGTGCGACCGCGGCGTTAGCCCTCTCCGTCACCTCCGCGACGGCGGCGGACTGCCCCGGCAACCCGAACGCGCTCGGCACCTCGCGCACGCTGGTTGTGGACCCGCGCGAACACCCGCGGATCGGCACGATGCAGTACGCCGAGACGCTGCCGCTGCAGGACCACGAGGTGGTGCTGACCTTCGACGACGGCCCGCTGCCGCGCCACAGCAATGCGGTGCTCGATATCCTCGCCAAGGAGTGCGTCAAGGCGACGTTCTTTGTCGTCGGCCGGATGGCGCACAGCTTTCCGGAAGGCGTCCGCAAGCTGCGTGATGCCGGCCACACGATCGGCACCCACAGCCAGAACCATCCGCTGAGCTTCAATCGCATGTCGGTCGATCAGGCGCGGCAGGAAGTCGACGACGGGATCAATTCAGTCGCGGCCGCGCTCGGCGGCGACCGTTCGGCGATCGCGCCGTTCTTCCGGGTGCCCGGTCTGCTGCGCGCCGAGGCCGTGGAGAGTTATCTGGCGTCGCAAGGCCTGCAGGCCTGGAGCGCGGATTTTCCGGCGGACGACTGGCGCCACATCTCGCCGGAAGCCGTGTACGGCCTGGCGATGAGCCGGCTGCAGGCCAAGGGCCGCGGCATCCTGCTGCTGCACGACATCCAGCCGCGCACGGTCGCGGCGCTGCCGCGCATCCTGCA
This sequence comes from Rhodopseudomonas telluris, assembly GCF_042432815.1. Taxonomy (NCBI): domain Bacteria; kingdom Pseudomonadati; phylum Pseudomonadota; class Alphaproteobacteria; order Hyphomicrobiales; family Nitrobacteraceae; genus Rhodopseudomonas; species Rhodopseudomonas telluris. Next base: position 42,180 of record NZ_JBHLWM010000011.1, read on the forward strand.
CGAGCTGAAAGCCCGCGGCTATCGCATCGTCCACGTCGTGCCTGCGACCAAGGATCTGCCGAAGACGCCGACCGAGCCGTCGCAGTGGCGGCTGCACCCAATCACCGAGCAGGTCGCGATCTCGCACTGGCCCAAGGTGCCGGGCTTCAGCTTCGCCCATGCGGAGATGCTACCGGGTCCGTCGGTTGCGGACCTCAACCTCGATCTTGGTGGCGCGCACGCGTCCTTTCATCACGCCGTGCGTGGCGTGCCGATGCCGAAGGCGGCACCCTGGCCGCGTCAGCTCGCGGCCGAGACCTCGGCCAATCTGATCGCGTTTCCGGTGCCGTCGCAGGCGGTGTTCAGCATCCCCGAGAAGACCGAGCCAGCCATCCGTGCGACGATCCTCGTACCGGCCCGCCATGCCGCGAATACCGCTCCCGGCGCCCCCGTCGATGCGATGGCGTCGGCCGCACCGATCCGCCTGATCTCGGGCAGCCACGCGATCGCCCCCGCCGGCTTGCAGCGCGGCCCGATCGGCGTCACCGCCCGGCCGCGTCCACTCAATCACTGAGCGCTAGCCGAACGACCGGCCGAGATTCTCGTACACCGCCGGCCGGGCACGGCGGATCCAGATCGCGAACAGATAGCCGGCGACGCCGATCACCACGAGCGCGACCGGCAGCCCGTCGATCGCCAGCGAGTCCGAGCCGCTCACCAGCGCCAGATTGGCGATCATCGTGACGAGACACGCCGCCAGCCCGAGGGCGCTGAGCGCGGGCGCGATCAACGCCGGCCACACGCCGACGCCGCGGCGGCTCTTGCGGAAGAACGTGATCACCGCGCAGGACACCACGATCTGCACCATCAGGATGCCGAGGCTGGCAAAGGTGCTCATCCAGGCGAACACCACCTCGTAGGGGCTCGCCTTCGCCAGCGCGAACAGCAGCGTCGCGACGAACAGCACCGCGGTCTGGACGATGCCGGCGACGTAAGGCGACTGGTGCACGTCGTGTGTCCGCGCGACGTGGCCCGAGGCGATGCCCTCGCGGCCGAGCGCGAACAGATAGCGGTTGATGGTGTTGTGGAACGACAGCGTGCAGGCGAACAGGCTGGTGATCAGCAGCGCGTTCATGACGATCCCGGCGAATGCGCCGAGCCGCGCCTGCACCGCGGTGAGATACAGCGTCGAGGCATGATCCGCCGCCTGCTTGGCGATTTGCGACGGGCCGTAATGCACCGCGACCGCCCAGCTCGCGAAGGCGTAGAACAGCGCGATGATGCCGACCGCCCAATAGGTCGCGCGCGCGATGGTGCGCTTCGGATCGCGCGCCTCCTCGCCGAAGATCACCGTCGCCTCGAAGCCGATGAACGACGCCACCACGAACACCAGCGCGACGCCGAAGCCGGACGAGAACACCGCGCCCGGCCCGTAAGGCTTCAGCGACACGCCCTCCGGCCCGCCGCCGCCGATCAGCACCGCGATGCCGAGCAGGCCGAGGATGGCGATCTCGGCGATCATGCACAAGCCGAGCACCCGGCCGCTGAACTCGATGTTGCGCGCGCCGCAGATATAGACGGCTGCCATCATGGCCGCGGCGTAGATGAACCAATGGATCTCCGGCCCGCCCGCCGAGGTGACGATGGTGTTGCTGAAGAAGCCGAACAGCGCCACCACGGCGATCTCGATCGCGAGGTACGTCGCCAGCGTGACGAACGCACAGGCCAGCCCCGCCGGCCGTCCCAGCCCGTTGGCGATATACGCATAGAAGCCGCCAGCGCTGCCGACGAAGCGGTTCATCGCGGTGAAGCCGACGCTGAACACCGCGTACAGCAATCCGACCAGCAGATAGGTCGCCGGCACGCCCGGCCCGTTGCCGAACGCGAAAGCCGCCGGCGATGCGCCGACGATCGCGGTGAGCGGCGCCGCCGCCGCGACAACGAAGAACACGATGTGAGAGACGCCGACGGCGTCCTTGCGAAGGTCCTGCCTCGCCTCACCCGCCGTCACCGCCATCCCGTTCTCCTTTATCGAAACCGCGAAATGCCCAAGCTCACCGCCACAACTTCTCGTCGCCGGAATATTCGGTGCCCGGCAGCTTGCCGGGCGCCAGGAACGCGCCGAGCACGTTGCGCATGAAGGTCGCGGTGTTGTTCTCGCCGCCCTTGCACGGCAGCGCCTGGCTCCAGGCGATCGAACCGATCGAGAGGCAGGCGCCATCATTCGCCGTGGTGAAGTAGGTGATATCGGCGCGGACCTGCGGGTCCTGGGTGCCGCCGCGGCCCGGGAACGCATAGGCGACCTCTTCCGACACCAGCGGATAGTTGTCGGAATGGCCGTGCGACGACGCTAGCAGCAGCGCATGCGGCGGCGTGCCGAGCGCGAGGTCGTAACGGTCGATCTCGAGCCCGGCGGCGCCGCCGAGGCCGAGGCCGAAATCGCCAATCTTTTCCTGCGGCCCGATGCCCTCGAACATCCACGCGGCGCGGCGGTGGAACGAGTCCGGCATTCGCTCGAACGGCTGCGACTCGTCCATACCCTCGGACGTGAAGCCGACGCCGACGATCTTCTGCGGCGGCCTTCCGCGCGAGCGCCACAGGCCGGAGCGCTCGCCCGTGGTGGCGAGGTAGCCCTCGCCCGGATCGGCCTGCCAGGCACGCGACCCGACGTCGAGCTTGCGCACCTCCATGCAATGCGGCTCGTCGTCGCGCAGCCCGCAGACCCAGTAATAGCCGTTACCGCCGAGATACATCAGCCGTCCGCCGGCGCGCATATAGTCCTCGGTGCCGTCGAGCATCTTCTCGGAGTAGTACTCCGGATGCGTGCAGGTGATGACCGTGCGATATGGCGCCAGCGCCGCGGTGCCGCCTTCGTGCAGATCGTGGTCGGTCAGCACCTCGAAATCGTAGCCGGCGTGGTTCAGCCACCAGATCAGCGACAGGTCGGCCGGCAGCGCCCAAGGCACGCCGATCGAGGCGCCGCGGAATCGCGGCCGCATGTTGATGATCGGCCGCCGCCACGACGTGTAGCAGCACCCCGCGCCGTCGTGGTGGTGATCGTAAGTCGAGAGGCCGAATTCCTGCAGCTTGTAGTTCTCGATGTCCTCTTCGGTCAGGATCGGCGTATGCGCCACGATCGACTGCGCGATGTGGGAGCCGAACGACAGCTGCTCGTTGGCATAAGCCAGATAGGAGAACGTCGCGATCAGCACCGCGAGCGGCGCCTTCGGCTTTGCGGCGGCGACGAAGAACGGAATGTGATCCTCGGCCTCGCCGGCGCGCAGCCGCAGCGCATAGACGCCGCTCTTCAGGTCGTCCGGAATTGTCAGGGTGACGGTGGGCTGCCACTTCGCGTCGGTCAGCGCGTCGTCGTGGAAGGTGACGCCGCCATATTGCGAGGGGTTGAGGCGAAAACAGTCGTCGCGGCCGGCCCAGTTCCAGCCGGTCATGCCGCGCACCGGACGATTGACGCCCTGCGCGTGCAGGCCGTTGGGGCCGATGTCGACGATGGTGTCGCCGATGCCCGTGTCGGTGTAGCCCGCCGTCGTATCCCAATGCGCGATCCGCGGCACCGCGGCCGGCGGCTCGCCACTGCGCAGGATCTCGGCGAGGTCGGCATCCGACAGCACCGCACCCGCGACGCCGGCGCGGTCGATCTTGCCGTTGTACAGGATGCTAACGAAGCGGCCGCGCAGGTCGTTCTCTTCGCTGGCGCCTGCCCAGAGGAACGGGATCACCGCGCCGGGATCGGCCGGCTTCACCTTCAGCGTCTCGGTGACGTGCGAGTCGTAGTCGCGCGGCACCACCGGTCCGGTCAGCGAATTGTAGCGGTTGACGACGCCGACCTGATGCAGCCGGACCTCGCCGCTCGCGGCGCTGTAGCTCGCCGCGACGAAGTACCAGACCCGCTCGACCAGCGGGATCTCGGCGGCAACGTGATCGATGTGGGTACCGTCGCCGACCCAGAACTCGAGCTTGCCCTCGGCGCTGATGCCGAGGCCGTAGCCCTTGCTGGCGACCACGTCCCATTTCGACAAGAAGGCCTGCCGCCGAATGCCGGGCTTGGTCGGATAGACGAACGCATACAGCGTGAAGTCGCCGCTCGGCATCAGCAACTGGCGCGGATCGTCGACCACCGCATGGCCGCCGAGTTGGGTGAACTGCCGCCGCACCGCGATCCGCGCCGGAATCGGGCTCGGGACCTCCTCCTCGACGAAGCCCGGCCCGTCCAGACTCTCGTCGCCGTGCAGCAACCGGACGAGCTGCGCATCGACATGATCCGTGCCCTCGCCCGAGATCATGAACGAGACCGTCTGCCCGGCCTTCACCGAGAGCGGATCTGCATAACCATGGATACGTTTCGTCGCCATCGCAGGGGGAGCCTTCAGCTTTCGAGCAGATCGTTGACGCGGAGCAGGAACACCGCGTGGTAAACCTCGTCGAGCGTCGCGTAGAGCTTGTCGTCGACAACGCGCGGCGGGTGACCGGCACGGCCGGAGAACGCCATCACCTTGTAGGAGCAGCTGCGGTACGGCCCGACCCGCATGATGGCGTATTTGTCCGCCAACTCGGCGCGGCGGAAGTAGTTCAGCACGCGGTCGAGCGCGTCGGAATGCTGGCCGAGCGGCTTGGCCTTGTGCTCGGCGATCAGCTCTGGCGTGATCAGCGTCTTGAGATGGTCGCGAATGCGTTTGTCGAACAGCCGGTAATAGACCTGCTGCTTGTCGGCGATCTCGGTGGCTTCCTCGGGCATCACTTCACCCCCCTTCTTGGTCCGGACGGCGCGGCGCTCGCTCTTTTTGCGGTTGCGGAAATTGCGGAACTGGGCGCGCACGCCGACCAGGCCGTTGTGCGCGGTGGTCGCGACCACCACCATCACCACCGCGACCAGGATGATCCGCAGTGGCCCCAGATCGATCAGGCCCTTGTCGATCAGCACCACGATCGCGGTGCCGATCACCGCGCCTTCGGAGCGGCCGAGCCCGCCGATCACGATCATGGCGAACATCACCAAGAGCTGATCGAGCGAAAACACCGTGAGCGAGATCGAGCGATAGAACATCGCGTAGAACGCCCCGATCGCGCCCAGCGCCGCCGACGAGATGATGAACACCCACAGCCGGGCTCGGCGATAGTCGATGCCGACCGCCTCGGAGAACGCCTCGTCCTCGCGCGCCGACTGCAGCAGGATGCCGAGCCTTTCGCTGTTGACGAGGCGGAATACCAGCAGCGCGCACAGCAGCAGCACGAAGGCGCCGGCGAAGCCGAGCAGCAGGCCGGGCCGTTTCAGCAGCCAGTCCGCCGGAATGAACGAGGCGACCTGGTTGATGCTGCCGTTCGACGGCGCCAGCGCCTTGATCTGCGAGACGAACACCCGGCAGATCTCGGCGACGCCGAGCGTCAGCAGCGCGTAATACAGGCCGTCGAGCCGGGTCGACGGCAGCGCCAGGATGGCGCCGAGGACGAGGCCGACCAGCGCGCCGATCGGGATCAGCAGCGGCCACGGCACGCCGAGATAGACATTCGCGGCCGCCGCCGCGTAGCCGCACAGCCCGACCACCGCCATCGTCGCCAGCGAGAAGATGCCGGCGGTGCCGATGATCAGCGTCCAGATCACGTTGATCGCCGCATAGATGCAGAAGATCGACGCCACCGTGATGCCCTGATCGCTCAGGAACGGTGTCGTCACCAGCAGCGCGCCGAGGCCGAGCGTCCACCACAGCGGCCGCTTGTCGTCGAGGCTGCGCTCGCGCACCAGCGAGCGCGGATTGATGCGGCCGCGCCAGGCCAGCCAGTGCCGCTTGGTGAACGGCACGCGCCAGCGCTCCCACGGCGCAGCGCCCGCCGGCTTCAGCGTCAGCTCGTGCGGCCGGCGGCCGACCTGATAGTATGTGCGATCCGGCGTCTGATCGGCCACGATCTACTCCCGCGTTTCGTCGAGCAGACCGCCAAGTCCGCGCGGGCGCGCGACGAGGACGGCGATGATGACGGCGAATTGGACGAACAGCACGTAGCGCTGCCCGAGGAACGGGATGATGCCGGTGATCGCCTCGACGAAGCCGATCAACACCGCGCCGGCGACCGCCCCCGGCACCGAGCCGAGGCCGCCGAGCAGCGCGATCGTCAGCCCCTTCACCAGCGGGATCGCGCCGGCGGTCGGGCTGACGAACACGGTCTGCGACAGCAGCACCGCGGCGAGCCCGGCGAAGGCGCCGGTCAGCATCATGATCGGCAGCGCGGTGCGCCGGGCGGAGATGCCAGACAGCGCCGCACCCTCCATGTTCTGCATCACCGCGCGGATCTCCAGCCCCATCCGGCTGCGGCGCAGCCACAGCAGCGTCAGGCCGAGCACCGCGATGGTGGTCAGGATGGTGACGATCTGGTCGATCCGCAGCGCCATCCCGAGAATTTCGGTGCGGCCGATGCCGAACACCTTCGGCAGGCTCTTCTGCTGCGGCCCGAACCACCACAGCAGCGCCTGCACGGTGGCGAGGTTGATCGCCATGGTGATGATCAGGCTGCGCACCGCGAAGTTCGGTTTGTCGTGGATCGGCAGGAAGGCGATCAGATAGATCACCACGCCGCAGATCGCGCCGGCGACGATGCCGGTCAGCGCCAGCAGCACCGCCAGCGTCGGGTTCGACCAGGCGGTGGTAGTGATCGCCGCCTTGACCAGCGGCGTGAACCATTGCGCGGCGAGGAAGGCGGCGTAGCCGGAGACGGCGAAGGTCGCGCCGTGCGCCATGTTGACCATGCCGACGCTCGACCACAGCAGCGAGATGCCGATCGCCATCAGGCCGTAGATCGCCCCGAGATACAGCGCGTACAGAACCAGTCCAGCATCCATCAGACGAGATCCACGTGGCCGACTTCGCCGCGCAGGCGGCCGGCGTGCATGCCGATCATGCGATCGACCTTGCCCGACAGGAGTTCGACGTTCTGCTCGGCGATCACCATCGCCTTGCCGTCGAGCGAGATGTTCATCAGCGCGTCGACCACGCGCTCCGAGATTTTCGGCGCAAGGCCGAGCGACGGCTCGTCGATCAGATACAGCTTGGCGTCGGCCATCAGCGCGCGGCCGATCGACACCATCCGCCGCTCGCCGCCGGACAGCTTGCCGACCAGCGAGTCGCGCAGTTCGCGCAGCGGCGGAAACAGGTCGAAGACCTTGTCGGCCCGCGCATCGCGGCCGTGCCAGGCTTCCTTGGTATAGGCGCCGCAATCCAGATGCTGGCGCACCGTGAGGCCCGGGAAGATCGCGTCGCCCTGCGGCGTCATCGCGATCCCCATCCGCACGATGCCCGGCGTGCGCCGTCCCTCGCCCAGCGAGCGCGAGCCGCCGATCTCGGCCTCCTCGAACCGCACCGAACCGCGCTGCCAGCCGACCAGATGCATGATAGCGCGGAACAACGTGGTCTTGCCGTGGCCGTTGAGGCCGACGATGGCGAGCCGCTCGCCCTTCGCCACTGCGAAGTCGATCTCGTGCAGCACGCGCAGCGGGCCGTAGCCGGCCGACAGCCCCTCGATCTTCAGCAGATTCCGGCTCATGCCGCTCCCTCGAAGTAAGCGGCGCGCACCTTGGGGTCCTTGAACACGGTCTCCGGATCGCCCTCGGCGATCACCGCGCCGAGATCGAGCACGACGATGCGGTCGGCGATCGCGCCGAGCAGTTCGAGCCGATGTTCGATCAGGATGACGGCGATGTGATACTCGTCGACCAGCTTGCGCAGCAGCAGGTCGAGCTCGGCGATCTCGGTGTTGATCAGGCCGGAGGCCGGCTCGTCCATCAGCAGCACCTGCGGGCGCCGCATCATCAGGCAGGCGAGCAGCAGCTTGCGGCGGTCGAAGGTGTCGAGAGTGCCGGCGAGCCGCGACCACGACACTTCGAGGCCGACGAGGCGCGCCGCCCATTCGGCGTCGTGCACCGACATATAGGGTGGATAAGCCTTGCGCGCGGCTCGGAACACTTCGCCAACCGTGAGCGAATTCGGCACGACCGGGCTCTGATAAGTCCGCGCCACGCCGCGGCGCGCGCGCTGGAAGATGTCGAGCTTGCCGAGCGGCTGCTGATTGAGAAACACCTCGCCGCGCTGCGGCACGTAGCGGCCGGACAGAACTTCGAACAGCGAGGTCTTGCCGGCCCCGTTTGGCCCGATCAGGCCGAGCATCTCGCCGCCCCGCACCGCGAGCGCGACGTTCTTGAGGATCTGCCTGCCGCCGAGCGACAGGCTAACTCCTTCGCAGCCGAACCGCGCGCCCTCGATCATCGCCCTGCCGCCGGCTCGCTCAGAACCAGGGGGCGGGCTTGAGCTTGGCTTCCGCGAGCCCGTCCGGCGCGATGATGGTGTGCTTGCCGTCCTGCACCTGCAGCAGCAGATGGCTGATGCCGGCGTTGGCATCCTCGGTCTGCCACGGATGCACCAGCGGGCACTGTTCGGGCCGGTCGAACGTGTAGGTGCCGCACACGCCAGTGTACTTCGCCTTGCGGATCGCGGCGCCGACGCCGTCGAAATTGCTCGGGTCCACCTCCGCCCAGATCTGCGCCAGCATCTTGGTCATGTCGTAACCGCTGCCGGTGTAGACGATGCCCATGTTGTCGCCGAACCGCTTCTTGTAGGCGGTGCGGAACGTCGCGGCCGGTCCGGTCGCGTGAGTGCCGATCACGGTGCCCCACACCATGCCTTCGGCGGTGCCGCCGGCCAGGCTGAGAAATTCCGGCTGGCTCGGGCCGTATTGCAGATAGACCAGCGAGCCCTTGACCGGATCGCCGGAGAACTGCTGTGCGAACGCCGCCAGCTCCGCTGCCACCCAGTGATCGATGAACAGCACGCCGGCGTCGGTGTCGTGCAACGCGCGCAGCACCGGCGCCCAGTCCTGAACCGGATACTGGATGTCGGTGATGGCACCAACCGCCCATTTGCCCTTGGATTCGGCAATCGCCTGTTGGGTCGCCTTGGAGATCACCTGGGTGTAGGCGATCTGTTCCTGAACGATGTGGATCTTGTTGTTCTTCGGCTTCCAGGCGCCGCTTTCGACCAGCTTGTCGAGATAGCGGATGAAGCCGTAGCCGTACCAGGTCTCGGCGCCGTCGATCTGGAAGATGTTCTTGTATTTGGTCGGATTGCCCTTCACGAGGTCGAGCGAGGCCTGTCCGGTGTTGCCGTGCAGATACGGCACGCCGGTCGCCGCCGCGGCGTCCATCGCCGGCTGCGGGATCAGCACGAAGGCCGAGGTAATGGCGTGGACCTTGCGGCCGTTCAGCGCCTGGAACGCGCTGACCGTGCCCTCCGGCGACAGCACGTCGATGTCGACGACTTCGAGCTTGAGCTTGCGGCCCTTGACGCCGCCGGCGGCGTTGATCTCGTCGACCGCGAGCGTGCTGCCGTTGAGCCAGTCCTTGTGATCACCGACGCCGACCGGCGACGACTGCGCGGTCGGCACACCGATCAAAATCTCGTCGGCCGCCTGCGCCGGCCGAATGAAAGGCGCCGCCAGCATCGCGCTGGCTGTCCCGAGAAGTAACTCACGACGTCCGATACCCGAGCTCATGCGCGGCCTCCGCTTTGCTGACGATGCAAATCATAAGCAACGCTGTTCCCGGCTGACCATGATGCGAATGCATCCCCCGGCGGGGTGCTTGCTAAGTCGCGCGACGTGTTTGCTGCGGATCAGGCCGCGTTTGCTGCAGCGCGATTTCGCGCAGCGGTCGAAAGGCGCGGTTAGCCGCGCTTACGGGCCGGTTTGTTCTTCACCGAGGTGAGAAACGCCCGGTCGGCCTCGACGCGCTTCTCCAGATACGTCGTGACAGCCTTGATCCGCGCAATGTGGAGCAAGTCTTCGTGGACGGACAGCCAGATGTCGCGGGTCGTGAACAACTCCGGCATCACCGGACGCAGAGCCGGATTGGCGGAGGCGACGTAGGACGGCAACATCGCGATGCCCTGCCCTTCGGCGACGGCGATCGATTGCGCCACCAGGCTGGTGCTGCGGAAGATCGTGTGCGGCGGCCGCAGCACGTCGGACAGCCAGCGGTTCTCCTTGCTGTAGATATAGTCCTCGATGAAATCGATGAACGAATGCGTCTCGAGTTCCTTCACCGTGGCCGGCGGGCTGCGGCCGCCGAAATACGCATCCGTTGCATACAGAGAGATCCGGAATTCGCCGACCTTCTTGATCGACAGTCGCTTGCCCTGCGGCCGGAAGAAGCTGACGAAGATGTCGGCCTCGCGCCGGCTGAGATCGAGCAGCCGGGTGTCGGTGATCAGCTCGATCTGGATCGACGGGTAGATCCGGTTGAAGTCGGCGATGCAGCGCGTCAGATAGAAGCTGCCGATGCCTTCCATCGCGGCGATCCGCACCGCGCCGCCGGCATCTGCTGTGTCCGTCCCGAGCGCCTCGACGATGGAGTTGGCCTGGCTCTCCATCCCTTCGGCATATTGCAGCAGCCGCATCCCGATCTCGGTCAGCGTGAAGCCCGACTTGCTGCGCTTGAACAGCGTCGAGTTGAGGCTCCGCTCCAGCTCACGGACGCGGCGGCTGACCGTGGTGTGATCGACCTTGAGCTTGGCGGCGGCGCGGACCAGGCTGCGCTGCCGCGCCACCTCGAGAAAATAGACGACGTCGTTCCAGTCGTACCTGATGGTGCGCTGTGTCTTCGCCACGCCCGCCGCCGTCTCCCCGGCACCGCCGGCGCCGATGCGCCGACCTTCCGCTTGTGTCCGGACAGCCACCGAACGGGACTACGCCGCGACGATGGGAGCGTACGTCTCCACCAGCCGGTTTGCAAACATGTCCACCTTCGGGATCATCATCTTCTGCCGACAAACGGCGAGATCGATTTGCTTGGGCATCACCGCGCCGAGCTTCATCACCCGCGGCGCCGCGACGTTGATGTCCCACTGCGGGAAGCCGGTCGGCGGGATGACCACGCTGCCGCCCGGATACGGGCTGTCGACGCGGTTGGCGAGCACGACCGCGACGCGGTTGTCCTCGGCGCGCGGCACGGCCAGCAGCTCGCGCTCGAACGGCTCGCGCAGCGCCGCCGGCCACAGGATGATATCGGCGGCGCCGATCGCGAGGCAACGCGAGGTCTCCGGAAACACCGCGTCGTAACCCGACATCACGCCGATGCGGCCGAACACGGTGTCGAACACCGGATAGTCGAACCCGGCGACCGCCCACTTTCGCTCTTCGGCGGTCAGATGCGTCTTGCGATAGCGCCCGATCTCTTTCCCGTCCGGCCCGATCAGGACCGTGGTGACATAGAGGCCGGCTGCGGCGCGCTCGATGATCGGCGCCGCGATCAGGCAGCCGTAGCGGCCGGCGATCTTCGACACCGCCGCGAGGTTCGACGCGGCCTGATCGGCTGCAGCCGCCGCTTCGGCTGGCGTCAGGATGTAGTGCGCGCTGAAGGCGTATTCCGGCAGCGCGATCACCTTGGCGCCGAGCTTGGCGGTGTGGTCGACCATGTCGAGCACCTCCGCGACACTGCAGTCCGGCGTCACGTGCATCTGCACGGCGGCGACCTTGGTGACCGACTTCGACGGGATCAGCGGGCGATCGGCAACGCCGTTGACCGGCGTCTCTTCATACGGCAGCGCCATGATGCCGTAGGTCTCGGGGCGGCGGTCGGCGATCTTGTCGTTGGCGGTGTAGATCGACTTGTCGGCGGCTTCGTCGAGATCGATGGTGGCGATCGACATGCCATGGGTGTCGTACGGCACCTTGGACAGCACCCGTCCCTTCGGATCGACGATCATGCTGCCGCCCGGATAGTAGATCGAGCGCTCGTAGCCGGCCTTGGTGGCGGCCACCAGCCACAGCCCGTTCTCGTAGGCGCGCGCCGGGCCCCACATGTCGGCCTGGTCCATCGCGAAGAAGTTCGCCATGTCGACGATCACTTCGGCGCCCTGCATCGCCATCGATCGGAAGATCTCGGGGATGCGGCCGTCGAAGCAGATCAGCAGGCCGATCTTGCCGAGATCAGTGTCGACCACCGGGCAGCCACGCTCGCCGAACGCGAACCAGTTCTGGTCATGCGTCGCGAGAAACTGCTTGTGGTAGTGGCACGCCACCTCGCCCTTGCGGTCGAACATGATGCCGGTGTTGAAGATCTTCTGTTTGGCCGGATCCCATTCGGTGATGCCGCTGGCAATGTAGACGCCGTGCTTGCGGCTGAGCGCCGCCAGCGCCTTGACGAACGGGCCGTCGGTCAGCGTCTCGGCGAGTTCGCGGCAATGCTCCGGCGAGTCGAACAGATAGCCGGTATCCATGCATTCCGGGAACACGATCAGCTCGGCGCCCTGCCGGACCGCGTCCTCGACGTAGCGTGTCGCGAGCGCGATGTTGAAATCGAAATCGCCCAACTTGGCGAGTGTCTGCACCGCAGCGGCGCGAAACCGGCGCTTCGTCATGTCTGTCTCCGAGATTGAGATGTGGTTGGATTTTTCGGGCCGGCTCAGCCGACGCCGGTCATTTCTTCACTTCCTGCCAGAAGCGATCGAGGCAGTGACGCTTGATCGCCATAAACGCGTCGCCCGTGGTGACGGTGAGATCGCGCGGCCACGGCAAATCGATCTCGACGATCTCGGCGACCTGGGTCGGCCGCCGCGTCAGCAGCACGAGCTTGTCGGCCTGCTCGATCGCCTCGTCGAGATCGTGCGACACCAGCAGCATCGTGGTCTTCGTCTTCATGAAGATCTTCTGCAGCTGCTCGCGCATCGACATCGTCATCTCGTAGTCGAGCGCCGAGAACGGCTCGTCGAGAAACAGCACCTCCGGCTCGGTCACCAGCGCGCGCAGAATCGATACGGTCTGCTGCTGGCCACCCGACAGCGTGTAGGGATAGGCGTTGAGATCGATGCGGATTTCGAACTCCGCCAGCAGCTTCTCGATCCGTCGCTTGCGCTCGGCGCGCGGCACGCCCATCACCTTGAGCGGGTAATGGATGTTGTCGATCGCCCGCAGCCACGGAAACAGCGCCTCGCGATAGTTCTGGAAGACGTAGGAGATCCGCGTCTCGCTGATGCGCTGGCCGTCGTACAGCACCTCGCCGGCGTCCATCGGCATCAGCCCGGAGATCATGTTGATCAGCGTGCTCTTGCCGCAACCGTTCGGACCGAACACCGAGATGAACTGGCCGAGCGGCAGATCGAGATCGAAGCCGTCATAGACCACGGCGTCGTTGAACGTCTTGCGCAGGCCGCGGATCGTCATCTTCCGTTGCCGGGCGGGTTTTGCTGCGGCGACGGGCGGTGCGGGTTCGGTCATCGGCTTCGGCCGCAGTTGGAGGACGCTGCTCGCACTCATTCGCCGAGATCCGCCTTGCTCAGCATCTTGTCGCGGACGTTGATCGGGCCCTGCACGACGCCTTCTGCGATGAAGACGTCGACCAGCGCCTGATACGACTTGATGTCGGTGTCGTTCAGATCCTTGAAGCCGCGCAGATAAGGCTGCGCAACAAGATCGAGCTGATCGGCCTTCATCGGCGTGTAGGCCGGCAGCACGGCCTTGTATTTGGCGAAGTCGGCATTCACCAGGTCGGTCGCCTGATCGATCACCGCGACGACGCGGCGGGCGACATCGGGGCGCTCGGTCAGGAACTTGGTGGTCATCACCGAAGCGCCGGAATAGAACGGGTCGGCGATCACGCTGGCGACCGGGTTGGTCATCGCCCGCTTGGCCTTGCCCGACGCAACCGCAATCGAGCCGACCGGCTCCAGCGACAGCGTCGCGTCGACCGTGCCGCCGACCACCGCCGGCACCTGCATCGCCACCGCGAGATCGACCAGCTTGACGTCCTTGTCCGGATCGAGGCCGGCGGCCTTCACCATGTGGCGCGAGATCGTCCGCCACTGGATGCCCGGCACGTGGCCGAGCGTCTTGCCCTTCAGATCGGCGAAGCTCTTGATCTCGCTATCCGGCTTGACGATCAGCCCGTCATTGATGCGGTCGACCTTGATGCCGCCGCCCTGCAGCCCGAAGATCTTCAGCTTGCCGGGAAATTTCGCCTCCGCGATCATCGCGATGCCAGCCGCCGCGCCGGGCGGGCCGAAATCGGCGCGGCCGGCGATCAGCGCGTCGATGATCTGGTTCGGCGACTCCATCTTGGCGGATTCGATCTCGATGCAGGCCTTCTCGAACAGCTTCTGATCGAGCGCGACGTAGTACGCGGTGGTCTGCATGATCGGCAGCCAGGCCGCCGACACCTTGTCCATCTTGGCGCAGGCGGCCGAGGCCTGGCCGGAAGTCGCCGACACGGCGGCGGCGATTGCAGCGGCGCACAGAACGGATGTCTTCATCGCGAGGTCTCCTTCGGATTGCGGCGAGCGGCGCGGCTTATTTGCCGGACCAGTGAATGAGCGAGCGCTCGAGAAACAGCAGCACCAGATTGAGCCCGTAGCCGAGCGCGCCGGCGATCAGGATCGAGCCGTACATGTCGGTGAGCGAGTACGAGATCTGCGCGTCGATGATGCGATGGCCCATGCCGTCCGTGGCGCCGATGAACATCTCGGCGACGATAATCACCACGAGCGCCAGCGACACCGCGGTGCGTAGCCCGACGAAGGTCTGCGGCAGCGTCTCGAAAAAGATCACGTCGCGGAAGATGCGCAGCGACGACGCGCCCATCGAGCGCGCCGCGAGCACGCGGGTCTGCCGCGCGTTCATCACGCCGTAGGCGACGTTGAACACGATCACCAGCCAGGCGGCGAACGCCGCCACCGCGATCTTGGCGAGATCGCCGAGCCCGAACAGCAGCAGGAACAGCGGAAACATCGCCGTCGCCGGCGTCGAGCGGAAGAAGTCGACGATGAACTCGACCGAGCGATACACCGCCGCCTTGGCGCCGAGCACGATGCCGACCGGAACGCCGGCGACGATCGCGATGACGATCGAGTAGCCGACGCGCACCATCGTGTGCGCGATGTCCTTGCTCATGCTGCCGGACCACAGATTGACCGCGGTGTCGCGCAGCGTATCGATCGGCGACGGCAGCAGATCCTTGTTGACCCAGCCGCCGCGCGCGGCGAGCCACCACACCGCCAGCAGCAGGATAGGCCCGATCGCCAGCTCACTGGCGTGGCGCAACCGCTTGGTGGTGAGACGCGAGACAGGAAGATGCATGGCGCTCGGGTGTCCGTACTAATCGGCGGCGATGTCGTACGTTCATCATCGCGCATTGTTGCCGGGTGAAAACGCCCAATTGTGCAACACAATGTGCAAATCTGCATATTGAAATGCAGCCGGGCTCCGATCAATTGGTAATCATACAAGGGCTAATTCGTGAGCAATGCGCGCAGATATGCTGCAGACAGCGAGCGTTTGCGCGCAGAGGCAGCTGCGCGGAGGATCCGTACGGGAAAAGATGTAAATCAAAGGACGGGGTGATATAGCGCCGAAGCCGGAGAAGCGCCGCCGTCGCAGCTAGATCGCGGCGGAGCTGGTCGCCATCGAGGCGAGCATGGCGCGATTGCTGAGGCCAAGTTTGCCGAGGATGGTTTGAGTGTGATTGCGCACCGTGTTGGGCGACATCGCCAGCCGGCGTGCGATCTCCTTGTGGGTGTGACCCTTGGCGATCTCGTCGGCGACCTGCCGCTCGCGCGGCGTCAACGTGTCGAATGCCCCCGCGGGCCGCAAATGCACGAGGTGAAATGGCCGGCTGAAGTAACCGCCGAGCCGCCGGCTCTGCACGACGACGCCGTCGGTGACGCTACGCGTCGGCTCCGCCGCCGGTGACGTGAATGCGAAGGGCAGATAGTTGGCGCGCGCGCCGGGCCAGCGCTCGCGCAGGAAGCGCAGCGAGTCCGGCGGCGCGAATACGATACGCCCCTCGTCGTTGACCAGCAGCGCCGCGCGGCCGCTCTCCGCTTCGCAGCGCCGTGCCGACAATCGCGCCAGATGATCGATCGCGCAGCGCACGAATTGCGTCTCCGCCTCATCGAGCGGACGCGCCCCGCGATCACCGCGATAAAACGACATGAACAGCGACGGCTCGCCGTCGCTGCGCAGTTCGCAGACCACCGTCATCTTGCGGATGTTGTAGCGATCCGACAGCGCGATCATGCCGTCGGTGTGCCGCTCGCCCTGCCGGTCGTAGCAGGCCTGCGCATTGCCGGTGGCGATCACGTCGCGCGCGAGCAGGTCCTCACGGCGAATGCTGTCCCAGAACGACTGAAAATCATCGGGCAGCCCGTAGGCGACGGCGCCGCAGACTTCGACATCGTTGCCGTTCCACAGATCGGCCCAGCCGGCCCAGCCGCAATCGGCGTGCAGGATGTCAGCCAGCTCCGCGATGCTCCAATGTAGCAAGGCGGCCGGATCTTCGATCCGGCTGCGCTCGTGAAGCCGCAGTACGAAATCGCTGAAGGCGCTTACGTCGGTGCCTGCACCCATCGCCGCTCCCAAGGAAGTGGGCGGTTGCCCTGCCCGCACCACCTGGTTCACGATAATGCAACTTTAGTGCCATGACGATTTGACGACTTGACATTTCGCGCCAGCTTGAGCCTTCAGCGGCCGCCTGTCGAGACCGTTTCGCAGTGAGTTGATCGCTTGGGTGCAGCGCCGAAGGGTGCCATCGACAGATCGATGCCTCGGCTTTCAGCTCACGCTGCCCAGTCCGTGATCGGGCGACTGCTGATATCGGCTCGATGATAAGCCGCGCACCGCGATTCACGCCGCTTAGTTGGGCTCCGCCAGCACGCGCGCGAGCACTTTGAAACAGTGCGGATCGGTCATTTGCGTGACGTTCACCCGCATGAAGTCGGGCGACGATTGCGAAACGCTGAAGACGTTTCCCGGCGCGAGCACCACGTTGTCGCGGAGCGCCGCCATCGCGATCGCGCCGCCGTCGCGATGCCCCGGAAGCTTGCACCACAGATTGAATCCGCCGCGCGGCATCAACCACGGTACGATACCCAGCCCGGCCAATTGGCCGGCGACGTCCGTGC
Source organism: Rhodopseudomonas telluris (assembly GCF_042432815.1). Classification (NCBI taxonomy): domain Bacteria; kingdom Pseudomonadati; phylum Pseudomonadota; class Alphaproteobacteria; order Hyphomicrobiales; family Nitrobacteraceae; genus Rhodopseudomonas; species Rhodopseudomonas telluris. Next base: position 59,105 of record NZ_JBHLWM010000011.1, read on the forward strand.
GGCGGCGCGCCAGCCGCCGCCGCACGTCGCCGAGATGTTTGCGATAGCTGCCGTCCTGCAGCACCGTGGCGACCAGCGCCGCAGCGACCGGATTCGGGCCGCCGAAGCTGGTTGCGACCAGAAGATCGAGCAAGCCCTCGATCCAGTCTCTGCGCGCGACGATGTAGCCACATCGCAATCCCGCGGACAGCGTCTTGGAAAAGCTTCCGATCCGGATCACGCGCGACAGCCCGTCGAGCAACGCCAGGCGCGCCGACGGGTCGGGCTCGAAATCGGCGTAGATATCGTCTTCGACGATGGTCACGCCGTGCTCCGCCGCGGCGACCAGAATCTGGTGAGCGACTTGCGGCGACAGCGTCGCGCCGGTCGGATTGTGGATCGCGGAGTTGGTGATGTACATCCGCGGCTTGCGGGTCTTCACCGCCTCGACGAACCGGTCCAGGTCCGGGCCGGTCGCTGACATCGGCACCCCGACCACCTTCACCCGATGCGCGCGCAGCAGCGCCTGGAAGTTGAAGTAACAGGGATCGTCGAGCAGCACGGTGTCGCCGGGCTGCAGCAGGAAACGGCACAGCAGATCGATCGCCTGCGTTCCGGACGACGTCAGCAGAATCTGATCGGCGCCGACAGCGAGCCCTTCGGCCGCGAATTGGCGCGCGAGCAACTGCCGCAGCGGCGGATAGCCGTGCGTCGGGCCGTAGTCGGCAAGCACCGCGCTGTCGCATCGCGACAGGCTGCGCATCGCGCGCCGGATCGCGTCGAGCGGCATCCACTCGGCGGACAGCCAGCCGCAGCCCGGCTTGAAGGCGCCCGCGCCGATGTCCAGCGATTGCCGGGAGACCCAGAGCGGATCGATCGCGCGGTCGAGATTCGGCTCAGCAGCGATCAGCGCGAACGGCGTCGAACTGCCGGTGACATAGAAGCCCGAGCCGGGACGCGGCCGGATCACCCCCTCGGCTGCCAGCCGGTCGTAGGCTTCGACCACCGTCGAGGGCGAGACCTCCAACGTAGCGGACAGCTTTCGAATCGACGGCAGCCGTTCGCCGGGCGCCAGCGCGCGCTGCGCGATCTTGGCCCGGATCGTCGTCATCACATGCTGGGTTTTGGTGGAGCCTGCCACGCTCAAATCCTCGACTGTATGGATCCCGTCACGCACACAGTTCGATTGAATTGTACTGGACTGTGGCTGGCTTTGCCAGCCGGAGCCGCGTCTGGTGGCGCCTCACACGGAGGCGATCATGCATCGGACGACGGCCGGCTGGGGCAGCGGCATCCTCGGCGTCATCATTTTCAGCGGTTCATTGCCGGCGACGCGAGTCGCAGTCGGCGGCTTCTCGCCGCTGTTCCTGACCTCGGCGCGCGCGCTGATCGCGGCGGTGTTGGGCGCTTGCCTTCTGGTCGCGCTGCGCCAGCGCCGACCGGCCGCTGCGGACGTCGGGCCTCTCGTCATCGTCGCCGCCGGAGTGGTCGCCGGCTTCCCGCTGCTCACGGCGCTCGCCCTGCAGCACGTCACGTCGGCGCACTCGACCGTGTTCGTCGGCCTGCTGCCGCTGACCACCGCGGTGTTCGGCGTCATCCGCGGTGCCGAACACCCAAAACCGGCATTCTGGGCGTTTTCGATTCTCGGCGGCCTCACGGTCGCCGGCTTCGCCCTGGGCCAGGGCGGCGGCGGCTCGCTGGCGGGCGACCTGATGATGATCGCGGCGATCATCGCCTGCGGCCTCGGCTACGCCGAAGGCGCGACGCTGTCGCGCCGCCTTGGCGGGTGGCAGGTGATCTCGTGGGCGCTGCTGATCTCGCTTCCGATCATGACGGTGATCGCCCTGCTGACGGCGCCGGAGACCTGGGCCGGCATCACCCTGCCGGAGTGGACAGGCCTGGCTTACGTCTCCGTCTTCAGCATGCTGGTCGGATTTTTGTTCTGGTATCGCGGACTGGCGCTCGGCGGCATCGCCAGCGTCGGCCAGCTGCAGCTGCTGCAGCCGTTCCTCAGCCTCGTGCTGGCGGCCGTCCTGCTCGGCGAAACCGTGGCCTGGACGATGGTCGGGGCCACCGTGGTGGTCATCGGCTGCGTCGCAGGCGCCAGACGATTCGCCTGAGTGCGCGCGGGCTCGAAACGCCCGTCTGCGCCTGCTCACCGGCGAGTCGGCTGATGCCGCGGAATTCCGCAGCATTGTCAGGATGATCGATTTTGGAGAAGGATGGCTGGTGCGCTCGGAGGGACTCGAACCCCCACGATTTTACTCACTGCCACCTCAAGGCAGCGCGTCTACCAATTCCGCCACGAGCGCTTGGGATCAGCCTGGGCTGGGCGCCCGACCGGATCGACGGCGCCCATTTAACAAACCCATGATGGGGTTACAAGGCCGTCATCGGCGATCTGGCGATCGCGTCAACATCTGTTTCACTTCGACCGCAATACGGTTGCGATCCACCAGCACCACGCCGCTGGCAATCGGCATGTTATTGGCGAGGATCTTGACCTCGTCGGCCTCGGTGGCGTCCAGTTCGATGATGGCGCCGCGGCTCAACCGCAGAACCTGGTGAATCGGCATTGATGTGGTGCCGAGCACCACGGTGAGGTCGACCGAGACTTTATCGAGTGTTGGCACTGGAACCCGGACTGGCAGGCTGTGAAACGAACGTGTGCGAACCTGACCATGTTATGGTTATTCAATGATTAACACGCCTGTTAACGCCCGCCAGACGCTGACTTCAGGCGGTTTCTTCCCCCTCGCCGGCGGTCCACCGGTCGAATGGCTGATTTCTGATGCACCGATTCCCTACCCGGAGGCGGTGGCGGCGATGGAATCGCGCGCAGCGGCGATCGCGGCCGGCGAATCGCCGGAGCTGGTGTGGCTGCTCGAGCACCCGCCGCTCTACACCTCCGGCACCAGCGGCCAGGCCACCGACCTGCTCGATCCGCGGTTTCCGCTGCACGCCACTGGCCGCGGCGGCCAGCTCACCTATCACGGGCCCGGCCAGCGGGTGGCCTACGTGATGCTGGACCTGAAGCGCCGCCGGCCCGACGTGCGCGCCTATGTCGCCGCGCTCGAGCAATGGATCATCGCCACGCTGGACGCCTTCAACGTCCGCGGCGAGCGGCGCGAGGACCGCGTCGGCGTCTGGGTCGCGCGACCCGACAAGGGCGTCGGCTTCGAGGACAAGATCGCGGCGATCGGCGTCCGGCTGAAACGCTGGGTGTCGCTGCACGGCATCGCCATCAATGTCGAACCCGACCTCAGCCATTTCGCCGCGATCGTGCCCTGCGGGATCAGCGACCCGCGCTACGGCGTCACCAGCCTGGTCGATCTCGGCCTCCCGGTGACCATGCCCGATGTGGACCTCGCACTCCGCGCGGCGTTCACCGACATCTTCGGCGCAACGACCGACGCGCCGCCCGCCTCCGCCTAACGTCGACGCGGCGTAGTCGTCGGCGGCTCCTTTCCGACCAACACTGGGCACGTCCGCCGCGACACTCGAAAGAGTTTTGATCGGCGCGACCGGCGTATCATTTCGCTCGGAAATTTCCCGACACTTACAATCTCACCGGCGTCCGGCAACTGATTCCTAAGAATGATGAGCAGCGCCGGTGGCGCCCGGCGAACAACAACGCTTTGCTCACTTTCGATGAGTACTCCATACGGGGAGTTCCTATCGAGGAACCTCGTAGATTCCGCAGGGATCAGGACTGACGATGAGCAGCAGCGATGACTTCAACGAGGATCCGGCGATCCGCCTCGCCGCGCTCGAACAATCGAGCGAGGCCGTGGTCATCGTCGATAGTCATCGTCACGTTCGTTACTTCAACGAAGCAGCGGAGTCGGTCTGGGGCGTAAACCGCTCCGAAGTACTTGGCTGCGACGTCGGCTCGCTCGGTCTTGGCACCATGCCTGCGCAGCCCGGCGCACCGGCAGCTGCGTGCGGCGCCACCTGTGATCGCGAACGCGAAATCGAGATCGGGCGCAAGGACGGCAGCCACATTCGCGCGGCGATGTCGGTGTCGCACATCAAATTCGGCTGCGAAGGCTGTACGATCGCCTTTGTCCGCGACATCACCCGCGAAGTCGAGCGGCGTGAGGAAATGTCCCTCCTCACCGCGATATCCGACCGGACCAGCCGTGCCGTCGTCGTCACCGATCACGAACAAACCATCGTGTACTCCAACGCGGCGTTCACCTCGCTGTTCGGGTATTCCGCCGATGAAGCGAAGGGCCGCCACGCCAATGAGCTGCTGACCGGGCGCTACACGGATCCGGTCGCACTGGACAATCTGAAAACCTGGACCCTCGACGACAACGGCGGCGAGCAGGAGCTTCTGCTCTACGACAAGAACGGCGATGAGATCTGGGTGCAGGCCGAGGCCAAGGCGCTGCGCAACCCGCGGGGCCAGATGCGGCACGCTTTCGCGATGCTGACCGACATTTCGGAATCAAAACAGCTCCGCTCGCTGCAGCAATTGACGCTTGCGGCGCTGGCCGACGAGATTCCGATCGCGGAGATCGCCGACCGGCTGTGCCGGCAGGTGGAGATGATCGCGCCGGACGTCGTCTCATCCCTCCTGCACATCGATTCCGCCGGACTGATCCACCCGCTCGGGGGGCCAAGTCTGCCGACGGACTACTCACAAGCCCTCGACGGAGTGCCGATCGGGCCGGACGTCGGCTCGTGCGGCGCAGCAGCCTACTTTGGCGAGCCGGTGCTCTCGATCGATCTGGAAAATGACCCGCGCTGGCAACCTTACAACGCACGTCCGCTCGCCGTCGGTCTGCGCGCCTGCTGGTCGTCACCGATCAAGTCCAAGGACGGGCGAGTGATCGGCACCTTCGCCTTTTATTTCCGTGAATGCCGGGCGCCGAGCCGCTGGCATCAGCGCATCATCGAGGCCGTCGTCGATCTCGGCGCGCTCGCGATCGAACGCAAGGAATCGAGCGCGCAGATCGCCCGTCTCGCCTATCACGACATGCTCACGGGCCTGCCCAACCGGGCGCGCCTGCGCGACCTGATCGCCGAGGCGACCGAGGCCTGTCCGGCCGGCGAGCATGTCGCGCTGGCGTTTCTCGACGTCGACAATTTCAAGGACGTCAACGACACGCTCGGCCATTCGGCAGGCGACGAATTCCTCGTGGAGTTCACGCGGCGCCTCCGCGAACAGGTGCAGCCTGGAGATATGCTCGGCCGGCTCGGCGGCGATGAGTTCGTCGTCGTGATGCCCAATCGCGACGCGGCCGCGGCCGGGCGGATCGCAGAACGTCTTTCAGAAGCGCTGACGTTGCCGCTGCGGATCGGAACCAGGCATGTGCCGATGTCCGCCAGCATCGGCATCAGCCTGTACCCGGACAACGCCACCGATCTCGACACGCTGATCCGGCAGGCCGACACGGCGATGTATCAGGCCAAGCGCGCCGGGCGCTCCACCTATCGCTTCTTCAGTGCCGAGATGAACGGACTGGCCGAAGAACGGATGGCTTATACGGCGGCGCTGCGCCGGGCGGTGGCGCAGGACGGATTGGAACTGCGCTATCAGCCGCAGATCAGCACGACCGACGGCGCCATCCACGGTGTGGAGGCACTTGCGCGCTGGTGCGATCCGCTCCTCGGTGAAATTTCGCCAGCGAAGTTCATCCCGCTCGCCGAAGAGTGTGGACTGATCGACCAGATCGCGCTGTGGTCGATCCGCGCGGCCTGCCGACAGATGCAGATGTGGCGTCAGCAGGGATTGGATATCCCCTCCGTCTCGGTCAACCTGTCGCCGATCAATTTCCAGAACGCCAACCTGCCCTCCGTGGTGGCGGACAGCCTGGCCGAGCACGACCTGCCGCCCGAGGTGCTGATGCTCGAAGTTACCGAGGGCGTCCTGGAGAAAGAGCGCTCGCGCGCGCTGGCGACGATGACGGCGCTGCGTGCTCTCGGCGTTGGCCTGTCGCTCGACGATTTCGGCACCGGCTATTCGAGCCTCAGCCGGCTGGCGCAACTGCCGATCCGGGAATTGAAGATCGACCGTGGTTTCATGAGCGACGTCGAGAGCGACGACAATACGCGGGCGATTGTCACCACCGTGGTTCGTGTCGGCCAGAGCCTTCGGCTGACCGTGATCGCCGAGGGCGTCGAAACCGAAGGCCAGCTCGCGCTCCTGACCGAACTCGGCTGCGACGTCGTGCAGGGCTTTCTCTACGCGCCGGCGCTGCTGCCCGGCGAACTTGAGCGCTGGCTGCTCGACTACACGGCGCGGCGCGCGAGCGCGATGGCACGGCGGCTCAATCGCGCTGTGTTGCCGCAGGCGCAGGAGGCGTCTCACCTCGCCGCAGCGCGGCGACAGGACGACAGCAGCCACGCTTTGCAGCACTGATGACGGGCAGAGTTTATTTCGCGATCAGCTCGCGGATGCGCGCCGCCAGGGTGTCCACGGCGAACGGCTTCGTCAGCACCGCCATGCCAGGCTCGAGCTGACCGTTGTTGAGCAACGCATTCTCGGCGAAACCGGTGATGAACAGCACGTTGAGGTCCGGCCGGGTCTCCCGCGCGGCGTCGGCCAATTGGCGGCCGTTCATGCCGCCCGGCAGTCCGACATCAGTGACCAGCAGGTCGATCCGCGCATCGGATTGCAGCACCTTCAGCCCGGCGACGCTGTCGGCGGCTTCGAGCGCGCTGTAGCCGAGATCGCCCAGCACGTCGGCGACCAGCATCCGTACCGTCGGCTCGTCGTCGACGATCAGGACCGTCTCGCCCGCCTCGGCAAACGAGATCAGACTGGAGTCCGGACTGCGCTCGTCGTCCTCCGCCTCGCCGCGGTGGCGCGGCAGATAGATGCAGACCATCGTGCCTTCGCCGACTTCCGAATAGATCCGCACCTGGCCGCCGGATTGCTGCGCGAAGCCGTAGATCATCGACAGGCCGAGCCCGGTGCCCTGCCCGATCGGCTTGGTGGTGAAGAACGGATCGAACGCCTTGGCGATGACGTCGCGCGTCATTCCGGTCCCGGTGTCTGAGACGCACAGCGACACGTATTGCCCCGTCGGGATGTCGTAGATCTTTGAATGCGCCCGATCGATCCAGCGATTGCCGGTCTCGATCGTGATCTTGCCGCCATCCGGCATCGCGTCGCGGGCGTTGATGCACAGGTTCAGCAGCGCGCTCTCGAGCTGCGGCACGTCGACCAGCACCGCCCAGAGCCCTGTGGCGCCGACGTGCTGAACCTCGATGCCCGGCCCCACCGTACGCTGGACGAGGTCCAGTATGCCGCTGACCAGCTTGTTGACGTTCGCCGCCGTCGGCGTCAGCGTCTGCCGCCGCGCGAAGGCCAGCAGCCGATGAGTCAGTGACGCCGCGCGCTTCACCGCGCCCTGCGCCGCAACCAGATATTTGTCGACGTCCTTGATCCGGCCCTGGCTGATGCGCGTCGCCATCAGTTCGAGGCTGCCGGAGATGCCGGCGAGCAGATTGTTGAAGTCGTGCGCCAGACCGCCGGTGAGCTGGCCAACCGCTTCCATCTTCTGCGACTGCCGTAGCTGCTCCTCGGAACGCATCAGCTCAGCGCGGCTTTCGGCGACGCGCTGCTCCAACGTCTCATTCAGAGCCCGCAGCTCAGCGATCGCGCGGTCCCGCTCCTCGACCAATGCACGGCGGTCGTCGACGTCGATCAGCACGCCCGGGAAGCTGAGCGCTGTGCCGTCGGGACCGAGATCAACGCGTCCATTGGCCTCGAGCCAGTAGTACTTTCCGTCGGCACGGCGCACCCGATACTGATGGGCATACGGGCCGCCACGCCGGACCGCTTCGTCGATCGCCGCTGCGAGCCCGGCCTGATCGTCGGGATGAACGGTTTCGACGACCTGCGCGAGGCTGAGGCCGTCGCGGCCCTTGGCCGGGTCGAGACCGAACGAGCGCGCGAACGCCTCGTCGACGGTGAACCGGTCGCTCGGCAGATCCCACAACCAAGTGCCGATGATCGCGCCGGCAGCGAGCGCAAGTTGCACGCGCTGAACGTTCTCGCGCGCGATCTTCTCGCTCTCGCGCAGCGCCGCCTCGGCCTGCTTGCGCGAAGAGATGTCGCGAAACAGCACCGAGACCTGCCGTAGCTCCGGCGGCTCGATCCGCGTCGCGGAAACTTCGATGGTGCGTTTGACTGCGACGAATTCGCGCTCGAAATGGATGGGCTGCCCGGTGAGGAGAACGTTGCGATACAGCTCGGCCCAGCCATCGGCCTCGTCCGGCACCAGATCGCGCAGCGTGCGGCCGACGATGTTGGGAATGCCGGTCTGCTTCTCGTAGCCGGCATTGGCTTCGAGATGAACGTAGTCGCTCAGCGGCCCGTGCGGACCATCGAAGAATTCGATGATGCAGAAGCCGTCGTCGAGCGCTTCGAACAGTGCGCGATAGCGGGCTTCGCTGCGATCGACCGCGTCATTTGCCGCACTCTGCTCGCGGATCGCCTTCTGCAGTTTGGCGTTCGCCTCTTCGAGCGCCTTGCTGGCGAGCATCGACTCGGTGTTCTCGAGACAGCCGCCTAAAAAGCCCGCGACGGCGCCATCGTCGACGCGGACCGGGGTGTAGAAATAGGTGAACCAGGTGTCTTCGTCGTAGCCCCTACGCTGCATCCGCAGCTGTAGATTCTGCTGCGACAATGCCTCACCCGCATAGGCGCGGGTGACGAGAGGCTCGAGGTCCGGCCAGATCTCCGGCCACACCTCGCGGAAGCTGCACCCCAGCGCCCGGGGATGCCGGTCGGCCAGTAGTTCCACGTAAGCATCGTTGTAAAGCAGCGTCTGCTGCGGACCCCAGACCACAAAGCACGGGATCTTCGACGACAGCATCGTTGCCGTTGTGACCTGCAACGAAGGTGGCCAACGATCCGGAGCCCCAAGCGGAGTCGCGGCCCAGTCGTAGGCGTGCACAGCGGCGTGCATCCCGACCGAATTTGGCAAGCCAAAATGAGTTTCAGCCACGGTCGGCGTCTGACGTCATGAGTTCAGGGAGAGGCGCTGATCATTGATACTCAGGCGCGACCGAAAGCCATGCCGACCTGGGACTTACCCGACCGCGCCAGCCCCATAACGTTCGGCGTGCCGTTTCGTTGCATCTGCCATCAAAAAGAGTTGGTTGTCAAAACGCGAGCGCGTCTGCCGTGCAGCAGCCGTCCGCTGGTGATCCAGCCGGCCCAGCACGCCAGCGGCCACACCCGTCAATGGATCGCCGCGTACATGATCTTTTCTTCGGTCGCGTCCAGGCAGGAGAATTCCTCGACCACCTTGCCCTGCCGGCTCACCAGGATCCGATCGGACAGGGCCAGGATCTCCGGCAGGTAGGACGAGATCACCACCACCGCCCGGCCCTCGTCGGCGAGGCGATTGATCAGCTCGTGAATCTCGACGATCGCGCCGACGTCGACGCCGCGGGTCGGCTCGTCGAAGATCACCACGCTCGGGTCCTGCACGAGCGATTTGGCGATCACCACCTTCTGTTGATTGCCGCCCGACAGCTCCACAACCTTGGCCTTGGGGCTGATGGCGCGGACGTTGAGCTGCTTGATCCAGCTCTCGCCGCTGGTCTGCGCCTCGCGCCGCGACAGCAGGAAGCGGCCGCGCGGAAACTTGGCGAGCAGGCCGAGATAGACGTTGCGGGCGATCGACATCGTCTCGAAGAAACCTTCGACCTTGCGGTCCTCGGTGATGTAGGCGATGCCGTCCTTCACGGCCGGGGCTGGGACGCGATAACGCACCGGCTCGCCGCGCAGCAGAATCTCGCCGCCGTGGAACAGGTCCCGCTTCAGCACGCCGGCAGCGATCTTGAAGGTCTCGGTACGCCCTGCCCCGACCAGCCCGAACACGCCGGTGATCTGGCCGGCGAAGATCGACAGCGAATTGTTCTTCACCATCGGCGCCAACTTCAGATTCTGGATCGTCAGCATCCGCTCACCGGCGGGACGCACCGTGGTCTTGCGCTTGCCATACAGCGTGTTCGAGAGGTCGCGGCCGACCATCGCCTGGACGATGCGGTCGCGGTCGAAATTGCGCGCATCGTCGGTGACCACGTGCTTGCTATCGCGCAGCACGGTGATGCGGTCCGCCAGCAGCAGCGCCTCTTCGAGCGCGTGCGAGATGAACACGATCGAGACGCCGCGTTTCTTCAAGTCGCGCACCAGATCGAAGAAGTACTTCTTCTCCTCCGGCGTCAGCGTCGCGGTCGGCTCGTCGAAGATGATTACCTTGGCCTGATGCAGCACCGCGCGGGCGATCTCGACCATCTGCTTCTGCGCCGCGCCGAGCATCCCGACTGTCGCGGTCGGCGTCACGTCGAAATTTAGCGATTGCAGGAATTGCTGGGCGGCGATGTAGATGCCGCGCAGCCGGTTGTAGAATTTCTCCTGGCCGAGAAACAGATTCTGCGCCACCGTCATGGTCGGCACCAGGCTGTTCTCCTGAAACACCATGCCGATGCCGAGATGCCGCGCTTCGAGCGGCGTCTTGGGCGCCACCTCCTTGCCGTCGACCAGCATGGTGCCCGAGGTCAGCGTCACCACGCCGGCCATCGCCTTGGTCAGCGTCGACTTGCCAGCGCCGTTCTCGCCGACCAGCGCGTGGATCTCGCCGCGACGGAGTTGAAAATCGACGCCATCGATCGCCGGCACGCCGGAATACAGCTTGGTCGCCTTGCGAAATTCCAGAACGTTGTCCGTCATGCGCCGGCCTCGGCTTGAATGTCGGAGAGTTTCAGCCGCAGCAGCCGTCCCGGCCCCTTGGCCAGCACGTAAAGGCTGTCGGCCATCTGCACCGCCGCGACAACGCCGTGGTTGCTGCCGTCGACGCGGCTGTGCAGCGAATACAGCGGCGCGTAGTCGGCGCCGAGCCGGACCACGAGCCCATAGGAACGCGGCGGCGCCCACGGCTTGATGATGCCCATGGTCTTGAGATGCGCGCCCTGCATCGGTTCGCGGAACGAGTGCCCGGCGGTCAGCCGCGGCACGATCCAGAACTCCGGATCGATCTCCGCCATCATGCGTCGGCAATACGCCGCCTCGCGCAACACGAACTCGATCAGTTGGGTCCGCGCCGTAAAGGCAGTCATCCAGAACCCGCCGCCGGCTACAGGCGACAGTCGCGACGGATAAACCGGAAGATGGTCGAACACCGGCTTGATGTCGCCTTTGGCGCTGACGGCGATCAAGCGATGGCGCCAGCTCTCGCTCACCAGCGTCGTGTCGCCCGACGCCGCCGCGCCGAAGGCGTAGCGCAGGCCTGTCGCGCGGACTTCGATCTTGCGCGATGCCGGATCGATCGACAGCAGCCGGCCGCTGCGGCCGCGGCTGAGCAGATCGCGGCCCCACTCGGCATAGGGCAACTCGGTCGAGCCGTCGGTCGCGAGTAGCGCGCCGTTCCGGCCGGGTGCCAAAGCGTTGACGGCGGTCATGCCGGCGCCGCTGATGACGACATCGCCGGCATCGCCCGGTGCGAACACCCGCACCTCGCGCCCCGCCAACGCCACCGCAAGCCGGCCATCCGGCAGCACGCACAGCGCCGTCAGCTGCTGATCGAACTGCCGCACCGGAACCACCGACGCGCCATCCAGCCGCAGCACGGCGTTGCCATCGGCGACGAAAAGCGTGCTGCCATCGGTCGCGAGATCTTCGGCGCCACGGAGCGTCGCGACGACCTCTGCGTGCTCGAGAGTCTGGTTCGGCTTCAGCGCGCCATCGAACGGCGGCACCGTGATGGCGCCCTCGCCGCGGCCGAGGAAGCGATGCGCGAATTCGCGAAGCGCCGGGATCATGGCTGTTTCCCCCATCGCTTGTCGTACTGCACGAAGTTCGGATCGGCGCCGTCGAGCTTGTAGCGGCCAATGCGGTTGTTGGCGATGCCGCCGAGATACAGATGGCCGCGATGCTCGCGCATCGAGGTGATCATCGGATGATTGGCGCCGGACAGATCCCAGAAGGATTCGAGGATCTGGCCCTGCTCGTTGAATTTGACGACGCAGCCGGTGTTGATGTTGGGAAACAGCCACTCGTCGACGGGCAGCCGCTTGCCCATGCGGCGGCGGAAGTCCGGCATCCGCCAGGCCAGATCGAGCGCCGGCGAGCGCATTCCGACAAGCGCCAGCCAGTAGTTGCCGTCCGAGGCGAGATTGATGTTGTCCGGATAGCCCGGCAGATTGTCCATCACCACTTCGACCTTGCCGGACTTCGGCCCGTCGAACCAATAGCGTTTGATCGAGCAGCCGAAGGTTTCGGCGAACAGGATCGACTGCCGATCGCTGGCGATGGCAATGCCGTTGGGGAATTTCAGCCCGCGCAACACGGTGCGGGTGGTGTTGGTGTTGGGATCGTAACAGATGATGCGACCGTTGCCGCGGGCCTCGAGGCCGTCGACCGGCCATTCGTCCATCTCGTAGCGCACCGTGGCTTCCGAAAAGAAGATGCGGCCGTCGTCGGCGATGTCGAGGTCGTCGGCGAGCCGCAGCCGGCTGTCGTCATTGACCGACCAGATGCTGCGGTTGGTCTCGTCTGTCGCCTTCTCGACCTTGCCGTCCGGCGCGATGCGGTACAACCCCATGCCGCCGATGCAGCAGTAGAGATTATCATTGCGGTCGAACGCCATGCCGAGCGGCTGGCCGCCGATATGGGCGAACACCTCCATGCGCGTGTAGTCCGGCGCATGAAACTTCATGATGTCGCCGTGCCGCGAGCCGGCATAGAGGTTGTCGTGACGGTCGAGGATGACGTCTTCGGGCGCCTCGATCTTGCCGAGACCGATCAGCGACACGTCGCGCAGCTTGTCGTTCTGCTCGAACGGACCGCCCTTGCCGATCTCGGTCGGCGGTGGTGGCGGCAGATAGTGATAGGCCGGCGCCACATAGACCTTGCTGATGATACGGTTGCGGTTCTTCAGCCAGCGGATGTCGATCATCGCCGCGACCAGCAGGATCGACGCCAGCACCATGCGGTTGTAGCCGCCGCGCACCGACAGCGTGGTCAGGCCGTTGGTAATCAACAGCACGATCAGCGTGCCGGCCAGCGCCTTGGCGACCGAGCCCTTGCCGCCGCCGAGCGTGATGCCGCCGAGCACGGTGGCGGTCAGCACCGTGACTTCGAGGCCGATGCCGACGTCGCCGCCGACGGTGCCGAGCCTTGCGGCGAAGAACAGCGCGCCGATCGCGGTCAGCGCGCCGCTGGCGACGTAGCACAGCGCGATGGTGCGGCGAACCGGGATGCCGGAATTGTAGGCCGAGCGCCGCGAGCCGCCGATCGCGGTGATGTGCCAGCCCGGCCGCAGCCGCGTCAGGAAGATGTGGCCGAAGATCGCCACCAGAATGTACAACAGCGCGACGCTCGGAATCCCGAAAACGTCGCCGCCGCCGATGAAGTCCCACAGCGGAAAGTCCGGCATCGACGAGGCGATCTTCACCGAATTGCCGACCAGCAGCAAATCATAGGCAGAGCGGAAGATGATCAGCGTGATCAGCGTGGTGATGAAGGCGCGCAGCCGCAGATAGCCAATCAGGATGCCGTTGATGCTGCCGAGCAGTGCGCCGCAGGCGATGGTGGCGACGATCACCGCCGGCACCGGCCAGTTCAGCACGTTGAGGCAGTACAGCGCGCAGAAGTCGCACAGAGCGAACATCGAGCCGACCGACAGGTCGATGCCGCCGACGATCACGACGAGCGCAATGCCGAGCACGACGAAACCGATCTCGCCGGCCTGCCGCGCGGTGTCGCTGAGCGAGCCGGGCGACAGGAAGCCCGGGATCGCGCGGCTGAGCGCGATCGCCACCACGATCAGCACGATCATCGGGATCGCGGTTTCGGTCCAGCGCTTGGACAGGATCTCGCCGAGCAGATGATCCGGCCAATAGCGCGACTTAAACTTGACGAGAGCTTCTTGCATGGTGCCCGCTGGACTGGAGGGTCGCCGATGTGCAGGCGCGCGCGCCCGCAGCGGTCGCCCGCTCAACGCGGGCGGCGCCGGGATCGGAGCGCGCGTGCGTTACTTCTTCAGGTCGCTGAGATTCCAGCAGGCGGTGTCGGAGCCGGCATTGTCCTTGGTGATCGGGATCAGCGTGGTGTAGATCGAGCCCTTGACGTCGCCAGGCTTGGCGCCCGACGAGAGCAGCCACTTGATCATCGCCGCCATGTCGGCGGCCTGGATCGGCACGTCGTAGCTGAGATTGAGATCGAACGCGCCCGACTTCACCAGCTCGCAGGCGCCCTTGCGCTCGCCGCCGCCCGAGGTGGCGACGAACACCTTGCCGGTGAGCCCCGCCTCCTTCACCGCCGCCGCGGTGCCGATGTCCATGCCGTCCCAGAAGCCGACGATGCCGCACAGATCCGGGTTCTGCTTCAGCACCGTCTGGGTGATCGCCTTTGCCTTGGCAGCGTCCCAATCGGCCGCCTGCGAGGACACCACCTTAATGTTCGGGTTCTTGGCGAGCACGTTCTCGACACCCTTCAGCGTGTAGGCCGAAGTCGCCGCCGACAGCGCACCCTGCACGACCGCGATCTTGCCGGACTTGCCCTCGCAGGCCTTCACCACGGCCTCGGTGGCGCGCTCGCCGACCTCGATCCAGTTGGCGCCGACGAAGGCCGAACTGCGATACACCGAGCCCATGTTGATCTGGATGATGAAGATGCCTTCCTTCTCGGCGCGCTGCAGCAGCTTGGCGTAGGTCTGCACGTCGGGATTGTGCACGATGATCGCCGCCGGCTTCTCCGAGATCAGCGTGGTCAGCGCCTGCGCGCCGGCGCTGGTGCTCCAGTTCGGATCGCGCACGATCACCTTCATGCCGAACGGCTCGAGCTCGCGCTTGACCCCGGCGAACCAGCCCTCGGTGAGGTCGAAATTCATCGCCACCGGAATGTAGGCGACGGTCTTGCCGGCCAGCGCCGCCTTGAACGGCCCCTGGAACGGCTCGTCGAGCCCCTGCTGCGCGCGGGCCGGCAGTGCCAGCGCCGCCACCGCGCTCGCGGCGAGGATCAGCCGCAATGCGGTGCGCTTGAGTTGAATCGACATGGTCACCCTCCCTTGATCGTTGGTCTCGTCGCCCGACGTTGTTCGCCGTGGCTGTTCGGAGTCGTCAGATGTCGCCCTGCTGGGCGGTCTCCTCGTTGCGCGGGTTGAGGAAGGAGTCGGCAATCACCGCGATCAGCAGCACGACGCCCTTCACCAGATTCTGCCCCGAATAGGAGACGTCCATGATCGTCATGCCATTGAGCATGGTGCCGATCAGCAGCGTGCCGATCACGACGTTGAGCACACCGCCGCGGCCGCCTGACAGGCCGATGCCGCCGAGCACCACGACCAGGATGACGTCGTAGATCATCGTCGAATTGAAAATGCGGGTCGGCATGCTGTTGACCGACGACGCCATGACGAGGCCGGCGAAGCAGCCGATCAGCGCCGCCAGCACATATTGCAGTACGATGATCGGGCGCGTCGGAATGCCGGTGACGCGCGCGGTGTTGGGGTTGTCGCCGACCGCGTAGATATAGGCCCCGGGCCGCGTGCTGCGCAGCAGGAAGGCGACCGCGAGACAAGCCAGCCCGAACACGATGATCGGCAGCGGCACACCGAGCAGTTGTCCCTGCCCGAGCCATTCGAAGCCCTGCATGCCAGGGCTCCATTGCACCACGTCGAGCTTGAACAGCGCCGCCTGGCCGAAGCCGGCGAGAAACAATCCGCTGGCCAGCGTAGTGAACAGCGCCGGCACTTCGGCGTAAGCGATCAGCCAGCCGTTGAACACGCCGAACGCCACCGCCAGCAGCAGCGCCACCGAAAGCGCGATCGGCAGCGAGCTGCCGTCCTGCACCATCTGCAGCACGAGACCCGGCGGCACCGCGAGCACAGCGATCAGCGAGATATCGATGCCACGGCCGATCACCACGATCGCCATCGCAAGGCCGAGAATGCCGAGAACGGACACGTTCTGCAGCAGCGTCAGCATATTTGCGGTGGTGAAGAAGCCCGGAAGAAACACGACGAAAGCGACAAACATGACGGCAAAGATGCCGAGCACGATGCCCTGCTGATTAACCCGACTGAGCGCCATCCCAAGCCTTGCTTTTTTTGTTACGCGATCCTCCCCCGTCTTTTTACTAATTGCAAGACGAAATCCGATGCATACACGGCAAGCGCACTTGTGCACTGCACCGACGGGTGTTCGCTGACGCGAACTAATCATCACGCGATGATGCAAGCGTCGACAATCGCAGGTTGGCCGCGTGCGCCACGCAAGACCGCAACGACGCGAACGATGGTCGCTTGCCGAGAGCCGAACGCGGAGCGAGCGTTGAAGGGCGACAAACCGTTGTTGAGTGAGGAGAGACCGTTATTGCGAGGAGCGTAGCGACGAAACCAATCCAGCTGCTGTGCTCGGAGCCTGGATTGCTTCGCGGAGCCTGTCATCGGGCGGCGCTCCGCGCCGACCCGTTGGCTCGCAATGACGGGGACGCGGATTTGATAGTCGTGCGCTTCGTCGATTGATTGAAGCGATCCGGCCTTTCCGGAAGCACTGAGTCCTCATCCTGAGGAGCCCGGCGAAGCCGGGCGTCTCGAAGGATGGGGCCACGCAGTCCCGGTAGCGCATGGTTCGAGACGGCGCTGCGCGCCTCCTCACCATGAGGTTGTACTTGTGGCCGCGCATCATCAAGCGCGACTCCACCTAGAGCAGAACGGCTCTCATCAAATAACTGCACACAACGCCGTCATGGCCGGGCTCGTCCCGGCCATCCACGTCTACCCTGCCTCAACGCACAAGAACGTGGATGCCCGGCACAAGGCCGGGCATGACGATGATAGACGAATGTAATTGAGCGGACCTCCGCGTCTGGGAGGCTATGTCGCCCGCCAACTACACGGTCGGCAAAATCGAAAACCGCTCGTCCGCTCCGCGTTGCGCCAACAGATCAGCCTCCGCCTCGTCGACCACCACCGCGTCGACGCGCGAGGCAGACGGGCCGTGGTGGCATTTGGCGATCATCTCCGCCACCGTTGCCTCAGCACCGGCGAACAGTGCTTCGACGCTGCCGTCGCGGCGGTTGCGGACCCAGCCGTCGAGGCCATAGGACTCCGCGGTCTGCGCCACCCAGACGCGATAGCCGACGCCCTGGACGCGGCCGCGGATCATGACGTGGCGGACGACCGTGCTCATTCGCGCGCGAGCCCGAGAAACTGCGCCTCGCGCTCCTCGACCAGGTCCGAACGTGTGACCCGGTCCATCAGCTCGGCGGTCGCGAGTCCGGTGAGTTGCTTCGGCGCGGCGCCGGCTCGAATGGCGGAGAGCGTCTTATGCACCGCCTCGGTCGCAGCGGCGATCGGCGCGTGGCCTTGCACCGCGATGCGCACGCGCTGCGCGGCGAGATAGTCCCAATCCGCCAGTTCGGCCGGCGGACTGCCGAGCACGATCGGCAACTTCGTCGCCGCGCTGATGGCGGCGAGCTGATCGCGGGTCTTCACGCCGGTGAAGAACAGCGCATCGACGCCGGCAGCCTCGTAGGCCGCCGCGCGCGCGATCGCATCGTCGAGCGAGGTAATCGCGCAGGCGCCGGTGCGGCCGACGATCACGAGCGACGGATCGAGCCGCGCATCGAGCGCCGCCTTGATCTTGCCGAGGCCCTCTTCGCGCGAAATGAGTTGCGGCCCCGCGGCGCCATAGGCCTGCGGCAGCAGGGTGTCTTCGATGGTGAGACCGGCGGCGCCGGCAGCTTCCAGTTCCTGCACGGTGCGGCGGACGTTCAGTGCGTTGCCATAGCCGTGATCGGCATCGACCAGCACCGGCAGCGCGGCGGCGCGCGCCATCCGGCGCATCTGTTCGGAAAGTTCGGTGAGCGTGATCAGCGCGATGTCGGGATCGCCCAGGATCGCCAGCGAAGCGACCGAACCGCCGAACATCCCCAGCTCGAAGCCGAGATCGTCGGCGATCCGGATCGAGATCGCGTCATAGACCGACGCGGGGCGCACGCAGGCCGATCCTTGAAGGATCGCCCGCAACGCGCCGCGGCGGTCGCGCCAGGCCATGGCGCTTACGCGAATTCCATGATCACCGCGTCGACCGCCAGCGTGGCGCCGGCGGCGGCGTGGATCTTCTTGATCTGGCCGTCGCGCTCGGCGCGCAGCACGTTCTGCATCTTCATCGCCTCGACCACGGCCAGAGTCTCGCCGGCCTTGACCTCCTGGCCTTCGGTGACGGCGATCGAAACAACAAGGCCCGGCATCGGGCACAGCACCTTCTTGCCGGTGTCGGCCTTGTCGCCTTCCTTCATCCAGCGCGCGGCAGTGGCCTCGCGCTCGGTGAAGACGTTGACGGCGACCTCGTAGCCCTGATGCGCCAGCCGGAATCCGTTCGGGATGGCGCGCACCTGCATCGCCACGGGGTGGCCGTCGAGCGTGCCCTCCCACACCGGTTCGCCCGGAATCCACGACGACAGCAACTGATGCGGCGCGCCGAGCGAGCCGTCCGCCTCGAGGAAGCGCACCACGAAGCCGTCGCCCTCGCGGATGACGTCGAGCGGGATCTCCGTGCGGTCGAGCCAGACGCAGCGGCGGCGCTCGCGGATCACGGCGCGGCCGATCATCTGACCCGAGATCTTGCGCTTGCGTTCGCCGATCACGCGATCGATGGCGGCGCCGACCGCGGCGATGCGGCGGGCGACCTCGCCCTCCGGCGTGCGGGCCGCGAAGCCCTGCGGGAATTCCTCGGCGATGAAGCCGGTCGAGAGGTTACCCTCGCGCCAGCGCGGATGCGTCATCAGCGCCGACAGGAACGGGATGTTGTGGCGGATGCCGTCGACGTAGAACGCGTCGAGCGCGTGCGCCTGCGCCTGGATCGCCGCGGCGCGCGACGGGGCGTGCGTCACCAGCTTGGCGATCATCGGGTCGTAGAACATCGAGATCTCGCCGCCCTCCTGCACGCCGGTGTCGTTGCGCACGGTGACGCCGTCATTGGTGCTCTCGGCCGGCGGACGATACTTCACCAGGCGGCCGATCGACGGCAGGAAGTTCCGGAACGGATCTTCCGCATAAACACGGCTCTCCACCGCCCAGCCCTTCAGCGTGACGTCCTTCTGCGCGATCTGCAGCTTCTCGCCGGCCGCGACGCGGATCATCTGCTCGACGAGGTCGATGCCGGTGATCATCTCGGTGACCGGATGCTCGACCTGCAGGCGGGTGTTCATCTCGAGGAAGTAGAAGCTCTTGTCCTGGCCGGCGACGAACTCCACGGTGCCGGCACTGTCGTAGTTCACGGCCTTGGCCAGAGCGACCGCCTGCTCGCCCATCTTGCGGCGGGTGACCTCGTCGAGCAGCGGCGACGGCGCTTCCTCGATCACCTTCTGGTTGCGGCGCTGGATCGAGCATTCGCGCTCGCCGAGATAGATGACGTTGCCGTGCTTGTCGCCGAGCACCTGGATTTCGATGTGGCGCGGATCGACGATGAACTTCTCGATGAAGACGCGGTCGTCGCCGAACGACGCCTTAGCCTCGGCCTTGGCGAGATTGAAGCCTTCGGCGACCTCACTAGTCGAATGCGCGATGCGCATGCCCTTGCCGCCGCCGCCGGCGGACGCCTTGATCATCACCGGATAGCCGATCTCGTCGGCGATCTTCACGGCGTGCTTGTCGTCCTCGATCACGCCGAGATAGCCCGGGACGGTCGAGACCTTGGCCTTGGCGGCCGCCTTCTTGGATTCGATCTTG
This sequence comes from Rhodopseudomonas telluris, assembly GCF_042432815.1. Lineage (NCBI taxonomy): Bacteria > Pseudomonadati > Pseudomonadota > Alphaproteobacteria > Hyphomicrobiales > Nitrobacteraceae > Rhodopseudomonas > Rhodopseudomonas telluris. Next base: position 78,787 of record NZ_JBHLWM010000011.1, read on the forward strand.
TCGCCCATCGCGGCGATCGCGCCGGGGTTCGGACCGATGAACACGATGCCGGCGTCGGCCAGCGCGCGCGGGAACGACTCGCGCTCGGACAGGAAGCCGTAGCCGGGATGCACCGCCTCGGCGCCGGTCTTCTTGCAGGCCTCGACGATCTTCTCGATCACCAGATAGCTCTCGGCCGCAGCGGCCGGTCCGATCAGGACCGCCTCATCAGCCATTTCGACGTGCAGCGCGTCACGGTCGGCCTCGGAATAGACGGCGACCGTCTCGATACCCATGAGGCGCGCGGTCTTGATGACCCGGCAGGCGATCTCGCCACGGTTGGCGATCAGGATGCGTTTGAACATGTTCTTGTTGCTTGCGACCTTGGGGTGGTTCTGCCCTCCCGGCCGGGACGGCAATCGGCATTGCGCGTGTGCTTGTAACAATTCTGTCGCCGAGGAAAACTAGTTAATGCGAAGGGGTGCGTCGCCGGCCCCCCGTTTTTCCAGCCCGAGGGATATCCATGCGTCGCATTTTCACCCCACTCGTTGCGGGCCTCGTCCTCCTGTCGACAGCCTCCGCTTTCGCCCAGAACGGCCAGCCCCGCAACCTGATTCTGTTCATCCCTGACGGGCTGCGCGCGTTGACCGTGACGCGGCAAATCGCTCCAACCATGGCGGCGCTGCGCGACCAGGGGGTGAATTTCCGGAATCCGCATTCGCTGTTTCCGACCTTCACCATGGCCAACAGCTCGGCGATGGCCACCGGCCACTATCTCGGCGACACCGGCACTTTCAGCAACACGATCTATACCGGCTACCCGTCGGTCCCGGCCGGCAATACCGTGGTTCCGTTCATCGAGAACGACGACGTGCTGGGTGACATCGACAATCATTTCGACGGCAATTACCTGAATGAGGAGACGCTGCTGAAGCTGGCTCGCGACAAGGGCCTCAGCACCGCGGCGATCGGCAAGCTCGGCCCGACCCTGCTGTTCGACCACACCGACCGCGTCGACCGCCCCGGCCTGCATTCGATCGTGTTCGACGACGCCACCGGGACGCCCCGCGGCGTGCCGGTGGCCGACGAGATCAAGGCGGCGTTGGAAAAGGCCGGCCTGCCGACCGCGACGCCGTCCCGCGGCGCCAACGCCAAGGCCGGCGACGCCAAGACGCCCGGCACGGTCGACGCCAATATTCCGCAGCAGGCCTATTTCGCCGACGTCGCCACCAAGGTGGTGCTGCCGCTGTTCAAGGAACGCGGCAAGCCGTTCGTGCTGGTGTTCTGGTCGCGCGATCCGGACGGCAGCCAGCACAATCACGGCGACAGCCTCAACCAGATCGTTCCGGGCATCAACGGCCCGACCTCGATGGCCGGAATCCGCAATGCCGACAACAACCTCGCCCAGCTTCGCAAGGCGCTGGATGAACTGGGGCTGAGCGCCTCGACCAACATCATCGTGTCCGCCGACCACGGCTTCTCGACGATCTCCAAGGAGAGCAAGACCAGTCCGTCCGCCAAGGTCACCTACGCGGACACCCCGGCCGGCTTCCTGCCGATGGGCTTCCTCGCGATCGATCTGGCTAAGGCGCTGCAGCTGCCGCTGTCCGATCCGAACGACGGCAACAAGCCGGTCGCGGCCGACGCCCATCCCAAATTCGGCAACGGCGTGCTCGGCAAGGATCCCGCCAAGCCCGATCTGGTGGTCGCCACCAATGGCGGCTCGGACCTGATCTATCTGCCAGGCAAGGACAAGAAGCTCGCTGGGCGCACCGTCAAGGCGCTGCTCGAGCAGGACTATGTCAGCGGCCTTTTCGTCGACGACGCGCTCGGCAGCTTCCCCGGCACGCTGCCGATGTCCGCGCTCAATCTGAAGGGCCAGGCGCGGACGCCGACACCGGCGATCGTCGTCAATTTCCGCTCCTACGCGTCGGGCTGTGCCGAGCCGACCACCTGCTCGGTGCAGATCGCCGACACCGTGCTGCGGCAGGGCCAGGGCATGCACGGCTCGTTCAGCCGCGGCGACACCATGAACTTCATGGCGGCGATCGGCCCGAGCTTCAAAGCCGGGTTCGCCGATCCCCTACCCGTCAGCAACGCCGACGTCGGCTTCACCGCCGCGCATCTGCTCGGCCTGACGCCGACCAACAAGGGCAAGCTGGTCGGCCGGGTGATGACCGAGGCGATGCCGGACGGCGCGACGCCGAAGGCAACGTCCAGCGTGCTCCGCTCCAAGCCGGCGAACGGCCTGCGCACAGTGCTGGCGTTCCAGCGCGTTGGCGACCAGCGCTATTTCGACGCCGCCGGCTTCCCCGGCCGCACGCTCGGCCTCGACGACACCGACAAAAAGAAAACGGCGGGGAAGTAATCCCCCGCCGTCTCCAAAATCCACTGATCAGCTCGTCATGCCCGGGCTCGTCCCGGCCATGACGACGAACTTACATCCCCAGATCGAACACGTTCGGCAGCTGGATCAGCGGCAACGTGGCGACGCCGATCAGAGTTGCCACCATGCGCATCAGCGTGCGGTTGTTCGGACGCGCGCTGCCGCGCATCTGCCGGCCGATCCATTCCAGCACTTCGGTGTTTACCCCGACCGCCTGGGTCGGTGCCCAGGACTCGATCTCGGTGTCGGGCGCCAGCGCGACGCTGCGCGATGGCACCGGCAGGCCGGACGCGGCAGCGGCGTGATGCACCACCGCCTTGGCGAACAGGTCGTCGAACCGGCCGCTATCCTTGCGCTCGGCAGCGGCGGCATTGATCTCGAACAGCGCCTCGCATTCGGCGCGGCTGATCGGCTGGTTCTCGACGGCCGGCGCAGTGAGGATGCGCACACACCAGGCGGCGTCGGCCGCATCGAGGGTGCGTGAGAAATGGACTCTACCACGCGTGGTCGGGCCCTCGCCGGTGATCACACCGTCGCGCACGACACCGAGCGCCTGCGCGGCGCTGTAGCGGTCCGAAATCCGGTGGGGTTCGATGCCGATCTCGTCGGCCAGGGCAGCGGCAGTCATGGTTCCTTACTCATCATGTTGGTTGTCGACCAGCATTTCCACGCCGGCGTAAACGCTTGGTTAAGCTTTCGTCGTCGCTTGCGAGTTCCTTGTCCGGCACCGCGGAGTTATCGACAGCGTTGCGGACAAGTCGCAGTGACCGCGGTCACCGACGATGAGATCGCAAGCCGCTCCGGCGGCGTTGCGGCGCAGCGAAGGCTTTATCGGGGCAGCTTGCTTACCAGAATGTCGCAGTGAGACGGCGTCAGGTTCAGCCGCGCGAATGCCATCCGGTGCCTCAACACCGACATGAAAAAGACGGCAGCATGCTACGGCCGCACGCGAAGCTGCGGCCGTAGCGCCTTGGCTTGGCAGTCTGTTTGGAAGCTCGCGGCTTGGAAGCTCGGCCGTTCAGCGCGGCGACAGCCAGTCGGCCAACAGCAGGCCGAGCGCGCCGGACACCGCGGTGACGAACACGCCCCACGAGATGTCCACGGCCACCACCGGCCAGGTCCAGTGCTTCAGCAGCGCCAGCGAGGTCAGCTCGAAGGTCGAGTAGCAGAACAGGCCGAACAGAGCCCCGAACATCAACGAGGATTGCCAGGTGGCCGTGGCCGAGCCATTGACGAATACCAGAATGCCGACGACGTAGAGCAGATAGAACATCACCGCCGGCAACATCCGGACCGGGCCGAGCATTTCGCCGACCTGTGCGTTGAAAAAACTCTTCGCAATCGTTCCGAGGAAAAGGAAATCCAGCGGGATCAGAACCAGAAACGTCGCCAGATAAAGAACACCATACCGCTTCACATCAGTCTCCCGCAAACAGCCGCATCATCTTCAATACGCTTCACTTCTCTTTCCGTTTCAACCCTGCAACCGAACCCACCGCGCGATTTCCCCTTTCGATGGAGTCCTGATGGCCAAAGCCGCGTCCCGCCCCGTCATCGTCTGGTTTCGCGACGACCTGCGGCTCTCTGATCATCCGGCCCTGCATGAAGCGGCTACCACCAGGGCGCCGCTGATCTGCGTCCATGTGTTCGACGAGGAGAGCGCGCAGCTCCGCCCACCGCTGGCGCGGCCGCTCGGCGCGGCGTCGCGGTGGTGGCTGGCGCAATCGCTGCGCGCGCTCGCGGCCGGGCTGCAGGCGCGCGGCGGCGCGCTGATCCTGCGCCGGGGCCCTGCCGCCGACATCATTGCCGAACTGGCCCGGCAGGTCGATGCAGCGGCGGTGCACTGGAACGAGATCGAGATCGGACCGTATCGCGCCATCGCCGACGATCTGGCGGAAGCGCTCAGCGTCGCCGGCATCGCGCATCACCGCCACCGTGGCGATCTGCTCGCCGCGCCTGATGCGATCCGCACCAAGGAAGGCCGCGGCCTGCGGGTGTTCACGCCGTTCTGGCGACGCGTGCTCAGCCTCGGCGATCCGCCGCCATCGTTGCCGGCGCCGACCCAGCTGCGCGCCCTGCCCGGCGTGCAGAGCGACGATCTGGCGTCGTGGCAGCTCGAGCCGACCACACCGGATTGGGCTGGTGGCTTGCGCGCAACTTGGACGGCTGGCGAAAATGCCGCGCGGGACAAGCTGAAGGCCTTCCTCGAAGGCCTGCCCGGTTATGCCACCGGGCGCGACCGCCCGGATCGCGACGCGACCTCGCGGCTGTCGCCGCATCTGCGGTTCGGCGAAATCAGTCCGCGGCAGGTGTGGTTCGCGGCGCGCTTCGCCGCGGCCGAGCGGCCGGCGATTGCGGCCGATGTCGACAAGTTTCTCAGCGAGCTCGGCTGGCGCGAGTTCTGCCTGCATCTGCTGGCCGATCATCCGGATCTCGCCGCGCGCAATCTGCAGCCGGCCTTCGACGACTTTCCGTGGACCAGCAACGAGGCGGCGTTGCACGCCTGGCAGCACGGCCGCACCGGCTATCCGATCGTCGACGCCGGGATGCGGGAGCTGTGGCACTGCGGCGTGATGCATAACCGCGTCCGCATGGTGGTCGCGTCGTTCCTGGTCAAGCACCTCCTGATCGACTGGCGGCTCGGCGAAGCCTGGTTCTGGGACACGCTGGTCGATGCCGACCCCGGCAGCAATCCGGCCAACTGGCAGTGGGTCGCCGGCTGCGGCGCGGATGCCGCGCCGTATTTCCGCGTGTTCAATCCTGTGCTGCAGGGCGAGAAATTCGACCCCGCCGGCGACTATGTGCGGCGCTGGGTGCCTGAACTCGCCGACCTGCCGAACAAATTCATCCACCAGCCGTGGAGCGCAACGCCGGTCGAGCTTGCCGCGGCGGGGGTCACGCTGGGCGGCAACTACCCGGAGCCGATCGTCGATCACAAGGCCGGCCGCGCGCGGGCCCTTGCGGCCTACGCCGAACTGCGTCAACGTTGAACAACTTCGGTTAGTATCGCTACTAACAGAAGCGAATCGGCTATCGTCGATTCCGTCTGGACTTTCTGTAAACTCTGCTCCGCAAACCCTGCTCTAGAACCCCTGGGGGACGACATGGACGACGACAAGCCGCTGATCGAACAGGTGACGGATGCCATCGGCGAGGCCGCCGACGAAGCCAAGAAGGTGGTCAAGAAGGCACGCAAGGCCGTCAGCAAGGCGGCCAAGAAGGTCGCCAAGAAAGTGACCGCCAAGAAGGCGAAGAAGGCCCCGGCCAAGAAGGCTGGCAAGAAGGCCGCGAAGAAATCCGCCAAGAAGGCGCCCAAGAAGGCTTCCAAGAAGACCGCTGCGAAGTCCGCCAAGAAGGCGGGCAAGAAAGCCAAGGCCGCCAAGAGCTCGGCCAAGAAGGCTTCCAAAAAGACCGCGAAAAAGGCCGGCAAGAAGGCCAAGAAGTAACGGCACCAAGCCGCCTTCCCCATGCGGCCCATCCTCTCGCAAAAGCCTCCGGACGCAAATCCGGAGGCTTTTTGCTGCGCGGATCAGTAGCAGGCGGCGCCCCGGATTCCGCGCCGCCCATCGGGCAATCCGTTTCATCCCGGAGCGGCCGGGCACGCCACGCCATCGCGAAGCTCAAACCTCGGCGCCGGCAGGCGTGACCCCTCGTTGCCATCCGAAGCGCGCTTGCCGCAAGCGGCTCGCCACGTGGGACCTCCGCTTTCGTGGAGCATTCCAAATGATTGGGTTTCCGCCACAAGACCGTTTAGCAAACGAGCGCTCGCGTCGGGCGCGCTCCGCGCTACACCCGCGTCCGGTTCACCAGGAAGACCGCGGCGGCGCAGATCGCCATGCCGGCGATGGCGATGGCGTCGAGGCGTTCGTCGAACAGCACGAACGCCATCAACGCGGTCACGGCCGGCACCAGATAGAACAGGCTCGCCACTGACGTCGCCGCCGAGCGGCGGATCAGCCAGTACAGCAGGCCGATCGAGCCGATCGACAGCACCAGCGCCAGCCACGTCAGCGCCAGCACGAACTCGGCGGTCCAGCGCACCTCGCGGGTTTCGAACAGCAGCGCGCCGACGCCGAACAGCGCCATCGCGGCGAGGAACTGAACGATGTTGCCGGCGCGCCAGTCGATGCCGCTGCAGAACCGCTTCTGATACAGCGTACCGAGCGTGATGCTGATCAGCGAGCAGCCCGAGGCCAACCAGCCCCACCCCGCGTCACCGGTGATGCTGCGGTTGTGCATGATCATCAGCGCGCCGCCCAGCCCGAGCGCCAGCCCCAGCCATTGCTGCGCGGTGACGCGCTCGCCGAGCCAGCGATTGGCCAGCGTCGAGGTCAGGATCGGCTGCAGGCCGGGGATCAGCGCCGACAGCCCGGCCGGCACCGAATGCGCGATCGCAATCGCGGTGCCTGCCAGATACACGCCGTGCACCAGCAGCCCGGCCACCACGCTATGGCCGATGCCGGCGAGGTTCGGCCAGCGCGGCCGGGCGACCAGGGCGATGATCGCCATCAGCCCCACCACCAGGATCATCCGAAGGGTGAGATAGGTCAGCGGCTCGGCGCCGCTCAGCGCATATTTGGTGCCGACGAAGCCGGTGCTCCACAGCACCACGAAAATGGCCGGCGCCGCGCGCGCGGCCCAATGGTCGGTGGAGGTTGTCATTGCGGATCTTGAGTGCCCGATCGGCGGACGCGCCGCAATGGCAAATGCGTCAACGCGACGCAGGCGAGCCGGCCGGCTTTGAGAAAGCGCTGGACGGCGCGTGGATCGGGCTATGCGCGATCAAAAATCCTCGGGACACGGATCGACGATCTTCCACAGCTCGGCGCCGTTCTTGATCTTCTTCATCTCGTTGGTGAGGCCGCCGTTGCGGCGGATCCAGTCCTTCACCGGCTGCGGATAATAGCTCATCAGCTCGTCGGTGCCCTCGGAGCTGTTGACCTTGATGCCGAAGGTGAAGGCCTTGTCGTAATAGGCGAGATGGAAGCCGAGGCTGGCGCGCGGGGTGACGCAGATCTTGTTCAGCGGCACGATGCCGAACACCATGGTGCAGGCCGAATTGCAGATGCCGTCGATGATCACGCGCTCGCGGCGGTCACGGATGCGCTCGTATTTGGCCTTGTACTCGGTGACGTAGCCGCCGTGGTCGCGGGTGATACGCAGATCGGCATGCGCCGGCGACACCATCAGCACCAGGGGGAGCAGCAGCGACGGAAGCAATCTTCGCATGGACAATCGGCAATCGGGATGTCGAAGGACAGGACGACGGCGGCCCGGCACCGTCTGGCCCACACTCTGGCTTCACAATGTTTGGAAATCGTTAAGCATCGCATTCCGGCGAAAACATGGGCGCCGAAACCTGGGCAATTCCGGCCGCCCCCCTGTAAATCCCCGCGGAAATGCTGTAATCGGCCCGTTGTCCCACCGCAGCGCGGCCGCGGACAGCCCAGGCGCTCGTAGCTCAGCTGGATAGAGCATCGGATTTCGATTCCGAGGGTCGGAGGTTCGAATCCTTCCGAGCGCGCCATCTGCCCGCCCCTAAGTCGGCCGGCTCGCAGCTTTCAGCTCAGAAACGCCTCCGAAGTCGTCAGCACGAGTCCGCGCGCGGCCATGTCGGCGAGGAACTGCTCGGCGATCGCCGGGAAATCCGGCGAGCCCGGCGACGGCGGCACCGGCGACATGCAGTCGGTCAGCAGGTGGATCTTGGACACATGCGGCTCGCCGATGTGGTCGACCAGCTGGCGCACGGTGGCGGCGACGCAGTGCGACGACGCCTCGCCCGCAACGGCGATGATGTCGGCCTGCTGCAGCGCCGCGACCAGGCCGCGGTTGAGCTGCGTGGCCGGATCGGCCGGGTCTGGCACTTCGGCGAGCAGCGCCCCGTAGTGTTCGGTGAAGGTGTTGAGGCCCTTGGCGACGAAGTCGGTCGGAACGCCGTGCGCGCGCTCCCAGGCCGCCAGCGCTCCCCGCAGGGTGTCGGCGACGTTGTGGCCCCAGCTCCCGACCAGGCAGTGCTCCGGCCACACCATCAGCACGAACTTGCCGGCGCGCTCCAGCTCGGCGGTGTAGTCGAGCATCCGCGGCCGCCACTCCGGCCGGCGCGGCGACCACGCGCCGGAGTCGACGTCGCCATGGGTGATCAGCGTGAACGGCGGCGGCGCCGCCCCGGCGGCATCGCGCCAGAACGCCGGATGGGCGACGTCGATGACGCGGTGGGAATCCAGCGTGACGTGGATGCGGCCGAGCCGACCGCCGAGCCGCTCGATCATCGCGGCGACCCGCGCCATGTCGGCCAGCGCCCCGGGCACCGGCAGCGTCGAGCGGAAGCGCGTGCCGTCCGGCAGCGCAAGGCCGACCGGATCCCCCTCGCCCGCCCGGATGTCCATGAAGTCGTTCTGCGGATCGATCACGACCAGATGCGTTGCCAGGCTCAACGTGGATGCCCTCCCTGCGCACGCCTTGCACGATCACCGAACTTCGACGATCGCACCCGGCTGGTCAATTGCCGACGCTCCCTCCGCGCTTCGGATTGTCCAGGGGGACGGTAATTCAAACCGCTTGCGCTGTATCGCCGCGACGTGACGATCTTGGTATCGTCCTGTCGTCGACGCGCGTGCGGGTCCGCCCCTCGCAACACAGGCCGCACTCAGCTATTTCAGCAACATCGCGAACTGATAATCGCACGCGAAATTTTTCGCCTTCCGCTGATCAGCGACGCGGCTAATCCAAGCACATCCGCGAAGCGGAACGCGGGCGTTCGTGCTGACTCCAATGCGCCCGAATCGAACCGTTGCGCCCCGTCATCGCGACTGATCACCGCGATCGCGCGGCGTGCTCGCCCCGGCCGCGGCGCAGCAAAGGCTTCGCGCGCTCCTGCCGCGTTGACGGCTGCGAACGAGCTTTGGCATAATTTCACAACTGCTGGATGCTGCCGATCCGGGCGGTGGCGTGGGAGACGCGATGAGGAACGGCCTGTATTCGATCCACGCCGATCTGCTGGACGGCCGTTCCGGCAAAGGCAGTGGCGTGGCGGTGTTCCTGAACGGCAGGATTTTGGGCGGCGACGCCTATCTGTACTACACCGGCAGCTATGTAACGTCCGGAAGCACCTTCAAGGGCGAAGTCACCGTCAGCCAGCACACGCCGAGCCCGGACGAAAGTCCGCTGTTCGGCGGCCAGAAGGAACCAGTCGGCATCGGCGTGTCCGGCACCTGGACCGACACGTCCGCGACGATGCAAGGCACCGCGCTGGTCGGCAAGTCGAGCCAGCTGTTCAAGGCGACCCTGCGCTGGCTCGCGCCGGCCGATTGACGGCGTCCGGCGACGGCAGCCGATGCGGCCGCTGTTCGTGCGATTCCGATCGCACGAACTGGCCCTTCCCTGCGCGCGGTCAGCCGAGCGCGGCCTTGATCATGTCGGAGGCCTTCTCGGCGATCATGATGGTCGGCGCATTGGTGTTGCCGGTCGTGACTTCCGGAATGATCGAGGCATCGACCACGCGCAGCCCGGCGACGCCGTGAACCCGCAGATGCGGATCGACCACCGCCATCTTGTCGGTGCCCATTTTGCAGGTGCCGCACTGGTGGTGATACGACATCACCGCCGAGCGGGCGTAATCGGCGAGCTGCTTGTCGCTCTTGGCGGCGGGTCCCGGATAGATCTCGCGCTTGATCCAGGCCTTCAACGCCGGCTGCTCCGCGACCTTGCGCAGCATCTTCACGCAGGTCACCAGCGTGGCGACGTCGTAGTCGGTGGCCAGCACGTTGATGTCGAGTTCGATATCCGCCGCCGGATCAGCGGAGGTCAGCCGGACTTCGCCGCGCGAGGTCGGCTTGACGCCGCCAGCGTTGAAGGTGAAGGCGTTCTTCACCGAGGCGTCCTGCTCCGGCGCGTAGTACGGCGCGAACAGGCCGAGCGGCTGCATATCCGGCTCGGGCCGATCCGGCGACGTCTTGGCGAACAGCTGGACGTGGAGCGGCGTCACGCCCATGTTGTTGGGCGGCGGAACCGGCTTGGAGGCTTCCCACGTCACCGGCAGCAGCGTGTGGTCGTGCAGGTTCTGGCCGACGCCCGGCAGGTCCTTCTTCACGGTGATCCCGAGCTTCTCGAGCTGCGCGCGCGGACCGATGCCGGACAGCATCAGAATGCGCGGGCTCTCGATCGCGCCGCCTGAGACGATCACTTCGCGGGTCGCGGTGACCGTGTGCATACCGCCCTGCTGCATATAGGTGACGCCCGTCGCGCGGCCGTTTTCGATCTCGACCTTGTGGACCCGCGCATTGGTGATGAGCGTCAGATTGGGTCGTTCCAGCGCCGGCCGCAGGAATGCCACGGCGGTGGACTGGCGCAGGCCGTCGCGGGTGTTGAGATCGCAGAAGCCGACGCCGATCTGGCTCGGCCCATTGCAATCGGGGTTGTACGGATGGCCGGCCTGCACGGCGGCTTCCATCATCGCGACGTTGACCGGATGCGGCCGTACTTCCGACGTCACATGCAGCAGCCCGCCCTTGGCGTGATACTCCGACGGTTCGCCGTCATAATCCTCGGACTTGAGGAAATACGGCAGAACGCTCTTCCAGTCCCAGCCGTCGTTGCCCCACTTCGCCCAGCGATCGTAATCGGTCGGCGCGCCGCGCACATAGATCATGCCGTTGAGCGACGACGACCCGCCGAGCGTCTTGCCGCGCGGCCAGTACAGGCGGCGGTTGTTGGCGTGCTTCTGCGGCGTCGTCCAATACGCCCAGTCGTAGGGCGAATTCCACAATTCGATGACGCGGATCGGCGTCGAGATCTTCTCGCTGTCGTCCGGCCCGCCCGCCTCGATCAGCAGCACGCGCGCGCCGTTTTCGGTCAGGCGATTGGCAAGCACGCAGCCGGCGCTGCCGGCGCCGCAAATGATGTAGTCGTAGCTCGCGTCGAGCGCCTCGGCGGTGTTGATCGACGCGCCGGGAAGTCCACCGGTGACGGTGAGAACGCCGGCCGCGACGGCGGTGCGGCCGATGAATTGGCGACGGTTCATCTTGTCGGTCATGACGCTGCCCTCAGGAGATGACGATCTGGAGATCGGTGTATTCGTGCAGCCCGTCCTGGGCGAACTCGACGCCGAGGCCGGACATCTTGGTGCCGCCGAACGGCGCGTCGGGACGGATCATGCCGTGCTGATTGATCCAGGCCGTGCCGCATTCGAGCCGCGCCGCCACAGCGCGCGCCTTCTGCGGATCGGCCGACCAGACCGATCCGCCGAGACCTGCAGGATTGGCGTTGGCGGCGGCGATCGCCTCCTCGACATCGGTGAATTTGATGATCGGCAGCACCGGGCCGAACTGTTCCTGATCGACCAGCGGATCGCCGTTCTCGAGATCCGCGATCAGCGTCGGCGGGAAGAACAGGCCTTCGCCGGGCGTGCCGCCGATCAGCACGCGCCCCTTGGTCTTGGCGCTCTCGACCAGTGCGACCACCTTGTCGAACTGCATCTTGTTGGAGATCGGCCCGAGCATCGTTGCTTCGTCGAGGCCGTTGCCGACCCGAACATTGGCCACATAGGCGGTCAGCGCCTCGCAGACGGCGTCGTAGACGTCGGCGTGGACATACAGCCGCTTCAGTGCCGCGCAGGTCTGGCCGGCGTTGATGAAGGCGCCCCAGAACAAGCCTTCGGCGATCGCCTGCGGATCGACATCGTTCAGCACGAGGCCGGCGTCGTTGCCGCCGAGTTCGAGCGTCAACCGCTTCAGCGTGTCGGCGGCGGAGCGCATGATGTGCTGGCCGGTCGCCGTCGATCCGGTGAAGACGATCTTGCGGATGCCGGCGTGCGCCGACATCGCCGCGCCGAGATTGCCGGCGCCGTCGCTGCCGGTGACGATATTGACGACACCCGGCGGCAGCACCTCGTTCATCAGCGCGACCAGCCGCAGCGTCGACAGCGGCGTGAACGGCGACGGTTTCGACACCACGGTGCAGCCGGAGCGGATCGCCGGCAGGATGTGCCAGACCGCAATCAGCATCGGCCAATTCCACGGGGTGATCGAGCCGACGACGCCGAGCGGCTTGCGCACCTTCTCGACATGCCCGCCCTCGCCCGACGCCAGCACTTCGGGCGCCAGCGACAGCGTCGAGGTGTAGCGGCTCCAGCCCACGGCGCCCTGCACTTCGAACATCGAGCCGATGCCGGCGAGCGGTTTGCCCTGCTCCAGCGTGATGAGCCGCGCCAACTCCTCGGCATGTGCCTCGATGCGGTCGGCGATCGCCAGACACGCTGCGGCGCGGACGGAGTCGTCGGCGGACGACCAGCTCTTGAACGCGTCCGCGGCCGCGGCGACGGCGGCATCGAGGTCGGACGGCTCGGCCTCCGGCGCGTAGCCGACGATTTCGCCGCTGGCCGGATTCAACACGGCGAAACTGCTGCCGGTCACCACGGCTTGGCCGCCAATCATCATCGGAAACAGCGGCCCGTCGAGCGCGCTTTGCTGGATCTGCTGGTTCATGGCTCCCCTTCTCCGGTTCGGTGCGCCGGAGAAGTTAGGACCACCGCGCCGCCCGAGACATCGACCGAAGCGACCGACCTTTGGGACCGAAGCGACGCGCGCGCGTCAGAGCTGCCGAGTGGCGACAGCGATCAACGCCGTTCGCCCGGCGCCGCGCCGAAATGCCGACGATAGGCGCGGTAGAAGAACGACAGATCGTTGAAGCCGGAGCTGTAGGCGATCTCGCTGACGGTCAGCGCCTGATCATTCAGGATCCGCCGGCGCGCCCGTTCCAGCCGCGTCGTCAGAATCTGCTCGCGCGCGCTGTCGCCGTGACGGGCGAAGCTGCGCTGCAACTGCCGTGGGCTGATCCCGAGCTCGCGGCAGATCTCGCCGGCTCCGAACGCCGGATCGCTCGCGTGCCGATGAATAATGCACAGCGCCTCTTCGTACAGCCGATCATGGGTGTCGCGCGAGGCGTAGCCGCTGGTCCTGGCTTCAAGCAGTGCGCTTGCGAGCACAGCGAACAGCGCCTCGTGCAGATGCGTGGACGCGTCGTCCTCGATCCGGCCGTTGCTGCCGCCCGCGTCCGAAGCGTGCGTAGTCCCGGCATCGGCGATCTGCCGCGCCAGGCGCAGCATCAGGACCTTCAACGCCACCGCAAAGCCGCTGTCGCTCCGGATCAGGGTCGGTCCGTCGAGCAGCTTGCCCAATCGGCCCATCCCCTCGCTGCGCGCGATATGCAGCGAGATCTGCTCGGCGTCGTCTCCGGCAAAGCTGAAGCGGCTCGGCCGCGTCGCGTCGCTGACGAAGATGTCGCGCGGCCGCAGCAGCGCGGTCGCGCCGCCCTGAGTCATCTCGGCCGAGCCGGAGCATTGCATCGTCAGCACGAAGTGATCGACAAAGTCGGCGCGGATCTGAGCCGCCGTACGCTCCACCTCGACACCGGCGAGGCGCACATAGGCGAGCTCCGCGCCCGCTTCGCCGCGCAGCAGGCCCGTCCGGGCCGCGAACGGAAACTCGCCGCCTTGTCCAGCCCGCGCGGTCCGTACCGTATAGGTGCCGCAGACCTGCCTGACGCCGCTCTGAAAGGATTCGACCGTGCGATGGGGCTGGGGTGCGAACGCGGACTGCATCGTCGGCTCCGGCTCTTGGACTGAGGCATGGAGAACCACGAAGCAAGAACCCTGCCATTGCCGGAGATTTGTGCAGGCGGCAGGCCGCCGAGGCGCGTTCAGGCGCGCGCACTCGCGACGGGTGCGTCGTCGACCTCGCGCGGCGCCGCCCGCGGCAGGATCATCTGGATCCGCGTCCCATTGCCGGGCTCGGACACCAGCTCGAGCCGGCCGCCGAGGCGATTGGTGACGATGCTGTAGACGATGTGCAGGCCAAGGCCGGTGCCGCCCTGATCGCGCCGCGTCGTGAAGAACGGATCGAACGCCCGCCGCCGCACGTCGAGGCTCATGCCGCAGCCGTCGTCCGAATACAGAATTTCGACGGCGTTCGGACCCGCGGCGCGCACCACGATCTCGACGGTGCCGGGACGACCATCGGGAAACGCGTGCGCGACCGAATTCAGAAACAGGTTGGTGAGCACCTGCCCGTACGGTCCGGGATAGGAGTTCATCGCCAGGCCCGGCTCGCATTGCACGTTCAGCGTCAGGTTCTGCTTGCGCAGCCCCGGCCGCAAACTCATCACGACCTGCTCGGTCAGATCGCCGAGATCGAAGATCCGCTGATCCGAGTAGTTGCGGTCGGCGGCGACCTGCTTGAACGACTGGATCAGCTCGGCCGCGCGATTGAGATTGGCGACGAGTTGCGCCGATGCATCCCGGGTGCCGGCGAGAAACTCATTGAGCCGCGACCGCTTCAGCTCGCCGCGCTCGACTTCGGTCGTGAACACGGCGGCCTTGCGGTCGAGCGCCGACGCCACCGTCAGGCTGATGCCGACCGGATTGTTCACCTCGTGCGCGACGCCCGCGACCAGGCGCCCGAGGGCGGCCAGCTTTTCGGCCTCGATCAGCGATTGCTGGGTCTCGCGCAGATTGCGCAACGCGGCTTCGGCGGCGTCCTTGGCCTGCCGCATCTCGAGTTCGCCGCGCTTGCGCTCGCCGATGTCGAGCGCCACCGTCACGATCCGTTCGATGCGCCCCTCGGCATCCTTCAGCGGCATCTTATTGACCAGCCACTGCCGCATCGCGCCGCTCACGTCGCGATACTCTTCCTCATAGAACCCCAGCCCCTCGCCCGTCGCGAGCACCTTCTTGTCGTTGGCGTCGGTCTTGTGCGAACCATAGCGCGACATCAGGTCGGCAGTGGTACGGCCGATCGCGTCTTTCGGATCGACGCCGAAGATCGTCGCCATGTAGCGGTTCATCAGCAGATAGCGCAGCTCGGTGTCCTTGACGTTGATCACCGCCGGCACCGTGTCGATCACCTGCTGCAGCAGGCGCCGCCCCTCGGCGACCGCAGTTTCGGCGCGCTTCTGGTCGGTGATGTCGCGCACCGCCCCCTCGTAGCGCACCACCGTGCCGGTCTCGTCGCGGATCGCGCTGGCGCTGTCCGACAGCCACAGCACCTCGCCGTTGCGCTTGCGGGCCTGGTACTCAAATTCGCGCACCATGCCGTCGCGTTCCATCTGCTCGCGATATTCGACACGCTTGTTCGGATCGACATAGATGTCCCCGGCGATATCAGCGGCGCCCCGCATCAGCTCTTCCGGAGTTTCGTAGCCCATCATCCGCGCCAGTGCCGGATTGGCATTGAGCAGAGCGCCCTCCGGCGTGGTCACGTAGATGCCGTCGATCGACCCTTCGAAAAGCTTGCGATAGCTCTCCTCGGCAAGGCGCTGCTCGGCCAGCGCCCGAACCGCCGCCTCGCGGGCGGTGTCGGCTTCGACAAGAGTCCGGCGAAACACTTCGGCGGCGCGAGCGATGTCGCCGATTTCATTCTTGAGATCGGTCGCGGGGATCGCCGTGTACTGACGACCGGCGGCGAGCGAACGGATCGCGGCGGTGATCGCCGTCAGCGGCCCCACGGTTCGGCGCACCACAAAGGCCGCCGCCATCAGGCCGACCAGTACCCCGGCCGAGCCGAGCACGATGCTCTGCCATTTGTCCTCGGCGAGCGTCCTGGCGAGATCCTTCGACAACACCCGCCCCCGCCGAGCGCTCACATCGCGCAGCAGCTCGGTAACTCGTGCGATCAGCCGTCCCTCGCTGCCGAGCACGGTGCGATCGAGCATCGCGATCTCCTGCTCCACGGCGGTGGTGGAGATGATCACGTCGGCATAGTCACGCACGGCCGTCGCCGCGGCGGCATCGGCGATCGGGATCGCGCGCATCCGCTGCGCCGCTTCGCTGGCTCCGGGCAGATCCCGCGCCAACAACGCCGCGGCGATCTTGCTGTGCTCGCTGTGCAGCGCCGCCGCGAGGCCGCGATCCTGCAGGCCCGTGACGACCGCCTCGAACGCATCGCGGAGCGGCGGCACGCTGGCCACCATTTCGGCGCGGCGCGGCATCAGGGCCGTGATTCGCTCCAGACCGTCGCGATAATTGGCGAGCCGTGCGGTGACGCCGTCGATCATTTCCTGCTGGTCGGCATCGATCTCGAGCCGGGTCTTCTTCAACAGCGCGGTCAGCGCCGAGGCCGCTTCGAACACCTTGCCGGCTGGCTGTGCGCTCGGCTCGCTCACCACCTGCCGTGCCGCGAAGCGAAGCTCGCTCATCCGGCGCTCGATTTCCTCGGCGAGATCGCCGACGCTCTGCAGCCGCTGCAACTCGCCGAAGGTGTTGTCGATGTGGCGGATAGCAATGACGCTGCCGACGCTGGTCATCGCGATGATCGTCAGCAACAGCAGGAAGCTGCCAAACGTCATCTGCCGGATCGAGAGCGTGCGCGACCTCACGCTCTGGATGAACGCTGACATGGCGTTTGGCATGATGTCGAAACCGCTGCTCCCGTCGGGCGACTATCTCATAAAGTCGCCGCAAAGGGTACAGCGCCGGACGGCCGGCTACAACGTCGGCGCGCGCCGCCGTCCGAACAGATGTCGAGGGCCGTCCCTGCTGGAAGCGTGCAAGTCCTCCCGCCGATGGCGCGGCGGGAGGAACAGGTGCCGCGGGTGCGGCTATTTTTTCGGCCGAATGGCGTCGGCCGTGCCTTGGATGAAGGCCTGGATCTTGACCACGTCGGCGTCGGTGAGCTTGCCGGTGAAGTCCGGCATGCCCTTCTCACGGAACGGCCCCTTGAACACGATCTGTTTGAGGTTGGCGATCTTGTCCGTCGTGCTGTAGCCGAGGTTCTTGACGTTGCCGCCCCGGTCGACACCCGGAACGCCGTGGCAGGTGGCACAGGCCGCGACGTAAATCGCGGTGCCCTCCGGCACGTCCTTGGGATCGTATTCGACGCCGGTCAGCAGGTTGCCCATCTGATACTTGGTGAAGGCCGGCATCGGCGCGTTGCCGCCGACCGCGAAGGTGTAGACCGTGCCGGGCGCCTCGGTCTCCGTCGCACGGGCGCTGATGCCGAACACACCGCCCCAGCCCACCGCGATCGAGACGTATTGCACGCCATCGACCGTGTAGGTCGCCGGCGCCGCGACCGCGCCGGTGCCGAGCGGGCTTTCCCAGAGCTTCTCGCCGGTCTTGGCATTATAGGCGACGAAGCGCCCATCAGCCGTTCCCTGAAACACCAGGTTGCCCGCGGTAGTCAACGTGCCGCCGTTCCACGGCGAGACGTACTCGGCGCGCCAGGCCTCCTTCTGCTGCACCGGATCCCACGCGACCAGACGACCGAACGGCAGGTTCTTCGGCGGCGTCGCGTTCAGCGAGAAGCCGACATTCCAGCCCGTGGTGCTCCCGAACTTGAACGGCTCCATCTTGTTCTGGTTGAGCGCCTTCTCGCCGGTCAGGTTCACCGGCACGCCCTGCGCCGGCAGATACACCAGTCCGGTCTGCGGATTGAACGACATCGGGTGCCAGTTGTGCGCGCCATACGGTCCCGGGATGGCGTCGAACGGTTTATCCGCCGAACGCGCCTCCGGATTCTCGATCGGTCGCCCATCGGCGTCGTAGCCGGTCGCCCAGGTCACATCGACGAAGTTCTTCGCCGAGATGAACTTGCCGTTGGTGCGATCGACCACGAAGAAGAAGCCGTTCTTCGGCGCATGCAGGATCACCTTGCGCGGCTGGCCTTCGATGGTGAGGTCGGCCAGGATCATCGGCTGGGTGGACGTGTAGTCCCAATTGTCGCCGGGCGTTTCCTGATAGTGCCAGATGTATTTGCCGGTGTCGGCATTCAGCGCGACCAGCGACGCGAGATAGAGATTGTCGCCGCCGGCCGGGCTGCGCAGATGGCGATTCCAGGGCGAGCCGTTGCCGGTGCCGATATACACCATGTTGAGTTCGGGATCGAAGGTGATGGTGTCCCAGGTGGTGCCGCCACCGCCGTTGACCCACCATTTGCCGGCCGGATCCCACGTCTTGGCGGCCTTCTCCATCGCCTCGTCTTCGAACGGCTTGGACGGATCGCCGGGCACCGTGAACCAGCGCCAGGCCTGATTGCCGGTCTCGGCGTCGTAGGCGGTGACGTAGCCGCGCGCGCCGTATTCGGCGCCGCCATTGCCGATCACCACCTTGCCGTTGAACACGCGGGGCGCGCCGGTGATGGTGTAGGAATGTTCGTGGTCGACCAGCGTGTCCTTCTCCCAGACCTTCGCACCGGTCGCGGCATCGAGCGCGATCAGCCGACCGTCATAAGCGCCGACGAACACCTTGCCCTTGTACAGCGCCACGCCGCGATTGACGACGTCGCAGCAGCCACGATAGCCGTTCTCGCGTTTAACGCCGGGGTCGAACGTCCAGAGCTTCTTGCCGGTGCGGGTGTCGATCGCATGCACGACGCTCCACGAGGCGGTGACGTACATGATGCCGTCGACCACCACCGGCGTCGCTTCGACGCCGCGCTCCGACTGCAGGCTGTAGCTCCACTTCAGGCCGAGCTGTTTTACGTTATCGGTGTTGATCTGATTGAGCTTGCTGAAACGGGTTTCAGCGTAGTCGAGGCCATAGCTCGGCCAATCGTTGGTCGTCTTGGCGTTGGCAACGATCGCCGCGCTGTCGATCGCGCCGGTGACGCTGCGGATGTGATCGGCCGAGCCTTTCGCGCCCTGAGCGAAGGCTGCGCCATGAGCCAGCAGCGCAGCCGCAAGCACGGCGGCGCCGACCTTCAAGTCCTTCCGAAACATTTGTGCGGACGAATGCGTGATGAAGAATCGGTGCGCTGCCCGCGCCCGATCGGCAGGTCGTTTCATGCGTTCACTCCCTATGGCCTCTGACGGGCCTGACGAGAGTGTTGCGCGCGTTCTAAAACCCGTCAACTGACGAGACGGGCACGATCATCTATTTTGATATCACTGCCGCAGCGCAACACATTCTCGCTGCAACGCCACGCGCGTAGTTGAGCCGTCACGACTCCACAATCAGAACTGGACGGGGCAAGCGCGGAGCGGCTGCCGAAACCGCGCTAATTGCCGTTGAACTCGAAGACTTCGCCGTCGTAGCCCGCTTCGGCGGGGATGCGCAGCGTGCGCTTGTCGCCGTCACGGCCCATGATCGGCATCACCGTCATGACTGTCTGCCCACGCGAGAACGCCAGTGCATCGCCGACGCTCGGCTGCTTGCCGAGTCGGATCAGGTTGCGCGTGGTCGGGAACGGCAGCGTGAAACGGCCACTCTCCCCGCCTTCGAGCGCCTCGCGCGGCGACAGCCAGATCGAATCAGTCGATTCCTTGCCGTCGTGCATGCCGAGTTGCTCGGGCGGTGCCTCGGCGAGGAAGAACCACGTATCGAACCGCTTTGGCAACTTCTCCGGCGTGATCCAGTGCGCATAGGGCACCAGCAGGTCGAGCGCGAGTACGAGCTGGTTGGTCGCGAGAATCTCGGCGAACGAGATCTTGCCCTCGCACAGCGCGGTGCGATGCGCGGCTTCGATCTCGCTCGCACGCGATGCCGCGACGAGCTGGTCGCTACCGCGCGGCCGCGCCAGCAGGATGCCGCTCTCCTCGAACGTCTCGCGGATCGCCGCAATCTGGAAATCGAGCGACGGCCCCTCGCCTTGGGCGCCGCATGCGTAGAGCTCGGGCTTGTCGATGATGTCGCGATCGCCGGCATCGACGCTGCCGCCGGGGAACACCAGCGCGCCCGAGGCGAACTCGATCTGATAGTGCCGGACCATCATGAAGACGTCGAAGCCGTCGGCGCGATCCCGCAGCAACAGGATGGTGGAGGCAGGACGTGCGACCGAGGCTTCGTTCGACATTCGACTACTCCGCAGCTTTGGCGCGTTGTTCGAGGTCCGCACGCTCGTCGATCCGCGCGAGCCGTGACAGCAGATAGTCCACTTCCTCGCGCGCCGTGTCGGTCAGAACCGAGCCCGGCTTGCGCTGCGCCGACGAGGCGATGATGCCGCGCTTCTTCAGCACGTATTTGCGGACCGCGAGGCCGACGCCCTGCTGCTGCTCGTAGCGGATCAGCGGCAGATGCGCGTCGAACAGATTATGCGCGAGATCGCGCTGGCCGGCTTTCGACAGCTTGACGACGTCGACCAGCATGTCCGGGAAGCAGTAGCCGGTCATCGCGCCATCGGCGCCGCGTTCCATCTCGAAGTCGAGGAACAGCCCGCCATTGCCCGTCAGGATCGACAACGGCCGCAGCGAGCCGTCTTTCTGGAAGGCGCGCAGCTTGGTGATCTTCTCCAGCCCCGGCCAGTCTTCGTGCTTCAGCATCACGCAGGACGGATTGTCCATCACGATCTGACGGATCACGTTCGGCGTCATCACCACCGACAACGTCAGCGGATAGTCCTGCAGACACCACGGGATGTCGTCGCCGATCGCCTCGACGGCCTGCCGGAAATAGCCGGTGATCTGCTCGTCGGTACGCAGGCTCGGCGGCGGCGCGATCATCACGCCAGCGGCGCCGGCCTCCATCGACGCCCGTGCCAGCGCCCGCATCGTGGCGAATCCCGGCGCCGAGACACCGACGATCACCTGCATGGACTTGGCGCGCTTGACGAAGCGAGTCGCCACCGCCTGCGCTTCGACGGCGTCGAGCTTCGGCGCCTCGCCGAGAATCCCGAGCACCGTCATGCCGTCGCAGCCGACCTCGGCATAGAAGTCGGTCAGCCGGTCGATCGAGGCATCGTCGATCCGGCCGTCGTCGTGGAACGGGGTCGGTGCGATGGCGAACGTGCCGGCGGCGTCGGGGGTCAGCTTCATGGACTCGGCCTTTCTTCAGAGAGCGCGACCACCGATATCACCCCGAACCGCCCGAGTCTGCCGTCCTCCAGCGTGGATCTACCTCAGCCGAGCACAGTCCGGCCGCTCTTGATCACGGTGACGTCACGTGTCTTCACCTTGGCCTCGAATGAGATCACGTCGCCGTCCTTCCACAGATCCATGGTGACGGTTTCACCCGGGTACACCGGCGACGAGAACCGCACCGCGTGCTGCCTGAACGCGGACGCGTCGTAGTCCGCATAGGTCTGCAGCACGCCGCGACAAGTGATGCCGTAGGTGCACATGCCGTGCAGAATCGGCCGCGGGAAGCCGGCCTTCTTGGCGAATTCCGGATCGGAATGTAGCGGATTGCGGTCGCCGCACAGCCGATAGATCAGCGCCTGGTCGGGCCTCGTCGAAATGTCGATGCTGCGATCCGGCGCGCGGCTCGGCATCTTGTGCGGCTCGGGCTGCTCCAGCGCCGGGCCGCCGAAGCCGCCATCGCCGCGGGCGAAACGCGAGGCCAGCAGCGTCGCAAGGTCCGCACCCGTTTCGTCGCGCAGCACGGTCTGGTGACGGATCACCACGCCCTTGTCCTTGCCCTTGTCGTAAACCTGCACCACGCTGGAATCGGCGGTGATGTTCGCCGCCACCGGCATCGGCCGATGGAAGGTGATGTCGCGCTCGCCGTCGACCACCAGCAAACGGTTGAGGTTCATCTCGCCCGGTCCGGCGCCCCACGCCGCCACCGACGCGAAGGTCGGCACCACCTTCAGCGGCCGCTCGGTGTAGGTCGCCTCGTTGACGAAGGCGAGTTCCTTCTCGTCCATCGGATCGGCCCCCATGCCGATGCCGTAGGCGTAAAGCATCACGTCGCGATCGGCGTAGGTGTACTTCTGGCCGACGCTCTTCAGCGCCATCAGTTCGTCATAGCGGGCCGACATCGGCTTCTCCCTTGTTCTTTTCTTCGACGATACGACGGCTCACATCGTCATTGCGAGCGCAGCGAAGCAATCCAGAATGCCAAGCACCGTGGCTGGATTGCTTCGTCGCTTCGCTCCTCGCAATGACGTGGTGAGCGCGGTCGTTATCAGACCGGCGTATAGAACGGCAGCGGCGCGCCGCCGTCGCTGGGCTTGAACACCACCTTGACCTTGGTGCCGATCTTCAGCGCCGAGAAATCACAATCGACGAAGTTGGTCAGCACCGACGGGCCTTCCTTCAGCGTGACGTAGCCGATCGCATAAGGACCGGTCGCCGACTTGCGCATCAGGCTGAAGCTGTAGATCTCGCCCTCCCCCTTGCTCTCTTCCCAGACCGTCTGGTCCGAGAAGCAGAACGGACACAGCGCGCGCGGGAAGTAGTGCGCCTCGCCGCAGGAGGTGCAGCGCTTGATCAGCAGCTTGCCTTCGCTCGCCGCATCCCAGAACGGCTTGGTTTCCGGATTGCCCTGAGGCGCGGGATATTTCACGGGGCTGTTCATTACACGCGCTCCAGAATGCAGGTCGATGCCCCGTGGCGGATGCCGAGCATGCCGCCGGTGCCGTGAGCCAGGGCCAGATCG
Source organism: Rhodopseudomonas telluris (assembly GCF_042432815.1). Taxonomy (NCBI): domain Bacteria; kingdom Pseudomonadati; phylum Pseudomonadota; class Alphaproteobacteria; order Hyphomicrobiales; family Nitrobacteraceae; genus Rhodopseudomonas; species Rhodopseudomonas telluris. Next base: position 101,454 of record NZ_JBHLWM010000011.1, read on the forward strand.
CAGTTCGGTACCTGAACCTTGGGGTGCGCCTCGCCGCGGAGCTGGCGCACTGCTTCGAGCAGCTTGGTCATGCCGCCGCGATTGACCGGATGGTTGCTGCACAGCCCGCCGCCGTCGGTGTTGAACGGCAGCTTGCCGACGCCGGAGATCAGGTTGCCGTCGGCGACGAACTTGCCGCCCTCGCCCTTCTTGCAGAAGCCGAGGTCTTCCAGCTGCATCAGCACCGTGATGGTGAAGCTGTCGTAGATCGACGCGTACTTGATGTCCTTCGGCGTGACGCCGGCCATCTCGAACGCCGCCGGGCCGGACCACACGCCCGCCGAATAGGTCAGGTCGAGATCCTTGCCGCCGCGCGGACCCTTGATCGACTCGCCCGCCCCGATCATCCGCACCAACGGCCGCTTCAGGCTGCGGGCGATTTCCTCGGTGGTGACGATCAGTGCGCCGCCGCCATCGGTGACGACGCAGCAGTCGAGCCGATGCAACGGATCGGCGATCAAAGGCGAACTCAGCACGTCCTCGACGGTGACCACGTCGCGCAGCATCGCATGCTCGTTGTACTGCGCGTGATGCGACGCCGCGACCTTGATCCAGGCGAGCTGTTCCGACGTGGTGCCGTATTCGTGCATATGGCGCGCGGCGCACATCGCATAGACATTGTGCGTGGTGGCGCCGTAGGCCAGCTCGAAATCACCCTCGGCCCCGACCGGACGCGGCGGCAGCGCGCCGGTGCGCGGCTTGCCGGCGAGCGTAATCAGCGCCACCGAGCAACGGCCCGCGGCGATCGCCTCGGCCGCATGGCCGAGATGCACCAGATAGGAACAGCCGCCGGTGTCGGTGGAATCGAAATGGCGGACCTTGAGGCCAAGGTAGTCGACCATCGCCATCACGCCGCCCGGCGCATCGCCGGCACAGAAATAGCCGTCGATATCGTCCTTGGTCAGGCCGGCGTCTTCGATCGCGCCCTTGGCGACTTCGGCATGGAGCTGGGCGATGGATTTGTCGGGCGCGTGGCGCGTGGGATGTTCGTAGATTCCGGCAATGTAGGCCTTGCCTCTTATGGTCAACGCAGTTCTCCGCTGGCGTTTAATTCAGATGGTTTTTCTGACCGCTCCGGACGACCTTGGCAAGCGTGTTCGCCGAAAAGGCAAATTCCCGTGAAATGGAATGCTGGACCATCACTCGTGATTGCGAGCGCAGCGAAGCAGTCCAGAAGCGCCGAGCACGGCGTTCTGGATCGCTTCGTCGCTACGCTCCTCGCAATGACGTGGAGAGGTGCGAGCGGGACTACTCCGCCGCCATCTGCCGCGGCGGCGCTGGTTGCGGGTCGCGGAGGTTGGCGCGCAGTTCGGCAGTGCGCGGCGCGGTGTCGTCCACCGACTTCTGCTTCACCGGGCCGTAACCGCGGATCAGGTCCGGCATCGACAGCAGGTCGATCGCGGTCTGTACCGTGGCCGGCGACAGATGCTGCAGCACGTTGGCAACGTCGGCCTCATAGTCGGCGATCAGCTGTCGCTCGAGCTTGCGCTCGGGGTGATAGCCGAACACATCGATCGGCGTGCCGCGGACGAAACGCAGCGCCGCGAGCGTCCGGAACACAGGACGCATGCCCTCCCCGAACTGCCGTTTCTTCGGCCGTCCGGTGACGTCGACGCCGGGCAGGATCGGCGGCGCCAGGTTGAAGCTGACCTTGTAGTCGCCTTCGAACTGGTCGCGGATCTGCTGCTCGAACGCCGGCTGCGTCAGTAGGCGCGCCACTTCGTACTCGTCCTTGTAGGCGAGTAGCTTGGCGTAGTTGATCGCCACCGCGCGCGGCAGCGCCTCGTCGTAGCCACCGGCATCGGCAGCAGCGCGGACCTTGGCGACGAGATCGCCGTAGCGCCGCGCCAGCCGCTTGCCCTGATAGTCCGTGAGCATCGCGGCGCGGTGAGCGATGATCTCGTCCAGCGACATCTCGCCCTGGGTCTTCGGCGCCGCCGCGCCGTCGGCGCCCTGCAGCAACGAAGCGAGCCGCTCGGGATCGGCGGCGGCGAGACGGCCGAGCCGGAACGCCTGCGTGTTCATCTTGATCGACACGCCGTTCAGTTCGATCGCCTGCTCGATCGCTGTCGCGGAGAGCGGCAGCAGACCGCGCTGATAGGCGAAGCCCATCATCATCATGTTGGTGGCGATCGCGTCGCCCAGCAACGTCTCGGCCGCCTTGGTGAAGTCCAGGAACGACGAGTCCTTGGTGAGCGCGGCCGTCAGCACGCTGTTGACCTTGCGGGTCTGAAAATCGAAATCGCGATTGCGGATGAAGTCCGAAATCGGGATCAGATGCGTGTTGACGACGCCGTGGGTGCGCGCCGACTCGCACAGCGAGATCGTCTCCTTCGAAATCGCCATCACTTCGTCGGCCACGATCAGCACGTCGGCCGAGCCGGTGACGATCCGCGAACAGGTCACCTCCTCAGGCTTGTTCGACAGCCGGACGTGGCTCAGCACCGCGCCGCCCTTCTGCGCGAGGCCTGACATGTCGAGAATCATCGAAGCCTTACCCTCGATATGCGCCGCCATGCCGAGCAGCGCGCCGATGGTCAGCACACCGGTGCCGCCGACGCCGCCGACCGCGATGTTGTAAGGCTTGTCGAGCCCCGGCCGCGCAGCCGGCTCAGGCAGATCGCCGAGCGCGCCGAGATCGACCGGCGCGCGCTTGCGCAGCTTGCCGCCGTCGATGGTGACGAAGGACGGACAGAAGCCCTTGAGGCACGAATAGTCCTTGTTACAGCTCGACTGGTTGATGGTGCGCTTGCGGCCGAGCTCGGTCTCCAGCGGCTCCACCGAGATGCAGTTCGACTGCACCGAGCAATCGCCGCAGCCCTCGCACACCGCCGCATTGATCATCACGCGGCGCGCCGGATCCTCCAGCGTGCCACGCTTGCGGCGCCGCCGCTTCTCGGCCGCGCAGGTCTGCACGAAAACGATCGCCGAAGCGCCCGCGATGTCGCGGCATTCCTTCATCACCGCGTCGAGTTCGTCGCGATGCCGCGTCCGTGTGCCCGGCGCGATGCTGTCCGCCGGATACGCGTCGGGGGTCTCCGACACCAGATAGATGTCGCGTATGCCTTCGGCGTGAAGCTGATAGGTGATCTGCTGCGGCGACAGGTCGCCGTCGTGACGCTGACCGCCGGTCATCGCCACCGCGTCGTTGTAGAGGATCTTGTAGGTGATATTCGCCTTGGAGGCGATCGACTGCCGGATCGCCAACGAGCCGGAATGGAAGTACGTGCCGTCACCGAGATTCGCGAAGATGTGCTTCTCGTTGGTGAACGGCGCGATGCCGACCCACGGCACGCCCTCGCCGCCCATGTGGGTGAAGGTCTCGGTGTTGCGGTCCATCCACAACGACATGAAGTGACAGCCGATGCCGGCCAGCGCGCGGCTGCCTTCGGGCACCTTGGTCGAGGTGTTGTGCGGGCAGCCCGAGCAGAAATACGGTGTGCGGACCAGCGGCACGACGTTCTGGACTTGCGAGGCGTCGCGGCCGTGAAACCAGTCCGCCTTGGCGCGCAGCATCTCGGCGATGGTCGGATCGATCTCCATCGCCAGCAGCCGGTCCACCACCGAGGTCGCGACCTTGGCGACGCTCAGCTCCTGGGCGAACGGCAGCAGCCGATGATCGTGCTCGTCCATCTTGCCGATCACGCGCGGACGTTCGCGCATCCCGAACAGATGCTGCTTGACCTGGTTCTCGACGATCTCGCGGCGCTCTTCGATCACGAAGATCTCTTCGAGCCCGCGCGCGAATTCGCGCACGCCTTCCGGCTCGAGCGGCCACGGCATGCCGATCTTGTACAGCCGCAGCCCTATCCGCGCCGCAACCTGCTCGTCAATGCCGAGTTCGCGCAGCGCCTGGCGTACGTCCTCGTAGCTCTTGCCCGACGCCATGATGCCGAACCGCGCGTTCGGCGAATCCATGGTGACGCGGTTGACCTTATTGGCGCGGGCAAAGGCGATCGCCGCAAAGCCCTTGTAGTCCTGCAGCCGGCGGTCCTGATCGTAGCGATCGTCCGGCCAGCGCAGATTGAGGCCGCCGGGCGGTATCTCGAAATCGCTCGGGATGACGAACGGCGTCATCTCGTCGGCGAGGTTGATCTCGGCGGTGGTCTCCACCGTCTCGGTGATCACCTTCATGCCGACCCAACAGCCGGAGTAGCGCGACATCGCGATGCCGAGCAGCCCCATCTCGATGATCTCGTGGATCGACGAGGGATAGAGATACGGCATAAGCGCCGCGATGAAGGCGTGGTCCGATTGGTGCGGCACCGTCGACGACTTGGCGCCGTGATCGTCGCCGGCGAGGCACAGCACGCCGCCATTCTTCGCCGAGCCGGCGGCATTGCCGTGGCGGAAGACGTCGCCGCAGCGATCGACGCCGGGGCCCTTGCCATACCAAATGCCGGTGATGCCGTCGTACTGGGCGCCGGGCGACAGATTGAGCTGCTGCGTGCCCCAGATCGCGGTGGCCGCGAGGTCCTCGTTCACGCCGGGCTGGAATTTGACGTTGTACTCTTCGAGATGCCGCCGCGCCGAAATCAGCTGCTGATCGTAACCGCCGAGCGGCGAGCCGCGATAACCGGTGACGAAGCCTGCGGTGTTGAGGCCCGCGGCGCGATCGCGTCGGACCTGCGCCATCGGCAATCGCACCAGCGCCTGAATGCCGGTGAGAAAGATGTGGCCCGAATGCAGCGTGTATTTCTGATCGAGACTGATCGGTCCCTGGTCGATTCCCATACGGCCCTCATAGAGCGTTTCGACCGCGCAACCGTTGCCGCTGCTGCGGTCTTTGGAATCAGTCTATGCCGGTTTATGTCGCTGACGCACCACAAAAATCCGCGACGCCGCCCAGCCCTGCAGGTTTGCAGCTTTCGTTCCTCAGCGGCCTCTGCGCTTGTTGTTTCGTGCGCCAAGATCGCGGTCGGAGCACGATCATGTCGCGTCTATCGCAGCGCGTTCCTCGGAACCGATCGGGGAACGGATAAAGCGGCGAAGGATTAAATTGGGAGCAAGGAGGTGCTGCATGGCGCAAGGAAATTCGCAGGGCAGTTCGACGGACTATCCCTATCGCTCCGACAGTCCGCAGGATCATCGTGATTCGGCGCGGTTCGAGCCGGAGATCGCCGGTGAGCCGCATCAGCGCAGAGCCCCGATGATCACCGGGGCCATCATCGCGGTTGCGGCCCTCATCGCGCTTGGATTCGGTGCGGTGTTTTACAGCATGAACGCGTCGTCCGTGGATCCTAAGACCGCTCCGGTCGCGACCACCGTTCCCGATACGCCGTTGAGCCCGGCTGCGCAGGAAGCGCAGTCCAAACAATCCCCCGGGACGACCAAAACGCAGCCCGGCGTGACAACCGGCGCCGCGCCTTCGCGGGCGCAGTAAAGCGTCGCAGTTCGTCACTGAAAACGACATGCCCGAGAGCAGTGGATGCGAAAGCGTCCGCTGCTCTCTCCGTTTTGCACCTGCGAAGGAAACGATCGCAGCTTGTATTTATGCCGTGTTTACAATGAATCGGATATGCGACGCTCGGGGCGAACGTACGCACTCAACCTTGCGTGCGAACTTTCAGCAGCCGCTGTTGCGGCCGAATCGAGGGAAGATCCGATGAAGATGATTTTCGCAGCCGCCGCTTTTGCTGCCGCGCTTGCCAGCGCGAGCGCCGCAAATGCCATGCCGGTCGCGCCGTTGAATTCCAGCGGCAGCGCGGATGTGATCCAGGTTGCGCAAGGCTGCGGTCCGGGCTGGGCGCGCGGTCCGATGGGCCGCTGCCGTCCGATGTACCGCCGCCCGCCGGTCGTCGTCGTTCCGCCCCGCGTGGTCGCGCCGCGCGTCTGCCCGCCCGGCTATTCCTGGCGCGCCGGCCGCTGCCTCCGCCGCTACTGATCGGCAAACGATCCAGGCGATTTAGCCCCGCTCCGGCGGGGCTTTTGCTTTCAGGGCAGCTGACTTGTCTGAATACCGGATTTCGGTATCCACGATCAGGCTCTATCGACCGAACATCTCACGCAGCTTGCGGAGCGTGTAGATGGTCGTGATGGGAAACAGGATCGGCACGGTCCGCACATAGTCCTGATAGTCCGGCAGCGCGCCGTAACGATCGTCCTGCTTGCGCTCGAGCCCTGCGGCCGCTGCCGTCATCAGCCCGAGGATGTATAGCAGGCCCAACGTGGTCAGCAGCCACGCCGCCGTGCTGGTGTAGGCCGAGAGGCCCGCCACCCAGACGCCGAACCAGAACAGCATCTCGCCGAAGTAATTCGGACAGCGCACCATCCGATACAGCCCCACGTCGCAATAGCGCTCAGGGTTGTCCTGCTTGTAGCGAGACTTCTGCCAGTCGGCGACGCTTTCGATCACAAGGCCCGCAACCATCAGCATGACGCCGAGCGGCGCCGATGCCGGCCAGACGCCTTCGGCCTGCAGCGAGGCAGCCAGCAAAGCGGGCAGGAACAAGAGCGTGTAAAGCAGGCTGACGCCAATCCAGATCGCGGCCTTTTGCCAGAGCACCACCTCGGCGGTGCGCCGCTCAGCGCCTGCGAGCTCCTTGGCGTAGCCGGGATTGCGTTCGCGAACCGCCAGGAACGCGCCGAGCCGGATGCCGTAGGCCAGCAGCACCAGCATCTGCAGCAGCACCCAGCCCTCGATGCTGGCGTAGAACACCAGCATGAAGATCAGGCTTTGCGCCGCGATGGCGCCGCCATAGCACAGGCTGACGAAGTAATAGACCCGGCGGAAGCCGCCCGCCGATACGGCGAGACTGATGAGGAAGGCCAGTCCGACAAGATGCCACGGAACAGTCATATCGCCTCGCTCCGATGATCGCGCTCAGCACGGTTCCGCCCGTCTCTACCGAGCACGGAGGGCGCGGATATTGATAGGCCGCTTCTACCACTCAGGCTGTAGCGACGACGTGATCTGGATCAGGATTGCCAGATCGCGCACACTGCGGTCTATTTTTGCTGGCAGCGCTGGCCGGGCACGCGCGTGTCGCAGACCCTTGCCGCATCGAACAGGCTGGTCAGCGCCTTCAGCTGCTTGGCGTCGGGCACGAACCGATGCGCCTTCTGCAGCACGTAGAAATTCTCGCGCCCCTGCACCGCCTTGGTCCAGGTCTGCAACAGCCCGCCGCCGTCTTTGGGCTTGCGGCACGTCTCGACCCAGGCCGCCATCGGATAAAGATTTTCGGTGCCGCCTTTCAGCTTCTCGAAGGTCGCGCCCGGACACTCCGCCAATGCGGCCTTTTCCGACCGCGCTCGAAACGCCTCGGGAGCTTCGTCAGCCTGTTTGAGCAGCACCTGCGTCGACAGCTTCTCGGTCCAGTTGGCGACGCTCTGGCCTTGAGGAACCATCACGGTCGTCTTGGCCTTCTCGGTGCCGGACTCGGCCACCACCTTGAAGCCCTTCGGCGGCTTCAGCAGCATCTGCTCTTCGGCATGGGCCGGCGGCACCAGCGCCAAAGTTGCGGCCAGAACAACGAGATAGCGTCGGCACATGTGATGAACCCGCGGCAGGACGCCGAACTGTGCCCGAGAAGCCGATGAGATTCAATATCAGCCGCAACAAGCAAAAACGCGCCACCGCAGTCTGCAGGGCGCGTTTTCATAACGTTCGACCGGTCATCCGGTCTTCGCCGCGCTCGCGCGGCGAACGCGGAACTACAACGGCATGTTGTCGTGCTTCTTGGCCGGGATTTCCATCTTCTTGTCGCGCAGCATGGCCAGCGCGCGCGCGATCCGGCGGCGCGTGGCGTGCGGCATGATCACGTCGTCGATATAGCCGCGCTCGGCGGCGACGAACGGCGACAGGAAGCGGTCCTCGTATTCCTTGGTGCGGGCCGCGATCTTGTCCGGATCGTTCATGTCCTGACGGAAGATGATCTCGACCGCGCCCTTGGCACCCATCACCGCGATCTGCGCGGTCGGCCAGGCGTAGTTGATGTCGGCGCCGATCTCCTTGGAGGCCATCACGTCGAACGCGCCGCCATAGGCCTTGCGGGTGATCAGCGTGACCAGTGGCACGGTGCACTGCGAGAATGCGAACAGCAGCTTGGCGCCGTGCTTGATCAGGCCGCCATATTCCTGCGCGGTGCCCGGCAGGAAGCCCGGCACGTCGACGAAGGTGACGATCGGAATGTTGAAGCTGTCGCAGAACCGCACGAACCGCGCCGCCTTGCGCGACGCGTCAGAGTCGAGCACGCCCGCCAGCACCATCGGCTGGTTGGCGACGAAGCCCACCGTGCGGCCGGCGATGCGGCCGAAGCCGGTGACGATGTTCTTGGCGAAGGTGTCCTGCAGCTCGAAGAAATCGCCCTCGTCCACGACCTTCAGGATCAGCTCCTTCATGTCGTAGGGCTTGTTCGGATTGTCCGGGATCAGCGTGTCGAGCGAGAAATCCTCGCGCTCGATGTCGTCGAAGCTGGGCCATTCCGGCACGCCTTCGCTGCTGTTCGCCGGCAGGAAGTCGAGCAGCCGGCGCATCTGCAGCAGGGTCTCGACGTCGTTCTCGAACGCGCCGTCGGCGATCGACGATTTGGTGGCGTGCACCGAAGCGCCGCCGAGTTCCTCCGGCGTCACCACTTCGTTGGTCACGGTCTTCACCACGTCGGGGCCGGTGACGAACATGTAGCTGGTGTTCTTCACCATGAAGATGAAGTCGGTCATCGCCGGCGCATACACGTCGCCGCCGGCGCAGGGGCCCATGATGACACTGATCTGCGGGATCACGCCGGAGGCTTGTACCACGCGGCGGAATACGTAGGAGTAACCGGCGAGCGCCGCGACGCCCTCCTGGATGCGCGCGCCGCCGGCATCGTACAGGCCGATGATGGGCGCCCGCGCCTTCAGCGCCATGTCCTGGATCTTGGTGATCTTCGCCGCGTGGGTCTCGGACAGCGAGCCGCCGAACACGGTGAAGTCCTTGGCGAACACGAACACCTTGCGGCCGTTGACCGTGCCCCAGCCGGTGACGACACCGTCTCCGGGAATTTTGGTCTTCTCCATCCCGAATTCGGTCGAGCGGTGCTGGACGAACATGTCCATTTCCTCGAACGAATGCTTGTCGAGCAGCAGGTCGATGCGCTCCCGCGCGGTGAGACGGCCGCGCGCATGCTGCGCGTCGATGCGCTTCTCGCCGCCGCCGAGTTTGGCCGCTGCCCGGCGGTCGTCGAGTGCTTCAAGGATATGTTTCATGAGATTCAGCCGCGCTTCTTGATGTCGTTGTCCTGCCGCAAGGCGTTACCGGACTTTTGCCCCCGGATCGCCTCGATAATCAAGGCCTTCTAGCACGGTTTCGGAGCAGGGAAACCGCCTTGGCGCACCCGGCGAATAGCCCTTTCGGCGCGTTCGGGAACAAGCCGGGACCAGTTTGCAGATCCGCCAGCCCCGCCGCCTCCAAAACTGCATCGGATGAATGCGAAAGCGCGATGGCACAGCGCTTCGAACCGAACTATACCGCGAGCCCCTTCAGGAGACCTCCGATGACCGAGCGCACCAGCGAACCCAGCAATCCCGGCGCGGTGACCGGCGGCATGACGTCGCTGCTGCGGGCAGAAGGTGCGGCCCTGTTCGTCGGCACCACGCTGTTCTACCTGATCTCCGACTCGCCCTGGGAGTTGTACGCGATCCTGTTCTTCGCGCCGGATCTCGGCTTCCTCGGCTATCTCGCCGGACCGCGCGTCGGCGCCCTCGTCTATAATGCGCTGCACACCACGATCGCGCCGCTGCTGCTGGCGATGGCTGGGATCGTGATCCTGTGGCCGATGGCCGGTACGATCGCGCTGATCTGGCTCGCCCATATCGGCTTCGACCGCATGCTTGGCTACGGACTGAAATACGGCACCAGCTTCCACGACACCCATCTCGGCCGGATCGGCAAGCGCAAGCCGGTCGCCGCGGCGACCACGACCTGAGCGGTTAGACCGCGCCGATGTCGGCGAGCAGTTGCTGCGCCAGCGTGATCCGGCTGGTGACATGGCGCGGCTCGCGCACGTCGAGGTTGAGCGCGAACACCGTCTGTTGATCGCCCTTCTCGGCCCAGCCGACCAGCCAGCCCAGCGACGGCTGCCCGCGCTCGGCGCCGAGCAGCCCGGTCTTCGCCCGGATCGTCACGTCGCCCACCTTGGTGACCGGAAGAATGTCGGCGACGAGATCCTGGCTGCGTTTGGAGATCGGCAACGTCCGCCGCCGCAGCCGGTCGAGGAAGTCGATCTGCTGGATGCAGTCGATCCGCAGATCACCGGTCAGCCAGAACTGATCGATGCCACCGCCGATGTTGCGATTGCCGTAGTCGAACAGGTCGACATATTTCTGCATCCGCTCCGGCCCGATCCGCCGCGCGATTTCCTGATACACCGGCACCGCCGACGCCGCGATCGCGCTACGCAGCGTGTGGTCGCGATTCCACGCCTCGATACTGCGCTTGACGCCGTCCCACTTGAAAACGTCCTTGTCCGGATCGGCGACGACGCCAGTCTCCAGCGCGATCAGCGAGTTCGGCACCTTGTAGGTCGAGGCCGGCAGAAAGGCCTCGCCAGAGCGTTGCGCGTCGCTGGCGATAATCAAGTAATCGTCGGTCTTGTAGCCGACGAACGTGCCCTCGGTCCCTTCGTCCGCAAAGCGCTTCGCCAGGCTGGTGCGGATCTCGCTGCGCGGCGGCGCGACTTCAGCGAACGCGCGAACGGGAAGCAAGGCGGGCAGAGAGGCGGCGGCGCAGAGGCCGAGGGCGGTACGGCGGGTGAGCAATGGACGTCCTCACAATGAGTCAGCGCGGAAGATGCGCGCGGCTCGTGGTGAAACGATGGCCGCGAGCTATCAGCTTCATCGTCATTGCGAGCGCAGCGAGGCGATCCAGAAGCGCGGTGCACGAGGCGGGATTGCTTCGCTGCGCTCGCAATGACGGCGAGAACTACCTTGGTCCCCTGCCCGACAGCTTCAGCACGAACACCAGCACTTCGGCGACGGCCTTGTACAGCTCCTCGGGGATTTCGTCGCCGAGTTCGACATGCGACAGCGCGCCGGCGAGGACTTCGTTTTCCTCGATCGGCACGTTGTTCTCCTTGGCGACCTCGATGATCTTGGCGCCGATCGAGCCTTTGCCCTTGGCAACGACGCGCGGCGCTCCGCCGTGGTCGTAGTGTAGCGCGACGGCGATCGGGTTTTTGACGTCGATGGTCACAGCGCGCGATCCAGAAAATGGCCGGCCGAGGCCGGCGGCGGAGCGCTCGGTGCGCCTTCGCGGATGATGATGTCGCCGGGGTTCAGATCGGCGCGGCTGAGCGCGGCGGTGAGCTGGTTGGCGCCGGCGCGCAATTGCGCCGCCGTGGACGGCCGCTCCGCCCACATCCGCACCGAGGTTTTCTCGCCCTGCAACGAAATCAGCGCGTGAACCGGACCGGCCGGCTCGACATCGAGCGAGAACCGCGCGCGCCAGACCCGGTTCGCCGCCGTGCCGGTTTGCGCGTCATCGCCGTCGCGGGAAATTTCGAACTGCGCCACCGCGGTGCCCTGCGGCGTGGTGAACGGGATCTCGAAGCTCCAGCGCGGCTGCAGCGCGTCGAGCCGCGCCGAAGCGCCGTCGAGGCGGTCCGGCAGCGAGGCGACCTGTAGCAGCGTCTGCCGCGCCAGTGAACCTTCGGTCTCGGTGAGCACCCGGCGCAGCGCCGAGTCGAGTGGCGTGTGCGGCTCGAGGCTCGCCGGCATCACCGCCTGCGCGGCCGGCAGCGCGCCACCGATCGGTGGCGGCGGCGTATTGGTGCGCGCGACCGCGTTATCGTCCATCTTTCCGATCCGCGCACCGCTCGCCGCGGGCAGCAACGACAGCAGCAGCGCGTTGCCGGCGAAGCCGGTCTTGGCCAGCATCGCGGCGGTCTGCGGATTGGCCTGCACGGCCTCCTGCAACGCGCTGAGCGTCTCGGCGGTGCCTGCGGCCGTGGTTGCGGCGCGCGTGGCTGTCGTCGCTGACGCATCAACGCTGGTGAGCTGATTGATGACGCTGCGCAGCAGCGCCTGCTCCGCCGTATCGGTCGCGGACGCGCCCGTTGCGGCCGTCATCGACGCCAGCGTTGGCGACGTGGTGGCGCGATCGGCCGCAACGAACGGCGCGGTGGTTTGCGTCGCGGTCTCGGTCGTCGTGCCGAGCAGATCACTCTGGGCGGCGAGCAGCGTCGTCTGCGCCAGCAGCTGGCCGTTCTGCAGCAGCGGCGTCGGCATCGCGGTGGCGCCGGCATTCGCAGCCGCGCTGCCGCCGAGCGCGGTGCTGAGCACCTGGCGTAGCACGATCAGCGCCGCCTTCAGATCAGTGCCGGCTGTGGCCGGCTGCGCGCTCGCCAGCGAGGCTTCGAGGAAAATGCCCGAGCTCTGCACCGCGCGCTGGATGTCTGCGCCGGTCAGCGCTGGAGTCAGCGCGGTGCGCAGCGACTGCACCTGCGCCACCGCCTGACGCGCCGCCTGCGGCAGGCTGGCGAGATCGGTTACCGCATCGAGATTGGCGAACAGCGACGACAGCCCGGTCTGCTGCGTCGCCGCAGTCTGCGCCGCGGTGGTGAGCGCCGCGACCTGCTGCGGCGTCAGCGCATTGGCGGCCGGCACGAGGCTCGGCGCAGCCTGCGCGGTCAGCGTGATCGCCTGCGGCGCCAGCGTAACGGTGTCGAGCGCGAGGCTGGCCGCGGCGAGATTGGCCGGCGCGTTGGTGGTGACCGGCTGATTGACGATGGCGAGGCGGACGCCCTGATCGCTCTGGGAGACGGCGACCTGCAGCGTCTGGCCGGCCTGCAGCGGAACCTGCGTGGTCGCCTCGACGGTCTGGCCGCCGATCGCGATGCGGACCTGGCTGTTGTCGAGGATCGCCAGCACCTTGGCCTGCACCACCGTGCCGGGCTGCAACGTGACGTCGGCCGTCACGCCCTGCAGAGCGACGAGGGGAAGGTTCGGATTGACCGAAATCGCCATGGGGACCCGTTCGCCGCGCGATACTTCGAGCGAGGCTAGCCGATCGCCGTAAACCCCTCGTTAACTTCCCGGCCTCAGCGCGGCGAGCACCTGCGCGGCGGCCTTGAACTCGATCAGCCGCGCCGCACGGCGCGCGGCGGCCTCCTCATCGAGGCCCCATTGTTCGATGTTCCAGTCCTCGTCGACATGCGCGGCGGCCCAGACCTGATCGGCGTCGCGCTCGCCTTTTGCGAGCGACAGCGCCAGCAGCGCCGAGCCGGTGATCGTCGTCACCACGTGAAAGGCGCCGACCGACCAGGCATCCTGCGGCATCGCCGCGCGCGCCGCGGCGATCGCCGGTTCCGGCTGCGCGACATGCATGATGCCCTCGGCCAGAATGAAATGCGCGCCGAACTCGTTGGCGGCCCAATACAGCACCGGATCCCAATGCTGCGCTTCCATCGCCACCAGCCCTTCGGGATGGCCGGCGCGATAGAACAGCAGATCCGAGCCGAAGTACTTGGCGACATCGTCGGCGACTTCGTCGATGCGGCCGACCACGCCGTCGAGCACGCTGTGCGCCAGCCGCGTCATCGGCATCGTCATCGGATCGATGTGCTCGGCCTGCGCCTGCCATTCGGCGGCGATCACTTCGGCGAGTTCGCGCGTCGGCGCAGCCAACGTCTTGCGCGACGGCGTTTTCACCGGACGGCCGTCGAGCGTGACGGCGAATCCGTCCGGCGTCTCTGAGACTTCGGCCGACTTGTAGAACCGCTTCGGCAGCGCCGTCCGCGAGGTGCGCCGCACTGCTTCTTCCGGCTCGAGCTGTGATTTGCCGGCGACGTCGTCGATGAGGTCACGCATCGGCTGATCCATGATGTCCTTGCTGAGTGCCTACTGATTGGCGCAGGCGCGCGAATAGGCGGCGCGGTCGTTGGGGGACAGCCGCGCGGCGTTGCCGTCGGTGAGGCAATCGGTGATGCGGTCGCCGAACGAGCGGCGCTGGTTGGGGAGCTGGGCCCGGGGGGTGGGCTGCGGCGCGTCGAGCTGCGGCACCGTCGGAACCACGACCGGAGGTGGTGGCGGCGGCGGGGGTGGCGGCGGCAGCGTGGTCGGCAATTGCCCCGGCACCAGCTGCGCCAGGGCGGCGCCCGGCGCGGCGATCAGCGTCGTAGCAAGGAGGATGAGAGCGATCCGTTTCATCGTCTGCATGTCGTGATGGCGCCGCCGCCGCGCAAGCCGCGCCGGCGCGCGTCGCCTCATTCCTCCGGCGCATGCTCGATCGGATCGAACCGATCGTGCTCGAGCCCGAGCAGGTTCCAGCTCTGCAGCATGTGCGGCGGAAGCGGCGCCGACACGTCGATCACGCCGCCGCGCGGATGCGGGATGACGATGCGCCGCGCCAGCAGATGCAGCCGGTTCTGCAGCCCGCCGGGCAGTTGCCAGTTCTCGATGTTGAAGTACTTCGGATCGCCGACGATGGCGTGGCCGATATGCGCCATGTGGGCGCGCAGCTGATGGGTGCGTCCGGTGACCGGCTTCAGCGACACCCAGGCCAGCTTCTGCCCCGAGGTCTCGACCACCGCGTAGTACGTCACCGCGTGGCTGGCGCCGTCGTCGCCGTGCTTGGCGACGCGCATGATCGAATCCTCTTCGCTCTCGTCCTTGGCCAGATAGGTCGAGATCCGCCCCTGCTTCGGCTTCGGCACGCCGGCGACCAGCGCCCAGTAGATCTTGCGCGCCGAGCGGTGGCGGAACGAGCCGGTCAGCGCGGTGGCAGCGAAGCGGGTCTTGGCCACCAGCAGACAGCCGGCGGTCTCCTTGTCGATGCGATGCACCAGGCGAGGTTTTTGCCCCTTGGCATCGCGCATCACTTCGAGCATCTGATCGATATGCCGCGTGGTGCCGCTGCCGCCCTGCACCGCGAGGCCGGCCGGCTTGTTCAGCACCAGCACGTCGGCGTCCTCGAACAGCGTCATCTCCTTCAGCGTCTGCAGCGTCTTCTGCTCGGCTTCGGAGAGATGCCCGGGGGCTTTCGGCGTGTCGAGCTTGAGCGGCGGAATCCGCACGCTCTGGCCCTCCTCCAGCCGGTCCTTGCTGTCGGCGCGCTTGCCGTTCACCCGCAGCTCGCCTTTGCGGACGATGCGCTGGATGTGGGAGAACGACAGGCCGGGAAACCGCGCCTCGAGGAAGCGATCGACCCGCATGCCGTTCTCGTCGGCGGTGACCACCACGGTCTCGACCTTGGTCGGCAGCGGCGCGTCGGGCTTGGCCTTTTCAGGCTCCGGCGCGATCGCTTCGGGCCGCGGCCGCGACGCCGCGCCGGACCGCCCGGCAAACCGCTCGGTACCCAGCCGATCAGCCGCGGGTCGCCCGGCGGCGGGCCGCTCGGCGCGCTTGCGCACCGGCCGCGCCGACAGCGGACGGCCGTCCTCGCCGCGATTGCCGCGCACCGGACCCGCCTTGAAGGCACCTGGCTTCGCCGACCCAGCCTTCGCCGGCCGGCCGCCACCGTTCGGGCCGCCCTTGGGGCGATCGCCGCCGGGGCCGCGTTTGGCGAGGGGTTTCTTGGTACGACGGCTCATCGATCAGGCGCTCCGGAGGTTGAGGCCGTGCCTAGCGCAAAAGCGCCGTCCGGTCACGGCAGAATGTGGAGGATTGGACCCGTCGCCCGGGTGCTGGGCCGCGAAATCCGCGAGGGCTGCTCTCCGCCTGCCAACCGGAGGCGCGCCGAGATTGCGAGGCCACACGACACCGCGTGGCTCGGAGCGCGCAGCCCGGCGCGGCAAGCCGCTTCCGGACCGCGGACCCGGGCGCCCCCGCCTCGGCGGCTTCGCCCCGGCCAAACGCCCGCATCCTCGCGGCGCCGTTGCGCCCGAGCTTTGCGGACGTCCCACCCCTCGCACGATGAGGAGCGGCGGAGCGCCGAAAGGCGCACCTTGGTAGTGGCCGCAGCACGAACTTCGGATCGCCGAAGCCCGGAGGCCGCGGAAACGCCTTCCGGCGCTCCACCGTGGCGACTTGTCGCTTCAGGACCGTGCTTCCGGGCGCAGGCACGGGTAATGAAACCCGACGGTCCGGCGGGATTTCCCCGCCTTCGCCTGTGCCCGTCCAGCCAACTAACAAGTGGCAGACCCCCGTAGTGGGGCCGGACGGTGACCCGAAGCGTCCCGAGCGCGAGGGCCACGTCCTCCCCCGCCCGCAGGCGCCACACCCCGCCCCACTCCAAGACGCCTCTAGAAGCGCCCCTCGTGGACGGGACGGAAATAGGTATATGATCCTATGGGAATTTTGTCAAGAGATTGATGTAGCCCGGGTGAGCGCAGCGACACCCGGGGAGCAGCATGGCGAGACGCCGCCCCGCATGTCGCTGCGCTCATGCGGGCTACGAGTCTCGCATTGTGGCTATCGGTTGATCGGCTCGCCGAAGTCGCCGCTTGTATCGCGCACGTCTCCAGCCCAGTCGGCAGGCAGGATGCCGTCTCGCACGAAACGATGAAACGACGAATAGGGCCAATCCACAACGCGCGACGTCAGGCCGTGTTTGACCGGATTGAAGTGAATGTAGTCGACGTGGCGCGCCAAGTCGTCCTCGTCGCGAATGCTGTGCTCCCAGAACCGCCGCTGCCACAGCGCCAGATCTCCGTTCGAATGCCGTCGCAATGGCACGCCCTTGGCGATCAAGGCGCTACTGAAATGTCCCTTGATACGCCGCCACCGCCCGGGGAAATCGGCATCATCGGGCGGGAGGGTCAACACCGCATGCAGATGATCGGGAAGCACGACGACCGCGTCGAGCGAAAACGGGCGCTCTCGTCGCGCGGTCAGGATCGCCGCGCGGAGATCCGCGACATGATCGACCAAAGCGGTCGACCGGCGATCTGCTAACGTGACGGTGAAGAAATACGTAGGCCCTGCCAAGCGATCTCGTCGGTACCGCACCATGATTGGGACTCGCGTCGTCGCCCCCCGCCCGCTCCCCGCATGTCGCTGCGCTCATGCGGGCTACGGATCGTGCCGAGCATAGCGATTGTTAGCAAGTCTGACAAAGCGAACACTGCGGATTGCTCATCGATCTCTGCTCGACATAGCCTGCAAGGCGGATCAGCGAAGCGTATCCCGCCCTCCCTTGCGACGAGGCGAAGCGCCGAGGTGGGCCCCGCCTTCACCTGCCCCACCTCAGGGCTAGAAAAACCCAAACCTGATAAAATCGCAGCCGGCCAGGACGTCATGCGATCCCCACTCGTAGCGCTGCTCGCTCGGCTTGAAGTCGGAGCATTTCAGATCCGGCGTGGCGAGGTGCGGATGGGTGATCGAGCGTTGCTCGACGTAGTTCCAGATCTCCGGCGCGGCCGGGTCGCGCTCGAACCTGGCGACATGCACTCCGCCGCAGATGCCGTCCGGCCCTGTCGTCGACGCCCAGGTGGACTCGTCGACCTTCTTGAACCTCTTGTAGTCCTGATACGCTTCAAAGCTGCACGTCCTCGACTCCTGCTCGAAACGCTGCGCGACGAGCTTCGTCATCGTCTGCCGGCTCGGGTGCCGACAGAATTTGGCAGCAAGCGCCCAGGACTGAATCAGGTGCCGGCGCTCCCGCGGATCGAGCGCCTTCACCTCCGCGGCAATCCCTGCGGGCGCGCGAGACAGGTGTCTGATGTCGTCCAGTCGCCGTTCGAGGTTCTCACACTCCTCGGGCTTCATCGGCGTCGCGGTCTTCAACGACTGAACACCCTGGGCGATCTCGTCCTTTAACGTCTTGTCCGGCGAAAACCTCCGGACTTCCGACCACGTCATCGTGCAGAGCAACTGACCGTCGCTTTCGACCGAGCATTTGTACCAGAGGCTGGACCATTTCAATGTGTGGTAAAGCCGACCGAAAGTTGGCCCGTCCGCGGCCTTCGCTTGCGAGGCCAGCATCGCCGCGATCGCGGCAATAATAACTAATCGCATCGTTGAACATCCAAATATTGTTCGTCATTCGAAATGCCATCGACAATGATCGAATCTATCCTCAAGTTTGGCGGCAAGACAACACGCTGAACGCGGTCATGCTCGCGTCATCGTTCGTCCGTCATTCGGATGAACGAAAACGCAATCCGCCGCCAGTTTGGCGGCTGGGTAACGCGGGATAGCAAATGCAGTAAGCTCAAAGGCGCGACCGCGTCCGGCGACGACCGCAGCGCCATCCTTTGCCGTCGGTCCGCCCGGGCTTCTCTTCCGCCGTCGCTCTTCGAGTTCAGACGGCCGAGGCGCTCGGCCCCCAAGAGATGGGGGCTACCCCGCCACCCCAACCACCGCCCGCCCTGCCCGCGCCCGATGCCGCGCATGCAGCGCGATCGCGGCGTGGAGGCCGATGGCGATCACCAGCGCGAATACGTGCTGCAGGCCGGTGCCAGGGATGTGCAGCACGGCGTAGAGCCCGAACGGGATGAACACCAGCGCGGCGCTGGCGAGGCCGGGGTTGTAGGCGCGCAGATGCGCGGCCATCGCCACGTGGGTGATGCCGTTGACCAGGATCAGATACGCCGCGGCGAGGCCCCAGCCGGGATCGATGAAATACGCGGCGTACAGCGCCGCGAGGTTGATGCCCCAGACGCCGGGCAGATTGATCAGCAGCACGTCGCCGGGCGTCAACGCTTCGACGCCGCCGAACACGACGCCGTTGACGTAGCGGCGGAAGCGGTCGCCGAGATGCTCCTCGACCTGGTGCAGCATGTAGATCGGCGACGCCAGATAGATCAGCAGCAGCGCGCGGTCGCCGCCGGGCACGCCGAGCGGCAGCAGCAGCAACAGCGCGATGCCCATGCACAGCGCAGCCGCGACCCAATGGGCTTCGAGATACGATCTGACCATGCGCGCACCCGTTCGGCGGTTCGGATCGGGAGCGTACGCAAGAGTGCTTAACGATTGCCGACGCGCGGCCCGGGACGCCCGGTCGGCGAAACGGCAACCCGGATAAGGCCGTGGTCGGTCGCTGTCCGCATGCCGCCGCGATGGGCCAGCTGCTTACTCCCGCATCGCGGCATGTGCTCCTATCGAGCTTGCGCGCCGGTCACGACGACGTCCCTTCCAGCGACCGAGCGTAGTCCGACCACAGCGACGCGTATTCCGGCACGCTCCGCAGCAGTTCGTCATGGGTGCCGTCTCCGACCAGCCGGCCACCGTCGAGCACCAGGATGCGATCGGCGCTGCGGGTCGCGGCGAGATGGTGCGAGACCAGGAGCAGCAGCCGGTCCCTGCCCCACGCCGCGAGGCGTTTCTCCAGCGCCACCGCAGCCTCTGCGTCGAGAAATGCGGCCGGCTCGTCGAACAGCGCCAGCCGCGGGTCGCGCGCCACGGCGCGGGCGATCGACAGCCGCTGGCGTTGGCCGCCGGACAACGTCCGCCCGCCCTCGCCGAGCTCGGCGTCCAGCCCGCCGGGCATCGCCTCGACGAACGCCGTGGCGCCGGCAAAGCCCAGCGCGTCGCACACCGCCGCCTCGACTGCGTCACGGCCGGGCGCGAGGTTGTCCCGCACCGTGCCGGAGAACAGCGCGGTGTCCTGATCGACGACGCCGATCCGGCCGCGCAGCCAGCGCGGATCGTAGTGGCGCAGGTCGTGACCGAACATCTCGACCCGCCCGGCGTAGTCGTCGCGCAGGCCGAGCAGGATGCGGATCAGCGTCGATTTGCCTGAGCCGTTGCGGCCGACCAGCGCAACGACGCCGCGCGGCGGCAGCGCGACGCTGACGTCGTCCAGCGCCGGCCGCTCGGCGCCCGGATAGGTCAGCGACACGTTCGACAGCACGATGCCGTCCGCGGCCAGGGCGCGGACCGGCGGATGCACGCGCGCCTGCTCGCGTGGTTCGGCGAGGAAGCCGGCGATGCGGCGCACCGCGACATCGGCCTCCTGATAGAAGCGATAGACATCGCCGGCGGCGAGGATCGGGCCGGTGATACGCCCGGCGAGCAGCTGCAGCGCCAGCAATTCGCCGACCGTGAGATGGCCCTGCAGCATCCGCCAGCAGCCGAGCCCGATCACCAGCAGCGTGAGCCCGCGCGACACCAGCTGCGAGCGCAGCACGAAGGCGCGGTTGAGGTCCATCAGATCACACAGCTTGTCGAGCATTGCGCCCGTGACGCGATCCCAGCGCCGCATCCGGCCGCCTTCGAGCGCCAGCGCCTTGATGGTGGCCAGGCCGTTGACGCTTTCCGTGAGCACGTTCTGGCGGACGCCGATGGTCGCGTAGTAATCGTCCGCGACGGTGCGGACAGCGCTCAAACTGCCGCTGGTCAGCAGCGCCAGCACCGGCGTGATCACCAGCAGGCTGAGCCCGACCACGACGTCGTAGTACAGGATCAGACCCAGCGCGACGATCGCACCGCCGGTGTCGAAGATGATATGCGGCAGGTGATACAGCACGAAATCGCGGATCTTCGTGGCCTGCTGGAAGTGATTGAGCACGTCGCCGGAGCGGAAATCGGCGCCGTCGATACGCACGCGCATCACATGGGCGAACACCTTCCGCGACACCCGCCGATCGATGAAGGCGACGAGCCGGATCACCAGCTCCTGCCGCCACGACGACACGGCGGCGTCAATGCCGAGCGCGACGACGGCGGCAAGCGCGAGGCCCGCGAGCGCCCAACCGGCCTGCCCCGCCACGATCGCATCGACGGCCTTTTGGGTGCTGATGGGAAACGCCAGACCGGCGGCGTAAACGATGCCGGTCATCACCAGGATCGCCGCGACCTGGCTCCGCCGCAGTGACAGCATGTGGCCGATCCAGCGCCAGCCAAATGGCCGCAGCTGGCCCGCCGGTTGAAGCCGGTCGTGCATGGTCGAGTTCTCCGCAAGGGCGCGCCAGAGACCGGCGAAGTCAGGCCATATTAGGGCCGGCCGCTGCGCCACGTATTGGAATGACTGCAAACGGCGGGTGCTGATGCGGCTGCGTCGGGAGACGACGATCGCCTGCGGCCGATCCGCCTTCGCGCCGGCGTCTCGGAACTTCCCTCGCCGCCGCCGTTTATCCCCGCTGGTTCAACGAGAGACACAACATGATGAAATTGATGACGGCCGCGGCGTGCGCGGTTCTGCTGTCGGGCGCGGCGATGGCCCAGTCGACGTCGACCAACCGGGGCGAGCAGGTCAACCCGGGCACCAACCCGTCGGTCGGCAAGGACTCCACCTTCGGCATGAACAATGGCGGTGATCCGAACACCGGCAAGGGCCTGCGCGGCGGCAAGACCAGCGACACCCATGAATGGCTGCGGCAGAAGGAAGAACAGAACCTGCGCGACGCGAAGGAGCGCAAGAGCGAGACGCGCTGACGATCCATCGGGTGGGCAACGGCGCTGCGCTGAGCCCACCCGCCTCCAGGAGCGCGCATCGCTGACCGCCTCAAGCAGGCCCCACTTGGGATCGCGTCGCCCGCTCCAGCAGTCCGCGCTGCACCTTGCACCGCACCGCCGAAACCGCGATGATCCCCCCAACCATAAGCTTTGGGGGAAACCAGACGATGCAATACGACGACGTTGTTCTCGGCCGGCGCAGCATTCGCGGCTACAAGCCCGATCCGGTGCCGCGGGAACTGATCGAGGAAATCCTCACACTGGCGATGCGTTCGCCGTCGTCCATGAACAGCCAGCCGTGGAATTTCCACGTCATCACCGGCGAGCCGCTCGACCGGATTCGCGCCGGCAACACCGAGCGCAACCTCGCCGGCATCCCGCACAGCCGCGAATTCCGCACCGGCCAGCCTTTCGCCGGCGTGCATCGCGATCGCCAGGTGTTCGTCGCCAAGCAGCTGTTCGGCGCGATGGGCATCGCCCGCGACGACAAGGAGATGCGGCAGGACTGGGTGATGCGCGGCTTCCGCCAGTTCGACGCCCCGGTCTGCATCATCGTCACCTATGACCGCGCGGTCGACGGCAGCGACGATACGCCGTTCGATTGCGGCGCCGTCACCAACGCGCTGGTCAACGCCGCGTGGTCGCGTGGGCTCGGCTGCGTCATCAACAGCCAGGGTATCATGCAGTCGCCGGTGGTGCGCGAACACGCCGGCATTCCCGACGATCAGGTGATCATGAAGGCGATCGCGCTCGGCTGGCCGGACGAGACGTTCCCCGCCAACGCCGTGGTGTCGGAGCGCAAGTCGGTGCACGAAGCCACGCGGTTCGTCGGCTTCGACGACGTGCCGGCGGCGCGGGCTAAGCAATCGGCGTAGGCCGTCTGTAGCCCGGATGGAGCGCAGCGAAATCCAGGACCGACCTCGCCGCGTCCCCGCATTCCGCTGCGCTGCATGCGGGCTACAAGTTTATCTCCCCGTCATGGCCGGGCTTGTCCCGGCCATCCACGTCTTTGACGCTGCGACCGCCCGAAGACGTGGATGCCCGGGACGAGCCCGGGCATGACGAGGATCGTTTGTTCGCGGAAGGAAGAGCCCCGGCGGTGGCGAGGCGCCTCACCGCCTACTTCTTCGTCGTGCTGATGTTCTCGCCGAAGAACTTCCAGGCCTTGCCGTCGAACTTCGCCATCTTGAAGATGTGATAGGCCGAGTAGTCGGTCGAGGTCGTCGTCACGGTGACGCCGGGCAGGAACAGCGGCAGCGACACGTTGCTGAGGCTGGTCGCCTGCTTCACCAGATTCTCGCGGGTGAGATCGTCGCCGCAGTTGCGCAGCAGTACCTCGGTCATCTGCGCCACCGCGTAGCCGACCTGCACGCTGCCGTCGATCGGATTGCCGTCCGGGTACCACTCCTTCATGAAGGCGAGAAATTCCTTCACACCCGGGTCGTTGTCCCAGGCCGGATCGCCGACGATCTTGGAGGTGAAGGCGCTGATCAGCCCGGTCGAGGCCTCGAGCCCGGCCGGCTCCAGAACGCCGCCGATCGAGGCGCCGACCGACACCACGAAATGCGCCGGCGTCCAGCCGAGCGCGTGGACCTTGCGGATCGACTGCGCGGCGAATTTCGGCGACGCCACCGTCAGCAGCGTATCGGCGCCGGAGGCCTTCAGGTTGACGATCTGCGAGTCGATGGTCGGATCGCTGACCTCGTAGCTCGCCTCCTTGATGATCGCCGAGGCCTTGTCGCCGAGCCCTTCCTTGAAGCCCTTGAGATAGTCCTTGCCGAAATCGTCGTTCTGATAGATCACCGCGATCTTCGCCGCCGGCATCTCCTTGGCGATGTACTTGCCGTAGATCTTCGCCTCTTCCTCGTAAGGCGGATAGAACGGCGATGTCCACGGGAAGTCCTTCGGGTCGTTCCACTTCGAGGCGCCCGAGGTGATGAAGATATGCGGCACCTTCTTGCCGCGCAGATATTTCTGGATCGCCGAATTGGTCGGCGTACCGAGCGAGCCGACGATCGCCAGCACCTCGTCCTGCTCGACCAGCTTGCGGGTCTGCTCCAGCGTCTTCGGCGGGCTGTAGCCGTCGTCCATCGACAGCAGCGTCACCTTGCGGCCGTTGATGCCGCCCTTGGCATTGATCATCCGCCAATACGCCGCCTCGACCTTGCCGTTGACGCCGTAGCCCGAGGCCGGGCCGCTGTACGGCATGGTCTGGCCGAGCTTGATTTCGGTGTCGGTGGCGCCGACGTCATAGCGCTTGTCGGCGGCCAGCGCCGCCGTGGACGTCGCCGCGACAAGTAGCAGCGAGGCGAGCAGTTTCAGTCGCATTGTTTCACTCCCGGGATAGCGCGATTAGCCGCGTTTGTTGTTAGTCGTCGCTATCACGCGGACGTGAGTGTGTCGAGCAATGCTGCGACCGGGCGACGCATGAGGGCGTTGCGGCCCGCCACCAAACCGCACCACGGAATTTCCGTCGACCCGCCCCGACTTGGTCCCGCATGTCGCTTCGCTCATGCGGGCGACGGATCTGGGCATCCTTCCCTGGTCATTTCGGGGTCGCCCGCCTCCGGCAGGCGCCCCGGAGTGACGGCCTTGCGGCTGTTACTTGCCCGCCTGCTGGAACGGGATCCTGTCTTCCGGCGGCGGCAGCACGCGGGCGACGTTGAGAGTCATCGAGACGAGATCGTAGTAACCGTTGACGGCGATCAGATCCATCACGCCCTGCTCGCCGAACGCCGTCACGGCCTTGGCGTAGATCGCGTCGTCGACCGCATGGGCGCGGCGCAGCTGGGTGGTGAATTCCCAGACGATCGCCTCGTCGTCCTTCATGCCGTCCGGCTTGCGCCCGGCACCGATCGCCTCGACGATCTTGGGGTCGAGCCCGGCCTTGAGCGCCAGCGGCGCGTGCGCGTACCACTCGAACGTCGAGCCCCAATGCTGCGCCGTCATGATGATCGCCATCTCGTTGAGGCGCTTGTCCAGCGAGGTGTTGAAGCGCAGATACTCGCCGACCTTCTGCAGCCGGTCGGCGAGCTTCGGGCTGCGCAGCCAGGCGTTGAACGGGCCGACCAGGGCCTTGCGGGGCCCGGCCATGATCGCATCGGCGACCGCGCGCTGATCGGCGGTCATCTTGTCGAGCGACAGTTCGGGGAAGCGATCATTGGTCGCCGCGGGCGCCACGCCGATCAGCAGCAGCGACAACGCGCCGACGCGCAGAATGGTCTTCATACAATCCTCCCTATGTCCCGGTCGTGCGCCGGGCTGGAGGCGAGTGTCGTGCGCCGACGTACAAACGCAAGCGGCTGCGAAGAATGGCGGCCCTGCACGAACGGCACGCCCGCAGTGCAGCAAGAGCGTACTGAGCGTCGCGCCGAGAGCCGAGGCGTGCTACTCGCCGATGATCTTCACCAGCACCCGCTTCCTGCGGCCGCCGTCGAATTCGCCGTAGAAGATCTGCTCCCACGGGCCGAAGTCGAGCATGCCGGCAGTGATGGCGACGACGACTTCGCGGCCCATCACCTGGCGCTTCATGTGGGCGTCGGCGTTGTCTTCGCCGGTTCGGTTGTGGTGATAGCCGGAGACCGGCTCATGCGGCGCCAGCTTTTCCAGCCATCGTTCGTAATCGTGATGCAGGCCGCTTTCGTCGTCGTTGATGAACACCGAGGCGGTGATGTGCATGGCGTTGACCAGCACCAGCCCCTCGCGCACGCCGCTTTCGCGCAGCGCAGCCTCGACGTCGCGGGTGATGTTGATGAAGGCGCGCCGGCCCGGGATGTCGAACCACAGCTCCTTGCGGAAGGATTTCATCGGGGGTTCCTTGCTGGTGGTGAGACCGCGGGGGGGCTGCGCCGCCCCCTCCCTGCCGGTCTGGTTATCTCGTCGGGGAAGTGAAGGCGCTCAGCGTTGTGCCCACGCAGACGCTTAGTTACATCCCGCCCGGCTGCGCAGCAGCGCGATGTCGCCGAGCAGGCTGGTCGAGGGCTTGTGCTTGGCCGCCTCCTCCGCCGCCGCGCAGGCGCCCGGCTTGTCACCGGTCTCCGCGCGGGCAAAGCCGAGGTTCGACCAGGCGTCGGCCAGATCGGGCGTCGCCGTCACCGCCTCTTCCAGAATGGTCCGGGCCTGCTCCGGCCGCTTGCCGAGCAGCAACGCGCGGCCGTAGTCGGCCAGCAGCGGCTTCAGCGGATCAGGCTGCTTGCGGGCGATCTTGAACAGCTCCTCGGCGTAGTCGATGTCGCCGAACCGCATCATCGTGACGATGGCGAGGCCGTGATAGACGGCGCTCTGCTCCGGTGCCAGCAGCCAGGCCTGGTTGAAGCGCAGCGCGGCTTCGGTGGCGCTGTTCTTGCCGATCGCGCGCCAGCCGCGCAGGCTCGCCTCCTCGAACGCCTTCTGCCGCGAGCCGGTCGCCGCCACCAGCGCATTGACGAACTTGTCGTCGGCGGCGCGCTGCTCCGGCGTCTTGGCGACGAAGCCGTAGAACGGCTGCTGATTGGCCGGCCCGGAGAAGGTCTTCTTGGTCACGCGCACGCCCGGCGCGACCTCGACGGTCTCGGCGCGCGCCGGCGCGGCGAACAGCAGCGCGGCGGCCATGGTCGCGGCAAGGATCGACGCGGAACTGCGCACGGCCGGCCTGGAGAAACGAAACAGCCGGCCGTGCATCATCGTCGATCCCCTTCACGCTGGCGGGCAGTCCCGCCGGGCGCGCGGGATCAGGTCCCGCGCAACATTTCGCTGACGACGACCCAGTCGGCGCCGTTGAACTCCAGCATATAGCCGTCCTTGATCGGACGGAAATCCGTCGGCGAGGTGTTCAGCGTGATGCCCGGCAGCAGCAGCGACAGCGACACGTTCTTCATGTTGGCCGCCTGCCGCATGATGTTCTCGCGGCTGAGATCGTCGCCGCACTGCTTGAGCAGCGCCACCAGCGCCTCGCCGACGGTGTAGCCATAGAGCGTGCCGACATTGTTCGGGTCGAGCGCGGGCAGCCGCGCCTTCATGAAGGCGATGTAGGTCTGCATCGCCTTGTCGTCCTTGGGGTCGGCCGCATAGGGCTTCAGCGAGCCGAGTGACAGCACGCCCTTGCCGGCGTCGATGCCGGCGGGATCCATCACGGTCGCCTTGTTGGCGCAGCCGCTGGCGATGAAGCGCATCGGCTGCCAGCCCACTTCATGCGCCTTGCGCAGCGCCTGGGCGCAGGCGCGCGGCGTCACGCTGTAGATCATGAACACGTCGGCCTTGGTGTTGGCGAGCGTCAGCACCTGGGAGTCGACGGTGGGGTCGGACACCTCGAAGCTCGACGCCAGCGCGATCGCCTTGTCGGCATCCGGCCCGAGCGCTTCCTTGACGCCGCGCATAAAATCCTTGCCGGCGTCGTCGTTCTGATAGAGCACCGCGAACCGCGCGTTGGGATTCTTGGCGCGGGCGTAGGCGACTTCGATCTTGGCTTCGCTGAGATAGTTCGGCGCCCAGGGCAGCGCCATCGACCACGGCATGTTGGCGGGATCGTTCCACTTCGACGCCGAGCTGATCAGGAAGATCTGCGGCACCTTGTTGGAGTTGAGATATTTGGCGATCGCCGAGCTCGGCGCGGTGCCCATGGTGGCGGCGATGAAAGCGACGCCCTCGCCTTCGACGAGGCGCCGCGCGGCTTCCATGGTCTTCGGCGGCGAGAAGCCGTCGTCGAGCGAGATCATATTGATCTTGCGGCCATTGACGCCGCCCTGCTCGTTCACCTGATCGAGATAGGCCGCGATGGTCTTGCCGGTGGTGCTGAGCGCCGAGGCCGGACCGCTATACGGCATGGTGTTGCCGATCTTGATCTCGGTGGCGGTGACGCCGGGCGCATTCTGCGCCTGCGCCGTCGTGGCGAGCGCCGCCGCGAACGCGGCGCCGAGCCAGAGCCGAAGATGGGTCATGGTCGTCTCTTCCCTTGGGGTTTTTGTTGCGATGCGAAGTCGCTTTTGTTTTTTTGGGAAGGATGCGAGCCCCAACTAACCGGGTCTTGTGCCCAGCCGCTGATCGGGCGTGGTGTGGTGTCGCTGGGCGCTGCGCTGTAGCCCGGGTGAGCGAAGCGACACCCGGGGAGTTATCTTGCGCGGCGCCCCGGATTTCGCTGCGCTGCATCCGGGCTACGGAGTGAGCTACCTTTCTTTCGCGGCGCGGAGCTTGGCCCAGTAATCGAGCCGCTTGCGGATTTCGCGTTCGAAGCCACGGTCGGGCGGATCGTAGAAGGTCTGGCGGCCGAGCGCATCGGGGAAGTAGTTCTGGCCGGAGAAGCCCTCCGGCGTGTCGTGATCGTACTGATAGCCCTCGCCGTAGCCCTCGGACTTCATCAGGCCGGTCGGCGCGTTGAGGATGTGCTTGGGCGGCAGCAGCGAGCCGGCGCGCTTGGCCGTGCTCATCGCGGCCTTGTAGGCGGTGTAGCCGGCGTTGGATTTCGGCGCGGTGGCGAGATAGATCACCGCCTGCGCGATCGCCAGTTCGCCTTCGGGCGAGCCGAGGAAGTCGTAGGCATCCTTGGCGGCGTTGCAGATCACCAGCGCCTGCGGATCGGCGAGCCCGATGTCCTCGACCGCCATCCGCACCACGCGGCGCGCCAGGAACAGCGGATCCTCGCCGGCGTCGAACATCCGGCACAGATAGTACAGCGCCGCATCCGGATCGGAGCCGCGCACCGATTTGTGCAGCGCGGAGATCAGATTGTAGTGGCCGTCGGCGCCCTTGTCGTAAATTGGCGCGCGGCGCTGCAGGATGTCCTGCAGCTGCGCGGCGTTGAAGATCTCGCCGGCCCGCGCCGAGCGCCAGACTTCCTCGGCCAGCGTCAGCGAGGCGCGGCCGTCACCGTCGGCCATCCGCACCAGCACCGCCCGCGCCTCGGCGTCGAGCGGCAGCTTCTTGCCCTCGACCTCCTCGGCATGCACGAACAGTCTCTCGATCGCCTCGGCATCGAGCGAGCGAAACACCAGAACGCGCGCGCGCGACAAGAGCGCCGCGTTGAGTTCGAACGACGGGTTTTCGGTGGTGGCGCCGACCATCACCACGGTGCCGTCTTCCATCACCGGCAGAAACGAGTCCTGCTGCGCCTTGTTGAAGCGGTGCACCTCGTCGACGAACAGCAGGGTGCCGGTGCCCATCTCGCGGCGCGCGCGCGCGGCGTCGAACACCTTCTTCAGATCGGCGACGCCGGAGAACACCGCGGAGATCTGCTCGAAATGCAGCTCGGTGGCATCGGCCAGCAGCCGCGCCACGGTTGTCTTGCCGGTGCCGGGCGGGCCCCAGAACACCAGCGAGCCGAGCGTCCGCGTTTCCAGCATCCGCGTCAGTGCGCCGTCGGGACCGACGATGTGATCCTGGCCGACCACGTCGCTCAGCGCGCGGGGCCGCAGCCGATCCGGCAACGGCCGCGGCGCCTCGCGCTCGAGGCCTGCGGCGGCGAACAGATTCGGTCCCGGCGCGGATTGTTTGGCGTTCATGCCGCTGTGCCCTGCGTCAGCCAGACCGACTCCAACGGGCGCTCGTCGCCGGTGCAAGATCCGCGCTCGACGCTCCGCCCAATTACTTCCGTCATGGCCGGGCTCGTCCCGGCCATCCACGTCTTCTCCGCGGCTGCCTCTGCAAGACGTGGATGGCGGGCACAAGGCCGGCCATGACGTGGTGCAAGTCGGTGCCCAGTATCATTCGTCACCGAGCTCTCAGGATGAGTTCGTGCTCCTGCTCATCCGCCCAGCGTGACGTTGATCTGCTGACCGCCGCGCACCAGCGTGATGCGCCACAGGCGAGCGGACTCGTTGGTGATGCGTTCGAGGTCGCTGGTCTTGGCGATGCGCTTGTTGTTCACCGAGACGATGATGTCGCCCTTCTGGAAGCCGACACCGGCCGCCGGCGCGTCGTCGGCGAGATCGGTGACGACGACGCCCTCGACGCTCGGGTCGAGCCGCAGATCGTCGGCCAGCGCCGGCGAGATGTTGGCGATCTTGGCGCCCTGGAACGGCGAACGCGCCGTCAGCACGATTTCGTCGCGGCCGGTGTCGGGCGCGACTTCGAGCGGGATGCTGAGCTTGACCGGCTTGGCGCCACGCTGGACCTCGATCGACGCGGAGCCGCCGAGCGGACGGGTCGCGAAGCGATAGTCGAACGCGTTGGGATCATCGACCGGGAAGCCGTCGATCGAGATGATCAGATCGGACACCTTGAGCCCGGCCTTCTCGGACGGGCTGCCCTTGCTGACGCTCGCGACCAGCGCCCCGCTCGGCCGCTTCAGGCCCAGCGTTTCGGCGATCTCCGGCGTCACCGCCTGCAGCCGCGCACCGAGCCACGGCCGCTTCACTGCCTTGCCGCCGTTCTTGGCCGAGGCGATCACCACCCGCACCATGTTGGCCGGGATCGCGAAGCCGATGCCCTGCGAGCCGCCCGAACGCGAAAAGATCGCGGTGTTGATCCCCACCAGCTTGCCGGTCATGTCCACCAGCGCGCCGCCGGAATTGCCCGGGTTGATGGCCGCGTCGGTCTGGATGAAGAACTGATAGTCGGTGATGCCGACCTGGGTGCGCGCCAGCGCCGAGACGATGCCGTGCGTCACGGTCTGGCCGACGCCGAACGGGTTGCCGACCGCCAGCACCAGATCGCCGACCAGCAGCTCGTCTGAATTGGCGAGCTCCAGCGTCGGGAAGCGCTCCTTGGCGTCCTTGATACGCAGCACAGCCAGATCGGTGCGGCTGTCCTTCAGGACGATCTCCGCCTCGAACTCGCGCTTGTCCGACAGCGAGACCTTGACCTGGTCGGCGCCCTCGATGACGTGGTTGTTGGTGACCACGAGGCCAGAGGCATCGACCATCACGCCGGAGCCGAGCGAGCGCTGGATCTGCTCCGGCTGCGGCCCGCCGCCGCCGAAGAAGCGGCGGAAGATCGGGTCTTCCAGCAGCGGATTGCGGTTCTGCACCACCTTGGCGGCGTAGACGTTGACGACCGCGGGCTGCACCGTCTGCACGATCGGCGCATAGCTGAGCTTGATCTCGGCCTGCGACGAGGGCAGCCGCCGCTCCTGCGCCGCGACCGGAGTCGCGAGGACGATCGACACACAAAGGGCAGCGAAGCTTCGCATCGAAATCATGTTTGAGAATCCAGTGAGGGCGTCAACGACGCAGCAGGTATAGTCTCCCGCTCCCGATAGGAGAAGGAAAAGCCGGCAAATGCGCGGCTCCGGCGGCCGCTAGCGGCGTCAGGCGCCGGCATGGGCCTCCGCCGGGGGCGCCGCAACGCCGATGGCGCCGGCCCGCGCGCGGTGCTCCTCGGCCCAGCGCTTCAGCGCGTCGATCACCGGCCGCAGGCTCTCGCCCATCTCCGACAGCTCGTATTCGACCCGCGGCGGGACTTCGGCGAACACCTCGCGCAGCACCAAGCCGTCTTCCTCCAGGGCCCGCAGCTGCTTGGTCAGCATCCGCTGGGTGATGCCCGGCATCCGTCGGCGCAGTTCGCCGAAGCGCAGCCGCCCGCTCTGCAGATGGAACAGGATCACGCCCTTCCACTTGCCGTCGATCAGGTCGAGGGTCGCCTCGACCGGGCAGCCCGGCCCGCAATCCACATCGCGGCGTTTCATGCGGTTTTTTCCATTAGTATCCGATTGGTGACTATATCCCCGAAACGACAGTACTTGCAAGATTGGTCGAGTATGGGGAAGTTGCGCCCCGCGACCTTGCCTCATCATGGAGTCCCCTATGAAAGCCGTCGGCTACACCAAGAGCCTTCCGATCGACGACCCCAACGCCCTCACCGATGTTGAGCTGCCGAAGCCAACCCCGAAGCCGCGCGACCTGCTGGTCGCGGTGAAGGCCGTGTCGGTCAATCCGGTCGATACCAAGGTCCGCAAGCGCGCCGCGCCGCCGGCCGGCGAAACCAAGATCCTCGGCTACGACGCAGCCGGTGTGGTCGAAGCGGTCGGCAGCGAGGTGACGCTGTTCAAGCCGGGCGACGAGGTGTTCTACGCCGGCTCGATCCAGCGCCAGGGCACGAATGCCGAATTCCATGTCGTCGATGAACGCATCGTCGGCCACAAGCCGAAGACGCTGGACTTCGCCAACGCCGCGGCGCTGCCGCTGACGGCGATCACCGCCTGGGAGCTGTTGTTCGACCGGCTCGGCGCGCAGCCCAGCAAGGCGTTCGATCCGCGCACGCTGCTGATCATCGGCGGCGCCGGCGGCGTCGGCTCGATCCTGATCCAGCTCGCCCGCCGCCTCACCGGCCTCAGCATCATCGCCACGGCGGCGCGGCCGGAAACCAAGACGTGGTGCCTTGGGCTCGGTGCCCACGCGGTGATCGATCACAGCCAGCCGATGAAACCGCAGGTCGACGGGCTGAAGCTGCCGCCGGTGGCGCTGATCGCCAGCCTCACCAACACCGATACGCACTTTACGCAGCTGATCGACATCCTGGCGCCGCAGGGCAAGATCGGGCTGATCGACGATCCGGTCCAGCCGCTCAACCCGATGCTGCTGAAAGGCAAGTCCGCCTCGCTGCACTGGGAAGCGATGTTTGCCCGCTCGACCTTCGAGACCGGCGACATGATCGCGCAGCACGACCTGCTCGACGAAGTCGCCGGCCTGATCGACGCCGGCGTGCTGCGGACGACGCTCGACAAGACCCTCGGCACCATCAACGCCGCCAACCTGAAGCGCGCCCACGCGCTGATCGAGAGCGGCAAGTCGGTCGGCAAGGTCGTGCTGGAGGGGTGGGGCTAGTCGGCGACGCTGTTGAGCGCCGTGCCTGGGTCGCCCTCACCCCCGCCCTCTCCCGCAGGCGGGAGAGGGAGCCGGCTGCCGGTGTGGCGGCGCTGCAAATAGCTATGACCCTGCGGATCAACTCGTCAATTGATTGAGCCACTACCAGGATCGCGACAAGACCACTTCACCCGCCCCGACCGCAGCGCGCTCCCTCTCCCGCTTGCGGGAGAGGGTTGGGGTGAGGGCTGCCGCGGGCAGTGACTCAGCGATCAGAATCTTCGTCCCAGCATCTGGATTCCGGGTTCGCTCGCTGACGCGAGCGCCCCGGAATGACGGAGGTAGGTCCTACGCGATCGTCTGCACCAGGCCGCCTTCGGCGCGCAGTGCGGCGCCGTTGGTGACGGCCGCTTCCTTCGAGGACACATAGACCACCATGTTGGCGATCTCCTCGACGGTGGCGAAGCGCTGGATCAGCGAGCCGGGTCGGTGCTGCTTGACGAAGTTGGCGGCGGCTTCCTCTTCGGACTGACCGTTCTGCCTGGCGAGATCGGCCACGAAGGTCTGCACGCCCTCGCTCATCGTCGGGCCGGGCATCACCGCATTGACCGTCACGGCGGTGCCGCGGGTGAGTTCGGCGAGGCCGCGCGAGACCGAGAGCTGCGCGGTCTTGGTCATGCCGTAGTGGATCATTTCCTTCGGAATCATCAGCGCGGATTCCGAGGCGATGAAGACGATCCGGCCCCAGTTGCGCTTCAGCATCGCCGGCATGTAGGCGCGCGACAGCCGCACGCCGCTCATCACGTTGACGTCGAAGAAGCGTTGCCAGTCCTCATCCGGAATGTCGAAGAAACCCTTCGGCTCGAAGATGCCGGTGTTGTTGATCAGGATGTCGACATCGGGCTGGACCTGCACCAGGCTGGCGCAGCCTTCGGCGGTCGAGACATCCGCGGCGACACCAGTGATCGTGCCGCCCTTGGCGGCCTTCTTCACCGCGGCAATGGCTTGGTCCACCTTGCCCTGGCTGCGGCCGTTGACCACCACATTGGCGCCGGTCGCGGCGAGCCCCTTGGCGATGGCGTGGCCGATGCCGGCGGTCGAACCGGTGACGAGCGCGGTTTTGCCGGACAGATCGATGTGCATGTGTTGCTCCTGAAGGTGTTGCTCAGCGCGTTGGCTGACGTAACGTCGGAAGCGATCGGCGCCAGCGCAAGACGCGATTTCGTGCGCAGCGCTCGCTGCATATTGGAAGGTCATCGCCCGGCTTGACCGGGCGACCCAGTATTCCGCAGCGTTGATGATGAAAGCTGGCGCTCTGGATACTGGGTCCCCCGCTTTCGCGGGGATGACGGGTAGTGGTGGGGCGGACTCGGCGGCCTACGCATCAAAAAAGGCGGCGCCTTGCGGCACCGCCTTTCCAAAATAACTGACCGGATGCCGGTCGGCTTACGCCGCGTCCGCCGTTTCCTGCGCCGGGCCGGAGTCCTTGCCCTTGGCGTCTTCGTCGCGATCGACGAACTCGATCACCGCCATCGCGGCGTTGTCGCCGTAGCGGAAGCCGGCCTTGATGATGCGGGTGTAGCCGCCGTTGCGGTCGGCATAGCGCGGAGCCAGCACGTCGAACAGCTTCTTGACCTGGTCCTTGTCGCGCATTTCGGCGATCGCCTGGCGACGCTTGTCGAGGCCGCCCTTCTTGCCGAGGGTGACGAGCTTTTCGACGATCGGCCGCAGCTCCTTGGCCTTCGGCAGCGTGGTGACGATCTGCTCGTGCTTGATCAGCGCAGCGCACATGTTGGCGAACATCGCCTTGCGATGCTCGGCCGTGCGGTTGAGCTTCCGGTGAACCTTGCCGTGATTCATGACTATCAGTCCTCTACTCGATGATCCCGACGGTTCGTCGGAGGTTGCAGGTGGGCTGCCTGCGTTCGCCCGGCAGTGCCCTCATCTGTCGAGACGCGGCACCGCCGCTTCTCTGGATGAGGAGAACGAGGAGCGCGAGCCGCGCTCCCCGGAAAGACTTAGTAGTGATCCTCGAAGCGCTTGGCGAGCTCGTCGATGTTCTCCGGCGGCCAGCCCGGCACTTCCATGCCGAGATGCAGGCCCATCTGCGCCAGCACTTCCTTGATCTCGTTCAGCGACTTGCGGCCGAAGTTCGGGGTGCGGAGCATTTCGGCTTCCGACTTCTGCACCAGGTCGCCGATGTAGACGATGTTGTCGTTCTTCAGGCAGTTCGCCGAACGCACCGACAGCTCGAGCTCGTCCACCTTCTTGAGGAAGGCCGGGTTGAAGGCCAGATCCGGGATGATCTCCTGGGTGACTTCCTTGCGGGGCTCTTCGAAGTTGACGAAGACGTTGAGCTGATCCTGCAGGATGCGGGCCGCATAGGCGACCGCGTCTTCCGGCGTGATCGCGCCGTTGGTCTCGACCGTCATGGTCAGCTTGTCGTAGTCGAGGATCTGGCCCTCACGGGTGTTCTCGACCTTGTACGACACCTTGCGGACCGGCGAGTACAGGCTGTCGACCGGGATCAGGCCGATCGGCGCGTCTTCCGGACGGTTACGCTCGGCGGCGACGTAGCCCTTGCCGGTGTTGACCGTGAATTCCATGCGGATCTCTGCGCCCTCGTCGAGGGTGCAGAGCTGCAGGTCGGGGTTCAGCACGACGATGTCGCCGACGGTCTGGATGTCGGCGGCCGTGACGGCGCCCGGCCCCTGCTTCTTGATGACCATCCGCTTCGGGCCTTCGCCCTGCATCTTCAGCGAGATGTCCTTGATGTTGAGCACGATGTCGGTGACGTCCTCGCGGACGCCGGCGATCGAGGAGAACTCGTGCAGCACACCGTCGATGTGGACCGACTGCACCGCCGCGCCCTGCAGCGACGACAGCAGAACGCGCCGCAGCGCGTTGCCGAGCGTCTGACCGAAGCCGCGCTCGAGCGGCTCGGCGACCAGCGTCGCGAACTTGGTCGCATCGCTGCCCGGGGTCACCTGAAGCTTGTTCGGTCGAATGAGTTCTTGCCAATTCTTCTGGATCGTCACTGTGTCACCTTCCTGGCCAGTCAATCGCCGCCGAAAATCAAAGGCGCGGTCGTCACTAGCATTGGAAACTGCGGATCAATCCGCGCCAAAGTATCGAAAACGTTCGCGGGCGGCACATGGCCACCCGCGAGAGAAAATCACACCCGGCGGCGCTTGCGCGGCCGGCAGCCGTTGTGCGGAATGGTCGTCACGTCGCGGATCGAGGTCACCGTGAAGCCGGCGGCCTGCAGCGCGCGCAGCGCCGACTCACGACCCGAACCCGGGCCCGCCACCTCGACCTCGAGGGTGCGCATGCCGTGCTCCTGCGCCTTCTTGGCGACGTCCTCGGCCGCGACCTGCGCGGCGTAAGGGGTCGACTTGCGCGAGCCCTTGAAGCCCATCGTGCCGGCGGACGACCAGGCAATCGCATTGCCCTGCGCGTCGGTGATGGTGATGGTCGTGTTGTTGAACGACGAGTTCACATGCGCAATGCCCGAGGCGATGTTCTTGCGCTCGCGGCGGCGAATGCGGCCGGCTTCCTTAGCCATGGTCTACCTTTCCTGAGATCTCAACGCCGCCGTAACACCAGCGGCTCCACCGAAACCACGAATGACGAAAAGCGGATGGCGATAGGATTCCCCCACCGGCCGCCCGCTTTCCGCAATTCGCAAAACTTACTTCTTCTTGCCAGCGATCGCCTTCGCCGGACCCTTACGGGTACGCGCGTTGGTGTGAGTGCGCTGACCACGCACCGGCAGACCGCGGCGATGGCGCAGGCCGCGATAACAGCCGAGGTCCATCAGGCGCTTGATGTTCATGCCGGTCTCGCGACGCAGGTCGCCTTCCACGAGGTAATCGCGGTCGATCACTTCGCGGATCTGAAGAACCTCGGCGTCGCTGAGCTGATTGACGCGACGCTCGACAGGGATCTTCACCTTCTCCAGGATGTCGGCCGCGTTCTTCTGGCCGATGCCATGGATGTACTGAAGCGCGATCAGCACGCGCTTGTTGGTCGGGATATTCACGCCGGCAATACGGGCCACAGACTTCTCTCCTGTCACCGACCGTCCGGCCGGCTGATATTTTGCTATCTCGGGCTGGCGTTCACAAACGCGAACACGACGCCATCCCCTGCTCTTCTTTCGGGGCCCGGCATCGTCTGAAACCTATCCGACGGGATATCGGGCCTTATTAAAGGATTCTGTTGCGTTTCGTCAACCGAATCCAGGTTCAAGATCTCTTTTTCGTGACCGCCTTGGACGCCTTGGCGGCCTTCTTCGGGGCCTTCTTGGCGACCGCCTTGGACTTGGCGGCCTTGGACTTCGCGGCCTTGGGCGCCTTCTTGGCGGCCTTCGCCTTCGCCGCCTTGGGCGCCGCCGACTTGGTCGCCTTCACGGCCTTTTTGCCAGACTTCTGAAGGGCTTTCGCCGCCTTCTTCACGCCGGCTTTCGCTGCCGATTTGGCCTTCTTGGCGGACGCCGGCTTAGCCGAAGCCTTCGCGGCAGCTGCCTTTTTGGTCGAAGCCGGCTTGCTAACCGCCTTCTTGGTCGAGGCTTTTTTCCCCAAGCCCGTCTTCGCGGCCGACTTGCCGGCGCCGGTCTTGGCAGCCTTGGCCTTGCCAGGCTTGGCCTTGACAGCCTTGGCCTCAGCAACCTTGGCCTTGGCGGCCTTGCCGCCCGACTTCTTGGCCGAACGCTTGTTGGCGGTCGCGGTCTTGGCGGCCTTTTTCTGGTCCGCCTCGGCGACGGCAGCCAGGACCCGGCCGATCTCGCGGGTGACTTCGTCGATGGTCATCATGCCGTCGACCGTCAGCAGCTTGCGCTTCTCCGAGTAGTACTCGACAAGCGGCTCGGTCTGGGCCCGATAGGCGGCCAGACGCTTGGCCAGCGCCTCGGCGTTGTCGTCGGCGCGCGGCTCCTCGCCCCTCGCCCGCATCTCGGCAACACGCGTCTCGACGCGCGCCAGCAGCGCGCTCTCGTTGACGCGCAGTTCGACGACGGCGTCGAGCGACAGCTTCTTGTCCTTGAGCAGCGCATCGAGCGCCTCGGCCTGCGGCACGGTGCGCGGGAAGCCGTCGAGGATGAAGCCGTTGGCGGCGTCATCCTGCTCGATGCGGTCCGAGATGATACCGATCACCACCTCGTCCGGCACCAGCCCGCCGCTGGCCATGATGTCCTTGGCCTTGAGGCCGACCGGCGTGCCGGCCGCCACGGCAGCGCGCAGCATGTCTCCGGTGGAGAGCTGGACGATGCCGAACTGCTGGACCAGTCGCGCGGCCTGCGTTCCCTTGCCCGCCCCCGGCGGCCCGAGAAGGATCAGTCTCATTTCTTGCGCCCCCGCAACTTCGACTTCCGGATCAAGCCTTCATACTGGTGCGCCAGCAGATAGCCCTGAACCTGGGCCACGGTATCCATCGTCACGCTGACCACGATCAGGAGCGACGTTCCGCCGAAATAGAACGGCACCGAGGCGTAGGAAATCAGGACTTCCGGGATCAGACAGACGATCGCCAGGTAGATCGCGCCGACGACGGTGATGCGGGTCAGCACGTAGTCGATGTATTCGGCGGTCCGCTCGCCCGGCCGGATGCCCGGAATGAAGCCGCCGTGCTTCTTCAAGTTGTCGGCGGTCTCGGTCGGGTTGAACACGATCGCCGTGTAGAAGAACGCGAAGAACAGGATCATCGCGATGTAGAACAGCAGGAACAGCGGACGGCCGTGGCCGAACTGCGTCACGATCCACTGGAACCACTCCGGGCCGGTGCCCGAATTGAAGCTCGCGATCGTGGTCGGCAGCAGCAGCAGCGACGATGCGAAGATCGGCGGGATCACGCCCGAGGTGTTGAGTTTCAGCGGCAGATGCGAGGACTGGCCCTCGAACATCTTGTTGCCGACCTGACGCTTCGGATACTGGATCAGCAGCCGGCGCTGGGCGCGTTCCATGAACACGATGAAGGCGATCACGACGACGGCCATCACCAGCACGACCAGGATCAGGCCCGTCGACAGCGCGCCCTGACGGCCGAGCTCGAGCATGTTGGCCAGAGCGGACGGCAGCTCGGCGACGATGCCGGCCAGAATGATCAGCGAAATGCCGTTGCCGATGCCGCGCGAGGTGATCTGCTCACCAAGCCACATCAGGAACATCGTGCCGCCGGTCAGCGTGATCGCGGTCGACAGCAGGAAGAACGGGCCCGGCTCCGCCACCACATTGCCGGCGCCCTGCAGGCCGACGGCGATGCCGTAGGACTGGAACGCAGCCAGGATGACGGTGAGATAACGGGTGTACTGATTGAGCGTCTTGCGGCCGCTCTCGCCTTCCTTCTTCAGCGCCTCGAGCTGCGGCGACACCGTGGTCAGCAGCTGCACGATGATCGATGCCGAGATGTACGGCATGATGTTGAGCGCGAAGATCGCCATGCGGTGGATGCCACCGCCGGCGAACATGTTGAACATGCCGAGGATGCCGCCGGCCTGGGAGCGGAACACCTGCTCCCACACGGTCGGATCGATGCCAGGCAGCGGAATGTAGGTGCCGAGGCGATAGACCAGAAGCGCACCGAGCGTGAACCAGATCCGCTTCTTCAGTTCTTCGGCTTTACCCAGCGCCGAAAAATTGAGATTCGCCGCAAGTTGTTCCGCTGCTGAGACCATGTCCGGCTTTCTCCCGCGCTACTCGTCCCAAGGCCGCCGGATGCAGACGGCCGAGTCAGCGCCGGGCATCAATTTGGTGCGCAACTAACGAAAAATCCACCATCCCGGCAAGGCCGGCGCCCGCTTTCGCGGGCGATGACGGCAATTTTACGCAG
Organism: Rhodopseudomonas telluris; assembly: GCF_042432815.1. Taxonomy (NCBI): domain Bacteria; kingdom Pseudomonadati; phylum Pseudomonadota; class Alphaproteobacteria; order Hyphomicrobiales; family Nitrobacteraceae; genus Rhodopseudomonas; species Rhodopseudomonas telluris. Next base: position 140,282 of record NZ_JBHLWM010000011.1, read on the forward strand.
CCTCGCCTTCGTCCTTCTTCGGCGCGAGAATCTTGACCGAGCCGCCGGCCTTCTCGACCGCCTCGATCGCCGACTTGGTGGCGCCGTGGACTTCGATGTTCAGCTTGCTGGTGATCTCACCACGGCCGAGCAGACGCACGCCGTCGCGCGAACGACGCAGCACGCCGGCCTCGACCAGCGCGGCGGCATCGATCACCTTGCCGGCGTCGATCGCCTTGGCATCAACGGCTTCCTGAAGACGGTCGAGATTGATCTCGGCGAATTCCAGCCGGAAGATGTTGTTGAAGCCGCGCTTCGGCAGGCGACGATGCAGCGGCATCTGGCCGCCTTCGAAGCCCTTGATGCGCACGCCCGAACGCGCGGTCTGGCCCTTGCCGCCACGGCCGCCGGTCTTGCCCTTGCCGGAGCCGATGCCACGGCCGATGCGCATGCGCTTCTTGCGCGCGCCCGGATTGTCGGAGATCTCGTCGAGCTTCATCGCCCTACCCTCTTACTTCTCGTCGACGACGCGAACGAGGTGTTGCACCTTGGCGATCATGCCGCGAACCTCAGGCGTATCCTGAAGCTCGGTGACCCGGCCGATCTTGTTGAGCTTGAGGCCGACCAGCGTCGCACGCTGCGAGGAATGGCGCCGAATGGGGCTGCCGATCTGCTCGACCTTGATCATGTTTGCGGCCTTGGCCATCGTCTTCACTCCAGATCGCGTCTTGTGTCAGCGTGATCGCGCGATCACGTGTTATTCGGCAACCACTTCCGCGTCGCCACCGACACGGCGGGACTGCAGGGTGGAAACCTTGATGTTGCGGCGAGCCGCGACCGAACGCGGCGAGTCCAGATGCTTCAGCGCGTCGAAGGTGGCGCGAACCATGTTGTACGGGTTCGACGAACCGATCGACTTCGCCACCACGTCCTGGATGCCGAGCGTCTCGAACACCGCGCGCATCGGGCCGCCGGCGATGATGCCGGTACCCGCCGGAGCGGCGCGCAGATAGACACGACCGGCGCCGTGACGGCCGGCGATGTCGTGATGCAGCGTGCGGCCTTCGCGCAGCGCGACGCGGGTCAGGTTGCGCTTCGCCGACTCGGTAGCCTTGCGGATCGCTTCCGGAACTTCGCGCGCCTTGCCGTGGCCGAACCCGACCCGGCCCTTCTGATCGCCGATCACGACCAGCGCCGCAAAACCGAAGCGCTTACCGCCCTTGACGACCTTCGCCACACGATTGATGTGCACGAGCTTGTCGACGAACTCGCTGTCGCGCTCCTCGCGATTGCTCCGTTCGCGTCCACCGCGTTCGCGTTCACCTGCCATGGTGTTTTCCAATCCTTGCGAGGCCGGGGCCCCGATCCTGGTATCCGTTCAATTCGAAAATTAGAAGCTCAGTCCGCCTTCGCGAGCCGCATCCGCCAGCGCCTTGACGCGCCCGTGATACAGATAGCCGCCGCGATCGAACACGACTTCCTTGACTCCTTGCTTCACCGCGCGCTCGGCGACCAGCTTGCCGACCGCCTTCGCCGCGTCGATGTTCGCGCCGGTGTTGCCGGCCTCGCGCAGCGTCTTCTCCAGCGACGAGGCCGAAGCCAGCGTCTCGCCCTTCAGGTCGTCGATGACCTGGGCGTAGATGTGCTTCGACGAGCGGAAAATCGACAACCGCGGGCGACCATTGGCGGTGCGCCGCAGTGCGATCCTAACCCGAGTCTTGCGCCGGGCGTTCGTGACATTCAACTTCGACATGACCCGGCTCCGTTACTTCTTCTTGCCTTCCTTGCGGAAGATGAACTCGTCGGAATAGCGCACGCCCTTGCCCTTGTAGGGCTCCGGCGGACGATAGTCGCGGATCTCGGCTGCGACCTGACCGACCTTCTGCGGGTCGATGCCGGCGACGTTGATCTCGGTCGGCTTCGGCACCGTGATGGTGATCCCTTCCGGGATGTCGTAGAGCACGTCGTGGCTGTAGCCGAGCGCGAGCTGCAGCTTCTTGCCCTGTAGCGCGGCGCGATAACCGACGCCGGTGATCTCGAGCTTCTTCTCGAAGCCCTTGGTCACACCCTCGACCAGATTCGCGATCTGGGCGCGAGCCGTACCGTACAGCGCCTGGGCACGATTGGTCTCGTGCCGCGGCGCCACCTTCACCGAACCGTCCTCGAACTTGACGTCGACGTCGTCGTGCACGACGAACTGAAGCTGACCCTTCGGCCCCTTCATCTTGACGGTCTGACCCTCGACGGTCGCCGTCACGCCGGACGGGACCGTGACGGGCTTCTTGCCAACGCGTGACATGGTCGATCCTTTTTCAACCCTGCATCATCCGGCGTAACCACGCCCTGGACGATGCGTTAATTTCCATCTCTGTCGCGCGCCGGCCGGACCCTCCGGCCGCCGCGCCTGCGATTAGAACACCGTGAACAGGACCTCGCCGCCGACATTGGCGTCGCGGGCGTCGTGATCGGCCATGATCCCCTTCGGGGTCGACAGCACCGAAATGCCGAGGCCATTGTTGACGCGCGGCAGGTTCTTCACCGACGCATAAACCCGGCGGCCCGGACGCGACACGCGCTCGATCTCGCGGATCACCGGTTCGCCATCGAAATACTTCAGCTCGATCTCGAGCTCGCTGCGTCCCGACGGATGCTCGACGCTGGCGTAGCCACGGATGTAGCCCTCGCTCTTCAGCACTTCGAGAACGTTGGCGCGCATCTTCGAGCCCGGGGTCGAGACCTTGGACTTGGAGCGCATCTGCGCGTTGCGGATGCGGGTGATGAGATCGCTGATCGGATCGTGCGTAGACATCTGACGACCCTCCCCTTACCAGCTCGACTTGACGAGGCCCGGAACCAGGCCCTTCGAACCCAGCTCGCGGATCGCGATACGGCTCAGCTTGTTGAGACGATAGACCGAGCGCGGACGACCGGTGACTTCGCAACGGTTGCGAATCCGGGTCGCCGACGAATTGCGCGGCATCTCGGCGAGCTTCAGGGTCGCCGCGAAACGCTCCTCCATCGGGAGGTTCTTGTCGGCGATGATGGCCTTCAGACGGGCGCGCTTCGGCGCCGCGTTCTCGCTCATCTTCCGCCGACGATTGTTCTTCTCGATCGAACTCTTCTTTGCCATGCCAGGCTCCTGGGTTTCCGCGTTTGAGAGGCTTGTCAGCGTCTCACTGCCGGAACGGGAAATTGAATGCGGTCAACAGCGCGCGCGCTTCGTCGTTGGTGCGCGCCGTCGTGCAAACGGTGATGTCCATGCCCCACGACTCGCCAGTCTTGTCGAAGTCGATTTCGGGGAAAATGATGTGCTCCTTGATGCCGAGCGAATAGTTGCCGCGGCCGTCGAAGCTCTTCGGGTTCAGGCCGCGGAAGTCGCGAACGCGCGGCAGCGCGACCGTGATCAGGCGATCGATGAACTCGTACATCTTGGCGCCGCGCAGCGTGACCTTGCAGCCGATCGGCTGGTTTTCACGCAGCTTGAAGGTCGAAATCGCGACGCGCGAATACGTCACGACCGCCTTCTGGCCGGCGATCAGCGACATGTCGGCCGCCGCCTGCTCCGCCTTCTTGCGATCGTTGACCGCTTCGCCGACGCCCATGTTCAGCACGACCTTGTCGAGCTTCGGAACCTGCATGGCGTTGGCGTAACCGAACTTCTCGGTCAGCGCGGTGCGGATGCTCTTGTCGTATTCCGTGCGCAGGCGCGGAACGTATGCCGTCTCAGCCATCGATCTCTGCTCCCGAGCTCTTGGCGATGCGAACCTTCTTACCGTCAGCCAGGACCTTGAAACCGACGCGGGTCGGTTTGCCGTCCTTGCCGACGATCGCGATGTTGGACAGGTGGATCGGCGCCTCTTTCGAGATGATGCCGCCTTCCTGGGTCTGGGTCTGCTTCTGGTGACGCTTGATCATGTTGATGCCGCGCACCAGCGCCACGTCGGCGTCCGGACGGACTTCGAACACCTCGCCGGTGCGACCCTTGTCGCGCCCGCTCAGTACGATAACCTTGTCACCCTTGCGGATCTTGGCGGCCATCACAGCACCTCCGGCGCCAGCGAAATGATTTTCATGTGGTTCTTCGCGCGCAGCTCGCGCGGCACCGGCCCGAAAATACGGGTGCCGACCGGCTCGGACTGATTGTTGATCAGCACGGCGGCGTTGCGGTCGAAGCGGATGACGGAGCCGTCGGGGCGGCGGATGTCCTTGCGGACCCGGACCACCACGGCCTTCATGACGTCGCCCTTCTTCACCTTGCCGCGCGGAATCGCTTCCTTGATCGACACTACGATAACGTCGCCCACGGTGGCATAGCGGCGCTTGGAGCCCCCCAGCACCTTGATGCACATGACACGGCGTGCGCCTGAATTATCGGCCACGTCGAGGTTGGTCTGCATCTGGATCATTGATGCACCTCGTCCTCTCTCTAATGCGCGATTGCGCTCTCAACTGATGCGCGAATGCGCTTAGGCGGTCTTCTTCGGTTCGCCCCGGACCACGGTCCAGCGCTTGAGCTTGGAGATCGGCTTGCTCTCTTCGATCCAAACCATGTCGCCCGGATGGAACTGATTGTTCTCGTCGTGGGCGTGGTAGTTCTTCGAGCGGCGGATCGTCTTCTTGTAGATCGGGTGGGTGAAGCGACGGTCGACGCGCACCACGATCGTCTTTTCTTGCTTGTCGCTGACGACCACGCCCTGCAGGGTCCTCTTCGGCATGTCTAAAGGTCCTTACTTCGTCTTGCCGGCGCGCTTCTGCGCGGCGATGGTCTTGATACGGGCGATGTCGCGCCGGGCCTCGCGCAGCCGCGAGGTGTTCTCGAGCTGACCGGTGGCACGCTGGAAGCGCAGGTTGAAGCGCTCCTTCTTCAGATTCAGGATGGCGTCATCCATCTGGTCTTCGCTCATCGCGCGGATGTCGGCGGTCTTCATCTCGGCCATGTCGATTACTCCGCAATGCGCGCGACGAAGCGCGTCTTGATCGGCAGCTTGGCGGCGGCGAGCGTCAGCGCTTCCTTGGCGATCTGCTGATTGACGCCGTCGATCTCGAACATCACGCGGCCTGGCTTGACCCGCGCCACCCACAATTCCGGCGAACCCTTGCCGGAGCCCATGCGGACTTCGGCCGGCTTCTTCGACACCGGAACGTCCGGGAAGATGCGGATCCAGACGCGGCCGGCACGCTTCATGTGGCGGGTCAGCGCACGACGGGCGGCTTCGATCTGGCGCGCGGTGACGCGCTCAGGCTCCATCGCCTTCAGGCCGAACTGGCCGAAAGCCAGGGTCGCGCCCGACGACGCAACGCCGTGAATGCGGCCCTTGTGCGCCTTGCGGAACTTGGTCTTCTTTGGTTGCATCATGGCTTACGCCCTCAAACCTTTTTCAGCAGCCGTTCAGGCAGCGTCGCGGCGGGGCCGCGAGTTGTCGCCTTCGGCCATCCGCTTGTCCTGCGCCATCGGATCGTGCTCGAGGATCTCGCCCTTGAAGATCCAGACCTTGACGCCGCAGGTACCGAACGTGGTGAACGCCGTCGCGACGCCGTAATCGATGTCGGCGCGCAGCGTGTGCAGCGGCACGCGGCCTTCGCGATACCACTCCATGCGGGCGATTTCAGCACCGCCGAGACGGCCCGAGCAGTTGATCCGGATGCCTTCGGCACCGAGACGCATCGCCGACTGCACCGCCCGCTTCATCGCGCGGCGGAACGCGACGCGGCGCTCCAGCTGCTGCGCGATCGACTCGGCGACCAGCGTGGCGTCGAGCTCCGGCTTGCGGATTTCGACGATGTTGATGACGACGTCCGACGACGTGATGTCAGCGACCTTCTTGCGAAGCTTGTCGATGTCGGCGCCCTTCTTGCCGATCACCACACCCGGACGAGCCGAGTGGATCGTCACGCGGCACTTCTTGTGCGGACGCTCGATCACGATACGCGCAACCGCGGCCTGCTTCAGTTCCTTGTGCAGGATCTCACGGATCTTGACGTCCTCGTGCAGCAGCTTGCCGTACTCGGCCTTGCCCGCGAACCAACGGGAATCCCACGTCCGGTTGATGCCCAGCCGCAGCCCGATCGGATTGATCTTTTGACCCATCGAAAGTCTCCCGCGCCTTCGCTTAAGCGCTTGCTTCTGCTTCGACCTGACGAACGACGATCGTCAGCTGCGCGAAGGGTTTGAAAATACGGCCCGAGCGACCACGGCCGCGCGGCGAGAAACGCTTCATCACGATGCCCTTGCCGACATGGGCTTCCGACACGACCAGCGCGTCGACGTCCAGGTCGTGATTGTTCTCGGCGTTAGCGATCGCCGATTCCAGGCACTTCTTCACGTCGACCGCGATCCGCTTGCGCGAGAACGCCAGGTCGGCGAGCGCCGCCGAGGCGCTGCGGCCGCGGATCAGCTGAGCCACCAGGTTGAGCTTCTGCGGAGAAACGCGAAGCATCCGGGCGACGGCCTTCGCCTCGTTATCCGGGAGGCTCCGTTCGCGCTTGGGTTTGCTCATGGCTTCGTCCTCAACCCTTCTTCGACTTCTTGTCGCCGGAGTGGCCGTGGAACGTGCGGGTCGGCGAGAACTCGCCGAACTTGTGACCCACCATTTCCTCGTTGACCGAGACCGGGACGTGCTTCTGGCCGTTGTAGACGCCGAAAGTCAGCCCGACGAACTGCGGCAGGATGGTGGAGCGGCGGCTCCAGATCTTGATGACGTCGTGACGGCCCGACGCGCGCGCCGCATCCGCCTTCTTCAGCAGCGAGCCCTCGACGAACGGGCCCTTCCAGACTGAGCGAACCATGTCCGGCTTCCTTACTTCTTCTTCCGCTTGTGGCGGCTGATGAGAATGAACTTGTCGGTCGACTTGTTCGAGCGGGTCTTCTTGCCCTTGGTCGGCTTGCCCCACGGAGTCACCGGGTGACGGCCGCCCGAAGTGCGTCCTTCACCACCGCCGTGCGGATGGTCGATCGGGTTCATCACGACGCCGCGGTTGTGCGGACGGCGGCCGAGCCAGCGCTTGCGGCCCGCCTTGCCGATCGAGATGTTCATGTGGTCCGGGTTCGACACGGCGCCGATGGTGCCGGTGCAGCGGCCGTGGACCAGACGTTGCTCGCCCGAGTTGAGGCGGACGATGACGTAGTCGTGGTCACGACCGACGACCTGGGCATACGTGCCGGCCGAACGGGCGATCTGGCCGCCCTTCCCGATCTTCAGCTCGATGTTGTGCACGATCGTGCCCACCGGCATGTTGCCGAGCGGCATGACGTTGCCCGGCTTCACGTCGACATAGGCGCCGGCGATCACCGTGTCGCCGACCGCGAGGCGCTGCGGAGCCAGGATGTAGGCCTGCTCGCCGTCCTCGTACTTGATCAGCGCGATGAACGCGGTGCGATTCGGATCATACTCCAGGCGCTCGACCTTGGCCGGAACGTCGACCTTGGTGCGCTTGAAATCGACCATACGATAGGTCTGCTTGTGACCGCCGCCGCGGAACCGGACGGTGATCCGGCCGGTGTTGTTGCGGCCGCCGTTCGAGTGCTTGCCCTCGGTCAGCGACTTGACCGGCTTGCCCTTGTAGAGGGCCGAACGATCAACCATGACCAGCTGGCGCTGGCCCGGCGTCGTGGGATTGTACTTCTTCAATGCCATGATCGGTCCCGCCTTACAGTCCGGTGGTCACGTCGATGCGATGACCCTCTTCCAGGGTCACGACCGCACGCTTGGTGTCCGACTGCGTGCCGAAGGTGCCGCGGAAGGACTTCGACTTGCCCTTGCGCACCAGCGTGTTCACGCTCTTCACCTTGACGTCGAACAGCTTCTCGACGGCTTCCTTGATCTGCGGCTTGGTCGCGCCGCCCTGCACCTTGAACACGACCTTGTTGAACTCAGAGGCCGTGGTCGCCTTTTCGGTCACCACCGGAGCGACGATCACGTCGTAGTGGCGCGGATCGATGGTCTTCATTTAAAGCGCGCCTCCAACGCATCCAGCGCAGCCTTGGTCAGCACCAGCTTCTGGCGGCGCACAATGTCATAGACGTTGATGCCCTGGATCGGCAGCACGTCGATGTTCGGAATGTTGCGGGCCGCCGTGGCGAAACCGGAGTTCACCTCGGCGCCGTCGATGATCAGCGCGCTGGTCAGGCCGAGACCCGAGAACGCACCGACCAGGGCCTTGGTCTTGGCAGCTTCCAGCTCGGCCTTGTCGAGCACGATCAGGCCGCCGCCCTTGGCCTTGGCCGAGAGAGCATGCTTGAGCGCGAGGGCGCGAACCTTCTTCGGCAGATCGATGGCGTGCGAGCGCACCACCGGGCCGAACGCACGACCGCCGCCGCGGAACTGCGGAACGCGCTGCGAGCCGTGACGAGCACCGCCGGTGCCCTTCTGCTTGTACATCTTCTTGCCGGTGCGCCAGACTTCGGCGCGGCCCTTGGCCTTGTGAGTGCCGGCCTGACGCTTGGCGAGCTGCCAGATCACGCAGCGCTGCACGATGTCCTGGCGCGGCTCGAGACCGAAGATGGCGTCGGACAGCTGGACCGAGCCGGCGTCCTTACCCTCGAGAGTGGTGACCTTCAATTCCATCTCACACACCCTCCTGCTCGGCAGCCGGAGCCGCCGCTTCGTCGCCGCCACCCGCGAGCCGGAACTTGCCCGGCCTCGGCGCGTCGGCCGGCAGCGCCTTCTTGACGGCGTCGCGAACCGAGATCCAGCCGCCCTTGGTGCCGGGAACGGCACCCTCGACCAGGATCAGGCCGCGCTCGACGTCCGTCTGCACCACACGCAGGTTCAGCGTGGTGATGCGGTCGACGCCCATGTGGCCCGGCATCTTCTTGTTCTTGAAGGTCTTACCCGGATCCTGACGGCCGCCGGTCGAACCGATCGAACGGTGCGATACCGACACACCGTGGGTGGCGCGCAGACCGCCGAAATTCCAACGCTTCATACCGCCGGCGAAGCCCTTACCGGTCGAAGTGCCGGTCACGTCGACGAACTGGCCGACGACGAAATGGTCGGCCTGGATCTCGGCGCCGACCGGGATCAGCGCGTCCTCGGACACGCGGAACTCGGCGACCTTGCGCTTCGGCTCGACCTTGGCGACGGCAAACTGGCCGCGCTCAGCCTTCGGCATGTACACGGTCTTGCGCGAGCCGGAGCCGAGCTGCAGCGCCACGTAACCGTTCTTCTCAGTGGTGCGGTGGGCCAGCACCTGGCAGTTGCCCAGCTTCAGCACGGTCACGGGGATATGTTCGCCGGCCTCTGTAAAGACCCGCGTCATCCCGACCTTCTGTGCGATCACTCCGGAGCGCATCGGCGTGCTTCCTGTTCTTTCTGTCCGTTACTTAACCGGACTGTCCAATCTCAGAGCTTGATTTCGACGTCGACGCCAGCGGCGAGGTCGAGCTTCATCAGCGCGTCCACGGTCTGCGGGGTCGGGTCGACGATGTCGAGCAGGCGCTTGTGAGTGCGCATCTCGAACTGCTCGCGGCTCTTCTTATCGACGTGCGGCGAACGGTTGACGGTGAACTTCTCGATCCGGGTCGGCAGCGGGATCGGCCCGCGCACCTGCGCACCGGTTCGCTTCGCGGTGTTGACGATCTCACGCGTCGACGTATCGAGAATCCGATGGTCGAACGCCTTGAGGCGAATGCGAATATTTTGGCCGTTCATTGCCGTATCTTTCTTCAGTGAGCCAATGGTGAGTAGCGAGTGGCGAACGACGTTTCGTCCGCCACTCTCTATTCGCTATTCGCCTTACTCGATGATCGCAGCGACGACGCCGGCGCCGACGGTGCGGCCGCCTTCGCGGATGGCGA
>NZ_JBHLWM010000012.1:0-299157 GCF_042432815.1 Rhodopseudomonas telluris
CAAATACGATGATCAAACACACCAATCGCAAAACGCCGCTTCCCAAACGGAAGCGGCGTTTTCGCGTTTGAAAGGACGCGATACCCGAGACGGGCCGCGGAGCAATTCGCACCCGATCGCTTTATGGTTGGCGAAGGCAATCCGGAGCTCTCGCAACGAGCGGAGCCGTGGTGTGAAGGCGCGAAGCGCCTCCGAGCGCCGTCCCCCTGAGGCTGCGTTACGCCATCGTTGATGATGCGCGGCTTCTCCGGGCTCAATCCAAGCTGACCGAAAACTCGCATGATCGAAGCGTGTCGCTTCTTCGCTCCACGTCATGCCGATCGTGAGGCGGGACCCCATCGTGACGTAGTCGGCAGAAACAAGTTACCCACGCGGAAACTGAACGGACGCGCGTTGCCCAGTGGCCGTTAATGCGGCGGAGAGCTGTCAGGCCTTCAGGCGATAGCCGGTCTTGAAGATCCACCACACCACGGCCATACAGGCGATCAGAAAGCCGCAGGTGGCGGCGACGCTGATGGTGATGTCGACGTCGGCAATCTCGTAGAAACTCCAGCGGAAGCCGGAGACGAGATATACGACTGGGTTGAACAGCGCGATCGTCTGCCAGATCGGCGGCAGCATCGAGATCGAATAGAAGCTACCGCCGAGGAACGTCAGCGGCGTAATGATCAACAGCGGGACCACCTGCAGCTTTTCGAAGCCGTCGGCCCAGATACCGATGATGAAGCCGAACAGGCTGAAGGCCACAGCCGTCAACACCAGAAAGCCCAGCATCCAGATGGGATGCGCGATGTGCAGCGGCACGAACAGGCCCGCGGTCGCGAGGATGATCAGTCCCAAAATGATCGACTTGGTTGCCGCGGCCCCGACATAGCCGAGCGCAATCTCCAGAAATGAAGCCGGCGCCGACAGGATCTCGTAGATCGTGCCGGTGAATTTCGGGAAGTAGATGCCGAACGAGGCGTTGGCGACGCTCTGCGTCAGCACGCTCAGCATGATCAGGCCGGGCACGATGAAGGTGCCGTAGCTGACGCCCTCGACCTGATTGATACGCGAGCCGATCGCTGCGCCGAACACGATAAAATACAGCGAGGTCGACAGCACTGGCGACACGATGCTTTGCATCAACGTCCGCCAGGTGCGCGCCATTTCGAACAGGTAGATCGCCTTGACGGCCCGGAAGTTCATGGTCATGCGTGCACCAGGCTGACGAAGATCTCTTCCAATGACGACTGGCTGGTGTCGAGATCGTGGAAGCGGATGCCGGCGGCGCGGACATCCGCGAGCAGGGCGGTGATGCCGGTGTGCTCGGCGCGCGTGTCGTAAGTGTAGATCAGCTTGCTGCCGTCGTCCGACAGAGCAAGATCATAGGCGGCGAGCTGCGGCGGGATCGCGCCGAGCGGGTCGTCGAGATAAAGCTTGAGCTGCTTCTTGCCGAGCTTCTGCATCAGGGCGGCCTTCTCCTCGACGAGGATCAGCTGGCCGTTGTTGATCACGCCGACGCGGTCGGCCATCTCCTCAGCTTCCTCGATGTAGTGCGTGGTCAGGATGATCGTGACACCAGTCGCCTTCAGCGCGCGCACCACTTCCCACATCCCCTTGCGCAGTTCGACGTCGACGCCCGCGGTCGGCTCGTCCAGGAACAGCACCTGCGGCTCGTGGCTCAGCGCCTTGGCGATCATCACCCGGCGTTTCATGCCGCCGGACAACGTGATGATCTTGCTGTCCTTGCGGTCCCAGAGCGACAGGTCGCGCAGCACCTTCTCGATATGCGCCGGGTTCTTCGGCTTGCCGAACAGACCGCGGGAGAAGCTGACCGTGTCCCATACCGATTCGAACGCGTCGGTGTGCAGCTCCTGCGGCACCAGACCGATCATCGATCGTGCGGCCCGGTAGCCGCTGACGATGTCGTGGCCGCCGACCGTGACGCTGCCGGTGGTCGGATTGACCAGACCGCAGATCGTGCCGATCAGCGTGGTCTTGCCGGCGCCGTTCGGCCCGAGCAGCGCGAAGATCTCGCCGCCCATGATGTCGAGATTGACGGCGTTGAGCGCCTTGCGGCCGGTGCCGTAGGTCTTGCTCAGATTCGTGACGGAAATGATCGGGGCCATGAGGGCTCGTCAGCGGTGGGCGCAGCAATTCACGGCTGCGGGCGCAGCCGCTCACGCGGGCGGGTTACATAAGGACGAGGGAGACGGGGCGCAACCGACAGGGGGAGGGCTCCGCGCGGGAAATGTTTCCGGCGTTTGGTGCGGTGACCTCCTTCGTTGCGCCGGCTGCTCAGGTCCGAACTCTCCCCGTCATTTTGAGGAGGCAAGGCCGACGAGGCAATCCGGCGTCACGTAAGAAGCTCTGGATTGCTTCGCTGCGCTCGCAATGACGGACGAGGTGACGTGATCACTCCGTCGCGTGGTCGTCGGGGGAATACGCGATCAGGGCCACAATCGCGTCCTTGCTGGCGGCGACGAAGGCCGGATCCTGGTTCAGTTCGTCGATCGTGCGCGGCGGATTGAAGATGATCGCGCCGTCCGGGTCCTCGGCCGCGAAAGCGAGAAGTTCCGCCGCTTCCTCCTCGGCTTCTTCGATCGTCTCGCCCGCGGTCACGACGCCGGGAATATCAGGAAACGACACGCTGTAGCTGCCGTCTGCGTGTTCGCGGATCAAGGCGACGTAGTGAGCCATCGCGCCCTCTAGACCCGATCCACGAAACTATCGACCACCTTCTTCTCGCCGGCCTTGTCGAACGCGATGGTGAGTTTGTTGCCGTCGATCTTGGTGACGTGTCCGTAGCCGAACTTCTGGTGGAAGACGCGGTCGTTCAAGGTGAAGTCGGAATCGGCGCCGGTCGATTTGGCGACCAGCTCGCCTTCGATGGTGAAGGGCGCGCGGCGGTTGCTGCCGGACGAGTAGGAAGCGCCGCTTTCGCCAAAGCCGCCGCTGCGGCCGCCGTTACTGCCGCCGCTGCTGCGGCTGCGCTGCGCCTGGGCGCGCTGCCAGCCGGGTGTCGAATAGCTCGATCCGAACGACTCGACATTGTCGAACCGTGACGGACCATAGCCGCTCATGCCGCCCCAGCCTGAGCCGCCTTTCGACTCGGTGATCTCGACATTGGCCGAGGGCAGCTCATCCAGGAAGCGCGAGGGGATGGTGGTGTTCCAGGTGCCGTGGATGCGGCGGTTGGTGGCGAAGTAGAGCTTGGCTCTCCGCCTCGCGCGCGTAATGCCGACATGGGCAAGGCGACGCTCTTCTTCCAGCCCGGCGCGGCCCTGTTCGTCGAGCGCGCGTTGGTGCGGGAACAGGCCTTCTTCCCAGCCGGGCAGGAACACGGTTTCGAATTCGAGGCCCTTGGCGGAATGCAGCGTCATCACGCTGACGGCGTCTTCGTCGGCGCCGCCCTCGCGATCCATCACCAGCGAAATGTGCTCCAAGAACCCCTGCAGGTTTTCGAACTCCTCCATCGAGCGAACGAGTTCTTTCAGGTTTTCCAGCCGGCCGGCGGCGTCGGCGGAGCGGTCCTTCTGCCACATCTCGGTGTAGCCGCTCTCATCGAGCACGATCTCGGCGAGTTCAGTGTGGGGCAGCGCGTCGCGCTGCACCTGCCAGCGTTCGAAGTTCTCGACGACGCCGCGTAGCGAGCTACGCGCTTTGGGCTTCAGCTCGTCGGTGTCGATCACCATCCGCGCCGCTTCGAACAGCGGCATCTTCCGCTTGCGCGCGTGGTCATGCAGCAGCTGCACGGTCGCATCGCCGAGGCCGCGCTTCGGCACGTTGACGATTCGCTCGAAGGCGAGGTCGTCGGCCGGCGAGTTGATGACGCGCAGATACGCCAACGCATCGCGGATTTCGGCGCGCTCGTAGAACCGCGGGCCGCCGATCACCCGATAGGGCAGGCCGAGGGTGACGAAGCGGTCTTCGAACTCGCGCATCTGGAACGAAGCGCGCACCAGGATGGCGATCTCGTTGAGCTTGTGGCCCTGGCGCTGCAGCTGCTCGATCTCTTCGCCGATCGCGCGTGCCTCTTCTTCCGAATCCCAGGCGCCCGTGACGGTGACCATCTCGCCGTCGACGTCCTCGGTGCGCAGCGTCTTGCCGAGCCGGCCCTCGTTGTGGGCGATCAGATGCGACGCGGCGGCGAGGATGTGTCCGGTCGAGCGATAATTGCGCTCCAGGCGAATGACCTTGGCGCCGGGGAAGTCGTGGTCGAAGCGCAGGATGTTGTCGACCTCGGCGCCGCGCCAGCCGTAGATCGACTGATCGTCGTCGCCGACGCAGCAGATGTTCTTGGGCGGAGCGGATGGGGCGACGGCGTTGCCACTCGGTCCGACGTCATCACCGGACCGACGCGAAGCGTCGAGACCCGGTGATCCATCTTCTTGTGAAGGGATAGATTGCCGGGTCGAGCCCGGCAATGACGACGGGGCAGACGGCGTCTGCGACAGCAGCCGCAGCCACAGATATTGCGCGACGTTCGTGTCCTGATACTCGTCGACCAGAATGAATTTGAAGCGGTTCTGGTACTGCCGCAGCACGTCGGGGTGTTCGCGGAACAGCCGGATATTTTCCAGCAGCAGGTCGCCGAAGTCGGCGGCGTTCAGTGTCTTCAGCCGCTCCTGGTATTGCGCATAAAGCTTGCCGCCGCGGCCGTTGCCGAAGCTGGCGGCCTCGCCGGCCGGGACCTGAGAGGGCGTGAGGCCGCGGTTCTTCCAGCCGTCGATCAGGCCAGCGAGCATCCGCGCCGGCCAGCGCTTGTCGTCGATATTGTCGGCGGCGAGCAGTTGCTTGAGCAGCCGGATCTGGTCGTCGGTGTCGAGCACCGTGAAGTTCGAGGTGAGCTGCACCAGCTCGGCGTGATAGCGCAGGATGCGGCCGCCGATCGAATGGAAGGTGCCGAGCCACGGCATGCCCTCGACCGCCTGGCCCAGCATCTGCCCGAGCCGCAGCTTCATCTCGCGCGCCGCCTTGTTGGTGAAGGTCACCGACAGGATTTCGGCGGGGCGTGCGCGGTCCGTGGAGAGAATGTGGGCGATCCGCGTCGTCAGCACGCGGGTCTTGCCAGTGCCGGCGCCGGCCAGCACCAGAACCGGCCCGTCGAGGGTCTCGACGGCGTCGCGCTGCTCCGGATTGAGGCCCGACAAATAGGCCGGTGCCGCCGCGGCGCGGGCGCGCGCGGCGATGCCGCCAGCGGCGGGCTGATAGCCGGTCAGGTCGAGGTTGGCGCGCTTGTTCGGTTCAGTCATGCGAATCGTCTTTGCCCCACGATGGCACCGCGGGTGCGGGAAGGGGAGCCTTCTTAGCAGGATATCCGGCCATATAGGCGCTGATCGCCGTGGGTGACAGGCTTCCGGCTGCATAGTCGCGCATCGGTAGCGGACTCGTTCCAGCCGCGACCAAAAAAGTCTCGTATTTCCGGTTGCCTAAGCGCCGGAACTTTCGTTCCAGCGCCGGATTGTTTGCTCAGTCGGTGCGGCTTCTCGCAGCCGGGCCAAATGTCAAGGGATATCCCCCGCGGGATTTTCCGAAGCGAAGGGAGAGCATGTCATGCTGGGTTGGGTCGTCACTTTCCTCATCGTCGCGCTGGTCGCTGGTCTGCTCGGGTTCGGCGGCATTGCCGGCGCCTCGATCGAAATCGCCAAGATCATCTTCTTCATTGCGATCGTGCTGTTCCTGATCTCGGCTGTGGTCGGCCTGGTGCGGGGCCGCAGCCGGGTCTAACCGCCGGCAACTAACCGCGCTTCGAGGGCATCGCGACGCTGCGTCCGATGCCCTCGGGTTTTGGCAGAGCACGATGCGCGGCAGCCACCCGGTCGACCCTCGCCTGGATATCGGGCGGAAACGGCGCCACCTTGCGAACGCTCATGTCGACGTGCATTCCCATGTTTTCCGAGGTGGCCGACAGCCAGCCTTCGTCGGCGTGGCGCAATTCCTCGAAGGTGTGGATGCGTTTCTCGTCGGCGGCGATCAAGTACACGTGCACCCGAACCGGGTCACCGAGATGCACTTCCCGTAGATAGCGAACATGGCATTCGGCCGTGAAGGTCGAGCCGCCACGGGTTTTGAGATAATCGGGACCGATCCCCAGTTCGATCCACATCTGATCAATCGCTCGGTCGAACAGCACGTTGTAGTAGGCCATGTTGAGATGGCCGTTGTAGTCGATCCAGCCCGGCTCGATCTGCATCACCGACGTAATGAACGGCGCCGCAATGCTGACGGTTTCGACGTTGCGATCTACTTCCAAAGTCAATCCTGCCTCCCTTGACCCCTCCGGTATCCTTTGCCACGGTCGATCCGAGCCGGAGGATTTTTATCGTGGGCCTGACCATCACCAACATTCCGCAGCATGCAGAACCGCAGGCGGTCGCCAGCGCCATTGAAGCGCTCGCAGCCCGGTTCGGCAACCGCCTCGTTACCTCGCTGGCCGTGCGTGAGCAGCATGGCCACACCACGACATGGTTGCCGAACCAGCCGCCGGATGCCGTGGTAATGGCTCAGGAGACCGCCGATATTCAGGACGTCGTCCGGATCTGCGCGCAGCACCGCGTCCCGGTGATCGCGTTCGGCACCGGTACCTCGCTGGAAGGCCACGTCAACGCTCCGGCTGGCGGCATCTGTATCGACCTGCGCGACATGAACAAGATCCTGGCTGTACATGCCGAGGATCTCGACTGCGTGATCCAGCCCGGCGTCACCCGCAAGGCGCTCAACGAATATTTGCGCGACCAAGGCCTGTTCTTCCCGATCGATCCCGGCGCCGACGCCTCGCTCGGCGGCATGGCGGCGACCCGCGCCTCCGGCACCAACGCGGTCCGCTACGGCACGATGCGCGACAACATTCTGGCGCTGAAGGTGGTGCGCGGCGACGGCGAAATCATCACCACCGGCACCCGGGCCAAGAAGTCCTCAGCCGGTTATGACCTGACGCACCTGTTCATCGGCTCGGAGGGCACGCTCGGCATCATCTCCGAACTGACCATCAAACTGCGCGGCATTCCCGAGGTGATCGCGGCGGCATCGTGCTCGTTCCCGACGGTCACCGACGCCTGCCAGGCGGTGATCCTGGCGATCCAGACCGGCATCCCGCTGGCGCGGATCGAGTTGCTCAGCGAGGCGCAGGTCAAGGCGGTCAACGCCTATTCCAAGCTGACGCTGCCGGAGACGCCGCTACTGCTGCTGGAATTCCACGGCAGCGAGGTCGAAGTCGGCGA
The DNA here is from genome assembly GCF_042432815.1 of Rhodopseudomonas telluris. Lineage (NCBI taxonomy): Bacteria > Pseudomonadati > Pseudomonadota > Alphaproteobacteria > Hyphomicrobiales > Nitrobacteraceae > Rhodopseudomonas > Rhodopseudomonas telluris. The sequence continues at coordinate 7,206 of NZ_JBHLWM010000012.1, forward strand.
ACAGTCGAAGAATTTTGGCGCGATCGCCAAGGATTGCGGCGGCGGCGAGTTCACCTGGACGACGCGCCCCGAGGATCGCAACAAGCTGTGGCAGGCCCGGCACGATGCCTATTGGTCGGTGCGGGCGCTACGGCCCGGCGACGGGGTGGGTGTGGTGGCGACCGACGTCTGTGTGCCGATCTCGCGGCTGGCGGACTGCGTCGCCGAGACCGAGCAGGACATGCAGCGACTTGGGTTGCTGGCGCCCATCGTCGGCCATGTCGGCGACGGCAACTTCCATTGCTCACTGCTGTGCGACGTCAACGACGCCGACGAACTGGCGCGGGCCGACGAATTCATGCACCGGCTGGTCGAGCGCGCACAGGCGATGGATGGCACCTGCACCGGCGAGCACGGCGTCGGCCAAGGCAAGCAGAAGTATCTGAAAGGCGAACTTGGCTTGGAAGCACTGCAGGCGATGCGTGCGGTCAAACAGGCGCTTGATCCGCAGAACATCTTCAATCCCGGCAAGATCCTGCCGCAAGGGATTTGAAGCATTGTTGTTTTCGTGATCGCGCCGGCTCGCGGATAAATTGCTGTGAGTTCGCCATAGTTGGTTGTTACGCGTTGAAAACACGGGAGTATTGATCGCTGTCTTGATCATTGCCTTCATCGTTGGCCTGGGCGGCTGGTCGCCCGAGGGGACACCGCGTTGCAGACCACCTTGCTCGGCCTGGCCCTTGCGCTGATCCTGGCGCTGCTTGCCGCCTTGGTGGGCCCGTTTGTGATCGACTGGAACCAGTTCCGCGATCAGTTCGAAGCCGAGGCTACGCGTCTGGCCGGAGCGCCGGTCCGGGTGGCCGGTCCGCTTGATGCCCGATTGCTGCCGACGCCGACGTTGCGGCTGCGCGACGTCACGGTCGGCGGTGCCAATGACGCCGGCCGAATCCGCGCCGCCAAGCTGGACGTCGAATTCAGCCTTGGTTCGCTGATGCGGGGGGAGTGGCGCGCCGACGAGCTGTCGGTCAACGGGCTCTCGCTCGATCTCGGTCTCGACAGCAACGGCCGGCTCGACTGGCCGGCCTCCGGTTTGTCCAACCTCGCGGCGCTCACGATCGACCGTCTCAATGTGACGGGCCGGATCGCGCTGCACGATGCCGCCAGCCGCTCCACCATCGAATTGAGCGATATCGCTTTCGCCGGTGACCTGCGCGCGCAAGCCAGCGCGCTTCGCGGCGACGGCAATTTTACCCTCAAGGGCGACCGTTATCCTTTTCGTCTGTCCGCGGGCCGGGCGACGGACGGCGGCGGCACGCGCCTGAGGCTGAGCGTCGAGCGGGCCGGCACGGGGCTGTCAACCGATCTCGACGGGCTCTTGAGCTTCGAGGCCCGCTCGCCGCGGTTCGACGGCACAGCGACGCTCTCGGCGACCGCCGCGACCGATCCGCCGCGCGCTCCATGGCGCATCTCGGCCAAGGTCAAGGCCGCGCCGGCGCTCGTTGTCCTCGATCAGCTCGAGGCCTCATGGGGGGCGGAGGAGCGCGCCGTGAAACTCGCCGGCTCGGGCGACCTTCGGCTCGGAGCCGCGCCGCTGCTCTCGGCCAAGCTGACGGGCCGCCAGCTTGACGGCGACCGGCTGCTGGCCTCCGATACGAGCGAGGCTTGGCTGCCGCGGCTCCGCGCGCTGGCCGGCGATCTGCCGCGCCCGCCGCTGTCGATGAAAATCATGTTCGACGCCGAGCAGATCATGCTCGGCGGCCGGCCGGTGACCGATGTTACGGCGGAGCTGCGCACGGAAGGCGAGGCGTGGAGGGTCGAGCGTCTCGATCTGCGGGCTCCGGGCGGTTCTCGGCTGGCGTTGAGCGGTGATGCCGCTGCCGGCGGTGCCGATCAGTTCAAGGGCACGCTGCTACTCGACTCAGCGGATCCGGATCTGCTGAGCGCCTGGTTGCAGGGCCGTGCTCCGACGGCCGGCAGTGCGCAAAAGCCGCTGCACGTGCAGGGGAACGTCGTCGCCTCCGCCGGCGGCGTCGCGGTCGATCCGCTGACGATCGAGGCCGATGGTGGCACGCTGCGGGGCCGCGTTATCTATCGTGGCGCGACCGCGGAGCAGGGTGGACGGATCGAGGCTGCGCTGGCCGGTGACAGGGTCGATCTCGACAGCGCATCGGGACTGGTGAACTCGCTCGCGGGTCCGCGCGACGGCTGGCCGGCGCAGGCCGATATCGCGCTCGATGTCCGAGAAGCGCGATCGCGATCGGGCGGTCAGACTTGGCGACCGCTGATTGCCAAGTTCGGTTATGGGCCGGGCACGTTGACGCTGGAACAGCTTCGCGCCGGAAGCACCAGCGGCGTGACCCTGGAAGGTGACGGTGCGCTCGACCGTGGTCGGGCCACCGGTCGGCTGAACCTGAAGGCCAGTGCGCCGTCGCTCGGTCCGATCGCCGAGGTCATCGAGCCGTTTGCACCGGCGGCTGCGGCGCGGCTGAAGGCGCTTGGCTCTGCGCCAGGCGCTGCGCGGGCATCGCTCGCACTCACGCTCGAGACAGACAAGGCGAAAGCCGGGCAGGTGAATGCCGGCGGCGTGGTCGAAATCGAATCGCCGCAGATCAACGGCCGCGTCACGCTCAAGGCGTCGCCCAAGGCGGCCGACGTCGGTGAACTCGACGCCGCTGCGCTTGGCAAGATCGATGTCAGTCTCGACGGCAAGCTCAGCGCCGCGCGCGGCGGCGATCTGCTCGGGCTGGTGGGTCTTACGCGCACCTTTGCGGCTGGCGAGGGCGGCGGAACCCTGGACGCGACTGCGACGGGCACCTGGCAGGGAGCGCTGAAGCTGAAGGCGCGACTCGCCGCAGCCGAGTTCGATGTGGAGGCTGATGGCCGGGTCGAGCCTTGGGCCGCCGAGCCGAAGGCGACCCTGTCGTTGAATGCGCGCCGTTTGGATCTGGCGCCGCTGCTCGAGTTGAGCGGCCCGGAGGCCAGCGCGGCGCGGATCAACGCGACTTCGCGGCTCACGATCGCCGGCCGGCAGTGGAGCTTCAGCGAGATCGATGCCGGCGTGGGTGGTTCGCGCTTGCGTGGCCGCATGGCGCTGACGCTCGGAGACGACGTCAGCGTCGATGGCGAGGTGGGGCTGGATGCGCTGGCGGTCGGGCCGGCGCTGCAGGTCGGGCTCGGCGTGACCGGCCATGATCCGGCAGAGCCGCTCGGCCCGGGTCTGCTGCGCGGCTGGCGCGGCAAGCTTACGTTTCAGGCGCTGCGGGCGACACTGCCGGGCGGTGCCGAATTGCAGCCGCTGGGCGGCGTGTTGCGCCATGACGGACGCACGCTTACGCTCGACGCCAAGGGGAAGCTCGGGGGCGGCGATGCGAAGGTGCTGCTTCATGCGCGGCCGGGCGATGCCGGCGTTACGCTCGACGCCAATCTCGCGGTCAGCGGCGCCAGCGCCGCTGCCTTGCGATACGATGATCAAGTCGTGCCGGCAGCAAAAGCGTCGCTGCAGCTGACGCTCGACAGCATCGGCCGTAGCGCCTCGGCGCTGAGCGGCGCTCTGGCGGGGGGCGGCACGCTGACGCTGGAGCGGGCACAGATTCCGGGGCTCGATCCGAAGGCGTTCGAAGTGGCGCTCAGGGCGGGCGAGTCGGCCAAGCCGGTTGACGACAACAGTTTGACCAAAATGGTCGAGCCGGTGCTGGCGGCGGGCACGTTTGCAGTCGATGGCGTCCAGATGCCGATCAGTCTGGCTGACGGCCGGTTGCGGGTTGCGCCGACGACGCTGCAGACCAAGACCGCACGCGCGGTGATCTCTGGCGGCTACGACATCCCCGCCGGGCAGGCCGATATCCGCGCCACGCTGGCCATGATCGGAGCGGGGCCGGGCTTGCCGCCGGAAATCAGGATTTTTGCGGCGGGGCCGCCGGATCGGCTGACTCGCACCGTCGATCTTGCGGCGCTGTCGTCATGGCTGACCGTGAAACGAATCGAGCGCGAGACCAAGAAGTTGCAGAGCCTCGAGCAGGAGGCCAAGCCCCCAGTTCTGTCGGTCGGGCGGCCCGGGGAGTCGGGAGCAGGATCATCGCCTGCGCCGCAATCGGCCGGCAGCGACGCGACGGCGGCGAAGCCGGAGAATGGCCCGCTTGCCCCGGCGGCGGCTGGGCAGCAACAGGTCGAAAAAGCCAAAACCGAACAGAACAGCGCCAGCGCGCCAAGCGACCGCGCGCAGGAGGACGGCGGCCGTGACAGTGGGCGGCAAGGAGCAACTCCTCCGGCGCCGGTCCCGCTACCGGATGCCGACCCTCGCCACACGCAGCCTCAGCCGAAGCCACGCGTTGCGCCGCAAAAGCCTGCCCAAGCTTCTCCGTCTCCTCAAGCGCCGAGCCCGGCCGTCAGAGGAGCGGCGTCCAACGGAGCAGCATCCAACGGGACGACACCGAGCGGGACGGCGACGAACGGGGCAGTGCCGAAGGGGCCATCGTCGAACGACGGCTTGATCAGCACCCGCGAAAAGGTCGCGCCGCTGCCACCGCCGGTGGAGATCAAGCCTGCGCCGGGAGATGCACGACCGGCCCGGTCGCGTCCACCGCTCGACCTGACGCCCCCGAATAGTTCGCGAGGCGCCTTTTGATCAGCGCACCAATCGCCGGAGCGATCAGTGCGCCACGATGCTGCTATCTGCCTTGGCTTCGACCGCGGGCTGCGGAGTTTGCTGCAGAGCGCGACTGCGGAAGTAATCCAGCACGAACAGGCGGATCGCCGAGGACAGGTTGCCCTGCTGACGGTTGCCGTCGATCTCACCAACGAGCTCGGACAAAGTCATGTCCCGCACGCTGGAGATTTCCTTCATGCCGTTCCAAAACGCCTCTTCGAGGCTGACACTGGTCTTGTGGCCCGCAACCACGATCGACCGTTTGACCACCGGCGATTTCATGACGCGTCCTCGCCACCGATTTTGTGTTGATCGAGCAGTTCATTGGCGCGGCTGACCCGATGATCGTCCAGAGCGCGCTGCGATTTGGTTCTGCCAAATCGTGCACGGTTGACGTCGGCGAGCTGAGCGGCTGCTTCCCGCCCAGCTCGTTTCTTGAAACGTTTAAAATTGACCACATCCGCCATAACGTGCACCCATTATCGACTAAATCGGCAACGGGCGTCGCTTACGGGCCGGGCATAAATGCACGAAGCCATAGGCGGCTCGATCACCATCAAGAACACAGTCCTTACCGCTGCAGATGTTGCTAAATCTGCTCCGCCGAGACGGATTGAACAACCAAACCGCAACACCGCAGGAACAAGTTGATCAATCCGGGCGAGTAAGGGATATGATTTACATCAATTTCCCAGATGGCATTTTTTGTGGCGCTGTACCAGTTCGGGTCAGCCCGGATGCGTCATCTTGTCGGGGCGAACGAGGCGGTCGAACTCCGCGTCGGTGACCAAACCGAGCCTGAGCGCCTCTTCCTTCAACGTCGTGCCGCGCTGGTGCGCCGCCTTGGCGATCTTGGCTGCATTGTCGTAGCCGATCTTGGGCGCCAGCGCGGTCACCAGCATCAGCGAGCGTTGCATCAGTTCGGTGATACGCGTCTCGTCGGCCCGGATTCCGTCGACGCAGTTTGCGGTGAACGATCGCGCGGCGTCGGCGAGTAGTCCGATCGACTGCAGCATCGCATGTGCCATCACCGGCTTGTACACGTTCAGCTCGAAATGTCCCTGGCTGCCCGCGACGGTGAGTGTGGTGTGATTACCAAACACCTGGCAGCATACCATCGTCAGTGCTTCGCACTGAGTCGGGTTGACCTTGCCCGGCATAATCGACGAGCCAGGTTCGTTTTCCGGCAGGATCAGTTCGCCGAGGCCGGAGCGGGGGCCGGAGCCGAGCAGGCGGATATCGTTGGCGATCTTGAACAGCGCGGTCGCGGCTGCGTTGATCGCGCCGTGCACGGAGACGTAGGCATCGTTGCCGGCCAGCGCCTCGAACTTGTTCGGCGCGGTGACGAAGGGCAGCTTGGTGAGCGCCGCCGCGCGCTTGGCGAACGCCTTTGCGAACTTCGGATGGGTGTTGAGGCCGGTGCCGACCGCGGTGCCGCCCTGAGCCAGCGGGTACAGCTCCTTCACCGCGAGCTTGAGGCGCGCCAGACTGCTGGCGACCTGCGCCGCATAGCCTGAAAATTCCTGGCCGAGCGTCAGCGGGGTGGCGTCCTGGGTATGCGTGCGGCCGATCTTGACGATCGAGGCGAACGCTTTCTCCTTCTTGCGCAGCGCGTCATGCAGCGTCTCCAGTCCAGGAAGCAGATCCGAGACGATCGCCTGGGCCGCCGCGATATGCATCGCGGTCGGGAACGAGTCGTTCGACGACTGGCTCATGTTGACGTGATCGTTGGGATGCACCGGCTTCTTGGTGCCGCGCTCGCCGCCGAGCAGTTCGTTGGCGCGATTGGCGATCACCTCATTGAGGTTCATGTTGGTCTGGGTGCCCGATCCGGTCTGCCACACCACCAGCGGGAAGTGATCGTCGAGTTCGCCGCCGATCACTTCACGTGCTGCGCGAACAATCGCGCCGGCGCGGCGCTGATCGAGCAGTCCGAGTTCGCGATTGGTCTCGGCCGCGGCGAGCTTGACGATACCGAGGGCACGAACCAGGCCGATCGGCATCCGATCGTGGCCGATCTTGAAGTTCTGGCGTGAGCGCTCGGTCTGCGCGCCCCAGTAGCGGTCAGCGGCGACCTCGATCGGACCAAAGCTGTCGGTTTCGGTGCGGGTTGCGGCCGTCTGGTTGGTGGTCGCTTTACGGGCCGTAGATTTGCGCGCCGCCGTTTTAAGCGCCATGGCGATCGTCCTCTCTGTGACGTTGGGAGTCGTGCAGAAGTGCCGCGGGACGTTGCCGTCCGCGGCGCGATTGCGCAATTCACGCCAGGGTTATTTCTTCCGGAATCGATCCAGTCGGACGACTTCAGCGCCTTCCGACTTCGCCGGCGCTTCGGCGACCGTCTCGGCCGCCGCCGGTTCAGCCGCTGCGGGCAGGGCAGGGACCGGCGTCGCGGCCGCATTGTCCGTTTCGGCGTCGTCGGCGCCTTCGGCCGAACCGTCACCGGCCTCGAACTGCAAGCCGAACTGCACCGACGGATCGAAGAAGCTCTTGATCGCCGAGAACGGCACCACGAGCCGTTCGGGAATGCCTCCGAACGAAAGTCCGACCTCAAAGCGATCCTCGGTGACCACCAGATCCCAGAACTGATGCTGCAGGATCACGGTCATTTCTTCCGGATATTGCGCCAGCAGCCGCGACGACAGCTTCACGCCGTCCGCCTTGGAGAGGAAGGTGATGAAAAAATGATGTTCGCCCGGCAGGCCGTGCTGGGCCACGTCTGTCAGGACGGTCCGCAACACGCCACGCAATGCCTCTCGCGCGAGGACGTCGTATCGGATGTGATCGGTGGCCATGACTTGTCCTGTGCCTCGTCCGTCTGCCTTTGCCTCGCCCGGGCTCTGTCCGTCTGGACATTGTCCGTCTTGGCGCTGTGCCCGCCGGCGCCGTCAACACTGACCGGTTCCGTCCGACCCGACTCGCGTCTGCTCGGAGGATGCTACCTCGGCAGCGATCCGGGGTCAGCAGCCATTCGCTGCTGGATAACGGCATCCTGGCGCTGTCGATAGCGCTTGGGAAGCGCGGCGGGAGATTGAGTGGAGGCTTCTGTTGCCAGGTGCCTCCGAACCCCGCCTAACGGAGCTTAACCCGTTAGGACTTTAGACTTGGTCTTTCAAACTGCGTTACGCAGCCTGAGCAACCGGAGCATAGTTGTCGTTGGCAACTATTGCAGTAGCCCGATAACGGCGGAACAATACCGGGAAAAAGCGAGCCCTTTACGCCCTCGTCGATCCTGTTTCGCCCCCGCCGAAGCCCGCGCGATGGTGGTCGCAATCACGGGCTTTGGTGGAGGCGCCGGGTACTGCCCCCGGGTCCGAATGGTTTATTACGGCGGCCATTTATTTCCATAGTCGGGTTGCCCCGACGTTCCCAATATAGGGGGCGACGGGCGGAGGCGGAAGAGCATTCGCCGCAAATCCTCCGCGGTGTGCAGAACGGCCTGCGGCTCGCAAAAAGCGATGGCTCACCATCGACGGCCGTTCTACAGCTTCGCCATGGCCGATCCTTCTGCGGTTATTGCAGACGACGCGGCTCCGGTTCCGAGGCCGGGGCTGGGCGAGCTGTTTCTTGCCTTCGCGCAGATGTCGCTGGCGGGCTTCGGCGGAGTGCTGGTCTGGGCCAGGCGCGGCATTGTCGAAAAGCACCGCTGGATGACGGCGGATGAATTCAATGAGACCTTCGCGCTCTGTCACTTTCTGCCGGGCCCGAACATCGTCAACCTTTCGGTTGTGTTCGGCGCTCGCTTCCGCGGCATCCCTGGTGCCATCGCAGCGTTAACCGGGTTGCTCGCCCCGCCGGTGGTGATCGTCACGGCTCTGGCCGCGCTGTATGCCCGCTATGGTGAGATCGAGGCATTGCGTCGCACGCTCGCAGGTGTCACCTGCGTGGCGGTCGGCCTGTTGTTCGCCGTCGCGTTCAAGATGCTGCTGCCGCTGCTGCGCAAGCGTAACCCTGTGGCGCTGGCGTTGCTGGCGGCGGTGTTCGTCGCGGTCGGCGTGCTGCGGCTGCCGCTGCCGGCGGTGTTGGCGGTGATGGTGCCGCTCAGCATCGGTGCGAGCTACGCGATGGCGCGGCGTACCCGATGAGCGGCGAGGATTCATCACTCGGCTCGCTTGCCGCAACGTTCGGCTTGATGTCGCTGTTCGCGATCGGTGGCGCCAATGCGGCCGTTCCGGAAATCCACCGCGTCGTCGTCGATGTCCATCACTGGCTCACCGATCTGCAATTTGCCGATGCCTACGCGATCGCGCAACTGTCGCCCGGTCCGAACGTGCTGATCGTGACGCTGATCGGATATCAGGTTGCCGGCGTCGTCGGTGCGATGGTCGCGACGCTGTCGATGTGTGGCCCGACCGCGGCGCTTGCCTATTTCGTCAGCCGCGTGCTCGGCCGCTCGAGCCATTCGCCTTGGCCGGCAATCATTCAGGCCGCGCTGGTGCCGCTGTCGATCGGCCTGATGTGTGCGAGCGGTTTCGTCCTGGCGATGACCTCCGATCGGTCGATTGCTGCGGCGGTGGTGACGTTGGTCGTCGCGGTCGTGGCCGGGGTCACACGCATGAACCCGTTGTGGTTGCTGATCGCCGGTGGCGTTCTGGGTTTCGCTGGCGTTGTGTGACGAAAATGGGTAGGCAAGATAGCAATGCCGCCCACCAAACAATCGGGCGCGACAACGACAATGGGGAGGGTGTAATGAGCGAAGCGCAAAGCGAGCTCTCGGAGAAATCCGTATTTCCCAAATGGATTCGCGGGCCGCAGGATTTCGTCGGCGGTCTCGCGCTGGCGGTTGTCGCAGCCTTTGCGCTATGGGCGTCGAGTGATCTTCAGGGCATGCAGGGCTTCTCGTTTGGTGCCGGCACGGCGCCCCGGATCTTCTCCGTGTTGCTGCTCGGGCTCGGGCTGGCGCTGGCGGCAACCGGCGTGCTGATGGACGGCGCGCCGATGGCCAAATTCCATTGGCGTGGACCGCTCTTCATCGGCCTTGCAATCCTGTCCTTCGCTGCGACAATTCGTCCGCTCGGATTGATCATCTCCGCGTTTGCCAGCTTCCTGATCGCCGCCCTCGGCACACCCGAGACGCGTTGGAAGGAAACCATCATCGTCGGCATCGCGCTGACCGCCGGTTGCAGCCTGCTGTTCCCTTACGCGCTCGGCCTGCCGATGCCGCTGTATCCCAGCTTCCTGATGCGGTGAGTGCGCGATGCTTGATCTGTTCTCGAACCTCGCGCTCGGCTTCCAGGTCGCAGCCTCTCCGGTCAATCTCGGTCTCTGCCTCGTCGGAGCGCTGGTCGGCACGCTGGTGGGCGTGCTGCCGGGCATCGGCACGATCGCCACGGTGGCGATGCTGTTGCCGATCACCTTCGGCCTGCCGCCGGTCGGCGCCCTGATCATGCTCGCCGGCATCTATTACGGCGCTCAATATGGCGGCTCGACCACCTCGATCCTGGTCAACATTCCGGGCGAGGCCGGATCCGTGGTCACCGCACTGGACGGCTTCCAGATGGCGAAGCAGGGGCGCGCCGGCCCTGCGCTGGCGATCGCCGCCATCGGTTCGTTCTTCGCCGGTTGCGCCGCCACCGTGCTGATCGCGGTGCTCGGCGCGCCGCTGACGAAGCTGGCGCTGGCGTTCGGCCCCGCCGAGTATTTCTCGCTCATGGTGCTCGGCCTGATCTTCGCGGTGGTGCTGGCCAAGGGCTCGGTGCTGAAGGCGATCGCGATGATCGTGTTCGGCCTGCTGCTGTCGATGGTCGGCTCCGACATCGAGACCGGCGCGTCGCGGATGACTTTCGGCATTCCCGAACTGGCCGACGGCCTCGGCTTCGCTACCGTGGCGATGGGCGTGTTCGGCTTTGCGGAAATCATCCGCAATCTGGATACCGGCGCCGAGTCCGACCGCCAATTGGTGCAGAACAAGATCACCGGCCTGATGCCGACCCGGAAAGACCTTATCGATTCGGCGCCGGCGATCGGGCGCGGCACTATCCTCGGCTCGATCCTCGGTATCTTACCGGGTGGCGGCGCGGTGATTGCGTCGTTTGCTGCCTACACGCTCGAGAAGAAGATCTCGCGCCACCCGGAGCGCTTCGGCCGCGGTGCGATCGAAGGCGTGGCCGCACCGGAAAGCGCCAACAATGCCGCTGCGCAGACCTCGTTCATCCCGCTGCTGACGCTCGGTATCCCGCCGAACGCCGTGATGGCGCTGATGGTCGGCGCCATGACCATCCACGGCATCGTGCCCGGCCCACAGGTGATGCAGAAGCAGCCCGAGCTGGTCTGGGGCATGATCGCGTCGATGTGGATCGGCAATTTGATGCTGCTGATCATCAACCTGCCCATGGTTGGCATCTGGGTGCGGTTGCTCCGCGTGCCATATCGGCTCATGTTCCCGGCGATCGTGGTGTTCTGTTCGATCGGCATCTACTCGGTCAACAACGCGCCGATGGACGTGGTGCTGGCCGGTGTGTTCGGCTTGGTCGGCTATTGGCTGGTCAAGCACGATTTCGAGCCGGCGCCGCTGTTGCTCGGCATGGTGCTGGGGCCGCTGATGGAAGAGAACCTGCGCCGCGCTCTGCTGATTTCGCGGGGCGACGCGACGGTGTTCGTGACTCGTCCGCTGTCGGCGACGCTGCTTGCGATTGCGGCCGGTCTGCTGATCCTCGCCGTGCTGCCGTCGCTGCGGCGCAAGCGCGACGAGGTATTCGTCGAATCCGAGGGCTGAGCCGGCAACCTGCGGCGTTAAGCCACTCTGGCCGGCTGATAGTCGTTACGCTGTTGTTGCTCGCAACAACAATTCGACAGGGCAGGAGACGCCACGACATGAATTTGATTGCTCGATTGCTAAGGCTGGGCCGCTACACCCTCGCGGCAGGCGCCATTCTCGCGACGCCAGCGGTCGCGGCGGACTATCCGAGCCGGACGATCACCATGATCGTGCCGTTCGCCGCTGGCGGTCCGACCGATGTCATCGCGCGGATCGTCGCGCAGCACATGTCGACGACGCTCGGCCAGGCGATCGTGATCGAGAACGTGGTGGGCGCCGGCGGCACCACCGCCACGACCCGCGCGGCGCGCGCCAACCCCGACGGCTATACCATCATCACCGGCCACATGGGCACCCATGCGGCCGCCGTGCCGCTGTATCCGAAACTGGCCTACGATCCCCGGAAAGACTTCGCCCCGGTCTCCCTGCTGGCCGGCACGCCGATCCTGATCCTGGCGCGGACCGACTTTCCGCCCAAGGACCTCGCCGAATTCATCGCCTACGCCAAGGCCAACGGCGACAAGCTGAATGAGGCGCACGCCGGCGTCGGCTCGGTCTCGCACGTCTCCTGCCAATTGCTGAACTCGGTGCTCGGCATCAAGCCGACCGGGGTGCCGTTCAACGGTACCGGACCGGCCATGAACGCGCTGGTCGGCAAGCAGGTCGACTTCATGTGCGACCAGATCGTCAACGCCGTCCCGCAGATCAAGGGTGGCACCATCAAGGCCTATGCGATCGCGACCCCGGACCGCAACCCATCGCTGCCGGACGTCCCGACCACGACCGAGGGCGGCCTGCCGGCATTCAAGGCGCAGGCCTGGAACGCGATCTTCGCGCCGAAGGGGACGCCGGAGCCGGTCGTCGCGGCCCTGAATGCGGCGGCCGTGAAAGCGCTTGATGACGAAAACGTCCGGAAGAGGCTGCTCGATCTCGGTAGCGTCATTCCGGAGCGGTCCGAGCGGACGCCGGAGGCCCTCGGCAAGCTGGTCGAGTCGGAGATTGCCAAGTGGACGCCGGTGCTTAAGGAGGCCGCGGCGAACTGAGCCGCGCCTCAGCCCATCGCCCTGGCCGTCGGCGCCTGCCTGCGCGAAGGGCGGCAGGCGCGCCGGACAGCAGCGGATTTGTCCGATTCGATTGATTTCCGTCCGGTTGGTTGGATATCACCAACCCATTCAGCCGGAGACGGGACATGCTTGCGTTCGCGCGCGCGACGGCGCTGAGAGGCGTGGCGGCCCTGGCCGCCGTCCTGGCGTTTCCGCTGCTGCTGACTGCTCCGGCTTCCGCCCAGATCGCCAGCTATCCGTCGCGCCCGATCACGTTGATCGTTCCGTTCGCCAAGGGCGGTCCGACCGACGTGGTCGCGCGGATCGTGTCGGCGCAGATGGGCAAGGCACTCGGCCAGCCGATCCTGATCGACAATATCGTCGGTGCCGGCGGCACCGTCGGATCGCTGAAGGCTGCGCAGGCGACGCCGGACGGCTACACGCTGGTGCTCGGCCATATGGGGACCCACGCGGCGGCCGTCGCGCTCTACCCGAAACTCGGCTACCGGCCGGATGTCGATTTCGCGCCGGTGGGGCTGGTGGCGCGAATGCCGGTGCTGCTGCTGGCGCGCCGCGAATTCCCGGCCGCCGATCTCCGCGAGTTCATCCTCTACGTTCGTGCCCACCAGGATACGATCAATCTGGCCCATGCGGGGGTCGGCTCGGTGTCCTACACGGCCTGTACGTTGCTGAACCACCTTCTCGAGATCAGTCCGACGGGCGTGCCGTTCAACGGCACCGGGCCGGCGATGGATGCGCTGGTCGCCGGGCAGGTCGATTACATGTGCGATCAGATGGTGAATGCGGTGCTGCCGCTGCGCACCGAGGTGATCAAGGCTTACGTGGTCGCCGGCCCCGAGCGCGACCCGGCGGTGCCGTCGGTGCCGACGGCCGTGGAAGCCGGATTACCCAAGTTCCAGGTGGAGGCCTGGAACGGCCTGTTCGCGCCGAAGGACACCCCTCCAGCCGTCATCGCGATCCTCAACAAGGCGATCGTTCAGGCCCTGGATCAGCCCGAAGTGCGCGAGCCCATGATCGGGCTCGGCGCCATAGTTCCGGCTCCGGACCAACGCACGCCGGAAGCGTTGGCGGGGGTGGTGGGGAGGGAGGTGCATAAGTGGCGGATGGTGCTTAAGCGACAGGCGCCCTGATAAAGCCGTGACAAAGCCCCGGACGGGCCGATCTAGCCTTGTCGTTTGGGCCGATGGGGGTATTTTCAGCGGCGAGTCCGTCCATCCGGCGCCCTGAGCTGGGCGGTCGCGAGGATGGCGCCAGCCGCGAGCACCCCCGATGATCCAATACCACGACCTGCTCGAACGCATCCTCGCCGACGGCGCGGAGAAGACGGACCGGACCGGAACCGGCACACTGTCGGTGTTCGGTCACCAGATGCGCTTCAATCTCGCCGCCGGCTTTCCGATGCTGACCACCAAGCGGCTACCGCTGAAGGCCATCGTGCACGAGCTGCTGTGGTTCCTGAAGGGCGACACCAACATCAAATATCTGCACGACCACGGCGTCACGATCTGGGACGAATGGGCCGATGCCAACGGAGATCTCGGTCCGGTTTACGGGGCGCAGTGGCGGTCATGGCCGACCGCGGACGGCGGCTCGATCGACCAGATCGCGAACGTCGTCGAGATGATCAAGCGCAGCCCGGACTCGCGCCGGCTGATGGTCACGGCGTGGAATCCGGCCGACGTCGAGAAGATGGCGCTGCCGCCGTGCCACTGCCTGTTCCAGTTCTACGTCGCCAACGGCAAGCTGTCGTGCCAGCTCTATCAGCGCTCGGCCGACGTGTTCCTCGGCGTGCCGTTCAACATCGCGTCCTACGCGCTGTTGACCATGATGGTGGCGCAGGTCACCGGCCTCAAGCCCGGCGACTTCGTCCATACGCTGGGCGACGCGCATCTGTATTCCAATCACCTCGAGCAGGCGCGGCTGCAACTGACGCGCGCCCCGCGGCCGCTGCCGGTGATGTCGATCAATCCCGACGTGAAGGACATCTTCGGCTTCCGCTACGAAGACTTCACGCTGCACGGCTACGACCCGCATCCGCACATCAAGGCCGAGGTTGCAGTGTGAGTAGTGCGGCCGCGGCCTCGCGCCTGCCGATCGTCTTCGTCGTCGCCGTCGCCGAGAACGGCGTGATCGGGCAGGGCAACGCGATTCCGTGGCGGCTCAAATCCGATCTGCGGCGCTTCAAGCGGATCACGCTGAACAGGCCGGTGATCATGGGCCGCAAGACGTATCAGTCGATCGGCCGTCCGTTGCCGGGGCGTACTAACATCGTGATCACGCGGGACCCGGCGTTTCAGGCGCGCGGCGTGGTGGTGGCGCCGTCGTTCGAAGCCGCAGAGCAGGTCGCAACCGGCGATGCGCTGCGGCGTTTTGCCTCCGAGATCGTGGTGATCGGCGGCGGAGAGATCTACGCCCACTGGTTGCCGACCGCCTCGCGTATCGAATTGACCGAGGTGCATGCGAGCCCGGAGGGCGATACCAGATTTCCGGCGCTGGACCCGGCCGCGTGGGAGGAGGTCTCGCGCGAGCGGCATGCTGCAGGGCCCGATGATACGGCCGATTTCACCTATGTGACCTATCGACGCTGCGCCGCACGTTAACCTTGGCGGCGTCCGCCTTCGCATTGACAAACCTGTGTCAAGACATAGTTCGCGACGTGAGACGACGCGCGTTGTGCCTGCCCGGGCTGTCCCCTATAAAGCCGTGCACAAATAGTGGTCCGCATGATCGCCGGACCGCCGAGGAGATTTTTGATGCCGTGGAAGAATCAAGGTGGAGGCCCGTGGGGTTCTGGTCCGAAGGGGCCGTGGGGCTCGGGGCCGCAATCATCGGGTCCACGGCCGCCTGATCTCGAAGACCTGCTTCGCCGCGGCCAGGACCGGCTGCAGCAGATGCTGCCGGGCGGGTATTTCAGCGGCCTCGGCATCGCTATCGCGGTGCTCGGCGCGCTGACGATCTGGGGTCTGTCCGGCTTCTTCCGGGTGCAGTCCGAAGAGCTCGGCGTGGTGCTGCGGTTCGGCAAGCACGTGCGCACCGTGCAGCCGGGTCTGAACTATCACCTGCCGTATCCGATCGAGACCGTGCTGCTGCCGAAGGCGCTGCGCGTGTCGACGATCAGCATCGGCATGACGCTGATCAGCGATCCGGCGCGGCGCGGCACCACGGTGCGCGACGTGCCCGAGGAAAGCCTGATGCTGACCGGCGACGAGAACATCGTCGACGTCGACTTCACCGTGCTGTGGCGCATCAAGCCCGACGGCGTCGGCGACTTCCTGTTCAACATCCAGAATCCGGAAGGCACCGTGAAGGCGGTGGCCGAGAGCGCGATGCGCGAAGTGATCGGCCGCTCCAACATTCAGCCGATCCTGACCGGCGCCCGCACCACGATCGAAACCGGCGTGCAGGAGCTGATGCAGAAGACGCTCGACAGCTACGGCGCCGGCGTCCTCGTGCAGCAGGTGCAGATGCAGAAGGTCGATCCGCCGCAGCAGGTCATCGACGCGTTCCGCGACGTGCAGGCGGCCCGCGCCGACCTCGAGCGCCTGCAGAACGAAGCGCAGACCTACGCCAACCGCGTCATCCCCGATGCGAAGGGCCGCGCCGCGCAGATCATCCAGAACGCCGAAGGCTACAAGGGGCAGGCGGTCGCCGAGGCCAAGGGCCAGAGCGCACGCTTCCTCGACGTCTATGAGGAATACAGGAAGGCTCCCGACGTGACGCGCGAGCGCATCTATCTCGAAACCATGGAGCGTGTACTCGGCCCGGCCGAGAAGCTCGTCTATGACCCCGGTTCCGGGCCGAACTCAGGCCAGGGCGTCGTGCCGTATCTGCCGCTCAGCGAACTGAGCCCGCGCCGTCAGCAGCAGGCCCCGGCCGCGCAGACGCAGCAGAACCAGCAGACGCAGGGAGGCACCCGATGAGAGCGGGTATCGCGGGTATCGTCGGCCTGATCGTTCTCCTGGTCGTCATCATCGTCGGCTGGTCGTCGCTGTTCACCGTCCGTCAGACCGAGCAGGTGCTGCTGGTTCGCCTCGGCGAGCCGGTGCGCGTGGTCACCGAACCGGGCCTGCACTTCAAGGCGCCGTTCATCGACTCGGTGATCAGCATCGACAAGCGGATCCTCGACCTCGAAAATCCGTCGCAGGAAGTGATCGCGTCGGACCAGAAGCGGCTCGTGGTAGACGCCTTCGCGCGCTACCGCATCAAGAACGCGCTGCGCTTCTACCAGAGCGTCGGCTCGATCCCGGCCGCCAACATCCAGCTCACCACGCTGCTCAACGCGGCGCTGCGCCGCGTGCTCGGCGAGGTCACCTTCATCCAGGTGGTGCGCGACGAGCGTGAAGGCCTGATGCAGCGGATCCGCACCCAGCTCGACCGCGAGGCCGAAAACTACGGTATCTCGGTGGTGGACGTCCGTATCCGCCGCGCCGACCTGCCGGAGCAGAACAGCCAGGCCGTGTATCAGCGGATGCAGACCGAGCGTCAGCGCGAGGCAGCCGAGTTCCGCGCCCAGGGCGGTCAGAAGGCGCAGGAGATCCGCTCCAAGGCGGATCGCGAAGCCACCGTGATCGTCGCCGAAGCCAACTCGCAGGCCGAAGAGATCCGCGGTTCCGGCGATGCCGAGCGTAACCGTCTGTTCGCCTCGGCCTATTCGAAGGATCCGGAATTCTTCGCGTTCTACCGGTCGATGACGGCTTACGACAACGCGCTGAAGAGTTCGGATACCCGCTATCTGCTGCGGCCCGATTCCGACTTCTTCCGGTTCTTCGGAACGGCCGGTGGCCGCGCCGCAGGCTCGACGGCTGCGGCTGCTCCCGCCGCGGCCCCGGCAGCGCCGACGGCTCCGGCCGCACCGCGCTAGCGACACGGTTGCGAATAGCTGTCGGGCGGGAATGCGTTTTGCGTTCCCCCCGGCGGTCGATTAGAACAGCCGCAAGACGAGGGGCGCGGGCCGCAGGGTCCGCGCTTCTTCTTTAATCGGAGCGCCGGCGGTCCAATCCGCCGGCCGGGAGGAGCAAGTCGCATGAGGTCTTTCGCGTTCGCCGACCTCCTGATCGGGGTAGGTGTGCTGTTTGTGCTGGAAGGCCTGATCTTCGCCGCAAGCCCGAGCTGGATGCGGCGCGCCATGAAGAGCGCGCTCGCCACACCCGACAACGTGCTCCGGGCCGTCGGCCTGACCTCCGCCGTGCTCGGCCTGTTGCTGATCTGGTTGGTCCGCCACTGAACTGCGGCTCGCGTTCTACAGCGGACGCCTCGGGCTGTTTGTGCGGTCCCCGTTCTCACCCTCAGTTCCCGCGATCGCGTTTGCGCCAGATGTGGGGCACCCGGCAAGCCTTTGGCTTTCAACGCCATCGTGAGCCAGGGCGTCTGCATTTCGCCGCAATCGGTGCCGCGGATAGAGTAACTTCACGCGATTCCGATGCTTGCGCCGGGCCCCGGACCGGGCGCAGTGTTCTCAGATGGCCGCGCCGGATGGCGCCGTGCCTCCTTCAGGAGACGTCCCGACCATGTCCGCTGCGACCCACGCTTTCGGCCTTCGCATCAGGCCCCTGCTGACGGCCTTGTGCCTCGGTGCCGCCACCGCATTCACGGTCGCGCCCGCTCAGGCGCGTGGACCCGAGGGCATCGCCGATGTCGCCGAGAAGGTGATCGACGCGGTGGTCAACATCTCGACCACACAGACCGTCGACGCCAAGGGCTCGTCCAGCGAGGGCAACAGCGCCAAGCCGAACCTGCCGCCGGGCTCGCCGTTCGAGGAGTTCTTCGACGACTTCTTCAAGAACCGCCGCGGTGGCAAGGATGGCGGCCCGCGCAAGACCAATTCGCTCGGCTCCGGCTTCATCATCGATCCGTCCGGCATCGCGGTGACCAACAACCACGTGATCGCCGACTCCGACGAGATCAACGTCATCCTGAACGACGGCACCAAGATCAAGGCGGAGCTGGTCGGCGTCGACAAGAAGACCGACCTCGCGGTGCTGAAGTTCACCCCGCCGGCCGGCAAGACGCTTACTTCGGTGAAGTTCGGCGACAGCGACAAGCTGCGGCTCGGCGAGTGGGTGGTGGCGATCGGCAACCCGTTCTCGCTCGGCGGCACGGTGACGGCCGGCATCGTCTCGGCCCGCAACCGCGATATCAATTCCGGCCCTTACGACAGCTACATCCAGACCGACGCGGCGATCAATCGCGGCAATTCCGGCGGTCCGCTGTTCAACCTCAATGGCGAAGTGATCGGCGTCAACACGCTGATCATCTCGCCGTCGGGCGGCTCGATCGGCATCGGCTTCGCGGTGCCGTCGAAGACGGTGGTGGGCGTGGTCGATCAGCTGCGCCAGTTCGGCGAGCTGCGCCGCGGCTGGCTCGGCGTCCGCATCCAGCAGGTCACCGACGAAATCGCCGAAAGCCTCAACATCAAGCCGGCGCGCGGCGCGCTGGTGGCCGGCGTGGACGACAAGGGCCCGGCCAAGCCGGCCGGCATCGAGCCGGGCGACGTCGTCGTCAAGTTCGACGGCAAGGACGTCAAGGAGCCGAAGGATCTGTCGCGCGTCGTGGCCGACACTGCCGTCGGCAAGACTGTCGACGTGGTGGTCATCCGCAAGGGCAAGGAAGAGACCAAGCAGGTCACGCTCGGCCGGCTCGACGACGGCGCCAAGCCGCAGCCTGCCTCGGCGAAGTCGCAGCCGGAAGCTGACAAGCCGGCGACGCAGAAGGCGCTCGGCCTCGATCTCGCCGCGCTGTCGAAGGACCTGCGCGGCCGTTACAAGATCAAGGACAGCGTCAAGGGCGTGGTCGTGGTCGGCGTCGACAACGGCTCCGACGCTGCGGAGAAGCGGCTCGGCGCCGGCGACGTGATCGTCGAGGTCGCGCAGGAGTCGGTAGCGAACGCCGCCGACATCAAGAAGCGTGTTGACCAGCTCAAGAAGGACGGCAAGAAGTCCGTGCTGCTGCTGGTCTCGAACGGCGAGGGCGAGCTGCGCTTCGTGGCGCTCAGCCTGCAATAACGCGATGGCCAAGGCCGGCCGGCCCGCGCTGGCGGTCGATTTCGTCGGCGGCGCGACCGGCTACAAGCTGCGAACCGGCGCGGCGCGCAGCCACGCGCTGCTCAAGGCGACCGGCATGGCGCCCGGACGGGCGCTGACCATCATCGACGCCACCGCCGGCCTCGGCCGCGATTCCTTCCTGCTCGCCGCCATGGGCGCCACGGTGACGCTGATCGAGCGCTCGCCGCAGGTCCACGTGCTGCTCGCCGAAGCTCTCGATGCGGCCCGTGCAGAAAGCCCCGAGCTCGCCGCCATCGTCGCCCGCATGACGCTGCTGCACGGCGACGCCCGCGAATTGCTGCCGACCCTGCAGGCCGACGTCGTCACCGTCGACCCGATGCACCCGGAGCGGACCAAGACCGCGTTGGTCAAGCAGGAGATGCGGCTGCTGCGGGATATCGTCGGGACTGACCCGGATATGACCGAGCTGATGCAAGCGGCGCTCGCCGCGCGCTGCAGCCGGGTGGTGCTAAAATGGCCGCTACGGGCCGAGGCGCTGCAGGGAGTACGGAAGCCGTCGCATCAGATCCCCGGCAAGACCGTCCGCTATGATGTTTTTGTTCAGCCGCGCTTAGTTGGGCCGGACAACTCCCGCGCAGACGGCTCGCTCACCTCCTGAGCGGAGCATGGTCTCCGCCCGCCGATAGTAAGCGGTACGCTCTTCACCCGTGCGCTGCACATTGGCTTGTTTCACCGCAGCGCAGCGTATTTCAGGTGCGACTCGCGCGCGCATGTCTCTTGACGTTTGCTGCGACCTGATAACAATACGAAACCGAAAACGAAAATAACGAACGGGGAGGTGCGGGTTTTCCCGCGATTGCGCCACTCAGGCACCGCTGAGGCTCTGAACTGCTGTCCGTACTGAACGTCTCCAAAGGCGGGCAGGCGTGACGTCGGTGATGGGCTGCCGCGTGCTCGGCTGCGCGCTCGACGTGATGACTCGCGCGCCCTGGACGACAGAGTGACCAGGGGGGAAATCCATGAAGAGATTTGCGCGCGGGATGGTTTCGCTGGCGGCAGCTGTGCTCGTCAGCAGCGTAACGTCGATCGGGGCTTGGGCCCAGGACGTCCAATTGTTGCCGCCCGGCCTGATCGAGCCGTCGTCCAAAGAGATCATTCCGGAAGGCAAGTTCAAGAAAGCGCCGCCGTGGAAGATCGGCCTCGCCTTTCCGGGCGTCGGTAATACCTGGATCGTACAGATGCTCCAGGAGATGAAATACGAGGCCTCGCTCAACAAGAACATCGGCGAGTTCACGGTGCTCGAGGCGGATTGGAAGCCTGCCAAGCAAGTCGCCGACATCGAGGATCTGATGGCGCGTAACGTCGACCTGCTGATCGTCGCGCCGATCGCATTCCCGGTGGTGGCCGCGCAGGTGGACAAGGCCGTCGCCAAGGGCATTCCGGTGGTGGTGTTCGGAGCCAGCAACGGCGAACTCAACGGGACCCTCGAAGTATTCGGCGGCGGCGGTGCGTTCGGCCGCGTCGGCGGCGAATTTCTCGCCAAGGAGCTGAAGGGGAAAGGCTCGATTTGGGCGGTGCGTGGCGTCGCCGGTGTCGGTGAGGAAGTGCTGCGTTACGAGGGCTTCAAGAAGGCTATCGCGGGGACCGACATCAAGATCGTCGCCGAAGTGTTCGGCGATTGGAACTACGCGAAGTCGAAGCAGCTTTGCGAAAATCTGGTGCTCTCCGGAAAGCCGGTCGACGGCATCTGGTTCTCCGGCGCCGAAATGACCCGCGCCTGCATCGAAGTTTTCAAGGAGGCGGGCAAACCGTTGGTGCCGATGACCGGCGAGGGCAACAACGGCTTCTTCAAGATCTGGAAGAGCTCCGGCGTCAAGAGCGTCGCCCCGGTGTTCACCCCGGGTCTCGGCCCGGCTGTGGTGCGGGCCTCGGTCGCGCTGCTCGAAGGCAAGCAGATGTACAAGGGCTACTTCTCCGATCCGGCGCCGATCACCAATGCGGACATCGACAAGTACTATCGGCCCGATCTGAACGACGCCTATTGGGTGCCGTCGACCTTGCCAGAGGCCAAGCTTAAAGAGCTGTTTGGCAAGTAAGCGAAACCCGGTGATCGAGTGTCTCACATGACGTTGCCTGATCGGGCACACGAGGTCGTTGTCGCGCGCGGAGTCTCCGTCAGTTTCGGCGCTACGAAGGCCCTGCGGGAGGTCTCGATCACCGGTCACGCCGGCTCGATTCACGCCGTCACCGGTGAAAATGGGGCTGGCAAGTCGACGCTGATGAAGGTGCTGGCCGGAGTCTATCAACCCGATGCCGGCGAAGTCGAGATCAACGGTCGCCGGGTTCGTCTGTCCGGGCCACGGGACGCCTTGAAGCACGGCGTATCCACCGTATTTCAGGAGTTCACGCTGCTGCCCAATCTGTCCGTCGCCGAGAACCTGTTTCTCGGCCGCGAACCGCGCCGGATGATGATGGTGCGCTACGGGCAGATGTTGAAGGATGCAGCGGCCCTGTTGGGGCGGATCGGCATCGATCTTGATCCTGAGCGGCCCGTCTCGGAGTTGTCGATCGGTGAGCAGCAGCTCGTCGAAATCGGCAAGGGCGTGTCGGCCAACGCGTCGGTATTCATATTCGACGAGCCGACGGCGGCGCTGAACAAGGTCGAGGTCGACAAGCTCGGCCAACTGATGCTGCAGCTTCAGCAAGAGGGCAAGTCGATCTTCTACATCAGCCATCGGCTGGAGGAGATCGCGCGCTGGTGCGACACCGTCACCGTGCTGAAGGACGGGCAGCACGTGCTCACCCGGCCGACGCGGGAGATGACGCCGAACGCGCTGGTGACCGCGATGGTCGGCCGTTCGATCCAGGATCTGTTTCCGCCCCGCGCCGTCAGCTTCGGCTCGCCGTTGGTTGAGGCGCGGGGGCTGCAGGTCCGTGCCGATCGCGCTGCAATCGACTTGACGCTGCGTCGCGGCGAGATCCTGGGCATCGCTGGCCTCGAAGGCCAGGGACAACGCGACGTGATGCGGTGTCTCGCGGGCGTTACGCCGCCAGTCGCCGGCGAAGTCCGCAAGGCTGCGGCCGATCGTGACGTGACGGAGGCGGTCGATCTCGGCCTTGGGCGCACCGAGAACGTGCGCCGGGGAATCGGCTTCGTGCCCGAGGATCGCAAAACCGAGGGCCTGTTTCTCGATCTGCCGATCGGCGAGAACTTGTCGCTGGGCATTCTGGCGATCCAACGCGCGCTGTCACGCGTGCGGATCAAGCGCGACCTCCTGAAGGCGCTGGCCAAGTCGCTGCATCTGGCCGCGACTGGTCTGTCGCAATCGGTCGGCAGCCTGTCCGGCGGCAATCAGCAGAAGGTGCTGCTCGGGCGATGGCTCACCGCCGGATCGAACGTGCTTTTGATCGAAGAGCCGACCCGCGGCGTCGATGTCGGCGCCAAGACCGAAATCTATCGGCTGCTCCGCGATTTCGCGGGCAAAGGGGGCGGCGTGCTGCTGACGTCGAGCGAATTGATGGAGCTGATCGGGTTGTGCGACCGCATTCTCGTCATCCGCAACGGCGCCTTCGTCGGCGAACTCGATGGCAAGCTTGCGAGCGAAGAGGCGATCCTGAATCTTGCGCTGCCCGGCGGCACTCCGTCTCATCATCATGCGGCGTGAGGGCGGTGCCATGACTCGCGTCTTCAATCCACGCTTCGGCACCTCGCCGATCAGCTTGGGCATCCCGATCGTCGTGTTCATCTTCCTGATTTTCGCGGCGCCGCATTTCACCAGCGGCGAGAACCTGTCGAATCTCGTCAATCAGATCGTGGTGCTGCTGATCGGCTCGCTCGGCCAGCTCGTCGTCGCGCTGGTCGGCGGCATCGATCTGTCGATCGGCAGCCTAGTCAGCCTGACCAGCTGCGTGCTGTCGACCCAGGACAGTCTTGTCACCGCCATCCCGCTGTGCATCGGCCTCGCCGTCCTGGTCGGCACCATCAATGGCGTCGGCACCGCGGTGTTCGGCGTGCATCCGTTGATCATGACGTTCAGCATGGCGACGTTTCTACAGGGCGTCGCCTATTTCATCCTGCCGGCGCCGAGCAGTGCCATTCCGGCCGGCCTACAGTCGCTCGCCAAGGCCAATATCGGCGGCGCGCCGATTGCGCTGGTCTGGTGCATAGCCGCTATCGGCGTCACTTATGTGCTGCTGCGTCGCAGCCAGCTCGGGCTGCATCTCTACGCCATCGGCGCCAGCCCGCCCAATGCGCATCTCAACGGCCTCCGCGTGGTGCCGTCGACGATTGCCGCCTACGTTTTCGCCAGCCTGTCGGCGGTGTGCGCCGGACTTTTCCTGTCGGCGCGCGTCGCCTCCGCCGACCCCACCATGGGCGGTCCGCTGGCGCTGGATTCGATCACGGCGATCGCGCTCGGCAATGTTCAGCTCAGCGGCGGCGTCGGCGGCGTGCTCGGCGCCGTCACCGGGGCCCTGACTCTGGGGCTGCTTGCCAACGGCATGAACCTCATGGGAATCTCTCCCTTCGTCCGCAGCGCCTTCACCGGCGTGCTGCTGCTGGTCGCGATCTCGCTGCAGAAACGAAAGGTCATTGGGCTGTGACTACGGTGGCTGACGCGCGCGAATCTCGTCCGGCGGTTTCGCCATGGCGCTGGATCGCCGGCCTGCCGCCGGCCTATCCGCTGCTCGCCCTGTTGCTGGGCATCGCGTACTTCACCCATCCGCATCTGCTGTCGCCGTTATTCCTGATGCTGATGCTGCGGCAGGCGGCGCCGCTCGGGCTGGCGACGATCGGACAGAGTCTTGTCATCCGCTGCCGCTCGATCGACCTGTCCTCCGCCGGCATCATGGCCGTGACGAGCTATATCCTGACCAGCGGCACAGTGCCGGTGCCGCCGCTCGCCGCGATCGCGCTGTGTGTCGTGGTCGGTCTGCTGATCGGTTTCGTCAACGGCGTCATCATCACGGTCCGCAGGGCTTCGGCCGTGATCGTGACGCTGGCGATGTCGATCATCCTGACCGGCGTGGTGATTGCGTTCAGTCAGTTTCGTGCGCCCGGCGACGTGCCGCAGATCCTGCGCGACGTCGTCACCAGTCGGATCGGCGGCATTCCCGTGGCGCCGATCCTGTGGATCCTGGCGCTGTTCCCGCTGTACTACGTCGACCGCTTCACCGTGTTCGGCCGCTATGTCCGCGCGGTCGGCTCCAATCCGCTCGCGGCGGAGATGTCCGGCATCCCGCACGCCCGCATCGTGCTCGCCGCCCACACGGTGTCCGGGCTGTTCTCGGTGCTGAGCTGCTTTTTCCTGCTCGGCTTCGTCGGCGTCGGCACCGTCAATATCGGGCAGGATCTCGCCCTTAACTCGCTGTCGGCGTCAATCCTCGGCGGCATCAATTTCGGCGCCGGCAAAGGTGGCGTATGGGGGCCGGCCGCCGCCGCCTTCATGCTGACCTTCCTGTTCAACTTCCTCACCAGCTTCGGGCTCGGCGAGCCCGGCAAGCTGATGCTGCAGGGATTGATCGTGATCGTCGCGGCGATCGCGTATTCGAAGCGTCAGACCTGAACAAACACACACTACGAGTTGGAGATTGAGATGAGTGATGCGGTGCTGCCCGGAGCGGAAGCGTTTTCCTTCGATGGAGGCAAGGTCGGCGTTTTGGTCGTGCATGGCTTCACCGGTAGCCCCCAGAGCATGCGCTATCTTGGCGAGCGGCTCGGAGAGCACGGCTACACGGTGCTCGGTCCGCGGTTGCCGGGCCACGGCGTCTCGCCCGCGGCGATGGCGAAGACCACCGCGGCCGACTGGGTCGGCGCTGCCGAAGACGCGCTGCTCGAAATCTCGGCGAAATGCGACAAGGTATTCGTCGCCGGGCTGTCGATGGGCGGCACGCTGTCGCTGTATCTCGCCGCGATGCATCCGGACAAGGTCGCCGGTGTGATCCCGATCAACGCGGCGGCTCAGATCGAGTCTCCAGACATGGCGTCGATCGCTTATGCGCGGAATATGCCAGACACCATCCCGGGCATCGGCTCCGACATGATGGATACGGCTACCAAGGAGCTGGCCTATCCGGAGGTGCCGGTTGTCTGCATGAAGCACGCGATCGGCCTGGCCGCGACCGCCCGCGCGTTGCTGTCCCGCATCAAGTGCCCGACCTTCGTGATCAACTCGCGGGTCGACCACGTGCTGTCGCCCAACAACGCCAACGTCATCGCCAACAATGTCGGCTCCGACCGCGTCGAACTGCTATGGCTCAACCGCTCCTACCACGTCGCCACGATCGACCACGACAAGGACCTGATCGCCGAGGAGGTACATGCCTTTGTGCAGCGGAATTGCAGGTAGGTCGGGGCGAAAAGTCAGCAGAGAAGCGCCCTTACAGCCGCGGCGAGCGGGGCCGATGCTTGCCACGGGTGCTCAATGCGGAAGCGCGGCGATCCGAAGCTCGGTCATGAGGCTGGGACAAACCGCGTCTTAAAGGCGCCGCGAGCTGGCTGGGGAACCTGGATTCGAACCAAGACAAACAGAGTCAGAGTCTGTTGTGCTACCGTTACACCATTCCCCACCGAAGCGCTTGATATCTCAGCGCTTTTTGAGAAAGTTTTGCAATGGCTCCGTAGAGTTTTGCAAATCAGCCTCGGTGTGCCGCTGATATAGCGGCGACTTCGTTCGCGGTCTAGTCCTTGTTGTGGACGACTTTCAGCTTCCTTTGGCCTTCCGCCGCCATCTTCATCTGATCCCGGAACCGCATGTAATGCTCGACGTTCTGGCGCGACATTCCGATGTCGTTGGCGATTTGGTCGACGTTGAAGCCTTGCTCGGATCGGGCGAGGATGCCGGTGCCGCGGAGACCATGGATCGTCGGGTGGTCTGCATCTTCGGGATCAATATCCCAATCATACTTTCGCACTTGCACGGCAACCCATTCCTTCCACCGTTGGCACAGGGTGCGTCCCTCTTCTGTATCCGACAGCCAACGCCCCCAGCGGGCTCGGAGGCCGTCTGGGGTGTAGGGGGCTCCCTTAGGGCTGTAGAGATATAGATCGTCCCGGTGACGCTCTATGGGCTGGAGCCACCGCGAATTGGTGAAGGTCAGGGGTGTTTCGACCCACCGGTCGATCTCGAAACAATCCGCCGTCGCGAGCGGGATGAAGAAGGCCCGGCGTCGTTTACGGGTCTTTTGGGGACGACACCACAGGCCGCTGTCGCTTCGGTGCTCCGGCCCCATCCGAACCATGTCGCTGCCGCGCTGGCAGGTCATAACCCCAAGCTTCACCATACGACGGAGGTCCGGCCAAGCATGCGATTGAGCATATTCGATAGCCCATAGTGGCCATGGCACATGGCCCCGGTCGGGAATGTCGAGATCTCTGACCTTGTCGAACGGGTTGAGCTGGGCGAGCCCAAGCGGAATGGCCCAGTCCCAGACGGTCCGGCCGACGGCCAACATTTGGTTGGCCATGACCGGCGTTTCCTTCATGAGGTCGCGAGCAGTCTGTACTGCCACCGCGGGAAGGGCCTTCGCTTTGACCAGTCCCCATGCGTCCCGGTTCTCAAAACGTCGCATGTGGACTTCGTAATTCGACCGGGTGCTTTGGGAGAGCTGCTTGAACTCTTCGCTGTCGCGATATCGAGCGATTAGGTCGCCGACGGTCCCAGGCGGGCAAGCTGTGGGGACCACCTTCTGCAGTCGATCGATCTCCGTCCAGAAAGCTCTCGGGTAAAGCTCGGGATTAGGGAGTTTTACCCGATCGCCTTGCTTCGCGGTGTTTCGGCCGGGATTCCAATAGTGGTAGATGTAGGACTTGCCGCTCTTTCGGACGACGACCCTCTCGACACCTTCAGGCAGCTCCACGGCGCCTACTGTTCGCTTTCGTGCCAAAGAACGCAGCTCCCTTTATTGCCGCTTCGTCATCGTCGTTGGCTGCCACCAGTATAGGCGGAGTGCCGGACAATTTGCGATCCACATCAACCCATCGCCAACGCGGCGACCCTTCAGGGAAGCCATCGCAGGGGGCAGGGAGCCGGCCGTCTTTGACCCACTGATCCCAAGTGGCGGGTGAGATCGAAAGCTCCGCCGCCCCGGTCATCCGGTCGACATAGGCGGGGGTACGATCACCCCTTAGGTGTAAGTCTTTCTTTCGCTCGGTCATTGCGGACCAATGACCTCGTTTTCAATCGCCGCCAGCCGGGCTCTGGCTGCGTCGAGGGTCTTGGTCTCCACCACAACGCGGCGGGCTCGTTCCAGTGCTTCCTCTGCGGCCTCTACGTCCGCTTTGGCCTGGGCGAGGCGATTCTGCCGGTCGCGTTCCAGAAGGTGACGAGCGCGCTCGGTGATGACGGCGGCGGGAAGCTGCGCGACCAGCTCTGCAGTCGATCGCACGCTTGCAGTGCGAGAATAGATGGGCATGTTGGATCTCACTTCTTCCGATTGTCTTCGATCTCACTCATGAATTCTGCGGTCAGACCGGCTTTGGTCCGGCGCACAGCCTCCCAGTCAGACGGCAGCGCTCGCGGTTTCCGTGAGGCGGCAACTTCGGCGGCCATCCGCTCGGTCAAGTTTCTGCCGTGCGGTGGTAGCGAAGCTTGCGACAGGTCAGCGAAATCCTCTGGCGCTTCGGCGCGAAGCGATCGGGCGAGGTCGGCCGGGCTGATGGCCCCCAGGTTCGGCAGGGTAAACATCCCGTTGGTGAGGGTGGCACCCGCCAGCACGACACCTGCGCGCCGCATTGCGCTCGCGGTAGGAGCGTAGCCCATGCGTCGGCATGCACTTACGAACGTGTCTTCAACGTCCTGCATCGCTCACCTCCCGGCGCAGCTTGGAGATCATCGCAGCCCGGAGCCAAGCCGACCGGTTGGGCGCTGAGGGATCAAGATCGCGCGCGGCATCATCGATCCGCTCTAGGAGCAGTTCGGGAACCAGAATCGAGATACACCGCATCGGACTCGATGTGAGGTCAGTAAAGTTAAGGGGCGAGGGCTTGGTCATGATGGTCCTTTGACTTCAGAAACGAAAAAAGCCCGCGTGGCGGTGGCCAGCGGGCATTGGTTTGCGATCAGTATTTCGAGAAATGAAAATGGCGCCACTGTGGGCGCCAACTATCTTCCGGTATGTAACTCCGGCAATCTACGAGGTATTATGCGCGCATACCTGCGAAAAGTCAAGAGTGAGGGAGTGACTAGCCGAGGTGACAGGCGTCTGAAGGAAATATTCGGATCTTTATGCGTATAGAAAGTCGGCGTCGGCGGCGTTGACCTGTACCTTCCTCTCGTCGCTGTCCACTCTTTCGAGGCGCCTTAATGCCAATCCAAGCGCCTGTGCTCCAACATATGCTTCACGACGAGAGAGCCCGGCGCTTCTTCAGGACGGAGGGTCACAAAGAAGGCTTCGGGATCTGGCTTAAACCCGCTGCCAGGGTCGCAGCAGGCACGTGGAGTTTGAAGCCGCGGCCCATATCGTTCTTGGGGGCGCTGGTGCGACTTGAATTCAGCGCCTGAGGTTAGGAACCTGCCGACGCAAAATCTCATCCACAGCCGTCCTAACCGCGTTGGCGATACCTCAGATCGCGTACTTCATCCTTGACCGGTAATCTTTCATGAGATCGATCTTTTGTTTCTGCTTTGGACGATCCTCCCAACGTCCCTGATCTAACCACGTCGAAGGCATGCACCATTCTCGGAAGTCGTCCTTGTTCACGTAGAGCCTCAGTCCCTCCATCAGATCGGCAAATTCCACGCTGCCGGCCTCCGAGACCTTGTTGAAGCTGGCTTCAGCGATCTTCTTTGCCGTCTTGTTTGGAAACAAGTCCCAGAACTGATCCCACGCGTTATCCGGCCAATACTCCGCCCGATCTCGTTGCTGTGGTGAGTTCTCTTGTGTGTATTCTTTTGAGGTGTGTTGAAGGGGGGTGTCCTGAGAAGAGTCGGGTGGCATGGTGTCACTGTCTCGCTGCGTGGATGTCACCTTTAAGCGCATCGATGTCACCCTTTGCCGGGCGTCGATGTCACCCTTTCGCTGCGCGGATGCCACCTTTCGTGCTGCCTCGGAGTCCTCCATGTCACCGTCGTCCGGTGCAGGCGCGACCGCTCCGAATTTGTTCCAGTCCTTGAGCCAGTACCGATTGACAGCCGATCGTCCGCCCTTGCCGTCTCCCATGACTGTCAGCCAGATCTTACGCGTCTCTCTTACCTCCATCGTTTTCTGATCGATGATCTCGCCGGTCCTCAGTTCGCGCAACACGCGCTTCACCGATCGCTCATCACGCTTGCCGACTTCCTTGGCGATGGCTTTGACACCCAAGTAGGCGTAGCCGAACATTTCAGGATTTTTGCCGAAGCCTTCATTTGTCTTATCGATGAGGAGTATGAGAACCAGTTTCTGCAGGTCGGACAGGGTCTGATCGCGCATGACTGCTCTCGTAAACTTCCATTTGGCGCCGGGCGTGATCTTGATATCGATGCCGTCTGGCGACTTGATCACTGCCTCATGGTTGTCGTTGTGATGCTTGTATTTCTTGAACATCTGCGTTATTATTTCCATGTCTGAGATGTGGAAACGGGCCCGGCGTTCGCAGCGCCGGGATTTCTATTAGAACGTGCCAATTGCTTTCTGCTTGTGGATCATCTCCGCGCTGGTGGCCGCGCCAGATATGCGGCGATTGCCTGCCTCACGAACTCCGCGCGGCTCAGCCGGAGCTGCAAGCGGGCTTCATCGATTTGCGCTAGCATCTGGCGGGCGACATTCAAGCCGACATATGGCCGGGTCGAGTCGGCGTCATAGAAAAATCGAGCCATTGGTTTCCTTATTTTGGATGACGATGAGCCCAATCCGCTCGCCTCAGCGGGGGGGCTTTGTCCAGATGGGGCGCTTGCCAAATAATGCAAACATTTGCCTAGGCTGCCGTTAGATTAGCTTGCTTAGAGTGTATCAGCCGGGGCCGATGTGGCTGGATTGCGCTCTGGAGACTTGAATCGAGTCATTGATCGCTTCATTCGAATTGAGTCAGACGTTGAACTGCTGCCGGTTTGATCGACACTGAGGTTGGGTGTTTCGTGAGGTGGCTCATGCGGCGGCCAGGCCGACGCTAGCCGTCGGCATCTGACGACTGCAAGCTGGCGCTGTGAATAGGCGGATCTCTCGTGATGATGACGCCGTTTGGCGGAAAAGCGAGAGGTTGCGATTTGCGAGTGTGGCTATGTCGATGCGTTGTCGTTTGATGGCCTGATTGACTCTGAAGAGGTGTCGATCTCCACGAAGCTCCAGCTCCATTTTTCACGGTTGCACTTCAGAAGAAGTGCGCTGGCATTCCCAGTGTTGTTATTCTTGACGCAGTTCTTGCTAGATCGAGTGAGTGCTGCGTCGCTGAAAGTGCCCTGATCCAGTAGCGTCATTAGTAATTCGCTGGCATGCTCTGCGATGGATGCCGTTGTGTCATCGTGATGCACGCGGCTTAAATAATATAGCAGGGTTTCGATAAGAGATTCGATCGGGTGAGCCATCCGTGTCTCGCTTGTTTGCGTGATCTGCCGTCGTCCGATGATACAGCGCCGCTGTCCGCATTGGAATTTGCATTCGTGCGAAGTGATTTTGAGGGAAATTGCAAACAAACAAGAATTTGCTTTCAGGCGAATAGACAAAGAGTGGGCCGCTCGAAAGCGGCCCGTTGGTCATGTGTACTCAGACGCCGTGTCGTGAGTTCGCCAGTTGTTGGCTTCTTCGATGTGACGCTGCACCAGAGCCGCGAGCGACTCCGGATCGTGGTTCGATCCGTTGATGTTGATGCTGACGGGGTTTGTGCCGCCGTTCAGTCCAAGGCTCGCGTCTCCGCGGATCGCGCTTTGCGTTGGGACATTCTTGACGACGTCCTTGGGAGGAACAGCGCCGGCAGGACCATTCTTGTCCTTCCACGGCTGGGTGCCGTTCCACTCGAAGTGCATCGCATCCTTGACCGACTTCCAGTCGCCGCCCCACGACAGGCCGTACTTGGCCGCGAGGTCGCGGACGTTCTGGGGCATGTCAGTGACAAGACCGCCTCTGGTGAAGGGGTTTTGATCACGATTAATGTCGATCGCATTGCCGTAGGCGTGCTGAGAGAGCCCTCCGCCGCCACGCTTATTGCGATAGCTGTGCCCGCCGAAGTCTTTGATCTTGTAGCCGGAGCTCTCCAGCTCGTTGACGAACCCTTGGAAGGACTCTGCCGCGGCGGCATGAACCCATGCCTTCTTGCCGGACGGGGTCGTGATCTGAACGAGGTTCTGTCCAGGCGCTCCATACTGGCCATTCATGAAATTGGCCTTGCCACGCAACCCCAGTCGATCAGCTAGACCGGCATCAACATGGGACGAAATTGTTGGACCTGTGCCGAGCTCATTCTTGAAGCGCTTCACACCGGCCGGCCAGTTACCATTTAGGCCGTTCGGGTCGTTTGCGGCACCGAGAGGTGCATAGAGTCTGCCCATCGTATCAATGTTGCCGCCGGCCTTCCTGAAGTTTTTGGCGACGACTTCAGCTGTTCGATTAATCCCCGAATTCAGATCTACGAACTGCTGCTTTCGCGCATATCCGGTGGCTGGATCCATGACGCCACCGGGATTGTTTCCACTAACGGCGCGACCTCGCCCCGTTTCGTGAGCGATCACACCTGCCAGTAGCGACGGGTCGATACCGTTGGATTTCGCCGCCTCGACAATCTGGTCATACTTCCCGGCGAGCGCCGTGCCGGAGAACACGCGATCGTAAGCTGCTCTATTTAGTTCACCGACGACGCCACCCGCCCCAGCAAAGGACGGAAGCTTGTCGCGCTTGATTACTCCGGCGGAGGCGACGCCGAATTTCGGCAGTCGTTTGCCTGAGGCACTGCGTAGGAGATGCGATGGTGTGCCGAGATCTGCACCGGAGTAGAGCGTGCGATTGCCGATGCTGGCTGGACCGACCGGATAGTCGCCATATCCAGCGCCTCTCAGCGCGGCATTATGAAAAAGCTCTCGGTTTAGGCCAC
The DNA here is from genome assembly GCF_042432815.1 of Rhodopseudomonas telluris. Classification (NCBI taxonomy): domain Bacteria; kingdom Pseudomonadati; phylum Pseudomonadota; class Alphaproteobacteria; order Hyphomicrobiales; family Nitrobacteraceae; genus Rhodopseudomonas; species Rhodopseudomonas telluris. Next base: position 39,649 of record NZ_JBHLWM010000012.1, read on the forward strand.
CGATCGGATCGATAAATGCAGCCTTTCTGAAAGCTTCTCCAGCACGACGGCCTTCGCGGACCAACGATTGAGCCTCCGGCTTCACCTTGTCGCCGTTGTGCGGTTCGTCCCAGCTGCCTGTTGCACCGGCACGCTTGCCCTCGCTGAGTGGAGGAAGGCCGGCCCATGCGCGCAACTTGTTGATGATCTGGAAGACCAAGGACTTGATTGAGTCAACCAGCGTCACGAACGCGGCAAAGATCCTGTCAGAAATGTAGTCCAGCGATTTCTTGATGGCGAAGGCCAATCCCAGAATCCCGACGACAATCAAACCAATCGGGCTTTGGCCAAGAGCCTTCAGAGCGACCCCGAATGCCATAATCGACACAGCAAGGATGTTGATGCTGGACGCGATGGCGGAAATGATCGGGCTCAGTACAGCGAGCGCGATAAACAGGCTCGCTAGTCTCGCGGTGGTCTTGCCAAGCGATCTCGCGTCGTCGGAACCGCCGATGGCATTGGCCGCGAGCTTAAAAGCGTCCTTGATCGTTGCGATGGCTTCTCGGATGCCTTCGGCGAAGCCGGTAGCGAAGGCCTTCCATTTCGCAACTGGGCCGGCGTCGAGCTGATCGGCTACGGTGTTGACCAGATCGGCCCAACTTTTCAGTTCAAATCCATCGCGAAGGCCTTCAAGGAGAGCGGAGAAGTGTTTTTTGATCGTCTCGAAGTTGAAGCGTTCCGCCAGCGCGATGATGGCTTCTGTCACTTGATCAAACGCAACTTCAAAGCCCGCGCCGATCTTCTCCCAGATTAACCGGAGAGCCGCTTGGATGGAGGCCCAACGTCCAGCCATCGACCGGATCTTCTGCAGAAAAGTCTTGTCGAGAAAGTCGGGCTTGCTGTTGATCTCTTGCAACACTTCCTTGAGCTTGTTTCGACCGAGCACCATCGTCAGCAGTTCGTCCATCCACTCCCGGCCACCGATTTGCTTTGCAACGCGGGTTCGCGCCGCTTCAGGCAATTTGGCTAAACGGTCCAGCATCTGCTGAATTGCGGACACCGGATCTGCGCGCATGGTCTTACTCATCGCAGAGCGGCTACCGAATCCGAGCGCGCTTGCTGCTCCGCCCAAATCTTTGGCCTGCTGACCGTGAGCCGACTCGGCGCCCGCAATCTGAGAGGTCAAAAACGAGAGGAACGTCCCGGCCTTGAAGGGTTGAACGCCGAGCGAAATGTTCGTGGCGTTGATCGCCGCCAATTGCTCCGGAGTCATCTTTGTTGAGGCCAGCGACGAGAGCGACCGGCGCATGGCCTCGACGATCTCGGAACCATCTGCTGCTGTCGCATTGTTTGCCACCGCGACGGCATTCAGGACCTCGCTGAAGCGAGTCTGATTCCACGGCATCTGTGTGGAGAGACGACCAAGAAGCTTGGCGACGTCGGCCGATGGAATATCCAGACCAGCTTGCGCCTTCAGAGCAAGATCTCCGAACTCACCGGCATATTGTTTCGCAATGCCAGCCTTTAGGCCTTCCGTAGCGGCGTCGAGCGCCTTTGACGTTCCGGTGCCGAACTTGATGCCGGCGCGATCGGCCCAGCTCGTGCGAAGTTCGGCGGTTTCACCCTTGCTCAAATCGCCGAAGATCTGGCTGCGCACTTCCGCCGCTTCGGTGTCAATGCGCTTTTTGATGACGCTTGCGATTCCCGCACCGGCGACCGCTCCACCGACAACGATCGATCGCACCGATGGGATTGGGAGGCGGGCATTACCTAGAGCCGGACGGCGCAGAGCAGAGTTCAATCGAGATGCTCGACGTTCAACAGCCGCCGTGCGCTCCAGTTGTTGACGGTAGTCCGCTTCCATCCTTCCGAGCGAGTTATAGAGACGGCGAGCGTCGTTCAGCCTGGACTCCGTCGCCTTCCTCCAGTCGCTCGCATATGATCGGCTAAAGGATCTTGTGGTCCATGCGAAGTCCCGCATGTTCGCGGTTGCTGCTTTGGTCGTGCGGTCGAATCCCTCCATTGAGGCAACACCGGACTTTCCAAAGTTGTTGAAGGTTGTGTTGAAGCGCTTAGCTGCAGACTCGATTTTTCGAAGGTTCTTCAGGACGCGTTCCAAGACCGGCGACATGTCATCGGTCGCCGTCAGTGTCGCGCGTAGTTGCAAGTTGTCGTCAGCCATGGAGTAATAGGCCTTTTTGTTGGTTGCTCTGAATTGGCGCTTTGTTGAGGTGGCGCCGTTTGTTCGAAGGGGGTGGGTAGGGAAAAGAGAGGCAGGTAAATGCCTCTTTTGTTGATGCGATTTCGGACCGGCTGGCCCGGGTACCTGCCCCTATGTCTCAAAAAAATTCGAGATGCCGGTGCGCGAGCTCGTGACGAGCACCAACGACGCGCTGTCGGACCTTCGCTTCCGTTCGCAGGGACGGACGATGGTGATCAGCGTGGTGATGCTGGAGTAGACAGAGCAGGGAGGCGGGCCGCTGGCAGGCTCGTTGATCGCGGCCACTCACGGCGATCGGCGATCCATCGACCACTATGTCGATAATGACGGTGAGGTCGGCCATCCGAGGCACTGGGCAAGCAGCGCCAGATCCTGGCTGCGCCGGACGATCTCAGCCGTCGGTTCGTCTACGTTACAAGAAGCCTCGCTGTTGGAAGCGAAGCAATCACCGGCCCGATACCGAGCATTGGGAGTAAGATTGCTGTTGACGATGCAAACTCGGGCGATTTACATTCTAGTCAACGAACATTGATTAGAATGTAAATGGATTGGGCATGTCAACTTCAAGCAAGTGGGTTGCCTACTATCGTGTCTCCACAGACAAGCAGGGCAAGAGCGGGCTGGGCTTAGAGGCTCAGCGCACGGCGGTGGCCGCCTTTCTCAACGGCGGCGACTGGCAACTGGTGCGGGAGTTCACGGAAATTGAAAGCGGCAAGCGCGACGACCGCCCTCAGTTGCAGGCCGCGCTTGATGCTTGTCGACTTTTCGGGGCTAAGCTGGTCATTGCGAAGCTAGACCGGCTTTCGCGAGATGCGCATTTTCTTTTAGGTCTGCAGAAAGCCGGGGTGGAGTTTGTTGCTGCCGACATGCCTAACGCGAACCAGTTGACCATTGGCATCATGGCGATGGTGGCGGAAGAGGAGCGGCGTGCCATTTCGGCCCGTACGAAGGCAGCTCTGCACGCCGCTAAGGCTCGTGGCGTGAGACTCGGTGGGCATCGAGCTGATCGATCCGGCAATCCTGTCACGCTGTCGAACGAGGCGATCGCGCTGGGTCGAGCTGCCATCGCGCGGCGTGTAAATGCCAAGGTCTCCGACATGGCGACCATCATCCGAGAGCTTCAGGCTACCGGCATCACGTCACTAACCGGCATAGCCGCTGCCCTAAACCAGCAAGGCGTCCCGACGCCTCGCGCTGCCGGTCAGTGGAAAGCTGTTCAAGTGCGACGAGTGCTAGACCGCCTCGAAGAATCCTAAAGCGACCTCCGGGCGCCCGGCGAACAATGTGTGAAGCTTTGGCAGACGGCCAGCCTCGCCGGTCAATCATGGATCGCTGAGAAAGCTGCTACACTTGTTCGTTGATTAATTGGATCGACTCAATTTTTCGCCGTATATGCCGAATTTGAAAGCAGGGATCATCGCAGTATGGCGGGTCAAAAGCAGAAAGATCGTTTCATCCAGACATTGCGGACCCTTGGCGGCTCGGCAGGGAATGGAAAGCTGCGCGAAGCGCTTGGCTGGGCTGAAGGCACCTATGAGTCGACAAAGGAGGCGCTTGTCGAGGAGGGGTTGGTCGTCCCGGGCCGAGGCCGGGGCGGTTCGATTTCTCTCTACGGTCGGCGAGCGCTTGCCAGAAAGCCGGACGCCGGAAAGATGCATGACGGCGTGCGTGCAGGCGCCACTCGGACTGCCAGAGCGAGCCACCCGGCCAAGCACGGACATCCGGCTGAAGCGACGACCACGTTCAAAGCGCAAGAGAAAACTCCAAAGATCAACAAAGGTAAGGCAATGGCGAAAGACGCCGGAGCGGACGCGTCAATCTACCAGCACAAGCAAGAAGCGGTGCAGCGCCCCGATGCAGGAGTCGAAGCCCAATTCACGAACAAAAAGAAGCCAAAGACCTATCGTTACGACTCAAGTCTGGCGCCGGAATTATCATGGGACGAAAGCAACGACCGCGCTTTTGCCGAATGGTTGTTGGCGCTGGTCGCCGACGCCGCGGAAAAGGGAGAGAGCGCGATCTTCGCCTCGCCGCAGGTCTGGCAGGGAAACGGAGAGAGCTTCTCGTCCCTGTCCCAATGCGTCGCCCGCCTGCGCAGTCTGACCAAGCCTTTCCTCAACTGGGCGGGAAAGGCCGAACGGCAGCAGATCACGATTCCCACGCTGCCTTTGTTTGTCCACGAGCGGCACTCGACGCAGGCGATTTTGGAGACGCTGAAGTCGCACAAGGCGCTGGGCACGAACCTCGATTTGTTCGGCGACACCAACCTCGATGTCGCCGACAAACTCGACGCTTACGAGCACAAGGGACCGTGGACCAACCGCCTCATCCTCGGCGACTCGTTGCAGGTGATGAATTCTCTGCTTGAGTACGAGGGCATGGGTGGCCAAGTCCAGATGATATACTTCGACCCACCTTATGGCGTGAAGTTCGGGTCGAATTTCCAGCCGTTCGTGCGAAAGACTAAGGTTGGTCACGGGTCCGACGACAATATGATCCGCGAACCAGAGATGGTGAAGGCCTATCGAGATACGTGGGAGTTGGGGCTTCACTCCTATCTCACTTATCTGCGAGACCGCCTGACCCTCGCGCGAGAGCTGTTGACGCCATCGGGGTCGGTGTTTTTGCAAATCTCAGATGACAATGTCCATCTAGTGCGCACCGTCATGGATGAGGTTTTCGGACGGGAAAATTTTGTTTCGCAAATCGCTTTCAAGAAAACAGGCGGATTCTCAGGCAATTTCATTTCTTCGAACCATGACTTTATTATTTGGTACGGCAAAGACAAGGCGAAGCTCGAGTATGCGCCGCTGTACGTCCCGCAGCCAGAGCCCGACCCCGATGACCCTTATTACATCTGGCTTGAGTTTTCCGGCGGTGAGATTCGGCGGATGACGCCGCAGGAACGCAGACGTGAAAAACCGTTGCCCTCAGATGCGCGAATTTTTCGCCGTGGACCGCTCACGTCCGAAGGTGCTGCGAAGGAGCCCCAACCTTTCGTGTTCGACGGCCAGACATACTTTCCAGGACCGAATAGCCACTGGAAGACAACAGTAGATGGCATGCAAACTCTCGCCGAGAAGGGGATGCTCATCAAATCGGGAGAGACAGGCCTTACATGGAAAATGCACTGGAACAATTTTCCTGCCAAGGCACTGGATAACGTCTGGCCTGACACACAATCAGGCGGCTTCAACGAATCCAAGCTCTACGTAGTGCAAACCACGACCAAGACCATTGCCCGCTGTATGTTGATGTCAACGAGACCTGGCGACCTGGTTCTTGATATCAGTTGCGGCTCCGGCACAACAGCGATGGTTGCAGAACATTGGGGCCGCCGCTGGATCACATGCGACACGTCACGTGTTCCTGTAGCGCTGGCTCGTCAGCGCCTCCTGACCAGTACCTTTCCCTGGTACAAGCTCAAGGAGCCTGCTAAGGGGCCAATCGCTGGCTTCGTATATGAGCGCAAAAAGAACCGTAAAGGCGAGGAAGTCGGAGGGCTTATCCCTCGCACAACGCTGAAATCTTTTGCGAAGGACGAAGATCCAGAAGTCGTGACGTTGGTCGACCTCCCGGAAATTGCCAACGGGATTGTCCGCGTTTCGGGGGCCTTCACTGTAGAAGCCACGATTCAAGCCGCAATGAGCCTTGACGAGGATTTCGGCGAGCGAGCGGGTAAGACAACCTCAGAGAATCCGCGCGCCTACCTGGACCGCATGATCGAGGTACTGCGGCAGAGCAAAACTCTCCAACTGCCGGGCAACGTGACTCTGCATCTTGAAGCGATCAGCCCTCTTGCGGACCGCGAATATCTGCATGCCGAAGGCGTGGCTAAAAACGGAAGAGACAAGCGTATCGCCGTCGTTTTTGGCCCCGAGGACGGCGCCATCGGCTCCCAATACGTCTACGACGCGCATACGGAGGCATTGCAGCAGGGCTTCCAGCAGCTTTTCCTGTTCGGTTTCGCGATCGACCCAAAGGCTCGCGAAATGTTGGACAAGCTGAAATTGCCGACGACCTACGTGTCGGTTACGCCGGACGTGGTCATGTCGGACCTACTCAAAACGAGCAAGGCTAGTGAAATCTTTTCCATTACCGGCCTGCCGGACGTGACGCTGGAAGAAGCCGGAAAGGACAGGAACGGCACGCCTCTGCATCGTGTGGTCATTAAGGGCTTGGACATCTTCCGGCCCGACACCATGGAAACCGATGAGATTCAGGCCGAAAACCTGCCCTGCTGGATGCTCGACAGCAACTACAACGGCATGGCGTTCATGGCGACGCAGGTGTTCTTTCCAAAGACCAGCGCTTGGGACAATTTGCAGAAGTCGCTCAAGGGCCAGTTTAGCGACAGTGTATGGGAGCACTTGGCCGGCACCATGAGCGAACCATTCGTGCTCGGCGACAAGAAGCGCATCGCCGTCAAGGCCATCGACGAGCGCGGCAACGAGCTGATGGTGGTCAAGTCCGCGGCGGGGGGATGCTGATGTCCGCCGTCCGGCCGCTCGTGACGCCGCCGATCGTAGCCGAGGTTGACTCGCCGATCATAAACTCGCCCTTCCGCGAGCCGGCGCAGCATTGGCAGATCGAACGCGGAAAGCCGCCGGTCAAGGCCGAAGGCAGACGGCGGGCCAGCTATTTCTATCGCGTGCCCGAACATGCCGCACGCGGGAAGAAGGACAAAAATCAAGCTGAACTCTTCAAGGACGTGAAGGGCGAAGAGGTCGAGCTTGAGATCGTCAATCTCGTCCGGGAGCGGGTAAAGGAATGGCGGGAGGGCGCACGCTCCGGAGGCGTCGCTTACGACGGCGCCTCGCCGATCACTAAGGAACTGCTGGACCTCTGGCGCAATAGCGACCGGATGCAGCGACTATTTTTCGCGCAGATCGAGGCGGCGGAGACGATCATCTTCCTGACCGAAGCCGCCGAAATTTATCGGAAAGGCATTCCCCAGATTCCGAAGGACGAACCCGGCATCGGTTCCAAGGCGGCGGGCGACCGTGCCTTTGTCCGCTACGCCTGCAAGATGGCGACCGGCTCCGGCAAGACCACCGTGATGGGGATGCTGGCTGGTTGGTCCATTCTCAACAGCGTCGCGTCACCGCGCGATGATCGCTTCTCCGACACCATCCTGGTGGTCTGCCCGAACGTCACCATCCGCGAGCGGTTGCAGGAACTAGACCCTGCGCTGGGGGACCTGAGCCTATATCGAACCCGGCAATTAGTGCCGCCCCATCGCATGGAGGAGTTGCGCCGTGGCGAGGTGATGATTGCCAACTGGCATCGTCTCGCGAAGAAGGAGACAAATACCGTCAACGGCGACTCCGCCAAGGTGGTGAAAACCGGCGAGCCGGTCGAGGTTGTGAAGAACGCCGGCAAGGCGAACCAGACCGTCGAGACGAGGTATTTCGAGTCCGATGCAGCCTGGTTCAAGCGTATCCGGCGCGAGCTTGGCAGCGGCAAAGGGCGAAGCTCGCATTGGCTGATCTTCAACGACGAGGCGCACCACGCCTATCGCCGCGGTGACGCCGCAACGGAGGAGCAGACTCTCGACGAGGACAAGGACCTCGCCAGCAAGAACGACCGCGAAGCGACCATCTGGATCGAAGGACTGGATCGCATCCACAAACTTGCAGGCGGCAGCCGGAGACGTGGCATCAACCTCTGCGTCGATCTGTCGGCGACTCCGTTCTATATTCAGGGTTCGGGAAACGACGTCGGCAAGCCGTTCCCTTGGATCGTTTCAGATTTCGGCCTGCTCGACGCGATCGAGTCCGGCCTTGTGAAGATTCCCCAGCTTCCAGCTCGCGACGTAACCGGGGCAGCCGAGGCGGCCTACTTCAACATCTGGCGGTGGGTACAGGCCAAGGCCTTGGAAGACGGCCTAGGTACGACGATCACGCCCGAGATCGTGATGAACTATGCCAGCGCTCCCATGAACATTTTGGCCGCCGATTGGCATCAGCGCTTCCTTGAATGGGAGCAATTCTCGAAACAGCAGCAGAAGCATCCTGTCCCGCCGGTTTTCATCGTGGTCTGCCGCGACACGGCCGTCGCCCGGGAGGCTCATTCTTGGCTCGCCAACGGCAACGACGGCTACGGCGTCTCGCCGGCTTACTTCCGGAACGCGCCCGGCAAGGAGGTGACCGTCCGGATCGACTCAAAGGTGATTGAGGACATCGAGGCCGGCGGCACGAAAGACGAGACCCGCCGTTTGCGTTTCATTTTGGACACCGTCGGCAAGGCCGAATGGCCCGGCGGCAAGGTGCCCGAAGACTGGTCCGAACTCGTTCGCAAGCACAACGACAAGGCGGCCAGCGACGACAACGATGGATCGCTCAAGTGGATAGACGAACGCATTCCGCCGGGGCGCGACGTGCGCTGCATTGTCTCGGTCGCCATGCTCGCGGAAGGATGGGACGCCAACACGGTGACCCACATCGTCGGCCTTCGCCCGTTCGGATCGCAGCTTCTCTGCGAGCAGGTCGTGGGCCGTGCCCTGCGACGCAAGAGCTACGCGCTGAATGAGGAAACGCAGATGTTCGCCGAAGAGACCGCCAAGGTCTTCGGCGTGCCGTTCGAGTTGATCCCGTTCAAGGTCGGCCCTGTCGGACCTGAACCACCCAGGCCGGACCCAAATCACATCTTCTCGGTACCAGAGAAGGCCGAATATGAGATCAGCTTTCCCATCGTGACGGGCTACCATCAATCGGGAAGTCTCGACATTTCGGTCGAGTGGAGCCAGGTGTCGAAGGTCACAATTGACCCGATGGACATCCCGCAGCTCGTCGAGCTGACCCCACTCACCACGCCCGACGGCTCACTCGCCGCCTACGGTCCCGGCGAGAAGCCCGTGCTTTCTCTAAAGGACTGGCGCGCGCTCTTTCGCGACCAGCAAGTGGCCTTCCGGCTGGCGCGAGAAATCTGCGTCCGATGGCAGGCGGACAACGGCGCCGCGGCTGTGCCGGTGCAGCAGCTATTCCCCCGTGTGGCCTTCGCCGCCAAGCGTTTCCTCGCCGAGAAGCTAGAGCGGAAGGGCGATAGCCAGCCCTGCGACGTGCTTCTCGTCGGCGAGTATATGCAGGCGTCCGTCGCCGCTCTGCTCGACGCGATCAAGAAGGGAGCGTCAACGACCGACGCCGAGGTCGCGATAATCCCGCAAGGCGCGACGGGACGCGGCAGCACCCTCCATGTCGATTTCCACACGACGAAGCCGATTTATCCCGTCACTCATTGCCACCTGAACGCGATGGTGGCGGATACGCAGAGATGGGAGCAAAGCGCCGCCTTCATCCTCGACACGCATCCCGGCGTCCAGAAATGGGTGAAAAATGACCGTCTTGGCTTCTCCATCCCGTACCGTCGCCGCGGTCTGCCCGCAAAGTACTTTCCCGACTTCATCGCTGTGACTGACAAGGGCGCAAACGTGATCGTGGAGATCAAGGGCCAAGCCAATGACGATGCCGACACCAAGTCCAAGGCGGCGCGCCGGTGGGCCGAAGCCGTAACCCGGCTCGGTTCGCAGGGGGTTTGGCACTATCTTTTCGTCACCGACCCGGGCCGGCTTGGACTGGACATGAATGTCCACACTGAGGCTGCTTGGGACCCAGGCGAGTTAATCTGATGAGTCCGACACAATTGTAGCCCTAAAGGTCTGCGATCGTTGCGGCCCCTTTCTTCCACACTATGGAGGCCTTTGATCGTGGTTGCCGAAATTCAGTGATCGCAAATGCGCTTAGCTCCGGCTCCAACACCGAATAAACGGATCGTCGCTTTTCTTCCTGCCAGCGTTCGGGTCGAGCAAGGAACTTGGCCTTCTTCACAGCATGCGGCTCATGATACAGGGGAAATTTGTCCTCATCCTTGAAGCACAAGACGGTTTCCGAGCGCTTTTTATTGTGATTGAGATAATGATAGTGAATGCCGAAGTGCGCACCATTTTCACGAAGAATTTGATCATTATTCGGAAGCTTCATAATCATCTGCAGCACAAACGGATCTGCAGTTTCGATGATCGGTTCGCTCCGAAAACGGTCAACATATCCCCTGAGAATGGAAGTGCGACCAGCAAATACCTTGAGTTCGCCGTAGGATCGGACTGATCTTTCCGTCAATCGATCCTCTGCGATCCTCTTCACCAGATCACGAAGCGCATTTAGGGTTGAGCGCAATGCCGGAACTTCGATAGCGATCCAATCGTTAGGGGCATTCTCCTCGTGAGGACTAATCTCCTCATAACTCAAACGATCATAATCGTGTTCGGCCCCGGCCTTTTCTGCCAACTGACGATGCACCCACCTCAACCGATTTATTGATTGATGGGTGCTATGAAGAAGAAATTCATCTAAGTCCGGCCTCCAACGCTGCGCGTGATATCGCTTTTGGTCCATTAGATTCCCCTCCCAATCGGCGGCATTGCTGATCAGTCAGCCGCTAGCAGAGCCGCTTCATTGATGGGACAATGATCTTGCCGGGCGGCGAGGCGCAGCGCGGAGCCGCTGACGCATGAGCTAAACCCATACTCAAGCCTTCCCCGAATTTCCCTCGGATTATGATGTGAGCAAACGAGAAAGCGCGTCCGAAAGCGTAAGAAAATCGTTCTTCATCTGGCCATATTTGATCGAGCACTGCTTTCGGGACGCAGGCGGCGCAGGCTTACGTCGTGCCAGCTTGGCAAGATCGCATTCGGTCCAGGACCGACACCGGCGAAGTTTTGCAAACCTTCGAAACGCTGTGGGCTGCAGAAGGAATCTGATAACGGAGATTGCAAAATGGATTAAGCAAAATCAACGGGTTAGCCGAAAGTGCGTTAGGCTACCGTTACACCATTCCCCACCGAAAATGCCGGCAAAGCCAAGGCACTTAGGGTCGAGCCGGGGGCGGGGTGAATCGGGCCGGCCCGGCGGCTCGGATGGGGGCGACTTCTAGCGGGGTCGGCCCGTCCCTGCAAGGGGCTTGCCGACTTTGCGGGCCGCTAAAATCGACAAACCGAGAGGCCCTCACTCCGCGGCCTGTTTCACCTCGCCGTGCGCGGTGCCGGGCTCGTTCGAACGGCGGCCGCGGCCCCAGTTGGTCAGGGCGTTGGAGAGGCGGTCGAGATAGAGATAGACCACCGGCGTGGTGAACAGCGTCAGCGCCTGGCTGACGGCGAGGCCGCCGACCATGGCGTAGCCGAGCGGCTGGCGGATTTCCGAGCCGGTGCCGGTGCCGAGCATCAGCGGCACGCCGCCGAGCAATGCAGCCATCGTGGTCATCATGATCGGGCGAAAGCGCAGCAGCGCCGCCTTGCGGATCGCCTGCTCGGGGTCGAGATGCTCGTCGCGCTCGGCCGCGATGGCGAAGTCGACCAGCATGATGCCGTTCTTCTTGACGATGCCGATCAACAGGATAACGCCGATCAGCGCGATCAGGCTGAAGTCGAAGCCGAACAGCATCAGGATCGCCAGCGCGCCGACGCCGGCGGAGGGCAGGGTCGACAGAATCGTCAGCGGGTGGATGTAGCTCTCGTAGAGGATGCCGAGGATCAGATAGACCACGACGAGCGCGGCGAGGATCAGCAGCGGCACGGTGCCGAGCGATTGCTGGAACGCCTGCGCGGTGCCCTGGAAGCTGCCGTTCAGCGTCTGCGGTGCGCCGATCTCGGCCATCGCGCGCTGCACCGCCTCGGTGGCCTGGCCGAGCGCGGCGCCGGACGCCAAATTGAAGCTGATCGTGGTGGCGGGGAACTGGCCCTGGTGGGCGATCGACAGCGGCCGCACCGGCACGGTGGTCCACTTCGCGAAGGCCGAGAGCGGCACCGCGTCGCCGGTGGTCGGCGAGGTGATGTAGATCTTGTCCAGCGACTCGACCTTGCCCTGCAGATCCGGCAGCACCTCCAGGATGACGTGATACGAGTTGGTCTGGGTGAAGTATTGCGCGACCTGGCGCTGGCCGAAGGCGTCGTACAGCGTGTCGTCGATCAGCTGCGGCTGGATGCCGAAGCGCGAGGCGGTGTCGCGGTTGATCGTCAGCGTCAGCGTGGTGCCTTCGGTCTGCTGGTCGCTGGCGACGTCGCGCAGCTGCGGCAGCGTCTGCAGCTTGGCCAGCACCTTCGGCGCCCACTCGTTCAGCTCGGTGAGATTGGCGTCCTGCAGGGTATATTCGAACTGCGTGCGGGTCGGCCGGCCGCCGAGCCGGACGTCCTGCGCGGCCTGCATGAACAGCCGCGCGCCCTCGACCTGCTCGAGCTTCGGCCGCAGCCGGGCGATGATCTGCTGGGCGCTGGCGTCGCGATGGTCACGCGGCTTCAGCGTGATGAACATGCGGCCGGTGTTGAGCGCGCTGCCCGAGCCGCCGATCGACATCGCCACGCTGGCGACATCGGGATCGGCCTGGACGATCTTTCCGAGCGCTTCCTGGCGCTTCATCATGTCGGCGAAGGAGATGTCCTGCGCGGCTTCGGACGCGGCGGTGATCAGGCCGGTGTCCTGCTGCGGGAAGAAGCCCTTCGGGATCACCATGAACAGATAGACCGACAGGCCGACCGTGGCGAAGAACACCATCAGCGTGGTCAGGCGCCAGCGCAGCACGATGTCGAGCCCGCGCTCATAGGCGCGCAGCATGGCGTCGAAGCCGCGCTCGCTGAGCTCGTAGAGCCGGCCGTGCTTCACGGCGTGCTCGTTGCGCAGGAAGCGCGAGGCCATCATCGGCGTCAGCGTCAGCGACACCACCAGCGACACCACGATGGTCATCGCCAGCGTCACGGCGAATTCGCGGAACAGCCGGCCGATGATGCCGCCCATCAGCAGCAGCGGGATCAGCACCGCGATCAGCGAGATCGAAATCGACACGATGGTGAAGCCGATCTCGCCGGCGCCCTTCAGCGCCGCCGCCATCGGGGTTTCGCCTTCCTCGATATAGCGGGTGATGTTCTCCAGCATCACGATGGCGTCGTCGACCACGAAGCCGACCGAAATCGTCAGCGCCATCAGCGACAGATTGTCGAGCGAATAGCCGGCCGCCCACATCAGCGCGCAGGCGCCCAGCAACGCGAGCGGCACGGTAACGCTCGGGATGATGGTGGCCCAGACGTTGCGCAGGAACAGGAAGATCACCATCACCACCAGCGCGATGGTCAGCAGCAGCGTGAACTGCACGTCCTCGACGGCGGCGCGGATGGTCTGGGTGCGGTCGCTGATCACGTCGATCTTCACCGCCGGCGGAATCGCGGCGACGAGCCGCGGCAGTTGCGCCTTGATCTTGTCGACGGTGTCGATGACGTTGGCGCCGGGCTGCTTGAAGATCACCAGGAACACGCCGCGCTTGCCATTGGCCCAGGCGGCCTGCTTGGCGTCCTCGGGGCCGGCGACCGCCTGGCCGATGTCGCGGATGCGCAAGGGCCCGCCATTCCGGTAGGCGATGATGACGTCGTTCCAGTCCTTGGCGCGGGTCAGCTGATCGTTGGCGTAGATCGTGTAACTGCGCTTGGCTCCGTCGATATTGCCTTTGGGGGCGTCGACGGTGGTGATGCCGATGCGGGTGCGGACGTCCTCGAGCGACAGCCCCTTGGCGACCAGCTTGGCCGGATCGACCTGGACCCGGATCGCCGGCTTCTGCTGGCCGCCGATCAGCACCTGGGCGACGCCGGTGATCTGGCTGATCTGCTGGGCGAGCTGGGCGTCGACCGCGTCGCTGACCTCGATCAGCGGCAGCGTGTCGGAGGTTGCGGACAGCAGCAGGATCGGCGAGTCGGCCGGGTTGACCTTGCGATAGGTCGGCGGGCTCGGCAGCGTCTTGGGCAACTGGCCGCCGGCGGCGTTGATGGCGGCCTGCACGTCGTTGGCGGCACCGTCGATGGCGCGGCTGAGATCGAACTGGATGGTCACCGCGGTGCTGCCGAGCGAGCTGGTCGAGGTCAGCTGGGCGACGCCGGGAATCTGGGCGAACTGCCGCTCCAGCGGCTGCGCCACCGAGGACGCCATGGTCTCGGGGCTGGCGCCCGGCAGGCTCGCCGAAACCTGGATGGTCGGGAAGTCGACCTGCGGCAGCGGCGCCACCGGCAGCATCGGGTAGGCGACCAGGCCGACGAACAGAATGCCGGCCATCAGCAGCGAGGTGGCGATCGGATAGCGGATGAACGGAGAGGAGATGCCGCCGTCCATGTCAGCGGGCTCCGCCGGCGGCCGATCCGGTGGTGGGCGCGGGAGGCGGCTGGCCGTCGGCGACCTTGAACGCCACCGTGGAACCGGGCTTCACCTTGTACTGGCCGCCGACGATCACGCGGTCGCCGGGCTCGAGCCCGCGCTCGACCACGGTGTTGCGGTCGTTGCTGGGCCCGACCTGCAGCTTCCGCACCTGAGCCTTGTTGTCGGCATCGACCGCATAGGCATAGAGGCCGTCCGCGCCGTGCTGGATCGCCTCGTTCGGCGCCATGACGACGTCGTCGAGCGTCTTGATCAGCAGTTCCGTCGACACCGCGAGGCCCGGCCACAGCGCGTGGTCCTTGTTGTCGAACACCGCCTTGAGCCGCACCGTGCCGCTGTTGGAATCCACCTGGTTGTTGACCACAGACAGCATGCCCTCCGACAGGCGTGTCTTGCCGTCGGTGGACAGTGCGATCACCTGCAGCGGGTGCGCCGCCTGCGCCTTGTTGATGTCGGAGACGCGTTCCTCCGGCGCGGTGAAGATCACCGCGATCGGCTCGATCTGGGCGATCGTGACGATGCCGGTCTGGGTGGCGGCATTGACGATATTGCCCTTGTCGACCTGACGGATGCCGGTGACACCCGAGATCGGCGCCCGGATGCTGGCGTAATCGAGCTGGGTCTGGGCGTTGGCGATCGCGGCGTCGTCCGCCTGCAGCAGCGCGGTCTGCTGCTGCACCGTCGAGCGCTGAGTGTCGGTCTGCTGCTTGGTGGCGAACTCACCGAGCCGGACGGAGCGGCTGAGATCGAGCTGGGCGTTGGCTAGGCTGGCCTCGTCCTGGGCCTTCTTGGCCTTGGCCTGATCGAGCGCGGCCTGGAACGGGCGGGGATCGATCTGGGCGATCAGGTCACCGGCTTTGACGATCTGGCCTTCCTTGAAGCCGATCTGGTCGATCTGGCCGTCCACACGGGTCCGGACCACGACGGTGTTGAAGCCCTGCACGGTTCCGAGGCTGCTCAGATAGAGCGGGAAGCTTCCCTTTTGCACGGTGGCGATGGTCACTGGCACGGCGGGCCCGCTGGCCTTGCCGGGGTTTTGCCCGGCTTCCGAGCCGGCCGCCTGCTGGCCGGCGGAACCGACCCGATAATGCTGCCAGCCCCAGGTGCCGGCGCCGGCCGCTCCGAGAATTGCGAGAACGGTGACCACCCGGCGGAGGGTGCGGGGATTGCTCATGACCGATCCGATGCTTTCGCCGCCGGAAGTCACACGGACAAACGCCGTTCAGCCCAAGCGGCGATGAGGGTTTCTTCTGCAACTAACTGCGTGCGGCAACAGTGTAAACACAATAACACTTGAGTTTCTGCTACATTGCCAAAGCTTCATGAAGCGCCGCGAAAACCGGGGCGGAACACGCGATGCGTGCATTGAGACCGGTCCGGTCGGGTCCCGGTCCGGGAGGGTGACGCTGGTGCCCGGACCGCGTTGCTTTTGCCGAGGCCGAAACCTCGCTTCTGTCACCGCGCGACGCGTGGTGGTCAGTTGAGAACTGTTCCAATTGTCAGGTGGGCGGCTGTCGGTCATACCCCCGGTACGTCCCGTCTGGCACATCTCACAGGGGCGGTCCGGAGAGGGAAATGGAAGAGCTGAACGGGCGGATGATCGCCTGCCAGATCCTGATCACCGGTCTGATCGCACGCGTCGCCAACGATCAGGCCGACCCGCTGCGATTTCTCACCGAGTTTCGCGACGAGATCCGCGCGGTGGTGGCTGGCGTCCGGATCGCGGGCGCCCTCGACACCGAGCGCGTGCGCCTGACGGCGCAGCAGACGGTCGACGAACTGTTTTCGCTGATGAAGCCACCGAGCCCGACGGAGGAGTAAGCGCGCCTCTTGATGTCGATGTGAAGCGATGCTGGTCGACACTATCTGATTACCCGGCCTCGACGCACAAAGATATTGCCGTTGCTCAGCTTCTCAGCAATTCGTGTCGCGATGAGCAAATACCTCCGGATGTTTCCGGAGGTGATTGTTTAGAACCGTTTTGATCTTGAACGATTCCAGCGCGACAAAGGCGCGCGCGCGTTGACCCTCAATTTTGCGGCCGATACCACTGAAAACTGCAGGTAATTACCAACTGCAATTTTCGGGGGCTGTGGCAGATGAGTGCGTCGATTATCGCGGGGACGAAGGCGCCTAGGTCGTTGCGCGCTGAAGCATCGATCCGAAGCTTCAACGACGAGTTGGACAGTCATTACGGCCGCAAGGTGTCGGCCGTCGCCGGAATGATCGCGGTGGCGTCGATCGGCGGTGCCGAAGCGCAACAATCTAATCTGCCCGCCGTCACCGTTGATGCGCCGGTGGCACGGCCGCGGCCCGCGGCGACGCCCACGCCAGACCAGGTCCGCGCGCGGACCGCGCTGCGCCGCGCAGCACGGCGCGCGCAGCCGACGCCGGTGTCCCCAGTGCCGTTCCCCAACGCCGGCGCGCTGTCGGCCGACGCCAATCCGTATGCGGACGCGGCCGCGCCCTACAAGGTCGACCGCCTGTCCGGCACAAAGTTCACCGAGCCGCTGCTGAATACGCCGCGCACCGTCACGGTGCTGAGCAAGGAAGTGCTGGAAGACAAGAACGCGACTTCGCTGCGCGACGTGGCGCGCTCGACCGCCGGCGTGACGCTCGGCACCGGGGAGGGCGGCAACGCGTTCGGCGACCGCTTCTTCATCCGCGGCTTCGACGCGCGCAACGACGTGTTCATTGACGGCATCCGCGATCCCGCGGTGTCGATCCGCGAGAACTTCTTCACCGAGCAGGTCGAGATTCTGCGCGGTCCGGCGTCGACCATGGCCGGCCGCGGCACCGCCGGCGGTGCGATCGACATCGTCACCAAGCAGGCGACCACCTCGGGCAATTTCACCAAGGCGGAGACCACCTTTGGTACCGACGCCACCAAGCGTGTCACGGTCGACGTCAACCAGGTGCTGAGCCCGACGCTCGCCGTGCGTGTCGATGGCCTGTATCAGCAGGCCAATGTCGCCGGCCGCAACTATGTGAATGACGACCGCTGGGGCACGATGGGTGCCATCAAGTGGACGCCCACCGACGCCATCAAGGTCAGCGCCAACTACGTCCACACCGATCTGAGCGGCCTGCCGGATTTCGGCGTCCCCTACAACACCGCGCTGCGGCTTCCCTCCACCAGCGTGAACGTGCCGCGCGAGACCTATTACGGCTTCGTCAATCGCGACTTCCAGAAGGCCCAGCAGGACTTCGGCACCGTGACCGGCGAGTTCGCGATCACGCCGGACCTGACGTTGAGCAATCGGTCGCGCGCCGGCCGGTCGGTGCTCGACTATATCGGCACGCTGCCGAGCAATCCGACCGCCACGACGGTGCAGCTCGCGTCGCAGAGCCGCTATCAGGTCACCAACGTGCTCGCCAACCAGACCGACCTGACTTACAAATTCGATACCGGGCCGGTGAAGCACACGCTGATCGGCGGCGCCGAAGTGTCGCGCGAAAGCGTGATGCGCGACACCTATGCGGGGCTGACGTCGGAGCTGACCGGTTTCCAGACCGGCGGCCGCATCACTGTCCCGCTGCTGTCGCCGCCGAACGAGTTCGAGTTCGCGAGCCAGCCCCAACGCGCCTACAACCCGACCTTCATCAATGTCGACACCAAGTCCGCCTATCTGATCGAGACGGCGAACTGGAACGATGTCGTCATCCTCAACGGCGGGCTGCGCTACGACGACTACAACATCAACGGCCACACCGCGACGACGACGACCGGCGTGCAGTCCGGGATGTGGAACTACAATCTCGGCGCGGTGGTGAAGCCGCTGCCCTATGCCAGCTTGTATGCGGCCTATGCGACCTCGACCAATCCGGTCGGCGCCGAGCTCGACGCCTCGGGCACCGCCTATGGCGGCCTCGTCGTCAACAATACGACGTTCCAGGCGCTGTCGCCCGAGCAGAACAAGGCCGTCGAAGTCGGTACCAAATGGGAGTTGTTCGACCGGCATCTGCTGCTGACCGGCTCGCTGTTCCAGACCGAGAAGTCGAACGCCCGAGAAACGGTCGGCAACAACATCCTGGCCACCGGCGTCTATCGCGTGCGCGGCATCGATCTCGAAGCCGCCGGCAAGATCACCGAGCGCTGGAGCGTGTTCGGCGGGCTGGTGCTGATGGAGAGCGAGGTGCTGCAGTCGGTCGATCCGACCCAGGTCGGCGCCAAGCTCGCCAACATCGCACACCAGTCGTTCAACCTGCTTACCAAGTACAAGTTCGACGACCATTGGGAAGTCGGCGGGCAGGCCGTGTACGCCTCGAAGATCTACGGCGGCACGTTCGGCGCCATCAACGGCAACGTGCTGCCGGAGCACTGGCGGTTCGACAGCTTCGTCGAATTCAAGGTCGACAAGCACATGACCGCGAAGCTCTCGGTCAACAACATCTTCAACACGACCTATTACGACGCGTTCTATCGTAGCAACTCGCCGTTCGTGTTCATCGCGCCGGGCCGTTCGGTCTGGCTCACGCTGCGCGGCGCGCTCTGACGCGCCGCCTGAACTGGAGTTGCCATGCTGGTTTGTATTCCCGAAGTTCTGTCGAAGCCTGAGGTGGCGGAGTTCCGTCGCCTCATGGACGCCGCAGACTGGGAGGATGGCCGCTCCACCGCCGGCGCACAGTCGGCCATGGTCAAGCGCAACGAGCAGCTTCCGCCCGACAGCGAGCTGGCGCGTGCGCTCGGCCGTCGCATCATCTCGGCGCTGACCGCCAATCCGAAGTTCGTGTCTGCAGCGGTGCCGCTGCAGATCTTTCCGCCGTTGTTCAATCGCTACGCCG
The DNA here is from genome assembly GCF_042432815.1 of Rhodopseudomonas telluris. Classification (NCBI taxonomy): domain Bacteria; kingdom Pseudomonadati; phylum Pseudomonadota; class Alphaproteobacteria; order Hyphomicrobiales; family Nitrobacteraceae; genus Rhodopseudomonas; species Rhodopseudomonas telluris. The sequence goes on from NZ_JBHLWM010000012.1 coordinate 58,819, forward strand.
CGGCGGGCAATCACCATTTCGGCATCCACGTCGACAACGCGGTGCGCGGCGACCCACTCACCGGCCTGCGCATTCGCACTGATCTGTCGGTCACGTTGTTTTTGGCCGAGCCGGACGAATATGACGGCGGCGAACTCGTGGTGGAGGACACCTATGGGTCGCACGAAGTCAAATTGCCCGCGGGAGACTGCGTGCTCTATCCCTCGACCAGCCTGCACATGGTCACTCCGGTGACCCGCGGCGCCCGGGTCGCGTCTTTTTTCTGGCTGCAGAGCATGGTACGTGATGCCCATGCGCGCAGCATGATCTACGATCTCGACGGCGCCATTCAGGCCCTGGTCGAGCGGCTGGGACGCGATGACCCTGAAACGGTCAAATTGACCGGTATCTATCACAACCTCATCCGCTACTGGGCCGAAGTATGAAACTGTCGAAAATCCGATTGATCACCGCGGCGTTGCTGTCGCTGTCACTTGCGGCGCCTGTCGCGCCGGTCTTTGCGCAGCAGCCGTCCGCTCCGGCGATGTCGGCGCCGGCGACGCAGCCGGCCACCGCTGCGCCGGAGACCACGGGGTCGACCCAGGCGCTGCCGACCTCCGGCTCGACGCCGAACGGCAGCGTGACGCCAGGGCTCGCGGAGCTGTCGCCCTGGTCGATGTTCCTGCAGGCCGATATCGTGGTGAAGGCCGTGATGGTCGGCCTCGCGCTGGCGTCGGTGATCACCTGGACGATCTTCATCGCCAAGAAGATCGAACTCGGTCGCGCACGCTGGCGGCTGCGCTCGGCTTTGAAGCAAGTCGCCGAAGCGCGCTCGATGTCCGAAGCCCAGCTTGCGCTCGGCGACAAGACCAGTCCGCTGTCGATGCTGCTGAGTGCGGCGCTGCACGAAGCGCGGCTGTCGGCCGGGCTGACGAGCGATGACGGCATCAAGGAACGTGCGGCGTCGAGCTTCAGCGAGATCGTCCGCGCCGAGTCCCGGCACATGCGCCACGGCATGGGTTTCCTCGCCACCATCGGCGCGACGGCACCCTTCATCGGCCTGTTCGGCACGGTGTGGGGCATCATGAACAGCTTCATCGGCATTTCGAAATCGCAGACCACCAACCTCGCGGTGGTGGCGCCCGGCATCGCCGAAGCGCTGCTCGCTACCGCGATTGGCCTGGTGGCGGCGATTCCGGCGGTGATCATCTACAATCACTTCTCGCGTGAGATTAAGGTCTATCTCGAGATGGTCGCGCGCGCCTCGGGCGCGGCACTCCGGCTGCTGTCGCGCGATCTCGACCGCAGCCATGGCGGCGGTCGTCACGTCCGCGCGGCGGAGTAGGGCATGGCCGTCTCGCTCAACGATTCCGACGGTCTCGACGACGATTTCGACGAGACCCACGAGATCAACGTCACGCCGTTCATCGACGTCATTCTGGTGCTGCTGATCATCTTCATGGTGGCGGCGCCGCTGTCGACGGTGGATCTGCCGGTCAGCCTGCCGACATCGACGGCGACTCCGCAGAAGCGCCCGGACAAGCCGACTTATGTGAGCATCAAGTCCGACCTCGCGGTGGCGATCGGCGAGAACCAGGTCAAGCGCGTCGATCTGGTGCAGACGCTGAATTCGATGCCGGACATGAGCAAGGACAACTTCATCTTTCTGCGCGCCGACCGTGCGGTGCCGTATGGCGAGCTGATGGATGTGCTCGAGATGCTGCGCGCCGGCGGCTATGCCAAGATCAAGCTGGTGGCGCTCGAAGCGGTACCAGGGGCTACGCCCGCCGCCGCTCAGTAGCAGCGTTACGACGCGATTTGCGGCTTGGCGCCGCAGGTGCGCAACGGGAGGCCGCTCCGGCGGCTTCGCATGGTAAGGCAGCTCCGTGAAAGCGGACGCCAAACGATTGTTGAGCGAATGAACGAGTTCGATTTCTCACGCAAGCCTTCGCGCACGCTCTGGCTGATCGCCGGCGTCGTCGCTGTCGGGCTGCACGCCGGCGGCGCTGCGCTGGCGCTTGCCAGTCGTGCCGATGATCTCGACGACGATGCGCTGGGCTCGCCGGCGATCGAGGTCGGCGTCGAGATGATGTCGCCGAAGCACGAAGCCAGCGATCTGCCGCCCGGACCGGACACCGACGCGTCGGCGGCATCGCCGGCGCTCAACGAACAGAAGGCTGAGGTCAAGGAAAGCGATCTGCCGAAGGATACGCCGCAGCAGACCGAAGAGGCCGATCGCGTCGTGACCGAGCAGGAAGCCAAGAAGCCGGACGAGGAGCAGAAAGAAAAGGCCGTGGTGCAGCAGCAGGCTTCGACCGAGTCGGTTGCCGCCGAAGCCACCGCGATGCCGAGCAACGAAACCGCCAAGGAGGGCCCGCGCTCCGTGGCCCCGGCCCAGGGCGTCGGCCAGGCGGCGCAGCGCATCCGCGCCACCTGGCAGAAGGAACTGGTTGCTTATCTGGATAAGCACAAGCGTTATCCGAAGGATGCGCCGCAGAAGAACGTCAAGATCGTCGTCAGCTTCGAGCTCGACCGGGTCGGCCACGTGCTGTCGACGCGGATTGTCGAAGGCTCCGGCGATGCGGCGTTCGATCAGGCCGCGCTCGACATGGTGAAGCGCGCCGACCCCGTCCCCGCGCCCCCGCCGCTGATCGCCGACGAAGGCCTGACCTTCAGCCTGCCGGTGATCTTCCGGACGAAAGGGAAGGGCTGAGTACAGCCCGACTGATCGATCGGCGTCCACGACTTGGTGGCGGGCTCTCGTATGGCTGACGGATGGGATCAATCGGCGGCGGCGTGGATCGCCGATATGGCCGATGAAGGCGATTTCGGGCGACGGTTCGTTCTCGATGCCCCGATGCTGGCGCGGGTGAGCGCGGGCGGCTTCCAGCGTGCCCTCGACGTCGGGTGCGGGGAGGGCCGGTTCTGCCGCAAGCTGCGGAGCTTGGATATCGCCGCAATCGGGATCGATCCGACGCAGGCGCTGATCGAGCGCGCGCAACATCTCGATCCTGGCGGCGACTACCGGATGGGTCGGGCCGAGGCGCTGGCTTTTCCAGATTGCTCGTTCGACCTGGTCGTCAGCTATCTCACGCTGATCGATATCCCGGACGTCGCCGCGGCGATCGCGGAGATGACCCGTGTGCTGAGACCGGGCGGAGCTTTGTTGATCGCCAACCTCAACAGCTTCATGACCGCCTCGCAGCCGGATGGTTGGACACGCGACGCCGACGGCAAGCTTCAGCTTCGGATCGACAACTACATGACGGAGCGCGCCGACTGGGTGTCATGGCGCGGGATCCGCATCCGCAATTGGCATCGGCCGCTGAGCACCTACATGTCGGTGCTGCTCGAGAACGGCCTGCAGCTCGTGCATTTCTCCGAGCCGCTGCCTCATGGCGGCGATCCGGACACCGTGAGTCGTTATCGGCGCGCGCCGTGGTTCTTGATCATGGAATGGCGCAAGCCGCTCGGCTGAAATCAGGCCGGCCCGAGCGCTCAGTAAGTCGCGCGTCCGCCCGAAATATCGAATACGGCGCCGGTGGAAAACGAGCAATCCTCCGACGCCAGCCATGCCACCATGGCGGCGAGTTCCTCGACCAGCACGAAGCGGCCTTTCGGGATCTTCGACAGCATGAAATCGATATGCTGCTGCGTCATCTGGTCGAAGATCGCAGTCCTTGCCGCTGCCGGCGTCACCGCGTTGACGGTGATGTCGTAGGACGCGAGCTCCTTGCCGAGTGATTTCGTCAATGCGATCAGCCCCGCCTTCGACGCGGAGTAGTGAGCGGCGTTGGGGTTGCCTTCCTTGCCGGCGATCGACGCGATGTTGACGATGCGGCCGTATTTGTGGGCGATCATCGCCGGCACGATCGACTTGCAGCAGATGAACGGGCCGTCGAGATTGATCCGCAGCACCTTGCGCCATTCCTCGTAGTCGGTGTCCCACACGGTCTTGTTGACGCCTGCGATGCCGGCGTTGTTGACCAGGATGTCGATCTTGCCGAATGCGGCGAGCGTCGCGTCGCGCGCGTGATCGACCGCTGTGGGATCGGTGACATCGACCTGATACGCAGTCACGACGTCGCCGCCGATTTCCTTTGCGGTCTTCTCGGCGAAGGCGATGTCGTGATCCCAGATCGCGACCCGCGCGCCGGAAGCCACGAACCTCTCCGCGATTGCCCGCCCGAATCCCTGTGCGCCGCCGGTGACGACCGCGCAGCGATGGTTGAGATCGATGGTGTTCATCTGCGCTTTGTCCCCTGAGCCGATTGAGTAGGTTCGTCATTGCGAGCGAAGCGAAGCAGTCCAGGGCGCACTGCACTGAGCTGGATTGCTTCGTCGCTTCGCTCCTCGCAATGACGGGTCTCTGTCATTGCAGGAGCCCTACAAAGTCCAGCCGCCGTCGATGATATGTGCGACGCCGGTGGTGAAGGCGCTTTCGTCGCTGGCGAGATAGACGGCGAGGGCGGCGATCTCCTCGGCGTTGCCGAGGCGGCCCATCGGTTGGCGGGACACGAACATGTCGCGCCCCTGCGGCCCGAGTGCCGCGGCGCGGCCGAGCATCGACGGGGTCTCGATCGTGCCGGGGCAGATCGCATTGCAACGGATGCCTCGGGTGATGAAGTCCGCCGCGACCGCGCGGGTGAGCGCGGCGACCGCGGCCTTGGTGGCGCCGTAGACGTAACGGTTCGGAGCGGCCTTATAGACGCCGGCGGCCGAGGAGATGTTGACGATCGAGCCGCGCCCGGTCTCCAGCATGCCGGGCAGGAAAGCGCGGATCGTGCGGTGCATCGACTTGACGTTGAGATCGAACGAGAAGTCCCAATCGCTGTCCGAGCAGTCCAGCACGGTGCCATGATGCACGAAGCCGGCGGCATTGAGTAGGATGTCGATGGTGCCAATCTCCTGAGCCATTGCGTCGACCGCTGCGGTGTCGCGGACGTCCAGCCTCGCGGTACGCGTGACGCCGTGATCTGCCAAGGACGAGAGGCCGGCCTCGTCGATATCGGTGGCGAAGACGTCGGCGCCTTCGCGCGCGAACGCGATTACGCTGGCACGCCCGATCCCCGCCGCAGCCGCGGTGACGAATGCACGCTTGCCTTTGAGCCGGTCGGACATCTTTCCCCCATTGTCGTTTGCGTCGTTGCGCAGCCTGAGAGTTTGTCATTCCGGGATGCGCCGCAGGCGCAGGCCCGGAATCCTTAACCCCTGTGATAGTTAGTTGTCACGGCCGCGGTGCCTAAGCAATCAGGGCGGTGGTTATGGATTCCGGGCTTGCGCTTCGCGCGCCCCGGAATAACGTTATCAATGATTATGCCGCGCCACGCCGACGGTGCCCGCAATATCGCGATAGCGCGTGGCGAATTCAATGCAGGCGCCGGTGGCCTGCTGGCCGACCGTCGAACGATACAGCTCCTGCCATGGCGTCTGGTGCTTCGGATAAGCGAAGCCGCCGGCCGCTTCGAGATCGGCGCGGCGCTGCTTCAGCTCGGCGTCCGAAATCAGAATATCGGCGCTGCCTTTGTTGAGGTCGATGCGGACGCGATCGCCGGTCTTCAGCAACGCGAGCCCGCCATTGGCCGCGGCTTCCGGCGTCGCGTTCAGGATCGACGGCGAGCCCGAGGTGCCGGACTGGCGGCCGTCGCCGATGCAGGGCAGCGAGAGGATGCCGCGTTTGATCAGCGCTGCAGGCGGCTGCATGTTTACGACTTCCGCGCCGCCCGGATAGCCGATCGGCCCGGTGCCGCGCACGAACAGGATGCAGTGCTCGTCGATGTTCAAAGCGGGATCGTCGATCCGGTGGTGATAATCCTCCGGCCCCTCGAACACGATCGCGCGGCCCTCGAAAGCGTTGAGATCGCCCGGCGTTGACAGATAGCGCTCGCGGAATTCGAGGCTGATCACGCTGGTCTTCATGATGGCGGAGTCGAACAGATTGCCGCGCAGCACCAGGAAGCCGGCGTCTTGCACCAGCGGCCCGTCATAGGTCTTGATGACGTCGCCGTCGGGCGCGGGCGCCGCGCGGCAATTGTCGCCAATGTTGCGTCCGTTGACGGTGAGCGCGTCCTCGTGGATCTTGCCGTGCGCCATCAGCTCGCGCACCACCGTCGGTACACCACCGGCGCGGTGATATTCCTCGCCGAGATAGACGCCGGCCGGCTGCAGATTGACCAGCAGCGGGATGCTGTGACCGACGCTCTGCCAGTCGTCGATGCTGAGCTCGACGCCGACATGGCGGGCCAGCGCGTTGAGATGGATCGGTGCGTTGGTGGAGCCGCCGATCGCCGAATTCACCACGATGGCGTTCTCGAATGCCTGGCGCGTCAGGATGTCGGACGGCTTGAGATCCTCCCAGACCATCTCCACTGCGCGCAGCCCGGTCGCGTAGGCGATCTGGCCACGCTCGCGATAGGGCGCCGGAATGGCCGCACAACCCGGCAGCGACATGCCGAGCGCTTCGGCCAGCGAGTTCATCGTCGAGGCGGTGCCCATCGTGTTGCAATGGCCGACCGAGGGCGCCGAGGAGGCGACCGCCTCCATGAATTCATCGTAGTCGATCTCGCCGGCGGCGAGGCGTTCGCGCGATTTCCACACCACCGTTCCCGAGCCGGTGCGCTCGCCATTGTGCCAGCCGTTGAGCATCGGCCCGCCCGACAGCACGATAGCCGGGATGTTCACGGTGGCGGCCGCCATCAGACAGGCCGGCGTGGTCTTGTCGCAACCGGTGGTCAGCACCACGCCGTCGAGCGGATAGCTGAACAGCACTTCGACGAGACCGAGATAAGCGAGGTTGCGATCGAGCGCCGCGGTCGGCCGCTTGCCGGTTTCCTGGATCGGATGCACCGGGAATTCCATCGCGATGCCGCCGGCGGCGCGGATGCCTTCACGCACGCGCTGCGCCAGTTCCAGGTGATGACGGTTGCACGGCGACAGGTCGTTGCCGGTCTGTGCGATACCAATGATCGGCTTGCCGGACTGCAGCTCGCCGCGGGTCAGCCCGTAATTGAGATAGCGCTCGAGATAGAGCGCGGTCATCGCCGGGTTATGAGGATCGTTGAACCATTCGCTGGAGCGGAGTTTACGCCGGGCGATCCCGGAAGTGACCTTGTTCATTGTTTCTCCCGCACTGCACACGCCGTTGAGCAGGCGTCTTGAGCGTCTTGTGAGTCATCGGCGGGGGCGCATGGTGACACGGCGCCGGCAGCTACGCAATTGGCGGTGATGCTGAGAGCCGGTGGAATTTCACGGCGCGACAGCTCCGTGAAGTTCTGCTATAGGTAGCACCAACAAGATCAGGCCAGCGGCAACGACCGCACCTCAAAGGCCGATCCCGGGAGGTTCTGTATGGCGTCGGTGCAGATTCACGACGTGCGTAAATCATTTGGCGGATTCGAAGTCCTGCACGGCGTGACGGTTCCGATCGAGGATGGCGCGTTCGTCGTGCTTGTCGGCCCATCCGGGTGTGGCAAGTCCACTCTGCTGCGGATGCTCGCGGGCCTGGAAAAAATCACTTCCGGAACGATCTCGATCGGCGATCGCGTCGTCAACGATGTGCAGCCGAAAGAGCGCGACATCGCAATGGTGTTCCAGAACTACGCGCTATACCCGCATATGACGGTGGCCCAGAACATGGGCTTTTCGCTGAAGCTGCGCGGCGCCGATCAGAAGACCATCGACGACAAGGTCAACCGGGCCGCCGACATTCTCGATCTCCGCAAGCTGCTCGACCGCTTTCCGCGTCAGCTCTCCGGCGGCCAGCGCCAGCGCGTCGCGATGGGGCGCGCGATCGTGCGCGATCCGCAGGTGTTTCTGTTTGACGAGCCGCTGTCCAATCTCGACGCCAAGCTGCGCGTTGCGATGCGCACCGAGATCAAGGAACTGCATCAGCGGCTGAAGACCACGACCGTGTATGTCACCCACGACCAGATCGAGGCCATGACCATGGCCGACAAGATCGTGGTGATGCAGGACGGCATCGTCGAGCAGATGGGCGCGCCGCTCGATCTGTACGACAGTCCGGCCAACAAGTTTGTCGCCGGCTTCATTGGCTCGCCGGCGATGAATTTTCTCGACGGCACGCTCAAGGTCAATGGCGGTCAGCCCTGGGTCGAGACGGCGAACGGCGCGCGGCTGCCGATCACTGCGGCGCCGGCGAACAGCAACGGCCGCCCGATCACCTACGGCATTCGCCCTGAACATCTGGACTTCGCCGACAGCGGCATCGAGGCCGAGGTGGTGGTGGTCGAGCCGACCGGGTCGGAGACCCAGATCGTCGCGCGCGTCGGCACGCAGGAGCTGATCGCGGTGTTCCGCGAGCGTCACCAGGTCCAGCCCGGCGACGTCATCCATCTACGGCCGCGGCCGCAGGTGGCGCATCTGTTCGACAAGGAGACCGGCCAGCGCCTGTGATGTCCTCGGCCGAACGAGCGGGCCAGCAAGAGTCCGACTTTCGAAGCCGACCCAATCAATACCAATCAAGCAAGACAGAGGGAGTTAACGAACGATGACTGATTTCGGATTCGATCGACGCTCGTTGCTGAAGGGTGGTGCGACGATGCTCGCCGCGGCGGCGACGATGTCCGCCGATCAATTGCTGGGGTATGCGAAAGCGTGGGCGCAGGCGTCGCCGTGGAAGCCGGAGCCGGGCGCCAAGATCAATCTGCTGCGCTGGAAGCGCTTCGTCGAAGCCGAAGACGCCGCCTTCATGAAGATCGTGGATGCGTTCCAGAAGGCCAACAACGTCACCATCAACGTTTCCAACGAATCCTACGACGACATCCAGCCGAAGGCCTCGGTCGCCGCCAACACCGGGCAGGGGCTCGACATGGTATGGGGCCTGTATTCGCTGCCGTTCCTGTTTCCGAGCAAGTGCACCGACGTCACCGACGTCGCCGATTATCTCGCCAAGAAGTGCGGCGGCTGGGCCGACTCCGGCAAGACCTACGGCATGTACAACGGCAAGTGGATCGGCATCCCGGTCGCGGCGACCGGCGCGCTGATCAATTACCGCGTCGCGGCCGCCGAGAAGGCCGGCCACAAGGAGTTTCCGAAGGACCTCGGCGGCTTCGCCGATCTGGTGAAGGGCCTCAACAAGAACGGCACGCCGGCCGGCATGGCGCTCGGCCACGCCTCGGGCGACGCCAACACCTGGCTGTACTGGGCTCTGTGGTCGCACGGCGGCAACCTTATCGACAAGGACAACAAGGTCGTCATCAACTCGCCGGAGACCGCCAAGTCGCTGGAATACGTCAAGGGCCTGTACGACAACTTCATCCCCGGCACCGCGTCGTGGAACGACGCCTCGAACAACAAGGCGTTCCTGGCGGGCCAGCTCTATCTCACGGTCAACGGCATCTCGGTCTATGTCACGGCGAAGAAGGAGAACAAGCAGATCGCCGAGGACATGAACCACGCGCATCTGCCGGTCGGCACCGACGGCAAGAGCCGCGAACTGCATCTTGGCTTCCCGATCCTGATCTTCAACTTCACCAAGTTCCCGCAGACGTGCAAGGCGTTTACCGCCTTCATGATGGAGCCGGAGCAGTTCAATCCGTGGGTCGAGGCGGCGCAGGGCTATCTGTCGCCGTTCCTCAACGACTACGAGAAGAACCCGATGTGGACCGCCGATCCGAAGAACACGCCGTATCGCGACGTCGCCAAGACCGCGATGTCGCCGGCCGGCCTCGGCCAAATGGGCGAGAACGCGGCGGCGGCGATCGCCGACTTCGTCGTCGTCGACATGTTCGCCAACTACTGCACCGGCCGCGAAGACGTGAAGACCGCGATGAGCAGTGCCGAACGCGCCGCGAAGCGGATCTTCAGGTCGTGAGGTGTTGAGACCGGGAGGCCGGCGTACTCGTCGGCCTCCCGCTTAGACCGAGATGACTGCCTCTCTTTTGTCATTCCGGGTCGCGCGCAGCGCGAGCCCCGAATCCATAACCACCGCCGGGAGTATGGATTCCGGGCCCACGCCAAGAGGCGCGTCCCGGAATGACGAAAGAGGAGGCCGAAAGTAACGGCTGCGATCGGCGATGGAGTTTGAATGAGCACCCTCGATACATCGGCGGCCATCCGAGCGAGCTCAGGCCCCTCCGCCTGGCAGCGGCTCAAGACCAACCGCAATTTCGTCGCGCTGTGGTTCATGATGCCGGCGGCTGCGTTCCTGATCCTGTTCCTCGCCTATCCGCTGTTCCTTGGCGTGTGGATGAGCTTCACCGACGCGCGGATCGGGCGCGACGGTGTGTTCGTCGGCGTCGAAAACTATCAATGGCTGTGGGACGACAGCATCTTCTGGCTGTCGGTGTTCAACACCATCCTGTACACGGCCGTCGCCAGCGCCATCAAATTCGCGGTCGGTCTGTATCTCGCGCTGCTGCTCAACCGCCACATGCCGTTCAAGGCGATCATCCGCGCCGCGGTGCTCGTGCCGTTCATCGTGCCGACGGTGCTGTCGGCGATTGCGTTCTGGTGGATCTACGACTCGCAGTTCTCGATCATCTCGTGGTCGCTGATCAAGCTCGGGCTGATCGACCACAACATCAACTTCCTCGGCGACACGACCTGGGCCCGCGCCTCGGTGATCTTCGCCAATATCTGGCGCGGCGTGCCGTTCGTGGCGATCACGCTGCTGGCCGGGCTGCAGACGGTGTCGCCGTCGCTGTACGAGGCCGCGACGCTGGACGGCGCCACCAGCTGGCAGCGTTTCCGCTATATCACCTATCCGCTGCTGACGCCGATCATCGCAGTGGTGATGACGTTCTCGGTGCTGTTCACCTTCACCGACTTCCAACTGATCTGGGCGCTGACCCGCGGCGGCCCGGTCAATGCCACGCATCTGATGGCGACTCTGAGCTATCAGCGCGGCATTCTGTCGGGCCGGCTCGGCGAGGGCGCCGCGATCGCCACCGCGATGATCCCGTTCCTGCTCGCGGCGATCGCCATCTCCTGGTTCGGCATGCAGCGCCGCAAGTGGCAGCAAGGATCGGATAATGACTGAGACCACCGCCTCCGATCCGCGCCTCGCCGTCAAGGCTGCGACCGTCGCCAAGGACGACGACAGCGAGGGCATGAGCTACCTGGAGTCGCTGCCGCGACGGCTGGGGACGCTGTATCTGCCGCTCGCGATCATCATCGTGATCCTGCTGTTCCCGTTCTACTGGATGGCGCTGACGTCGATCAAACCCGACGAGCAGCTCATCGACATGGAGACCTACAACCCGTTCTGGGTGGTCAAGCCGACGCTGAAACACATCTCCAAACTGCTGTTCGAGACCCAATATCCGCGCTGGCTGTGGAACACGATGTACGTCGCCGCCGCCTCGACGGTGCTGTCGATCTTCGCCAGCGTGCTCGCCGCCTATGCGATCGTACGGCTGCGCTTCCGCGGCGCCGACAGCGTCGGCGGCGCGATCTTTCTGGCCTATCTGGTGCCGCCGTCGATCCTGTTCATTCCGCTGGCCTCGGTGATCCAGGCCTACGGCCTGTTCGACTCGCCGCTGTCGCTGATCCTGGTGTATCCAACGCTGCTGATCCCGTTCTCGACCTGGCTGCTGATGGGCTACTTCAAGACCATCCCGTTCGAGCTCGAGGAATGCGCGCTGATCGATGGCGCCTCGCGTTGGCAGATCCTCACTAAGATCATCGTGCCGCTGGCGGTGCCGGGGCTGATCTCGGCGTTCATCTTCTCGTTCACGCTGTGCTGGAACGAATTCATCTACGCGCTAACTTTCCTGCAATCGACGCCAAACAAAACCGTGCCAGTCGCGATCGTCAACGAGTTCGTCGACGGCGACATCTACAAATGGGGCTCGCTGATGGCCGGCGCCCTGGTCGGCTCGCTGCCGCTGGTGATCCTCTACGCGTTCTTCGTCGAGCACTATGTGTCGGCGATGACTGGGGCGGTGAAGGAATAGACGTCATCATCGCCACTTGACTTCCAACTACATCCAAGTTCGTCATTCCGGGGCGCGCGAAGCGCGAGCCCGGAATCCATAACCACTGCGGGGAGTATGGATTCCGGGCCTGGCCGCGAGCCGGCTGCGCCGCCTCACGTCCATCCCGGAATGACAAAAGATAGGGGATCACCTTGCACATTCTCATCCTCGGCGCCGCCGGCATGGTCGGGCGCAAACTCACCGATCGGCTGCTCGCCGATGGCCGTCTCGGAAACCGCGACATCACGCGGATGACGCTCCAGGACGTCGTTGCGCCGGCGCGGCCGCCGCATGCCTCGATTGCGATGTCGGTGGTGACCAGCGATCTCGCCGAGCCGGGGCAGGCAGCCGCGCTGGTGGCGCATCGACCGGACGTCATCTTTCACCTCGCGGCCATCGTCTCGGGCGAAGCCGAGGCGGATTTCGACAAGGGCTACCGCATCAATCTCGACGGCACCAAGCACCTGATCGACGCGATCCGTGCCGAGGGCGACAGCTACATGCCGCGGCTGGTGTTCACCTCGTCGATCGCGGTGTTCGGCGCGCCGTTCCCGGACAAAATCGGCGACGAATTCCTGTCGACGCCGCTGACCAGCTACGGCACGCAGAAGGCGATCTGCGAATTGCTGATCGCCGACTACACGCGCAAGGGCTTTCTCGACGGCATCGGCATCCGCCTGCCGACGATCTGCGTCCGCCCCGGCAAGCCGAACAAGGCCGCCTCCGGCTTCTTCTCCAACATCATCCGCGAGCCGCTCAGCGGCCACGAGGCGGTGCTGCCCGTCGGCGACGATGTGATGCACTGGCACGCCTCGCCACGCTCCGCCGTCGGCTTCCTGATTCACGCCGGCACGATGGACACGGCGGCGATGGGACCGCGCCGCAACCTGTCGATGCCGGGGCTCGCTGCCACCGTCGGCGAGCAGATCGCCGCGCTGGAGCGCGTCGCCGGCAAGGGGGTGGTCGATCGCATCAGGCGCGAACCCGATCCGACGATTATCGGCATCGTCTCCGGCTGGCCGCGCAATTTCTCGACAGACCGCGCGCTCAGCCTCGGCTTCACCACGGCTGAGAGGACTTTCGACGACATCATCCGCATCCACATCGAGGACGAACTCGGCGGCAACTTCGTCGCCTGAGCACGTCTGCGCCGCCGTCATTGCGGGGAGCGCAGCGACGAAGCAATCCAGCGCAGTGCACGGAGGTGGATTGCTTCGCTTTCGGCTCGCAATGACGGGAGGAGGCGGCGGTCATTCCGAGGCGAATACCCGGTGTGCACGGCGGCGGGGGATGCTTTTGGCTGACGGCCGTCCTATATTCCGCGCCAAACAGCAACCTGATCGAGGAGAAACGCCATGACCGCCAGCATCGTCGGATGGGCTCATATGCCGTTCGGCAAGTTCGACGCCGAGACCGTCGAGAGCATGATCGTCCGCGTCGCCAATGAGGCGATCGCCGATGCCGGCATTGCGGCGTCGGATGTCGACGAAATCGTGCTTGGGCATTTCAATGCCGGCTTCTCGCCGCAGGACTTCACGGCCTCCCTGGTGCTGCAAGCCGATCCGGCGCTGCGCTTCAAGCCGGCCACGCGCGTCGAGAACGCCTGCGCCACCGGTTCCGCCGCCGTCCATCAGGGCATCCGGGCCATCGAGTCGGGCGCCGCCAAGGTGGTGCTGGTGGTCGGCGTCGAGCAGATGACGCGGACGCCGGGTCCGGAGATCGGCAAGAACCTGCTGCGTGCCTCGTATCTGCCGGAAGACGGCGAGACGCCCGCGGGCTTCGCCGGCGTGTTCGGCATCATCGCGCAGAAGTATTTCCAGAAATACGGCGACCAGTCCGACGCGCTGGCGATGATCGCCGCCAAGAACCACCACAACGGCGTGTCCAATCCCTATGCGCAGATGCGCAAGGATTTCGGCTTCGAGTTCTGCCGCGCCGAGGGCGAGAAGAACCCGTTCGTCGCCGGTCCGTTGAAGCGCACCGATTGCTCGCTGGTCTCCGACGGCGCCGCGGCGCTGGTGCTGACCTCGGCCGAGAACGCCAAGGCGATGGGCAAGGCGGTCAACATCCGCGCCCGCGCCCATGCGCAGGACTTCCTGCCGATGTCCAAGCGCGACATCCTCCAGTTCGAAGGCTGCACCGTGGCTTGGCAGCGTGCGCTCGCTGACGCCGGCGTTACGCTCGACGATCTTTCCTTCGTCGAGACGCACGACTGCTTCACCATCGCCGAGCTGATCGAATACGAAGCGATGGGGCTGACGCCGAAGGGGCAGGGGGCGCGCGCCATCAAGGAAGGCTGGACCCAGAAGGACGGCAAGCTGCCGATCAATCCGTCCGGCGGCCTCAAGGCCAAGGGCCATCCGATCGGCGCCACCGGCGTGTCGATGCACGTGCTGACGGCGATGCAGCTGCTCGGCCAGGCGCCGGAGGGGATGCAGATCAAGGACGCCAAGCTCGGCGGCATTTTCAACATGGGCGGCGCCGCGGTCGCCAACTTCGTCTCGGTGCTCGAGCCGGCGAAGTAAGCACCCGGGCGGGACGCGCGGATGAACCTCGCAAACTGGCTCGCCGCCGGCGCCCGGCTTCGGCCGAGCGCGCCCGCGCTGCTCACCGGCACGCGGATCGACGCCGACTACGCGACGTTCGCGGCGCGGGCGGCCTCGTTCGCGGGGACGCTGGCGCGCGACTACGGCATTGCGCCCGGCGACCGCGTCGCGCTGTTCGCACACAATTGCACGGCCTATCTCGAAGCGCTGTACGGCATCTGGTGGGCCGGTGCCGTCGCGATTCCGATCAACGCCAAGCTGCACGGCAAGGAAGCGGCGTGGATCTGCAGCAACGCGCAAGCCAAGCTGGCGCTGATCTGCGACGACACGGCTGACACGTTCAACGAGGCGTCGTGCGATCTGCCGCGCGCCATGGCGACGCTGGCGATCGACAGCGATGGTTACGATCGCGCGCGCAGCGGCGAGGGCGCCAAAGTGCCGGTCGCACGCGAGAACAATGACCTCGCCTGGCTGTTCTACACCTCCGGCACCACCGGGCGGCCGAAAGGCGTGATGCTCAGCCACGGCAATTTGGTGGCGATGTCGCTGTGCTACCTCGCCGACGTCGATGCGGTGACGCCGGATGATGCCGCGCTCTACGCCGCACCGATCTCGCACGGCGCCGGGCTCTACAACATGATCCATGTCCGCTTCGGCGCGCGCCACGTCGTGCCGCAATCCGGCGGCTTCGATCCGGACGAGGTGCTCGATCTCGGCAAGCAGCTCGGCAACGTCGCGATGTTCGCGGCGCCGACCATGGTCAAGCGTCTGGTCGAGGCCGCCAAACGCCGCGGCGAGAACGGCGAGGGCCTGCGCACGATCGTTTATGGCGGCGGCCCGATGTATTTGGCCGACATTCGCGAAGCGCTCAGCGTGATGGGGCAGCGCTTCGTGCAGATCTACGGCCAGGGCGAGTCGCCGATGACGATCACCTCGCTGAAGCGGGAGCGCCACGCGGACACCAGCCATCCTCGCTATCTCGACCGGTTGGCCTCCGTCGGCACCGCGCAGAGCGTGGT
Source organism: Rhodopseudomonas telluris (assembly GCF_042432815.1). Classification (NCBI taxonomy): domain Bacteria; kingdom Pseudomonadati; phylum Pseudomonadota; class Alphaproteobacteria; order Hyphomicrobiales; family Nitrobacteraceae; genus Rhodopseudomonas; species Rhodopseudomonas telluris. Next base: position 74,299 of record NZ_JBHLWM010000012.1, read on the forward strand.
GTCGGTGCGCATCACGGGCGCCGATGGCAAGGAATTGCCGGCCGGCGAGACCGGCGAGATCGAGGTCAAGGGCGCCACCGTGATGCTCGGCTATTGGGACAATCCGGCCGCCAATGCCGAGACGCTCAATGACGGCTGGCTGCGCACCGGCGACGTCGGCCGGCTCGACGATGATGGCTTTCTGACGCTGTCGGATCGGTCCAAAGATGTGATCATCTCCGGCGGCACCAACATCTATCCGCGCGAAGTCGAAGAGGCGCTTCTGACGCATCCGGCCGTGCGCGAAGTCTCTGCGATCGGCGTCGCAGATCCGGAATGGGGCGAGAACGTCGTCGCCTGCGTCGTGCTGGCCGAAGGCGCCGCGGCCGACGACGCCGCGCTCGACGCGCATTGCCAGAGCGTCATCGCCCGCTTCAAACGCCCGAAGCGCTACGTGTATTTGGACGCGTTGCCGAAGAACAATTACGGCAAGGTGCTGAAGACCGAGCTGCGCAAGATGGTGAAGTAATTCGGCAGAGCTTCCGATCGGTCCGTCATGGCCGGGCTCGTCGCGGCCATCCACGTCTTCGAACCGCTGCGACTGCAAAGACGTGGATGCCCGGGACACGGCCGGGCATGACGGGTGAATGGCTTAGTAAAGCGCAGCCGCCGAGGAGGCGGACGTAACTCAAACCGCTCCCGTCAGCCGCCCGACCATAGCCGGCCGTTCGTCGCCATCGACCCACAGCGCGAAAGTGTCGCCATCGGCCGCGTGCGCCTGCCGCAGCGTCACGGAGCGGTCGTAGTAGACCGGGCCTTTGAGCCAAAGGTCGAGCTGCTGCGGGGCCTGGGTCGGAGTGAGGTGGCCGAGGCATTCCGCGGCGATCCGCTGCGGATGGGTCGAGGCGGCGGCGAAACCGGCGCGGCGCGCATAGGCGTCGAGCTGGTGTAGCGGATTGCAGTCGCCGGTCAGCCGCGCCCAGCGCAGCCGCTCACCGCCGTGGACGCGCCAGTGTGCGACCGGCTGCAGCGCTGCGTCGACCGTCGGCGACGCGAACGCCGCGCCTTCGGCTGCACCGTGCGCAAACAGCGGCCCGAAGCGGTCGCGATAGTAGAACGTGGTGATGCTTTCCCACGGGCAGTCGTCGTCCTGCAGGAGCTGGGCATGGACATCGAGTTCGATGCCTTTGTCGTGCACGCGCCAGGCGATCGCCCGCACGATCAGATCGGACGGGTAGGCGACCTTGACGGCGCCATTGCGGATCAGCCGGTTCCGGAGCTGCAGCGCCTGCCAGATCGGCAGCGGCCAATCCGGATGCATCAGCATTGCCAGAGTCAGGCGGAAGCCGGTGACGTGTGGCGCGAGCAGCAGCAGCCGTTCGGTGGTGGCGTCGTCGTCGCGGCCGGCGAGCCGTTGCAGGACGCGCAGCAATTCCTGGCTGATCTGATAGTCACGCCAGATGAAGCTGAAGGTCGGGAAGCCCTCGTGGCCATTCCATCCGGCTGACGGCCATAGTGCGCCGAGCCCCATCGCCGGCAGTGATGGGCGCTTCACATAGGTCTTATGATGCGTCGTCATCGGCGGTCATCGCCCCGTTTCAAGATCGTGGGGTTGCGCGTTTGCGGGCAGTGGAGCGTTCCGCCGACATGCGGTCAATGAGCCTGCGCAACGATTCCGTCGCGCGGAACATCGCTGCGCCTGCCGTGACGGCAGAGCCCCATGTCGGAGCCATGCTTGATCTTCGCGATCCCGCCACGCTACAGGGGAACGATGGGCGCCGCCGAGAGCGCCGCGGACGGGAGCGTCGATGGGGCCACTTGCAGGCGTGAAGATCGTCGACATGACGTCGGTGCTGATGGGGCCTTACGCCACCCAGATGCTCGGCGATTACGGCGCCGACGTGATCAAGATCGAGTCGCCCGAAGGCGACGTGACGCGGCAGATCGGCCCAACGCGCCACCCCGGCATGGGGCCGGTGTTTCTCAACGCCAACCGCAACAAGCGCAGCATCTGTCTCGATCTCAAACACGCGTCAGGTCGTGATGCCGCGCTCCGGCTGATCGCGGGAGCGGACGTGCTGGTTTACAACGTCCGGCCGCAGGCGATGGCGCGGCTGCGGCTTGGCTATGACGATGTCGCGCCGATCAATCCTCGGCTGATCTATGCCGGCGTGTTCGGCTTCGGCCAGGATGGTCCCTACGCGGCGAAGCCGGCCTACGACGATCTCATTCAAGGGGCCACAGCGCTGCCGGCTCTCAACGCGCGGGTCGGCGACGGCACGCCGCGCTACGTGCCGAATGCGCTGGTCGACCGCATCGTCGGGCTCACCGCGGTCGGCGCGATCTGCGCCTCGCTGGTTCACCGCGATCGCACCGGCAAGGGCCAACGTCTCGACATCCCGATGTTCGAGACGATGGCCAGTTTTGTCATGGGCGATCACATGGGTGGACTGACGTACGATCCGCCGCTCGATCGCGGCGGCTATGCGCGGCATCTGTCGCCGGACCGGCGGCCTTACCAGACCGCCGACGGCTACATCTGCGCGATGGTCTACAACGACAAGCAGTGGCTGAGCTTCCTGCGTGCGGTCGGCCGCGACGATCTGCTTGCCGACGAGCGCTACACCAGCTTCGCCCGCCGCGCCGTCAACATCGACGTGGTCTATGCCGAGCTGGCGAGGATCTTCCTGACGCGCACGACGGACGAATGGACGGCGCTGCTCGACGCCGCCGACGTGCCGGCGATGCGGATGCACGATCTCGAAAGCATCCTCGACGACCCGCATCTGGTCGCGACTGATTTCTTTCCCGTCGTCTCGCATCCGACCGAAGGTCCGATCCGGGACATGAAAGTCTCGGCGACCTGGTCGGACACCAAGGTCGAACGCCAGCGCTTCGCGCCGCGTCTCGGCGAGCAGGGCGCGGAGGTGCTACGCGAGGCGGGCTATAGTGCCAGCGATATCGCGGAGCTGGTGGGATGCGGGGCGCTGAAGATGCCGGTGGCAGGGAAAGCGTGAGCGGGTACGATGCGCGCTGGTGACAACTCCAATCGCTTCGAGCAATTTGTAGCACGGCGCCTCTTCTCCCTCTCCCGCTTGCGGGAGAGGGGTGGGTTGAGGGCTCTTGCTACAGGCTCAGCGCCCGCGGCCCCCCACCCCCAACTCCTCCTCGCAAGGGGGAGGGGAGCGCGCTGTGCTCGGCGCGGTGTTCATCACCTCTATGGGCATCAGCCTCTCGTTCGTCATTCTGGGGCGCCGCGGAGTGGCGAGCCTGGAATCCATAACCACCGTCCTGGAGTATGGATACCGGGCCCGCGCCAAGAGGCGCGTCCCGGAATGACGTTGATAGTCTGTGCTCTCTCGCGAGCGCCGAAGCGGGAGCTCATCCGATGAGCTACATCACCGGCGTCGGCCTGACGCGGTTCGGCAAGATCGACGGTTCGACCACGCTCAGCCTGATGCGCGACGCGGCGGAGGCGGCGATTGCGGACGCCGAGCTGACACGCGGCGACATCGACGGGCTGCTGTGCGGCTATTCGACCACGATGCCGCACATCATGCTGGCGACGGTGTTCGCCGAGCATTTCGGCATCCGGCCGAGCTACTGCCACGCCGTGCAGGTCGGCGGCGCCACCGGCATGGCCATGGCGATGCTGGCGCATCAGCTCGTCGAGAGCGGCGCCGCGAAGAATATTCTGGTCGTTGGCGGCGAGAACAGGCTCAGCGGACAGAGCCGCGACGCCTCGGTGCAAGCGTTGGCGCAGGTGGGGCATCCGCTCTACGAAGTGCCGCTCGGGCCGACCATTCCGGCCTATTACGGGCTGGTCGCTTCGCGCTACATGCATGACCACGGCGTCACCGAGGAGGATCTCGCCGAATTGGCCGTGCTGATGCGCGCCCATGCGGTGACCCATCCGGGCGCGCAGTTTCGCGAGCCGATCAGCATCGCCGAGGTGATGGCGTCGAAGATGATCGCGTCGCCGCTGAAGCTGCTCGATTGCTGTCCGGTGTCGGACGGCGGCGCCGCGCTGGTGATCAGCCGCGGGCCGACCACGGCGCATCGCGTCAAGGTGCGCGGCTGCGGTCAGGCGCATACGCATCAGCATGTCACCGCGATGCCGGCGGATGGTCCATCCGGTGCCGAGCAGTCGATCGCGCGCGCCAAGGCGGCGAGCGGCGTTGCAGTCGCCGACGTGAAGTATGCGGCGGTCTACGACAGCTTCACCATCACGCTGCTGATGCTGCTGGAAGACCTCGGCCTTGCGCCGCGCGGCGAGGCGGCAGCACGGGCGCGCGACGGATACTTTTCGAAATCCGGCGCGATGCCGCTCAACACCCATGGCGGGCTGCTCAGTTACGGCCACTGCGGCGTCGGGGGCGCGATGGCGCATCTGGTCGAAACCCACCTGCAGATGACCGGCCGCGCCGGCGATCGGCAGGTGCGCGACGCCTCGCTGGCGCTGCTGCACGGCGACGGCGGCGTGTTGTCGTCGCACGTCAGCATGGTTCTGGAGCGCGAGCGATGAGCGAGCCGGCGACGACCGACTGGACCGCGGGCGAGGAGTCCATCAGCTATCAGCGCTGTACCGGCTGCGGTGCCGTGCAATACTTCCGCCGCGACTTTTGCGCAGCTTGCGGCAGCAATGATCTGGCCACCCTGCGCGCCAGCGGCGAGGGCACCGTGTATGCCGCGACGCTGGTGCACCGCGCTGCGACCGCCGAAGCGCGCGAGTACGTGCCGTTCAAGATCGTTCTGGTCGATACCGCCGAGGGATTCCGCATGATGGCGCATGGCGCCAACGACCTCGTCATCGGCGACCGGGTGACGGCGCGGTACGCGCGCTTCACCGGCCGTCTCGTTCCGTATTTCGAAAGGACTTCTGCATGAGCCGTCTGCGCGCCGCCCTCGATCCGAAGTCGATCGCCATTATCGGCGCCTCGGATAATCCCAACAAGGTCGGCGGCCGGCCGGTGCACTTCCTCGGCAAGTTCGGCTTCAAGGGCAAGATCTACCCGATCAATCCCACGCGCCCGGAAATTCAGGGCCACAAGAGCTACGCGTCGCTGCAGGATCTGCCGGAGGCGCCCGAGATGGTGATCGTCGCGGTGGCGGGCGACAACGCGATCGCCGCGGTGGAGGACTGTGCCGCCGCAGGTGTGAAGGTCGCCGTGGTGATGGCGTCGGGCTTCGGTGAAGTCGACCAGATCGCCGGCAAGGCCAAGGAGCGCCGCATGGTCGAGGCGGCGCGCAAAGCCGGCATGCGCATCGTCGGCCCGAACTCTCAGGGCCTGGCCAATTTCGGCACGGGCGCGATCGCGTCGTTCTCGACGATGTTCGTCGAGATGGAGCCCGCTGCGGCTAACGCCAAGGGCCACGTCGCGATGCTGAGCCAGTCCGGCGCGCTGTCGACCGTGCCGGTCGGTTTCCTGCGCCAGAGGGGCATCGCGGTACGTCATACCCACGCCACCGGCAATGACTCCGACATCACCGTCGGCGAGCTCGCCTGCGCGGTTGCCGAAGACCCGGAAGTGAAGCTGATGCTGCTCTATCTCGAGAGCATCCCGGACAAGGCCTATCTCGAGGAGCTGGCGGCGATCGCGCTGGATCGCGATCTGCCGATCATCGCGCTGAAGTCGGGCCGAACTGAAGCCGGCAAGGCGGCGGCGCAATCGCACACGGGCGCGCTCGCCAATGAGGATCGCGTGGTCGATGCGTTCTTCGAGCACCACGGCATCTGGCGCGCGCCGGACATGCGCGGCCTCGTCGAAGCCACCGAGCTGTATCTGAAGGGCTGGAAGCCGCAGGGGCGGCGGCTGGTGGCGATCAGTAACTCAGGCGCGGTGTGCGTGCTGACTGCCGACGCGGCCACGCAGGTCGGTATGCCGATGGCGAAGCTCGCGTCCGAGACCGATGCCAAGCTGAAGAGCATTCTGCCGGGCTTTGCGACCACGACCAATCCGATCGACCTCACCGCGGCGCTGCTCTCCAACAGTGCGCTGTTCGGCGACATTCTGCCGGTGATCGCCAAAGACCCGGCCGCCGACGCTTTCCTGATCGGTGTTCCTGTGGCCGGGCCCGGCTACGACGTCCCGGCGTTCTCGCGCGACACGGCGGCGTTCGCCGAGCAGACCGGCAAGCCGGTGGTGGTGGCAGCGACGCAGCCCAGCGTCGCGCAGGTCTTCGCTGCCAATGGCACGTCGGTGTTTCCGACCGAGGTCGAGGCAGTCAGCGCGCTGCATCAGTTCCTGGCGCACCATGAGCTGATGTTCAGGGCTCGTTCGCGGCGGGCGACGCGGCCGCCGAGTGAGGCGCTGATCACGCCGCGCGCGGAAACGTTGATGCTCAACGAAGCCGACAGTCTGGCGCTGCTGTCGTCGCGCGGCGTTCCGGTGGTGCCGCATCGTCTCTGCCTGTCGCGGAGCGAAGCGGTTGCGGCCTTCACTCTGATCGATGGCCCGGTTGTGGTGAAGGGCTGTTCGGCCGACATCGCGCACAAATCCGAGCTCGGTCTCGTCCGGCTCGGCGTGACCTCGGCCGATGCGACCGGTGCTATCTACACTGAGATGGAGCAGATCATCGCCAAGGCCGGCGCGCGCTTCGATGGCGTGATCGTCGCCGCGATGGCCGGCGGCCGCCGCGAGATGATGATCGGCGCGCATCGCGATCCGGTATTCGGTCCGGTCGTCGTCATCGGCGACGGCGGCAAGTATGTCGAAGTGTTTCGCGATACCAAACTGCTGTTGCCGCCGTTCGCGGCTGCCGACGTTCATGATGCGCTGAAAGGGCTGCGAATTGCTCCGTTGTTCGCAGGGGCGCATGGCGAGCCGCCGATGGATGTCGACGCATTCGTCGAGGCTGTCGTTCGCGTTGGTGAGATCATGCGCGACGAGTCCGCGGGCGTGGTGAGTATCGATCTCAATCCGGTGATGCTGGGAAGTGCCGGCGAGGGATGCGTCGTCGTCGATGCGGTGGTCTTTCACGGCGCCTAATCGGAACTTCATGCGGCATTAGGTCGCCGATGCATTCGGCTGGTGGTCATCGTCCACACGCCCTCGCTGCGAATCGTCGCGGACGCGGGCCCCGATGAGTACGTGAGGTTTCGAGCGTCTTGCGATTTGCAGCTAAGCCGCAATCAAAACCGCAGATGATCGCGACCGGCCGGTAACTGGTCTCAATCCAGGATAGCAAATCCGGATCGCTCGCGTGCTTTCGGGCGTGCATTGGCGGTAATCGGGGAAAATCTTGTGCCGAGTAGTCGCGCGCAGGGCTGCAATGCCGACGTGTTGGTGTTGTGGACACCGCGAGCGTGATGTAGCGTTGTCACCAAGTGGAATAATGTTCCGCACAGCGAAATAAGAAATGTGCGTCGTTCGGTTGTGAACGCTTCCGCACGACGCATTGGGCACCAAGAACCAAGCGAGAAGAAGAAAATGGGACGACGCTCGGAGCGACTTTGCAAACGAGGACAGGGTGATATCGCCGGTGAAGGCGATGTGATTCAGGTGGTGTCGCGCGCGTTCGACGTGCTGCGCTGCTTCGAAGGCGCGGATACGCGGCTCGGCAACCTCGAAATTTCCAACCGCTGCGGGCTGCCGCGCTCGACGGTGTCGCGGCTGACCCACACGCTGACGCGGATGGGACAGCTCGTCTATCTGCCGCGCGATCAGAAGTACCGGATCGGACCCAGCGCGGTCGCGATGAGCACCGCGATGATGCGCGGGCTGCAACTCCGCAACCTGATCCGCACGCGCCTGCAGGAAGTCGCCGATCAGATCCCCGGCACGGTGGGTTTCCTGATCCCGGATCGCTTCCACCTCGTGTACTTCGAATATGCCCGCGCGGCGCATACGCTCGGTCTTCATTCGACCACCGGCAGCCGCATCGCGATGTCGCGCAGCGCCGGCGGTCACGCTTACCTCGCGGCGCTGGAGCCCGAGGCTGCCAACGCGTTCCTGACCGAGATCGAGCGCGATGAGCCTGAGCAGGCGCCGCTGCTGCGCGAGCGTCTCGAGGCTAGCCGGACGATGCTGCGCGAGCGCGGCTATGTGATCTCCTGCGGGGCGTTCAGCCCGCACGTCAACGGCATCGCGGTGCCGATGTGGTCGCCGCAGTATCAGACCCATGTTGTGCTGAATATCGGCCTGCTGGGCGCGATGTATGACGAGCAGCGGATCCACGACGAGGTCGCGCCGGTGCTGCTGCGCTTGAAGGACGTGATCGACACGCTGGTTCAGAACGCCGAGAGCGGACTGGTCGCTGTCGGCCAGGGCTCGGCGAAGCGGGCTCGCCCGGACAGCAGCAAGAGCTTGCAGGCGGCGCGCCGCCCGGCGCCCACGCATAGCCTGGCGATGTCCGACGTGCGTCGCCGGCAGGGCCACGTGCCGGGCTGATTGGGGGCAAGCCGGCGTCCGCGCCGGCAGCTTTCTTTCAACACGAGCCGTTCGCGTGGCTGACCAATAACCCAGAAGCAAAACCAATCCCTGAGCAGCAACGCTGCTCGGGGATCTTTTTACGCGAGGTAACTACGCGGCCGCCGGGCGCGGGTGCTTGGCGATCGTCAGCACGATCGCCGCCGCGATGATGCAGAGCACGCCCGCCGCGAAGAACGCCGGCAGATAGCTCAGCAGCACGGTGCGGGACAGGCCGGCGCCAAACGACGCGGTGGCGGCGCCGAGCTGGTGGCCGGCAAAAATCCAGCCGAACACCAGACCGGCGCGCTCCGCGCCGAATTTCTGCGCAGTCAGCCGCACCGTGGGCGGCACAGTCGCGATCCAGTCGAGGCCGTAGAACACCGCGAACAGCGACAGCCCGTAGAACGTGAAGTCGCTGTAGGGCAGGAACAGCAGCGAGAGACCGCGCAGCCCGTAGTACCAGAACAGCAGCCAGCGATTGTCGTAGCGGTCGGACAGCCAGCCAGACAGGATGGTGCCGACGAAATCGAAGATGCCCATCGCGGCGAGCAGGCCCGCAGCCTGCACCTGCGGAATGCCGAAATCGGCGCACAGCGGGATCAGGTGAACCTGGATCAGTCCGTTGGTCGATGCACCGCAGATGAAGAAGGTCGCGAACAGGATCCAGAACACGCGCGTCTTCGCCGCGTCGCGCAGCGCGCCGAGGGCGGCCGCCATGATCGGGGCGTTGGTCGGGGGAGGCGGCGGCAGCGGCTCGCTGCCGGTGTCGCCGAACGGCCGCAGCCCGACATCGCTCGGCCGATCGCGCATCATCAACATCACGCCCAGGGCTGCCACGCCGAGCCCGGCGCAGAGCAGCAACAAGGCGATGCGCCAGCCGAAACGCTCGGTGAGCGCCGCCAGCATCGGCAGGAACACGAGCTGCCCGGTCGCGACGCTGGCGGTGAGGATGCCGACCACGAGGCCGCGGCGATGGTTGAACCAGCGCGCCGCGACCGTGGCGCCGAGCACCATCGCGGTGAGGCCGGTGCCGATGCCGACCGCGACGCCCCACAGCACGACAAGCTGCCAGACCTGCGTCATCGCGACCGAGCCGATCAGGCTCAGCGCGATGATCACTTGCCCGGCGATCGTGACGTTGCGCAGTCCGTAACGGTTCATCAGCGCGGCGGCGAACGGCGCCATCAGGCCGAACAGGATGAAGCGGATCGACAGTGCCGAGGAGATCTCCGCGGTGGTCCAGCCGAATTCCTGTTGCAGCGGAACGATGAACACGCCCGGCGCGCCGACCGCACCGGCAGAGACCAGCGCGGTGAGGAATGTCACGGCGACCATCACCCAGCCGTAATGGATATCGCGGCGGGCGAGGGCGGAGGAGAGCCAGGTCGAGATCATGCGGCGTTTCCTGATGCGGCGAGCGCCGGGCGGCATCGCGCTTGGTGGTATGATGGTGATCATATAAAATGCCCCGGCGTTTGCAAGCTGCCGCGGCGCAATATGCCGTGATTGTCAGCGTTTGCGGTCGAGAAACTCGCCCATCAGCCGCTGCGGTTCGCCGGTGAGATAGGCCTGCCCGAAGACGCCGACCGAGTGCGCCACCGCCTCGCCGAGCGGCATGTCGTGCCACGCGGCGAGCAGCGCCTTCTGGGACCGCAACGCCTGCGGGCCGCAGGCGAGCAGGGATGAGACGAGGCCTTCGATTGCGGCGTCGAGCTCCGCTGGCGGCGCGATCTTGTCGATCAGTCCCCAGGCCAGCGCCGTCGGTGCATCGATGGTGTCGGCCGTCATCAGCAGCCTGCGGGTGCGGCTCCATCCGATCAGCCGCGGCAGCAGCGCGGCATGAATCACCGAGGGAATGCCGACGCGCACCTCGGGCATTGCAAACTTCGCGTCGTCGGTGGCGATGCGGAAGTCGCAGGCGGCTGCAAATTCCAGCCCGCCGCCGAGGCACCAGCCCGGAATGCGGGCGATCACCGGGCAGGGCACAGTGCGGACGGTTTCGCAAAGGTTGCCGAGGCCGGTGATGAAGCGCTCGGCGGACGCCTGATCGAGCCTCGCCATTTCCTTGATGTCGGCCCCGCCGATCATGCTGCGCCCGCTCTGCCCGGCGATAATCAGGACGCGGAGCGTGTCGTCGGCGGCAAGCTGCTGCAGTCCTTCGCGGACCGCGTCGATCACGGTCGTGTTGAGGATGTTGAGCGGACCGGCGTTGCAGATCGTCAGCGTGGCAACGCCGCGGGAGTCGCGGTCGAGGCCGCAATGGGAGTTCAGCATCTGCATGGAGGACTCGCAAACAGGGGCAGGACGTGCGCCATCATGGCCGGTAATCGGGACGGCCTGTCAAGCGTCGCTCGGGAGCCCTTGTCGGCGCACCGCTGATCGTAATATGATATACATCATGTAAAAGGAGCGTGCGATGAGCCTGCTGGACGAGCCGGGATCCCTCGAATTGTTTGCCCCGTCGCGGCGGCGCAGCCGCACGGTCGACTGGCAGGAGCCCGGCCCGGTCGCGCGGGCCAGCATGGCGATGCCGGGCATCGAGGTGATGTATGCGATCCGCGACGGCCGTCTGCCGCCGCCGCCGTTGGCGCGCCTGATCGGTTTCCGAATGGCCGAGGTTGAGCCGGGCCGGATCGTGATGCAGCTCGACCCCGAGCAAAGCCTGGAGAACACCGTTGGTCTGCTGCACGGCGCAGTGGCCGCGGCGCTGCTCGACACGGCCATGGGGTGTGCAATTTCGACCGAGCTGCCCGCCGGGAAGGGCTCGGTCACTATGGACCTGAAGCTGACCTATCTCCGCCCGCTTTCGGTGCGTTCCGGCACGATCAGTGCGGAAGGACGGGTGGTGAAGCTCGGTCGGCAATCCAGTTATACCGAAGGCTTCGTGTATGACGGCGCCGGCAAGCTGGCGGTGCACGCCACCGCGACCTTCGCAATGATCGGCGACGGGCCGTCGCCGGACCGGGCACCTCCGCGAGAGTCCTGAGGGCGTCGAAACTTGCAGCGGAGCGCGACGTTCGATGGCATAATATGATCCCGGACATATATTGTTCCGGGTATCTATCATCCGAGACACGGCACGGAGCGCAGATGCGCTATTCCAAGGAACACAAACTCGAAACCCACGCCCGCATTGTGCAGAAGGCGTCGGTGCGGCTACGCGAGAAGGGCGCGCACGGCGTCGGCGTCGCCGACCTGATGAAGGAAGCCGGCCTGACCCACGGCGGCTTCTACGCGCATTTCGCCTCGCGCGAACAATTGCTGATCGAAGCCTTCGCGTATGCGATGGATCGCTCCACTGATCGCTGGCGCAAGTTGGCGGCCGATACGCCGCGCGAGCAGCGACTGGCGTTGATCGTCGATAATTATCTGTCGGCGACCCATCGCGACGATCCGGGGCGCGGCTGCGCCGTGCCGGCGCTCGGCGCCGAGATCGCCCGCGAGAGTCCGAAGACCCGCAAAGCCTTCGCCGCCAAGCTCGACGAGATGATCGACGCGATCGCGTCCGAATATGTCGAAGCCCCCCCCAAAACGGCGCGCAAGCAGGCGATGGCGACGCTCGCCACTCTCATGGGCACGCTGCTGCTGGCCCGCATCGCTGGCACTGGGGAACTGTCGGACACGATTCTGCAGGCAGGCCGCGAGGCCGTACTCGGCAGAGCCGATGCGGCGAAGCCCCCGGCGAAACGGAGCGGAGCGGGACGATCCGCGGCAAAATCGCCGGACAAGGCCGCCGCGAAATCCGCCGGCGCGGTCAGGCCGAGGTCCAGGCCCGCCGCACAGGACTGACGCGCGATCGCAACTTGCCTGAGCGCCCGCGGTGTCGGCGGTGGCGTTATGCCGCTTGCCGCTGTGTCGTCATTTTGGCGTGGCTCGCCCGCGCGCAGGCTCTTCCCAAAGCTCCAAAAAGGCTGTTCAAGGGGGACAGAAAACACCCTTCAGGAGGAATGGATGCGCACGATCGGGCACTTCATCGGCGGCAAGGAAGTCGAGGGCAAGTCGGGACGGTTCGCCGACGTGTTCGAGCCGATGACCGGCGAGGTCAAGGCGAAGGTCGCTCTCGCCACCAAAGCCGAGCTGCGCGCTGCCGTCGAGAACGCCAAGGCCGCGCAGCCCGAATGGGGCGCAACCAACCCGCAGCGCCGCGCTCGCGTGCTGATGAAGTTCCTCGAACTGGTGCAGCGCGACTACGACAAGCTCGCCGAGCTGCTCGCCCGTGAACACGGCAAGACCATTCCGGACGCCAAGGGCGACATCCAGCGTGGCCTCGAAGTCGCCGAATTCGCCTGCGGCATTCCGCACCTGATGAAGGGCGAATACACCGAGGGCGCGGGCCCCGGCATCGACATCTATTCGATGCGTCAGCCGCTCGGCGTCGTGGCCGGCATCACGCCGTTCAACTTCCCGGCGATGATCCCGATGTGGAAGTTCGCGCCGGCCATCGCCTGCGGCAACGCCTTCATCCTCAAGCCGTCGGAGCGTGACCCCGGTGTGCCGATGGCGCTGGCGGCGCTGATGCTCGAAGCCGGGCTGCCGCCGGGCATCCTCAACGTCGTCAACGGCGACAAGGAGTCGGTCGACGCCATTCTTGACGATCCGGATATCAAGGCGGTGGGCTTCGTCGGCTCCTCGCCGATCGCGCAGTACATCTACGAGCGCGCGGCGCAGACCGGCAAGCGGGCGCAGTGCTTCGGCGGCGCCAAGAACCACGCCATCATCATGCCTGACGCCGATATCGATCAGACCGTCGACGCGCTGATCGGCGCCGGCTATGGCTCGGCCGGCGAGCGCTGCATGGCGATCTCGGTTGCGGTGCCGGTCGGCAAGGCGACTGCCGACAAGCTGATGGAAAAGCTGATCCCGCGGGTTGAGAGCCTGAAGATCGGTCCGTCGACCGATCCGACCGCCGATTACGGCCCGCTGGTGACGAAGGAAGCGCTGGAGCGCGTCAAGAACTACGTCGAGATCGGCGTCCAGGAAGGCGCGACGCTGGCGGTCGACGGCCGCGGCTTCAAGATGCAGGGCTACGAGAACGGCTTCTACATGGGCGGCTGTCTGTTCGACAATGTCACCAAGGACATGCGGATCTACAAGGAAGAGATCTTTGGTCCGGTGCTGAGCGTCGTCCGCGCCCACGACTATGCCGAAGCGCTGGCGCTGCCGTCCGACCACGACTACGGCAACGGCGTCGCGATCTTCACCCGCGACGGCGATGCGGCGCGCGACTTCGCCGCCAAGGTCAATGTCGGCATGGTCGGCATCAACGTGCCGATCCCGGTGCCGATCGCATACTACACCTTCGGCGGCTGGAAGAAGTCCGGCTTCGGCGATCTCAACCAGCACGGCCCGGACTCGGTGCGGTTCTACACCAAGACCAAGACCGTCACGTCGCGCTGGCCCTCGGGCGTCAAGGAGGGCGCGGAGTTCTCGATTCCGCTGATGAAGTAAGCGTCGGCTGCCATGCAGTTCGACCTGAACGAGGATCAGCGCGCCATTCGTGACATGGCGCGCGACTTCGCGGCCGAGAAGATCGCGCCGCATGCGCTGCAATGGGATGAAGACAAGCACCTGCCGCTGGACGTGATCCGCGAGGCGGCGGCGCTCGGCATCGGCGGCATCTATATCCGCGACGACGTCGGCGGCAGCGCCATGACGCGGTTCGACGCGGCGCTGATCTTCGAGGCGCTGGCGACCGGCTGTCCGGCGGTGTCGGCCTTCATCTCCATCCACAACATGGCGGCGTGGATGATCGACAGCTTTGGCTCCGAGGCGCAGCGGCAGCAGTGGCTGCCGAAGCTGTGCAGCATGGAGCTTGTCGCCAGCTACTGCCTCACCGAGCCCGGCTCCGGCTCCGACGCGGCCGCGCTGCGCACCCGCGCGGTGCGCGATGGCGATCACTATGTCCTCAACGGCCAGAAGCAGTTCATCTCCGGTGCCGGCGCCAACGATCTCTACGTGGTGATGGTGCGTACCGGCGGTGACGGCCCGGGCGGCATCTCGACACTGGTGGTCGACAAGGACACGCCGGGCCTGTCGTTCGGTGCCAACGAGCGCAAGATGGGGTGGAATGCCCAGCCGACCCGCGCGGTGATCTTCGAGAACGCTCGCGTGCCGGTCGCCAACCGGCTCGGCGACGAGGGGATCGGCTTCAAGATCGCGATGGCCGGCCTCGACGGCGGCCGCCTCAACATTGCCGCATGCTCGCTCGGCGGCGCACAGACGGCGCTCGACAAGGCGCTGGACTACGTCAAGGAGCGCAAGGCGTTCGGCAAGCGGCTCGACGAATTCCAGGCGCTGCAGTTCAAGCTCGCCGACATGGCGACCGAACTCGAAGCCGCGCGTACTTTCCTATGGCGTGCGGCCGCCGCGCTCGACCGCAAGGACCCTGACGCCACCAAGCTGTGCGCGATGGCCAAGCGGTTCGGCACGGACACCGGCTTTGCCGTCGCCAACGCGGCGCTGCAGCTGCATGGCGGCTACGGCTATCTGGCCGAATACGGCGTCGAGAAGCTGGTGCGCGATCTTCGCGTGCATCAGATTCTCGAAGGCACCAACGAGATCATGCGGCTGATCGTGGCGCGCAAGCTGATCGAGGGCGCACGATGAACGCACCAGTGACCGAACCCGATCTGATCGTCCGGCGCGAGAGCGCGGCCGGCGTCATCCGCCTCAACAGGCCGAAGGCCATCAATGCGCTGACGCTGGAGATGACGCGCGAATTCGACCGCGCGCTGATCGCCTTTGCGGCCGATCCGCAAATTTCAGTAATCCTGGTGGAAGGCGCGGGCGAACGTGGCCTGTGCGCCGGCGGCGATATCGTCGGCCTGTATCACAGCGCGCGCGAGGGCGGCGATCTCGGCAAGGTGTTCTGGCGCGAAGAATACATCATGAATGCGCGCATCGCGGCCTATCCGAAGCCGTATGTCGCCTTCATGGACGGTCTGGTGATGGGCGGCGGCGTCGGCATCGCCGGCCATGGCAGCCATCGCATCGTCACCGAGAAGACCAAGATCGCGATGCCGGAGGTCGGCATCGGCTTTTTCCCCGACGTCGGCGGCACTTGGCTGCTGACGCGCGCGCCCGGTGAGATCGGCACGTATTTCGGGCTGACCGGCGAGATCATGAACGGCGCCGACGCGATCCACGCGAAGTTTGCCGACAACTTCGTGCCCAGCGTGGCGTGGCCGGATCTGCGCGAGGCGCTGACCGCTGCGCCCGCCGGCGCCAGCGCCGCGCAGGTCCGCGACATCATCGCGCGTTTCAGCCTGCCGCCCGATCCGGGCCCGGCGCAGCAGCATCAGGCGCAGATCGATGCGGCGTTCGGCAAGGACAGCATCGACGACATCGTCGCGGCACTCGAGCATGACAGCTCGGAGTTCGCGCAGGCAGCGCTGAAGACGCTGCGGATCAAGTCGCCGACCAGCCTCAAGGTGACGCTGAAGCTGCTGCGGATGGCGCGCCATGCGGCGTCGCTGCAGGAGTGCCTGGTGCATGAATATCGCGCCGCGCTTGAAGTGTTCGCCAGCTACGATTTCGTCGAGGGCGTGCGCGCTGCGGTCATCGACAAGGACCGGCAGCCGAAATGGCGGCCCGCGACGATCGCGGAGGTGACGCCGGACATCGTGGCGCGCTATTTTGTCGATCGCGGCGCCGACGAACTGAAATTTCCGGGCTGAAGAAACCGGATCATCAAGGGACCAAGGGGGACGAACATGACGGCCATCGCATTCATCGGTCTCGGCAACATGGGCGGCCCGATGGCCGTCAATCTGGCGAAGGCCGGACAGCAGGTTACCGGCTTCGATCTCGCCGCGGCATCGTGCGACGCCGTCAAGGCCGAGGGCGTCGCCACCGCGCCGACCGCAATCGACGCGGTGAAGGGCGCTGACGTGATCGTCACCATGCTGCCGGCCGGCAAGCACGTGCTTGCGGTCTGGAATGAGATCCTGCCGCACGCGGCGAAGGGCTCGCTGATCATTGATTGCTCGACCATCGACGTCGAGAGCGCCGTGCAGGCGCACGCGCTGGCCGCCAAGCATGGCGTCGCTTCCGTAGATGCGCCCGTGTCGGGCGGCACCGGCGGCGCCAAGGCGGCGACGCTCACTTTCATGGCTGGCGGAAGCGAGGCGGCGTTCGCCGCGGCCAAGCCCGTGCTCGAACAGATGGGCAAGAAGATCGTGCATTGCGGCGGCGCCGGCGCCGGGCAGGCGGCGAAGATCTGCAACAACATGATCCTCGGCATCTCGATGATCGCGGTCGGCGAGGCGTTCACGCTCGCCGAAAAGCTCGGCCTGTCGCATCAGGCGCTGTTCGACGTCGCCTCGACCTCGTCGGGGCAGTGCTGGTCGCTGACGACCTATTGCCCGGTCCCGGGCCCGGTGCCGACGTCGCCGGCCAACAACGGCTACAAGCCCGGCTTTGCCGCTGCGCTGATGCTGAAGGACCTCAACCTCTCGCAGGAAGCCGCCAGATCGTCCGGCGCCGCCACTCCGCTCGGCTCCCACGCCGCCGAACTCTACGCGGCGTTCGAACAGGCCGGCCACGGCGGCACCGACTTCTCGGGCATCATCAACTACCTGCGCGAGCAGGGCAGGAAGTAGTTGCCCGCAGTTCGGCGCCGTCATCCTGAGGTGCGAGCGTAGCGAGCCTCGAAGGATGCGGGCCTGCCTGCGGACCATCCTTCGAGACGCCCGGCTGCGCCGGGCTCCTCAGGATGACGTCTTCTTTGTAGTTGCTCAGTGTGACGATTGACGAGGGCGCCATGACGACATTCCAGCAAGCCCGTGCCTTTCTGCTCCAATACCGCACCGACTACGACAAAGCCGTCGCCAGCTTTCGCTGGCCGGATCCGCTGCCGTTCAACTGGGCGCTCGACTGGTTCGATGCCGAGCTCGCCAGCAACCCGGACAGCCGCGACCGCGCGGCGCTGTGGATTGTCGACGGCGCCAGCGGCAGCGAGGTCAAGCCGACCTTTGCGCAGTTGTCGAAACGCTCCAACCAGGTCGCCAACTATCTGCGCGCCAAAGGCCTGAAGCGCGGCGATCATCTGCTGCTGCTGCTCGGCAATGTCGTGCCGCTGTGGGAGACGATGCTGGCGGCGATCAAGCTCGGCCTCGTCACCATTCCGGCGACGACGCTGCTGACGCCGGAGGAATTGCGCGATCGGCTGGACCGCGGTCGCGCCAAGGCAGTGGTCGCTGCGCCGGATCAAGTCGCCAAGTTTGCCGGCCTCGGCGGCGACGATCTGCTCCGCATCGTGGTCGGCGACGCGCAAGGCGGCTGGCATGCCTACGACGAGACGGCGCAGCATTCCGATGCGTTCGTGCCGGACGGTCCGACCCAGGCCGACGATCCGATGCTGCTGTACTTCACCTCCGGCACCACGGCGAAGCCGAAGCTGGTGCGGCACAGCCAACGTTCCTATCCGGTTGGCGCGCTGTCGACGATGTTCTGGCTCGGGCTGCAGCCGGGCGACGTGCATCTCAACATTTCCTCGCCGGGCTGGGCCAAGCACGCCTGGAGCTGCTTCTTCGCGCCATGGAATGCCGGCGCGACGGTGTTCGTCGTCAATCAGCCGCGGTTCGACGCCAAGAGCCTGCTCGCCACCATCGGTCGCTGCGGCGTCACCACACTTTGCGCGCCGCCGACGGTGTGGCGAATGTTCATCCAGGAGAAGCTCGCGGACTACAAAGTCGCCCTGCGCGAGGTCTGCGGCGCGGGCGAGCCGCTCAATCCGGAAGTGATCGATCAGGTCAAAGCCGCCTGGGGCCTCACCATCCGCGATGGCTACGGTCAGACCGAAACCACCGCGATGGTCGGCAACTCGCCGGGGCAAGCGGTGAAGATCGGCTCGATGGGCCGGCCGTTGCCCGGCTATGTCGTCAAGATCACCGATGCCGACGGCCATCCCGCGACCGAAGGCGAGATCACGCTGGCGCTCGGCGATGCGCGGCCCGCCGGCCTGATGCAAGGCTATCAGGGCGAGGGCGGCAAGCTCGCGGGCGCCGACGGCGACGTGTACCGCTCCGGCGACGTCGCCTTCGCCGACGAGGATGGCTATCTCACATTCGTCGGCCGTACGGACGACGTTTTCAAGTCCTCGGACTACCGGATCTCGCCGTTCGAATTGGAGAGCGTGCTGCTGGAGCACGATCTCGTGGCCGAAGCCGCGGTGGTGCCGAGCCCGGATCCGATCAAGCTGGCCATTCCGAAAGCCTATGTGCTGCTCACCGCGAACGCCGAGCGCTCGCGCGACACCGCGTTGTCGATCTTCAAGCACATGCAAGGCCGGCTGGCGCCGTTCAAGCGCATCCGCAAGCTGGAGATCGTCAGCGAACTGCCGAAGACGATCTCCGGCAAGATCCGCCGCGTCCATCTCCGCCGCATCGAGCACGAGCACGATCAGGCCGACGCCCTGCGCGGTGTCGAGTTTCGCGAAGAGGATTTCCCGGAGCTGAAAGCCGCGCCCGCGAAGGATGCTTAGCAAGGCCTTGCCGCTGCCGCTTGATATTAAGTGACGACCGGCAGCGGCAGCATGTCTGCGGCTTCATACATCGAGGAGGAACGCGATGGCGAGGAAACTGATCGACATCTCCGTGCCGCTGCAGAACGACGTTCCCGCCGATCCGCCGGGCAATCATCCGACCATTGAGTACATCGATCACCAGCAGGGGCTGCCGCGCATGCTGCAGTTCTTCCCCGGCCTGAAGGCGGAGGATCTGCCGGATGGGCAGGGCTGGGCGGTCGAGCAGGTGTCGCTGTCGACGCACAACGGCACACACCTCGACGCGCCCTGGCATTTCCACCCGACGATGAATCGCGGCGAACGGTCGCCGAAGATCGACGAGGTGCCGCTCGACTGGTGCCTGCAGCCGGGCGTGAAGCTCGACTTCCGGCATCTGCCGGACGGTTATGTCGTCACCGCCAAGGACGTCGAGACCGAGCTTGCGCGGATTGGGCACACGCTGTCGCCGCTCGAGATTGTGGTGGTGAACACCAGCGCCGGCGCGAAATTCGGGCGGCCCGACTACGTCAACTCCGGCTGTGGCGTCGGCTATGAGGCGACGATGTATCTGCTCGAGCGCGGCGTCCGCCTCACCGGTACCGATGCGTGGAGCTGGGACGCGCCGTTCGTCTTCACGGCGCAGCGCTACGCCGAGACCAAGGACGCCAGCCTGATCTGGGAAGGCCACAAGGCCGGTCGGCACATCGGCTATTGCCACCTCGAGAAGCTGCACAATCTCGAGCTGTTGCCCGCGACCGGCTTCATGGTGTCGTGCTTCCCGGTGAAGATCGAGCGCGCGTCCGCAGGCTGGACGCGCGCCGTCGCGATCTTGAGCGAGTGAGCGCCGGTTCGGCGCCCGCGCTTACTTGTATTCGCGCTCGTCCCACCACGGGAAGTAGGGCGGCATGTCGGCGGTGACCTTGTTCTTGAACTGCGCCGGGCGCTTTTCCAGGAACGAGCTGACGCCTTCCTTGACGTCGTCGGAGCGGCCGCGTTCGTAGATGCCGCGGCTGTCGATCTTGTGGGCTTCCATCGGATCGTCGGCGCCCATCATCCGCCACATCATCTGCCGGATCAGCGCCACCGACACCGGCGCGGTCTTGGCGGCGATCTCCTTGGCGAGCGTGCGCGCGGTCTCAAGCAGTTGGTCGGCCGGCACGACGCGGCTGACGAGCTTGCCCTCCAGCGCTTCCTGCGCCGGGAACACGCGGCCGGTGTAGCACCACTCCAAAGCCTGGGCGATGCCGACGATGCGCGGCAGGAACCAGCTCGACGCGGCTTCGGGTACGATGCCCCGCTGCGAGAACACGAAGCCGAACCGCGCGGCGTCCGATGCGATGCGGATGTCCATCGCCAGCTGCATGGTGACGCCGATGCCGACCGCGGGGCCGTTCACGGCGGCGATCACCGGCTTGAGACACTTGAAGATGCGCAACGTCACCTGACCGCCGCCGTCGCGGACTTGCGGGTCGCTGTAGTCGGTCGAGCCATCTGCATTGCGCCGCACCGGACCGCGGCGCGCATCGCGATCGAACGTGTCGGCGCCGGAGGAGAGATCCGCGCCGGCGCAGAACGCGCGGCCTTCGCCGGTGACGATGATGGCGCGCACGTTGTCGTCGGCATCGGCTTTGTCGAACGCCTCGATCAGCTCGTGCTGCATCGTCGGCGTGAACGAGTTCAGCTTGTCCGGCCGGTTCAGCGTGATGGTGAGGATTTGATCGGCGACCTCGTATTTGATGGTCTCGTAGGCCGAATGTTCTGCCATGGGTGTTTCCTTCGCCCGTTGTTGTTCTTGTTGGTGCCTCGCGGCGCGTCATTCCGGGATACGCACTTTTGCGCGCATCCCCGGAATGACGATGGTTAGTTGCTGGGTGGTGCCCAGGTCAAGCGTGGCCGTTCATCGCGGCGGCGTCGGCCACGGCTTCTGCGCGCCGCGCAGGCCTTCGAAGGCTTTTGCGATCCGCAGCACGCCGAGATCGTCATAGCGACGGCCGACGATCTGCACGCCGATCGGAAATCCCTTCGAGCTATAGCCGCCGTTGATCGAGGCGGCGGGATTCTCCGCCATATTCCACGGAACGGTATAGAGGATGTGATCGAACGGAATATCAGGATCGTCGAGCGGCGAGGGCAAGTCGGCGGCGAAGCTGACCACCGGCGCGACCGGTGAGATCAGATAGTCGATATTCGCGAACAGCGTCGCGCCCATCGCCCGCACCGCCATGGTCTGGTTGAAGCCGCGTACCACGTCGACGCCGGACAAGGTCGCGCCGCCCTCCGCCCACCGCACGATGTAGGGCAGCACCTGCGCGCGCTGCTCTTCGCTGAGCTTGCTGACATCGTCCCACATCCGCGCCCGCCAGAACGCGTCGAGCCCGTCCATCATCTCGCGGGTGAAGCCGAGCTGCACCTCTTCGACGATCGCGCCCTGCGTTTCGAGGGTCCGCGCAGCCTCGGTGACAACGCGGCGGACGTCGTCCTCCAGCGGCATGCCGAATCCGAGATCAGTGAGCAGGCCGATTTTCTTGCCGCGCAGATCGATATCGAGCTCGCTCCACGCGATGCCCTGCGGCGGCAGGCTCATGCCGTCGCGCGGGTCGGGCTGCGACAGCACGCTCATCATCAGGGCGGAATCATCCACCGTGCGCGTCATCGGCCCGGCGCAGCGGCCGACATAGGGCGGATCGATCGGCACGCGGCCGAGCGACGGCTTCAGCGCAAAGATGCCGCACCAGTTCGCCGGCAGCCGCACCGAGCCGCCGATATCCGTGCCGAGATGCAGCGGCCCGTAGCCGGCCGCGCCAGCCGCGCCCGCGCCGGCGGACGAGCCGCCGGTGTTCTGCGACACGTCCCACGGATTGCGGGTGACGCCGTGGAAGCTCGACAGGCCCGAAGACAGCATGCCGAAATCCGGCATCGTCGTCTTGCTCCAGAGAATGCCGCCGGCCTCGCGCAGCCGCGCCGCGGGTGGGGCATCGACGGCAGCCGGCGTCAGTGCGGTGATCGGCACGCCGAGTGGCACCGGCGTGCCCTGCGTCGCCACGTTCTCCTTGATCGTCACCGGCACGCCGTCGAGCAGGCCCTGCGGCTCGCCCTTCTGCCAGCGTTCGGTCGAGGCCCGCGCCGCGCGTCGCGCGCCGTCGGGATCGAACGCATATAGCGCGTTGAGGTGCGGCTCCCAGCGCTCCGCCTGCGCGATTACCTCGTCCATCACTTCGGACGGAGAGAACTGCTTGCTGTAGTAACCGGCGAGCAGTTCGGTGGCAGAGAGGTCGTTCAGCGTCATCGTCTTGCTGGACAGGCCGTCAGACATTGGCGGCCACCGGCAGGCGCGTTTCGACAATCCGCGCGAACATGCTGGCACCGATCGGCAAGATCTTGTCGTCGAGCACGTAGCCGGGATTGTGCACCGGCACGTCGCCGTCGTGGCCGACCCAGAAATACGCACCGGGGATCGCCTGCAGCATGTCGGCGAAATCCTCGCTGCCCATTTTCGGCTGCTCGCGCAGCTTGACGTTGGCGTCGCCGACCACGCCGCGCGCCACCTCGGCGACGACGTCGCTCTGCTCCTGCTGGTTCACCAGCACGCTGAAAATGTCGCGGATGTCGACGCTGATCTCGACGTCGAACGCCGCCGCGATGCCGGCGGCGAGCGCCCTCATGCGTTCGCGCACCAGCTTGCGGATGTCGTCGGAGAAGCAGCGCACCGTGCCGGCGAGCCGCGCTTCGCCGGGGATCACGTTGTAGGCCGAACCGGAATGGAATTGCGTGATCGACAGCACTGCCGAATGCAGCGGGTCGACGTTGCGGCTGACGATGGTCTGCAGCGCCTGGCCGAGCGTCATCGCGATCACAACCGGATCCTTGGAGCGCTCCGGCATCGCGCCATGAGCGCCGTAGCCGGAGATCACGATGTCGAAGAAGTCGGCGCCGGCCATCGCCGGGCCGGGCAGGATCGCGATTTCGCCATGGGCGAGGTCGGGCGCATTGTGCAGGCCGTAGAGTTCGTCGCAGGGGAACTTCTGGAACAGGCCGTCCCTCAGCATCGCCCGCGCGCCGCCGAGGCCTTCTTCGGCGGGCTGGAAGATGAAATGCACGGTGCCGTCGAAATTGCGCGTCTCGGCGAGATAGCGCGCGGTGCCGAGCAGCATGGTGGTGTGGCCGTCATGGCCGCAGCCGTGGAAGCGGCCCGGAATGGTCGAGCGCCACGCCAGATTGGTGTGCTCTTCCATCGGCAGCGCGTCCATGTCGGCGCGCAGGCCGATGCGGCGCTTGCCGTCACCCTTGCCCTTCAGCACGCCGACCACGCCGGTGCCGCCGAGCCCGCGAAACACCTCGATGCCCCAGGCGTCGAGCTTCTCGGCAACGATGTTGGAGGTGCGGACTTCCTCGAAGCCGATCTCCGGGTGCATGTGCAGATCGCGGCGGATCGCGGTCAGCTCGTCGGCGAAAGCGTCGATACGGTCGATGGTCGGCATGTGGAGGATCACCCTTGCGGTCGCAGGTTGAGGCGGGACGAATGTCGGCGCACTGCATGCAAAGATCGGGCAACGATGCGCGGCCGAGCAGGGCGGTCCGGTGAGGCCGATGACGCCACCCCAGCCGCCGCACTCGGAGCATGCAGGCACCGGCGGTCATCTCACTCGAAAGTCGGGGGTGATGTCAAAGCGCGCGGCCGGCGCAGCCACTCCGCCGCCGCAACCCGCTTTGCGTTGTGCCCCGCGCTCGACTATGAATGCGGCGCTCTGGCGCGGAATCGGGCATGGCAAGGCCGCGCGCCGGGGCAGGCCTTCGGGCGTGATGCAGTGCGGCATCGGCATTCAGGAACGTTGCGGTGCTCCGCACTCTCCCGTCGCTGCCCGCATCGCAACCCGAGCGCGCCGATGCGGGCGTGGCGAAATTGGTAGACGCAAGGGACTTAAAATCCCTCGGACCGAGAGGTCTGTGCCGGTTCGAGCCCGGCCGCCCGCACCAACGGCAACTACGCGATCCGCTTCACCATGTGCACCACGCGGGCTCCGTTCGCACGGGTTTCCAATCGCTCCTCCGCGTAGCCGAGGGAGGCGTAGAGGCGGATGTTTTTTTCGAAGCGCTCGTTGGTGTAGAGGCGCAGTGTCGTGCGAACGGCCTCGGTCGCGATCTGTTCGGCCACGGTGAGCAAGCGGCGGCCATAGCCGCGCTTCTGCGCGTCCGGCGACACCGCGACGTTGACGATCAGCACGTCGTCGGCGCGGAGTTCGGTCTCGATCAGCGCGGCCGGCGCGCCGTCGACTTCCAGCAGATCGAAGCGATGTTCCTGCACCGCGACTGCGTAGTCGGCAAGCATCGGCAGCGGCTCGTAGCCGATCAGCGCGAGCCATTTCTGGTAGGCGCGCATCGTCAGGTCGGAGATGGCGTCGACGTCGGCGGCGGTGCCTCGTCGGATCAGTTCGGACATTGGACCGTCTTTCCTGGCGTACGACAGCAACGCGGCGTCGAAACCTCCCGGCTCAATGTCCGCGGCCCATCGCGATCTGCACGAAGGCGACCACGACCTCGATTGCAATCAGCACCACGACGATCAGCTCGAGCCGCAGCGCGCGGCGGGTGTCGATGATGTCGGCGAGGGTGGAGGCGGTCTCGGCGACGACCGCGAGTTTGCGGTTCAGCGTGTCGACGCGCTCTTTCAGCTCGTATTCGTCTTCGAGGCGTGCGTAAAGCCGCTCGAGGTCGGGGCGTTCCCACAGCGCGTCCGGCTTCTCGGTAATGGCGACGCGGCCGGAGACGCGGTGCTGCACCAGCAGCGCATTGCCGATCAGCTTCATCATCGCGGGGCGGCTGCGGCGGGTGTGGCCGTGATCGGCAAGCTCGCGGGCGAACGGCTCGATCACTTCGAAAACCCTGGCGACCTCTCGCTCGTCATGCGCAAGCACGACGCTCTTGGCCAGCACGTCGGCGATGATCAGCAGGCGCTCCAGCGACATCTGCCGCAGCTGAATCGGCCCGCCGGCCGCGACCTGATCGTCGCCATCCAGCTGGAACGCCGCCGTTTCGTCGTCGATGTTGTTGAAAGCACCGCCGATGCGCGGCTTCAGCCGCTGCAGGAACGCCGCTTCTTCATCGGCACTCAGCCCGATCAGCACCACCACGCCGTAGCGGAACAGCACCGCGATGCCGGCGCCCGCGCGCACCGCGAGCGGCACCGACGACAGGGCCTGTTCTTCGAAACCGGACGTGTTGATGCGGTCACCGACATAGAGCGCGTGCGCGTTTGCCTTGGCGGCAAAAGCGTCGGCCGGAAAGGTCGGGGGAGTCGGCATCGCGTCGATCCTGTTGGGCTGTGTGTCGCGCCGGACCCTATCGCTGCGTCCGGGGGCCGCCAAGGCAGCGTCGGCCACACTGCGGACATGCGGGCCTGATTTTACGAACGCCTCATTTCTGTCTATAGACGCGGCCCATGACGATTTCTTTCAGGCTTCCTCGTTTCGCGCTCGTCGGTGCCGGTCTGCTGGCCGGCGCTGGGCTGTCCGGCTGCGCGGCGATCGGCGACAGCGCGATGTCGCAGGCATTCGTCGATCCGGCGCGCTACGACCTGTACAACTGCGAGCAACTCGCCGCCGAACGGAAGAGCCTCGATGCGCGGCTGGCCGATCTCGACGGGCTGATGCGCAAGGCGGAAACGGGCGTCGCTGGTTCGGTTGTGTCCGAGGTCGCGTATCGCAACGACTACATCAATGTGAAGGCGCAGTCGCGGCTCGCCGAACAGACCTGGCGCGACAACAAATGCACCGAAGCGGCTCCGCCGACCGTGGCGGCTCCCGGTGCCAAGCCTCCGCGCGCCAGACGATAGCGCGCTTCAAATCCGCCAGTCGTAGATCCAGCTCTGCCGGCCCATCAGCCGTTCGGCGCCGAGCGCCTGCATCGCGAGGTCGCGGGCCAGCGCCATCGCTCCGGTGAGGTGATAGATCTTGCCGTTCTGGCGCGCCAGCCGCTGCACACGCGACACGCGTGCGCGCCGTGCCTGGGCGTAGCGCTGCAGCGACGCGGGCACTGACAGCGGATCGCCTGACGTGCCGGGGCCATGGCTGTCGCCGAGGCACTGCGCCAGCACGGCCGCATCCTCGATCGCCATGGCGGCGCCCTGCGCCGCGAACGGCAGCATGCCGTGCGCCGCGTCGCCGAGCAGGGCGGTTGCGCCGGCGGTCCAGGCACCGCCATCGGGCATCGCGAACAGCGCCCAGCGTTTCCAGCTGTCGACGGCCTCGACCAGCAGCCGTGCCGCCGGAGCCCAGCCGGCTGCGGCGAAACGGCTCTGGATTTCATGCGGCTCACCGGGCGCGCTCCAGCCTTCGCGCTGCCAGTCGTCCGGCACGATCGCCACAAGGTTGACGAGGCGTCCGCCGGAGATCGGATAGACCACGAGGTGAGCGCCGGGGCCCATCCAGAGTTGCACGCCGCGCAGTGGCTCGCGTTGCGGCAGCGCTGCGGCATCGACCGTGCCGCGCCAGGCGATCAGCCCGCTGAAGTGAGGCGCGCTGCTCGGAAATAACTGGCTGCGCACCGCCGACCAGATTCCGTCGGCTCCGATCAGCGCCAAGGCCTGCGTATCGCCGCGTGCGCCGTGGCGGCGGTGGCCGACAGTGATGCCATGCGTATGGCTGACGTAGTCTTCCACGACACAACCGAGCCGCAGCTCGATGGCCGGAGTGGCTTCGGCCTGCGCCCGTAACGCGGCCTGCAGATCGGCGCGGTGAAGCACCCAATACGGCGCGCCGGCGCGCGCCGCAGCCTGTTCACCAAGCGGCAGCCGCAGCAAGGCGCGGCCGGTGCGGGCGCTCATCACCGACACGGCATCGGGCGCGATTGCCCGCGGCGCCAGCCGGTCGGCCAGTCCGAGATCGACCAGCACACGGCTGGCATTCGGGGAGATTTGCAGACCGGCGCCGGCTTCCGCCAGCCGCTCGGCCTTTTCCAGCACGATGACCCGAAAGCCCTTCGCGGCGAACGCGAGCGAAGCCGTCAGTCCACCGATTCCCGCACCTGCAACGACGATGGTGCGGGCCGCCGTCACGGCGCGATCAGGCGACCTTGTCCTTCAGGACGCATTCCGGCGGCCGAGCCTGGCCGGGGGCGAGATCCGGGGCGTAGCGATACAGCGTCGAGCAGTACGGGCAGATGATCTCGTTGTCGTTGCCGAGGTCGAGAAACACATGCGGATGGTCGAACGGCGGGTTCGCGCCGACGCACATGAATTCCTTCGAGCCGATCTCGATCATGGCAACACCGGCATCGTTCTGGAAATGTGGAACCACGTGGTCGGACATCAGCTCACCTTTGCTCGCGACGGAGAGGGCACATCACGGTGCAGCGCACCATACCGGCGTCGCGGCATGATTCCTAGAGCGCCTCGACAGGCTTTGCCCGTGGAAATTCGACACAATCGCATGATGTTGGAGAAGCCCTTCTTTCGTCGGATCGGTTGTGTCCGAGGTGTGACGCCCCCACATCTGACACGTGAGGGTTGGTTGATATGCGTCTGAAGCTGGGCATTGCGAAGGCCGGCATCGCACTCTGCGCGGTTGCGCTGGTGCTGACGTGGCCGCATGCCCAACAAGCTGCGGCGCTTCTTGCCGCGCAGGACGATCCAGCGCAACTGTCGGAACTGCAACTCTCGGCAGCTTTGCAGCGGGACCCGGGCCTCATCGCACGGCATATCGGCGAAGCGATGGATGCCCATGACCCGGAGTTGGCGGATAGTCTGGTGCAGCTTGCCACGACGCGGAACATCGCGTTGCCCGACGACCTCAAGCACCGCGTCGCCGACGCGGTTGCGGTCGAGCGATCTGCAACCGGCGTCGCGACGCGGTTCGCCACCGGACTGATCACCGGCAAGGCCGAGGATGGGGCCAGCCTGTCCGGTACGGTGGCGGGCGATCTGTTCGTCTTTGGCGACATCCGCGACGTGGTTCGCGAGGGAAGTAATCTGGCGACCGGCGCCGAGGCCGACCGGCTGGTGCTCGGTCTCGCGGCGGCCGGAATTGCGATCACCGCCGCCACTTACGTCACGGTCGGAGGCGCGGGGCCGGTGCGCGCCGGGCTGACGATAGTCAAGGACGCCCGCAAGGTCGGACGGCTCGGCGAGGGGCTGGCGAGCTGGGCCAGCCGTTCGGCGCGTGAGGTGGTCGATGCGCCGGCGCTGCGCCGGGCCGTGGCGGATGGAACCACCGTTCGACCCGACAAGACGGTGACGGCCGTGAAGGCCGCGTTTCGGACCGAAAAGGCAGGCGGGCTGATGCGGCTCGCCAAGGATGTCGGCAGGGTCGGCGAGAAGGCCGGCACGCGCGGCGCGCTCGATACGCTGAAGATCGCCGAGGGCCCCAAGGACGTCGCCCGCGCGGCGCGGCTGGCCGAGTCGAAAGGCAGCCAGACCCGCGCCTTCCTCAAGATCCTCGGTCGCGGCGCACTGCTGCTCACGACCGGCGCGTGGAATTTCGCCTGGTGGATCTTCGGCGCGCTGGTGACGCTGTTCGGCCTCGTCACCTCGCTGAAATCCGGCGTCGAGCGCATGACGCAGAGCTGGATCGACCGCGGCAAGGCTCGCCGCGTCCGACGCCTGCTCGCCGAAGCCAAACGCGCTCAAGCTGCCGCCTCTACGGGCGGCCTTGCTGCGCCCGTCTAGCGAGATCACGGCTTCGAGCGGAAAAAATGCGCTGTTTGCCTCACAATCGTCATTGCGACGGGCGAAGCGACGAAGCAATCCATTGTCCCCGATGCACCTTGCGTGGTTCCGGATTGTTTCGCCGTCGGCTCGCCGTGAATCGGCGGCGGCGTCAAGTTCTCACCCGACGGTCGCCACGTCCTGTCGTCTCGCCTGAGTTCGTCGTTTCGATCTTCATCAACTAACACCCCTCCCGCTCACAACATCCGGACACTTCATGCCGAGCTTCGATCACGGCGGAATCGACATCGCGTATCTCGACGACGGCGAGGGTGAGCCGATCGTGCTGGTCCACGGCTTCGCGTCCAACAAAAACGTCAACTGGGTGTATCCGTCCTGGCTGTCGGAGTTGAAGCGAGCGGGCCGCCGCGTCGTCGCGCTCGACAATCGCGGCCATGGCGAGTCTGCCAAGCTGTACGATCCGGCCGACTACCAACTCGCCAAGATGGCGGACGACGTCGCTGCGCTGATGGATCATCTGTCGATTCCGCGTGCCGATCTGATGGGCTATTCGATGGGCGCGCGGATCAGCGCCAATCTGGCGCTGCGCATGCCGCAGCGCGTGCGCTCGGTCGTGCTCGGCGGCCTTGGCATGGGGCTGTTGAGTAACGAAGGGCGTCCCGGCGAGAACGTCGCGCAGGCCCTGCTGGCGCCGTCGCTCGACGACGTCACCGATCCGGTCGGTCGGACGTTCCGCGCCTTCGCCGATCAGACCCGGTCCGATCACGCCGCGCTGGCGGCGTGCATGCGCGGGTCGCGCGGACTGATGAGCCGGGAGGATGCGGCGGCGATCGCGGTGCCGGTGCTGATTGCGGTCGGCACCGACGACGATGTCGCCGGGTCGGCGCACGAACTCAGCGGCATCATTCCCGGCTCCGAGGTGCTCGACATTCCGCGCCGCGACCACATGCGCGCGGTCGGCGACCGCGTTTACAAGGAAGGCGTGGTGCGTTTTCTGCAGAGCCGACCGTGACGCCGGGCGGCCCGAGTTGAAGTCGCCGCGGCGCTCCCCACTTCAAGATCTGCAACTTTGGCGGGGTGATCGCCCGGCGTTCCGCGAATATTCCCGTAGATCAACGGCTTAGCAGGGCGGTGGTGCGTTCCGCCGGTCGGCTTCAGCCGCCGCGACAGGCCCGGCCCCGGCGTGCTATAGTGACCGACAGACGAGATCGAGAGAGCCGGCATGGTGATGCATCAGGTCAATCCGCAGACTGCAACGCTGACGACGCTCGATCCGATCTGGGAGCGGGTCCGCAGCGAAGCTGAGGATATCGTTCGCCGCGAGCCGGAGCTCGCCTCCTTCATCTATGCCAGCGTGCTGCATCACGACCGGCTCGAAGACGCGGTGGTGCATCGCGTGGCAGAGCGCCTCGATCACTCGGCGCTGTCCGGCGATCTGATCCGCCAGACCTTCGAGGAAGCGCTGCGCGACCAGCCCGATATCGGCAACGCGTTCCGCGCCGACATGGTGGCGATCTTCGATCGCGATCCGGCGACTTCGCGCTTCATCGATCCGCTTCTGTACTACAAGGGCTTCCACGCCATCCAGACGCATCGACTGGGGCACTGGCTGCATCTGCGCGGGCGCAAGGATTTCGCGCTGTATCTGCAGAGCCGCGCCTCGGCGGTGTTCCAGACCGATATCAACCCGGCCGCGAAGATCGGCCGCGGCATCTTCCTCGACCATGCGACCGGCCTCGTCGTCGGTGAGACCGCGGTGATCGAGGACGATGTCTCGATCCTGCACGGCGTGACGCTCGGCGGCACCGGCAAGGAGCACGAGGACCGCCACCCGAAGATCCGCCGCGGCGTGATGATCGGCGCCGGCGCAAAGATCCTCGGCAATATCGAAGTCGGGCACTGCGCGCGCATCGCCGCCGGTTCGGTGGTGCTGAAGACGGTGCCGCACAACATGACCGTCGCCGGCGTGCCGGCCAAGGTGGTGGGCGAGGCGGGCTGCGCCGAACCGTCGCGCACCATGGATCAGATGCTCAACGCGATCGGTTTGTGACCGTCGGAATTGCCCGTGAACATCGCCGCGAATGCGGTTCGCAACTCGTCGCGAGGGGTTGCGGCGCGCGGCTCGAAAACGTACTGACGGCGGCCTTGTTTGCAGCGATCGCCGGGCGGATGATCCGGCCCGCGTCGCTCCGGAAGCCATTGTTCTAGATTGGAGATCACCGTGGACGTTCAGGAAGTCAGAAAGCTCGATGCCTATCTCAAGAAGGTGTTCGGCAATCCGAAAATCCGCGTGGTGCCGCGGCCCAAGAAGGACGATTCCGCCGAAGTGTATATCGGCGAGGAATTCGTCGGCGTGCTGTTCGTCGACGACGAGGACGACGATCGCTCGTTCCAGTTCCAGATGGCGATCCTGGAAGACGATCTCGCCGACGTGTGAGATCGGCGCGCGTTCGCAGTCGACTTGTGAGCAGGCGATTGGCTAGCGGGCGCGAGCAGCGCATAAGCTGCTGAACTCCGTCATTGCGAGGAGCGAAGCGACGAAGCAATCCAACTCGGTGCTTGGTGCTGGATTGCTTCGCTTCGCTCGCAATGACGAGCGCGCACGCACTGCTACCCGCGCACGGCGTGGAGTTGCGCGGTGAGGCGGTCGATCGCGGTGGCGACGTCGCGCCAGTCCTTCAGCCACTGCCGGGGAAACCGGAAGGTGAGGTCGGCGCCGTCGATGCGGCGTTCGCTGATGCACATGCCGGGCGTCTGCCGGTCCCGGGTGCAGCGCGCCGCGAGTTGCGGCTCTCCCGCAGTGATCAGGTCCTCGGCGCTGTATGGCGATCCTTCGACGAACGGCCGGACGGTCAGCCCGTCGTCGAGCTGCTGCGACGACGGCGCCAGATAGCGCGGATAGATCGTCCGCAGCCGCGTCTCCGGCGCCAGCGCATCGTGATGGGCGGCGATCGAGACGAAGATGCGATCGATCGGATGAAACTCCTCGACGTCGTCCGGGGTCGCCCGTTTCGGCTTCTCCGGCGGCGCCAGCGACGGATAGACGAAGTTGAGATCGACGCGCTCCTGCGGTCCCGAATGGCGCTGGAACTTCACCCGGAATGCCTTGGTGGGCACGTTGAACAGGGTGTCGCCGATGCTCACCGGCGTGCGGTCGGGATCGCCCACCGGTTGCGCCCGCCAGGTCGGCCACAGCAGGTAGGCCACGGCCAGGATCGAGAGGAGCGAGATCGTGCTGCCGATCGCGACCGGCATACGATAGCCGCGCCGGCCACCGGGACGGGCAGGGCGAACGGACGCTGACGAAACCGAACTCATTGCAGACTGAACCCGAAGACCGACCGGACCACACGGCTTTGCGCCGCGGCGACGGCGCTGTCGCGGCGCACGCGTGCTATCCCTCGCACGCCCGCGTTAACCCAAACTTAACGATGCGATGGCGATCCGCCCGGCTTTTTGCGACACCAGTCCGGCTGGAGAGTTGCCGGAGCGGGGCCGTTGCCGATGTCGCCTGAAGCATTCAACAATCTGTTCTCGTTGCTGATCGGGTTCGCCGTCGCGGGCGCGCTCGCCAGTGGCTATCAGGCGATGGTGCGGCGGCCGGCGGGGTTCGGCCTGCTCCAGCAGGGGGTGGTGGCGCAGAGCTTCGCGGCGATCCCGTTCCTGATGTTCGCCGCGCCCTTCATCATCATGCGCAACACGCTGCTCGGGCCCCGTATCCCGGAGAGGCCGCGTCGCCGCGCGGAATTCGTCATGCTGGCGACCGTGCTGGCCGGCACCTGGAGCATGATGTCCGGCACGGTGCTGCTGATGGGGCTGCACGCGGTCGGCGTCATCACCTGAAAACATTTGCCCTCGGCGGTTCGCGTTGCCATGACTGGTCGGGCAACAGGAGACCGAGATGGCGATCTACGAGCTGGACGGCAACAAGCCTGATCTTCCGCAGGATGGAAACTACTTCATCGCCGACACCGCGTCGGTGATCGGCAAGGTGCGGCTGCATCCGTCGGCCAGCGTCTGGTTCGGCGCGGTGCTGCGCGGCGACAACGAGTGGATCGACGTCGGCGAGGGCTCCAACGTCCAGGACGGCTCGACCTGCCACACCGATCCCGGTTTTCCGCTGACCATCGGCAAGAACTGCACGATCGGCCACAACGTCATTTTGCACGGCTGCAGTATTGCCGACAACGTGTTGGTCGGCATGGGCTCGATCGTGATGAACGGCGCCAAGCTGGCGAGCGGGTGCGTGGTCGGCGCCGGTGCGGTGATCACCGAAGGCAAATCGTTTCCGGAGAACTCGCTGATCCTCGGCGCGCCCGCCAAGGTCGCGCGGACGCTGACGCCCGAGCAGGTCAAGGCGATGCTGATGGGCGCGGGTTTTTATGTGGCCAATGGCCAGCGTTACGCCAAGGGCCTGAAGAAGATCGGCTGACGTAGTACGGCGCTGCCGGTTTACGGCAGCGCCGAGAAGGACGAAAAGCGCCGCCGATCAGCCTTCAGATTCGTTCGCCTCGACGGCCGTGGCGATCCGCTCGTGACCCGCGGCCCACAGCGCGTAGTCCTCGGTGCCTTCGGCAAATGGATTGGCCTCAGCGGGGATGTTCTCGCGTGCTGCGCGCGCGCCGAGTTCAAACGGATCGTCTGCCATCGTTGGTGGTCCTTTCAGTGCTTGCCGCGGTGCCGGTCGGCTGCCGCGCGCTTTGACGGTTTGGCCGCCCGTGCGCTCTTCTTCAGCGCATCCTGCAGGTCGATCGGTATGCCGTGCTTCTTCAGAAGATCGGCGAAAGCCTCGTCGGCAAGCTCCTGCAGCGTGGCCATGCGGTCGCGGCCGAGCTGCGTGAGCTTGTCGAAGGTGTACTCGTCGAATCCGATCAGCTTGCGCATAGGGCTCTCCCGCAATCACAAGCGCTCGCCGGCGTCATTCGTTCCGCGACGCGCGCGGTGGCCGCAGTGCTGCGCCCAGTCGCGCAGATTTGAAACGGCGAAAGCGCGGATTGCCGAACAAACTGCGGCAGGAGGGCGCATGCTCGCGAGCGGGGCGGGGATCGTGCGGAATGGAGTTGGAAGATGATGAGGAAGGCGATCGTTGCGTTCTCGGTGGCAGCGCTGGCCGCATTGGCGGCACCGACTGCGGCTTCAGCGCGGGGCGGCTTCGGCGGCTGGCATGGCGGCGGCTGGCATGGTGGAGGCTGGCACGGCGGAGGTTGGCATGGCGGCTGGCGCGGCGGTGGCTGGCGCGGTCCGGGGTGGGGCGCAGTGGGCGTTGGCATCGGCCTCGGCCTCGCGGCGCCGTACGCATGGGGCGGCTATGGCTACGGCTACCCGGCCTACTACAGCGGCTACGGTTACAGCTATCCGGCCGCGTCCTATTACGATGACGGCTGCTATCTGCAGCGGCAGCGTGTCTGGACGTCCTACGGCTGGCGCTGGCGGCGCGTGGAAGTCTGTTACTGAGCGTGCTGACGAAGGCGGGTGCTACGGCGACCGAAGCCGCGCGACTGGCCAGCCTCTGGCTCCGGTTCTGACGAGCTCCAGAACCGGAGCGGGCTTCGATCGCGCCGCAATCCGATTAGCTCAGTCCCGGATCTGCGGGCTCTCACGCTCTCCCGGCGATTGCGCAAAGCGACCTGAGTGAGTGGGGGGCAGTGGCCGCTATGAGCCCCGCGTCCCCCGCGGTCGCGGCCGTACCCGGGCCCTTCTCATGCGTAAAAGCCTGCAGCGGGAATCGCGTCCGTTGCTCGGACGCGTCCGTTGGTGTCGCTGGTGCCCACGACCATCTGTCGCCAGCGAAGTGTCGTGACGCGCAAGAGCGTTGAAGCCATGCACCCCCTTAAACAGGAAAACCTCCGGCGGGGCATCGCCGGAGGTTCCTGGAGGTTTACATGGATCCTTTCGTCGTTGTTTAGAAAGTGCGCTGGACGCGGACGGCGCCGGTCCAGGTGTCCTGGTCCTTGAACTGGTAGACCGCGGTCGGCTTGGTCGCGCCCGGGTTCACCGTGCCGGTGGTGCCGGTGTAGTTCTGATCGATCCGGGTGTAGATGACTTCGCCCGAGAACGTCAGGTTCTTGACCGGGGTCCACGCGGTGCGGGTACCGATCTGAGCAATGTTGAAGTTCGGGTTGCCCGTGAAGGTGCCGCCTACAGCGTTGCGGAGACCCTGGGTGTAGAGCGCGCCGCCGGTGCTGCCGAAGTCGACCGAGGTGTAGGCACCGAAGATCGAGGTCGCCCAGTAGGGGTTCCAGTTGTGGTTGAACGCACCACGGATGCCCCAGGCCTTGGTGGTCTCGATGCCGCCGCCGTTGGTGAACACGCCGTCGATGGCCGAGCCGATCGCGATGGTCTGGTAGGCACCGATCGCGCCGTTGCCGTACATCGCGAAGTTGTTCGGGCTGGTGCCGCCGATCACGTAGCGGATCGCACCGTCAGCATAGGTCGCGTCGAGGTTGAGGCTGTCGCCGGGGCCGGTCGGCAGGTTCTTGAGCGACAGGGCGGCGAGCACCGCGTAGCCCCACTTGTCGTCCGGATGACCGGTGGTTTCCAGCGACGGGTTATAGTAGCTGGCGCGGTTCTGGTGAGCCGCGGCCGACACCTGGAAGAGGCCCCAGGCCTGGTCGACGCGGATCTTGCCGACGATGTCCGGGATCTGCGTGCCGGCAACGTAGTTGGTGCCCGCGGCCGCGCCCGACAGCCAGGTCGTGCCGTTGTTGGCGGTGCTGGCGCTGCCGAGGCCGGTCACGTTGACGAGGCTGGAGACGCCCTGAGCCTGGCGATAGCCGCTCTGATCTTCGAGCGAGATCGAGCCCGAGATCCCGTTGCCGAATTCGGCGGTGTAGGCAACCTGGTTGATACCGGTCGAGGTGTCGTCGCCGCCGAGCAGGTTCGACGTGATGTTGCCGGGCGAGCCGTTCCACGGCGTCGAGAACTGCGACACCGCCTTACCGAAGGTGAAGCCGGCGAACTGCACGAAGGCGAAGTAGACGCCGAGCTCACCGCCGGCAACGGTCGACGACGAGCCGCCGCTGGTCCAGGTGAACACCGAGTCGAAGTAGGTGCGCACGACGCCGTATTCGGTCGCGGTGCGGGTGTCGATGTTGATGTCCTGACGCGAACGGAAGATGGTGTTGTTCGACAGGCGGTTGCCCTGGCCGGCGGCGCCGTTCCAGGCCGGAGTTTCGGTCATGCCCGAGGCATTGACCGCGACTTCGGCGCGGGTGAAGCCACCGAGCTTGATGCAGGTGTCGGTGCCCGGGATGTAGTAGAAGCCTGCGCCGTAGAGCGAGCAGACCTTGACGTATTCCACCGCCTTGGCCTTGAGCGGAAGGTCGGCGGCTTGCGCAGCCGTCACCATCAGAGCGGCCGTGCTGCCCAGCATCAGGCCTTTCACGAAATTCATTTGAAACCTCCAAGTTTTGCCGTTTGGGCAACACCGTTGGCTTCAAGTATCGGCCACACGGCTTCACCCGCGAACCACCTTCGGAGCGCCGGCTATCGCGGGCCGCTCGTCGGGCGGGGACGACTTCGAGGTGCCCCCCTCCGTCGGTCTCAGACTCGATACATAACAAAGTTAGCTATTGGAAGGACCAAACAAAGATACCTATCTTCATTCAGGGAACTTGTGGCCAATAGGCAACAGTGTGTCACGATTCTGTCACGGTTAAAGTTCCCGCTTCGTACGCTGAAAACAACTCGGGTTATTCCCGGCTTTGGCATAATTTGCTGAATCTGAAGCAGATTCAGCACAGTCCTTATCTGTGACGGTGGCGTGAAGCGGGTTTAGGCGCTACATTGTTAAGCACAAAGGTAATACTTTGGTCGGCATCGGGCTCGGAGAATATCTTATCAAAAAACATTCTGCCCTTCTCTAACAGGGCCGAATCGAAGCTCGGACGACGCTGGGGAAACGGACGATCGGAGGTTCTGGGAATGCCGAGTCGGCACAACGCGCACAAGATCGAGCCGCTCGAGGCTAGCCTCGGCGCCGAAATCGGGCGCGCTGATCATTGCCTGTCGTATCAGGTGATCTGGGACTTCGTTTCGATCAGCAACAATCTCGAAGATATCCGGCGATCGTGGGCCAAGCTGTTCGGCATCAGCGGCTCGCAATGGCTGATCCTGATGGCGATCAGCGATCTCGACAAGGGCAACGGCGTCTCGGTCGGCGAGGTCTCAGACAAGATCCACGCCGTCTCGACCTTCGTGACCACCCAGACCAAGATCCTCGAGCGTCTCGGCCTGATCCATCGCGTGACCTCGACGACCGACGCGCGGGTCGTACTGATGTCGCTGTCGGAGGCGGCGCAGCAGAAGATCGCTGCGCTGACGCCGCGCTGGGAGGCGCTGCACGCCTACATCTTCAGCGATTTCGACGCCGCAGCGCTGAACGACGTCAAAGCCAAGCTCGAAATCCTCAAACGCCGCACCAAGGTCGCGATGCAGCGGGTGGCGGAAGACTAAGTCCCGCCCGCGCTCCTGCGGATCGCGCTTTTTCCGAAGTTCTTGGATATCGAGGCCGCGACATGAAGGGGGCCAGGGCCGCGCGATCGTGGCGCGCTGGCGGCAGTTCGGTGGCGAGCCTTCATCTCCCTTTCAAGAGAGCGTGCAGCGGATCTGCTGTGCCGTCTGCTGACCAAGCCGTCGCGTTCAAGGCCCCGGAAGGTCGGGGCAGCATCCGCTGTGAAATCGGCTCGGTTGCACGACGCTATTGCGATTAGCGGCGCAGGTCGTCGGCGGGCGTCGCCACCATCAGCGTGCCCCACGTCTCGCCCAGCCACCGCAGACAAATGCTGACGTCCGGGCCTTGCGCGCTATCAGGACCGAAGCGATCGCCTTCAATCCCGGGCACATCAACGATGCCGGGGTTACTTCCGTGTGTGTGAAGCTCACGAATGTGCCTTCTTGTGAGGGATTTTGGCTCGGTTATCTGGAGTTTCTTCGTAACGTCTAAACCAGAGGCCACCATGAAGATCCTCCACCTCGATAGCAGCGTCGCCGGCGAGAACAGCGTCAGCAAGAAGATCTCGGCTGCAGTCGTTGCCAAGCTTTCCGCCGATCGCCTCGGTGCTGTGGTCAAGTATCGCGACCTCGGCGCCGATCCGCTGCCGCATCTGACGCTAGCCGATCTCGCCGACCACACGATTGTCGACGAATTTCTGTCCGCCGATGTCGTGGTAATCGGTGCGCCGATGTACAACTTCACCGTGCCGACCAACCTGAAGGCCTGGCTCGACCGCATCGCGATCGCGGGCAAGACGTTTCAATATGGCGCCAATGGCCCCGCCGGACTTGCGGGTGGCCGCAAGGTGATCGTCGCGTCCACGCGTGGCGGCTTCTATGGCCCTGACTCGCCGGTCTCCGGCTATGAACTGCAGGACCGCTATCTGCAGACCTTTTTCGGTTTCCTTGGCATCACCGACATCACCTTCATCCACGCCGAGGGCATCGGCATGGGGCCGGAGCAGCGGGAGCGGGCACTCAACAATGCCCTCGCGGCAACCGGCGCGCTGGCCGCCTGAACATCCGGCGCGGCGGCCTCATGGCCTCCGCGCCGTGCTGTCCCCGGATGTTCCAGTGACGGGAACGTGTATCACCGAGCTCGCAGGACCGCGGTGGAGTAGTTCTCGGCAGAACCGGCAGTTACGTCCAGCAGATCGAATCCCCTCTGCCAGGCGGAGATGGCGTCCGGTTCCATCGTCAGCACGAGGAGACCGCCGTGCTTCATGACCCTGTCAAAATCGTACATGCACGAAACCTGTTCGATCAACGGGACATGGCTGACTAACAGATCTGTCATTCCACCCGCGACTGGCATCGGCGGATGCTCATAGACATGGAAGTCAATAAGCGGGATCTCATCCTCTGCCCACTGAATCGCGGCGGCATCTGTGTCGACGCCAATGATGTAAGCCGTCGGGAAAAGGCTTGGAAGATAGCGGGTCACCCGGCCCGCTCCGCAGCCCCAGTCGACGATCGTTTTGAACTCACTTCGATCGCGGCCGTCGAACCGTTCAACCGATCCCGCGACCGCGGCGGCGAAGCTGCTGCCGATGCGGTGATATTCATCGTCCCGAAGACGATTGTTGCTCTTTCGGAAATCGGGGCCCGGATAGGGGATGCCTGTTTCTGGAATGATCACAGGAGCGTCTCCTGTGGTCAGTTTCGCCGCGCGTGGATGACGTGACGCGGCTGACCGTTCTCGGGGCCGGGAGGCGCATCAAGGATGTCGAAGCGCTTGAATCCGAGATCCGACAACATCGCTTTCACGCAAGCAATGTTCTGGTACCAGAACGTCGTGTCGTCTCCGTTCAGATTGAATGCATATTCCATCAACGGCTTGTCGATCTCGTTATTCCACGTGTGGGTCAGCACGATAATATGGTCGCGGGACATCGCCGCTGCTTTGCGGAGCCCGCCGAGCGGGTCGACCAGATGGTAGAGGACCCCGAGAAAGAGAACTGTGTCGAAGGTGCCGTGAATCGCCGGGTCGAGCGAGAACAGGTCGGCCTCACATTCGCGGACCCTCGACTTCAGCGCCGACTTTGCAAAGTCGAAGCCTGCCTTCGTGCCCCAGCCCGGACCACCCCAGCAGAACCAGTCCGTGGACAGCACGTCGGCCGCGCCGCGCTGTTCAGCACCGAACGAGTAGAAGCCGTCCCAAGCCCCGATATCGAGAACGCTGCGGCCTTTGACGGGATGCCGAAATACGGCGTCGACCGCTTCTTGTTTCTGCATGCCGTTGGTGACGTACCCGTCCGGCAGGGTGATGGAGTGAAACCAATGCACGGCCTCGGCCGGATGCGCCGCCTTGGCGATCGTCTCCAGGGCAATCCGTTGTTCATCTGCTGGGCGCGATCGGAATTCTTCGCTTTGTGCGAGAATGTGCATCAAGCGACCGACCGTCAGTTGGTAGGGCTTGGTTACGGCTTGGAAGTGGGCCCTTCCGCCTTCGTCGGCAGGCCTTCCGAGAACGGCCTGGTAGGCCTGGTCGATCCCCTCCGGGGTGATCAGGTTGTGCATCAAAATACCTCCATTAAGGATGGTGTTATTGCACCCCGAAGTTGAAGGTTCAACCCAGTCTGATACCCTCCCGGTTGAGATGGTCCCGTTCTGCCGCATACCGAAAAACCGTGAAGAAGGCGCGGACGGTTCTATTTTACCCCGTCGCGGGGCGGCGACGTGTGGAGCTGAGATCGTGTGGGGGTGTCTTCTCGCCTGACGTGTTGTCCGCATGCTCGATCGGGCATGCGGCGCGCGCCTCGGGTTCCGACCCAGCGCAGAGCGGCGCGGCGAAAGTCGGCGCAGTCGACAACACGCCCGTCATCGCGCCGCTCGGCACTTTCAGTAGGTCCCCCCAAAAAGGTTGCGGCCAGCCTTGGGGGAGGCTTTGCGGCGCTGAGACAAATCAAATACTTACGTAGTGAGAGGTCAGCTTTCCACGGATTTTACACGCGGCTTGGGCAGGCTATCGACCCGACCCCATTCCTCGCGAGCAGCCACGTGCGCGTACCGCGCTGCCGATCGCGGGTCTCGCCAACGGCCCGTCGCCACGAGGCCTTGCACGTCCGCTCGGCCATAGCGGCGCATCCAAGTCGCCCAGGTGTGACAGAACGTGTGGAAGCCAACCCACGACAGCCGATGCGGTGGTATCCGGCGATCGGCCTTCGTCTCCTTGCCGTGCCTGGGCTTTGGCACGATTCCGCACACGTGAAGCTTGGCGCGGGTCAGACGATCTTTCAGGCCGCCGCCGCGGCGGAAGGGAAATACCTGACCGGTTCTCCTGTCTCCAGCGAACGTGCGCATTTCCTCGCGCAATTCGGCCTGCAGCAGTACCGTGCGTGGATCGTCGTTCTTGCTGGTGGCGATGTAGGCGACGCCGAGATCGAAGTCGACTTGCTCCCAGCGCAGCGCCATCGCCTCGCTGATGCGGCAGCCAGTGTAAAGCAGGAAGCGAAGCAGCATCCCGAACGCGCGATCGTCGCGGTCCGCCGCATCGATGATTGCGAAGGCGTCGTCGACGCTGAGGAAGTCGGTGACGATCCGGCCTTTCGCCCCCTTGGGCCGCTTGATCTGGATGTCGCGACCGGCGCGATGCAGCACCGCCGATACCGGCGTGTAGACCTTGCGGTTGCGCGTAGCAGGCGTGGCCGTGGGGTAGAGCGCGAGCGCTGCGGCGTCGATCTCGGCCTGTCCGATCTCGGCGATCGGCGTCTCTCCGAAATAGCTGATCAATCTGCCGAGGTTCTCGCGCTCGCCGCCGCCCCGCATGTAGGAGACGGCCGCGGCGATGAACGTTTCGCCTAGGCCGACGGCCGGCTTTTCTGGAAATTCACCACGTTCGATGCGGCCCTCGAGGAGCTTGCGCTGCTGTTCGGCAACGGCCTTCCGAGCAGTTCTTGCGCTTCGGTCCACACTGACGCCGAGGTACGTTCCGCGGATCGTGTAGTTCGGGCTCTTGCCTTTACGGGGCGGGACGAGCTTGAGGGGCATGGCGCGACCATCGTGGCGTCGAGGATGCGGGCGATGTCGTTCTCGCGGAACAGCTTGGTTCGCCCGACCTGACTGTAGAAAGGCCGCCCGTGCGCGTCTACCGGGTGTTTGGCCAGCCAATCCTGCAGCCAGCGCTTGGATTTGCGCAGCACGCCAGCGGCTTCAACCAGGTCGAGAAGGTGCGTCATCGCGTTGTCGCCGCTTTCCGATCGTGCCGCCGCTGGCGCTGAACGGCGGCCTTGTTCTGGATCGCCTTCCGCTGCAGCGCCTCGGCATGGCACGACGGGCAGAGGCGGCCGCGCGGCTGCGCGACGGGGTTGGCGTGGCAGTTGCCGCAGACGCGACCGCCGGCCTCGATCTCCGGCGGTAGGGCGCTGTCGGGATTCCAGTTCATGACGCGTCCTCCGCTCGCAGGCGCGCATGGATCGCTGCCGAGGCCGCGATCAGGCATTCCAGTGTCGCGGCTCCGACGACGTTCTCGGCGACCCGCCCGGCGGCGCGCGTGAGGGCAGCGGGGCCGAACTGCGCAACGCGTTTGGCGAGGTAGCTGCCGGCCTGCGCCATGCGCTGGCGCTGACGCTCTTTCGGCGAAAACTTGGTGGTCGACGGCCGCCGCAGGCCGCGTGCGGCCATGCGGGACTTGATCGCCTTCACCGTGTGCCGGGGCAGCGCGGCGATGAGGTCGGCGTCGCTCGCGTCTGCCGGGGCGAGACTGTCCAGCATCGACAGTTCGCGATTGGTCCAGCGGGTGCAGGGCATTGCCGGCGTCCCCGCTACGCCGCTTCGCGCATCGCCGAGCCGACGGCGTCGAGCGTGCGAAGATACGCCTTGTCGTCGTCGGTCGGGGCGATGTCGAGCGCTTCCGCATCGACGATGGTCAGGCGCTGATCAGGCGGCAGGCGGCGGTTCGCCTGCCAGATTGCGAGTTCGATCGTCGCGCGAAGCTGCGGGGTCATCACAGCCCCCTAAGCCGTCAAGACGGACAGCGACTGCGCGCGCTCGCGTGCTTCGGCAGCGTGGGCGTCGAGCTGGGCGCCGGTCCAGCCGAGTAGCTCGAGCTCGTCGCGGGTGATGCCGCCTTCGCGCTGGCTGGCCTGGCGCATGTCGTCGGCCAGCCGCTTGATGGCGGCGGGGCCCTTGAGCCCGGCGCGGGCCGGGGCGAGGGCGCTGTCGATCAGCTCGGAAACGGCAGCGTAGGGCTGGGATGGCCGGCTGGCACCGGGGCGAGGGGGGCGTCGCATGGAAATCTCCCGTGATGTTTCACGGGAAACAAACCTACACCAAATTGGTGTGGGGTCAACTCGTCCGACACCGATATGGGGTTATCTCATGAATCTGGTGTTGCGGAGCGCCTTCTAGTCCAAATCATGAATGACCCTCCCAACCCTGCCGACCACGAGCATTCCTTCCGTCATGGGGAGGGTTTCGTGGTCGGGGTTGGTCGAGAATGGTTGAAGGCGCGGCGGATTGCCGGCCCTGAAGCGCTTGAAGGTGGCGTCGCCCTCTTCGGTGCAAAATACGAAGAATTTTTCGTTGTGCGGACGGCGATCCGCCAGATTGACGCAGATATACGATCCGTCTGGCGCAACCCGGTCCATCGAATCTCCCTGGACCTCAAGCACGATCCAGTCGCCTTTCGGTAGATCGGCAAGCATCACGTATTTCTTGACGTCGGTTCGCTTCACGCCCTCCTGGGCAGCCAGCTGACCGGCGCTCACCCAGGATACCAACGGCGCGCGGAACCGCCGAAGTCCGGGGAACACCAATTGTTCCGGTGATGCCCGCAGGGCCGGCGCCAGCTTCTCTGCCCAGAGCGCCGTCATTTCGCGTTCGCCGTTGACCAGCTTCCCGATCTGCTGCTGCGACGTGCCGATCGCCTCCGCCAGCTTGGCCTGGCTGATGCCTCTCGCCTTGATGATGTCGGCGAGGCCGTTCGGATATTTGCCCTTTGGAGCCATCCGAACGAGATCAACCAAATTGGTGTGGGCTTCAAACACCGAAACGGTGTTGGAAGGCTTGCGAATCAACACCGTTTTGGTGTTGCTT
This sequence comes from Rhodopseudomonas telluris, assembly GCF_042432815.1. Lineage (NCBI taxonomy): Bacteria > Pseudomonadati > Pseudomonadota > Alphaproteobacteria > Hyphomicrobiales > Nitrobacteraceae > Rhodopseudomonas > Rhodopseudomonas telluris. The sequence continues at coordinate 117,380 of NZ_JBHLWM010000012.1, forward strand.
CGGCTCATGAGGTTTGCCGACTGGATCATTTACGCCAACACCACCAATGCCGAGTTTGCCCGTCGGGCGGGCTGGTCGAGCGAAACCGTGCGCCGTTACCGCACAGGCGAGCGCGAGCCCGGTACGGCGGAAATGGCGGCGATCTTCAATCTGACCGGCGGCCTCGTGACCCCGAACGATTGGGCCGGTGTCGGCCATCGTCCCGGTGTCGAAACCGCCGCTGATGCTCTTCCTTCCTCAACCGAACAGGTCGCTTCATGAGCGCGAAGTCAGCAAAGCCGCGCGCCGCGGTCAAATCGGCGCGTTGCCCCGAGGGGCAACAAAAACCTTCCGAGACGGAAGTTTTATCGCCCGTCATGCGTCGGGTGCGGGCCGCCCTTGGGGAACGTAAGTCCGCAGCAAAGCTGCACTATTTGACCGATCAGTCGCTGTCGATCTGCGAAAAAACGCTGGCCGGAAATCGGTTGCCCAATGCGGCAATGTACGAGGCGCTGTTCGGGACCGAGCTGATCATTCCGACCATCCTCGGCCTGATCCCGGATGATGCCACGGACCCACGCGTCCGCGCCGTCCGCAAGGCGATCCGCCGGCTCGAACTCGACTTTGAAGACGGCGAGGGCGTGTGATGACCGCCGCTCCCGATTTTTTACCGGCTGTCTCGATTGACGCGCTCAAGGCAGTCATCGCCGGCCTGCTGCTCGTTGTGGCGGTTGGTCTCGGCATCGCCACGCTGCTGCGCGCGTCCCCGCCGCAGCGCCGCGCCGACGATCCGGCCGTCGATCCGCATGCGGAGCCTTACGGCGAATGCCCGGGCTTCTCGCGCGATCAGCTGGCGCGGTTCGATGTCGAGCGGCTGCAGCGCGCAGAGCGGGGAGGCGTGTGATGACCGCCGCCGATGCCATTTTCGATGTGTTGTCCGTCGTTCACCCGGTTTTCGCCTTCGTTATCCTCGTGCTCGGCCTCGCCGTGCTGTCGACGTGCTGCGAGCTAATCGGCGCTGCGATCGGCGATCGGATCGCAGAGGTGCGGGCATGAAATGCCTCGCGGGGCACCGCTTTGCCGATCTGTTCCCGATGATCGAGGGGCAGGCGCGCGACGAACTGCGCGACGACATTCGCGACAATGGCATCCGCGAAAAGATCGTGCTGCTCGACGGCCAGATCCTCGACGGACGCAATCGCTACGATGCGCTGCTCGAGCTGTGCGACGGCGGCGAGGTGCTGGGCGAGGGCTGGGGACATCGGGCCGGCGAGGCGCTCGATGCGGAGCTGCTGACTCCGCCGGCGCCGTGGTTCGTGACCTTCAATCCGTCGGTTGATGGCGATCCGCTCAAGTGGGTGTTGTCGAAGAACCTGCGGCGGCGCCATCTCGACGAAAGCCAGCGCGCGATCGTAGCGGCGCGGCTCGCCAATCTCGGCGTTGGCCGGCCGAAAGCGGATTCGCGCGACGACGACAAGGCAAAGCCGTTCGACCCGGCGCCTGAGCATATTCCGCCAATTGGCGGAATTTCCGCCCGGGCGGCGGCAGCCATGGTGAACGTCAGTGAGCGCAGCGTTGAGCGTGCCCGCGCTGTGATCAATGACGGCGTCGAAGAGCTTCAGCACGCCGTGGAGCAAGGTCAGCTCGCGGTGTCGGCCGCAGAGAAGATCGCCCGGCTTCCAGACGATGAGCAACGCGAGGCCGTGGCCAAGCTGCCGTCGGGTAGCCGGTCCATCATGGCCTCGCGCCAAGAGCCCGACGACGGTCTCGACTACTTCCCGACTCCGCCCTGGGCGACCCGCGCACTTGTCGAAGTGGTGCTGAAGCGGAGCGGGCACGCGGCCTCGCTGCATGCGCAAACGGCCTGGGAGCCGGCCTGCGGCGAAGGTCACATGGCGGAAGTGCTGTGTGACTACTTCAAGGAAGTCACGGCGTCGGACATTCATCCGCACGGCTATGGCCACACGGCGAACTTCCTCGGCGATATCGTGCCGGGGTTCGACGACTGGATCATCACCAATCCGCCGTTCGGCGCCAACGCCGAGGCATTCGTGCTGCGCGCACTGCAATTCGCGCAGGTCGGAGTCGCGATGTTCCTGCGGCTGCAATGGCTCGAAACCGTCGGCCGCTTTGAGCGGGTGTTCCAGCCGTATCCGCCGGCGATCATCGCGCAGTTCGCCGAGCGGGTGCCGCTGCACAAAGGGCGATGGGAGCCAGAAGGCGACACGGCGACCGCGTATCTGTGGATCGTCTGGCTGAAGAACAGCGCCCGCAAGACGACGGAGTTCGTGTGGATTCCGCCCGGTCAGCGAGAAGCGTTGTCGCGCCCGGACGATGCCGAGCGGTTCACCACGCATCCGGTGACTAAGGCGTTTCGGCCGAATGGACCGAAGGCGGTCGATGCGCCGGCTCAAAAGAGCGTGCCGGCTGCCGAGGACTCCGACGCAAAATTCGATGAGGCGATCGATCGGGCGCTCCAACGAGCGCCGCGTGGCTACCCCGAGTCCGGGGCCGCTTTCGATCCGTCGCCCATCGCCTGCGCCTGCTGCAATCACTTCGTCGTGGCGCGGCCCGACCCACTCGACATTCCGTCCTTCCTGAAACGCCGGCGCAACGATGTCGCGCTGGCAACCGCAAAGGCCTGCGCATGAGTCAGCTAGCGTCCTCCGATCACCGTCTTGGTGACTGGCTTCAAACATACTCCGGCCGGCCGTTCTGGCCGCTCGATCCGCGATCGGAAGACGTCGAGATTCAGACGATCGCGCATGCGCTTTCTCTGCAGTGTCGCTATGGCGGCCACTGCATTCGCTTCTACTCCGTCGCGGAGCACTCAGTGCTTCTTTCGGAGGTGGCACCGCCGCCCTACCGCCTGGCCGCGCTGCTGCACGATGCCGCTGAAGCCTACATGGTCGATGTACCGAGACCGCTGAAGCTGATGCTGAACGGCTACGCGGAAGCCGAGGATGCGATCCTTGCGGTTATCGGAAAGACCTTCGGCGTAACGCCCGACGAGTTCGCGGCGGTGCGCGAGATCGACAAAGCGATACTGGGCGACGAAGTCGCGCAGAACCTCGCTCCGTCGCATAAGCCGTGGTCCTACATCGGTCGGCCGCTTGGAGTGCGACTGCACTGCTGGTCGCCCGTCGAGGCGGAGCAGCAATTCCTGCACGCCTTCGATCAGCTCACCAAGCCAATCTCAAAGTAATCGCGTGGCGCGACGTGCGGCCGCGCTGTCCAGCCGCGCAGCATGATCAGGAGAGAACTGATGAGACCCATTACGGACGTTCTGCGTGAGTATCGCAAGGGGCGCGCGGTCGACCTCGCGAGCGAGCGGCTAGCCGAGTTGATCCAGGCCGTCGACGAAACCCGCAAGGCCGGCGTGCTGACGCTGGTGATCAAGGTCAAGCCGGCCAAGGACGGCGGCAGCGAGAAGACGCTGCAAATCGAAGTCAAGTCGAAGATCCCGGAGGTCGATCTGCCCGATGCGGTCTTCTTCTCCGACAGCGCCGGCAACCTGCACCGCAGCGACCCGACGCAGACCGAAATGCGCTTCCGCGACGCGGCTGATGCGGACCGCGTCGCGGCCGCGCAGCAGTAACCGCGTTCATTTCAACCCGTAGAGAGAGATTGTTTGATGGCCAAGGAACCGATCAACACCACTGGCGAGGCGGCGACGATTGCCGATCTCGCCGTCCGCGCGCAGGGCGTGCCGAGCATCATCAAGACCGATGATGGTCAGGTCTTCCTGCTTCATCCGGCAGGTTACGATTATGTCGAGGTCACGCCGGACAATTCCGTTCCGGTGCTGCAGCCGAAGATCATCGATCAGGCCGTGACGCTGCAGAACGTCGACGCGCTGGTTGCCTATGTCGAGCGCTTCAAGGGCGAGGCCTCGCTGATGTTCGCCGATATCGAGGCGAGCAGGATCGTGGCGGCGATCGACTATCACGGCAAGGATGAGCCGTCCCTGGTGAAGCATCGCGGCACGCTGGCGCTGCCGTTTTCCGAGGAATGGAAGATCTGGCGGGAGCTCGACGGCAAGCTGCAGCAGCAGCTCGATTTCGCGCGCTTCATCGAAGAGAACAATCCGGACATCAGCGCGCCGCCGGCGGCCGATCTCTTGGAGGCGGTGCGCGACCTGCAGGCGCGCCGGCAAGTCAACTTCATCAAGGCGGTGCGGACCTCCAGCGACAACGAGAATTTCGAATTCTCGGATGAGACCGAGGCGCGCACCCGCGGCGGCCTCGAATTGCCGACGCAGTTCGTGCTGCACCTGCCGGTGTATTTCGGCGAGCCGCCGACCGAGATCCGCGCGTTCCTGCGCTGGCGGCTCGACGAAGGCAAGCTTTGGCTCGGCATCAAGCTGCACCGGGCCGAGCACGTTCGGCAGGCGGCGTTCCGCCAGATCGTCACGTCGGTCGTCGAGCGCACCGGCGTCGATGTGATCTTCGGCAAGATCGGCTGAGGCCCGCCATGCTCACGCCGCACCGCCAGACTCCGAACTGCCGACGCGAACTGATGGAGCGCGCGATTGCGCTCGTGCGGGAGCGCCTTGGCAGCCGGATCATCTGCACGCGGTGCGGCGCGACGCGGCAGACGATGGAAGACCGCTGCAAAGCGGATCTCGGCGCCAGCTGCGAAGGTGGCCGTGTCTATGACAACGAGTTTTCCCGCGCGCGTCGAGAGGTGGGGCTGACGTGACCTCGCTCCTGACTGTGCTCTGCAGACCGCGCTACGCGCCGGGACCATCGGATCGGCTCAACGCGTTGCTGCATCTTCCAAAGGAGGCAGATAGCCGTCCATCGGTGCGCGCGACCCTGGAGAGCACGTCAATCGACGACGAGCGAGAGCGGCCGCCGGCTTTCAAAGCGGCCGAAGTGATCAACCGCTTGCTGACCGAACTGCGCGATCCGGAAAGTCCGTGGCGCGACGACGTGGTTGTCGGCTGGCGACCTGGTCGCCGTCCCGGCGATGACCAGATTCCGATCCTGCGCCTTCCGGCGGCATGGATTAACCGCCTCGATCGCGCCGCCGCCGGCGGGGCGTTTGATCGGATGAGCGCCGAGGCGATCGTGGCGCGCGTGCTCACGACCGAGCCGCCGGTGACGAATGAAGGGGAGGCCTGAGATGAAGGGATCGTTCTGGGGTGGATTTCTGAGTTGCTACCTCGTCGTGGCGTTCTTGTGGGGTTCGCTAGTCTATCGGCTGGACCGACCGTGGCATTCCGCGATCCAGAACGGTCTTTCCTGGCCGATCAATTTCGTGGCTCTCGCCATCCTGTCCGATATCAAACGGGAGCAGGAGCAATGAAGGCTCTTTCGATCCGCCAGCCCTGGGCGTGGTGCATCGTCGACCCACGCACGGCAGCGCAGGGCGGCGACGAATGGTCGATCCATCGGCGCGCCGTCCGCGCCTTCGTGATCGACAACATCGCCTCCGTCGATTTCCGCAAACTCGACAAATTCTGGCTGGTCGAACTTCTGACCAGCGCTGGGCCCGTAGCGGCGCGGGCTGATGAGGGGAGGATGGCGGCGTGAGCGATGATCTCATCATCGGAGACGAGGCGGCGCGAGGCATGGGGCTGACTGAGCGACAATCGCTGGCGCTGGAGGCGGTGACTAAGCTGTGCGGCGAACATGGGCGGATGCCGTCGCGCAGTGAGGTTGCGAGAGAGCTGGGCTGCGCCAAGAACAACGCCGTCAGATTGATCGATGCTCTTGTTGAGCGAGGCGAACTAGTGGCGAGCGCGCCGCACGGGCCGCTCGCTGGATTTGGTGATCGGTGCAATCCAGTTGCGGTCGTTCTCCCTGAGTTCGTCTCTCGCGAGGTCGCGGCGTTCTGCGCGGCTCATGGGGAGCGGGTCGCCAATGTTGTTGCCGACGCCATCGTGCTGCACCTCGATCAGCTGAAGGGGGCAGCGAGGTCGGTGTCATGACGCGCCATCGCTGGGGTGAACCAAAGCGCTTTCCGCCGTTCAAGACCGAGCGCGAATGCCTCAACGGCTGCGGCATCGTCAAGGTGACGCGCCATGAAAGCGAAGGGCCGCGCGACATCCACTGGCAAGAGTTCTGGCGCGACGGGGAGCAGATTCGCTCTGCGGGAACACCCGTGTGCGAGCCAGTTCCGGCCCCCGCCGTGTAGCGGCGTCAATCTGTTCGTTGCGTTCTGCGTCTCCCGACACCTTCCGGCAATCGGACTAACAATGACCACCACCACGACCAAGACGGGACGGCGCCGGCGCTTCGCTTCCGATGAGGCGCATGCCTGGGCTCGCAATCTTCGGCTCGGCAATCCGCACGCCAAGTCGCTGCTGCGCGCGATCGCCCTGTACAGCAACGACGAGGGCTCCTGCATCGCCGGCATCGGCACGCTCGCAGAAGACACGGACCTCTCGCCCGACACGGTGCGCAAGCGGCTCGCCTTCCTCGAGGAAATCGGCGCCATCATCAGGCTGCCGCGATTCCTCGACGACAAGGGGCGCGCGAACACCGAGGGGCGCGGCAAGCGCACGACCGACGATATCCGGATGCAGCTCGATGCCGACGTCGATCTGATCGAAGCGCGCGCGCGGGGCGATCTGCCGGCGGATGACGACGACGCAGCCGAAGGCTGTGATCCGGCCGATGAGGGCGTAGTTAGCCCTCGCCACCAGCAAGGGCTGAATGAGGTATCATCTGACGTCCAGCCCTCGGTTAGGACTCGGTTAGCCCTCGGCCAGCCCTCCGACTCGAGCGAGGGCCTAATCTCTGAACCTGAACCTGAACCTTCCCCCCAGCCCCCCTCCGGGGGGAGTGTGTCGCAGGCTGAGCCTGACGGTTGGAAGGATTTCGAGGCCGATTGGGCGGAGCCGATCGTGCGGCACCAGCTTGCGATGAACGAATGGGTGGCTCTGTCCGACGCGGACCGGCTGCTCGCACGTCAGGCTGCGCGGGGCTATGTCGCCTGGCGGAAGGGTCAGAAGAAGCCGCCGAATGTGTTGAGTGCGCATCTATTTCTGCGGGATCGCGGCGCTTGGCCGGGCTTCGCGGCGCGTGCGCCTGACGCACCTGCGCGAGCTGCCGAGAGCGATCTGCCGTGGATCGTCGAGGGCAGCGCCGAAGATCGCGTCATCCGCTGGCTCTACCGGCGAACGAACGTGGCGCAGCCGCTGATCAGGGCCGGCGATGGCGGCAAGCGCGGCTATCGGGCGCGGAAGCCGATCGGTGCCGACTTGCTGGCGATGGCCGAGCATGTCGATCAGCGCGCTTGGCGGCTGCAAACGTCCGATGAAGCCGGCGAGGCAACGCCGCGACGGGTCTGGTTGTGGGGGTTCTATCCGCAGGGCTCTGCCGAATACGCGGCTTGGCAGCGGCGGTTCCGGGATTGGACCGGAGCCGGGCTTCCGAATGAACGCGACGACGCTGGACGGCAAGGCATCCGCATGCCGCGGCCTTGGCCGCCACGTGTCGACGGCACATGGGCCGCCGGCGGCGCGGACGATGAACAGGGGTTGGCGGACGAAGGCGGGAGAGGGTGATGAACATGGCAGTTCGGCCGATCGAAAGCGATGTGCAGGCGTTGGTAGCGAAGGCGGAAGAGCTGCCCAGGAGCGGGGAGTTTCAACTGCTGCCGTACTACCTGCTGGCGGTGCGGTCATGGAAGGAACTCGACGTCGTCGATAGCTACCGGCGACGTGGCTTCCGTGCGTTCTGGCCGAACTATCAGGTGATGAAGCCGTCGCGGGTTGTTTCGAACGGTCGGCGCGCGCTATGCCATCGTCGGGTCGGGATCATCGCCGGGTGTGTGTTCGTCCAGCTGCGACAGAGCGACCATGCCAGCCCGCTGCCCATGGCGGATGGTATCCTCGGCGCTTTCGGTCCGATCCGCTCGCATAACGGCGAGCCGCTGTGGATCGGTGACGCCGATGTGCGGATCATCAAGCTGATCGAAGCCGGCCTCAACACGCCGCCGGCTCCTGGCTTGCCAGCCAAGACGTTCAAGGCTGGGGAGAAGGTTCGCTTTGTCGACGACGTCGAGGCGCGATGGGGAGCAGGTGTCGTTGTCAGGCTTGCGCTGCAAGGGCGAATCGTCGTTGAAATCGACGCGATGGGGCGCAAGACCGAGATCACCGTGGCAGCGCACCAGATCGAACGAACGTAAGCCCGTCCCGCTCAGCGGGAGCCCGGCCCAAGGTTGTCGACGGCGGTGCGGTGAACCGCTTCAAGCATCCCCAGAGATGTCATTGGGCGGCGTGGCCGCAGGCAATCAAGAGCTACAGCAGCCCGGCCAAGTGCCGGGCTTTGTCGTTCATAGGATGTGCGGCGGCGCCACGCGCTGGCGCAGTCTTGCTTGGACGTTCCCTTCTGTGACTTCGCCCGCTGCATCGTCGCCCGATGCGGCGGGCTTTTCGTTTCTGCACAGGTCAGCGGTACCGCTTCCGGGGCGTTCACCCTTCGCGCCGAGGCGGCTGCCGCGACCTCCAGTGACTGCGTTGATTGTGAAGAGCCGCTCGCCGTGACCCGGCGAGCGGCTCGCTGCAAGGCGAGGCGCGATGGGCTCGCTGCCTTGGAAGGCCTGGTACAAGACGGCTCGCTGGCAGCAGCTGCGGACGCAGACCTTCATCCGCGATCTGTTCACCTGCCAGTGCGGCTGCGGTGTAGTCGAGGCCGATACGTCGCAACTCGTGTGCGATCATCGTAAGCCGCACCGCGGCGATGCGCGTCTGTTCTGGGACGAGACCAACCTGCAGACGATGCGCAAGCCCTGCCACGACAGCAAGAAGCAGCGCGAAGAGCAGGCCAGCCTGCACACCCGCGGCGTCTGGTACTAGCGGCCCCGGGGGTGGGTCAAAAGTCCAGAGCCGCCCGGGCACCGGACCGGCTTGGGCCACATTCGGAGATTTTTTTGTCGTGACCGCTAATTTTGACCTCTTCGGCAATGAGTGGGTCGACTGCCCGAAGAAGCGCGGGCGGCCGGAACATGTCGTGACGGTCAGAACCCGCAACAGAGTCAGCATGTTGCTGGCGCTCGGCTGGGCGCCGCCGCGGATCGCGGCCGCACTTGGGGTCACGCCGCCGACTTTGCGTAAGCATTATTTTTTCGAACTACGTCAGCGCGACGTCGCGCGCGATCGGTTGGAACTTCGCCGCATCGAAATCGCCTGGGAGCTGGCTGAGGCCGGCAACGTCGGCGCGCTGAAGGAGTTCGGTCGGCTGCTCGATCGCAACGATCAGATGGAAGCCGAGCGCAGCATGTCGTCGCAGCCCGAGAAGTCGCAGCGCGACGATCAGTCCGGCGTCCGCCTTGGCAAGAAGGTGCTCGACGCTCAGCTCGCGCGCGACGCCGATGCCGATCTCGCGGCCGAGCTGGAGCTCGAGGCCGCGCAACAACATGCGATCAACTGACGCGATTGCCGCACCGTCTGCGCTGCCGCGGTTCGCGTGCCCGGATTGGTGGGAGCGTATTCAGCGCGGCGAGGTGCCGGCGCCGACTGTGCCGCTCAACGAAGCCCGCGCCGCCAAGGCCCTTGCGTTCTTCAATCGGCTGCGGTTGCCAGACGTTCCGGGCAACCCGCCGCTGTCGGAGGCATGCGGCGACTGGTTCCGCTTCATCCTCTGCGCGTTCCTCGCGAGCGAGGACCCTGTCACCAAGCGTCGGCTCGTCTGGGAGCTGCTCTGCATGGTGCCGAAGAAGAACTCGAAGACGACCTATGTGGCCGCGCTCGGGCTCACGGCGCTCTACATGGAAGAGGCGCCGAACCGGCAGATGCTGATCGTCGCGCCAAGCCAGAACGTATCGGAGCGTTGCTTCGAACAGGCGCAGGGGATGATCCGCATCGATCAGCGCCTGACACAGATCTTCCAGGTGCAGGATCACCACAAGTGCATCACCCGGCGAAAGACCGGGACGCAGCTCAACGTCAAGAGCTTCGACACGCAGATCGTCGTCGGTGAAATCCCGGTGCTGACGATCATCGACGAGGTGCACGAGCTGGGCAAGAAAGCGAAGGCCGCAGCGGTGATGCAGCAGATCCGGGGTGGCGGCATCACGATGCAGGGCGGCCAGGTGCTGATGATCACCACGCAGTCGGACGAGCCGCCGGCCGGAATCTGGAAGACCGAGCTCAAGAAGGCCCGCGCGATCCGCGAGGGTAAGGGCGGCGCCAATCCGATCATGCTGCCGGTGCTCTACGAGTATCCGCAAGCGCTGCAGCGTGAGGACAAGAAGCACCCGGACAAGACGTTCTGGCGCGATCGGAAGAACTGGCCGCTGCTGCTGCCGAACCTCGGCCGCTCGATCGATCCGGAACGTCTGATCGAGGACTACGAGAACAACGGCAAGGTCAATCCGGAAGCCGAGCAGATCTGGGTCTCGCAGCACCTCAATATCGAGGTCGGCGTCGGCATCTCACAGGACGGGTGGACCGGCGCCGACTTCTGGCCGCAAGCAGTCGATGAGACGTTGACGCTCGATACCTTGCTGGAGCGCTGCGAGGTTATCACGATCGGCGCCGACGGCGGCGGCCTCGACGACCTGATGGGTGTCGCGGTGATCGGCCGCGAACGCGAGACGCGAGAGTGGCTGGCGTGGTGCCACGCTTTCGCCGATCCGAAGGTGCTGGAGCGGCGCCCCGAGATCGCGCCACGGCTGCAGGACTTCAAGGCCGAAGGCACGTTGACGCTGGCCGACACCAAAACGCGCCAGGCTGAATTGGTGAAGCTGCTGCGTCGGCTCGTCGAGTCCGGCCTGCTGCCGCAGGAAAACGCCGCCGGCGTCGATCCGAACAATGTCGCCGCGCTGTTCGAGGCGTTCGAGGAAGCCGGCATCACCGACGAGCAGATCAAGCGACTGCTGCAGGGCCGTGCGCTGCAGCCCGGCCTGTTCGGCCTGGAGCTTAAGCTCGATGACGGCACGCTGTGGCATGCCGATCAGGACTTGATGAACTGGGTCGTCGGCAACGCCAAGATCGAGCCGCTCGGCAACTATGTGATCGTCACCAAGCAGATTTCCGGCCGGGCGAAGATCGACCCGTTCATCGCGTTGATGCAGGCGGCAATCCTGATGAGCTGGAATCCCGATGCGCCGGTCGACATTTCCGACTTCCTCCGCAATGCCGTGATGGTCTGATGCGATGAGTCTGCTCACCTCATGGTGGAAGAAACCTGCGCTGAAGGTGCAGGATCCGGAAAACTCCCGGCGTGGTGCGCCAGGGTCGTGGTCCGGCCGGCATGTTGGGCCGGAAGGGGCGATGCAACTCGCGGCATGGTGGGCTTGCGTTCGTCTGCATTCCGAGACGGTCGCGACCTTGCCCTGCAGCGTGTTTGCGCGCCAGTCGGACGGCAGCAAGGCGCCGGCCTCCGACCACTGGCTCTATGGCATCGTGCACGAAAGCCCGAACGCGGATCAGACCGCGGCTGAATTTTGGGAAGGCGTCGTTGTCGCGCTCTGCCAGGGCGGCAACGCTTACGCGCTGAAGGACAAAAGGTCGAACGGCTCGTTGGTCGCGCTGACGCCGATCCCGTGGCAGGACATGAATGCTCGCCGCGATCCTCAGGGGGTGATGCGCTACAGCTTCGTGCTGCGCGGAAAGGTGTACCGCGACCTGACTGAGGACGACGTCTTTCACATCCGCGGGTTTGGCGGGGGCGACCTCGGTCTCTCGCCAGTGTCCTACGCTCGTCAGTCGCTCGGCATCGCTGAAGCGATTGAGGCCTCGGCAGGGGCGACCTTCAAGAGCAACATGAAGTCGTCGATCTTCTTCACGGCCCCTCCGGGCACCAAGATGAATGCCGATCAGCGCAGCGACTTCCGCAAGATGTTCATCGATCCGTACATCGGCGGCGAGGCCACCAATGCCGGCATCCTTGAGATGGGCTTCGACGTCAAGACCGTAAGCCTGCCTCCGAAAGACGCCGAGATGCTGATGTCCTGGAAGTTCAGCGTCGAGGAAATCTGCCGATGGATGCGCACGCCGCCGGTGCTAATCGGACACGCCGCCGAAGGCCAGACAATGTGGGGCAGTGGTATTGAGCAGATCATGCTCGGTTGGCTGACGCTGGGCCTGCGGCCCTACCTGACGCGCATCGAGCAGGCGATCAAGAAGCGGCTTGTCCCGCCCGCCGAGCGCAGTCGTATCTTCGCGGAGTTCAATGTTGAGGGTCTGCTGCGCGCCGATAGTGCCGGCCGCGCCGCGCTTCTCTCGTCGCTCGGCCAGAACGGCTACCTGACCCGCAACGAAGGCCGCGCGCTCGACAATCGGCCGCCGATGCCGGGCGGCGACGTGCTCACCGTGCAGTCAAATCTCGTTCCGCTCGATCAGCTTGGCAAGATGCCGCCGAAGGCAGTGCAGCCGGCTCCCGGAGATCCAGTGCCATGATCAAAACCAAAGCTTCCGGCGACGCTGTGCGCACCAAGGATTTTGCCTTCAAGGTCAAGGCGGCTGGCGATGCCGGCGAGATCGAAGGCTATGCCTCGGTGTTCGGCGTTCGCGACAGCTACAACGAAGTCGTGATGCCTGGTGCATTTGCTGACAGCCTGGCGAAGCATACGCGCGAAGGCACCTATCCGCTGATGCTGTGGCAACACAATCCGGACGAACCAATCGGCGTCTGGAACGAACTCAGCGACGACGGCAAAGGCCTGTTCGGCAAAGGCAAGCTGCTGCAGGGCGTGCGCCGCGCCGATGAGGCGCTAATCATGCTGAAGGCTGGAGCCATTCAGGGCATGTCGATTGGCTATCGCGAGGTCGATGTTGAGCCGGCCGATGCTGGCGGCCCGCGCAAGCTGATCAAACTCGATCTGCTCGAGGCTTCGATCGTGTCGTTTCCGGCGAACCGTCGCGCGCGCGTCGACGCCGTGAAGTCGGAAGCCGCGCTCGGCGATTTCGCCCGCCGGCTGCGCGACGGCGAACCGCCGTCGATCAAGGAATTTGAGGACATCCTGCGAGAGGCAGGGGTCCCCAAGAGCATGGCCGCCCAGATCGCCTCGGTCGGTTATGCCAAAGCCATTCGGAGCGAGTCCGATGGCGGTGAGGCGATCAAGGCCGCTGTCGGCACCCTCAGCGACGCCATCGCGTCGTTGCGATCCATCTCCAAATCATCCTGAAGGATCACACCATGAAGATGCGCTTCAATCCCTGGCTCGGCTTCGCCGCGATCGTGGCGATCGCCGTCTGCGCCGTGCTCGTGTTCGATTACTCCGCTGCCGCCCATGCTCACGGCTGGGGCATGATGGTCGCCGACGCCGGCGGTGTCGCCGTGCTCGAAAAGCAGCTGACCGAGCTCGCCACCCAACTCAAGACGGCCTCCGACGACGTGAAGAAGTCGGCCGAGACCACGCAGACCGAGCTGAAGAACCTCGGCAAGGTCACCGAGGAGACCAAGAAAGCGGCCGACGACGTGCTGATCAAGCACAACGAGATCTCGGCACGCGTGACCGAGATCGAGCAGAAGATGGCGCAGCTGCGCGCCGGCGGTGATCCCGAACAGCGCAAGTCGACCGGTCAACAGGTCACCGACGACGAGGCGTTTAAGTCGTTTGTGAAGTCCGGAGGCAAGGGCCGGGTGAGCATTCAGGTCAAGGCGATCATCTCGTCGCTGACGACCGACGCCAACGGCTCGGCCGGCGATCTGATCGTGCCGCAGCGTCAGCCCGGCATCATTGCGCCGCCGCAGCGTAAGATGACCATCCGTGACCTGCTGACGCCTGGCCGCACCACGTCGAATGCGATCCAGTACGTCAAGGAGACCGGTTTCACCAACAATGCCGCGACGGTGTCCGAAACCGCCGGCACCGCAAAGCCGCAGTCGGATATCAAGTTCGATGTCGTGACGACTGCGGTGACGACCGTCGCGCATTGGGTGCTCGCAACCAAGCAGATCCTCGACGACGTGCCGCAGCTTCAATCCTACATCGACGGCCGTTTGCGCTATGGACTGGCCTATGTGGAAGAGACGCAGCTGCTCAACGGGGCGGGCACTGGCACCGATCTGAACGGCATCTTCACCCAGGCAACGCCGTATGCGGCCCCGATCAATCCGACCGCCGCCGGAAACCTCACCAAGATCGATGTGATCCGGCTGGCCATCCTGCAGGCCTTCCTGGCCGAGTATCCGGCCAACGGCATTGTGATGCACCCGTCGGATTGGGCTGACATCGAGCTGACCAAGACCGATGACGGCGCCTATCTGTTCGCCAACCCGCAGGGCGGCACCGAACCGCGGCTGTGGCGCCTTCCGGTCGTCGAGACGCAAGCGATGACGGTCGACAACTTCCTCACAGGCGCTTTCAACCTCGGCGCTCAGATCTTCGATCGGGAAGACGCCAACGTCGAGATCTCGACCGAGGACAGCGACAACTTCCGCAAGAACCTCATCACCATCCGCGCCGAAGAGCGGTTGGCGCTCGCGGTCTATCGAACCGAGTCCTTCATCAAGGGCACGTTCGCCGCGGCGCTCGCGACCTGATCCGGATCGCATCGCGAGACAGCAAGGCCCGCCGGCAGCGGCGGGCCTTTTGCGTAATGGGTAGAGGTATCCCACAAAGGAACGCAGCCATGCAGCTACAGGCGCACCAGCAGATTGCAGTGAGTGCAGTGAAGGCGGACTCGATCCGTCCCGGTGAGATTTTCGAGATCAACGATGCGCTCGGCGCCGATCTGCTGAAGGCGCATCCGGAGAAGTTCACCCGGCTCGACGCTGACGATGCCTCGAAGGCCGAACCCGCCCCGCAGAACAAGGCCGAACGTCAGCCGTCCAACAAGGCGCAGCGCAAGCCGCAGTCGAAACAGACGACCGAAAAATAGACCGATCACGACCGCGACAGGCGTCATCCGGCGCCGCATTTTGAGGAGAGAACTATGCGTCGTTTCAAGGTCACCGTCACCACGGCTGCGGATGGTACGGCTACGGCTTACACCCCGCGGCTGTCCGGCAAGATCAGCCAGATCGAGTACGTCAAGACTGACTTCGCCGACGGCGTCGACTTCGCCATCACCGGCGAGGCGACCGGCATCGGCCTGTGGACCGAAAGCAACGTCAACGCCTCGGCCGTCCGAGCGCCGCGCCAGCCGACCCATTCTCAGGTCGGCGCTGCGCTGCTCTACGCCACCGGTGGTGCGGCCGTCGCCGAGGAGATCGCGCTCTCCAGCGACCGCGTCAAGATCGTGATCGCGCAGGGCGGCAACGCCAAGAGCGGCACCTTTCACATCGTCGTTGATTAGTTCGTTCGGCAGATGGCGCCCGCGCCAATTGGCGCGGGCGCGCTTCAGGAAAAGCGCGCGATGCCCCTTGTCGTTATCACCCAGCCGCAGGACACGGTCGTCTCGCTCGACGAGGTCAAGGCGCATCTGCGAGTCGATCATGGTGACGACGACGACGAGATCGGCGCGGCGATCCAGGCGGCGATTACCGAGTTTGAAGATCCGAACCTCGGCTGGCTGGGACGCTCGATTAGTGAGCGCGAGTTGGAGTTGCGGCTCGATTGCTTTCCGGCCTGCGGCGGTCAGATCGTTCTTCCGAACGGGCCGCTATTGCTCGGCGAGGTCGGCGGCTTCGTCTACGACGTCGCGGTCGAATACGATGACGCGGCCGGTGTAGAGCGTACTTTGCCCGACACGGTGTATCGCATCCTCGATCCGGAATCGGCTCGGCCGTTCCTGGTGCTGAGACCAGACCAGGTCTGGCCGTCGGCGCTTCATCAGCCGCAGGCAGTCCGCATCCGCTATTGGGCCGGCTATCCCGCCGATGACCCGCGGATCGCCGGCTTCAAGGTCGCGGTCAAACTGCACGTCGAAATGACATATGACGGCGATGCCGACCGTCAGGACAAGTTGCGCGCGGCGATTGATGCGCTGCTGCAGCCCTACCGCGTCTATCGTTTCTGAAGGCCCGCCATGGTCGCTTCGTCATCCGGTCTCGTCCCGACCCACACGGCCTCGGAGCTGCGGCACCGCGTTGCGTTCGATCGTCGCGTGACGGCGGACGATGGCATGGGCAACGTCGAAGCCGGCTGGGAGCAGCAGTTCGTCGTCGCCGCGAAGGTCAAGGCGCGGTTCGGCGGCGAGGCGGTGACGGCGGCGCGGCTCGCGGGGCGGCAGCCGGTCACGCTGGTGGTGCGGCACAGCGCCCAGGCGCAACAGATCGGTCCCGACTGGCAAGCCCGCGACGTGCGAAGCGGTGCCGTCTATGCGATCCGTTCGATCGTCGATCCGGACGACGGCCGGCAGTGGATCGAGATCCTGTGCGAGACCGGAGCAGCGGTCGTTCCATGAAAACCGTCACGATGATGCGGGACTATTCGTATCGCCCGTTCAAGCGCAAGCCGGTGATCGTCCAGTATCTCGGCGGCGCAACCTACGACCGGGTGCCGGAGGCCGCGGTCCGCTCCATTGTCGGCGCTGGCGCCGGCTACGTCGTTGAGCCGCAGGCCACCAATGAGTGATCCGAGCTACGAGCTGCAGGCGGCACTTGTGGCGGCCCTGAAGGCTGACGCGGCGCTATCCGCGCTGATCGCGGGCCGCATCTACGATGCTGTGCCGACCGATGCGGTGTTCCCCTACGTGTCGCTCGGCCCGTGTCAGGTGCTGCCGATGCGGGCCGGCTGCATCGACGGCGCCGAGGTCTATCCGCAGATCGACGTGTGGTCGCGGGCCGTCGGCTTCCCGGAATGCAAGCGGATCGCCAAGGCGCTCGTTGCGGCGCTCGATGATCAGGATCTCGCCGTCAGCGATCACCACACCGTCCTGTTCGATCACCAGAGCACCAACTACCTGCGCGATCCGGACGGCAAGACCAGTCACGCCGCGATCCTGTTTCACGGCTCGTTCACCTCGCTTTGATCCCGCGCCGCCGGCGCACTCTCAGTCGCCGCAGCCGCGGCGCGATGCCTCATGAAAGGACACCACCATGGCACAGCCGACGGTTCTCAAAGGCACCCAACTGCTGCTCAAGGTCGGCGACGGGGCGTCGCCGGAAGTCTTCGCCGAGCCCTGCGGCCTCACGACGAAATCGTTCGATCGCTCGGCCGCGACCAGCACCAACCTGATTCCGGACTGCGCCGATCCCGAAGCGCCGGCCTGGGAGTCGACGGACGTCAGCGCGCTGTCGTGCACCTTCAGCGGCTCCGGCCTGATGGCGCGTGAATCGTTCGATATCTGGAACGACTGGTTTGAATCCGCCGAGGGCAAGAACATGCAGATCTGGCTCGGCACCATGGGCCATTTCAACGGCAACTTCGTGCTCACCAGCTTCAAGCTGTCCGGTCAGCGGGGCAACAAGGTGCAGGTCGAGGTGGCCGCCAAGGCTGATGGCGCCGTGGCCTGGGTCGAAGCGCCCTGATCCTATGGCGCGCGCCGACGACGACGTGCAGTCCTGGCTGTCGTCGCTGCCGTACAAGTATCGGCGCGAGCTGGCCAGGGCGATCAAGGAGGAGGCGGACGGCCTCGCCGCCGCCATCAAGGAGAGGGCGCCGCGCAAGAGCGGGGCACTCGCAGGCACCGTTAAGGTTCGCCGCAAGCGAAATGAGCTCGATCTCGAGGTCGCAGCGGGCGGTGACGGCACAGTGAAGGAAGTCCGCTCCGGCAGTGGCGAGGACTACGACTACGCGCTGGCAATCGAGTTCGGCACATCGAAAATGCAGGCGCAGCCGTTCTTCTACAACACGGCCCGCGAACTGATGCCAGCAATCCGCGAGCGGATCGAACAAAGGGTCGGCGAACTGACTTCGCGCGAAGGTGGCCTGTCTTTCGGCTCGCTCGCATTCGGTGTCAGCGTCGGCCGCATCCTTGGCTCGGCGGCCTTCGAAACAGCCGTTCCGGTCGCGGCGCTGCCGCCGCCGGTGCTGGAACTCAATCTGGTCGACGGAGTGTGGAGCTGATGAGTGCGAACGGAACGCGGCAGCTGGTCTGGGCGGGAGGCGAAGATACGTTCTGCCTCGCCAAGGTCGGCCTGATCTTCGATCTGGAGGACAAGTGCAAGGCCGGCATTGGCGTGATCGCCGCCCGGCTGGAGAGCGGCGCGTATTATTTCAACGACATCCGCGAGACGATCCGGCTCGGCCTGATCGGCGGCGGCAAGACGCCCGAACAGGCGATGGCTGCGGTCAAGAACCATGTCGACGGCAATCCGCTCGCGCACTGTCAGCTCGTTGCCTACTACGTAGTGCAGGCGGTGCTGATCGGTGTGCCGGACGATCCGGTCGGCCGCAAGGATGACGACCCGGGAAAAGAGCCGCCGGCGGAGGCCCAGCAAACCGGCTCTTCCACGACGACGGACGCCTCCGACGCTCCGAAATCATAAAGCTCGGCGCCGCCTTCGGCTGGCCGCCGCGTGTCACCGAAGAACAGACGCTGTGGGAGCTGGTCGCCTATGTGGACGGCCACAACCGCGCCAACGGCGGCGATCAGGTCGATCCGCCGACCGAGGATGAATTCGACGCGATGCTCAAACGGCACGACGCCATGATGGTGCACTGATGGCCGCTCCCTCGCTGCGTATCCCGCTCGGCCTCGACATGGCCGGGTTCGAACAGAACATCGGCAAGGCGAAGTCGCTGACGTCGACTGCGACCGACTTCATGCTGAAGGAATTCGCTAAGAGCCAGTTGAAGCTCGCGGTCAATTCGTCGGAGTTCAAGCCGGCCGTGCAGGGCGCCGCGAAGTTCCTCGGCGACCAGTTCAACCAGGTCAAGCCGCTGATCAAGAGCGTGACGCAGGATGCGGTGCGGGAGTCGACCGCGGCCAGCCTCAAGGTCGCCGACGCCTTCGCGGCGCCAGCCATCAAGGGCAGCTTTCAGGCGTTTGCTGCCGTCGGCATTCCGGCCGCGCAGGGCTTTGCTGCGGCGCTCTTGCCGATCGCGGCGCGCCTGGGGCCGATCGCAATCGCCGCCTTTCTGGTCGCCGATGCGATTGGCGCGGCGCGCCGCCAGATCACCGAGATGGTTGCGGTCGCCGACAAGGCCGGCAACCTGAACGTCAGTCCCGCCTTCCTGCAGCAGTTCGAAGGCGTCGCGCGGGGCCTCAAGGTCACGGTCGACGATCTCGACCAGGCGCTGGCGCACGCCTTTTCGGCGACGAAGGAAAAGTCGCCGATCGACGTGAGCAAGTGGGAAGCCGCCGGCGAGCGCATCACCGAAATCGAGCTGGCCTTGCGTGTGTACAATGCGGAGCTGGAGAAGACGACCGGCAAGCGGCTGGACGGCCTCGTGCTGTTCCGTGACGCCGACACGCAGGATCAGAAGGTGCGCGCCGTGCTGGCCGCGATGGTCGAGCTGGAGCAGGCGGGCAAGCGCCTCGAGGCGCTCGATATCGGCGAGAAGATGTTCGGCGCTGCGTTCGTCGACAAGATCCGGCAGGGCAAGACATCGGCAAGCGAGATCCTTGCCACGATGGACAAGTTGAAGGCGTCTGGTGACGGCGTGTTCACCGACGCGATGGTTCGGCGGGCCAAGGAGGTTGACGATCAGCTCAAGCTGTCCGAGGACCGGCTGTCGCGAGCGATGAAGCCGAGCTGGGACGAGCTCGCATCGGTGATCCTGACCATCAAGGGATACTGGGCGGACGTCGTTGAGCTGATGGCGAAGGCTGTGGAATTCGCCAACAAGATCGGCGGCACCAGCCTGGAGCAGCTGCAGTCCCAGCTCAAGGAAGTGAACGACCGGCTGGCCGGCAACGCCACGGGCGCGATCGGCTGGTTCGATTCCGTGATGAAGGGCATCAACGTCACGCGCGGAAAACCCGGAGGCGGCGATCTGCCGGACTTCATCCGCAGCAACCTCGAAAAGTCGCGCGACGATCTGCAGCAGGAGATCGCACGTCGGACGGCTTATCAGGAACAATACGGTCCGCCGGCGCCGACACGTGGCACGGGTGGAGCGCCGACGCTGATCAAGAAGCCGAAGGAAGAGGAGCGCGACCGTTTCGACGCCGCGACCGATGCGGCCGCCAAGCGCGTTGCGGGCCTCGAGGCAGAAGCCAATGCGATCGACATGACCGCCGCGGCGCGCGCGCGGGCCAAGATCGCCGCCGAGCTGGAGACCGTCGCCAAGCAGGCGAACGCGGCTGCGGGCCTTGGCGCCAACGTGGTAACTGACGAGCAGCGGGCGAAGATAGACGCCCTGGCCGACGCCTATGCGCGAGCGACCGAGAAGATCGAACAATCGCGCACGCCGATGGCGACGTTCATCCGGGAGTCGGCTGACCTTTCCAAGCAGCTCAACCAGTTCGGCGCGGACGCCTTCAGCAGCACGACCGACAGCCTCGTCGGCGTGGTGACGGGGACCAAGAAGGTCGGCGACGCCTTCAAGAGCATGGCGAATTCGATCATCGCCGATCTGGCGCGGATCGCGATCCAGAAGTCGATCACCGGCCCGCTTGCCAATGCGATGGGTGGCCTGTTCGGCGGCGGCACCAACCTGTTCAGCGGCCTGTTCTCCAGCGCCAGCAATGCGACCGATGGCATCGGCGGCTACGGTCCGACTGTGCCGGGCTATGCGTCGGGCACTGACTATCATCCGGGTGGCATGGCGATCGTCGGCGAGAACGGTCCGGAGCTGCTCAACCTGCCGCGCGGTGCCCAGGTGGTGCCAAACGATGTGGCGCGGCTGAGCAGCGGCGGCGGTGTCGTCATCAACAACTACACCGATGCGAGCGTTCAGGCGCAACAGACGCCGGGCGGCGGCACGGTAATCGATCTGCGGCGGATGGTCGATGACGCGGTCGGTCAGTCACTCTCGACCGGCTCCGGCCGTCGCGTGCTGCAGAAGCAGTTCGGCGTCAGCCAGTTCATGGGGGCGTGACGATGGCGCTTCCGACCTGGCCTGCCGGCGTCAGCTATGCGCCGGATCTCAATTCGATTTCCGACCTCACGCTGATCCGGCCGCCGATCAAGACCGAGATGGAAGGCGGCAACGTGCGGCTGCGGTCGCGGCCTGGCGACAATGTCGGGACGATGAGCCAGACGATCCGCCTCGATCGCGCGCAGTTCGCGGTGTTGCGTGACTGGATCAAGACGACGCTGGGCAACGGCACCGCGCGGTTCAGCATGCCGGTGTGGTTCGGTGACGGGTTTGAGACCAAGGTGTGCCAGTTCTCCGAAGGCGCGCCGAAATACAAGCCGGTCGGCACGCGCCGTGTCGACGTGATGATGACCCTGCGGGTCTATGGTGTCTGATGACGAGCTATAGCGATGCCTGGCTTGAAGCAGTGGCGTCCTGTCCGCCGGACGAGCGTACCTACGATACGGTGCAGCTCGATCATCCCTCGTTTGGCGAGCCCGCTTATATCGTCGCCAATGTGGCCGACGACATGCAGTTCGGCATCGAGGCCGGCGCGCCGCTCAACGCCGGCCAGATGGTCACGTTCATCGCCTGTCCGTTCAAGGCGCCGTGGCCGGAGCAGCGCGAGGGGCAGCCGCCGGTCGCCAAGGTCGAGATTGACAACGTGGCGCGCGAGCTGGTGCCGAAGATCCGCGCTGCGCTCGGCTATCGCGCCTACATCGGCGTGACGCACCGGCAGTATCTGGACTCCGATCGCAGCGAGCCGGCCTATGGGCCGGTGTCCTTTGTGCTCTCGGATGTGACGCTCACCGGCACCAAGCTGATCGGGGAGGTCCGCGTTCGCAACCTGCAGAACAAGCGGTTTCCGAAGCTCGACAAGAACTACAGCTACACGGCATTCCCGAGCCTGCTGCCATGACGGCGCGTTCCGACTTTCTCAACCGGGTGATCGGCGATGCCTGGGACTGGCGCTCGCATAATTGCTGGACGTTCACGCGCCTGGTGCAGCGTGAACTGTTCGGCCGCGAACTGCCGGACGTCGATCTGCCGGAAGAATTCAGCCGGCTGTGGGTGTCTCGTGAGTTCGGCCGCCACCCGGAGCGATCGTTCTGGGCGCAGATCGTCGGAACGAATGGGATCGTGATCGCCGAGGACGGCGCGCTGGTGTTGATGGCGCATACGCGCTTCGCAAGCCACATTGGCACCTGGCTGAAGACGGAACAGCGCGTCATCCATTGCGGCAAGTTCGGCGTCGTGTGCGAGCCGGTGCTGGCGCTACGCCAGAGTGGTTACTTCAACCTGTCGTTTTTCGAGCACGTAGGAGAGTTCGCCCATGGCTGACACCGTCATTCCCTCGGCCTGCTTCATCGTCAACGCCTCGCTGACGGTCGTCGGGCTTGTGCCCAGCGCCTACGGTCCGTTCGCGTCGCGCGCTCTCGCGATCGAGGCGGCCGAGAAGATCGTCATCCCTGGCAACTACGTGATCTACGGCGATGCTGCGCCAGCGCATCAGGTCGTCATCACCGCGCCGACCGTCACCTCCAAGTCGCTGTAAGGCTTCGCTCTCCCGCCATGTCTCATCCTCTCCCGAAACTGCCCACGGCGCTGCCGGCGGCCGAGCGCTCCCGCGCGCGGCGCAATCGGCGGGCTGCCGGTGCGCGCCGGCCGGTGCTGCATGTGGTGATGCCGGGCGTCGAGGTGGCGAGGGCGGTGCCGCGGCCGCGCGAGAGCATCGCGGGCTTCCTGCGGCGGACCGGCTGGGCGGTGCACGATGGCCGCGGCTGGCGTTTCCGCAAGGGGCTGCCGACCATCTGCGAACTCAACGGCGCGCCGCTGCTGCGCCGGGACTGGCGCCGTCGGCGCATCGGTGCGCGCGATCAGGTGCGCTTCGTCTCGGCGCCGCTGCAGGGCGGGCAGGGCGGTGGCAGCACGGTCAAGCAGGTGATCGGTCTCGTCGCGCTGGTGGCGGTCGCTGCCTTCGCGGCCTGGGCGGGGCCGGCGCTGGTCGCCGGCATGGGGCTGACCGGCACCGCTGCGTCGATTGCCGGAGGCCTCGCCACCGGGCTGATCGGTCTCGGCGGCGCGCTGTTGGTCAATTCGCTGGTCGCGCCCAAGGCCGGCGCGACCAACAAGCCGAACGCTACTCAGGATCAGATCTATTCGGTGCTGGCGCAGGGCAACGCGGCCCGGCTGGGCCAGCCGCTGCCCGTCTGGTACGGCCGCCTCAAGGAATTCCCCGACTTCGCTGCGACGCCCTGGGGCGAGTTCATCGGCAACGATCAGTACCTCAACGTGCTGCTGTCGGTGTCGATGGGCTCAATGTCCTACGAGGCGCTGTATGTCGACGACACGCTGCTGTGGACTGCGGGCGGCGGGCTGGTCGACGGCTTCGCCGGCACGCAGATCGCGTTCTACGAGCCCGGCGAAATCATCGCGCTGTTTCCGAGGAACGTGCACGCCTCGAGCGAGGTGAGCGGCCAGCAGCTGCCGGACGGTAGCGGCACCAAGGGCGGCGGCTACAAGGACGCCACCAGCACTACGCCGGGCGCATGGGTCGGTGGCTATGTGGCCAATCCATCCGGCACCCAGGCAATGGCGCTGGCGATCGACTACGTGCTGCCGGGTGGCTGTTTCACGGTCAATGCCGAGGATGGCGGCATCGGCAACGCCGCGGTGTCGCTCACGGCCGAATACGCGGCCGTCAACGAGGCAGGCGCACAGATCAGCGCCTATATCCCGCTGGCCTTCGTCGAGAAGTCCTACGCGACGCAAAGCCCGATCCGCGACACCGTCAAGGTCTCGGTCGGTCCCGGACGATATATCGTCCGGCTGCGCCGCAATGACGCTGCGCTGTCAGGCACCGACGGATCCAACGCCACGCTCTGGGCAGGCCTGCGCGCTTTCCTGGTGGGCGACAGTTCGTTCGACGACATCTCGACGGTGGCGATCCGCATCCCCGCCAACAAGACCACGCAGGGCTCTTACCGCTTCGGTGTGCTGGCGACCCGCAAGCTGCCGGTGTGGACCGGCTCGGCCTTCGTCACCCAGGCGACCCGCAATCCGTTCTGGGCGCAGCTCGACATGGCGGTGAACGCCACCTATGGGGCCGAGCTGTCGGAATCCAAGATCGACTACAACGCGATCATCGCGCAGGCCGCCGCCGCGGACGTGCGTGGCGACACATTCGATTATCGCTTCGCCACGGCCGTGGCGGTGCCGGAGGCGTTCGACAAGGCCCTGACGGTCGCCCGCTCGCGGCACTTCTGGCTCGGCGACACTGTCAGCGTGGTGCGCGACGAATGGCGCGACGTGCCGACGATGCTGCTGACCGATCGCGAGATCGTCCGGGATTCGATGCAGGTGTCTTTCAAGATGCTCGGTGACGAGGATCCGGACGCGGTCGTGCTCGAATATGTCGATCAGGACACCTGGCTGCCCGCGCAGGTGCAGTACCCGCCCGATGACGAGCTGTTCACCGCGACGCGCGGGGAGACCAAGCGCGTCGACGGCATTGTCAATCGCGAGCAGGCCTATCGGGAGGCCGCGTTCTACTATCTGCAGTCGATCTATCGACGCGAAAACGTCCAGATCGGCACCGAATACGAGGGCCGCGCCATCACCTTCGGCTCGGTGGTGCGGGTGCAGTCCGATCTGCCGATGGCCTATGGCCATGGCGGCGCCGTCACCAGTCGGACCGGCCTGACGCTGGCGCTCGATCCGGCGCCGTCCTGGGCGGACAGCGGCAATCACTACATCCGGCTGCGGCGGCCCAACGGCATGCTGTTCGGGCCTGTGCGGGCGGTGCAGGGCGCGAATGCCGGGCTTGCGGTGCTGGACGGTGCGGGTCTGGCAGCGGCCGAGACGGGGCAGGGGGTGACGCTCGACGAGGTGCTGGCGCGGGCGGACGGCGCCGAGTGGCCGTCCTACGAACTCGGTACCGCCGACAATCAGTCCCGGCTGTGCGTCGTGCTCGGCGGCGTGCCGGACGGTGATCACTGCACGCTCAGCCTGGTGGTCGACGATCCGCGCGTGCATGCGGCCGCCGAGGATATCGGCAACCCGCCGGTGCTGCCTGTCGGGCAGTTTCCGAGCAATGCGCAGATCCCGCTGATCATCGGCCTCAACGGCCGCTTCACCCAGGGCGTCGCCGAACCGAAGCTGACGGCAAGCTGGTTTCCTGCGGAGGGCGCGCTGTACTACGTCGCCGATGTCAGCCTCGATGGGGGCGAGCATTGGCAGCAGGTCTATGAAGGTCAGGCCAATCAGTTTGAGGTCGTGGTGGCGTTGGCCGCGGTCAAACTGCGCGTGCAGGCGATCAGCACCGCGGCGCGCGGACCCTATGCGACCATCAATCTCACGGCGCCGACGATCCAGATCGCCAACAACGCGGTCGCGCTGGAATCGATCGTCGACGGGTTGCGCTATCAGGTTACGACCGCTCTGGACAAGCTTCAGGAGGCGCGCGACGAGATCAGTCAGTTGATCGCCTCGATCGCGTCGAACGACATGGCGCGCAACTGGCTGGATAAGAAGCAGACCCGGGCCGAGCTGGCGGCCCAGGCCGGCGGCGCGAACGCGGCGATCGCCGAGGTCCGCACGGTCGCGGTCGGCACTCAGGAGGCACTCGCGGCCTATCAGGTCACGGTCTCGGCCGCCTTCAATGGTGTTACGTCGTCGATCTCCCAGGAGGCCGCGGCGCGATCGACGGCAGATAGCGCGCTGGCCGGGCAGATCACCACGGTGTCGACGCAGGTCGGGGCCAACAGCGCGTCCATTTCCACGGTGCAGACCAGCGTCGACGGCATCAAGGTCCAGTACGGCGTGGTGGGAACGATCAACGGATCGACCGGCGGCTTTACCCTGCAGGGTGTTGGCAAGCTCGACGGCACGGCGACATGGAACCTGCTGATCAACGGCAACACCGTGATCAACGGCACTCTGTCGGTGTCGGCTCTCGCGACAGCCGAGCTGACGGCCTTCATCGCGAACCTGAACTACATCAACTCCAGCTACCAGACGAGTCCGAGCGGCAAGATGGTTGCCAATTGGGCGGCGTCGCGGATCGAGTTTTATCGATGAGCGAGTGCAGCGCTGTAATCGGCCTGCTCGGTGGCGCGATGCGGCTGCGCACGTCGCTGCCGAATTTTGACGCCATGACCGGGCCTGACGCGGGGATGTCGTTCG
The DNA here is from genome assembly GCF_042432815.1 of Rhodopseudomonas telluris. NCBI lineage: Bacteria > Pseudomonadati > Pseudomonadota > Alphaproteobacteria > Hyphomicrobiales > Nitrobacteraceae > Rhodopseudomonas > Rhodopseudomonas telluris. The sequence continues at coordinate 143,294 of NZ_JBHLWM010000012.1, forward strand.
ATTCGGAGTGGAGCGATATCCTCAAGATCCACCAGATCGGCATCGCGACCAGCGCCCAGTATTATACGCCGGTGGCGGTGGCATTTCCGGAGCTCGGCTATTCGCCATTCATCGAAGTGCGACGGCTCGCCGGCAATGTCGTCTACGACGATTATGTCAGCGACACGCAGTATGGCCTCGGTGCCGCGATCTTTTCCAACCGGTTCGAGATGTCGACCTACGATCCGATCACTGTGCTGTATGCGATCTATCGTGTTCCGGTGCCTGCGCCATGAGCGATATTCTGATGGGGGTGCGCTACAACGGAGACTGCGGCCTGTTCGTCGCGCCGCCGGGCATCAACGCGTACTACGCGAGCAACGAACAGCTCCGGCTCAACATCTCCGACAAAGTCTCGCAGCTCGTTCTGTTCGGCTGGGTCGGGGGCTCGGCGGCGATCGGACTGGGCTTTTCGCGGTCGCCCTTCGTCATCATCACCAGCCGTGAGCCGATGTACGACATCGTTGCGATCTCCGGCCTCGAGGGCGCGATCCGCCCGTCGCCGTCGGGTCTCAAGCGAGGCACTAATCAGGATGGGGGCGTGACCTTCCGGCCGACCACGAAGGCAACGGCAACGATCGTTGATAACGGCGCGTGGATGGCGATCGAGGCGGATCGCCCGACCAGCTACGCCGTCTACAACGCGCCGTTCACATGACCCGCAGCGTCATCTTTCAGGGCGGCGGAACGGGGCTGAAGATCGCCGCCGGCGGGCAGGACCCAGCCAGCGCTGGCATCTTCGACCTGCTGTTCAATTCGGATATCCAGCCGCTGCGGCTGTGGGGCACAGGCTATGTCTCGGTTCCGTCACTCACAAACTTCAATTGGTCGCCGGCCTGGGCGGTGAGTGTGGGTCCCGTCGTACAGACGCCGCCGGGGACCTATCCGCTGTTCATGGTGGCGGGCAAACAATCGATGGCGTCCGGCGCGGTGCGCAAGCTGCAGACGCCGTTTCACACCGGCGGCTATGACGGCTACGGCGCCTTCATCTCGCCCAGCAAGGAATTCTGGGGTCTCAACTTCGTGCACGATCCGGGGTCGATTCCGCTCGATCAGGCGATCATCAACTTTGCGGTCCTGAAGAACTACTGGTGACCGATGTTCTACGCCATCCATGACGACGCGGGCCGCATCACCCAGGGCAGCAAGGTCTTTGCGCCGGATGAGGGCTACGAGAAACAGCTGCGCGACCTCGGCCATTCCTTCGCGACCGATCCGCAGGCGATGCTGCTGTCGCCCGACGATTGGTATGTATCGGCCGGGCTGCTGCGCAAGCGGCCGAGCCTGTCGGTGCTGGCGGTCCGCACGCGGATCAAGGCTGGCGGCGCCGAGACGGGGCTGCTCGTTGGTGTGCCGCAGGCGGCCCGGGTGACGATCACCACGGGCGGCGTGATTCAGTATCAGGGCATCCCCGGCGCGACCGAACTGGCGATCCCGATCCCGGTGCCGTGTGTATATCGGGTGGCGATCGAGCTGTGGCCTTACAAGACATATGTGGCCGAGATCGAGGCGGTGGAATGACGGTCTTCACACTCACGATCGACCCGATGCCGGCGCTGCGCGCGGACGCGAAACTCAAGATCGACCGTGCCTTCAACCAGGCGGCGGTCGGCTCGGCGCACCTCGATGCCGCCTATGCGGCCAAGCGCGAGATCGCGCGGCGCGTGGCGGACGGCGACGCAGCCGCCGCCGAGGCGCTGCAGGACGAGGCCGCACTGCGCGGCGTGACGGCCGCGGCGCTGGCGGCCGACATTCTCACCAAGCCCGACACGCTCGCCGATCGCGAGGCGCGGCGGCAGGTGGCGCTGAGCGAGATCCGGCAGGCTTCGACGCCGGATGATCTCAAGGCCGTGCTCGGCAAATACGGCGCCTCGATGGGCTTCGCCGGTTAGCCGGCGCGACACGACGCATCACAAGAGGACGATAGATGGCAGCTCTTCCGAGCTATGCGGTCGGCACTGTGTCGATCGCCAACGGCGCCACGTCCGTGGTCGGCACGGGGACCGTGTGGTCCGGTGTCGCTGCGCGGGCCGGTGATATCCTGGTCGTTGCTGGCCACATCACCGAGATTGTCGACGTCGTCGACGGGACGCATTTGACGATTCCGGAATGGCCTTGGGGCAGCCAGTCCGACGCGTCCTATGTCATCATCCAGAAGTCGCCGCTGCGCTTCGCTGGCGGGCAGGCGATGGCGGACGTTTCAAAGCTCCTTGCGCTGCTCAATGACGCCGAGCCGTACTACAACGTTCCGGCGGACGCGACCGAGCCGGATGTTTCGCTTGGCGAGGACGGGCAGAAGGCGCGCCAGCGGAGCACCGGCAAGGAGTGGGAGAAGGTCGACGGCGCCTGGGTGCTCACCGGCATCTACGCCAATATGTCCTGGGTGGACGGCTGGGACGCCGAGGCGTTCTACGGCGTGCGCACCGTCCTCACTCATCTCGGCAAGCTCTGGATCAGCAAGCGGGAAAACACCGGGGTCGAGCCTGGCAGCAGCGCGGCGGACTGGGCCGTGTTCTATCCGTTCCCGGTGCAGTCCAGCATGACCGTCGTGTTCGATGCTGGCGGCAGCGAGATCGCGGCCGGCTCCGCGATCGACATTCCGGTCGGCGTGATGAGCATCATCCGCCGCGTCCGGATGCGCGCCGACGGCATTGGCTCTCTGGTGCTCGACATTCGCCGCAAGGCCTTCGCCGACGGTGTGCCGGGCGCCGGCGACAGCATCTGCGGCAGCGCCAAGCCGCACCTCACCAACGCCCGCGACTATGTCGACGCCACGCTGACCGGATGGTCGCCGCAGCTCGACGACGATGACGGACTGAGGCTCGTCGTCGAATCCTGCGCCGGTCTGACCCGGCTGTCCGTCACGCTCTACACCGACCGCATCTTCACTTAACCGAGGACAACACCATGGCAGTCGAGTTCGACAAATTCTACAAGGCGATCGGCCATCAAGGCGCCGGCCGTATCAATCTGGAGAGCGACACCTTCAAGGCGGTGCTCACCAACACGGCGCCGGACCTCGCGGCCAGCGAGGTGCTCGCCGATATCGCGCAGATCCCCAACGGCAACGGTTACACGACTGGCGGCGTGACGCTCACCTCGGTGGTCTGGACGCAGCCGTCTGCAGACGGCAAGTGGCGCTTTACCTCCGCGCAGTTCAAGTGGGTGGCCTCTTCAGGCTCGATCGGGCCGTTCCGCTACATCGTGATTTATTCGGACACGTCGAGCGGCGACAAGGTGGTCGGCCGGTTCGACTTCGGCTCGGCGATCACCATTCCGGACGGCTCCGAGTTCGGCATCACTCCCGGCACCGATGGCATCTTCCGCGAGGGCAAGGGAGTGTTCGCATGACGCCGCTCGAAGAGATCATGAAGCGGATCGACGGACTTCCCGCGGCGCAGGCGGCGGAGATCGTTCGCGCCGAGCGGGAGCAATGCAATCAGCGGCGGCTCGATCTGATCGAGAAGGCATCAGACCTCACGCGCCAGCTCACCGCCTGCGAAACTGCCGGCAAGCCGAATCCGAAGATGGCAGAGCGGCTGCGCGGCTTCCGGGACCGGGCCAACGATGAGCGCCAGGCCGTGACGGATGAGGCGAGCGTCCTGAATGCGCTGTTGCTCGATATCGAAGGCATGCCGATTCCAGCGGCGTCGGCCAAGCCAGCCGTGTCGATCGAGCCGGTGAAGTAACATGGCGTTCGGGCGCAGCGCATTCGGACGGGCAGCGTTCGGCCGGTCAGCGGTTGGGTCATCGATCTTGGTGACGCCGACTGCCGGCGTCGTTGCCGTCTCGTCCGGAGCGCTGCACGCCGCTGTCGGCGCCACGCCAAATTCGGCGGTGAACACTGCCGTCGCCGGCAGTATTCAAGCGTTGCTGTCGTCGAGTGCCAGCGGCAGCTTTGCGCATCGAGGCGAGAGGTCATCGTTCAAGATCGCTTTCACGCCGGGCGGTGCTTCGTTCGGCGTCGTGGAGGGAACGGTCCAGGCGCTGCTATCGTCCAGCGCAAGCGGGCTGATGGCGCATCAAGGCGCCGCTGCGATCGCCAGCACCGCTGTTAACCCGGCGGCCGGCCATATCGTTGGAGTCTTCGGCGCGCTGCACGCGACCCTCGGCATCACGCCGGCCTCGGCGCAGATCGTGGTGAAGTCCGGGAGCGGCATTGCGGCCGGAATTCCGGGCAACTTCAACCCGGCCGCATTGGCGGTCGTCGGTGGCAAACTCCACGTCACGATCAACGGCGTGCCGGGTGACCGCTATCGCAATCTTCGATCGCGCGCTTTCGGCCGCATCGCCTTCGGTCACCTGACCGAAACCGTCCACGCACTCATGCCGTCTCGCTTGATCGTGACGCAGCAGGGCTCGACGGCGTCGAGCGTGGCGCTTCACCCGGCATCGGGCCAGATCGCGACGCGCGCGGCGACCGTGCGCGGCGCCGTCACGGCCAAACCATCTTCCGCATCAATGGCGATCGTCCCTGGACGCTTTCCGGTCCGCGCCCGCGTCGCTGTCTTCACTCTGGATTGAAGGACGTTCTAAATGGCCCGCAAACACTTTGACAACGTTCGCCACCTCATCACGACGACGGGCACCGGCGAGATCACCCTCGGGACCGTGCCGGCGACGTGGCGAAGCTTTGCGGCCGCCGGCGCGGTCGCTGGAGATCAGCCGGGCTACACGATCCAGGACGGCGACGGTATCGAACTCGGTTATCTGACGCTCGGTGCCGGCGCGCTCACGGCGGCGCGGACGGTGATCTATTCGTCCAACAGCAACAACCCGCTCGATCTCAGCGGCAGCGCGATCCTCGAATGCACCCCGCTTGCGTCGATGATCAACGACGATCTGGTCTCGTTTGTCCGCGCGCAGTCCGCCAGTTCCGGCGAAAAGGCGCAGGCCCGTAGCAACCTTGGCATGACGACGACCGGCCAAGCGCTGGCGACGGCGATGAACGCCGCCGATGCTCGCGACACGATCGGAGCGACTAGCGTCGGCTCGGCGTTGTTGACCGCAGCCGATGCTGCTGCGGCGCGCACTGCGGCAGGCGCGACCACGGTCGGTTCATCACTGTTCACTGCAGCGAACGCGGGGGCGGCTCGTACGGCGATTGGTCTTCGAAGCGGCGGCGCTTCAGTGAAGAACGCAGACTATAAGGTCGTGGCTTCCGACTACGAAGGTCTTCTCGTCCTGTCCGGTGCTCACACTCTGACGTTCGATCCCGCGACGACGCTCGGTGCTGTATTCCGGGTATTCATCAACAACGGTGCTAGTGCCTGGACATTCACCGCGCCGAGCGGATCTCAGATCAATGGCGCGGCATCCATGTATTTTCCGCCGCGCAGTTCTGCCGAGATCCTATGCGACGGGACCAATTTTTGGGTGATCGGCGGATCGTTAGCGTTCTATGGGACGTACACGCCGACCGTCTTTTCTCTCACTGGATCTTATGCGGCCGCGAGCGCCAGCGGATTCTACCAGGTTATTGGAAATCTAGTGACGGTCGCGGTGTACGTTGTGATCACTTCGAACGGATCTGCAGGCACGGCGACCTATTGCAGTTTACCGATCGCACCTGCTGTCGGTACGACCGGCTGCGGCCGCGAGGTTGCCGCGACTGGGTGGGGGCTCAGCGTGAGTGTCGACTCTCAGATGCTGCTTCAGCGCTACGACGGTGGATATGCTGGGGCCAGCGGGTACACCTTCCGCGCGACGGCGAGCTATTTCATCTGATCCGTGAGTTAAGGAGAGCCGACATGCTGGATTTTACGAAGGCCACCAACCTGGATTATACGAAGGCCACCGACGTCCACTACGTCGAACCGGACGGGTCATGGTTCGAATTTACGATCGACGGCATTGTGATGCGAGCTCGACCAATTCCCGGTCTATTGCACTACGATGGGATCATGGCAGCGGGGATCGAGATCGCGGAATACACATGAGGGCTTGGTTCATTTCGCGAACCAGCGCGGGATTGCCGCAAACCGACTCGACGCATGCTCTTCCTGGTGCCTCAAATTGTCGAGCATGTACGTGTTGAACTCGACGGCGGCCGTGTGAGCGGTCATAGTCTCGGGAATCTTTTCGCTCGCTTCGATAGCGTCGAGCATCAATCCCATTACGCCTGGCGCCGAATACACGTGGCGATACTTCTCGCGGGTGTCGTCGGACGCCGCCAGATTGATCCCATTGGCGAGAACGGCGGTTTGCACGAGAAATAGAAACTGCTCTTGTTTGGTCATGATCTCGCCTTTCGATCGCTGACTAAAACGCCGGGCAACTCTGGTCGCCGTCCGCCCAAGCCAGCACGTACGTTCTGTATCGCTCGGCCGCGAGCGTGTTGCCGGTCCTGACCGTCAGCCGCGCCCCGCTCGGAACCTGCTTCTCCACCTTCACCGAGATGTAGTAATTCCTGGTGCCCATGTTGATCAGGGACAAGGTCGTGTCGCCGTAGCCGAGGTCAGGGTAAAGCTCCGAATCCACAGCCATCGACGCGTATGCCCCCATGTTCCCGGCAAAGCATCGCTTGGCTGTGCTGGAGACGCGGCGGTAGATTTCTTGGTAGTTTTCGGCGTAGGTCTTCACAGTCGGGGCGGTCGAAGCTTCGAGCTCCGCCGGCGAGCTGGAGCACCCGACCAGGGCGCTTGCAGCCAGCGCCGCGATCCAAAGCTTGACCGTAACGCCCAAAACCGGGCGCATCTCCACAATCCGAACCATCCGAACCCCCTAATGTGAAAGTGGCGTTCTGCCCTCTTAAGGCGGGATTGAAAAGATCTCTTTCGACGGCTGGCGATTACGCACGGCCGGTCGGCGTCTCTTTCGAGGGCTGGCAGCCCTTCCGATCATCTTGACCAACCAGACTACCAACCTCGATCCCGAGGGCGCTTTCGCATGCGCCTTCGGCAACACGGAGCTTTGCGATGCCGATCAAACTCACGGCCGCCGACTGGCGGGCGATCTTCCCGCGTGCCCCGCAACAGGTGGTGGATGCCTTCGCGGCGAAGCAGGCTGTACTCGACAAGGCCGGCATCACCGCGACGCGGACGCGGCTGGCTTACTTCCTCGCCAATGTCGAGCACGAGTGCGGCGGGTTCACCATTCCGACCCTGACCGAGAACATCAATTACACCGCAGCGCGGATGGCCCAGGTCTGGCCGAGCCGCTTCAAGAGCGCCGCTGCCGTCGTCGCGAAATACGGCGCCGCGCGCGGCTGGCAGGCCAAGGCGATCGACGACATTTACGGCAACCGGATGGGCAACCGGCCGGGCACGTCGGACGGCTCCCGCTATATCGGCCGCGGCGGGCCGCAGTGGACGGGCAGGGACGGCTACGCCGCGCTCGAGCGCATCACCGGCCTGCCGGCGGTGATGAATCCCGAGATCGCCAGCCGGCTCGATCTGCAGCCGGAGATCTGCGCGGCGTTCTGGCAGTGGAAGGGGCTCAACCGCTATGCCGATGCCGGCGACTTCGCCGGCTGCGTCAAGGCGTGGAACGGCGGCAGTAACGGCATGGCCGATCGCAAGGCGCAGATGGCCGGCAACGATCCGATCGTCCGCCGGCTGCAGGTCGTATCCGACCAGGCGGCCGCGATCCCGGACGTCAAGGCGGCGCCTGTCACCAAGCGCGAAGCGGTGGCCGGTGGCGCGGCCGGCGTCGTCTCCACGGCCGTGACCGCCGGCGTGCAGCAGGGCTGGGGCTGGGAAGTCTGGGCAGTCGCCGGGCTGTTGCTGGCCGCTGGCGTCGCCGCCGGCGCGCTCGGCTGGTGGTGGTGGCGCAAGCGTCGTGCCGCAAGCGAGGCGCTCCCTGCGGCCTCGCTGGGGCTGTCCGGCACGATGACGATGACGCAGGCCTCGGCGGCCGCGCCGCCGATGCCAGCGGTCGCCAAGCCCCGTCGCAAGCGCAAGTCGGCCGCCAAGCCGGCGGCGAAGCGCAAATCCACCAACCGAAAGGCGGCCTGAGATGGCGATCGACCTCGGACGATATGCGTGGCTCGCCCAGACGGCGATCGACTTCGGCTTGCCGATCCTGGGTACCGCGCTCGGCATTCCCGGCCCGGTGTCGGATTTCGCGATCTCGAAAATCAAAGGCGCGCTCGGCTTGAAGCCGGGCGCGACCCCGGAGGACGTCAGCAACGCGGTCGCGGCGAATCCGGATGTCGCCAAGGCGCAGCTGTCGGCGGCGGAATCCGAAGTCGCGGCCAAGTATGCCTATCTGGCCCGTCTCGCCGAGGTGCAGGCCGACGTCGCAAAGACGCAGGTCGAGCAGGTCAACGAAAGCATCCGCGCCGAGGCGGCGGCGCCGAACGGCTGGTGGGGGCACTGGCGGACGTGGATGGCCTATGAGCTGGCGATCGAATGCCCGTTCTGGGCCGCGCTGATCGTGTGGTGCATCGTCGCCGGCAAGATCAACGAACTGGTCGGAGCGACCTCGCTGCTGACGGTGTGGTGGGGGGCTCGCTTCGGCGTCCTCGGCGTCCACGTCTGGACCGGCAGCAACGAACGTCAGACGGCGATCACCGGACAACCGGTCGGTGGCGTGGCGTCGACAATCGCCGCGGCCGTGACGAGCAAGCGCAAGTAGGGAAGCACACCAGTCCGATGGCCGATCCGCACCCCTTTGAAAATCTGACTGACGTGCAACGCGCCTTCCTGGTCGGCCTCACCGATCAGCGCGTCGCCAATCTGTGGCAGGCGGCCGACGATTGGCACGATCTCCGGCCGCAAGCCAAGGAGCTGCTGCGCAACGCAAGGCCGGAGACGCTCGAGTGGCTGGAGCGCGCGTCGGAGCAGGATATCGAGCTGTTGCGCTACAGCATCTCGTTCATTGCCGCGTCGCGGCTGCTCGGCAAGGTCACCTGGATCGTCGGCGCCGCGCTGTTCGGGATCGCGATCGGCGTCCTTACGCTGTGGGACCGGGTGAGGGCGGCCTTCGTGGCGAAGTGAAGCGACTAGGCATCTCAGCCACTGGGAATCGGTCCAGCGTGTCTAATCTCAGGGCGCCTGGTCGCCGCTGTACTCAACGATGGAAGTGCGCAAAGCGATTGTTCGAGTAGTGCGTACAACAAAATGAAAGAGGCCGCGCTAAGCGGCCTCTCAGCAGTCTGGCCGTCGCCGGATCAGCTCCTTCCATTCCGGCCGGAAAACCCCGAGCTGGAATCGAAGGTGCTCCACATTTCCCCCAAGCTCATGCCTGCTGAGCACGATCACCGTGGGATGTGGTTATCCCTTTTCGAGTCTCGATTACGTTAAGCCAGACAAGATAGGGTTGATCGGTGCAGTCAAAAGTTTGGTCATGATGGCCTCCCTTGGTCTGCAACGGGCTAAATAGTGGTGGCGGCCGTTGTTTCAAGATCGTTCGCCCAGCATCTTGCGAGAGCGACTCTTGAGCTAAGCTATAAATTCCAGAGCCTTTGTCGGTATAGGCTGAGCGGCTACAATTACTTGACTATCTGCTTTGACGGGACGAATGCTTCGAGATTCGACGGCAGTGCGCCCGAAAGGAAAGTGGCCTACAACTATTCCTCTGGCATGCGGGCTGCGCGAAGAGAATCGATGCGGTCTTTGCCTAGAGCGTCACAGATACGCTCCTGCCAAGCCTGATACGACTGCTGAATTTGTGTGAAGTCGGCGAACTCCTGATCGGTCAGGTCGATCTTTTCAGTTCCACGCGCTGGATCTGAGGAAAGTGAAAAGTCTGGGTAACGATCGAACCATTCGATTGAATAGCTGCGCATCGTGCGGTCCTTCAGTTGTTTGAATTGCGCGCTACAAGGCGGGGAAGCGTCAACAGTAAGGGCACCAGAGATGCCATCCCGACAAAAGCCGCTCGTCGCAAGAGTCGTTGAGCAACTCGGTGATGAAGGGTGCATGTCCCTTGGAACGAACCCGCAGGCGCGCTCAGCTTCGATAAATTCGCTCCTCGTGACGTTTCGCCAGCCGGTAAAATCGTCAGTCTTGAGCCAGTAGTAAGGCGCTGAGCCCTTGTTCTTCATTGGCAATGTCTCAGATTCGATCAGTCGAGGCAGGCCGGACTATACAGCGTTCAATAGCGACGCAGCACCCGGCGATAATACCTTTGATCTGAATTTTCGCTCCAGCTTCGATCCCCGCAGCCGGTCGGCAACGTCACCTGGTTTGTCAATCCCACGTTGTTTGCGTCGCCGTCCGCGTCCTGCCTGGCAAGATCGCTTCAAAGCGCTGGACGTCACTAAATAGACCCCACGCTCTAACGAGCCAATCCAAGACGGTCCGTCGTCATGTCCCCTAACGCCGCCGACGTCCCGTGTGCGGAATAAAGAGATACCCGTCGCACGAAGATGCCCAACTCCCGGGGATCATTCGATACTCCGAGCGAAGCCGGGATCGCTGGTGATCTAATGGTGATCTCGATCTCAATTGGAGCGCTTGGATCACGATCGGGCTCAGGAATTCCGATCCGTTCATTAAAGCTGGCGGACGCGCTGGTCAGGCTTGCGCGCCTTGCAATGTGCCCGTTCACTTTGATCTCGATCGATACGTGATCATGCACCCCTCCGAAAAAGCCGAGCCCCTCAATTTCGAGATCTTTCGGCTGTATTTCCGGTGAAGCATCAATGGTCAATGTAGCGCGAGTCCCGATTGTCCATGTGCCGGTCGGCTCAGAGTCCGACCACCCCCGCACAAGCGACAAGCCTCGCGTCTGACCCTGTGCCAGAGAGAAATCCAATCGATCCGTTGAAACGCAAGAGAAAAGGCCGTTGATGTATATGAAGGGGCCTCGGATTTTGGCCGTGTTTATCGCTGACCTAGGAGCCAGCGACGCCTGGGGGCCGCAGACATCTTCGTCCACGTAGCCCAATCGCGTGCTAAGTGTCAGGATCTTGGTAATCGCACCGTCGGAATTTACGAATTTATATGGCGTGGCGGGGCGTGACGCCTCCGAACCAAACAACCTTTCGTAAAAGACCTCCAACTCGGGATTATAGCGCTGCGGGTAGTGTGCAAGGAAGAACTCAGCCAAAGGAGTGAATCTCACGCTGCTCAACTGATGGCGGACCAGTGGACCGCCGTAATGATATGCAGCGAAGGCCTGCAATGTGACAGCGGCTGTCGCTACGAAAGTACCAATCTGCCTTGCTTGCATGATCCTATAGGTCGACCAGAACACTAGGATCATCCCCGACCACGCTGCATAGCGCGACATCATCGCCGAGGCCGAATTCCAGTTAACCTGCGCGAGAGTGGGCGTGATCACAAGAAAGAAGCCGATAACCAGCAAATCGATCCTGCTTGGGCGCTTGATAATAGCGAGGATTGTAGCCGTTGGAATCAGGATCAGCAGGCTTGGAAGACCCCAGATCAATCCAAGGTTGAAATCGATTAGAAATGAAATCAGTCGCTCCACATCCATCAGCGGGGTGTAGATCGCGCGCCTTACAATGACACTCGGCTCGCCAATAGTTGCGAGGTTCCAAATGCTCGGCAGCAATGCAATCGTCGAAATCGCCGCCAAGCCTGTAAGCTTGTAGAAGAGTTCGATGATGTCCGCTTTAGAGCTTTTGAAACCGGGCGTCTTCAACACCAAATCCAGAGCGTAGGGGATCACCAGTAGCGCTGATGTTGGATTCTGAAGGCTGCTGATCATTGCAAAAAGGGTTGCGCCTCGGTTGCGTCCGGAGGCAAAATAAAAGCAACTCATTAGAATGAAGGCGGCCGAAAATAGTTCAGGGCTTGACCATTGGAGGTAAGCCTGCCCTGTCGAAAGCGCAAAGATACACCAGACGGAAATTCTGAGCGTCCTCGACGTGAGCGATTGCCTTGCGATGAAAATGGTCAGGGCAATACAGATGATCGAGTTCGTGAGCTGAAAGCAGCGTAGCGGGTTCGAACCCAGCGCTTCGAGAAGCTTTAACGCAGGAGCGCAGAGCGCTGGATAGAACCAGAAGTGCCAATGATATCCGCGTCCCGACTCGGACCAGGTGACCATTCCAAGGAAATTAGTTGATCCGAGACTTTCAAGGTAGGCTCTGGTCTCAGGAGAGAGATCTGGCCGGCCCCGATGAGCGATGTCCATTGCCATGGCGAAATAGTTCCAGCCGTCGCCAGTGATCGCTGGGGGGACGACAATTGCGAACGTCAGCAGGACACCGCTTAGCACCAAGAGCAGAACTGGAGCTTCAGCTTGCCTCATATATCGCGGCATAGCTGGGAATCGAGTAGTCGTGAGCACCTGCACGGCGACGGTTCCTCTCTCGAGTTTGGCAATTCGCGGGGGTGGAAGACGCTAGTAGTGATGGGGAGGTCGCGGGTAAGAGGCGGATTATCAAACATAGAAGCGCGAGAGCGGTGGCCCTTGAGCGGCGACGTTGGAAATCCGGTTCGCATATTCCCCGTAGACCAAGTAGCTCAGTGCCCTCAAAGTGTCGCACTCGCGAATATCGCAGCAACCACGAGTCCCAGGATCAGGCTAGCTGGATCACGGATCGCGAAAATGATCGGGTCGTCGTGCATTTCTCCGCGATGGCTGAGTAACCAGACACGCATGAGCCAAAGCAGAATGGCGAGGACGATCCAGAAAAGCAGTTCAGGGTGGTGATAAGCGCCCATGGGCTGCATATCGAGCGCAACATACATTGAGAGTATGAGGGTCGCGGCGAGGCCGGTGCCTACACCGAAAGCGAGCGTCAATGGTTCGTCCGAGATGCGATAGCCGCGCCCTTTTATCAGCCTACTTTCTCTCCTTGCAGTCGATCGATCGCTGCAAGACGCCCATTTTTCCGCTGCTTTGACGATCTCGGCATTCCGCTTAACCAGCGAAAGCGAAAGAAAGAAGAAGAATGCAAACATCAAAAGCCATTGCGACGGGGAGACCGCGACGGCGGCGGCGCCAGCTAGAAGTCGAAGTGTGTAAAGCCAGCCCAAAACGAACACATCAAGGAAGGCGATCGTCTTCAGCTTTAGAGCGTAGGCAAGCGTCGAAACCAAGTATAATACAAACGTCAATGTCAGCAGTGGGGAGATGAACGTCGTCAAGCATATGGCGCTGGTAATCAAGACGAGAGACGCAATAAGCGCATGAAGGGCGCTGATGGTTCCCGACGCGATCGGGCGAAAACGCTTGGTCGCATGTGCTCGGTCTGCGCTTATGTCGGCGAGGTCATTTATGATGTAGGTTCCCGACGCGAGCATGCCCATCAGCACAAACGCGAGCATTGCTAGTGCGAAGGATGCCTGGTCGAAGCTGTGGCTCAGCATAAGTGGAAGAAAGATCAAGAAGTTCTTCGTCCATTGATGAAGCCGCAGGCATCTCAGCCAATCGATTGCCCGGACGGGCTTCTGAAAAAATTCCCTCTCAATTGAGGAATTTTGCTCGGCCAGCTTCTTGCGCACGTCGTCGCTTATGCCGACGGGTATTGCCGCGCGAGATCCTGTCCAGACCTGGAGATCGGCGGCGCTGTCTCCCGCGTACGCAAAGCCATCTGGAAATTGGTGCTGAAGGAGAGCGAGCTTCGCAGCTCCTTTCAAATTGATCGAACCGTTCGAGCCGAACGCTCGGTTAAATAAGCCGTACGAGGCGCGCACGGCGTCGGCGACGCGCTGGTCGGCCGCAGTGACGAGGCAGATTTCACGGCCGTTCGTTAGTTGTTCTTGCAGAAAGACTGCGAAGTCTTCTCGGACAGGAAGATCGGCAAAATCGATCGAGTGTGCATCGAATAATGCTCGTTTGAATGCCGCTATGCCTTTTCTGAGCGTGAGCAGGGCAATCAAAGCTTTTACCGGCGACCGTACGAAGCAGCTGGCAAACATTTCGTGGAGGAGATCGGACCGGATGAAAGTCCGATCGAGATCGACGGCCAATGGGTAATTTTGAATGCGATCTTGCATTATATGAATGTGCTCAAAGCTTTGCGCGCTTGTGGCCTCGCAGTACGGCCTCAAGCAAATGTCGAGGTGTGCTCGTCACTCAGTCGTTTCCAGTTGCGTGTAGTTCTCACCGAAAATCAAACTGTGTATTAGCAGCCGATCAGCGAATCGTCGTGCTGGAGTGGAAAGCATGAGGCCGCGCCGTCCAGAATTCAGGTGTGAAAGTCTAAAGTATGTAGCAAGAATGTGCTTTGCGCCGACGCATTGTCTCGATCGGGTTAGCAGTGCTAGAAGACAATGTTGGCCTCTAAGATGGGTATCTTTGCACCGTTCCCGAGTGAGTAAATCGATAGAGCGTTACCGGGGTGTGCGTCGGTTGATGATCAATTCTGTGGAGAAGGTATTTTCTTTCGCTGTGGAGGGGCAGATAGAAGCGATGACATGGTCGGTCTCCGGTCGACGCCGCCGTGTCACCGGGCACCAGATTGAGTAGCGCAATCTAGGTCTGATGCGTCTATACCTGATCTCAATTCGCTTCCTTAGATTGTCGATGTTGCCGGTCCCATGCGCCGCATTTTGATACTGGCCGCCAAGATCCTGATAACGGGGGTGCTGCTATACTTCGCGTTACGTGAGACCAATTTTGCTGCTTTGAGCGGGAGGATCAACCTCGCTAGTGCTGGTTGGCTTTCCGTTTCGGTGGCGATCGCCGTGCTCCAGGTCGGCGTCAGCGCGGTGCGCTGGCATTTGATCAGCGGTGATTGCGGTGCCTCGCTCTCGGTTTGGCGGGCGATGCGTTACAATATAATCGGATCCTTCTTCAACCAGACGCTACCGTCGTCGATGGGCGGCGACGCAGTGCGAATGTGGTTGCTGGCCGGCGACGGTGCCGGCTGGCGCTCGGCGACCTACTCGGTGTTCCTGGATCGCGCGATCGGCTTGATGGCGCTTGCGGCCTTCATCCTCGTTTCGTTGCCGTGGTCTCTCGATCTGATCGATAATGCCGAAGGACGTCTTGGGTTAGCGTTGCTCGATTTCGTGGCAGTGGTTGCGAGCGTCGGTTTCCTTCTCGTGCATAGGCGTCTGTTCGAATTCCTCACCCGAATCTGGGTGGTGCGACACCTCCGTGCGTGCTCTTTGATCGTGGGGCGCGTGTTGTTCAATCGTCGGCGTGGCCCGGTGATCGCAGCTATCTCGGTGCTGATTCACGTACTAGCCGTTGTGATTGCCTGGTGTGCTGCACGGGCGATCAACGCTCCGGCGGACTTCGTTGAACTTCTATGGTTGATCCCGCCGGTGACGCTCATCGCCGTCATTCCAATCTCTATTGCAGGTTGGGGCCTGCGCGAGGCCAGTATGGGGCTCGCGTTCTCGTTCGCTGGCTTGGGGGCCAGCGAAGGGGTGAACGTTTCGCTGCTGTTCGGGGCAGTATACTTCACGGTCGGGGCCGTCGGCGGCCTGGTATGGGCGTTGCAGGCCGATCGGGCGGCGAAAGTCCATGCTCCGGCCGGGGTGCCGGATTAGCGGTGAAAGCGGCGGGCGCTAGATGCAATCTGTCGCGTGCGCACAGCGCTTGGGATTCGCCCCGATCGGATATCGAGCCGACGGATCAAGCCGATCTTCAGTCGCGCTGTTCATGGCAACTCACATCGCCGGACGCTTGCAGCGATCGCGGTGGATGGTGTCGTCCAAGAAATGCAGGTGGCGGGAGCGTCGGCAGGTGACGCACATTAGGCCGTTGTGATCGGCTGCCTGTAGAAGGACATGCAGGGCCGTCTGCACCTTCTCGTGCTGCTGCTCGGCGGCCGGCAGCCGCTGAATGTAGTCGGCGGCGTCGCGCAGTGTCTTAAGGCTGCCACCCTCCGGCAGCTCGATAGGCGGATCAAACGCAGCATCCCAGCCCGAGCGCTTCATCGGTCGGCAGCCGCCGTCTTCCACTCGATGAAGGCACGGAGGCGCTCCGGTTCCGACGCAAAGACGTCCCATGCCTGGCGAAACTTGGCTGTCGCGCTTTCGCGATCGACGGCTTCGCCATGCGTTCGGAACTGTCGAACCGGAACGACGGTGTCGATCCCCCAGGCCCAGAATGTCCGGCCGTCAACGCCGACCTGCACGCCGATCGATCCGATTTCGATCCCGTCCAAAATCACGCGGTAATTTTCGGCCGCCATTGGGTGTTGAACCCGGCGAAGTAGCAGGGCGGTTTGCTCGGTCATTCGGGTGCTGTAGCCTGCGTCGGCCCCGTGAACAAGCCGGGAACCTTTTCCACGGATTTTCCACGCCTCGACCCGCGCGGTTCTGTGATCGTTCGGCACGATGGAGGCATCCAAGAGCTGCAGAAGCCCGGCAAAATCAGCCATTACGGACTTATCAAAAGGTTGCGGCCAGCCTTGGGGGAGGCTGGCCGCGCACGATCCGATCTGGGACGGGGAGGGGTGGGGATTTGACCGGATCGTGTTTTCGAAAAAAGCTCCTGTCTCTGGTCTGTCGGTCTCGCTCGTCGCCTCAGCGCTGCTGCGCGCTGGCGGTGGCGACGGCCGGACGATTGTCGCCGAGCGCGACCCATTCATTGGCGTCGGTCTGCGACTGCCGCTTGACGAAACGGTAGCCGGTCTCGGTCCAGGCGACGACGTCCTCGTTCTGATTGTCGAGGATGAATTCGCCCTTGTCGGTCTTCACCGTCAGCACCGCGTGACCTTCGTTCTTCTTGTCGCGCACCACGGTGATCAGCAGCGCCTCGCGCGGCCATCCGGCGTCGACCAGCATCTTGCGTTTCAGCAGCACGTAGTCTTCGCAATCGCCGTAACCGTCGGTCGGCAGCGACCACTTCTCGACCACGCCCCAATGGTCCATGTCGGTCAGCGGCTTGACGTTGTCGTTGACCCAGCGATTGACCTTCAGCAGGTCCTGCCACGCGGTCTGCGTCAGCACGATGTCGCGCGCCTGCGTGCGGCCGCCGCGGCATTCGATCGGATTATCGGCGCAGAACTCGACCCAGCCGATCGGCGCGCGGGTGGTATCACCGATGCTGGCGTAGCGAACCTTCTCGGCCGCCTGCACCGTCGCGCTCATCGCGACCAAGGTGGTGGCGATGAGTAGTCCCGTCCGCAATCCCCTGCTACCAAACATTGTGGCCCCCGTTTTCTTGTTGGGACCATGTTTTGCACAAACGATTTGCAGGGCCGCTAAATCAAATCAGTAAAGTCGACGCGAATACTAGTAAAACTAAGCGCGTCTTCGATTTATACTTGAATCGAATTTGCGTAAAATTTGATGCAATTCGATTTGATTCAAATGCGATCGATCAGGCGACAAGTGATTGCAGCGCCACTGCTAATTGCTTCGCCATCCGGCGCGGTTAACCATTGCGGTCGTCCGCAGGCGCGGCCCGACGGACGCGCAAAGCGTTCTGGGACGGTGGTTCAAGGATAGGGAGGGCGGCCGGACAGGCCGCCGGCGTTCACCGCGCGGTAACGCTATCTTCGAGCGTTTCTTCGAGCTGCTCGTGAACGAACTCGAGCGCGAAGCCGTCGTCGAGGTGGCGCACCACGCGCGACTGGACCAGGCCGAGGAAAACTTGAGAGCCTATCGGCGGCCGCTGCTCGGCGGCAATCGCCGCGCCGGAGCGCGACATATCGATGATCCGGCAGCTCATCCGCGTGCCGTCCTCGAGGACCAGCACCGCGATCGGGTTGCGCGGCACGATACGGTCGTGGCGGCGGTCTTCCGGCAGGTTGAGGATGTCGCGGTTGGCGAGCCAGGTGAGCTGCGCGGCCAGCTTGTCGCGTTTGCGCGGCGTGGCGCCGACCGTCATCGCGAAGCCGTTGTCGATGATACGGGTGATCTTTCCCTCGACGCGGCCGATATGATCCAGGTAGGCGACGACCCGGTCGCCGACATTGCCGATGCCGGGCGCCAGCATGGCCACGCCGCCGGGCGACATGTTGATCACCTGGCAGGGGAATTCACGGCGATCGGGCAGCATGTATCGGCCCAGGAGGTGCACCTTCACCCGCTGGAATCGTCGGCGTTCGGCCGTTGCCGGCTGGATGGTCTGTTTGTGCAACAACACGGAAATTCCGCTGCTCGGCCGGGCGTTCGATACCCTGCAACCCTAGGGTGCTCAGGGTTAACGCCTCGTTAGCAGTCGGTCCCGCTCGGCGGCGCCTCCATCACGTCTCGGAGACGTTGCGCGAGTTCCGCCTTGCGGTAGGGCTTGGTGAGGATCGGCAGGTCGGCCCGGCCATGGCTGCGGCCCGCGATGGTGTCGAGCGCATAGCCCGACGTCAGCAGCACGCGCAGATCCTTGCGTCGCGCCATCGCGGTTTCGGCAAGCTCCCAGCCACTGATCCCGCCGGGCATCACGACGTCGGTGAACAGGATGTCGATATGGGTCTCGCCGTCGAGGATTTGCAGCGCCTCGGCGCCGTCGATCGCGGCGATCACCGTGTAGCCGAGGCTGCGCAGGCACATCACGGCGTAGGACCGCACGAACGGATCGTCCTCGACGATCAGCAGCACTTCGCCGCGCGACGCCAGATGCTCCACCGCATCCGACGTCTGCGCGGGTTGGATCCGGCCATTCCCGGCGGCGGGCAGATAGAGCCGCACGGTGGTGCCGAGCCCGGGCTCGCTGTAGATCGAGACGTGGCCGTTCGACTGCTTGACGAAGCCGTACACCATACTGAGGCCGAGCCCCGACCCCTTGCCGACCTCCTTGGTAGTGTAGAACGGCTCGAACACGCGATCGAGCACGTCCTTCGGCATGCCCGAGCCGTTGTCGGTCACCGCGACCAGCACGTAGTTGCCGGGGCGCACGTCCTTGTTGACGAGCTGATAGGATGCGTCGAGCAAGACGTTGGCGGTGGTAATGCTGAGCCGCCCGCCGCCCACCATGGCGTCCTGGGCATTGAGTGCGAGATTGAGGATGGCGGATTCGAGCTGGGTGCGGTCCGCATAGGCGGCACGCAGGCCGACGTCGAGTTCGGTGTCGATCGCGATATCCTCGCGCATCGTCCGCCGCAGCAGCTTGTGCATCGACTCCAGCAGCTCGTTGCAATCGATCTCGACGGGCTTCAACGTCTGGCGCCGGCTGAAGGCGAGTAGCCGCTGGGTGAGTTCGGCGCCGCGTTGACCGGCGTCGCCGATGTCGCGGGCGAGGCTGCGCAGATCCTGCCGCGCCTTCAGTTGGTCGGAGAGAAACTCGGCGTTGCCGACGATCACCGTCA
Source organism: Rhodopseudomonas telluris (assembly GCF_042432815.1). NCBI lineage: Bacteria > Pseudomonadati > Pseudomonadota > Alphaproteobacteria > Hyphomicrobiales > Nitrobacteraceae > Rhodopseudomonas > Rhodopseudomonas telluris. Next base: position 162,399 of record NZ_JBHLWM010000012.1, read on the forward strand.
GCAGATTGTTGAAGTCGTGCGCGATGCCGCCGGAAAGCCGTCCGACGATTTCCATCTTCTGCGCCTGGACCAGTTGCTCCTCGGTGTGCTTGCGCTCGGTCAGGTCGTGGATCACCGCGACGAACACCGACTCGCCTTCCTGCACGGTCTCGCCGATCGACAGATCCATCGGGAAGGTGCGGCCGTCGCGGCACAGGCCGGTCATCTCGCGCACGCTGCCGAGCCGGTCGTCGTCGCCGCTGGCTCGGCTGGAGCGGAAGAACGATTGCACCAATTCGGCGTTCGCAGCCGGCATCAGCATCGAGATGTGACGGCCGATGACGTCTTCGGCCGCATAGCCGAACAGTCGGTGGCAGGCGAGGTTGAAGGTTTTGATCACGCCCTGGCGGTCGGTGAGGATCACGCCGTCGACGACGGTTTCGATCAGCGTCGCGATCCGCGCATCGGCTTCGCGGATCACCTGTTCGGCGCGGCGTTGTTCGGTGATGTCGCTGGTCACCTTGGCGTAGCCGATCAGCGTGCCACCCGCGTCGCGGAGCGGTTCGATCACGTCATGCGCCCAGAATCGGGTGCCCTCCTTGCGCAGTCGCCAGCCGGTGGTTTCGAACCGGCCGCGGTCGCGCGCCAGGGCGAGATTGCGCTCCGGCTCGAGATCGGCGCAGGCCTCCGGCGGATAGAAGGTGCGGAAGTGCCGGCCGAGAATCTCGGCGGCCGTGTATTGCTTGATCCGCTGCGCACCGCGATTCCAGCTCGCCACGCGGCCCTCGACGTCGAGCATGTAGATCGCGTAGTCGCTGACGCCTTCGACCAGCCGCTGGAAATTTGACGCGGCCCCTTCGCGCTCGGCGCGCAACAGTTCGGTTTCGTCGAGTTCGCGGGCGGTGGCGACGACGAAGGCTGCGTTGCCGACCGCGACGATCGCGGTCGAGAGCGCGATGGTCAGGGCCGTTCCGTCCTCACGGCGCGCCAGCGCGGGGGCGGAGGCTTCGGATGGCCGGAGCGGCCAATCCGGTATCAGCGTTGCGATGTCTTCGCCCAGCGCGTCACGCGCCGGCCAGCCGAACAGCCTTTCGCAGGCGCGGTTGAACAGCACGATGCGGTGCTGTGGATCGACCAGCAGGATGCCCTCCGGCGCGGCCTGAAACGCCGCCCGCAGCAGCGAGGCGTCTGCGTTCTCGATCATCATGGCTGGTCGCCGATGCGCGCCGACGCGTCAATCCTGCGGTGAGCTGCGCGGGCCAAGGAACGGGCCAAGGAACGGGCAAAATAACGAGCTAAGTAATCAACCAAAAAAACAGGGCCGAAGACCGGAAGTCGCAACAGCGGTATCATTAGTCCCCCCGTCATGTGTTCCAACCGAAATTACGCTGGACACAAGAATCGTCATCCCTCGGCAACTGTTCGACAGGGGCGCTAGTTTGTCTGCCCGGTACCCGGAATAATCGGAACCCATCCACCGCAGATGCAGGCCGCGTGATTGCACCTCATATCGGGAGTTAGTTTGTAGTTCGCTCCGGCTTGAAAGATGTCGCAAGAGGACCGTGCCGTCGGCGCGGCGTTCGCAGCATATTTTTCTCTTCGGTCGGGCGCGCGCGTTGGCGTCGAAGGCTTGTCACGATCTCATTGCGTGGTGCGAGCGCGGAGCGTTATGCTCTCCCTCGCGCGATGGCGTTGGCCAACGGCAATTCGCGGGAGCCGCAAGCTGCGGGCGGTGGGAGTAGGGTGTGGCGGGATGTCGCGATCAGCTGCCGCTCATCCCATCCGCATTCGCGGCCGACAGCCCGGTGACGCGCTGCCGGCGACGGTCCTGGTACCTCGGCTATCGCTCCAGGAGCCGTTGCAAATATTTGAGAACGCGAACGTATTTGCTTGCTGCGGCGCGCCCTGGCAACGGTCGAACGGGTGGTTCCATTCCGCGCCGCCGATCGTATCGAGCGCCGACAGCGGTTCCGCGCGGGAGCGCTTTCGCCGAGGCTTGAGCGAGATCAATCCTCCCCAATCGAAGTACGTTATTGCACACTCCGTTTAGGAGAACTCCGATGGCAACCTCGACCAACAGCCTTGCATGTCTGCGCAACGCCTCCGCCGCCTCGACCGATGCGGACGAGGAACTGCGCGTTCTGACCGCTCTGATCGGCTGCATCATGGTGGCAGAGGACGCCGCTGACGGTTCCCAGCGCCAGAGTCCATTGCGTCATCTGTCGCCCCCCGCACACGCCGAGGGACTGGCAAAAGCGCTCTAAACGCCCGTTTGCGGGTAGTTGTACGAAGTGGACTTTTTCGGCCCGTGGCATGATTAGTTGCTGGGGCCGCAGCTTGAACGTGACAGCGCGCGGCAGTCGGAAACGTCTCTGCCGGAGCGCGTGATCTCGCCGCATCCGGCAATTGCCGGGTGGGTTCCATGGTGACAGGTCGCCAATCACCGAACGATCTGCTGGCGGGACTGCCGTCCTCGGACTTCGATCTGCTGCGACCGCATCTGCGTTCGATCGAGATGGATTTCGGCCAGGTCCTGATCGAAGCCGGCGAGCCGGTCAAGCAGGTCATCTTTCCCCACAGCGGCATCGTCTCCACCATGGAAGGGCTGCGCCGCGGCGAAACCATCGAGGCCGGCGTCATCGGCCGCGATAGCGTGGCGGGCAGTGGGGCCGCCTTCTACGAGGCCCCGTCGCCGTCGGCCGCGATCGTGCGGTTTCCGGGCAGCGCATCAGTGATCGACGCCGGCCACTTCCGAACGCTGGTTGAATTGAGTTCCGCGCTGCGCAGCGCCATCGCCCGCGACCTGTGGCTGCGTGCCGTCAAGGCGGAGCAGACCGCGGCCTGTAACGCGGCGCATTCGGCCGAGCAGCGCCTGTGCCGTCGGCTGCTGCAATCCCGTGCGATGAGCGGCAGCGACGCGATGATGCTGAGCCAGGATCTGATGGCGCAAATGCTCGGGGTGAAGCGCAATACCATTTCGCTGATCGCCCACGCTTTGCAGCAGAAGGGTGTGATCCGCTACAGCCGCGGCCGTCTGGCGATCATCGACGTCGAGGCCTTGAGCCGGCGTGCCTGCGAATGCCATCTATCCGACGGCTCGGTCCGGGCGCCGATGCCGTTGCGGGCGTCGGCGGTGCCGATGTCGCGGACGGTGCCGGACTTCAGCGTGGTTCAGCGCAGCCCTTCATAGACCATCAGGCCGCGCGCGACTTCCCATTTGCGCAGGATCCGGGGCCGCAGCCGCTGCGACGGGCGACCGAGCGTTCGCCATGCGGCAAGCCGCAACTCGCCGAGCTCGCCTCCGATCCGCGGACCGACCAGCGCCAGCGACCCCGTCAGGCTGAGCGGGGTGTGGAGGCGCGGCGCGAACGGCAGCAGCAGCAATTCGAGATGGGCCACGGTGCCGCCGCGCTGGCTGCTGGTCAGCCCGGCGACGAGCGGCAGAGATTCTTCGGCCACCACCGCCAGGATGTCCTGGCATTCGCTGCGGCTGTCAACGGCGAACAGGCCGGGCAGGCTTTCGCCCTTGATGTCGCGGCCGAACAGGGCGCACAGCCGGGTTCCGGCGACCCGGAACGGGTAACCCGCCGCGGCAGCGCAGGACAGCACGAAGATGTCACCGAGCAGTTCGCGGACCGCGCTCGGTTCGATATCGCTGCGCTCGGGTGCTGGCGCGGTGCCGCGCTGGCTGTCCCAATACGCGAAGAACGTGCGACTCGACGGATGCTTCATACTTCTTCCTGGTCCGCGCCGGGCGCGCGGCGGAACAGGTCTGTCCCGTATCCGCGCAGCGCCGGCCCCACGATCGTTGTGCAGGAGGGGCATTGCAGCGTCCATGCCGGAAGCCGGAAGAGGCCGTCTTAACCCCTGTTTTGTCGCGTTAAGGTTAAGTTAACTACGTTTGTTAACGTCTCGCCGTCTGTCCCTTGGACCGCAGGTTTCGGGGGCAGGAGATGTGTAAGCGAAGAGGTCGGGCTTGCCGGCTGGCGCACGCTTACGAAGGACATGATCAACTCATCATGCGTGGACAATGCCTGAGCCCCAGCGGTCGCGGTCATCGCGCGCGTTGCTGCGATCAGCGAGAGTTCACGTCATGACGACATTTTCTAAGTCTGAGCTGCGACCACGCTTTGCAGGTCTCGATCCCGTCTCGCTCGACGTTTGAAATGGGTTTCGATCGGATCGTAGATCAGTGCGTTGATCGCGACCGACAGCAGCAGCGAAATTGCCAGAACGTAATAGATCGCGCCATGTGCTGGCTGCACTGCAGATACTGCGAGAATGACAGCGTAGTGGACGAGATATACGGGGTATGAAAGTTCGCCGATCCAGCGGTCGGCGCGGCTGGATCTGCTGAATTCGAACACAAAAGGCAACGACGCGAGGATCGCGAGATAGAACTGCAGAAGACGTCCTTCAATCAGCGGCGTGTCGGGCAAGAGGCCGGGGACGCGTTCGAAATTCAGCACGTAAATTATCACAGTCACGAAGGCGATTAAGCCGGCCTCGCGCGTCCAAGGGCGGCCTGAGAGAAGCCGATAAGCGTGAAACGCTAGAGAGCCCGCACAAAAAAATGCCAGCTCAGTTGGAAAGAAGCGATAGGTCCAGGGGTCGCCAGCCGAGACGTATGAGTAGATCGCAAGCCGCAGAGCAATCGACGCTCCTGCGACCAACAGTAAGCGCCGCCAGCTTTTCACGAGAAATGGGGCGATGGCATAGAACATCATTTCGATGGGCAGCGTCCAAGCTTGGGGAATCTGATGCAGTGACCACAAGGTTCGATAGCCGTGGGCCTGAAAATCCGCGGTGAACGCCAAGCCATCCGCAGATGGGAACAGGAACATCATGGCGTTCGAGCCGAATATGACGAGGTTGGCGCACAGCATCAGCAGTTTGCTGTCCCAGCCGAGAACGTCATTGTGCGCGAAGAGTACTTCCGTAACGAATGTCGGACGTCCAGCCGCGGCGGCTCCAATCATCGAGATTGCTAGAACGCCCCAGTAAGTTGGAAAAAGGCGCAGGAAGCGGTTGAAATAGAAGTCAGCCAGGTTGCGGTAACCCTCGGTCAGGATCAGCGCCATGTAGAATCCGCTGATGATGTAGAAACTCTGTACGGCTGGCCGGCCACCGGCGAGCGTGCCATCAGTGATGGGAAAAGCGCCACCATGTGCGAACAGCACCGAGAGGGCCAGCAGGAGACGAAGGGTTCCCAAAATGCGCTCGCTTTCTGGTTGTATGTTACCTCTAGCACGTCAGTTATTTGAAACAACGCTGTTTATGAGACTTCTGTGAGCTTCTCAGGTCCGTAGCCTTCCAAGACGATACTTGGATGAGGGCCGGGGCGGCCTCAGACGGTCTGTTCATCTGCAGGCCGGGGTGGTCGGAGTACTGCTGTGTGTTAAGGATAAATTAACGCTGCGCTTTCCCGCGATGATGGTGGGCCTTATGGTTGGCCTCGTTCTTCGGCGCGGATGAGCTCCAGGCATCCGGGCAGACGGGCAGGGTGGCTGAAAAACAAAACGGCGCCGCGCGGACGAACCGCAGCTGTGGCACGCAGGATCAAAGGGGAGCGCTTTCTCAGGGCGCTCTCCTTTGTCGTTGGGTGGGCTCGAGCGGCCTCGAACGGATTTTACTCTGCCGGGAAATGCTCTAAGGGATCGCATTGTCCCTTCCGGCCCGCGTCGTGGCCGGGCCGTTCGCAGCAGGTCGACCCCGTTGGATTCCCCGCCCGCCCAGCAGCCGCTGCCGCTTCCATCGGAGCCGCCGCGCGAGCCGATCCTGAACCTGCCGGGCGCGTTGACCGCCTATGTGGCACTGCTCGCCGTCATTCATCTGCGGGTGCTGCTGCCGCCGGACCTCGAATACTGGACCATCGAGGTGTTCGGCTTCATCCCGAAGCGTTACGACGCGACCCTGCTGGCGGCGCCGTTTCCCGGCGGAACCGGCGCCAAGGTCTGGACCTTCGTGACCTATTCGCTGCTGCACGCCAATCTGAGCCACATCATCTTCAACGTGCTGTGGCTGCTGCCGTTCGGCAGCGCCGTGGCGCGGCGGTTCGGCACGGCGCGGTTCTTCCTGTTCATGGCGGTCACCGCGATCGCCGGTGCGTTCGCTCATCTCGTCACCCACGAGCACGAGATCGCGCCGATGATCGGCGCCTCGGCGTCGGTGTCGGGCGCGATGGCGGCGGCGATCCGCTTCGCCTTCGCGCGCGGTGGTTTTCTGTCGCTGCGCCGTGGCGACGCCGATGCGGCCGCCCGGGTGCCGGCGCAGCCGCTGACGCGTGCGCTACGCGATCCGCGGGTGCTGGCGTTTCTCGGCATCTGGTTCGGCATCAACATCATCTTCGGCATCGGCTCGATCGCGGTTGGCAACGAGGGGGCCAGCGTCGCCTGGCAGGCGCATATCGGCGGCTTCTTCGCCGGCCTGCTGCTGTTTTCGCTGTTCGATCCGGTGCCGCGCCGAGTGCCGGCGCCGGCCGAACCGAACTGATCATTCGTCAGCCCGCCTCGCCGCGTGTTGCAGTGCGGCTGCTGCAGCGCCCGCGCGCCAACGCGGATTCGCCGCATTCCTGCATATCCTGAGTGATTAGTTCGGGAGCTATGCGGGAACTATTCCGAAGCTTCGCGCGATAACTCCCGAACCAAATGCACGCTGCGGTCAAAACGCGGCGGCTGATCAGGGAGGCGACAATGACGGTGCTGGCTATTCTCGAATCGAAGGGGCGCTACATCTACAGCGTGGAACCGGACGAGCGGCTGTCCGCTGCCGTGAAGACGCTGGCGGAGCGTCGGGTTGGCGCCGTGCTGGTGATGCGCGGGACCCGGCTCGACGGCATCCTGTCCGAGCGGGACGTGGTGAAGGTGCTGGCCGATCGCGGCCCCGCGGCGCTCGATGGGCCGGTTCACACCGTGATGACGCGCGACGTCGTGAGCTGCAGCCAGAGTGATACGGTCGCCAGCATCATGGAGGTGATGACGCTGTCGAAGTTTCGGCATCTGCCGGTGCTGGACGCGAGCGAGCGCGTGGTCGGCCTGATCTCGATCGGCGATATCGTGAAGTGGCGGCTGAACGAATACGAGCACGAGCAGCGGGCGCTGCACGACTACATCAAGTCGGCCTGATCGCCGCTACTCAGCGGCGCGCGCCGTCGATAAACAGCGCCCACGCCTTGTCGAAATACGCAGTCTGGGCTCGGGACGACGCATAGGTCGTCCCGCCCAGCATGGCGTCGATCATCGGTCCCACCGCGATGCAGTTGATGAGCTGCATCGCGAGGAAGCGCGCGTCGCCGCGCGCCAGTGCGCCGGCTTTCTGGGCTTCGCCGATCAAGGCCAGCAGCCGGTCCACGATCGGATCGCTGGTCCGGCTCGCGACCGCCTGACCGACGACAAGCGCCTCGCTGAAGGCGATGCGTTTGAATGCGATCAGCGTCGGATCGAGGTTGACGGTGAGCAGCCAGCGCGCCGCCGCGCGCAGCTGGGTCAGCGCGTCGCCGGTCTGCGTCGCCATCGTGCTCTCGAAATGCGCCACCGTCTGCACGCGGGCATGCTCGACCGCGCCTTCGAACAAAGCGAGCTTCGACGGGAAGCGCCGATACACGGTGTCCTTGCCGACCCCGCACGCGGCCACGACCTGCTCGACCGAGGTCGCGGCAAAACCCTGCTGCGCGAACAGCCGTGACGCCGTTTCGATGATGTGAAGCGACTTGGCTTCGACATCCTCTTTGCGCGGGCGTCCGCCTTTGGAAGTGGTCGTCAGAGTCGGCATGCGGGTCCTTGAACGTCGCTGCGGCGACGCAGCTGTTTCGAGCAATTCCAATCCCAGATTTGCGATCGCTTGGCAATCGATCTGGACAGGACGGTCCCGTCCCGTTTATTTCCCGCCCGCCTCGACGCGAGGTATCTGGGGGATAGCGGATGGGAAACGAAAACAAGATTGTCGTCGGTGTGGCGATTGCGCTGTCGCTGAGCAGCGGCTCCGAAGCGCTGGCGCAGACCGCGCGCGAAGCCGGGGTCGCGCTGCCGCCGGTCACCGTGCAGCCCGCCGAACGTCGCGCCGCGCGCCGCGCGCCATCCACCCAAGCGGCTCAGCGCGCCGCGCCGGCGCGGACACCGGCGCGCGAGCCGGCGACGCCTGCGGCGAGGCCGGTCAACCCGAGCAACAGCGCCGACCGCTACGTTGCCCGCACCACGGCCACCGCGACCAAGACCGATACGCCGGTGCTGGAAACGCCGCAGTCGATCTCGACCATCACGCGGCGCCAGATGGACGACCAGAACGTTCAGACGGTGGCCAACGCGCTGCGCTACACCGCGGGCGTGCTGTCGGATGCCGACACCAATGCGCGCTACGACAGCGTCTTCATCCGCGGCTTCGGCGCGTTCGGCACCGCGACCAACTACGTCAGCTTCCTCGACGGCCTGAAGCTGCCGCGCGGCCAGGCCTTCGCCAACACCGCGATCGATCCGTTCCTGCTCGACCGCGTCGAGGTGCTGAAGGGGCCGTCGGCGGTGCTGTACGGCCAGACCAGCCCGGGCGGTCTCGTCAATCAGATCAGCCGGATGCCGAGCGCGGTCCCGTACAACGAAGTTCGCGTCGAGGGCGGCACTTACGGCCGCATTCAATCCGGCGTCACCAGTCAGGGCGCGCTCGATAAGGACGGGCACTGGCAGTACAGCCTGAGCGCGATCGGCCGGACCTCCGGCACGCGCTACGACAATGTCGACGAGCAGCGTTTCGCCGTCGCGCCGGCGCTGACCTGGGCGCCCGACATGGATACGCGCTTCACCATCCAGAGCTACTATCAGAAGGACCCGAAGGGCGGTTATTTCAACTCGCTGTACCCGACCTTGCTGGCGCCGCTGCAGTACCGGCCGTATCTGAATTCCAAGCTCAACGTTGGCGATCCCCGTTTCGACTCGTTCGAGCGCGAACAATACGGCATCGGCTATCAGTTCGACAAACGGCTGAACGAGGTCGTCAGCGTCAAGTCGAGCCTGCGCTATTCGCACGTCGACATCGACTTCAAGTCGCTGCAGATGAGCGGGCCGCTCACCGCCGCCGGCACGATCCCGCGCTGGGCGCTGCGATCGATCGAGGACGTCGGCGGCCTGTCCACCGACAACCGCGTCCAGTTCGATTTCGCCACCGGCGCGCTGCAGCACAAGGTCATCACCGGCGTCGATTATCAGAACACGCTGAGCAATTGGGTCTATCAGCTCGGCGGCGCGACCTCGCTCGACGTCGTCAATCCGCAGTACAATCAGCCGGTCGGCTCGCTCGCCTCGCTGATCGACAGCGGCCAGAAGCTGTCGCAGACCGGGCTGTATGCGCAGGATCAGATCAGCCTGGGCGGCTGGCGCGCCACGCTCGGCGTCCGCCACGACTGGGCCGAGCAGAGCACCGAGAGCCGTCTTGCCGGTTCGCGCTCCAATCAGTCGGACGACAAGACCACCTATCGGGCCGGCCTGCTGTATCTGTTCGACAGCGGCGTCGCGCCCTATGTCAGCTATTCGACCTCGTTCGAACCGGTGACGGGCGTCGGCGCGGACGGACAGCCGTTCATTCCGACCACGGCCGAGCAATACGAAGGCGGTATCAAGTATCAGCCGACGCTCCTGCCGATCCTGCTCACCGCCTCGGTGTTCGACATCCGGCAGCAGAACGTGCTGACGCCGTCGTCGGTGCCGGGCTTCAACGTGCAGCAGGGCGAGATCCGCTCGAAGGGCGTCGAATTCGAAGCCCGCGGCACCGTCACTGACGGCCTCGAACTGGTCGGTGCCTTGACCTTTCTCGACACCCGCGTGGCGCGGTCCACGACGACGTCGATCATCGGCAACCGGCCGCAGGCCGTGCCTGATTACTTCGGCTCGCTGTGGGCGAACTACACGTTCCAGTCCGGCCCGGTCACCGGCCTGACGGTCGGCGGTGGCATCCGTCATGTCGGCGCCAGCTATGGCGACGATGCCAACACGCTGCGCACGCCGGCCTATACGGTGGTGGATGCGGCGTTGAAATACGAGCTTGCCAACCTGACGCCAAGCCTGAAGGGGACGTCGCTGACGCTCAACGTCAACAATCTGTTCGACAAGGAATATTATTCGAGCTGCTCGTCGGGCTATTACTGCCAGTTCGGCAATCGCCGGACGGTGCTGGCTGGGATCAGGTACCGGTGGTGAGGATCGATGCCAGCAAGGCACGCCGCCGATGACGCGGCGTGCCGTTCGAGCCTGGGTGTGGGTGCATCGCTGGAGCAGCCTGATCTGCACGCTGTTCGCGCTGCTGCTGTGCCTGACTGGCCTGCCGCTGATCTTCAAGGACGAGCTCGGTCCCGATCTGCAGCTCGCGGCCACCACGGCGGCCCCCGGCACGGCCTCGGTGGACACGATGATCGCGCGGGCCTTGGCGGCGCGGCCGGGCGAGGTGGTGCCGTATCTGTTCTACGATCGGGACCATCCGATCCTGAAGGTGCCGACCGCGGCGTCGATGACGGCCGATCCGGCCACGTTTCACTATCAGGTGTTCGACACCCGCACCGGAGCGCAGATAGCCGTCCCGCAGCCGAACGAGGGCTTCCTGTATGTGATGACGCGGCTGCATCTCGATCTGTTCGGCGGCGTGCCGGGCACGCTGTTTCTCGGCGCGATGGGGCTGCTGCTGGTCGTCGCCATCGTGTCCGGCGTGGCGCTGTACGGTCCGTTCACGCGACGTCTCGACTTCGGCGTGGTCCGGGCCGACGGCAGCCGGCGGCGGACATGGCTCGACCTGCACAATCTGCTCGGCATCGTGACGCTGGCCTGGTTCGGCGTCGTCAGCTTCACCGGTGTCATCAACACGCTGGCCGCGCCGATCGAACTCGCCTGGCAGGCTAATCAGCTCGTCGAGATGGCGTTGCAGGCGAAGCCGGCGGCAAGCGATGGCCGGCGCGCCTCGATCGACGACGTGCTGCGCGAGGTTCGCGCCGCCGTGCCCGGCATGAACGTGATGACGGTGGCGTTTCCCGGCACGCCGTTCGCCACGCCGTCGCACGTCGCGATCTTTCTCACCGGCAACACGCCGATCACCAGCCGCATCCTCAAGCCGGCGCTCGCCGATGCGTCGACCGGGCAGGTGGTTTCGGTGCGCGACATGCCGTGGTACGCGACCGCGCTGTTCATGTCGCAGCCGCTGCATTTCGGCGACTATGGCGGGCTGCCGCTCAAGATCATCTGGGCGCTGCTCGACATCGCCACGATCGTCGTCCTGATCAGCGGGCTCTATCTGTGGGGAGCAAAGCGGCCGCGCCGCAGGGACGATGCAAAAGCCGGGAGCCCTGCATCATGAGCGCGCTGCGACGGCAATGGCTGTGGCCCGTCGTGCTGGCCGTAGCCACCGTGTTTGGATTGCTATCGGCGCTGCTTGGCGAGCACGGCATCTGGCGGATGTTGTGCTGGATCGCGCTGGCGTGTCCGTTGGGTACGATCGCCTGGTGCGTGGTCGCTCCGCGCCGCCGCTAGGCGGCCGCTCAGGTTTCTACCGGCACCTCGACCTTCGCTCCCTGCGGCGCGGCTTCCTCGATCGCCTCGCGGATCGAGTCGATCGCGCGCTCGGCGGCGCGGGCGCCGTGCGCGATCATCTCGTCGGCTCGGTGGAAGTCGAACCAGCCGATCCGGCCGACCCGCGGCGAGATCAGCATGTCGGGCGGATCGCCGGCCAAGCGGGCGCGGGTGATGCGGTCCTGCATGATGTTGAAGGCGTCGACCATCACCTTGGAAATGCCCGGGCGGCTGTCGCTGCCGAACAGCTCCTGCTTGACGAACCGCTCCGGCGAGAAGAACCGGCCGAAGCCGCGCTTGGGCGCGGGCTCCGGTGACGGTTCAATCTCCTCTTCGACCGAACCGTGCGAGAAGATCGTGGTGCCGTGGCCGAACACGTCGCTCGAGACGTTGGCGGCGATGACGATTTCGGCGCCGAGCGCGCGCGCGGCCGACACCGGCACCGGATTGACCAGCGCGCCGTCCACCAGCCAGCGGTCGCCGATCAGCACCGGCGAGAAGATGCCGGGCAGGGCATAGGACGCCCGCACCGCGTCGACGATCCGGCCATGCGTCAGCCAGATCTCGTGGCCGGTGCGCACTTCGGTCGCGACGCTGGCGAATTTCTGCTTGAGGTCCTGGATCATGATCTGGCCGAGCGTGGCCTCGAGCTGTGCGGCGAGCTTGCTGCCGCCGATCAGGCCCGAGCCGTTCAGCCGGATGTCGAGATAGCCCAGGATGTTGCGCGGCTGCAGCCCGCGTGCCCATTCCTCCAGCGTGTCGAGATGGCCCGCCACATAGGCGCCACCCACCACCGCACCAATCGAGGTGCCGACCACGACGTCCGGGGCGATTCCCGCCGCCAAGAGGGTGCGCAGGATGCCGATATGCGCGAAGCCGCGCGCCGCGCCGCCGCCGAGCGCCAGGCCGATTACCGGCCGGCGGATGGTGTCGAGTCCCACCTTGCCCGGGTTTGGCGGAGCGCTCTGTCCGCGACCGATCAGATTTTCCAGCACGGCTGTCTCCTCGAATCCGCGCCGCATTCCACGAACGGACGCCGGCGCGGTGTAAACCAGTCGAAATCAAAGCGCGATCGATTGATCTTTGCCAGATCGCTTTGCACCGCATGATGAATGCCTGTGGAGGGCCGGACTAGGGGGAAATCGTGACATTCCGGCGAAAACCACCACGTTACCGGCGAGTCCGTCCGGCCGGATTCCGCGCGCGAGGCACAGGCTTGAATTTGCCTCGTTTTCAGTGAAAACCATCAGCCATGATTTGCAGGGGCAAAACCGGCCGGGCAGGGCCACGCGGACGGCTGCGGCTCGCCTGTGCGTTCGCCTGTGTGGCCGTCCTGTCGGCGCAGCCGGCGGCGGCCCAATTGTTCAGCGATCGTCCCCCGCCGATTCCCCCCGCGAGCGTGCCTGAGCCGCCGTCCGGCGGCGCGATCAGCCTGGCCCCGTCCGGCGGTCCTGCCGCTGTCCCGACCTTGCCGGCACCGCTGACCCAGCCGCCGGTCGCCGCCGTGACGCCGCCGGCGTCGTCGCCGCTGCCGGCCCCGGTCGCCCCGACGCAGGGCGTGCTGGCGCTGACCGCGCGCTACGGCAAAGACCTGCCGACCATCAACAGCGGGCTGGTGTGGCGGGTGTATTCCGACCGCCCGGACGAAACCGGCGTGATCAAGCTGGTCCGCGAGGATCACGGCGCGACCCCGAACATCGTGCTGCCGCCCGGCAACTACGTGGTGCACGTCGCCCACGGTCTGGTCAGCGCGGTGCGGCCGGTGACGCTGAAGGCCGATACCGACCGCGAGGCCTTCGTCCTGCCGGCCGGCGGACTGCGGATCGAAGGCCGCGTCGGCGGCACGCGGATTCCGCAGAACCAGATTTCGTTCTCGATCTTTAAGGGTAGCCAATTCGAGAACACCCAGCGCGCGCCGCTGGTGCCGAACGCCGCCGCGGGCGATGTCGTGCTGGTGCCGGAAGGCACGTACTACATCGTCTCGAACTACGGCGACGCCAATTCGGTGGTGCGTTCGGACATTCGCGTCACGGCCGGCAAGCTGACCGACGTCACCGTCACCCACCGCGCCGCGGTGATCACCCTGAAGCTGGTGTCGGAAAAGGGCGGCGAAGCGCTCGCCAACACCGCCTGGTCGGTTCTCACGCCCGGCGGCGACGTCGTGAAGGAGTCGATCGGCGCGTTCCCGCGGGTGATCCTGTCGGAAGGTGAGTACCGCGCTATCGCCAAGAACGAAGGCAAGATGTTCGAGCGCGGCTTCAACGTCGTCAACGGCGTCGACGGCGAGATCGAAGTCTTGGCGCGCTGACGCACGCCTGACCGTCCACCGCCGTCCTTCTACCGCGCCGTCACAGCATCCCGTCGCATACGATCAGAACATCGCCTCGCGAAGGATGCAGATCCACAGCCCACCGTCGCTGGCCGACTGGGCACGGAGCTGCAGCTCGCGGTCCGGATCGGAGAAATCGCCGACATGGCCGATCTCGATGTCCACGGCGCCGAGCCGCTGGGCCTGCTCGATCCGTCCCTTGAACTCCGGCGTGCCCATGCAGGGAGCGACGCTGGCGAAGAAGTCGAGACCCAGCGCCGGCCGCGATCCGTAGCCCGAGAGCCGCGCCTCGGTAGCGTTGAACTCGGTGACGCGCCCCGACCCGTCGAGCTTGATGATGCCGAACGGCGCCGCGTCGCGTTCGGCGTCGGACAACTGCTCGAGCTGACGCGCCAGGTCGGGAGCGTTGAAATCAATCAATGTCATGGAACAGGCCCTCGCCGGAGAATCCGCCATCCGCGAACGATATGATCGCGAACAGGTGAGTGACACTATCCTCCGCGTCGGAGAGCGGCAGGATCAATCGTTCGAAGATCAGCGACGGCTGCGCGCCAAGTCCGATGCGCGCATAGTCGAAATGGGCGATACCGCGGGCGGCGCGGTGATACGCGGCCGTCATCAGATTCATCAGGTCGCCGGCGGTGCCCGTGATGACTTCGTCCTCGGGTGTGCGGCCGAGGCGCTGCTCCAGCGATTGGCCGGTGAACACGATGCGGAACGCCGGTGCAGGCCGGCTCGGCTCGATCCTGACAAGGCAGCTGGTATGGAGCAAGCCCGCGGCAGCCTGCCTGATCCAGGCGGGATCCGGCAGCCGTCCGTGCTCGGCGCACCAGGCGCGCCACGCATCGAACGCGGTGCGCACCGCATCGTTGCGGATTTTGTCGCGTATCCGCGCCGACAGCCGCAGCGTTTCCGCTGCCGTCACCGACACCGGCAGCCGCCGCAGTTTCTCGAGAATGGCGCGGGCGAACATCGGCTCGGATATCGGCTTGCGAAACACCAGTTCGTCGGCAGGGACGACGATCGACGCCCCGCCGGTGGTGAAGATGAGCGGCAGGGCCGGCCAGCGTGTGCGCAGCTCGCTCGCCAGCGTCGGCCCCAGGCCCCGATCGAGCTGCAGATCGATGCAGGCGAGATCGATGTTGTCGACGCCGCTCAGCAGGGCGGTGGCGATGCCCGGCTCTGCGGCCTCGATCACCTGATAGCCGAGGTCTTTCAACAGCGCGGCCAGATGCGCGCGAACCATCTCGTCGCCTTCGAGCAGCAGAATGGTGGCGTTGCCGTGCGCGGTCCGATCGAGCTTGGTCGGGGCGGCGATCCGACGACCTTCGGCGCCGGTGCGCGGCAGATAGAGATTGATCGCGGTGCCGGTTCCGACTTCGCTGGCGATGATCACCCGCCCGCCGCATTGCGCAGCCAGTTCGAAGGCGGAGGAGAGGCCGAGCCCCGTTCCTTTGTCCGGATCCTTGGTGGTGAAGTAAGCTTCGCCGGCGCGCGCCAACACGTGCGGCGGCATGCCGCTGCCCGTATCACGCAGTGAGAAATGTACGTAGTCGCCGGGAGTCAACGTCGGCGGCCGTTCCACCGCGTAGCAGTTCTTGACCGACAGCGTCAGCGTTCCGCGTTCCCCCATCGCGTCGCGGGCGTTGGCCGCGAGATTGAGGATCACCGCCTGCAGGCGGGCCTCGCTGATCAGCACCGGCCAGCAATTCGGATCGACCTCCACCTGCAGGACGATGCCGCCGGGCAGCATGTGGCGCACCAGGTCGATCGTGTTCCGCGTGAATTCGGCGGCCGCGACGACGTGCGGCTCGGTGTCCTCGATGCGCGACAGGTTCAGCAACTGGCGAACCAGCCGTTTGCCGCGACGAAGTGCAGTGTCGAGATGCTGCGCGGTTTCGCTGCGCGCGGACCGGTGGACGTCGTGCAGAAGTGCGTCGGTCGCGCCGCCCAGCACCAGGAGCACGTTGTTCATGTCGTGCACGATGTTGCCGACGAAATGCCCGAGCAGGCGCAGCTTTTCGGCATGAACCGTGCGTGCCGTCGCGGCGGCAATCCGCTTCGACTGATTTGCGGCCTGTCCGATCAAAACGGAAAGCGCCGCCTCCTTCTCGGCGAGACGCTTTTCCAGGTCGCTCTCGGCCTGCTTGCGCGCCGTGATATCGACGCTGCGGACCACGATCGCAGCTCGGGCGTCGCTATCGGGACTGACGGGCGCGACCAGAAGATCGAACCACAGCGTCCGGCCCGTCGGCGATGAGCACGACGCGGAGAACCGCGTCGGCAGCCCCTCGCGGGCACGCGTCACGGCGCGCTGCGCAAGCGCGTCGGAGGACCACAAATCGGTCCAGCGGCGACCGATCAGGTCGGCTTCGCTGGCCGACATGGTCCGGCACCAGCTCGCATTGGCGTGCTGGATGAGGCTGTCGCGGTCGAGCGTGACGATGCCGTCGTCGCTGGCGTGCCAAAGCGCTAAAGCAAGTGCGGCCGACATCAGGCGCGCTTTCGTTCCTGTGCTACCGACCTGAGCCGGGACCGTTTCCACGGATGATGAGAGGAGATTTCGGTATCATGACTCTGCAAACGGAGGATTGATCTAAAAGTCTAGCAGTCGGGTGGCAATTTTTCCCGATACCAGCTCTCCGAGCGCGGGGCAGGGCGGGTCTGTGATAGCTGTCACAATCGCTAATGCCAACTAACCATGACGTGACATAAATCCATCATAATCAAGCGTTTCGCGCCAGGTTACCGCGGCGTTTACATCGTCTTAATCAGGAATACGTCGACTGGAACCCGATGGATTGGGCGCGGGGACGCGACAGGTGACGGCCAGACACAGTCGGGAGACGCTGACGACACAGCTCTCTGCCGATCTCGCAATTCTGCAGCGCAAATGGTACGCGGCCGTCCAGCCCGGACAGTCGCTGCCGAGCTATGAAGAGGTGATGCTCGGCAGTCTTGGTCGGCTCGCCGACCAGATGGCGCTGCTGCAGCTCTCCGGCGACACGCCCGGCGTATCGCGGACCGGCCGCTACGTGCAGCAATGGCTGGGCGACGATCGATGGGACATCCCGCTCGATGCGCTGTCGCCGGATTGCGCCACTGCGCTGGTGCAGACCGCGACCAGCGCGCTCAAGAACCAGCGGCCTTATCTCGGCACAGCCCACGTCGTGCGCGACGGCATCGTGCAGAAATACGTGCTGCTGGCGCTGCCGACCGCGTCGCGCTGGGGCGCAACACTGGTCGGCGTCTACATCAACGAAGACGGTTTCCGCTACAACCTGCTCGACGCGATCTTCGCTTCCACCGACGACGGCATCGTCTCGCTCGCCACCATCCGCGGACCGGACGAACGGCCGTTCGATTTCCAGATCGTGCATCTCAACGACGGCGCCTCCGATCTGCTCGGCGAGTCGCCGAGCGCGCTGCAATGGAGCCGGCTGTCTGCCGGCAAGCACCTATTGTGCGACCCGAGCGTGGTGGCGCGGTTGCTGGCGCTGGTCGACAATGGTGGGCAGGACACCATCGCGATCGACACCGACGATCGCAATCTCAGCCTCGGCGCCAACGGTTTCGGCGATATCGTGTCGCTGACGATTTCCGACATCACCTCGCTGAAGAAGCGCGAGGAGTCGTTCCGCCTGCTGTTCGACGGCAATCCGATGCCGATGTGGGTGTTCGACGCGGCTACCACGGAGTTCCTCAGCGTCAACGATGCGGCCGTGCAGCATTACGGCTACGACCGCGAGACGTTCCTGCGCATGACGCTGCGCGAAATCTGGCCGCGCGAGGAATGGGTGGCCCACAGCCACGCGCTGCTTTCGATCGGCGACAGCTATCAGTCCGAGGGCAACTGGCGCCATGTCAAGGCGGACGGCACCGCCATCGAGGTGCTGACTTTCGGCCGCCGCGTGGTGTTCGACGGCCGCGAGGGATTTCTCGTCGCCGTGGTGGACATCACCGAGCGGCGCAAGGCCGAGGCGAAGATCGCCCATATGGCGCATCACGACGGCCTGACGAACCTTCCCAACCGCGCGCTGTATCAGGAGCGGCTGCAGCAGGCACTCGATCAGGCGCGCGACGGCGGCGCCCGCGTCGCGGTGATGTGCCTCGACCTCGATCTGTTCAAGAACGTCAACGACTCGTTCGGCCACCCGATGGGCGACCGGCTGCTCCGCTGTGTCGCCGAGCGACTGCGCAACGCGGTCGGCGGCGGCGATCTGGTCGCACGGCTCGGCGGCGACGAATTCGCGCTGGTGCTCAGTCAGTTCAACTCGCCGAACGAAGCCAGCGATTTCGCCGGGCGGCTGATCGAAATCGTCAGCGCGCCCTACGACATGGACGGGCTCGAAGTGGTGATCGGCGCCTCGATCGGGATTGCGATGGCGCCGGGAGACGGCGACGATTGCGAGGCGCTGCTGCGGAACGCCGACATGGCGCTGTATCGCGCCAAGGCGTCCGGCGGCGGCTGTCATCATTTCTTCGAGAAGGAGATGGACCGCCAGGCGCAGATCCGCCGCGACATGGAGATCGACCTGCGCCACGCCTTCGCGCATGGCGAGTTCGATCTGCACTATCAGCCGCTGATCGATCTGGCCGAGGACAGGGTCGGCGGATTTGAATCGCTGCTGCGCTGGCGCCATCCCGAGCGGGGCATGATCTCGCCGGCGGATTTCATCCCGGTCGCCGAAGACATCGGCCTGATCGTCGGGCTCGGCGAATGGGTGCTGCGCCAGGCCTGCATGGAGGCGGCGCGCTGGCCGGACGACATCAAGGTCGCGGTGAATCTGTCGCCGGTGCAGTTCCGCAGCCGCAATCTGGTGCAGGTGGTGATCTCGGCGCTGGCGCAGTCCGGGCTGTCGCCGCGGCGGCTGGAGCTGGAAATCACCGAATCGCTGTTTCTCGCCGACAGCGAGGCCAATCTGGCGACCCTGCATCAGCTCCGCGCGCTCGGCGTCCGCATCTCGATGGACGATTTCGGCACCGGCTATTCGTCGCTGAGTTACTTGCGCAGCTTTCCGTTCGACAAGATCAAGATCGATCGCTCGTTCGTGCGCGACGTCACCGAGCGACCGGACTGCCTCGCCATCGTCCGCGCCATCGCCGGCCTCGGCCGCAGCCTCGATATCACCACGCTCGCCGAAGGCGTCGAGACCATCGAGCAGCTCGATGCGCTACGCGGCGAAGGCTGCCACGAGGTGCAAGGCTTCCTGTTCAGCCCGGCTCGCCCCGCCGCGGAGATCGCCGGGCTGCTGGCCCGGTTCGGCCACGCCGCCTCGAAGGCGGCGTAGGTCTGAGAACATTTCTCCGTCATTGCGAACGGCGCGAAGCAATCCAGCGTCAGGCGCGCGGCCTGGATTGCTTCGTCGCTGCGCTCCTCGCAATGACGACGTGGTTCAGAACCGCGTCACCACCTCGGCCAGCGTCGGGCGCGGGCGGTCTTCGACGTCCTTGGTGCGGCGGCCGATGTGGATGAAGCCGGCGAGCTTTTCGTGCTCCTTCAGGCCGAGGCCGCTTAGCACGTCGCGGTCGTAGGCGATCCAGCCAGACAGCCAATTGGCGCCGTAGCCGAGCGCGGTGGCGGCGGCGACGATGTTCATGCAGCTCGCGCCAGCCGACAATTCCTGCTCCCACTCGGGCACTTTCGGATGCGGTTTCGGCGAACTCACCACCGCGATCACCAGCGGTGCTTCGGACAGCCGTCCCTGTTCGGCGGCGATCTGCTGCGGCGTCGCATCCGGATGTTTGCGCGCGAACACCTCGGCGATCACCACGCCGCCACGCGTCCGTGCGTCGCCTTCGAACACGATGAAGCGCCACGGCGCGATCTTGCCGTGGTCCGGCACCCGCGCGCCGATCGTCAGGATGGTCTCGATTTCGGCGGGCGAGGGGCCGGGTCCGGTCATCTCGCGCGGCTTCACCGAGCGGCGGGTCTTCAGGAAATCGATCGTGTCGGGCATGGGGCTTGCTCTTGTCGCGAGGAGTGCGAGCCCTGTTAGCGCAACGCAGCGCCGGAAACGAGCGTCCGCGGGCCAGATTCGAGCGATTGTGATTTGCTAGGGCTTGCGGGTCTGCCCGGCGCCGGGCGCGCTCGGGCGGGGAGCGGAGCCCGGCAGGCAACTGATCGAGCCGATTGAATTGCCGCCATATTGCACGAATCCGGAACTGGTGGTCGGCGAATGCGGCACGCTGATCGGCAGGTAGATGTAGCAGACGGAATTGTCGACCGGATCGCGCCAGCGCTGGACGATCGTGTCCTGCAGCGGCCCGGCGAACTGCCGCTCCAGCACCAGTTTCGGCAGATTGCCCCAGGCCGGCGACGGCTGCGGCGGCGCAGTCGGGGGGGACGCGGGTTGTTGCTGCGCGGGTTGCTGAGCCGGCGTCGCGGGCTGCTGCGCCTGCGCCTGCGCGTGCGACATCGTCATGGCAAAGATCGTGACGGTGAAAGCGGCAAGGGCGCGCATCGGCGACTAGAACTCGACCGCGACGCCGGCGCGTCCGACATGCTCGACACCGCCGCCGTTGGAATAGCTGCCGTAGACCACGGTTGGCAGCGACATGTTGAGGCGGTGAGAGACGCCGATGCCGACGCCGGTCTCGCCGCGATAGAATCCGGTGTTGACCGCCAAGGTGGTCTTACCGGCGGCGGAGGGCATCAGCACCGGGGCGACGGCGACCGCGGCGACGATGCCGCGCCGTGCTTCACGCTGATTGTCGGTGATCTGGCCCTGCAATCCGCCGATCTGCGACTGAAGCCCGGAGGCGACGCTGGTGAGCTGGCCGACATTGACCGCATCGGTCTGCGACACGCCGGCGGCGACGTTGGTGATGCGGCGCTCGCTGCCGGACGAGCCGACCGACACCGTGTTGGCTTCGGCCGCGATCGACCCTGCGCCGAGCGCCACCGCGTTGCTGGCGGTGACGATCGCGCCGCTGCCGACCGCGACGCTGCGCGCCGCGGTCGCCGAGGCGTCGGGGCCGAGCGCGGCGCTGTTGGCGCCGGTCGCCACGGCGCGGTCGCCGAACGCCGCGCCGCCATTGGCCGCCGTGGCGGTGACGCCGACCGCGACCGAGCCGGTGGCCGAGGCGCCAGTGCCGATCGCGATCGCATTGGTGCCGGTCGAGGCCGCGGTGGTGCCGATCGCAATCGCGCCTTCGGCGCTGGCGACCGAACTGGTGCCGAGCGCGATCGCGTTGCTCCCCGAGGCGGCCGCATCGGTGCCGATCGCGGTGGAGTTGCTGCCCGACGCCTGCGCGTTGGTGCCGATCGACGCCGCGTTGCTACCCGTTGCGCTGGCAGCGGTGCTGGAGGAGTTGACGCGGACATACGTCGAACTCGCCGAGATCCCGGCGACGATCGAACTCAGCGCCGCGACCTGCTGGTTGGTGGCGTAGAGCTGGGCGCCGTTGACGGCGTCGGTTGAACTCGCCGACAGGGTGCCGGCGCTGAGCCCGGTCAGCGTGCGCGTGCCGGAGGTGCCGGTGAAGTCCACCAGCGTGCCGCCGCTGGCCGCCGCGACGGTGATCGTCGCACTGCTCGACGCCTGCTGCACCAGACCGATGCTGCCGTTCGACACCGCGGTCTGCAGATTGCCGAACGCGGTGTCGACTGCGCTGAAGGCGCTGCCGACATTGTCGTAGGCGGTGCCGCGAATGGTGTAGCTCGGCGCGTTGATCTGGCCGTTGGCATCGAGCGTCGCGCCGAACGCCGCGGCGACGCGCTGGTTGGCGGTGTAGAGCTGTCCGCCATTCACCACGTCGGTCGAGCCCGCCGCCAGCGTGCCGGCCGCGACATTGACGATTTTGCGCTCGCTGCCGACGGCGCCGACCGAGACGGTGTTGGCGGTGTCGGCGACCGAGCCGGCGCCGAGCGCGACGGAGTTGGCTCCGGACGCGCTGGCGGACCGGCCGATCGCAACGGCATTGGTGGCGCTCGCAGCGGACGAGAGGCCGAACGCGAGCGACGAGATGCCGCCGGCGTTCGCGTTTCGGCCGATCGCGATGGCATCGTCGGCCATCGCTCTGCTGAGATAGCCGACCGCTACCGCAGCGACTCCGCCGGTCTGCGTCGAACTCCCCAGCGCCGTCGAATAGTCGCTGAAGGCCTGCGCATTGGTGCCGATCGCGGTGGTACGCGTGCCGCTGGCGCTCGCCAACGAGCCGACCGCGGTGCTGGCGTCGCCGCTGGCGGTGCTGTTGTTGCCATAGGCCGCGGTGGACGCGGCGGACGCCGTGCTGCCGTGCCCGATCGCGATGGCGTCGGTCTGGCTCGCGCTGGCCCCGGAGCCGATCGCGACCGCGTAGCTGCTGCTCGCTGCAGCGCTGTTGCCGAGCGCGATGCTGAAATCCGTCGTGGCTTGCGCCGCATTGCCCATGGCGATGCTGGCGCTGCCCGCGGCGGCGCTCGCGCTGCCGATCGCGACGGCATTGGCGCCGCTCGCTGCGCTGCCCGTTCCATAGGCGGAGGCTGACACGCCGGTGGCCGCACTGTTGTAGCCGGAGGCGATCGCCGCGCTTTGGGTCGCGCTCGCGCCGGAGCCGGTCGCGACCGCGTTGGCGCCGCTCGCCGCCGAGGCGCGGCCGAGCGCGACGCTGCTGTCGCCGCTCGCCGCCGCGTTGAAGCCGGCGGCCAGCGACGATAGGCCGGTTGCCTGGGCCGAGCCGCCGAACGCGGCGGCATTGGCAGCCGTCGCATCCGACTGAAATCCGACCGCGATCGCGCTGGAGCCGGTCGCGTTCGACGAGGCGCCGATCGCCGTGGCGTTTGTCCCGGTCGCGTTGGCCTGGAAACCGAACGCGGACGCGTTCGTGTTCGTCGCGCTGCTTTGCATGCCGAAGGCTGAACTGGCAGCACCGGTCGCAGACGATTGCGTGCCGCACGCCACCGCGCCGGTGGCGGTTGCGGTCCCAGATCCGGAGCTTCCGTCGCAGACGAATTGCGCGCGCGCCGGTCCCGGCGCCAGGGACAGCACGGCGACGGCCGAAGCGACCGCGAGGGCGTACCCCGAGGTCAAGCTCCATGTCGCCAACAGCAGCCTGGCGCGGCTGCGACAAATCGCGCCCGTGATCACGATGTTCCCCATTCCGGGAGCAAGCTATTCAGGTGCGTCAGAGTGGCAACTGCAGAAATTTGGTCGCATCTGATCGCGTGGTCGCAGGGGAGGGTGGCGTTGGCGTCCGACGGCGAGTGGCAGGCGAGGATCGCGCAGGTACGGGCGCATCCGAACTTTCCGCGGGCGATGCGCGCCGCCGCGGCCGGGCTTTGCTCGCACTATCAGGGCGGCCCGCTACTCAACTGGCTGATGGACGACCGCGCCCGGCTGCTGTTCGGCTACCTCGCGCTGCATCTGCATTTCACCCGCGATCCGGCCGACCCGGCCTCGGGGCTGACACCGACGCGGATGAAGCAGCTCTGCACCGAGTTCGATCTGTGTAGTCCGGGGCGCGCCGGCGCGATGCTGTCGCTGATGCGGTTTTCCGGCCATCTCGCGCCGGATACGGACAATACCGACCGCCGCTCGCGCCGGCTGGTGGCGACGCCGCAACTCCTGGCGCTGCTACGCAGCCGTTGGCAGGCGAATTTCTCCGGCGCGACGATGCTATTCGATGACGGCGACCGGCTGATGGCGCGGCTCGACGACGACATCTTCGTCCGCGCTCTGCTGCGTGCGATGTTCGATCGTTTCAGCACCGGCTTCCGGCTGCTCGCGCACACGCCCGGGCTCGGCGTGTTCAGCGAGCGCGCGGGTGGGATGATGATCATGTCGACGCTGGTGGCGGCCGGTGAGGACGACGACACCGTGCCGCCGTCGCGGCCGATCGCGTTGTCGATCTCGGAGCTGTCGCGCCGCTTCGGCGTGTCGCGCGTGCACGTCGCCAAGATGCTGCGCGACGCCGCCGCCGACGGGCTGATCACGCGCGGCGGCGGCGAGGCGATCACTCTGGCGCCGGCGCTGGCGGAGGCGCTCAAGCTCTTCTTCGCCAACGCGCTGGCGTTCTTCTTCGACAACGCCCGCGACGCGGCCGCGGCGCTCGATGCCGCCACCTCGCCAACCGGCGCCGCCGAACGGAAGACCGCGTAGTTCGCGGCCGCGATCGACTGCCAACCCTTCGATCGGAACGTTTGCAGGAATTGCGACGCGGACGCGTGGCTCCCGGATCCGCAGAAAGTCCCTGCGGCACAATGGTTTCCGAAGTTTAATGAAACGCGATGGGCGGTGTTGCCGTTATCCGGGCGAACTCGACATCGCGAGTTCTGCCGACCGATCACCGGACATCGATGACCGCGCTCGACACCAGCCCAGAGGAGAAACCATCATGTTTCGTGTCAAGACGACGCTCATCGCTGCCGCGCTCGCCACCACCGCTCTGTGCGGCGCCGTGTATGCGGCGGATCACCAGGCCTCGCCAGACAAGGTCGCGGCGCAGGATTTCGCCAAATTGTCGAAGGACGGCTTCAATGCCTTTCAGGACATTCGCGAGGCTCGGCTGGCGCTGTTCAACGGCAAGCCGGACGCGGCGCGCAAGGACGTCAACAAGGCGATGGAGTCGCTGGAGAAGAGCAAGACCGACGACTCGATCTTCACCAAGGCCGAGGCGGATCTGAAAC
This sequence comes from Rhodopseudomonas telluris, assembly GCF_042432815.1. Lineage (NCBI taxonomy): Bacteria > Pseudomonadati > Pseudomonadota > Alphaproteobacteria > Hyphomicrobiales > Nitrobacteraceae > Rhodopseudomonas > Rhodopseudomonas telluris. Next base: position 186,853 of record NZ_JBHLWM010000012.1, read on the forward strand.
TGCCGGCGCAGGTCGCCGACGCCAAGCAGCCCGGCCAGAGCGCGCCGTCGACCACGCCGGTGAAGTGGCTGCCGATCAACGGCACCATCACGGTGCACGAGGACTATTCGGCGGTGCCCGCCAAGGTCGCGGCGCTGAAGACCGCGAATTCGCAGCTCAAGTCCGGCAAGCAGAAGGAGGCGCTCGATACGCTGAAGATGAACGACGTCAACGTCGCGGTCGCGCTCGAAGTCGCGCCGATCGACGCCACCCTGAAGGGGGTCGACCAGGCGTCGAAGCTGCTCGATAGCGGCAAGTACTACGAGGCCAACGGCGCGCTGATGCAGGTCGAAAACGGCATCCGCTATTCGGTGGTCGATATCAACGACAAGGTGCCGGCGAATACGGCGACCAAGACCTCGGCGGCGGAAACCAAGCCGGCGGCCACCACCAGCGGCCAGGCAACCGCGGCCACGCCGTCCACAGCTAGCCCGTCGACCAGCACGCCGCCCGCGGCGACCCCAGCGACCAAGTAACGGCTGGTCAGGTCGGGGCTACGGATCGTCTCCGCCGTTGCTTCCGACCGGCCTGGCAGGCGGCGGCATTCGCGGTAATGCGCCAGACGCTCCCGTGATGCCGCTGCCGCCGGCGAGCCTTTCAATGCAGCGAGCCGGCCCCGGGGCCGGCTCGCTTGGTGTTGTGTCAGACCGCCTCGCGCATCCGCCGCACGTCGGGCGGCGTGGCTTCGTCCACCAGCGCGGCGATCGCTTCGTCGGTGGGCATCACCTTCTGGCCGTCGCTGCCGAGCCGGCGGACGGAGACCTGATGGGTCTCGGCTTCCTTCTTGCCGACCACCAGCAGGGCGGGGACCTTGGCGAGCGAATGCTCGCGCACCTTGAAGTTGATCTTCTCGTTGCGCAGGTCGATGTCGGCGCGCAGGCCGGCCTTGCGTAGCGCGGCAAGGACCTTCTGCGCGTAGTCGTCGCCTTCCGACGTGATCGTGGTGACGACCACCTGCACCGGCGCCAGCCACAGCGGGAAGTTGCCGGCGTAGTGCTCGATCAGGATGCCGATGAAGCGCTCCATTGAGCCGCAGATCGCGCGATGCACCATCACCGGCGCCTTCTTGGCGCCGTCGGCGTCGATGTAGAACGCGCCGAACCGCTCCGGCAGGTTGAAGTCGACCTGCGTGGTGCCGCACTGCCAGTCGCGGCCGATCGCGTCGCGCAGCACGTATTCGAACTTCGGCCCGTAGAACGCGCCTTCGCCCGGATTGATCTCGGTCTTGATGCGGTTGCCGCCCTTGGCCTTGATCTCGCTGAGCACCGTGGCCATCACGCGCTCGGCGTGATCCCACATCTCGTCGGTGCCGACGCGCTTGTCGGGACGGGTCGAAAGCTTGACCGTCAGTTCGCCTTCGAAGCCGAAGTCCGAGTAGGTCGAGAGGATCAGGTCGTTGATCTTCATGCACTCGTCGGCGAGTTGCGCCTCGGTGCAGAACACATGCGCGTCGTCCTGGGTGAAACCGCGCACGCGCATCAGTCCGTGCATCGCGCCCGACGGCTCGTAGCGATGCACCACGCCGAATTCGGCGAGGCGCAAGGGCAGGTCGCGATAGCTCTTCAGGCCGTGCTTGAAGATCTGCACGTGGCCCGGGCAGTTCATCGGCTTCAGCGCGAACCAGCGCTTGTCCTCGGCGTCTTCACCGGCCGACTGCGCCGCGAACATGTTTTCGCGGTACCACTCCCAGTGACCCGAGGTTTCCCACAGCACCTTGTCGAGGATCTGCGGCGCGTTGACCTCGTCGTAATTGCCGGCGAGGCGGCGGCGCATATAGGCGATCAGCGACTGGAAGATGCTCCAGCCCTTGGCGTGCCAGAACACGACGCCGGGGCCTTCTTCCTGGAAGTGGAACAGATCGAGCTCGCGGCCGAGCCGGCGATGGTCGCGCTTCTCGGCTTCCTCGATCTGCTTCAGGTACGCGTCGAGGTCTTCCTGCTTGGCCCAGGCGGTGCCGTAGATGCGGGTCAGCATCGGATTGTTGCTGTCGCCGCGCCAATAGGCGCCGGCCACCTTCATCAGCTTGAAGGCGGTGCCGATCTTGCCGGTCGAGGTCATGTGCGGGCCGCGGCACAGATCGAACCACTCGCCCTGCTTGTAGATCTTGATGGTCTGGTCGGCCGGGATGGCGTCGACCAGCTCGACCTTGAAGGCCTCGCCATTGTCGGCGAACACCCGCTTGGCTTCGTCGCGGGTCCAGACTTCCTTGGTGAACGGCTTGTCGCGCTGAATGATCTCGCGCATCCGCTTTTCGATCGCGGCGAAATCCTCGGGCGTGAACGGCTCGTTGCGGAAGAAGTCGTAGTAGAAGCCGTTTTCGATGGTCGGGCCGATCGTCACTTGCGTGCCCGGCCACAGGCTCTGCACGGCTTCGGCGAGCACGTGGGCGCAGTCGTGGCGGATCAGTTCGAGCGCACGCGAATCGTCGCGGGCCACGAAATCGATCGCCGCATTGTCTTCGATCGGATCGGCGAGGTCGGTCAGCGCGCCGTTCAGCGCCATCGCCACGGTGCGCTTGGCCAGCGACGGCGAGATGCCCTTGGCGATGTCGAGCCCGGTGGTGCCGCGCGGATACTCGCGCGTCTTGCCGTCGGGAAAGGTGATGGTGATCTGGTCCATGGGGGGCACCGGCTTGAGGTTGGACAGGGTGTATTGGAAGCCGGAGGTGGACGCGGACGACTTGTCGTCCAAAGGCTTGTTGCCCGAGTTCTTGTCGGTCATCGAAGACTCCTCTGGCTCACTCCTGCGTACGAGCGCAGGTAAGCGGAAAGCGGCTGTATAGCAGACGTTTGCCGACGTGCAACGGCGTCGGTTCCAGCGTCCAGGGCGCAAGGCGAGAGGCCCTGGGCCTCGATTGTTTCACGGACGTCGTTGCGCAGCGAGGCCTGCTTCGCTCCGGCCGCGCGTGCTGGACGGGGAGGGCGGCCGCTCGGGCATGTCGATCGCTTCGGCTCAGCGTGCCACGGCGTCCCGAGAAAGTTAATGCATCTGCATGTAATTCATGTTAGAACCTCTCCGTGTCCCGCACCTTCGCCCCCACCGCCCTGATGCTCGGCAATTTCGTCACCGGAACCTCGGTTCTGGCGCCGGCCGGCATGCTGCTGGAATTGTCCAATGGTCTCGGCGTCAGCGTCCGCGACGCCGGTCTGTTGATCACCTTCGGCGCGGTGGTGCTGTGCATCGGCTCGCCGCTGACGGCGTGGCTGACCAGCCGGATCGATCGCCGGCTGCTGCTGGCGATGACGTTGCTGGTGCTGGGGCTCGGCAATCTCGCCTCCGCGTTCGCGCCGAACTATGCGGTGCTGCTGGTGCTGCGGCTGGCGATGCTGTCGCTCGGCGCGCTGTACACGCCGCAGGCCGCCGGCGCCGCGGCGCTGATCGTGCCGCTTGAAAAGCGCGGCGGCACCATGGCCTATGTGTTTCTCGGCTGGTCGCTGGCGGTTGCGGTCGGCGTGCCGCTGATCACCTTCGCGGCCGGGCATTTCGGCTGGCGCGCGGCCTATGCGATGATCGGCACGATCGGCCTTTTCAGTTTCGTGCTGCTGTGGGCGCGGTTGCCGGGCGGCCTCAGCGCCGCGCCGGTCGATCTCAAGACCTGGGTCGCGGTCGGACGCAGCCGACGCATCCTGACGCTGCTCGGCGTCTCGTCGCTGCAGACCTCCGGGCAGTTCGTCGTGTTCACGTATTTCGGCCCGCTGCTGACCGGCCTCACCGGCGCCGGCGCCGCGGAGATCGGCCTGGTGTTTGCGATCTACGGCGTCTGCGGCTTCGTCGGCAGCGTGATCGCCAGCCGCATCGTCGATGGCTGGGGCTCCTATAACACCTCGGCGCTGTTCACGTCGCTGATGCTGGCCGGCATCGCCGGATGGACCTTCGGGGCCGGGCATTTCATGGTGATGGCGGCAGCGGTCGCGGTGTGGGGGCTCGGCTTCGCGGCGTCGAATTCGATGCAGCAGGTGCGGCTGGTGATGGCCGATCCGGCGCTGGCCGGCGCCACCGTGTCGCTCAACACCTCGGTGCTGTATCTCGGCCAGGCGGTCGGCTCGGCGATCGGCGGCGTGCTGTTCGCCGCCGGCCTGCTGCACGCCAACGGCTACGTCTCGACCGCGGTGATGAGCTGCGCGCTGCTCGCGGTGTTGCTGGCGACGCGGGAGCGACGGGCCGCGGGGGCGTGATCGCGGCGCGGCCGACGTGCTATGGAACTCTCGGAAGATCCTGCGAGGGTGAGATGCGACGCGAGCTGGCGTTGATCCGCGTGCTGATGGTCTGCGGCGTGGCCGCGATGCTGGCCGGCTGCGCCGCGTTGCCGGCGCCGTCCTGTCTGCCGCCGGCGCGGCCGATGCTGAGTGCGGAGCTCGCCTTCGGCCGCAATATCGGCGACCGGCTCGGCGTCAGCGACGCCGACTTCAGGCGGTTCGTGGCCGAGGAGATCACGCCGCGTTTTCCGGATGGGGTCACGGTGATCGACGGGGTGGGGCAGTGGCGCGACCCGGAGCGCGACCGCATCGTTTACGAGAAGAGCAAGGTTGTTACGCTGGTGTTCGCCGACGATCCGGAGAAGTCCGCCGCGCTGACCGCGATCGCCGACGCCTACAAGCGGCGTTTCAGGCAGCAGGGCGTGATGGTGGCGGTGCGGCCGAGCTGCGTCAGCTTCTGATCGCCGCGGCGGTGCCGCGCTCGGTGATGCGATAATGCGCCGATTTGGCATCGGTGGAGAGCCGCTGCAGCCAGCCAAGCGCGACCAGATCGTCGTAGCGCTTCTGCTCACGTTCGCCGAACACCCGCCGCCGGCCGCCGGCCTCGTGGATGTCGCGGATCAGTCGGAAGTCGTCGGGCACGGCCATGTCTCAACTCCTGACGATCTTCTTTCCGGTGCGCTCGCAGTTGCGAGCGGAGCCATCAGCCGGGCTCGCGCGGAGCAGGGCGTGTTGCCCGGGCAGGGCGCCGCGACTGCGGGCAGAGCGGTCCCAGAGTCGCGAACGTTCCTGGAATGACGGATAGGGCGGAAAGAGCTCACCGGCTGCGGCCACGCCTCCGCCAATGACGGAAGCAGCACGCGGCGCGCGGGAGCTCGCCGCCTTGGCCGTCAGGCCTTCTTGCGCGATTTCTTCTTGGCGACGGGCGGGGCGGCCTCTGCCTGCGCCTCAGCCTCGGCTTCCTTGGCCAGCCGCAGCGCGCGCAGACGCTCCATGTTCTTGCGGACGGCGACCGATTCCTGCTGGAACTGCGCCATCATGCGCGAGCCTTCTTCCTGGGCCAGCTGCTTCTTGCGGGCACGTTCGATGCTCGTGGGTGAGCGTTCGGTGTCGTTCTTGGCGACCATCTCGATCTCCTCACTTGCAGGCCGGGACGCGCAAAACAGGTCGTGATCAACGCTCCGGGCCGAATAGTCAGTCAGTTTAGTGATAATTGCGGGCATGGCGATACCCACCCGATCTGTTCGACCGGGCGGGGCGCCTTATTCGTGTCAGGTAATCCGCCGTCTCAGTACATCCGTGACAACGACGGATCGCTGATTACGCCAGCTCGAGGTTTTCGGCGCTGGTCTTGCCGCGCATCTTGTCGGTCTTGAGGTCGAAGTTGACCTTCTGGCCTTCGGCGAGGCCCGAAAGGCCAGCGCGCTCGACCGCGCTGATGTGCACGAACACATCGCTGCCGCCGTCGTTCGGCGCAATAAAGCCGAAGCCCTTCTGACCATTAAACCACTTCACGGTGCCTGTCGGCATAGTCCATTCTCCAAAGCATAGTGTCGCGCGACCATCACGCGACGTCGTTCAACTAATCGATGTCTTTGGGAAGGAGCCCGCGGGCGCGTTCAGAAAGGCACAGCGGCTAATCGAATAAACGCACTGTATCTGAAACAGCCGGCAAACACAAGCGCGCGCCGCCGCGGCGTTTTTGTCGCCTGACGCCTCGCACATATGCGTTCGTAATGCGGCGCAAGCAAGATCGTTCGTGTGCTAATCATCAAACCGTCACACCGCTGATCAGCACGGCTGCCTTTCCGTGGCGCCCGCAGCGCAGGATCGATTAGCAGTTGTCGCGCGCGCTCACTTCGCGCGCTTCGTACGCCGGACGACAATGCGTGCCGCGATATGCTACATCGGCCGCCGGCGCGGCGATGGTGCGTGCCTGACAACTCGGCGGTGGGGGCTTTGATGACAGGTTTGGTTCGGTGGGCGTGGATGGTTGTTGTTGCGGTGGTCGCCTCGGCGCCGGCCGCCGCGCAGCAGCAGGGGCCGGTGCGGGTGACGTCCGACGTCTCCTACGAGTTTCTGGCGCGCTGGGACGTCGCGCAGCTCAACAAGATCCTGACCACCGACACGCCGAAATTTGCCGGCATCACCGTCAGCTACACGCCGGCCGTGAATGCGGTCCGGCTCTATCGCGTGACCTACACGTCGGTGGTGCCGGAGCGCGCCAACAAGCCGATCGTCGCGACCGGGCTGCTCGCCGTTCCCGACACCGGCGCGACCTCGTTTCCGCTGGTGTCGTATCAGCACGGCACGGTGTACGGAAAGCAGGAGGTGCCGTCGTTCCCCGATCAATCGCCCGAAACGCAGCTGATGCTGGCGCAGTTCGCCGGCCAGGGCGCGATCGTGATCGGCGCCGATTACTTCGGCATGGGCGCCTCGATCGAGCCGGAAGGCTACATGGTCAAGGCCAGCCATCAGCAGGCGACCGCCGACATGCTGACCGCCAGCCGCGCCGTGATCGATCACCTCAAGCTGACCACCACCAAGCTGTTCCTCGCCGGCTGGTCGCAGGGCGGCTTCGTCACCATGGCGATGCTGGAAAAGCTGGAGCACGACGGCGTGAAGGTGACGGCCGCCGCCACCGCCAGCGCGCCGCTCGATGTCGCCGTCGCCCTCAACGGCTTCCTCAGCTTTCCGCGCAAGAACGATGCATCCTGGGTGAATTCGCTGTTCATCCTGTCGTCGTTCTCGTTCGAGAATTACTACGGCGTACCGGGGCTGGCGCGCTCGCTGCTCGACGACGACGTCTATGAGGCCGCGCGCAAGGCCTATGAGCGCCAGCCCTACACGGCCTCGGACATTCCGACCGATCTGCACAAGCTGATCCGGCCTGCCTATTTCGATCCGCAGTTCTTCGCCGACTCGGCCTATGGCCGCCTGGTCGCCGCCACCACGGCGTATCGCTGGGTGATCAAGACGCCGGTCCGCAATTACTATGGCGAGAGCGACGAAGCGATCAGCGTCGGCCTCGGCCGCCTCGCGATGACCTATCAGGGCGCGATCGGCGCCGGCAATCCGCAGGTCGAGGCCGTCTCCACCGGCCCCACCACCCATCGCGGCACCTTCGCGACGGCGGTGCCGCAGTGGAAGGCGTGGTTCGACGGGATGTGAGAGGCGGGGACTTCCCGAAACCAACGGACCTGGATGGCGGGAAAGACGTGGATGGCCGGCACAAGCCCGGCCACGACGCAGGAGGGGTGAACCAAGCCGCTCACGGCGCCAGATCTCCTGTCCCATCCCCCGTCATGGCCGGGCTCGTCCTGGCCATCCACGCTTCGGTGCGCTCCACGACGACGGCATGGATGTTGGTGCTCGGATCGGCGGAGGGCGTCGATGGTCCTCCGACACTCCTGGGACGGCGTCCGCCCGCTCTTGATGACCCATGACGGTACGATAGTACGCCGAGTTTCCAGGTTCCAGTTAACTTCAATTTCGGGTTTGCAACGCTAGCCTTCAATCATTGATTTTCTCGATTGGCGGTTGCAAATGGATATTAGTCTTGCCGAGCGCCTGGGCTCTGCCGATCGCGGGGATCTGCTCGCCCGCATCGCCCGCTTTGTCCGGGCCAATAGCCGCCTGATCGCCGGCGGGCTGCTGTTTCCCAACCTGCTGTCGCTGCTGACGCTGACGTCGCTGGTCGATATCGGCCTGCCGCCGCGCACCGAGAGCATTCTGTTCTACGCCTGCGTGGCGTTGATCGCGCGGCCCCTGCGGTTCGTCTTCGTCGTGCCGCTGTTTCTGGCGGTGCTCGCTTTCGATCTGGTACGCACGCTGGCGCTGATGTTCGGCATGGCGCCGTCCGAATTCCTCGCCGCTTTCGAGCACGCGCAGCGGGTCGATCTGTTCGCCTCGCCGCTGTATGTGGCGCTGACCGCCGCGATCGTTGCCACCACCATCGCGTCGCTGGTCTGCCTCAGCAGCCGCAAGGCGCTTGTCGCCGCCAATGCGCCGGCATTCTTCGGGCTGACGCTCGCCTTCGCGGCGGTCGATTTCGCCTGCAATGTGTCGCCGCACTATCACCTCGGCTGGATGGTCGGTCGCAGCGAGCAGGTGCAGTCGGCCGCGGAGGTCTCGGGCTTCGGGGCTGCGGCGGGCGAGGGCCGCCGCGACGTCGTGCTGGTGATGGTGGAAAGCCTCGGCTATCTGCGCGACCCGGCGGCGCGCGCACGGATCGCCGCGCCGCTGCGCGACCCCGGGCTGGCGAAGGACTACGTGGTGACGTCCGGGCAAACGACCTATTTCGGTTCGACCACGTCGGGCGAGATGCGCGAGCTGTGCGGCACGCGGATGTTCTACAAGGACTATGTGGCGCAGGATGCCGATCGCTGTCTGCCCGACCGGCTGGCGCAGCGCGGCTACGCCACCGTGGCGGTGCACGGCTTCGTCGGCGGCATGTTCGAGCGTCACCAATGGTATCCTACCATCGGCTTCGACCGCTCGCTGTTCGGCGCGGAGCTGATCAAGACGACCGGCCGCGTCTGCGGCGATTCCTTCCGCGGCGCCTGCGACGCCGATCTGGCGCCGCTGCTCGCCGCGGCGCAGCCGGCGGATGCCGGCAATGCGCCGCGCTTCGTGTATTGGCTGACGCTCAACAGCCACGTTCCGGTCGCGCCCGATCAGGCGCGCACCAATTTCGCTTGCGGACATGACGGCGGCCCGTTCGGGCAAACCGATGTCTGCCGCATGGCGGAGCTCTGGCACGACGTGTTCAATGTCGTCGCGCAGCTCGCCCGCGATCCGGCGCTGCGGCGGCCGGAAATCCTGATCGTCGGCGATCACGCGCCGCCGCTGTGGTCGAAGCGCGGCCGGGCCCAGTTCGAGCCGGGCCAGGTCGCCTGGTACAGGCTGCAGCCGCGCGGCGAACCCCAGCCGCGGATGCGGATACGGGAAGCCGGGGTCGGCACGCTTCAATAGGCGCGGACGGAAGCCGGCGGGGCAATAACGGGTGGCGATGGCCTTCGGGCGTCGGTTCCGCGTCGTGGAAATCGCTCGATCGTGGTCACGACCCGCTTCGGCGGCGGATCCAGCGCAGGCGCGGGCTGCGGCAGGATAAAGCGGTCCGCGAAATTGTCCTGAGCCCTGGGAAAGCGATCGTCGAACCTCGCGCCGGTGGTTGCCGGCCGCGCGGTGGCTGCAGCCACTGCCTCGGCGGCCCGCGCGGTGGAGCAGGCGAGCGGCAGCATGGCGAGCAGCACCAGCACCCGCACCGGCCGCGCACCACGCCATGCCGCGCCGCCGGCTCGGCGCCGATCATCCGGCATCGATCTCGCGGACGCCGACGCGTGTTGCATGATCACCGCAATCATCTGGGCGTCGCCGGCAGCAAAACAGAGCGGAGGGAGCGGCGTGGACGCAAGTTCCACGGAAAGTTCCTGATTTGCCGGCCGGCCACCAGCCTGAGACAATTACGAGGTCAGGGCGCGCCCCTTCGCTGCAACGCACGATCTCTGCCGCTCACAAAACGCCGTGCGCCGGCACGTCCCGTCGTCTCATTTGATCGCGCCGCCGCGTCGCATTGCGAATGGCTGGCGAAGCCCCGCGCGCGACCTATATCCACGTCAGCAGTCCTTCCCATTCCCGAAGCTCCCGTGAGACGCTTGGTGTTGTTACTTCTGATGTTGCTCGTCGTGCCGATCGCCGTGTCGGCCGGCAAATACATGCTGGGCGATCGCAGCGTCTCGTGGCAGTCGGCCGATCGCTCCAGCGCGGGCCTGCTGCCGCCCGCGGCCGAGCATCCGGAGGCGCTGGTCCGCGTGTTCGCGGCCCGCACGGTGCGCTGGCGCGGCATCTTCGCGGTGCACAGCTGGATCGTGGTGAAGCCGGCGAATGCCACGCGCTACACCCGTTACGACTACACGGCGTGGGGCGATCCGATCCGGGTCAACGGCTTCGTCGCCGATGGCCGCTGGTTCGGCGACCTGCCGCAACTGATCGCCGCCGCCGATGGCGAGGAGGCGGCCGCGATGATCCCAAAGATCGAGGCCGCGATCAAAAGCTACAAGCTCAACGCCTATGGCGACTATCGTGCCTGGCCGGGGCCGAATTCCAACACCTTCGTGGCCGCCGCGCTCGCGGCGGTGCCGGAACTACGCACCACGCTGCCGCCGACCGCGATCGGTAAGGACTATCCGTGGGATGGCGGCTGGATCGGCTGGACGCCGTCCGGCACCGGCATCCGCGCCACGCTCGGCGGCTATGCCGGCCTCACGCTCGGCTGGATCGAAGGCATCGAACTCAATGTGCTCGGCGCCGTCCTCGGCCTCGACCTGCGCCGCCCTGCGATCAAACTGCCCGGCCTCGGCCGCATCGGATTGAGCGCGGTGTGAGCGCCGCGCGTGGCGCTCGTCGCGCCGCGGACGTTGGGCAAAGCGAAGCGTGCCCACCTCAGTCTTTCCTAGTTTTTTCCGAACCTTGCTCAGCAACTCGACGTCGCGCGTGAGCACGGCGCCACGTCCCTTTGCGGACGCTACGAGTCGTGGTGGTGGCCGCAGCCGCAATCCGGCGCGTTGACGCCGCGCCACAGCGCGTAGCGCCACGGCGTGTACCAGCGGGCGCCGGCGGGCAGGGTGGTCGGCACGTTGTCGATGCCCGAGGTGCCGAACGGATTGCAGCGCAGCAGCCGCGCCAGCGTCATCCAGCCGCCGGCCCACAGTCCGAACCGGCCGATCGCCTCGTCGCCATATTGCGAGCAGGTCGGCAAATGCCGGCAGTTCGAGCCGACCAGCGCCGAGAACGTGTGCCGATACACCCAGATCAGGCCGCGCCCGGCATTGCGCGGCAGACGGGCGATCGTCTGCGCGGTAGTGGTCGCGGTCGCTGATAGTTTGACGAGCACTGTGCCTCGCAACTCATCGCTGAACTGCCGGGTTCCTCGGCGTGGAACGCGCGCGTGGCTGCAAATGCGCCACACACACGGAATTATCGCACTTTCTTGAGTGCGGCGCAGCAGGAGTTGATTGCTTTGCGATTGATCAACGCGGGATTTTCCATGACCATTAGATAACGCAAGCGTGACAGATTCTACGTCGGTCGGACTGGAACCTTTTGCGCCATCGCTGACGGAGATGTGAGGAGGCTCGGTGAACGCCGCTGTCTTGTCCCGGTTCGCTCGATCCGCGCTGCTACGCGCCGCTGCGCTCGGCCTCGTGCTGGTCAGCGCCGCATCCGCTCCCGTCGGGCTGGCGAAAGCCGGCGGCACGCTTGAGGCGCGCAAGCTGCCGATGCGGTTCGACTGGGTCGTTTGCGAACCGAACTGCGGCGGCTGGATCACCGCGGTCGGCATCGTCACCGCCGACACCCCCAAGGATTTCGACGATTTTGCGCGGGCCCGCTCGCTCGACGGCGCCGCGCTGGTGCTGGATTCCAGCGGCGGCTCGGTCAACGACGCGATCGCGCTCGGCCGGCGCTGGCGCAAGATGGGCCTGCGCACCACGGTCGGCGTCAGTGTCCAGACGCAGACGCCGGCGGGGATGCGCGCCAGCATCGTGCCCGAGGCCTATTGCGAGTCGATGTGCGTGTTCCTGCTGCTGTCGGGCACCACGCGCTACGTGCCCGACGGCGCGCGGGTCCGCGTCCACCAGATCTGGATGGGCGACCGCGCCGACGACGCACGCGGCGCCAGCTACACGGCGCAGGACGTCACCATTATCGAGCGCGATATCGGCCGGCTGGCGAAGTACACCTTCGACATGGGCGGCACCGGCGACCTGCTGCAGCTCGCGCTCAGCGTCGCGCCGTGGGAAGACCTGCATTTGATGTCGCGGCAGGAGCTCGGCGACGCCAATCTGGTCACCACCCAGGCGATCGCCGACCTGCTGCCGCAGCAGGGCGGCCCGCCGCAGAGCGTGGCGTCCGGTGCGGCCGCGACGCCCGTTGCCGCCGCGACGCCGGTCGCCGCAGCCGAGCCGAAGCCGCTCCAGGACCGCTTCGTCCAGGCCCCGGCCGCCCCGACCAAAACCGCCGAAGCCGCGCTCCCGACCGGCGGCACAGCGCCGACCTCGCCGCAGCCGCCGGGGCATTAGGCACACCCCATCCCCATGCCCCGGACAAGCCGCGGCGTTCAACGCCGCGGCGCCGATCCGGGGCCCCGGTTGGGGCCTTGCGGCCAGTCACAGGGCTCCGATTGTCCATTCCCGACGACGGAAGATAACCGGGGTCCCGCATCTGCGATGCATCGCTGCGCGCTGCATCTTCGTGCGGGACACGGGAAGGGGGCACGCTTCGCTTTGCCAAGCCTGCAAGGCTAGGCCGTCGCCGCTTCCCGCTTCGCCTCGATCTGGCCGATTGCATCCACCACCGCGTCGAACGTCAGCAGCGTGGAGGCATGCCGGGCCTTGTAGTCGCGGACCGGTTCTAGCACGGCGATATCGGCCCATTTGCCGTCCGCCGGCGGCGCGCCGTTGTCCTTCAGCATCGCCCGGACCGCGTCGCGCAGGGCGCGGAGTTCGCCGGCGGTCGAGCCGACCACATGGCTGGCCATGATCGACGACGACGCCTGGCCGAGCGCGCAGGCCTTGACCTCGTGGGCGAAGTCGCTGACCACGTCGCCGTCCATCTTGATGTCGACCTTCACGGTCGAGCCGCACAATTTCGAGTGAGCGGTGGCGGTGGCGTCCGGGTCGGGGAGGCGTCCGAGCCGCGGAATATTACCGGCCAGCTCGATGATCCGCTTGTTGTAGATGTCGTTCAGCATGCGCGGGAATCCGGGCCGGCCCGTCCATCGCCGACGATTCGGCGGAGCTGTCTTGGCGGTTCCGGCGTATCATCTTATATAGGAGGGGCGGCTGCGAAGAACAGTCCGCCGGACCGTGCGAAACCGCCGTCCGTATCTGGTGAGCCGCGGGGCGGATCAGCCTGCTGCGGTCGCCGTTGGGATCAAGACGCAAGGCGGTGGACCGCCCGTCCTGCCCGGTGACACATCCGGCCGAAAGGCCGGTCGAACGGAGTGAAGATGGACGCCAAGATCAAGCCGCTGCGGACCGGCAAGCTGCCGGAGGCCCGCACCGATTTTCAGCCCGCCGAGCTCGACCCGTCTGAGTTCCTCGCCGCCGCCGTGCAGCCGGATCAGCCGCGGCCGTCGCGCGCCGAGGCCGAGGCCGCGGTCAAGACTCTGCTGTCCTATATCGGCGAGAACACCGACCGCGAAGGCCTGCTCGATACCCCGCGCCGGGTGGTCGAGGCCTATGACGAACTGTTCCAGGGCTACCACCAGTGTCCGGCCGAGGTACTCGACCGTACCTTCGGCGAGACGGCCGGCTACGACGACTTCGTGCTGGTCCGCGACATCAGCTTCACCTCGCATTGCGAGCACCACGTGATGCCGTTCTACGGCAAGGCGCACATCGCCTATACGCCGGTCGAGCGCGTCGTCGGCCTGTCGAAGCTGGCGCGGCTGGTCGAGATCTTCGCCCGGCGGCTGCAGACCCAGGAGCATCTCACCGCGCAGATCGCCGCCGCGATCGACGAGGTGCTGAAGCCGCGCGGCGTCGCCGTGATGATTGAGGCCGAGCACACCTGCATGTCGGTGCGCGGCATCGGCAAGCAGGGCGCCTCGACCTTCACCAGCCGCTACACCGGCATGTTCCGCGACAATCCGGCGGAGCAGGCGCGGTTCATGTCGATGATTCGCAACCACCGCTAAGTCGGCGGGACTGCGAGAGGAATTGCTCGTGACTTCATTTGCCGGGTCAACGCCCGCCCTCGACGATGTCGAGGAGGGCATCGCGCTGCGTCCGAAATTCGACGCCAGCGGCCTCGTCACCTGCGTCACCACCGACGCGCGTTCAGGCGACGTGTTGATGGTTGCCCATATGAACGCGGAAGCGCTCGAGAAAACCGTCCAGAGCGGCGACGCCTGGTACTACAGCCGCTCGCGCAAGCGGCTGTGGAAGAAGGGCGAGAGTTCCGGCCACGTCCAGAAGGTGCTGGAGATGCGCGTCGACTGCGACCAGGACGCGGTCTGGATCAAGGTCGACCAGTCCGGCGGCGCCGCCTGCCACACCGGCCGCACGTCTTGCTTCTATCGCCGCATCGACCGCGACGCATCGGGCGAGCCGCTGCTGACGATGGTCGATGCCGAGCGGCAGTTCGATCCGGACAAGGTGTACGGGAAGTAGCCGCGGTCCCGGCCGTGCTTGGCGTTTTAACCGGGGCCCCGGATCTGCGCAGCAGCGCTCCGCGCTGCAGCGTGTCCGGGGAACAGTATCCCGTGTCCCGCACGCGGCGCAGCGCGCAGCGGTGCGCCGCAGATGCGGGACCCCGGCTGAGCGGCGCCGCAGGTCATACCTCAGCGAGTCAGTTCCCGCGCATTAACCCCTCGTTAACCATACCTGCCGCAGGGTCGCGCCACGGCGCCGCGCTGGATGCGGACGCAGCGCGCTCGGGGAGCGGGGGCTTCCATCATGTCGACCGATATCGTCACGTCTGCGGTCTCGATCGTCGACCAGGCGCGGACGCGGATCGCCGGCGCGATCAAGCAGGCCGCGGGCGCGACCGGCGCCAGCTTCGAATATCTGCTGACGACCGCCAAGATGGAGTCGGACTTCAACCCGCAGGCGTCGGCGTCGACCTCGTCGGCCAAGGGCCTGTACCAGTTCATCGACCAGACCTGGCTCGGCACCGTCAAGGAAGCGGGCGCGCAGTTCGGCTACGGCGCCTATGCGGACGCGATCAGCAAGTCGCCGTCCGGCAGCTATTCGGTCAGCGATCCAGCCGCCAGGCAGGCGATCATGGATCTGCGCAATGATCCGGTGATCAGCTCGGCGATGGCTGGCGCGCTGACGCAGTCCAACAGCTCCAAGCTCACCGCCGAGATCGGCCGCCGTCCGACCGACGCCGAACTCTACATGGCGCATTTCATGGGCGCCGGCGGCGCCGCCAAGCTGATCAGCGCCGCGCAGGACAATCCGAACGCGGTGGGCGCCGCGCTGTTTCCGAACGCCGCCGCGGCCAATCAGTCGATCTTCTACGACCGCACCGGCAATGCCCGCAGCGTCGCGCAGGTCTACGACAACCTGACCTCGCGCTACAACGCCGCGGCGAGTTCGCCGGCGACGCAGAGCGCGATGATCGCCGCGGGCGGCGCGCCGATGGTGCTGGCCTCGGCACCCGACAACGCCGCCTATCTGTCGAGCTTCCCCGACGTCCGCGGCGTCTTGCCCGCGAGCGGCACCACGACCGCCAACGCCGCGCCGTCCTCGACGCGGCAGTCCGGCGAGCCGATGTTCCGCACGCTGTTCCTAGGCGGCGACCGCAATGAGCCGATTTCGCCGGCCGTGCAGCAGCTCTGGACCAACCCGGTGACGCCATCAAACGCGACCTCCGCGCTGCCGGCCGGCTCCGCGACGCCGGGCGTGTCCGGCCCCAGCCTGTCCTACGCGCCCACCACCTCGACAACGCCGGCCGCCGCCGGCCTGTCCTACACCCCGACCGTCCGCACGCCGACTCCGCTCGACCTGTTCAGCGACCGCACCGGCACCTTCGCGAGCTGATCACGCCGGAGGGGTTGCAGCGGCTTGAGCGCCGTGCCCACGCGCAGCGAAGCATCAAGAGAATAATTCTCCGTCTCACGCCGCTCGATAACACGTTTCTTGTGACACCGACCTCTCCCCGAGTCATTCCGGGGCGCTCGCGCAGCGAGCGAACCCGGAATCCACACTCCCCGGCGGCTATTACTTAGCTACGAAGTCACCGCCGAGCGCTGTGTGACGCACGCAAGGCGACTCCGTGCTTCACCGCGACTCCAGGGCCTATGGATTCCGGGTTCGCGCCAAGAGGCGCGCCCCGGAATGACGAGCGAGAGGTGATTAGTTCGCTTGACTGTCTCCGCGCCCCTTGGTTAACAATTTCTGAACTTAACAAATCGTCAACGCCATTATGGTGAACCCTTTGTTAAGTCTCATGGTTTACGAATGGTGACGTTCGGTATCGCCTCGCGATGGCGGTGGTTGCGTCAGTCAGTCAGCCGGAATGGCCATGATCGTTCGGCAGTTCATCAGTTGGATCCGCCACGCGCCCGCCGGTGAGCGCGCCGAAGCGACAAGGGCGTTGGCGCGGGCCTGGCTGATTTCAGATCTCACCCCCGACGACCGCGCTGCCGCCGAGGGCGCGCTGCTGATGATGCTGGACGACGTCTCGCCGCTGGTGCGGCAGGCGATGGCGCAGGTGTTTTCGCGCAGCGTACGTGCGCCGGCCGCGATCGTCCGTGCGCTCGCCGCCGATCAGGCCTCGGTGGCGCTGCCGGTGCTCGAATTCTCGCCGCTGCTGCTCGACGCCGATCTGGTCGATCTGGTCGCGACCGGTGACGACGCCGTGCAATGCGCGGTCGCGCGCCGCGTTCGGCTGCCGGCCGCGGTGTGCGCGGCGATCGCAGAGGTCGGCTCCGCCGCTGCCGCGCTCGAACTCATCGAGAATCCGCACGCCGAGCTGGCGCCGTTTTCGTGGGACCGCATCGTCGAGCGCCACGGCCATCTCGCGGCGATCCGCGAGTCGATGCTGGTGCTGGAGGATCTGCCGGCGGCGACGCGGCTGGCGCTGGTCGCCAAGCTGTCCGATACGCTGCAGCAATTCGTCGTCGCACGCGGCTGGCTGTCGGCCGATCGCGCCGCGCGGACCACCGCGGAAGCGCTCGACCGCTCCACCGTGACTGTGGCGGCGCGCTCGCGCGGCGACGACATGCGCGCGCTGATGCAGCATCTGCGCGCCACCGGCCAGCTCACCGCGGGGCTGATCCTGCGCGCGCTGCTGTCAGGCAATCTCGAATTGTTCGAACACGCGCTGGCCGAACTGTCCGGCCTGCCGCAGGCCCGCGTCGGCGCGCTGCTGCACGCCCGCGGCGCAAGTATCAACGCGCTGCTGGCGCGGGCCGGCCTGCCAGAGACGACGTTCGCGGCCTTCCGCGCCGCGCTCGACGCGCTCCACGAGATCGGCTTCGTCGACAGCGAGAACGGCGCGGTCCGCCTGCGCCGGCTGATGGTCGAGCGCGTGCTCACCCGCTGCGAAACCAGCGAAGACGCCGCCGCCCCCCTGCTGATCCTGCTCCGCCGCTTCGCCACCGAATCCGCCCGCGAAGACGCCAGCGCCTTCTGCGACGACATGCTCGCCGAGCACTTCGTCTGGCGCCTCGAGCGATTGGCGGCGTAGCTCAATCTCCCCGTCATTCCGGCGCATCGCCCCACCACCAGCGTTCGTCATTCCGGGGCGCGAACGCAGTTCGCGAACCCGGAATCCATCACCCCTGCGGGTGCGGTCCAGCACAGCCGCGGTGAGGCCGGTTTAGCCAGAGAGTCCAGGGGCTATGGATTCCGGGTTCGCGCTCCGCGCGCCCCGGAATGACGGTGAGGTGGTGCAGTTGACGGCGATCATTGCGGCCTGCGTGCTGTGATCTAGCCTCCCGAGAGGCCGTCATTCCGGGGCGCGAACGTAGTGAGCGAACCCGGAATCCATATCCCCTGGACTCGCGATGGCGTACTACGTCTACATGCTCGCCAGCGGGAAGCACGGGACGCTGTATATCGGCGTGACGCGCGACCTGGTGCGCCGGGTGCACGAGCATCGCAGCCATGCGGTGCCGGGTTTCACGGCTCGCTACGAGGTCTGCGTTCTGGTGTGGTTCGAGATCTACGAGGATGCCCTGACAGCGATCGCGCGCGAGAAAGATCTCAAGAAATGGCGCCGCGAATGGAAGGTGCAGCTGATCGAGGCGCAGAATCCGGCGTGGGTCGATCTGTTTCCCGGGATCAGTCAATAAGCCCGGGATTCCGCGGCGCGAGCGCAGGTCGCGAGCTTGGAACTACACCCCTGCGCATGCAGTGGAGCACAGCCGCGGTGAGGCCAGTTTGGCCAGAGAGTCCAGGGGCTATGGATTCCGGGTTCGCGCTGCGCGCGCCCCGGAATGACGGGGAGGGGCCGCGGCTTATGACTCCCCCGGCACGATGCTCGGGGCCAGGATCGCTTCGAGATGCTCGGGGCGGTCGCGGTTGACGGAGGCCAGGTATTCGTCGGCGACGCTGCGGAGTTTGCGGATCAGGGCGCGCTGCAGGTCGGCCTTGCTGGGCGCGGCGCCCTCGCGGACGATCGCCTGCACGGCGTCGACATGGTTGGCGAGCAGTTCGTCCGGCACGCGCGCCAGATCCGGCGCGTGCTCGATGACGCGGCACAGGCTCTCGGCGGCGGCCGCCGCGGCCGGATAGCCGAAGGTGGCGGCGTCGCCCTTGATGTCGTGCGCGGCGCGAAACAGTTCGCCGCGGTTGGCGGACGACACGCCGTCGCGCCGCAGCGCCGCGAAGGCGGCGGCGAGGCGGTCGCATTCGACGCTCATCCAGCCGCCGAATTCACCCGACAGCTCGGCCAGCGCCTGTTCGGCGCGCGCCACCGGATCGTCGGCGGGCTCGTCGCCGATCCGGCGCATCACCTTGCGCAGCGGATTGGCCTGGGTGAACACCTGATGATCGGGGAAGGTCGCGACCTGAATGTCGCCGGGGCGTTTCCTGGGCATGGCGTCAGCTCGTGACCTTGGCCTTGTCGAGCAGCGACGGCTGCTGAATGATGTCGGCCTCGCCGGTGCCGCGCCGCTCCGGGCCGATATAGCCGCCCGACGTGTTGCGGCGGCGGTCGGGGCCGAAGTAGTTGCGTGTCTTGATGAACGGGCGCGGGCTCGCCACCACGTTCAGCACCCGCTGATACAGCGATTTCGACGAGATCGGCTTGGCCAGGAACTCGGTGATGCCGGCGTCGCGCGCCAGCGTCACGCGGCGCTTCTCCGAATGCGCGGTCAGCATGATGATCGGCACGAACGGGTTGGCCTTCGAATCCGGCTGCCGGATCATCTGCGCCAGTTCCAGCCCGTCGAAGATCGGCATTTCCCAGTCGGTGATGATGATGTCGGGCGCCGCGTGCGTCGACATTTCGAGCGCGGTGGCGCCGTCCTCGGCTTCGTACACTTCGCGGGCGCCGAACGAATGCAGCAGCGTCCGCAGGATGCGGCGCATGTGCGGATTGTCGTCGCAGACCAGGAAGCGCAGCTTGTTGAAGTCGATGCGAAACATGAGGACACTTCGGGCGTTGCCGGCGCGCGGGTTACGTCGTGTTAACGATAAGCGGGCGGCGTTAAGGAAGGGTTGCGCGGGCGCTTCCGCTGCGGCGCGGCGACGAATGCTGCGGCGCAGGCCGCATGGCTCCGATGCGCCGGGAAGGGGCCACGAGCCGCTGGCGGAATGAAGGCCCGCCGCTAAGCTCGGCGCGCTTCGCCCGGGCAGTCCGGCGCGGAGCTAACAACAATCTGGAGGGAGGGACTCATGGCGACGAGGCGCGATTTCATCAAGACCGCGGTGGCGGCCGGCATCGGCGGCGCGGCGCTCGGCGAGCTGGCACCGGCGAAGGCCGCGGCGGCCGCGACGGCGGCGGCGCCGCAGATGCCGCGGGGCCTGACGCTGCTGGCGATGCAGCAGGAAGACGGCAGCGAGACGCTCGGCGTCAAGCTGGACAACGGCGTGCTCGACGTTTCGGCCGCCGGCAAGGCGCTGAACATCGACGTGCCGCAGTCGCTGGAAAGTCTGCTGATGGTCGGCGGCGTGCCGGCGCTGGAGCGGGTGGTCGCCGCCGCCAAGGACAAGCCGGATTTCGTCAAGGACGAGGCGTCGATCAAGTTCGGCCGGCTGTTCACCGCGCCCGGCAAGATCGTCTGCGTCGGCCTCAACTACAAGGAGCACGCCGAGGAGGCCGGCGAGAAGCTGCCGAAGGAGCCGATCCTGTTCAACAAATACAACAACACGCTGGCGCCGCATCGGACGACCATCAAGCTGCCGCCCGCCGAGGTCTCGACCAAGTTCGACTACGAGACCGAGCTGGTGATCGTGATGGGCAAGACCGCCCGCAACGTCTCGGAAGCCGACGCGCTGAGCTACGTCGCCGGCTACGCGGTCGGCCACGACTTCTCGGCGCGCGACCTTCAGCTCGAAAAGGGCGGGCAGTGGATGGTCGGCAAGACGCTCGACGGCTTCGCGCCGATCGGGCCGTATTTCGTCTCGGCCGATCTGGTCGATCCGAACAACCTGACGATCGAGACCTATGTCAACGACGAGAAGGAGCCGCGGCAGAAGTCGAACACCGCGAAGTTCATCTTCAACCCGCAGAAGGTGATCTCCTACACGTCGAAACTGTTCGCGCTCGAACCCGGCGACATCATCTTCACCGGCACCCCGTCCGGCGTCATCATCGGCATGCCGAAGGACAAGCAGGTCTGGCTGAAGAAGGGCGACCGCATCACCAGCAGGATCGAGAAGCTCGGCACGCTGATCTTCGATCTGGCGTAAGCGGGGCGCGGCACTGGCCGCCATCAACCTCTGCTCACACATTCCGTCATGGCCAGGCTCGTCCCGGCCCTGACGGGTGGAAACGCAAACGCCTGATCTCGAAGGCCGCATTTCCAGTCAGGCTTTGAGGAGCCCGGCGAAAGCCGGGCGTCTCGACGGATGCGCCGCGAGTCACCGACGCGAGGCCCCGCCGCAACCCTCAGCCGGCACAATGCCCCGTCCTCTGCGACGCGCGGTCGCGGCGATTCTTTCGGGTCGGGTATCGCGCTGCGGTGACGCCGTGCGCAGCGCCGATTAACCTCGGGAAATTCCTGATTCGGATGGCACGCATGACCACCACCCCCATCTGCCCGGCCTGCAACGAACCGCTCGAACTGATCGGCAACCGCCCGCTGGTGCAGGGGTATCAGGTCCGCGACTATCGCTGCGCCAAGTGCCAGACCACCAGCCACCACGCCACGCATTGGGACCACGCGCTGACCGCGCCGAATGGTCCGATCTATCACGAGTAGGCGCTGGCCTTAGCGCCGTGCCGTCCGCGCGGCGTCGCCGTGCTGCACCGCAGCGGCTTCATCGACGATTAGCCATCGCGCACGATCGCGTCCGCGCGGCGTCCGAATTTGTCGTTGCGCATGGCGGGCGCCGGATTTGCCGGTTAGGTTGATCGTCTCCGCGGCCGCGCATCGCCGCTGCCGCGCCGGCGAGTCACACGGGGGGCCTTTCATGACCGACGAAGTCACGGCGTTTCTGATGTTCACCACGCTCTGCAGCGCCTTCCTGATCGGCCTGATGCTCACCTACGCCCGCCGCCTCAACCGCCTCCGCGCCACCGTCGCCGTCCTCAGCCAGGTCAACGACATGGTCCCGCAACGGCGGGACCAGCGGTAGACACGAGCGCACCGCGGCCCCGCAAGCCGCGCGTCGCAGCCCCGCATAGCCCAACGCAGCCTTATCCTCGGCCAACCCCACCCGTCATTCCGGGACGTACGCGGCGCAGCTGTGGCCGAAGGCGGAATCCCGCGGCAAGGTGCCGAGCCGCACTACGCAGCACGGCGTAGCGCCGGGCCGCGCAGCACGAACGTCACGCCGTCGCGAGTGCTGACATGGCCGAGCCGCGCCAGCGCGGCGAGTACATCTGCGACCTTGGCATCGGTCGTTCGCGTCCGCCTGAACTGCGCAGCCAGCGTCTTGGCATCGATCGCACCCGGCGCCGCCGCGAGCGCCGCGAACACCGCGGCGGTTTGCTCCACCGGGTTGGTCGGAAAGGCGGGCTTTTGCTGGGCTTCGCCGAGGTCGAGCGTGGCGGCGACTTGCGCGCCGTCTTCGGCAACCGCCTGCTTGTCGACGCCCTTGGCAAAGCGCGGGATCTGATAGTCCGGCCTCAGCCAGCGCACCAGCCCACGTTTCTCCTCGGCGGCGCGCTGCTTGTTCAAGGCGACCAACCGCGCCAAGATCTCGTCGTCGGACAAATCCGCCGGCCAGCCGTAAGCTTCGGCCACGGCGACGTCGAGCTTGTCGTGAAGCTCCTTCAGGATCAGGACCAGCCCGTCGTCGAAGATGCGCTGTTCGTCCGGCGTCAGCACATTGCTCTCCGCGTTCTGGCCGCGCATCCCCGTCTCCCCGTCATGGCCGGGCTCGTCCCGGCCATCCACGCCTTTCTTAGCTCTGCGACCGGAAGGCGTGGATCCCCGGGACGAGCCCGGGGATGACGACTTTGCTTGTGGAATCGCTCCCGCCCTGATCCGCTCCAGTACGTTGTAAAGCCCGGTCAGCGTCAGATGCGGATGCTCAGCCAGCACACGCTTGCGATGCGCGTCGAGCTCTTCGGCGATGCCGCGGATGACGTGTTTCTGTATTGGATTGGCGTTGGGGAAGGGGAAGGGGTCGAAGCAGCGGGATTTCGAGTAGCGCGGATCGTTGCCGACGCCGAGCCAGCCGCCGGCGCGGAGTGCCCAGACGACATGCATGCGGGAGGATAACATGCCGAGTATCGTTGCGTCGTCGCACGCGATCGCGACCAACATGTTGTCCGGAATGATCGAGGTATCCAAAAATTGGAATACCCGATGTTTGGCCGTCTCGACAGTTACTAAATAACGCGGAAGGTCTGTGAGAGCAGGTCTTAGCTCTTTCCGAGGCTCGCCAAAGACCCACCAATGCCTGCGGTAACTCTCCCGGTTATTGCGGTCTCTCTCGGTCTTCACCGTCGTCGTGAGATGTTGGTAGATCTCCGGAAAATGCCTTCTGACATCGATTTCGTCGAGCCCGAAAAGATCAATCACTTTAACGTCGCGCGCTCGGTTCGTGAGATCGCGTCCATTTCGATAATCTTTGACGTACGAATCCAAGCCTGGACGTCTTCCAAGCCCGAGGTGAATGGCCTCCTGTTTGGATACAATAAAGCCAGAGCCATGCAACTTGACGCCGGGTGAGCAAAGACCTGCGTTTGCTTCCAAGATTTTTGCTGCGGTTACATCCACACCGACAGTTAGGTCAGAGTTGATGAATCCTTCGTGCGGCTTGAGCTTGATCTCGGGGAAGTCCGTGTCGAGGCCCGCCTCATGCCACACTTCCTGTAAGATGCCTTCGCTTGTACCTGCGACTCCCGCCGTCATCGCAATTCGCACCGCCGCTGCATCTGGTGTCGCCTTCGTCCAGGGATGATCCGGAATCGCCATGATCAGCGAGATCGGCTTCTTCGCCTTGAGGTGCTTCTCCATCACCCGACGCTGAAACACCTGCGAGATCGAATTTGTCGTCACCAATCCGAAACGGCGCAGCACCGTGCCCTTGCGCGTCAGCAGCTCAGCGGCGTGATCCCACCAATACATCACGAAGTCGGCCGACTCGTTCATTCGTGGATGCGCGGCCCATAACGCTTCGGCGTAGGGCAGCCGCGCACGGATGTCCTTGCCGCCGATGAACGGCGGATTCCCCACGATGAACTCCGCCGCAGGCCATTCCGGCCGCCGCGGGTTGGGGTAGGTTTCCTTGCCCCGCACGACCTTCGGCAGCGGTGCGCCGTCCCAATCGAGCACGGCGTTCTTCACCTTGATGTTCCGAAAGGCTTGCAGGATCGGCTCTTCCGGCGGTCCGCCCTTAATGCGGAAGTGCCATTGCAGATAGCCGATCCACAGCACCAGCTCGGCGATCGCCGCCGCACGCGGGTTGATCTCGAGGCCGAGGAATTGCTGCGGGTCGACACTGTGTGATCCTAGCCCGCGCAGCGCTTCCTGACCGCCGAGGTCGAGCAGGGCCTCCAGCACTTCGCCTTCGAGGCGCTTCATCAATTCGAGCGCGACATAGAGGAAATTGCCGGTGCCGCAGGCCGGGTCGAGCACCCGCGTGTGACAGAGCTGATCGTGAAATGCCTGCACCGCCGCGGCCGCGCGCTTGAGATCGCCACTGCTGCGGAAGGTTTCGGCGGTCGCCTGGACATTGCGCCAGTCTTCGCGCAGCGGCTCGATCACCGTTGCGATCACCAGCCGCTCGACATAGGCGCGCGGCGTGTAGTGAGCGCCGAGCTTCTTGCGATCCTGGGGATCGAGCGCCTGTTCGAGCAGCGTGCCAAAGATCGACGGATCCACCTCGTTCCAGTCGTGGTCGGCCGCGCGGCGTAGTTCGCCGATTTCTTCGCGGCCGAGCGACAGCGCGGCCCGCGTCCGAAAGAACTCTCCATTGAACCGCTTCACCTTTGCTTTCAGCGAGTGCGCCCAAGTGCCGAGGTCCATCGCCTCCCACAGCTGGGTCACTTCAGGCACGAACGTTTCGGGATGCTGTTCGCACCCTTCCAGCAGCGTTTTGAATGCCTTCTTCGGCAGCAGCCCGACGTCCTCGGCGAACATCGTGAACAGGCAGCGCATCAGAAACATCGCGACGTCTTCGGGAGAGTACGTCTTCTCCAAGGCCAGCGACACCTGTGCGAGTCGCTTGGCGATGTCACGCGTGACCTTGGCGGATTTCTGCGTCGGGTCCAACGATTGCGGTTCGTTCCAGATCGACTGCAGGCGGTCGCGGACGTCGTCGTTGCGCAAGTCTTCGAGGTATATGCGGAAGCTCTGCCGATCCGGAAACTGCGTGTAGTTCTTGCCCTGTCCGGAAAAGTCGGCATAGACCTCGATGCAATGGCCGACGTCGCAGACCAGGATGAAGGGCGGCCAGCCGTGCGCGGCGGGCAGGGCGCGCGCGTAGTCCTCGGCCTGGCGCTTGGCATTCAGCATCAGCACGTCCCATGCGCGTTCCGCGCCGCGGCGTCCGCGCGCGACGTCGTCGCGTTCGGAATCGACGAAGTCTTGTCCCAGTCTGATTTGGTTGCGTTGACCGGGGCGCCGGCTCTGTTTGGCCTCGAGCACGAAGCTGTTCTTCTTGTAGAGGTCGATACGTCCCCACGACTCTCCGTCGTTACTGATCACTTTGACGACGCGTTCGAAGACGTAGTCGTTGTGATCGTGCGTAGCACCGGCCGGCTGAGGGTGGTCGACGTTGATGACGTCGCAAAGCTCGGTGAGGAACAGGCCGTAGTTTGCGCGCTCCTGCCCGCCTTCCTGATTCTGCCAGCGCGTGATGAATTGTTCGACGGGATCGCGCGCCAAATGACTCATGAACACAACCAGAACGGGCAAGTATGCAGAAGGATCGAAATATCGGACGATAATCATCGATTGTGTGAATAAGAAAATGCAACCTTAGGAGAGGTTGGTCGGCCGGCCCGAGAGCGAGGTTTTGTCCGGAGGCGCGAGGAAGTCGCAATCAGCGTTGCCGCAGCTTTGTCACCAGTTTGCCGTACCGGCCCGGATCGAAAAGCCTAGCGAAATCAACGTCGCGCCGTAACGGCGAGCCGGTCGCAACAAAATGGCCGGCCGTCGCCGCGCGGTGCGGGTAACCATTTGATAGAAATGTGGAAAATCGCCGCAAGTGGCGCCGCGTGCCGGCTAGCCGCTCTCGCTTCTCGTTCGCCGCTGCAGCGCTTGCGACGAGCCGACCGACTACGTCCCGAACTGCTCGCTGAGGATCCGCTCCTCGAGGCTGTGGCCGGGGTCGAACAGCATGCGCATCGCGATGGTCTTGTCGGAAATCACTTCGACGCGGCGGACGTCGCGGGCTTCGTCGTGATCGGCGACGGCGGCGACCGGGCGCTTGTCGACTTCGAGCACTTCGATCACCACGAAGGCGTTGTCGGGCAAGAGCGCGCCGCGCCAGCGCCGTGGCCGGAACGCGGAGATCGGCGTCAGCGCAAGTAACTGCGCGTTGATCGGCAGGATCGGGCCCTGCGCCGAGAGGTTGTAGGCGGTCGAACCGGCCGGCGTCGCGACCAGGATCCCGTCGGCGACGAGCTCGTGCATGCGCTCGCGTTCGTCGATGATGATGCGCAGCCGCGCGGCCTGATGGGTCTGGCGGAACAGCGAGACTTCGTTGATGGCGTGGTGGATGTGCACTTCGCCGTAGATATCGGTGGCGCGCATCAGCAGCGGGTGGATCACGGTCTCGCGCGCCGCGGCGAGGCGTCGATGCAGATCGTGGGTCGAATACTCGTTCATCAGGAAGCCGACCGTGCCGCGATGCATGCCGTAGATCGGCTTGCCGGTCCGCATGTGCTGATGCAGCGTCTGCAGCATCAAGCCGTCACCGCCGAGCGCGACGACGACGTCGGCGTCCTGCGGATCGTGATTGCCGTATTGCGACGCGAGCTGCGCCAGCGCGGCCTGCGCTTCGGCGCTGGTGCTCGCCACGAAGGCGATGCGGTCTTGTCGCGGGGACGTGCTCATGTGGCGGGCTCGGCGCAGGCTCTGGCTCGAAACGCCGCGACTGAAGCGGATTTCGTTGCCGTCGTCTATACGACGTTTCCGTGGTTTGTCGAGCCGTCGCCCACGGTGCGTTGCGCGCCGCGATGTGCAGAGGCTGCGGCGCCCACGGGGACGCCGCAGCCTCTCACGCGATCGATCCTTGCGGCGCGGCGCGATCAGTACGAGCCGCCGGCTCCGGCAATCGCCGTGGCGAGCGAGGTGTATTCCTCGCAGCTCGTATTGCCGCAGAGCGCGGCGATGCGGTCGAGATGATATTGCGCGCGCTCGCGGTTGCCCTGTTCGACCTGCCACAGGCCGTAATACTGCCAGGTCTTGGTGTGGTTCGGATCGGTCTTCAGCGCGCGCTCGTACCACGCCTGCGCGAGCTTGTAGTCGCCGAGCTTGCGATACGAATAGCCGATCAGCGTTGCCACCGAGGCGTTGTCGTCGTGCTGCAGCGCCTTGAGCTGATCGATCGCCGCCGCGTAGTCGGCGCGGTCGTACACGGTCGCGTAAGCGGCGCGATAGCCGTCCTGGAAACGCTGCTCCGAGCGCTTGTCCTTCTTCTTGTCGCCGGACTTGGTGTCCGAGGACGGAGGCGGCGAGGGGGTGGAGTCGCCCGCCGCATAGGCGGCGGTCAGCGCCGGCGGCGCGATCAGCGCGGCCGAGAGCAGGGCAAAGGCGAGCAGTCGCAGTCGTCCGGTCATCGCAGGTCTCCTGTCATCAAGCCGATTCACGCCGAGCGGCCCGCGCTATCAACCCCGCGCGCCGCCGTTCAATCCCGCCGGGGCCGCTCTCCGCCGCGAAGCTGACAGCCCATTCATACGGATGAACCCAAGCTGCCGTTTCACTTCAGCTTCGGTTCAAACGGTGCGGCCTAGCGTCGCGACATGATCGGAAGCCCGGCCGGCGGGCTCACGGTCGAAGCTTCACCAGCCGGCTGTGATTTTGCAACCAACTTCGTTCAACGAAGGAGACCACCATGATCAAGTCCTTGTCAGCCGCTCTGCTCGCCGTCTCGATGCTCACCGCGCCGGCCTTCGCCGCCGGGGCCGAGAAGACTCCGGCTGCCCCCGCTGCGGCGACCGCGACCGACGCCGCCAAGCCGTCCGCGACGCCGATGGCGCAGACCAAGGTCGCGCCGAAGGCCAAGGCGCATGTCGCCCGTCATCACCACCGCGCCGTGCACCACAAGCTGAACAAGCAGAGCAGCCTGCGCGGCCATCAGCACGTCGCCAAGGCCAGCGTGCAGAGCAACGCCAAGCAGCATCTGTCGAAGGCTTCGATCCGCCCCGCAGTAGCCCCCAAGCGCGGCTAAGGATCGGACGCTGCGGCCGCACCGGTTCACCACCCCCGGTGCGGCTGCGGCACGCGGCGCGTGCAGCCGGCTTTGATTCAACGCGCGAAGCGGTTATTGCTGCGGCGTTGCCGTTTACATCCAAGAGCCTGCCGTGCCTGTCTCTGCCCGTCGCCTCGTGCTCGCGCTCGCCGCCGCCGCCACGCTCGGCGGTTGTATCACCGGCGGCGATTCAGGCCCGCCCGATGCCGGCGGCGATGGCGTGCAGCCGTTTCCGGCGAATTATCGCAGCGAAATCCCGGCGTTTCTCCGCAGCTATCTGAACAATCCGGTCGGCCTGCGCGACGCCATGATGGCCGAGCCGGTGCAGCGCGACGTCGGCGGCCGGATGCGTTTCGTTTCGTGTCTGCGTTTCACCCCGCAGGGCGGCCGGCCGCAGGACATCGCGATCGTTCACGTCAACGGCCGGCTCGATCGCGTCGCCGCCAACGCGACGGAGCTGTGCGCGGCCGCGGTTTATGCGCCGTTTCCCGAGCTGGAAAAATTGTCGCGATAGCGCGGACCAAATCACAACCCAGCGCGACTAATCTGATGATCAGGGCGAGTTCCGACCTGTTGTCCGGCTGTCACAGTCCGGCTCCAACCTTGCTGCGGCCTTGCCGTGGGGCAACCAAATTCGCGCCATCTTGTTTTGAGCACATCGGACGACATCGAACGAGGGACACGATGAAGAAAGTTCTGCTCAGCGCCGCTGCGATCTGCGCGCTCACCGCGCCCGCTTTCGCTGCCGATCTCGGCCCGCGCACCTACGCCAAGGCGCCGCCGCCAGCCTACACTGCGCCCGAAGTGGTGTATAACTGGACGGGCTTCTACATCGGCGGCAACGTCGGCGGTGCGTTCGCCGGAAGTAATAACATCCAAAGCGATGCCGGCCGCTTCATGGGCGGTGTGCAGGGCGGCTTCGACTATCAGTTCGCGCCCAACTGGGTGGTCGGTGTCGAGGCGCAGTACAGCTGGATGGCCTCGAACAACACCGGCGTGCTGTTCTCGGGCGGCAGCACCGCGACCGAAAACACCCGCGGTCTCGGCTCGGTCACCGGCCGGCTCGGCTACACCTGGGGCCCGGCGCTGCTCTACGCCAAGGGCGGTTACGCGTTCCGCGATTCCAGCCTGGGCGTGCTCGATGCCACTGGTGCCGCCGCGGGCTACTCGACCTCGGGCAGCCGCAACGACGGCTATACGGTCGGCGCCGGCCTCGAATACATGTTCGCGCCGAGCTGGTCCGCCAAGGTCGAGTACCAGTACTACAAGTTCGGCGACACCAACTTCACCGGTGGTCCGGCCGACGTGGTCGGCACCTCGTTCCGCAACGACGATCACACCGTCAAGGCCGGTATCAACTACCGGTTCGGCTGGGGCGGCCCCGCGGTCGCGAAGTACTGAGACAGCCAATTCCACGATACGAAAGGCCGGCTCCAGTGCCGGCCTTTTTTGTTGCGCGGGGGCCGGCCGGCGCGCGGGAATCGAAGGTTAACGAGTGTTAAATCCCCGGAAAAATATCGGGCGGGACTCGGGAACCAGAATCGCCCGATGGTCGCCGCATGACGACGATCTCGAAAACCCTGCTCGAGGGGATCCCGGTCGGCCTGACGCTGGCGCTGCTGGTTGCCTGCGCGGTCAACGTCGTGGTGCTGGCCCGCTGGCTGTAGCCCGCCGGCTTTCGGGACGCGGCAAGCTGTTGATCGGCATCAAAGCCGCGGACACAGGAGACGGCGAATATCGTCGCTGTCGCCCGCTGCGCCGCGTCGCATGTCACGCGCCGGTGCATTGACCGCACCACGGGAGGATAAGTCCGATGTCCGAATTCGATATTCTCGTGATCGCTGCTGCTGCGCTGTCGACGCTGGTGATCTGGCTTGGCGTGGTGATCCAGGGCCGCATCGCCGCGGCATTGGCGTCGCGGCACTAGGTCGACCACCGTCGGCTGACCGAGGTCTAACGCCCGGGCGGGCCGCGGGGCGATCGTCAGCCGAACATGAACCAGGCTGCGACGCCGAGCAGCGGGATCACCGCGACGGCGATCATCAGTAACGGGGTAGGTTCGTTGCCTTTGCGGCTCGGATCGTCGAATTTGTCGCTCATGCCGGGGCAAGGCGCGGCATGGCGATCCGTTCCTATCCGTGTCAGTGCGCCTCGGCGCGCGCTCATCCTGGGCACTCCCGCCACCGGGCGCTAAGCTCCGTCCCATGACCGCTGCCGAGAGCTTCGAGACGGCCCAGATGGCGATCGAGCTGTGAGCGATCCGGCGCCTTGCGAAACTTGCCAGCCCGGCCTTGTCGTCAACGGCCCGCGCTGCTAGCTGTCTCGACGCAGCGTGCCTCGCCGGCGTAGCACAGCGGTAGTGCAGCGGTTTTGTAAACCGAAGGTCGGGAGTTCGATCCTCTCCGCCGGCACCATGCATCCCTTGTGAAGCTTGGGGATCCGGCCCGCGTTAACGATTCGCTCGTCACACCGAGCGATCGGACCCGGATTCCTTGTCGCGCGTTAGGCTAACCGGCGCTTCGCTGCCGCGCCTTAACTCATCCGGCAAGCTTTTCAACTACCCTCGGTGCCATGGCTATGAAACCTGCGACCTCGCGCGCCGCGCTGGCGATTCTGCTCATGACCGTGACGGCGGCGCCCGCCTGCGCCGACAGCGGAGGCTTCGGCGTGGTGATTCCGGGCCGGCCCGGCGTTCCGATCATCATCAACGGCCGCGACGTGTCCTACACGGTGGTCGAGGGCGATTGGGGGCTCGAGCGCGGCGTGCACCGGCAGCCGACGTTCTACGGCAGCCGCCCGGTGCGTCTGCCGGAGGTCGGTCACTATTATCCGGGCTCGAACCGCCTGCCGGGTTACGGCCGGCTGGAAATCGAGCCGCCGGCGAACCGGCAATTGCCCAAGCCGGCCGAGAGCTTCAGTCAATCCTGGGAGGTCGAGTCGCGGCCTCCGCAGCCGGCGCCGCCGATGGTTCCGATGGACCCGCCGCAGGTGATCATCGCGCCGCCGCTGGAAGAGGGCGGGCGGCTGCCGCCGCCGAATTTCCGCGGGCCGCGAGGCTAGCCGCTGCGTTGGCTTTCAACCGCACCGATCTCGATCGACGACCAACCCCAACGATAACAAAGCAAGAAACAGCACCCATCCGGAGAGTAACATGCGTCAGATGATTTCGGGTTTGATGGCGGCGGTGGCCGTCGTGACCGTCAGCGCCGCGCCGGCGCTGGCGTGCGGCGGCGGGCTGTTCGCCGGCGCCTGCGCGCCGTGTGGCGCGGTCAGCGCCTGCGGCTCGCCGGCCTATGTGCCATATGATTACGGCTACGGCGCCGGTTACGGCTCGGCGGAGTTCGAGCGGCTGCCCGACCCGACCCGCTATTACTACGTCAATCAGGGGCCGACCTATTCGGGCCCGGGCAATTTCGCACCGGTCGCGACATATGACGATCGCCCGGTCTCGGTATGGCGCACCGGCTCGGCCTATACCGGCGGCGTCTATGCCAATGCGATGACGCACCAATATGTCGGCGGTCCCGTGGCGACGGGACCGGTCGTTTACAGCTATGGCCGCCGCCATATGCGGCATCACCATCGCTACGGCATGTATTACGGCGCCGCGTATCGCGGGCAACATGGCGCGCCGCGCTACGCCCATGCGCCGCGTCATCATCGTCCGTACGGGCCGGTACTGCGCCGCAATTACTGATCGGCAAACTTTAACGCCAAGCGCCCGTCCGCAGCGATGCGGGCGGGCGTTTGTTTTGGGGTCTCAAGGGATGCCGTAGGCGTTGTGGCTACATCCGTCGAGGCGTGCTTCGCACGCGCCTCAGGATGACGACCCGGCATCGAGGGGGGCTGCATCGGTCAGCCCTTCGACAACCGTTCAGCGCATCAGGCCGAGCCGGCTCGCGCCGATATAAAGTGCCAGCGCCGCGGCGTTGGAGACGTTGAGGCTCTTGATCTCGCCCGGCATGTCGAGCCGCGCCACCACGCTGCAGGTCTCTCGCGTCAGCTGCCGCAGACCCTTGCCCTCGGCGCCGAGCACCAGCGCCAGCGGCGCGTGCAGGTCGACGGCCGCAAGATCGGCACCGCCCTCGCTGTCCAGCCCGACCGTGAGAAAGCCGCGTTTGTTCAGCTCGGTCAGCGCGCGGGCGAGGTTCTGCACCAGCACCAGCGGCACCAGCTCCAGCGCGCCGGAGGCGGATTTTGCTAGCACGCCGGTCGCTTCCGGGCTGTGCCGGGCGGTGGTGACGATTGCCTTCACGGCGAACGCCGCGGCCGATCGCAGAATCGCGCCGACATTATGCGGATCGGTGATCTGGTCGAGCACCAGCACGATGCCGTCGTCGGGCAGGGTGTCGATCCGCGGCCCATCCAGCGGATCGGCTTCGGCCAGCATGCCCTGATGCACCGCATCCGGGCCGAGGCGGTGGTCGATATCGCCCGGACGGACGATTTCGGGCGTCATCTTGGGAACGATGCCCTCGTCGGCGAGCTTGCGGGCGGCGTTCTCGGTGAGCAGCAGCCTGCGGATTCGGCGCTTCGGGTTGGCCAGCGCCGCCGTGACGGTGTGCCAGCCGTAGAGAATCGCGATGCCCTCGGGCTCGCGTTCGCGCGGCGCGCGGCGGTGGAAGCGCGGCGGCCCGCCCCGTGGGCGGTCGTCGCGGCGCTGAAAGCGCGGATTTCGGTCTTTTGGACTCATGGCGCGCTTGTCCCACGGCCTCGTCGCCAAGGCAATTTCCCCAACCGGATCGATGCGTCGAGAAAATGTCATAGGATTGGTTGACTTGGCCCCCCCGCATCGCCCATAACCGCGCCGCGTTGCAGGCCCGCCCGCGGGCTCGCTGCGGCTGTCCGGTTCCGGTTTTGCCTGCCACAGGCGTGCGGCCCGGTGGCACAGGGCGGGGGAGTGTCCCGAGTGGCAAAGGGAGCTGACTGTAAATCAGCCGCCTCATGGCTTCGCAGGTTCGAGTCCTGCCTCCCCCACCATCTGATAAGCTTCTGGAACAATTGAACGATCAAAGCGCGGGCGATTGCCGCGCCGCTGCGGTTCAGCGGACTGTGGTTGGCCGGGGCCGATCCTGATCCTGCACACGATCGGACCGCTTCTGCCAAGCTTCCGGCCGGGAGGAGCGCCGGCTTCCGATCGCCGGGACCTGTCGCTGTTCAAGCTGTCGGCGAAGAGGAGACGCATCGCGGCGGCGGGGTGACGCTCCGCATCCATCGTGTGCTTGGTCGGCAGGAATTCCATCTCCACGGCTGAACCGCCTCTGAGAGGAGCCGTGGCGCGTGGCTCGCTTGGTCATCTGGCGATCTCGCATCGACTGATCGTCTTGTCGCTCTAATTATCGATCGGGAGGAGCACGACCGTCGGCGGAGTGGAGGCGTTCGACGAGTATTCGCGATCAGAGCTACGTCGTCGCTTCAATCCTCTCGCTGTCGCTTCGTCGACGAGTGATGAAGTGCGTTGATACCAGCCATCCGTACTCCAAGTGAGAATGCACTGCCGTTCGATTGCAGGCAGTACAGCTTGTTCCAGATGCGTCGTGGTTTTGGAATTGGTCGGGAAATTCCGTCAACTTATTATCACGCCCCATTGGAGGGGTTCTGTTCGCGTCAACCACCATCGGATGGGCGAACAGGCCTGCATTCATTCTCTTGGGGGACATCATGTTGAACTTGAACTTCATCACGAAGCCACTGCGTGACCTGCTGCGTGTGGTTGTCAGCGGAGCGACCTTGATCGTCGTCGGCGGCACAGCGTCCGCCGATCCGGTCAGCCCGGCCGGGTGGACAACCGGCATTGCGCTGGGCGCGCCGCTACCGGAAGGGGTGTACTTCATCAACACCGCGACCTATTTCGAGCGCTCCAAATCGGGATCGCCGACGATCGACGCCGGCGTCAACATTCCCGTGCTGGCATGGGCGACGCCGCTGACGATCTTTGGCGGCCGAGTCGAGGTGCTCGGCATCGTTCCGGAGCTCGCTGTCAGCGTCAATCCGAACACGCCGACCAGCGCTGCATGGCGCGATTTCTACAATCCCGCCGGCCTCGTCGGCATCGCCTGGGATCTCGGTGGCGGTTGGGGCTTCGCCAACTATGTGGGGGCCTTCGCTCCGGTCAATACCGCGCTCGGCAACACGCTCAATCTCGGCGGCAATTACTGGACGTTTCTCGAAATCGCGACGCTCGCCTACAATCACGACAGCTGGAGCGCCAGCGCGAACTTCACCTATTCGAGCAGCGGCAGCGATCGCGATACCGGCATTCACATCCAGCCCGACACGGCGCAGATCGATTTCGCGATCTCCAAGCACTTCAACAAGTGGGAGGTCGGCTTCGTCGGCTATGGCTCGACCGATCTGGGCACGCCGTGGGCCGGTCGCACGCTCGGCCTTTACGACAAGAAGCAAAGCCGGTTCGCGCTTGGCGGCCTCGTCGGCTACAATTTCGGCCCGGTGATCACGCAGTTCTATCTGACGCGGGATGTCGCCGAGAGCAATTACAACGGCTACGATACCAGGTTCTGGTCTCGGGTCATCGTGCCGCTGTGGAATCCCGAGGCGAGGGTGACGAAGAAGCCGCTGATCACCAAGTACTAAGGTGGCCCCGAGCAGCTGGCGCAGCGATCATCGAGATCGCGGCGCCGGCACCATCTCGCGCCCGACGACATTCAGGGCCGGCTCTGTCACGACGTCGATCAGGCGGCGCGGCCCGTGAACTCGGCCACCCATCCCGACGCGTCGCTGAGATAGCGGACCGCTTTGATCCGCCGCGACTCGGTGAGGCGGAAATTGTGCTCGAGACCAGCCGGCACGACGACAAAGTCGCCGCGGCCGACGAACAGATCGGCCCGGCGGCCGTCGACGATCACGCCGAAGATGCCCTGGCCGTCGAGAATGTGGCGAATTTCGTCGCCCGGATGACGATGCCAGCCCTCGAATTTGCTGGCGAGCTGTTCGTTATCCTTGCGGCTCGGATGCAGCACGATCAGGTCGCGCGACGGAAAGTCGGGGCGCGGCGGCAGCGCGGCGAGCACATCGCGTGTCGCCTCGTCGTCGAGCAGCTCGCGTTCGAGCAGCGGAGCCAGCGCCGCCGGCACGTCGCGCCGTTCGACGATGATGCCGAAGGCGGCAGCGAGCGTCGTGAGATCGTCAGCAGTCGCTTCGCGACCGTCCTCGAACAGAAGCCTGGCCATGAGATTCGATGTTCCTTGTTGCGGGGGGGGGGGCTTGGGGTCAGCTGTGCGAGAAGGTCGGATGGGCGGCGAGGCCGTCCCCGTAAAGTTCGGCGACGTAGTCGGTGAGGCCGGAGACGCCGCAGGCATCGGCCCGGCATGGCTTGCAGTCGTGGAACACGCGCAGGTGACACTCCGCCTCGGCGCGGGCGACGTAACGCTTCATCAGGCCCGGAGCGGGCAGGTGGGCGAACCGGTGCTGCGGGATCAGCGGGATGATGTTGATCAGCTGTGCGCCGGCCGCGGCGACCCGCGCGGCGATATCGCCGATATGATCCTCGTTGACCGTCGGGATCAGAACCGTGTTGACCTTGATCGTGAGTCCGCGCGCCGCTGCCCGCGCGATGCCAGCGAGCTGATTGGCGATCAGGCGTTCGCCCGCCGCGACGCCGTCGAGGCGATGGCGGTGCCAGGCAATCTTGGGCGTGATCTGCGCCTGGATGGCCGGATCGACGGCGTTGACGGTGACGGTCAGCGTTTCGACGCCGAGCTGGGCGATCTGATCGATGGATTCGGGCAGCATCAGGCCGTTGGTCGACAGGCAGAGCGTGAGATTCGGCCAGCGCGACCGCACGCGCGCGAAGACGTCGAGCGCATGCTCGCTGGCCAGCGGATCGCCGGGGCCGGCAATGCCCACGACGGACAGCGTAGGGCACGATTCCACGGCGCGCTCGACGATCGCCACGGCCTGGTCCGGCGTCAGCAGCCGCGCCGCGCTCGCCGGCCGCGGATCCTGGCGACCAAAGTCCCGTTTGCAGAACGCGCAATCGATGTTGCAGTCCGGACTGACCGGCAGATGCAGCCGCTCCGCCTGCGCGTGACCCTCAGGTGTCGGGCTGAAACAGGGATGGCGATCTTCCAGCGCAGGGACCGCCGGCGTGGGCGCCGGCTGGGCGTCTCGGGCGATCGATCCGATGCGGACGGTCATGCGGCGTGCCGCCCGTGCAGCAGTGTGCTGCCTGTGAGTTCGCGGACGACCGCGTCAACGGTGTCGTCGGTCTCGAAAACGAGGATGCCGAGTGCGTTGAGCCGATTGATTCCGCATTCGCCGATCTTTGCGACGACGACCGCGCGGCAATCGGCGACGAGATCGACCGAAACGTCGAGCGGATCGCGCCGCTGCTCGCTGCGATCCGCGCCGCAGGCCGGCGTATTCCGCCTCGTTTCGAGAAGCCGCGCCTGCGGGCCGGACATGTCCCAGATCTGGAACTGCAGCGCATAGCCGAAATGATCAGTGGCGCCGACGCCATTGCCGGTTGCGATGGCGATCTTGATCTGTCCGGCGTCGTTGGGCGGCAGTTTCATCCAGGGCTATCCGGTCGGTGATCGGAGAAGGCGTTCCGCCTCGAGCGGAACGAGCCACCAATTAGTTAGCGCGTCCTGGAGAGGAATGTCTTTCGTTGTATGGCTGTCGAGACTAACTGCGTTCTCTCGATTGCGGATTCCTTTCCATGCGATGCTAAGCCGATGCGATTTTGGTATCTTGTTGCCGTTTTGATCGCTCCGCAGTGGCCAGCGGCATAACGCGTCTAACGTCGGTCGATCTTTCCAACCGCACCTTGCTGGCTCCCTACGAAGGCACGGCCGAATGCCGGAAATAAATCAGTCGTCACTTCAGTCGATTTCAAAACAAAGCGGCTGCGATAGCGGCCCTGATGTCGTGTTCGTTCTGAACTACGCGGCGCGTATTGACGCTGCGGAGGGGTAGGGATCACTGTGGTCGTGATCGAACGGGCCGACGCGACCACGGCGGCGGCAAAGCAGAAAGACGAATCGTGAGTCTGGCTGAATTCGCGGAGACGACTCATCGCGTTCCTGCCGGTGTGCTGGACCTGATCGGCAATACGCCGCTGGTCGAGTTGACGCGGCTCGACGCCGGCCCATGTCGGCTGTTCGCGAAACTCGAAGGGCAGAACCCCGGTGGCTCGATCAAGGATCGGCCGGCCCTGGCCATGATCGAGGCGTTTGAGCGCAGCGGCGAACTGAGACCGGGCGGCACGCTGGTGGAGGCGACCGCCGGCAACACCGGGCTCGGCCTGGCGCTGATTGCGGCGCTCAAGGGCTATCGTTTGGTCCTGGTGATCCCCGACAAGATGAGCCGTGAGAAGGTGCTGCACCTCAAGGCGATGGGCGCCGAGGTGGTGATGACCCGCTCCGATGTGGGCAAGGGCCATCCGGCCTACTATCAGGATCTTGCCGCGAAGATTACGTCCGAGACTCCCGGCGCGGTGTTCGTCAATCAATTCGCCAATCCGGCCAATCCGCTGGCGCATGAATCCGGCACCGCGCCGGAGATCTGGGATCAGATGGATCGCAGGGTTGATGCGGTCGTGTGCGGCATCGGCTCCGGCGGTACGCTGACCGGCATCGCCCGGTTCTTCGCGCGCGCCTCGCCGTCGACCGAGATCATTCTCGCAGACCCGCAGGGGTCGGTGCTGGTCGACGTCGTCGAGGGGCGGATGCCGGGGCCGGTCGGCAACTGGCTGGTCGAGGGCATCGGCGAGGACTTTGTGCCGGCCAATGCCGAGTTGCGGCTGGTCAGCCGCGGGTATTCCGTGAGCGATGCGGAGTCGTTTCACGCCGCGCGCGAACTGCTCCGCAAGGAGGGCATTCTGGCGGGCTCCTCGTCGGGGACCTTGCTGGCGGCCGCGATGCGCTATTGCCGTGAACAGCAACGCCCCAAGCGCGTCGTCACGCTGCTGCCGGACGGCGGCAACAAATATCTGTCGAAGATGTTCAACGACACCTGGATGGCCGATCAAGGCTTCGTCGCGCGGCGCCACGACGGCGACCTGCGCGATCTGATCGTGCGGCGCCACGACGAGGGTGCGTCGATCACGGTCGGCCCCGACGACACGCTGAACTTCGCCTATTCGCGGATGAAGCTCTACGAAGTGTCGCAGCTTCCGGTGCTCGTCGACGATCGGGTGGTCGGGATCATCGACGAATCCGATCTGCTGATGGCGACGATCGGCGATCCGGCGAAGTTCGCCGAGCCCGTCAAGCTTGCGATGAGCACGCGCGTCGAGACGGTGCAGCCGTCGGCTCCGTTCGAGAGTCTGATGCCGGTGTTCAACCGCGGCCACGTCGTTGTCGTGGTCGATGGCGCGCGGTTCCTCGGCCTCATCACCCGCATCGACCTGATCAACCACCTGCGCAGCAAAGTGCACTGACGAGGCTTTTCGACATGGACAAACCGACCAATCTCCGTCCGCGCGGTGCCAACACCCGCGCGGTGCACGGCGGCCAGCGCTACGATCCGTCGACCGGCGCGGTGACGACGCCGATCTACGCGACCTCGACGTTCGTACAGTCGGCACCCGGCGTGCATCAGGGTTACGAATACGCGCGGTCGCAAAACCCGACCCGCGCCGCGTTCGAGGCCGCGATCGCCGATGCCGAGCGCGGCCACGCCGGCTTTGCCTTCGCGTCCGGCCTTGCGGCCGAAGCGGCGCTGTTGGAGATCGCCGGGCAGGGCAGTCATATCGTCGCCTCTGACGATCTCTATGGCGGCAGCTGGCGGCTGTTTCATCGGGTGCGCAGCCACTCGGCGGGTCTTTCGATCACACACGTCGATCCGGCTAATCTCGACTCGCTGCGCGATGCGATCCGGCCGAACACCGCTTTCATCTGGATCGAGACGCCGAGCAATCCGACGCTGCGGCTCGCCGACCTCGAGGCGATCGCCGCGATCGGACGTGAGCGCGGCGTGCTCACCGTGGTCGACAACACCTTCGCATCGCCGGCGGTTCAGCGACCGCTGGATCACGGCATCGATATCGTGGTGCATTCGGTGACCAAGTATATCGGCGGCCATTCCGACATCGTCGGCGGCGCTATCGTGGTGCGCGATCCGGACCTGGCGCAGAAGCTGCAATTCCTGCAGAACGCCACCGGCGGAATCCTCGATCCGTTTTCGAGTTTCCTGGCGCTGCGCGGCATCAAGACGTTGCCGCTGCGGGTGCAGCGTCACAGCAGCAACGCGCTCGCCGTGGCGCGGTGGCTCGATGCCCATCCCAAGGTCGAGGGGGTGGTCTATCCCGGCCTCAATCATCATCCGCAGCATGCCCTCGCGGTGCGGCAGATGAACGGCGGCGGCGGCATGATCGCCGCCTATCTGAAGGCCGACGATCAGCAGGTCGTCGATGTGCTGGGCCGCTTCAAGCTGTTCGCGCTGGCCGAAAGTCTGGGAGCGGTCGAGAGCCTGGTCGGGCAGCCGTGGAGCATGAGCCACGGTTCGCTGCCAGAGGCCGATCGGCTGGCGCGCGACATCCGGCCCAATTTGATCCGGCTGTCGATCGGCATCGAAGACGTCGAGGACCTGACCGACGATCTCGAACAGGCGCTCTCCATTCTCTAGCCGCGTCCGCCACCCCCCGCCGCTAATAAGCGGCGGCGAGACCCGGCTGGATCGTGTACTCCTCGAGGAGATCGGCGTGATGGCGCTGGGCGACGTCCGGGTGCGACCGGAGCCGGCCCTTGAGATAGTTGCGCCCAACATCGCGGAACAATGGGTTCTGCGGATCCTGGGTGACGCCGCGAGCGTAGTCGGCGAGTTCGGGTGGCAGCGTGAGCTGTGGCACGGTGGCGTCGAGCCGCGCGCCGAGAAAGAACGCGACCGACAGCCGGTCGGTGCCCGGCGGCGGGGACACCACGCGATGGACATTGGCGCGGAGCGCGCCATTCGACGCCAGTTCGAGAATTTCACCGATATTGACGACGAATGAGCCGGGCAGCGGCGGCGCATCGATCCAGCCATCGTCAGTCTCGACCTGCAGGCCGGCGACGCTGTCCTGCAACAGGATGGTGACGAAGCCGGAGTCCTTGTGGGCGCCGACGCCTTGGTCGCTGTCGCCTGCGCTGCGCCCGGGATAGCGGATCAGCTTGATGAGCTGATTCGGTGCGGGCGCGTAGATCGGCTCGAACACGTCTTCCGACTGGCCGAGCGCGGCGGCGAATACGCGCAGCACCTTGATCGCCAGCGCGGTCACCTCCTGCTGATAGCGCAGCAACAGCGGCTTCAGCTCCGGCTGCGCAGCGGGCCATTGGTTGGGACCTTGCAGACGCGTCCACGGCGGCGCAGAGCGGCTGAACGGAAACGCCTCGCGCTCGGCGCCGACGTCGAGCTGTTCCCGCCAATCGGGCTGACCACGGGTGAATTCGCGGCCGGCGCGGGTATAGCCCCGGAAATGGGGCGAGTTGATCATCTCGACACCGAGCTTGTCGGACTCCGGCAGCGCAAAGAAATTACGCGACGCGATCAGTACGTCTCGGATCAGGCGATCCGAAATTCCGTGTCCGGTCAGGTAGAAAAATCCTGGGCCAAACGCTGCGTCGCGGACGTCGCGAAGAAACTCCGCGCGTTGCGCCGTGTCGCTGCGAAATCGGCCAAGATCGAGCACTGGAAGAGGCAAGGACGAAGCGGACATTGCGAGGCTCCAACGATTGGTCCGGCGACGATGATGCGTGCGAGCGATGTAGCTGTCGAGGCACCGACGAAAATAGCACCGGCCATGCTGTCGAGCGCGCTTGGACGGCGTATTTGTTTTACGACCACGCAGGTGCGTGGTCCGTCCTTGCTAATGACGTGAGTTGATGGCGCTTTTCGATTGGCTCTGAAGAGTCGTTTGGCGTCGGTCGGTAGGACGATGTTTGTGGTTTGTTAGCCTGTCATTGGATACCTGCCGCATTAATCGTCCCGTTCGATGCGCGCATGCCGAATACGTTTTTCCTACAGGCGAACTAATTTGGACGAACCAACTACCCGCGCGAATTGAAAACACTGAGGTCGATCTCTAGCATCAATTGTCGTCGAAGGAGTTTGCTCAGCTGCATTTAGCTGAGCGGAGGGTCTTTGCGCGAGATCGGAGACTGAGGTGCTGTCAGCAGCCGTATCGGTGGCGATTGGTGGCACCTGTTGGAAGTTGCAAGCCGCTGTTCAATTCTGAAGGAGCCCGTCATGTCGCTACAAGCCGTGCAGCCGCCGCCCCTCAGCAACATAGACACGCTGGCGCTGCACGGCGGCTCGTTCCGCGCCGATCCGGCCACCGGCGCCACGCAGGTGCCGATCTATCAGAGCACCTCGTTTGATCTGCAGACCACCGAGCGGGCCGACCGGCTGGTGAACTTCGAGGAGTTCGGCTTCGTCTATTCGCGGATCGGCAATCCGACCGCGCATGTGCTGGAAGAGCGGCTGGCGGCGCTCGAGGGTGGCGCCGCGGCGTTGGCGCTGGCGTCGGGGCAGGCGGCGGTCGCGTTGTCGGTGCTGACGCTGGTGCAGGCCGGCGACAACATCGTTACCGGCACGGATCTCTACGGCGGCACCTGGAATTTCTTCGCCAACCGGCTGAAGCAATTCGGCATCGAGGCGCGCTTTGTCGATCCGGCCGATCCCGAGGCATTTCGCGCCGCCACCGACGATCGGACCCGCTTGTACTTCGGCGAGACGTTGCCGAACCCCAAGCTCAACGTGTTCCCGATTCGCGAGGTCGCCGATATCGGCCGCAGCTTCGGCATCCCGCTGATCATTGACAACACCGCGGCGCCGCTGCTGGCGCGGCCGATCGACCACGGTGCGGCGATCGTGGTGCATTCGGCCACCAAATACATTGGCGGCCACGGCACCACGATCGGCGGCGTCATCATCGACAGCGGCCTGTTCCCGTGGGAGGAGTTCGCCGACCGTCACCGGCTGATCACCGGTCCGGATCCGTCCTACAACGGCCGCACTTGGCCGGACATCGCGCGTCCCTTCGGCCCGGTCGCCTACGCCTTCGCGGCGCGCGCCGGGTTGCTCCGCGATCTCGGTCCGGCGTTGTCGCCGCAGAGTGCATTTCAGCTCATCCAGGGCGTCGAGACGCTGCCGCTGCGTATCCGCCAGCAGACCGCCAACGCGGCGCGGATCGCCGACTATCTGGCGCAGCATCCCAAGGTCGAGAGTGTGATTTATCCCGGCCTGCAGAGCGGCGAGGCGCGACGCCGCGCCGACACGTATTTGAAAGGCGGCTATGGCGCGCTGGTCGGGTTCGAGCTGCCGGGCGGCTTTGTCGCCGGCCGGCGCTTCATCGACTCGCTGAAGCTTTTGTTCCACGTCGCCAATATCGGCGACGCCCACAGCCTGGCAATCCATCCGTCGTCGACCACCCATGCCCAGCTCGCGCCCGACAAGCAGCTCGCCGCCGGCGTCACCCCCGGTTACGTGCGACTGTCGATCGGCATCGAGAGTGTCGACGACATCATCGCCGACATCGCCCAGGCGCTCGACGCGACCTGATCGCTCTCAGCCTCCGGGAGGCGTACATGGCGCTCAATCTGAAGAATCCCCAGGTCGAAACCCGCGACCAGCGGCTCGGCACCATCACCCAGTGGGAAGGCGGCGCCGGGCAACTGGTCAAGGACTCGGCCTTCACCTACGGCTGCGCCAAGGGCTGCAACAATGGCGGGCGCCGGCTGTGCGAACGGTCTACACCGTTCGCGCAGGCCTCGATGTGCGCCGAGCACATCGCCGTGACCAACGCCACCATCATCCAGGATTCGGTGGTGGTGCAGCATTCGCCGATCGGCTGCGCGGCGAGCCAGTCCTTCACGGCGCGCTACTATCGCGATCTTGCCGCACGCCGCGGCTGGAAGCTCGAAGACCCGAAGTCGATCTGCACCAATCTTGGCGAGCAGGACATGGTGTTCGGGGGCGTCGCGCGGCTGGAAGACACCATCCGCGAGGCCTATGAGCGCCACAAGCCGCGAGTGATCTTCGTCGCCACGTCGTGCGCAACCGGCATCATTGGCGATGACGTCGATGGCGCCGCCAAGCGGGTGGAGGACGAGATCGGCATTCCGGTCGTCACGTTGCATTGCGAGGGTTTCAAGTCGAAGCACTGGTCGAGCGGCTGGGATGTGATCGAACACGGCATTCTGCGCCGGCTGGTGCCGCATACGCCGACCAAGCAGCCGGACCTGATCAACGTCATTCACCTCGGTGGACCCGACGTGTTCTCGCCGCTGCTCAATCCGCTCGGGCTGCGCGTCAATCTGGTGATGGGCGGCAACACGCTGGAGCGGCTGGCGCAGATGTCGGAGGCCGCCGCCACAGTGACGATGTGCTTCGTACTGTCTTATCTCGCCACCGGGCTCGAACAGGAATTCGGCGTGCCGGAGGTGAGGGCGCCACTGCCTTACGGGCTCGACGCCACCGACAACTGGCTGCGCGACATCGCCCGGCTGACCGGCACCGAGGACAAGGTCGAAGCGGTGATCGAAGGCGAGCGCGCGCGGATCGCACCGGAGCTGGCGCGCCTGCGCAAGGCGCTGACCGGCAAGCGCGGCTTCGTGGCTGCCGGTGCGGCCTTCGCGCACGGGCTGCTGGCGGATTTGCGCGAACTCGGCGTCACGGTCGACGACGCGTTCTCGTTCCACCACGATCCGATTAGCGATTCCGGCGATTCTCAACAGGATTCGCTCGGCCATCTGGTCGACGCCTGGGGCGACATCCCCAACTACACGGTCAGCCCCGACCAGCATTTCCAGGCCCATGCCGCGCTGCTGCGCGCCAAGCCGGATTTCGTCATCTGCCGCCACACCGGCACGCTCGCTGTGCTGGCCGGGCGGATGGGCATTCCGGTGCTGCCGATTTTCTATTCCAACGACGGGCTCGGTTACGAGGGGCTGCTCTCCATCGGCCGCGCCATTCTGCGCGTGCTGCCGCGCAAGCGCTTCTACGCCGATGTCGCCGCGCACAGTTCGTTTCCGTATCAGCCATGGTGGTTGGCGGAAACCGATCCTTACGCGCCGATCGGCGAGCCCGCCTGAGTATGTCGTGCCGACAGGGAGAGCCTCGTCCCCGTCATTGCGAGGAGCGAAGCGACGAAGCAATCCAGCGCAGTGCACGGACCTGGATTGCTTCGCTTCGCTCGCAATGACGGGGTTGAGGACGATGAATAGAATCGAGAATGAAACCATGTTGTCTCCCGTCACCAACGCTCAGGATCCCACCGGCGCGTTCTGCTCATCGCCCGGTGCGATCGAGCAGGTCCGCTACGGCTGCAGCCTGGGCGCGCTGGCCAGCGTCATCGCCATCCCAGGCGCGATCCCGATCACGCATTGCGGGCCCGGCTGCGCTACCAAGCAGTTCCACGCGCTGTCCGGCATCAACGCCTATCAGGGCGGCGAATTCCACGTGCCGAGTACCAATCTCGGCAATCAGGAAGTGATCTTCGGCGGTGCCGACCGGCTCGACGAGCTGATCGCTTCGACCCTCAAGGTGATGGAAGCCGATCTGTTCGTGGTGCAGACCGGCTGTATTCCGGGTCTGGTCGGCGACGATGTCGGCAGCGTGGTGCGCAAATATCAGAAGCGCGGGGTGCCGATCGTGTTCGCCGAGACCAGCGGCTATCGCGGCAATAACTTCACCGGCCACGAGACGGTGATCCGCGCCATCATCGACCAGTTCTTCGACGTCCGCGATGCGCCGCTGCAGCGCGGCCTGATCAATGTCTGGTCGCTGCTGCCCTATCAGAATCCGTTCTGGCGAGGCGATCTGTCCGAGATCCGGCGGATCCTCGAAGGAATCGGACTGCAGGTAAACATCCTGTTCGGGCCGGCCTCGGCCGGGGTCACCGAATGGCGTGCGATCCCGCGGGCGCAGTTCAATCTCGTGCTGTCGCCATGGCTCGGGCTATCGACCGCGGAGCATCTCGAGGAGCTCTACGGTCAGCCGTTCCTGCACGAGCCGA
Organism: Rhodopseudomonas telluris; assembly: GCF_042432815.1. Taxonomy (NCBI): domain Bacteria; kingdom Pseudomonadati; phylum Pseudomonadota; class Alphaproteobacteria; order Hyphomicrobiales; family Nitrobacteraceae; genus Rhodopseudomonas; species Rhodopseudomonas telluris. The sequence continues at coordinate 231,537 of NZ_JBHLWM010000012.1, forward strand.
CGATCCCGATCGGCGCCAAGGCCACGAGTACGTTCCTGCGCCGGGTGGTCGAGTTCGCCGATCTCGATCGCGCCGAAGCCGAGTCCTTCATCGCCCGCGAAGAGAAGGAGCACTACATCTATCTGCGCGACTTCGCCTGCTTCTATGCCGGCTCGACCAGCCAGTACCGGCTGCCCTCGCAGGCGATCGTGGTCAGCGAGAGCGCCTATAATCTCGCGGTTGCGAGCTTCCTGGTCGAACAGCTCGGTCTCAATCCGGGGCCGTTCGTGATTAGTGAAAATCCGCCGGAGGAGCGGCGCGAAGCCATCCAGAAGTCCTACCGCGCTCTGGCGGACCATGCCGGCGCCGAGGCGGTATTCGAGCAGGACGGCAAGCGCATCCACGAGATCGTGCGCGCGACTGATTTCGCCGGCGAGCTGCCGATCGTGTTCGGCTCGACCTGGGAGGCGGCATTGGCCGACGAGATCGGCGCGCCGCTGGTCGAGATCGGCTATCCGTGCACAGACGAGGTCGTATTGTCGCGCGCCTATGTGGGCTATCGCGGCGCGTTGCAACTGATCGAGCGCACCTACACCACGGTGGTGCGCGCCAGCACCATGGGCTGAGCGGCCCCGACGGCGCGTCGCTCGGCGGCTTGCCGGCCGACAGGGGCGACGCGCTGCGCGGTGCGCACGACCTTGTCGATAATCTCAAGCGTCTCGTGAATCATCGCCGGTGTTACATCGAGATGGGTACAGGCGCGCAGGCGGCCGCCGAGGACAGAGATCAGCACGCCGTGGGCACGCAAGGCGGCGACGAAGGCGTCGTTCGACAGCCCGGTTTCAGCGATATCGAAGTAAACTAGGTTGGTTTCGGGAAACTGCACAGTGATCCCGTCGATCGTCGCCATCCGCGATGCCAGCAGCGCCGCGTTGGCGTGATCTTCGGCGAGGCGGTCGATATTGTGGTCGAGCGCGAACAGGCAGGCGGCGGCGCAGATGCCGGCCTGACGGAGCGAGCCGCCGAGCCGCTGCTTCCATCGCCAGACTTCGTCGATGAAATCGCGCGAGCCGGTGAGCACCGCCCCCAGCGGCGCGCCGAGGCCTTTGCTGAAATCGATCCAGACCGAATCCCAACCTTCGGCCATCCGCCGCGGCGAGACGTTAATGGCGACGCAGGCGTTCAGCAGCCGCGCGCCGTCCATGTGGGTCGCAAGGCCGGCGGCGCGCGCGATCGCTACGATGTCGTCCAGCGCGGGTTTGCTCCACACCGTGCCGCCGCCGAGATTCGTGGTCTGCTCGACGCTGACGAGTGTCTGCCTCGCCTGATGGCGATCCGGCGGCCGCAGGGTGGCAGCCAAGGCTTCCGGCGAGAACTGTCCGCGCGCTCCCGGAAGGGGGCGGATCTGAACGCCGCCTAGCGCCGCATGGGTGCAGCCTTCCAGCGAAACGATGTGCGAGGTCTCGTGGGCGAGAATCTCGTCGCCCGAGTGGCAGTGCGACAGCGTCGCCGCGATGTTGCAGATCGTGCCCGAGGCCATGAAGACGCCGGCCTCTTTGCCGAGCAGATCCGCGACCCGCGCGCACAGCGCATTGACGGTCGGGTCAGCGCCGATCTGTTCGTCGCCCACCGCTGCTTCCGCCATTGCTGCCCGCATCGCGGCGCTCGGTTGGGTCTGGGTATCCGACAGAAGATTGATCCGCACCGGCGGCAGACGTGGATCATCAGGGACGGGGGCGTAGACCACGCGAGGGACTTTCCTTCGTAGCATGGGCGAACGCAGACCGATCGCCGCCGTCCGCCGACGTCTTTCGGTCCATCGTGAAGATCGGCACGCCGGCGGCGACTGCGAGAACGATGTGACAGCCATTGATCGGCTTTTGGTCGATCGTATGTGGGACGATCATTAGAGGCCGGAACGAGGCCGTATTGAATTCCAAAGATCGCTCCGGCAAGTGAGCGCCATGCTTCCCGGCGCGAGCTTGGTGGCAGAGAATATACGCGATCTCACGCGGTCGGGGATCGGGGCACGGATGGACCGTGATCGGGGCCCAAAGGCTGACTTCCGCTAAGCTGAAAGTGTTCATTGGCGCGCTGGCATTCGATGCGGACCAGGATGCCGATCATAGTTAGCGTGCCGGAAATTCTGGCGCTTCCCACTCTTGTCCTCGTTGGATCCGAGGCAGCGGGGGGCAGGTGAGTAGCGCGAGCGAGTCGTTCGTAGATGCTGCAACCAGTTACCAGGGCAGACGGACCATTCTGCCGAACTGGTAGTTACGCCGAAAACCATCTCCCAACGCGCGATCTTCAGAATTGTCGCCAGCAGTTCGTTCGGGGATTATTTGCCGGCGGCACGGCAGCTGTCACGGATAGGCGGACGAGATCCATATGGCAACGGTGAGTGAATTGAAGGACGGGCTTTGGCGTGAGCTGGCCCTGAAGGCGGAGCTCGGCATCAACGGCGTCGCGATCAGCGGCGAAGCGCTCGACTTCGTCCAGCCCGGCGTGAAGGCGCAGGAACAGGTGCACTGCCTGTTCGAGATGGATTTCGAGACCCACACTGTCGAGCTTCCGTCGCATTTCTATCTGCCGCTCGGGCTCAGCGTGCCGTTCCGCTGGAATCCGAAATCGACCTATCGGGTCGACCTGCTCGGCGACCGCACCGTCTTGATCGACGGCAGCGAGGTGATCGCCGAGGTCAGGTTCCGCGAGCGGCCGGCGTTCTATGGTGGCAAGACTTCTGACGGCATCGAGATGTCGCAAATCGGTGCGCACTACGCGGATCGGCATCTGTTCATCGTCTACAGCAACGAGTGCTCGTACAAGGAGAAGGGCGAGGACTGCCTGTTCTGCAACATCAACTACACCAAGGACGTCTACGGCGAGAAGGGCGGCGTGTTCTGGAAGAACGCGCGGCAGATCGGCGAGACCGCCGCACGGGCGTACAAGGACGGCGCCATCGACCACCTCACGGTCAGCGGCGGCGTCATTCCGGAGCGGCGCGAGCTCGAATACTATCTCGACGTCGCCGAGGCGATCCAGCAGCATACCGGGCGCGAGGACTTCAACGGCACCGCAACGATTGCCGCGCCGCTCGACCTGCGCAATCTCGACCGCTTCAAGGAAGCCGGCTACCGCACCACGGCGATGAACATCGAGATCTGGGACAAGGGCATCTACGACGCCATCTGTCCCGGCAAGGCACGGGGCGGGGGCGGTTGGGAGCACTGGGTCAAAGCGCTCGAATACGCCGTCACGGTGTTTGGCCATGGCCGTGTGCGCTCCAACATCGTCGCCGGCATTGAGCCGAAGCGCAGCACGTTGGCGGGGCTGGAATATCTCGCGTCCAAGGGCGTGGTCGGAACTTTTGCGGTGTGGTGCCCGAACCCGGGCTCCGAGCTCGAGGGCCATCGTCCGCCGGTGCCGGGCTGGTATCTCGACCTCGCGCACAAGCTGGTGGCGATCTGGCGGAAGAACGGCATCACCTACGAGCACGTGTTCGACAGCAATGCCTCGTCCGACACGCTGCAGCACGACATCTACCGGATCGAGGACGAGACGCTACCGATCTTCAGGACGGCGCAGCAGCTCGAACCCGCCGAATAAGACGAGTCCCAATTGTCCGCTTAATTCCAATGGAGGCCGCGTGAGCAGCGCAAAGCCCAGGCACATCGCCATCTATGGCAAGGGCGGCATCGGCAAGTCCACGACGACGTCGAATATCAGTGCGGCGCTGGCTGAGGCCGGCCACCGCGTCATTCAGATCGGCTGCGATCCGAAAAGCGACTCGACCACGATCCTGCGCGGCGGCGAGGATCTGCCGACCGTGCTCGACAGCCTGCGTGACAGCGGGCGACCGACCATCGCCGACGTCTCGGCGACTGGCTTCGGCGGTGTGCTGTGCATCGAGGCCGGCGGCCCGGTGCCAGGTGTCGGCTGCGCAGGGCGCGGCATCAATGCCGCGGTCGATCTTCTGCACGAGCTCAAGCTGTTCGAGGAGTTCAAGCCGGACTACGTGCTGTACGACGTGCTCGGCGACGTCGTGTGTGGTGGCTTTGCGGTGCCGATCCGTAACGGCATCGCTGAGTCCGCGTTCGTGGTCACGTCATCGGACTTCATGGCGATCTTCGCCGCCAACAATCTGTTCAAAGCAATCAGCAAATACGCGCCGTCCGGCGGTGCCCGCCTCGGTGGGGTGATCGCCAACAGCATCCAGACGCCCTATGCGACCGCGTTGATCGATGACTTCGCCGCGCGTACCGGGACAGGGGTGGTCGGCTACGTTCCGCGGTCGCTAACCGTTGCGCAGAGCGAACTCTACGGCCAGACCGTGATCGAGGCCGCGCCGGCGTCGGAGCAGGCCGACGTTTATCGCAAGCTGGCGCGGCATATCGCCAGTGATCATCCGGTGTCGATTCCCAAGCCGCTGAACGGTCCGGCGCTGAAGGACTGGGCGAGGCAATGGGGCGATCGGGTGTTCGGCGCCTCCGAGCGTCCGCTTGCCGAGGCAATGTGAGATGAACAAGGCCCTGCAACCGCCGACCCGTGAGCGGCGGCTGGGTGGCGTCAGCGCCTATCTCGGGGACGTTGCGGCACTGATCGCGGAACTGGAGGCTGGTCCGCCGGTCCCGCGGATTCGCACTTTCTCACAGGTCGCGGTCGATGATGTTTCGGCGGCGCTGCGTGTGCTTGCCGAGGTCGACGGCCTCGGCGTCGTGGTGCACGGTGTTCGCGGCTGCGCCGGGGCGCTCGCGCGCGGAGCGGCCGGACGGCCATGGGCGGTCACCAACCTCGATCAGCGCGACACCATCCTCGGCGCCGATGGTGTACTGGCGCGGACGCAACGCCGGCTCTACGAGCGTTATCGGCCGTGGGCGATCGTGGTGGTGGCAACGCCGGTGGTCGCGATCAATAATGACGACATCCAGTCGGTCGCTGCCGAACTCGGTGATGAGCTCGGCATCCCGGTGATCGAGCTGCGCACCGACGGCTTCCGGTCCCGGATCGCGGCGACGGGCTACGACATCGCCAGCGGGGCGCTCGCCGCCCTGATCCAACCGCGGCACGGCCGTCGCCGGAATCTGATCAATTTGCTGGCCTTTGAGCGGGGCCCGGGGCTGGCCGCCATCGCGCGGCAGATTGCTGCGCTCGGGCTCGAGGTCAACGTGCTACCAGCCGGTGCAGGTCCAGACGCCTTCGCCAAGGCTGCGCAGGCGGTGCTCAGCGTTGCGGTGTTTCAGGACGAAGCCGACGTGTTGCGCCGGGAACTGGACCGATTGCACCGCGTCCCGTTCCTGCATCTGCCGCCGCCGATCGGCGCCGCAGGCGCCCGCCACTTCATCGAGGCGGTGGCCGAGGCCACCGAGCGCCCTCTGCCGGCGACGGAGGAAGGGGGCCACCAAAGCGAGCTGCTCGGCGATCGACGGGTCGTCGTTGCGCTGCCACCCTCCCAGGCGTTGGCGGTGGCGGGGCTGGTGGGGCAACTCGGCGGCCGTGTCGCCGGGCTGAGCGTCGATTGGATCGACAGTCTGCATCTCGAAGGCCTCAAGGCGCTGAGCGCAGCGTCGACGCTGGCGTTGCATATCGGCGCGGGGCAGCCGTTCGAACTGGTCAACTGGCTCGGCAAGTTGAAGCCGGATCTGCTGATTGGCACGCCGGCCGCGGCGGCGACCGCGACCCGCGCCGGCATCGCGGCGGTGGCGGTCGAAGGCGACGATCTGCTCGGTGTCGCCGGGGAAGTCCGGCTTGCGACCCGTATCGTCCGTGCACTCGACGCCCAGCGACGCGGCGACAGCTTCGAGGTGACGATCGCCTATCTGCCCGGTTGGCTGAAGCGCAGCCCGGACTGGCACATCAAACGCGAGGTGAGATGATGGCGGCGCATCTGACGCGTCCGCGCGCCGGCTGCGCGCTGCATGGCGCGCTGTACGCGGCGACCGCGATCGACGGCGTGACACCGCTGGTGCACGCGACGCCGGGCTGCGGCGTGCAGGCCGGATTGTGGCATGGCGGCGGTTGCTCATCAGGCGGCGCGTGGCCCACCTCGAACCTGTCGGAGAAACACGTCGTGTTCGGCGGCGCCTCGCGGCTGCGCGAGCAGATCAAGAACACCCGCGGCGTGGTCGCCGGCGAATTGACGGTCGTGCTGACCGGCTGTCCAGCGGAGATGATCGGCGACGACGTCGCGGCGATGGCGCAGGAAGCGCGCGACGCCGGCGACGACATCATCGATCTGGCCACCGCCGGCTTTCGTGGCTCGGCCTATCAAGGTTACGCAGCATTCCTCGAAGCCGCGATGGCGCAAGCGGTCGCTGTCGCGCCGCGTCGTACGGGGCTGGTCAACATTTTCGGACCGGTGCCGCATCAGGACGGAACGTGGCTCGCCGAGATTGAGGAATTGTCGCGGCTCATCGCCGGCATCGGCCTGACGCCGAATCCGGTCTTCGGCCCGTTCGGCGGGCTCGACAGCCTGCGGGCGTCGGCGCATGCCGAACTCAGCGTCTCGGTGTCGCCCTGGAGCAGCGCCGCGGTCCGCGCGCTCGATGCGCGTTTCGGCATCCCGTGGATCGAAAGCGCGGGGCTTCCGGTGGGGGCAGTGGCGACCGCTGCGTTGCTCGCGAAGATCGCTGCGGCCGCCGGCGAGATCGACGAAGCGGCAGCCAGAGCATTCATCGATCACGAGCGTCGCCGCGAGGCTTACTGTCTCGATCGGCTGCTCGAGACGTTGTTCCGGCAAGGCGGCCCGCGGGCCTTTGCGTTGGCGCTGCCCAGCCTGCATGCGTCCGGCATCGCGCGGTTTCTCATTCAGACGCTGGGCTGGGCGCCGGCGGTGATCGTGTTGACCGACAATCCCGCCTCTGACGGCCGCGCTGCTCTGCAGGACGGACTGAGCGCTGTGCACTACAGCGAAGACGACGACGAGATCGCCGACCTGATCCGCGCCAGCGCAGCGGACATCGTATTCGGCAGTTCGCTCGAACGCATAGTCGCTGACCGGCTCGGGACGCCGTTGATCGAATGCGCGACCCCGACGAACCGCCTCAGCCTGACGACCGGCTTCGGCGGCTTCCGCGGCAGCCTGGCGCTGCTCGAGGCCATCGTCACCGCAGCCGAAAGTAAGTAGCAGCCTGCTGCGATCATCACGGTTTGCCGAGCTCAGCATGCGGCTCTTGCACCTGTATCAAGGTGGCCCCTGATCAGGAGCGTGGCGAGCCAATTGCCGCGTCATCACAAGTCATCAGACGCACTGGAAAATGATGTGGGCCAACAGATGTTCGCGACGGAGAGGTCGTGTAACTGGGCAGCCGGCTAGTGCGCTAATGATTATTATCAATACGGATTCGGTTGAATTGACGTGTCTTGGGGCGTTGCGCGGGCGGATTGTTCTCGCTCCACTATCAACTACGAAATTGACCCGACATCTCTGATCAACTGATAATAAGTTGACTGCTGATGAGGTCTGACGGTCGATCGTGAGCGACGGCGCGGTGGGGGACGTTTCACCGAATTGTCGATCGGCCCGAAAGGGCGGCAGTTCGCCCGCGTGCGGGTTTCGCACGCCATTGATGAACCACTTCGAGGAGATTGTTCATGGCAGACGATCCGAACCGGGTCTGGCCGACCGGACTGACGATCGCGGAATCAGAAGAGATCCACAAGCATGTGATCGACGGCACGCGCATTTTCGGCGCGATCGCGATCGTCGCTCACTTCCTCGCCTTCGTCTATTCGCCCTGGCTGAAGTAAGGAGATCAACAGATGGCCAATCAGGCAAGAATCTGGACCGTCGTCAAGCCGACCGTGGGATTGCCGCTGTTTCTCGGCAGCGTCACGGTGATCGCCATTCTGGTGCATTTCGCGGTGCTGACGCACACGGCCTGGTTTCCGAAATACTGGAACGGTAAAGCAGCCGCGATCGAGAGTTCCGTCAAAACGGGGTGACCAGGCTTCAGCGACCTTGAAGCGCAGGCCGGGATCTACGGGTCCCGGCCTTTTCCGTTCTGGAGTCACTGTTTGTTAGCGCTGGAGCCGCTACGCCGAAGGCCCGCTCGCCCGGTCGTTGATCTTGGCCGGCAGCGGTGTCCGCCTGAATCTGTGTCCCCGTCCGCCCCAACAGGGCGGAGCCTTGGGGCATCGTCGACGGCTGGAGGCTTGGGCTGGCCCGCGTCCGACGGACGGGGGGGGCGCACCGACAAGCTGAGCCAGAGTCTTGCCGATCCGGGACTTGGCATGCACCCAAAACCGGGAGTTGGCGGATTGTGTCGCCGGGCTCTTCGCTGCCAGGGAGAGGGATAGCATTTGGTCGCACGAGCGATTGTGCGTTAATAACTTACGGAAATATGTCCTAAACGTGGCCTCGATATGCTCCGAGTCGCGATAAATTATTGAATGGCATCAATCAATTGCATGCAGGAGTCGCGATTCTGCCACACTGCTACCCCTTTTTACCGCAGTGGTTCCAGCTTCCATTGCGAGTTGTAAGCGGCCTTGTTAGCAATGTTCCATGTTCAAAACCGCTCAATTTGCATTCGTCCTTTCGGTCGCCGGGTTGTTTTCCGTCCCTGCTGCGATCGCAGCCGAACCGTTCACAATTCTGGACGCCATCAATCAGGCGGTGAAAACGAACCCCGGCGTCGGCGAGGCTGCCGCCAACCGTCGCGCGACCGAAGCTGAGCTGCGGCAAACCCAGGGCACGCTGCTCCCGCAGGTCCGGCTCGAAGCCAGCGCCGGTCCGGAAATGCTGAAACAGTACGTGTCGCCGGCGCCGCTGAACAACGGCCGCTATCTGCGCGGCCGCGAAGCTGGCGTCGTCGTGCGTCAGTTGCTGTTCGACGGATTTGCCTCGATCAACGAAGTCTGGCGTCAGGCGGCGCGGGTCGATGCCGCCGCTTTCCGCGTGCTGGAGCGAACCGAACTCACCGGACTCGACGCGGCTGAAGCCTATATCGATGTCGTCCGCTACACGCGACTGGTCGGGCTCTCCGAGGAGAACCTCAAGGTCCATCTCGAACTTCGCAAGAATGTGCTGGCTCGCTTCGAAGGCGGCCGTGCGGGAGAGGGCGATACCCAGCAGGCCGAAGAGCGCGTCGCCGCTGCTCAGGCCGTTGCAGCCGAATTCCGTCTCAGCCTGGAGACCGCGCGGGCCAAATTCCGAAAGGTCGTCGGCCTCGAGCCTTACAATCTACGCTTCCCTGGCCGGCTTTCGGACCTGCCGAAGAGCAAGGCCGAGTCGCTCGATGTCGCCTACAAGTTCAACCCGACGCTGCGCGCAGCCGGTGCCGATGTGGCCGCTGCCAAGCGGGGCTTCGACGCCACCACCGGCTCGTTCCTGCCGACGGTCTCGCTCGAGGGGCGGGCATCGCGCGGCAAGGAATCCGTGCTCTATCAGAACCAGTATGACGAGGTCAGCGGCAAGCTGGTGGCGTCGTGGGATATCTTCAACGGCGGCCAGAGCAGCTGGCGCCGGGAAGAAGCGGCGCAGCGCATGATCGAGGAGCAGCAGCGCCAGGCGCGGCTGCAGCGGGATGCGCTGGAGTCGATCGACAAGGCTTGGGCGGCGCGCACGATCACCAATGATCGCGTCGCCGCGCTGGTCCGCGACGTCGAGGCCGCGCGCCGCACCTTTATCGCCTACAACAAGGAATACGAGCTCGGTCAGCGCACGCTGATCGACCTGCTGAATTCGCAGAACCAGTACTTCAACGCCAATGTGTCACTGGTATCAGCACGCGGCGTCGCGGTGTTCGCCGATTATCAGCTTCTCGCCACCATGGGGCAGATGCTGAACTATCTGAAGACCGGTCATCCGCCGGAAACCGAGCTAGTCGATGTGCACCCGAGCGGCTTCATCGGCTACAAGCTCGCGCCGATCCGGCTGGCTCCCCCGGCGCCCGGTCCGGAGCCGCTCAATGCGGTGCCGCCGGTCCAGTTGTTCGGTTTCTATTTCGATCCGCCCAAGTTCCCGACGGTGATCAATTTCGATGACCGCTGGGCGTCGCACGAAGTTGCCGACAACGGCGCACTGTTCGTCGCGTCCGGTAAGTATGGTGGAACTGCGCCCGCCGGCTCGGCCGTTAAGTAATTGCGGCGCCCCCTGCGGGGGGCGCTGTGCCGCCGCTGGCCGCGATTTACTGTATCCGGACTTTCTGCCGGGCTGGCCAAATCAGACGAGGCGCCGGCACGTATTTTCATCTAATACAACCTAATACTGTGAGCGTTTGACCCAGCAGCGGGCCTGTCGGACCGCCCTCCGGAATTCGAGGCGTCGGTGAACATTCGGTCCCCAGAAGTCGATCTCGATGGTGCCGCCCCGGTGGCCCATCCCGGCGTGGCCGCTGCACATCCCGATCCACTCGCCGACAGTCTGTTGTATCTCGCCGCGCATCACGGCCGCGCGCTCAGCCGCAGTGCATTGCTCTCGGGCCTGCCGCTCGAGCGCGGCATTCTCACGGTCGGACTCTATGAGCGCGCGGCGCAACGCGCGGGGCTGGAAGCACGGCTTGAAGAGCGGCCGCTGCAGGACATTCCGGCGCTGGTGCTGCCCTGTGTGTTGATGCTGCACGACGGCTCGACCCGCATTCTGCTCAGCATCGACGAGGGGCGCGGCCGGCTGGTGATCGTCGATCCCTCGCTTGGTGACGCCGAGGCAACAGAAAGCGTTGACGCCGTGGCGGCGCGTTACTCCGGCTTTGCCTACTTCGTGCGGCCGGCGACCGTCGCCGATCCGCGCGCGGTCGCGACTGGAGACTTGCCGAAGTCGCATTGGTTCTGGTCGGTGGTCGGCAAGTTCGGCGCCAACTACGCGCATGTCGCGATCGCCGCCTTCATCGTCAACATCCTGGCGCTGGCAGCGCCGCTGTTTACGATGAGCGTGTATGACCGCGTGATCCCGAACGGCGCGATCCCGTCACTGGTGGCGCTCGGGATCGGACTCGGCCTCGCGATCGCGTTCGACTTCCTGCTCAAGGTCGTCCGCAGCCGGATCATCGATATGACCGGCAAGAAGATCGACGTCGTGCTGGCGGCGAAGATCTTCGAGCACGTGATGGCGCTGAAGATGGACAAGCGGCCGCCTTCGGTCGGCATCCTGGCCAACCAGATGCGCGACTTCGACTCCGTGCGCGAGTTCTTCACCTCGGGGACCGTGGTGTCCGCGATCGATATGCTGTTCGCGATCCTGTTTATCGCGGTGCTGTTCGTCATTGCCGGGCCGCTGGCCTGGATCCCGCTGGGGATGCTGCCAGTGATGATCGGTGTCGGTCTGCTGATCCAGCGCCCGCTCGACAAGGCGATGCGGCGCATGCAGGCGGAGTCCGCGGCGCGCCACGGCATCCTGGTCGAGTCCCTGAACGGCATCGAGACGATCCGCGCGGTCGCAGGTGAGGGCCGGGTGCAGACCGTCTGGGAGCGCTCGGTGGCGGCCACCGCGCGGTCCAGCGAGGACGTGCAGTTCTGGGCTTCGATGGCGATGACGGCTGCAAGCGTCGCGAGCCAGCTGTGCAGCCTGTTGCTGGTCGTCGTCGGCGTGTTCCTGATCCTCGACGGCAAGCTTTCGGTGGGCGCTCTGGTCGCTGCCAACATGCTGGCCGGGCGTGTACTTGGCCCGATCGCCGGCATCGCGGGCGTGATGACGCGCTTCACCCAGACGACGTCCGCGTTGCGCTCGATCGACCGGCTGATGGCGCTGGATCGCGAGCGGCCGCCGGAGAAGATCTATGTCGCGCGCGAGATCAAGCATGGCGCGCTGCAGTTCAAGAACGTCAGCTTCTCCTATCCGAACAGCCCGGCGAAGGCGCTGGACAATGTTTCGTTTCAGGTCCGCCCTGGCGAGAAGATCGGCATCATCGGCCGGGTCGGTTCGGGCAAGACCACGGTCGGCCGGCTTGCCACCGCATTCTATCCGCCCAGCGACGGCACCATCCTGATCGACGGCATCGACATCCGTCAGTACGACCCAGCCGATTTGCGCGCCGGCATCGGCTTCGTGTTGCAGGACACCGATCTGTTCTACGGCAAGCTGCGCGACAACATCACGCTCGGCCGGCCCGGCGCGAGCGACGAGGAGGTGCTCGCCGCGGCCCGTCTCGCCGGCGTGGAGACCTTCATCGCCGGCCATCCGCAGGGCTACGATATGTTGATCGCCGAGGGCGGACGCAGCCTGTCGGGTGGGCAAAAGCAGGCGATCGGCCTGGCTCGCGTCCTCATCCGCAAGCCGCGCGTCCTGTTTCTCGACGAGCCGACGGCGCATTTCGATGTGCGCAGCGAGGGTGAGTTCCTCGAGCGTCTGCGCGCGCTGGCGAGCGGCGAGATGACCATCATCGTGTCGACGCATCGTCCGTCGCTGCTGTCGCTGGTCGATCGCATCCTTGTCTTCGATCAGGGCCGCATCGTCGCTGATGGTCCGACGGATCAGATCCTGACCAAGCTGCGGCCGCAGCCGGCGCAGGCGGCTCAGACTGCGGCACGCGGGTAGGGTCATGGCGCAGACGGATTTCGCCTTCTCCAACGACGTTCGCGCCGCGGTCGAGCTCCGCACGCCCAGGACCGCGCGGATGCTGCTGTTCGCGTCGCTGGCGCTGTTCGTGACGTTTCTCGGCTGGGCGCATTTCGCCGTGCTCGACGAGGTCAAGCGCGGGAACGGCAAGGTCGTGCCGTCGCGCCAGACGCAAGTCGTGCAGTCCCTCGAGGGCGGCATCATCGCGGAGCTGATGGTGCAAGAGGGCGCGATCGTCGAGAAGGACCAACCGCTGGCCCGGATCGAGGACACCAATTTCGCCGCGCAATTCGGCGAGATCCGCGAGCGCCGGGGTGCGATGGCGGCGCGCGTGACTCGGCTCGAAGCCGAAACCGCGGGGCGCACCAGTGTGCCGTTCCCGCCCGAGTTGGCCGAGATCGCGCCGCAGGCCGTTCAGGCGGAGCGGCAGGTGTTCGATGCCCATATGCGCAAGCTGGCGCAGGACATCGACGTCGTGCAGCAGCAGGAAATCCAGAAGACCAAGGAGATCGACGAGCTGCGCGCCAGCGAAAAGCGCTTCGCCGAAACGCTGGCGCTGCTCAATCGCGAAGTTGCGCTGACGCGAAAACTGTATGAGCAGAAGGTCGTGCCGGAGATCGAGATGCTCCGTGCGGACCGCCAGGCCACGGACATGCGCGGTCAGCTCGCGGTGATCCAGGCGACGATCGTCAAAACCGAGGCTGCGGTGCAGGAGGCGCGGTCGCGCCGGCTGAATATCACCACGGCGTTCCGGGCGCAGGCCGAGGACGACCTCGCCAAATCGCGCGGCGATCTGGCGGTGCTGGACGAGAACATCAAGTCCGCGAAAGATCGCGTTCGCCGCACTGAACTGCGCTCCCCGGTCCGCGGCGTGATCAACAAGCTCAATGTCACGACGATCGGCGCGGTGGTGGCTCCCGGCGCCAGTGTCATGGAGATCGTGCCGCTCGACGACTCGCTGCTGGTCGAGGGCCGCATCCGGCCGCAGGATATCGCTTTCATTCGCCCCGACCACCAAGCCGTGGTGAAGCTCAGCGCGTATGACTCGTCGATCTATGGGTCGCTGCATGGCCGCGTCGAGCGGATCAGCGCCGACACCATCACCGACGACAAGGGCGACAAAAACGAGCGCGGCGAAACCTTCTATCGGGTGATGGTGCGCACCGAAAAGAACCATCTCGGCACGAGCGAGCAGCCGCTGCCGATCATTCCCGGCATGGTGGCGACGGTCGAGATCCTAACGGGCAAGAAGTCGGTGCTCGATTATCTCGTCAAGCCCGCACGCACCCTGCGCGACGAGGCGCTGCGCGAACGTTGAGCCTCGGCGAGCAGGGGCGGGGCGCGTCGCAAGGTCAACAATTCCTGAATCGATAAAATTCGACGCGCTCGAGTGAGCGACGATTAGTTGCGTTCCCAACTACGCGACGGATTTACCCCGCATTTAACCGCGTTGAAGCGGCCCCGGCCTTATCCCTGATCACACCAGATCCGGGACGGGGATCGACGCATTGACGTCGGCCGATGCCCTGGACAACACGGGGCGTCAACGATGTTGCGGAACGAGCAGCCGCGGGTTTTCCCGCGTGCGCTGGGGCTTGCGCTTGTCCTTGCGGCGGGGGCTTTGTTTGCCGGTCCGGCTTCGGCCGACGCGCGCGGCAAGAAATCGGAAACCATGCCGGCCGCAACGCTTCCGGTGGCCGCGCCGCAATTGAAGTTCTTCACCATCGAGGCTGTTCTGGCCAAGCACGACGGCATGCGCCGGGCGGCATCGGGGCCGGTCGAACTGGCCTCCACCGATCCGACCGAAAAGGTGACCAATGACGCGCCGGCTCTGCCAAAGGCGGCACTTCCGAGCGATGAGCCTTTCGGCCTGGTGACGTTCCGCGCGCCCGAAGGCTTGCTGTGGACGAAGTGGCGCCGTGTCGAATCCGCCATGGCGGCTGAGACTGCCGCGATCGCCCGCTGCAACGCCGACGATGCGCGCTGCTCGCCTTCGGAACGCCGTTTCGTCTCGATGATGCGTGCCGCCCGTGAGGCGGGGGACGACCGCGCGCGCGCCGAAACCATCAACCGGGACGTCAACCAGGCGGTCCGCTACGTCAATGACATCCAGCAGCACGGTGTCGCTGATCTATGGACGTCGCCGTTGCAGACGCTGCGGAGTGGAATCGGCGACTGCGAGGACTACGCGATCGCCAAATACGCGCTGTTGCGCGCAGCGGGCGTCGCCGAAAGCGATCTGACCCTGGTGCTGGTCCGCGACCTTGCTGTCCGTCAGGATCATGCCGTGCTGGCCGTCCGCCTCGATGGGCGCTGGCTGGTACTTGATAATCGTCAGGCGTCGCTTCTTGAGGGGCGCGATCTGCAATCCTTCATGCCGCTGTTTGCTCTCGATCATCGCGGCGTCAGCCTGTTTGCCGCGCCGTTCGCAGAGCGCCTGCATCATGAAAGCGAAAGCGACGTGTCTCCCGCAGCCGATGCGGGGGAGGTCGGAGGCGGCTCGGCGTTGGTGCTCCAGCTGTAAGCAGCTAACGGACATTCTGCGCGTATCCGCCGCAAAGCCGGGAGAGCGGCTTGTGCTCCACACCGAATTGCGGTCTTAATTGACCAGACGGATATTCGGAGGGGGCTGCGATGACCATCACGCGACTGATCATGAGTGCTGCATTGGCTCTGCCGTTGGCGACCGCCGCAGCCGCCCCGGCGAGTGCACATTTTCTTCTGCCGGGTGCGAGTTTCTCGATCTCCTGCGCTGACGGCGCCAGCTACGTACTGCGCACGCCCGCAGTCGGCATGCCGGGTGAGATCGTCACGGCGCATCTTCATCTTGCGCCACACCGAGCCGTGCCCGTGCGCCTGATCCCGATGGGCGATGGCTACCGCTACGCGGGCCGAGGAATCTGGCTCGACGGCATCGGCTCCCAGGCTCTGCTTTACCGCACCAAATACCAGCCGACGGCTTGTGTGATCGGCCGCACTTGAGCGGTCTGATACACAATTTCTGCGAGTTATTGTCGGTGTCCGGTAAATATTTGCCGGTTGTGGTGGCGTAAATCTGCCATTTTTGTGTCGCCCATCGGGCTGCCGATTGCCCCAATCTTAACATATGCAAGTATTCAGACCTCGGGTGACTGCCGGGGAGCGGCGAAGTGCGCCCTAAGAGGGAGATTCTATACTTCGAAAGTGTTCGTATAGATGGCGGAACCTTAAGTATACTGTTCGAGGCGCAGGCCGCTTAACCTTCGTAGCACTTAACCAAACTGCATCAAACTAGCTGAAAACACGGCTCAATTATTGACCTAATCCAAGCTTTAAGACTATTTTAACCTCGCGAAGACCGCCGAGACACGGGGTCGCGTGGAGGTTGTGGCTCATGAATGCTCCTGTCCTGTTGGCTCAATTGTCGGGCTCGTCGTCGCAGTCGTCGGCTGCACCAAAAAGCCTCAAAATTGCCAAACCTCAGAGTGGGCAGGCGGTCACGATCCATCTCGATGGCGCGGCCAAGATCGACTTCAGTCAGATCTCGTCTGAAAAGCTGACCTTCGTTCGGCTCGGCGATCGACTGATCATCCTGTTCGACAATCAGTCGACGCTCTCGATCGATCCGGTATTCAACAATGCCGGCGCGCCGCTTCCCGACGTGTCTTTCGAGATGGCGCCGGGCCGTGTTCTGAACGGGACCGAATTCGCCGAACTGTTTCCGATCACTACTGATCAGTCGGTCTTGCCAGCGGCGGGGACGCCCGGCGCACCGGCGTCGCCCTCGGGCGCGAACTTCGGCTCATTCACGATCGACGCCCTGGCGGGTGGTACGCCGCTAAGTCTGCTAAGCGGAGAAGCTCCGGGATCGCAGCAGCTCGCGCCGGGCCAGACGACGACATCGACGCCGATTCCAGGCGGCGCCGTGAGCGTTGTGGTCGATGAAGACGGTCTGCCTGGCGGGCTTCCGGGTGGCTTCGGCGACACGGCCGGCGTTGCGACCAGTCTCACCGGGTCGCTGAATGTCGACTTCGGCAGCGATTTCGTGGGGCGCAGCTTCGCCTTTGCAGCGACCCAGCCGGGTCTGACCGGGCTGTCGTCGGGCGGACAGCCGATCAGCATCCAGATCACCACCGTCAATGGCCAGCCGGTCCTGATCGGCTACACCGGGGCCGATCCGTCCGTCGCGGCCAACCAGGTCTTCGTCGTTTCGCTCGATGCCGCCACCACTGTGGCCGGCAGCTACACGGTGACGCTGCTGCGGCCCCTCGACCATCCGGTCGGCGGCACCGAAGATACGCTGAACCTGACGATCGATATCATCGCGACCGACGGCAGCGGTGACAGCGCGCCGCTGTCGATCGTCATCGGCGTCAATGACGACTCGCCCGTGGCCGCGACCGTCGCAGCGACGACGCTGATGGAGCAGACCGGCGAGGGCAACGTCTTCGTTTCGAGCAGCGTGACGGCAGCGCTCGGCATCTCCTGGGGAGCCGACAGCGGCAACAGCAATGTCGACGGCGGCGTCAACGGCGCGGCGGTGCTCGGCGACCGATCCCTGGTTTTCGCCGGATCGGCGGTGACCTCGCTCGCCGCGCTCGGCCTGACTTCCAACGGCGAGACGATCAGCTATACGCTGTCCGCCGACGGCACCTCGATCCTCGCCACCGCCGGCGACGGCCGCGCCGTATTTACGGTCACGTTGTCCGACGCCGGCGATGGCAGCTACACCTTCACGTTGCTCGATAATCTCGATCACGTCGGTGCCAGCGGCGCGACGCAGCCGCTGACTTTCGCGGTCGTCGCGACCGACGCCGACGGCGATCCGGTGGGCTCCAGCTTTACCGTCAACATCACCGACGATGTCCCGGTTGCCAATCCCGGGACCAGTTCGGCGGTCGCCGACGAGGCACTTCCCGGCGGCAACGACCAAGAGGGCGGGCCCACCGCCTCCGTGACCGGTGTTTCGCTCAACATCGAATGGCATTCGGACGATGCCAACGCCAATGCGGGGCAGCCCGGCAATCGCGCCGTCGCGTTCACCAATGCCGACGTAACGATTTCGGGGGCCTATGGCGACACCCTGACGTCGCTCGGCCAGGCCGTTCGCTTCACCGTTCTCGCGACCGGCGAACTCGTCGGCTACACCGGCGAGGCGGTCCCGACGTCGACCAATTCCTTCAATGTCGTGCTGTTTGCGTCTCTGTCCGACGCGGGCAACGGCAGCTACAGCCTGACGCTCGTCAAGCCGCTCGATCATGCTGCCGGCGCCGGCGAAAATACGCTGTCGCTGACCTTCAACTATACCGCCACCGACAGCGACGGTGATACGTCGTCGAACGCCTTCACGGTCAACGTGGTCGACGATGTGCCGGTTGCCTCAGCCGGCGATATCTCGACGGTAGGCGACGAGTCGCTGCCAGGCGGCAACAGCGGCGAGGACGAGGGCGGCGTCACCGCGATGGTCGACGGCGTCTCGCTGAACATCGCCTGGGGGGCCGACAACGGCAACGATGGCGATGGCCAGCCGGGTGACCGTTCGGTGGCCTTCAGCAACGCCGACGTCACCGTGACGGGCGCCTATGGCGAGGCGCTGACGTCGCTCGGACTCCGCGTGCAGTTTGCGTTGCTGTCCGACGGGACGCTGGTCGGCTACACCGGCGAGTCAGTGCCGACGTCGACCTCCGGCGGCAACGTCGTGCTGTTCGCCACGGTCTCTGACGTCAACAATGGCGAATACAGCTTCACGCTGGTGAAGCCGCTCGATCACGCCGCAGGCAGCGGCGAAAACACGCTGTCGTTGACCTTCAACTACACGGCTACGGATTCCGACGGCGATAGCGCGTCGAACACCTTTACGGTCGATATCGTCGACGACGTGCCGGTCATCGGGACGCCTGACCAGACCGGCACGGTGGAAGAAGAGCAGCCGATCGTGGTCGGCGCCGGCAACGAGGATTTCGGCGGCGCCGGCGATGCCGATACCGGCTATTCGGTGCTCGGCGTGCCGGTCATCACACGCGACAACACCACGCAGACGACCAGCGGGACGCTCGCGATTTCCTGGGGCGCCGATAGCGCCAATGATGCCAATGGTCAGCCGGGCGATCGGTCGGTGGCATTCACCGCCGAAGGCCTCACGACGTTGCGCGATCAGCACCTGACCTCGCGCGGCGACGAGATCCACTACAAGGTGTTCACCGTCAATGGCGGCGAAGTTCTTGTTGCCTACACCGGGAGCGTCGAGCCGAGCACCGTTCCCGCCAACACCGGTGCGGCGATCGCCGCGCATGTCGTGTTCACGGTCAGCCTGTCGGACGCGGGCGCTGGCTCCTACAAGTTTACCCTTGTCGATACGATCGATCATCCGGGTGAGGTGCAGGGCGAGGAATCGCTTGCGCTGCAGTTCCAGTTCACGGCGACCGATAGCGATGGTGACACCACCGCGCCGGCCTCGTTCGGCGTCAAGGTGATCGACGATACGCCGGTGGCAATAGGCACGATCCTGACCCGTGTGGTCGAGGAGGAGCAACTCGCCGGTGGCAACGAGGACACCAGCGGGGCCGGCGACGGCGATTTCAATCTGTTCGGCTTCGTCGATGTGACGACCGCATCGGCCGGCGGCCCGCTCAACATCTTCTGGGGTGGCGACGATTCCAACGTCGCCGTGAACGGCGGCTACAACGGCACCCAGTTGGCGGGCGATCGCTCGGTGGTGTTCGGCGGGGCCGGCGGAGCCCATGTCGTTGACGGCGTGATCAGCGCCGCGGTCGCGGCCCAGTTCGTCGCCGTCTCGGGCGGGGCGGGGGCGGTCAGTCTTGCAAACCTCACCTCCGGCGGCGAGTCGTTGATCTACACGTTGTCGCAGAACGGCACCGTGCTGACCGCGACGACGGCAGGCAGCGCGCAGACCGTCTTCACCGTCACGCTGTCCGACCAGGGGACGGGCGGATACAATTTCACGCTCAATGGCGTGCTCGATCATCCCGTCTCGGGCAACAGCGCGGCTCAGGAAGACAAGCTCGCGTTCACCTTCACCTTCACGGCGCGCGACGGCGACGGCGATATCGCCCGCAGCAGCTTCACCGTCAACGTCATCGACGATGCGCCGGTCGCCAAAGCCGGCACCACGTCGACGGTGGAAGACGAGTCGCTTCCGGGCGGCAACAACGAGGCCGACGGCTACGCGGCCTCGGTCAGTCACGTCTCCCTCAACATCGCGTGGGGCGCCGACAACGCCAACGATAACAACGACCAGCCGGGCGACCGTTCGGTCGCCTTCACCAATGCCAATGTCACGGTGGTTGGCGCCTACGGTTCGACGCTCACGTCGCTGGGGCAGGAGGTGCATTTCGCGCTGATCGGCGACAGCACGCTGGTCGGCTACACCGGCGCCACGGCTCCCAGCTCGACGAGCGCGGGCAACGTGGTGTTCTACGCCAAGCTCTCGGACATCAATAACGGCGAGTACGATTTCACGCTGGTGAAGTCGCTCGATCACAGTGCCGGCGGCTCGGAAAACACGCTGTCGCTGACGTTCAACTACACTGCGACGGATTCGGACGGGGACACCTCGTCGAACATCTTCACGGTCCGCGTCATCGACGACGTCCCGCTGATCGGCAGCCCCTATCAGGGCGGCGTGGTCGAGGAGGAGCAGCCGATCGTGGTCGGCGCCGGCAACGAAGACGGTTCGGGCACGGGCGACGGAGACGTCACCATTCTCGGCAACGTCCTCGTCGACAATACGACGCAGACGACCGGCGGCACGCTGGCGATTTCCTGGGGAGCCGACAACGCGAACGACGGCAACGGTCAGCCGGGCGATCGGTCGGTCGCCTTCACTCAAGCCGGCATTGCATCGCTCGTCTCCCAGCACCTGACGTCGCGCGGCGAAGAGCTGCACTACAAGGCATTCACCGTCGCCGGTGGCGAGGTGCTGGTTGCCTACACCGGCCTCGTCGAGCCGACGTCGGTTCCGGCAAATACCAATGCGGCGATCGCGGCGCACGTCGTCTTCACCGTCAGCCTGTCCGACGCGGATGCCGGTTCGTACAAGTTCACGCTGGTTGACACCCTCGATCACTCCGGTGCCGTGCAGGGAGAGGATTCTCTCGCGCTTCAGTTCCAGTTCACGGCGACCGACAGCGATGGTGACACGTCGGCGCCATCGTCATTCATGGTCAAGGTGATCGACGATACCCCGATCGCGATCGGGACGATTTTCACCCGCACCGTCGAAGAAGAGCAGCTTCCCGGCGGCAATGAAGACACCAGCGGTCTTGGCGACGGCGATTATGTGCTGTTCGGTTTCTCCGACGTCACCACTGCGGCCGCGACCGGTCCGCTGAACATTCTGTGGGGTGGCGACGATTCCAACACCGGCATCGACGCCGGCTACAACGGGACCCAGATCGCCGGCGATCGCTCGGTGGTGTTCGGCGGGGCCGGCGGAGCGCATATCGCCGACGGCATGATCAGCGCTGCTGCTGCGGCACAGTTCGTGACCGTGTTCGGCGGCAACGGTCCGATCTCGGTGGCCGGCCTGACGTCGGGCGGGGAGCAACTAATCTACACGCTCTCCGGCAACGGCACGGTGTTGACCGCGACGACGTCGAGCAACCAGGCCGTCTTCACCGTGACGCTGTCGGATCAGGGGGCCGGCGGCTACACCTTCGAACTGAACGGGCCGCTCGACCATCCGCTGCGCGGATCGGGTAGCTGGCAGGAAGACACCATCTCGTTCACGTTCACCTTCACGGTCCGCGATGGCGATGGCGACATCGCGCGCGACAACTTCACCGTCAATGTGATCGACGACAGTCCGGTGGCGGCCGGTGGCAACACCTCGCGGGTCGAAGACGAGTCGTTGCCGGGCGGCAACAACGAAGCCGACGGGCTGACCGCCTCGGTCTCGGGCGTGTCGCTGAACATCTCCTGGGGCGCGGACGATGCCAACAGCGGCACCGGCCAGCCGGGCGATCGCGCGGTCGCCTTCACGAACGCCAATGTCGGCGTCTCCGGCGATTACGGCGCGCAGCTGACGTCGCTCGGGCAGGTGGTGAACTTCAAGGTGCTCGCGACCGGGGAACTGGTCGGCTACACCGGCGGCCCGGTGCCGACGTCGACCAGCGCGTCGAACGTGGTGTTCTACGTGTCGCTGTCGGATGCCAACAGCGGCTCCTATGACTTCACGCTGAAGAAGCCGCTCGATCACGCGTCGGGCAATGGCGAGAATACGCTGGGGCTGACGTTCAACTACACCGCGACCGACAGCGATGGCGACACCTCGTCGAGCACGTTCAAGGTCAACGTCGTCGACGACGTGCCGGTCGCCGGGACCGGCACCACCGCGACCGTCGAGGACGAGTCGCTGGCGGGCGGCAACAACGAGGCCGACGGCCTGGCGGCCTCGGTCACCGGTGTTTCTCTGAACATCGCCTGGGGTGCCGATAACGGCAATGACGGCAACGGCCAGCCGGGCGATCGCTCGGTCAGGTTCAGCAATGCCAATGTCTCGGTGTCCGGGGACTACGGCTCCAGCCTGACCTCGCTCGGGCAGGAGGTGCGCTTCAAGGTGCTGTCGAGCGGCGAACTCGTCGGGTACACGGGCTCGACGGCGCCGACGTCGACAAGCTCGCCGAACGTCGTTCTGTTCGCCAAGCTGTCGGATCTCAACAACGGAGAATACGCCTTCACGCTGGTGAAGCCGCTCGATCACGCGGCGGGGAACGGCGAGAACACGCTGGCGCTGACCTTCAACTACACAGCGACTGATTCCGACGGCGACAGCTCGTCCAACACCTTCACGGTGAACGTGGTCGATGACGTCCCGGTGATCGGCTCGATCGCCAGCCAGACCGTGACGGAAGTGACCTCGTCTTCGCCGGGCAATGCCTTCCAGGCCCAGAGTCTGTCCGGCGTGTCGCTCAACATCGGCTGGGGATCCGACAACGCCAACCCCACGGCGGGGGCGGGGACCAACGATCGGTCGGTGGCGTTCGATCCGTCGCTCGCGAACTCGGTGCCGTCGGTCACCTCGAACGGGATTCATCTGATCTACCTGCTGTCTGCAGATGGTCAGACGCTGACCGCCTATCGCTACGAGAACGGTCACTATCTCACCGGCTCGGGCGGCGATCTGGGAACGTCACCGTCCGACTCGGCGCGCGTCTTCACGGCGTCGCTGTCGGACAGCGGGAACGGCTCCTACAGCTTTACGCTGTACGACAACCTCGATCATCCGACCGGCGCGGCCGCCAACACGCTGCCGCTGATGTTCGGTTTCTCGGTCACTGACAGCGATGGGGACGTGGCCAGCAGCTCGTTCACCGTCAACGTCAAGGACGACGTCCCGCTGTCGATCGGAACGCCGGACGTCGGCGCGGTCACCGAAGTCGGGCTGGCGAACGCTGTCTCGTACACGACCGGCTCGTTGAAGATCGACTGGAATGCCGACGATTTCGGCAGCCGCCATCTCGAATTCGTCAAGTCCGGTGGCAACCCAGTGATCACCGCCGGACTCACCTCGGATGGTGTGCCGCTGGTCTATGTCCTGCGCACGGCTGCCAATGGCGTCGATCAGGAACTGGTCGCGTTCAAGACCGGCGACGCGCAGGTCGACAGCAACGCCGTGTTCATCGTCTCGCTGAACTCGCCGTCGAACCCGACTTACATCTTCACGCTGTTCCAGAATCTCGATCACACCGGGCCCAATGGCACGACTCTGCCGATCACCTTCCAGGTGCGCGGCGTGGACGGCGACGGTGACTCGGTCGACCAGACGGTGACGGTCAAAGTCGCAGACGACACTCCGACGCTGACCCAGACCTATCGTTACAACGACGTTTACGAAGCCCAGCTCAGCGGTGGCCCCGATGTCGACGGTCGCACCTTCGCGGTGCAGTTCGGCGCCGACGGCTATGGCGCCACCGCGTTCACCGGTGCGATCAAGCTCGACATCGGCCCTGGTCTCGCCGGCAATGTCGGCTTCGACGTCTCCGGTGGCGCGCATCGTGAACCGCTGCTGACGTCCGAGGGCCGGGCGATCACCTTCGTCAAGGTCGACGACAACACCATCCGCGGCTACGTGGCGTCCGCCGACAATGGCGGCAACGGCGATGTCACGATCCTCGAGATCAAGCTGACCGACACCGATGCGAGCGCGACCACGACTCTGTACGGCTCGATCGATCACATCGCCGTACAGGACGGGTCGCAGATCACCAGCATCCGGGTCGATGCCACTGTCGCCTTCAGCGACGGCGATGGTGACGTCGTCACCGGCATCATCCGGACGACTATCCATGACGATGCGCCAGTCTCGACCGGCGCGATCACGGCCGCCACGGTGCTCGACGACGACGTGTTTGCCGGCAATGCCGGTGGCGCCGGAGACGTTCCCGATGCGGCGACGGCGACCGGCGCGGCCGGAGCGCTGTTCGCGATCGGTGCTGACGGACTCAAGAACGTGGTGCTGGACGCCACGACGGCCTTCAGCGCAATCTACACCGACGGCAATGGCGTCTCGCACACCGAGCAGGTCACCTGGGGCAATCCGGCGGTGGTCGGTGGCGCGACCACCTGGATCGCGTCGGGCGCCCACGGCGATGCGGCGCGGCTGACCATCAACGCCGACGGGTCCTACACCTTCACGGCGCTCAAGCCGCTGGCGCATCCGACCCCGGGCACGACCGAAGAGACGTTGACGCTGACGTTCAACTACACGGTCACGGATCGCGACAACGACACCGCCGCCGGCTCGCTGACCGTGAAGGTCAACGACGACACCCCGACGCTGACCCAGACCTACCGCTACAACGACGTCTACGAGTCGCAGCTCAGCGGCGGCAGCGACGTCAACGGCCACAGCTTTGCGGTGCAGTTCGGCGCCGACGGCTATGGCGCCACCGCGTTCACAGGCGCGATCAAACTCGACATCGGGCCTGGCCTCGCCGGCAATGTCAGCTTCGACGTCTCCGGCGGCGCGCATCGCGAACCGCTGCTGACGTCCGAGGGCCGCGCGATCACCTTCGTCAAGGTCGACGACAACACCATCCGCGGCTATGTCGCGTCCGCCGACAATGGCGGCAATGGCGACGAAACCATCCTCGAAATCAAGCTGACCGATACGGACACCAGCGCGACCACGACGCTTTACGGCGTGCTCGATCATGTCGCGGCCCAGGACGGCTCCCAGATCCCGAGCATCCGGGTTGACGCGACGGTGGCCTTCAGCGATGGCGACGGCGACGTGGTGACCGGCATCATCCGGACCACGATCAACGACGATCTCCCGACGGTGCGCGCGATCGCCGAACAATCGGTCATCGAGGTGACGGCCTCGGGCTTCTCGAACGCGTTCCAGGCCCAGAGTCTGTCCAACGTTTCCCTCAACATCTCCTGGGGTGCGGACGATGCCAACCCGACCGCGGGGGCAGGCGCGCACGACCGATCGATTGCGTTCGACCCGGCTCTGGGCGGCATGGTGCCGGCGTTCACGTCCAACGGCATCGACCTGATCTATCGGCTTTCGGCCGATGGCCAGACGCTGACGGCTTACCGATACGAGGGCGGCCACTACCTGAACGGCGGCGGCTACGATCTGGGCACGTCGCCATCCAACCTGGCGCGGGTGTTCGCCGTGTCGCTGTCCGACAGCGGCAGCGGTTCATACAGCTTCACGCTCTACGACAATCTCGACCAACCGGCCGGCCAGGGCAGCAACTCGCTTCCGCTCACCTTCGGCTTCACGGTAACCGATAGCGACAGCGACACAGCGTCCGGCTCGTTCACGGTTCAGGTGCAAGACGACGTGCCGCAAGTGACTGGTACCGCCGACAGCGGTTCGGTTGCGGAAGCTCTTCTGGCCAGTGGCGTACAGAGCACTTTCGGCTACCTGAACATCGACTGGAACGCCGACGACACCAAGGCTCACCTGACCTTCACCAACACCGCGATCACCGACGGCAGCGGCAACACGTTGCTGCTCACCTCCGGCGGCGCGGTGCTGAAATACGCGATCGTCGCGGCCGATGGCAGCACCAATCCGCTCGATCAGAAGTTGGTCGCCTACAAGGATGGCGACACGCCGGATCATCCGGTGTTCACCGTGAACCTGATTGGAAGTAACGCCTCCTACCAGTTCGTGCTGTACCAGCCGCTCGATCATACGCCCGCCCACGACTCGTCCATGCCGCTCACCTTCGGCATCACGGGCTATGACGGCGACGGCGATGCGGTGACGCAGTCGATCACCGTGAACGTCGCCGATGGCGATGCGCAGTCCGCCGATATCGACGCGGTGACGATCGAGGAGGCGGCCGGGAGCGTGTCGACCGGCCCCGTCGACCTGCGGATCGACTATGGCGCCGATGGCCAGAGCGCCGGTCCCTCGGTGACGTTCTTCACTGCAGCGCCCACCCATGTTCTGGATCAGAACGGGAATGCGGTCTCGCTGAGTTCGCTCGGCGTCGGCCTGACGTACGTCTTGTCGGCGGACGGCACCACGCTGACTGCCTACCGCTTCAACGGGACGTCGTATGTCGGCCAGAACGGCGCGTCGCTCGGCAGCAACATCGCCAATGCGGCGGATGCCCAGGTGTTCACGGTGGCGCTGTCCGACGCCGGCACTGGCGCCTACACGTTCACCCTGCTGCAGCCGCTCGATCATCCGACCGCGACCGGAAGCACGCAGCAGCTGTCGCTGAATTTCAGCTTCCAGATCGAGGACGGTGACGGGGACAAGGGCTTCGTCAACAACTTCACCGTCATTGTCGATGCGGCGGGGGCGGTGTCGAGCGGTTACACCGCGCCGAATTCGGCGGTGTTCGTCAACATGAGCGACACCGCGCAGACTTACGACGGCCAGACCGTCGCGGCGCACACCGTCACGGATCGCGCCTCGGTGTCCGACCGCGTCGTTGGTCTGGACCGCCTCGGGACGCTGTCGATGGCCGATGGCGGCAACGGCGACGACATCCTCATCGGAGGGGCCGGCAACAACAAGCTGTTTGGTCACGACGGCAACGATATCCTGATCGGCGGCGGCGGGTTCAACACGCTGCAAGGCGGCGCCGGCAACGACACCATCATCTACACCGTCGGCAGCGGCGGCACCGACACGGTGGATGGCGGCGCCGACACCGACACCCAGATCATCGACGGCACCGGCAGCGCCGAGACCTTCAACATCAACGCCATCGGTCTCAACGGCTCCAGCTATCTGGGCGCGAATATCGATACGACATCGACGGCCGCGTCCTCGTCCAACTTCGAAGTCGCCACCAAGGCGGTCGAGGAATGGGTAGTCAATGGCGGCGGCGGCGGCGACAGCTTCAACGTCTCGGGCC
This sequence comes from Rhodopseudomonas telluris, assembly GCF_042432815.1. NCBI lineage: Bacteria > Pseudomonadati > Pseudomonadota > Alphaproteobacteria > Hyphomicrobiales > Nitrobacteraceae > Rhodopseudomonas > Rhodopseudomonas telluris. Next base: position 258,339 of record NZ_JBHLWM010000012.1, read on the forward strand.
CGCTGCTGGGGACCGGCCTGGCGGCCTCGACGCTGACCATCAACGGCGAAGCCGGCAACGACACGACCGACCTGACGGGCTTTGCGTACGACGTGCGCATCGTCTCCGACGGCGGCGCCGACACCGACACCGTCAAGTTCGCGTTCAACTTCGCGGATGCAAGCTACGCCAGGGTGTATGCGCCCGACGGTCAGACGGTCATCGGCGCGCAGGTGACCTATAACGGGTTGACAAACGTCTTCACCAATTACGAAAACTTCGTCTTCGCGGACGGCACCAGGACGCTGCAGGACGTCGTCAATTCGGCGCCGGTGTTCACCTCGACCAGCAGCGGCAGCGTGACGGAGGATTTCTCCTCCACCATTCCGCTCACGGAGCGCGTGACCAACGGCAGCTTCGAAGGGCCGACCAACGCCGCTCGGCTCAGCGGCTGGACCACCAGCAACGTCACCAGCCTCGGTGAGCCGCACAGCGGCAGCAACGCGGTCGGCGTCTATCTGGGCACGGGCTCGCTGGGCCAGACCTTCCAGACGGTGGCCGGCGTCACCTATAACATTCGGTTCTGGGCCTCCAATCCGTTCGATACGGCGGGCGAAGTCGAAAGCCTGAACGTACTGTGGGGCGGCCAGACGGTGATGGCGCAGGGCAACATCCCGGCGTCGGGAGGTTACTCGAACTTCACGCTCTACAGCATCAACGTCGTGGCGACCGGGCCGAGCACCGCGCTGACGATCGAGATGCAGGACACCAAGGGCTGGTGGGTGCTCGACGACGTGTCGGTCAAGGCGGTCGTCACGCCTGGGATCGAGACCGCCCAGGGGACACTCAGCTTCACCGATGCCGATATCGGCAATGTCCACCAGGTCAGCTATACGCCGGCTGCGAGCGGCTATTACGGCACCTTTACGCCGGTGATCACCGACAGTGCCACGGCCGACGGCGTGGGCACGATCAGCTGGACTTATGCGGTCAGTGATGCCGACATCCAGCAGCTGGCGTTGGGCGAGACCATCACCCAGACCTACGTGGTCACCGTCGACGACGGCCATGGCGGCGTCACCTCGCAGAATGTCGATGTGCTGCTGCACGGCACGAACGACGCCCCGGTGGCAAAGGCCGACACCGTCACGATGACGCTGGTCGGCACCGCGCCGGGCACGGCGACATCGACGCCCGTGTTCAACGAGGCCGAAACCAACAACAACTTCCCGCAGGCCAACGTCATTGATCGTTCGCTGCTCAAGGTGGCGCCCAATGCCAATCTGACCGATGCGAGCGATCCGTCGATCACCGTCAAGGGATCGATCAACGACAATAGTAAGGACTATTTCGCTATCACGCTGAAGGCCGGCGAGACGCTGGTCCTCGATATCGACAATACGTCGTTCAACCTCGACACCACCTTGCGGATCTTCAGCCAGGGAGGCACGCAGCTCGGCTACAATGACGACTCGTCGAAATCGACCGGAGGCGGCGGATCGACCGACAGCAATGGCGACGTCGACTCGTACCTGACCTATACGGCGACGGTGGACGGCACCTATTACATCGAAGTGGGGCGCTTCGGTTCGAGCAGCAGCAACACCGGCAGCTACGAGCTGCAGGTCAGCATCGACAACATGAAGTGGTACACGGCGTCGCCGCTGACCGTGTCGGCTGCCACGCTGCTCGCGAACGACAGCGATATCGACCACAACGACACCTTCACGCTGGTCTCGGTCAGCGGGCAGGGCGTCGCGCTGGTCAACGGCGATGTCGTCGTGCAGCCCGGTGTGACGTCGTTCAGCTACACGATCCGTGACAGCCATGGGGCGGAAAGCACCGCGACAGTGCAGGTCAACCAGATCGTGGTCCCGCCGAACAGCGCGCCCGTGCTGTCGGGTTCGGGATTCGCCTTGGGCTCGGAGGCCGAGGATGCTGGTCCGCCAACTGGCGCAGTCGGCACGCGCGTGGCCGATCTGGTCGATTTGCCCGGCAATGGCGGGCACAATAACGTCACCGATGCCAATACGGGCGCCGTGACGGGCATTGCCTTGACCGCGACTAACACGGCCAATGGCATCTGGTGGTTCTCGCTGGATAACGGCGCGTCCTGGACGCAGGTCGGGTCGGTGTCGAACACGCAGGCCTTGCTGCTCGCTGAGTCCGCGCGCCTGTACTTCCAGCCGAACGCCGACTGGAACGGCACGGTCAGCCAGGCGATCAGCTACCGCGCCTGGGATCAGACCAGCGGGCTGGAAGGCGCCAAGGTCGACACCTCGGTGAACGGCGGCACCTCCGCATTCTCGACACAGCAGGTCGATTCCGACCTCACCGTTACGGCGGTGAACGATGCTCCGCTCAACACCGTGCCGGGCGCGCAGTCCGTCAACGAAGATGTCGGCAAGGCGATCACCGGTCTGTCGATCAGCGACGTCGACGCTGGAAATGGCGTGCTGAGCACGACGCTGGCGGTGACGCACGGCACGCTCACGGTTGCGGCCTTCGGCGGCGCCACCGTGGGAGGCAGCGGCACGGACCTGGTCACGATCAGCGGCACCGTGGCCCAGATCAACGCGACTTTGGCGGCAGCGAACAACGTCGTCTATCAGGGCGCGCTCAACTTCAACGGCACCGACACCCTGACGATGACCACCAACGACGGCGGAAATGCCGGCGCGGGTGGCGCCAAGAGCGACACGGACACCGTGTCGATCGTCGTGAACCCGGTCAACGATCTGCCGGTGGCGGTGGCTGACGACGGCGGGGCCAACGCGGCCTTCCGGATGACCGAAGACGCCGGGACGGCGACGTTCAACGTGCTCGCCAACGATACGCTCGATCCGGACGCCGGTGCGACGAACACGGTGACCATCGCCAGCCTGCTGGTGCCGACCAATTCCTATGGGATCGACGCCAGCGATCTCCAAGTGACCGTCACCGGTGACAACAAGATCCAGGTGACGCTGCTTGGCACCGACTGGAACAAGCTCGGCAACGGCGCTTTCCTGACGATCCCGATCAGCTACACGCTTCATGGCGACGGCGTGGACGCCTCGACCGCGACGCTCTCGCTCCGCGTCACCGGGGTCAACGACGCGCCCGTGCTGGACGCGACCAAGACGCCGGCTATCACGGAAAATCAGAATGCGGGTGCGCCGGTCGGTGGCCTCACCACCGGCACGCTGGTGTCGGACCTCGCCAACCTTCAGGGCGGCGGCGGCCTCGACAACATCTCGGACGTCGACGGCTTCGTCGCCGGCATGGCGATCACCGGCGTCAACAGCAGCCACGGCACCTGGTACTGGTCGCCGAATGGCGGCGCCAACTGGATTTCGATCAACCCGAATTCGGTGTCCGCAACTCACGCGCTGCTGCTGGACGGGGCGTACAGCCTCTACTTCGCGCCGGCGGCGAACTACACCGGGACAATCGCCGATGCCCTGACGTTCCAGGCCTGGGATCGCAGCAGCGGCACGACCGGCTCCTATGTCGACGCGACCCTCAATGGTGGCGCGACGGCGCTGTCGGCTGCGTCCGACACCGTGGCCGTGAACATCGCCGACGTCACGCCGCCGACGGTGCTGTCGGTGACCATGAGCGACACCGCGCTCAAGATCGGCGACACCTCGGTGGTGACCATCACCTTCTCCGAGGCGGTGACCGGCTTCGACAACAATGACGTCACCGTGGAAAACGGAACGCTCGGCCAGCTGACGTCCTCCGATGGGGGGATCACCTGGACCGGCAATTTCGTGCCCACCACCAACATCACCGACACCACCAATGTGATCACGGTGGCGCCGACCTACACCGACCTCGCCAGCAATGCGGGCAGCGGCAAGACCAGCGGAAATTATACGGTCGACACGCTCGCGCCGACCGTCGCCTCGGTGACGATGAGCGACACCGCCTTGACGGCGGGCGAAACCTCGACCGTGACCATCACCTTCTCGGAGGCGGTCACCAATTTCGACAACACCGACGTCACCGTCCAGAACGGCGCGCTGGGTCCGTTGAGTTCATCGAATGGCGGCCTGACCTGGGTGGGCACCTTCACGCCGACGACCAATATCAACGACAGCACCAACGTCATCACGGTCGCCGGGACCTACACCGACCTGGCCGGCAATGCCGGCAGCGGCGGCAGCAGCGGCAACTACACGATCAACACCGTGGCCAACCACGCGCCGGTAGCGGTCGACGACGTTTTGCTGGCGGCCTCGAGCGGGCCAGCGGCCGGCACGCCGGGCGTGTTCAGCTATAATGGCCACGTCTATCAGTTCGTCGGCGGGGCCGGCGACAACTTCACCTGGACCGAGGCCGACGCGTTGGCGAAGGCAGCCGGCGGCTATCTGGTGACGATCACCAGCGCGGGCGAAAACCAGTTCGTGACCTCCCATGTGAACTTCCTGTCCACCTATGGAGCCTGGATCGGGGCCTCGGATGCCGGCCACGAGGGGGCCTTCACCTGGACCGGCGGCCCGGAGAGCGGCCAGGCGATCTCTTATGCGCCGTGGGAGCAGGGTGAGCCGAACAATGGCGGCATCTACGCTCCGGACGAAGACTACGTTCAGATCTACAAGAATTGGCTCGGCAACGGCACCTGGAACGACGCGCCGAATAGCGGCGGCGGCGATACCTGGGGCTACGTGATCGAATGGGGCGGCCTGCCGGCCGGCGCGCAGGAGGATACGCCGTACACGATCTCCGCGGCGACGCTGCTCGCCAACGACACCGACCAGGACGGTGACACGCTGAGCATCGTTTCCGTGCAGGGCGCTTTGCACGGCACCGTGGCGCTCAACGGCACGACCATTACCTTTACGCCGACGGCAAACTACAATGGTCCCGCGAGCTTCACCTACACGGTCAGCGACGGTCACGGCGGCACCTCGACGGCTACCGCGTCCTTCACGATCGGCAGCGTCAGCGATGCACCGACCGGCACCAGCTCGACGGTGACAATGACGGAAGACGTCACCCGCGTGTTCACGCTGGCGGACTTCGGCTACAGCGATGGCGACGGCGACGCGATGAGCGGCGTGACCATCACGTCGCTGACCGCGAACAACAGTGTCGGCAAGCTGCTGTACGGCAATGCCGCGGTCACCGTCGGTCAGTTCATCTCGGCGGCCGACATCGCCGCCGGCATGCTGAATTTCGCGCCGACGGATGATGCGTTCCGATCCAACCTGGGAACCGTCCAGTTCGGCTTCAAGGTGAAGGACAGCACCGGCGCCAGCGATGCGACGGCGGACACGATCACCATCGGGTTCGGCAATGCCAACCGGTCCGACTACACCTCGTACGCTTCCGACTCGACCGTCGATGTCTACGAGAACACCGGAGCGCCCATGTCGTTCAAGGATGCCGGTGGGACCGACAATCTGAGGATCGCCAATGCGACGTTTGCGACGCTGACGTCGCTAGGCTTCCTGCGCAGCGACGACAATCTGGAGATCGGCTGGGCAAGCAGCAGCAGCAACGGTTACGCCACCGTGCTCGACCAGTACGTCGGCGGCAACAAGTTCGAAAACTTCCTGTTCCAGAACAACGCGAACTACGGAGGGTTCGGTATCACCGGCCTGTACACGCTCGCGCAAGGTCTGAATAATTCGTCGGGGTCAACGAACTCCATCATTGCCGGCACCGAGGCCAGCGACACCATGTCGGGTGGCAGCGCCAAGGACATGATGTTCGGCAATGGCGGTCACGACACGCTGTACGGCAATGCCGGCAACGACTTGCTGGTCGGAGGGCTCGGCAACGACCGTCTCGAGGGCGGCGCCAACGACGACACCTACCTGTTCGGTCTCGCCGACGGCAAGGACACCATCTACGACGAGAGCGGAACGGGCGACAGGATCGTCATCAAGACCAACGGCGCCGAGCTGACGGGACTCAACGCGTACGACACCGATACGTATGCTTACTCCGGCGATCTGATGATCCAGTTCAACGGCCAGTCGATCGACGTCGAAGCGCACTACGACGGTTTCGGCAACGCGGTGAACCTGATCAATTTCGACAATGGGACCGTGTACGGCTATACGCTCGGCACGTTGGACTACGCCGTCAATAACGCGGACCCGTTCATGGACGGCAACGGTTTCCGAACCGTCACTGTTTCGGGTGGTGACAATTTCATCGCCGGTGAAATCAGCGCGGCCAACAAGATCACCGGCGGCTCGGGCGCCGACCTGATCTTCGGCGGCGATCTGGCCGATACCCTCGATGGCGGCGGCGGCAACAACCTGATCGTCGGCGGCAAGGGCAACGACACGCTCAGTGCGGGGTCCGGCAACGACGTCTATGCGTTCGGTCTGACCGATGGGAACGACACCATCACCGATTACGCCGGCGCGGCGGATGCGATCTTCATCGACAGCAACGGCGCCGCGCTGTCCGGCCTGGTCGCCTATGACGACAACAATGGCACCAACACCGGAAATCTGGTCATTCAGTACAACGGCCAGCAGATCACGGTGAACGATCACTTCACGTCGAGCAATCGCGTCATCGAGCGGATCTCGTTCGATGACGGCTCGGTCGATGGCTACGATCTCGACACCACGGTCTACACCGTAAGGGCCAACGATCCGAACGAGAGCGGCGGCTTCCGGACGGTCAATCTGTCCAGCTCGTCATCGGACAATCTGATCGCGGGCGAAAATGGCACCGCCAACGCGATCACCGGCGGCGACGGCAAGGATCTGATCTTCGGCGGCGGGCAGAACGACATCCTGTCGGGCGGCGCCGGCAGCGATTATCTCCGAGGAGGTGGCGGGAACGATATCCTGGCCGGTGGTGCCGACCACGATACGCTGCGCGGCGGCTCGGGCAGCGACACCTTCAAGTTCGCTGAATCGGGTGCGTCCAACTTCGACACCATCATCGACTACAGCAGCGCCGAGGGTGACACGCTCGATCTGTCGGCTCTGCTCGATGCCGCCTATGGCCCCGGCAACAACGTCGATGCCGATTTCGTCAGGCTGGTGAATTCAGGCGCCGACGTGAAGGTGCAGGTTGACCTCAATGGGGTGACCGGCGGTCAGAACTGGGCGGATGTCGCGGTGCTGCAGGGCTATCACACGGCTGGCAACACCGTTCTGGCGCAGTTCGAGAACGCGACACACTCGCTGACCGTGGCGGCCTGAGTCCGGTTTCAACGACAACGACCCGCTGGCGTAAGCCGGCGGGTCGTTGTCGCATTCGAGAGATGGTTGCGGTTTGACGGCCGGCCTCAGATTCGCTGGCCGCCGGGTCCGATGCCGACGTTCACGGTGATCCGCTGCACCTCGATGCGGCCTTGCGGAAACTTGACCTCGAGCGTCACCGTGTCGGTGCCGCTGAAGTCTGCTTTGCTCTGGTAGAAGGCAATAAAGCCCGGCACTTCGAGCGCCAGGCACTGCTTGTAGTTGGTCGCGCTGATCTTGCCGCGCTTGACCTGAAGCGTGCCGTTGGACGGCGGCGAAACCAGACGGATGGATGGGAGCGGGCCGGACGAGCAGTCGGGCTGCACATTGACGTAGACACCGACCTGGACGGGCTTGCCGGCGGCGGTGCGGGCCGTGCGCTCGACCGACGACGTCGGCGGCGCTGGGGCCGGGGAGGGCGTCTGCGCGCGTGCTGACGCAATGCCGACGGTTATCACCAGGATCGCGAGCCACGCGCCGCCGATTGCCCCGGTCAAACTCCTCTGGTCGATCGTCGCCCGCATCGCCCGCCTATCGGTTCATCGATCGGCAGCTTGCCGCAGCGTTGTGCCGACTTCAATGATCGTTTGCGACCGGACGCGCGGCGGTCACCGAGTCTCAGCGGATGTTGATCCTGTCGAACGCCAGGCTGAGTTCGTGCAGCTCGTACGGCTTGCGCACCATCGGGAATTCGACATCGGTGCGTAGCACCGCATCGCTGTAGCCGGTCGTGAGGATGATCGGCAGTGACGGATATTTGCGCTTGAGGCGTCTGGCGAGGCCGAGGCCGTCCATCCGGCCGGGCATGACGATATCGCTGAACACGATGTCGATCCCGTCGTTCTCGACTTCGCTCAGCGCCGTCTCCGCATCCGGAGCCCATTTCACCCGGTAGCCGAGTTCTTCCAGCAGCATCGCGCCGGCGCTGGCAACGTCGGGATTGTCCTCGACCATCAGGACGGTGCCGACCGTCTTGTCGGTGGCTTCGACCGGATCCTCGATCTCCTCGTCGCGCGCGCGCGGCAGCCAGATCGACACCTCGGTGCCTTCGCCGAGCTGGCTTTCGACCTCGACGCGACCGCCCGCCTGGTTGGCGAAGCCATGAACCTGCGACAGCCCGAGGCCGGTGCCTTGTCCGACCGGCTTGGTGGTGAAGAACGGATCGAACACCTTCTCGAGCACGTCAGGTGGAATGCCGACACCGTTATCTTTCACCGCGATCCGCACGTAGTCCGTCGAGTCGCTGGCTCCGGCCTGGTGATTGGAGGCGCTGATCCGAACGTCGCCGCCCTCGAGCAGCGCGTCGCGGGCATTGATCACGAGGTTGACCAGCGCGGTTTCCAGTTCGCCCGGATCGGTGTGGACGCGCCAGACGTCCGGTGCGATGTCGAGGGTCAGCGCGACGTTGCCGCGCAGCCCGGCTCTGAGCACCTCCTGCATCGAGAACACCGTCTTCGCGAGATCGAGCCGAACCGGATGGACCTGCTGTCGTCGTGCGAAGGTGAGCAACTGCCGTGTCAGGCCCGCACCGCGCTTGATGCTGCCTTCCATCGCGGAAATCGTCTTGAGAATGGCGGGATCGGTGCTCGATCGCTTGATCCGATGCAGGCCGCCGGCGAGTCCCATCAGCAGATTGTTGAAGTCGTGCGCGACACCGCCGGTCAGTTGGCCGAGCGCGTCCATCTTGCGGGACTCGGCGAGTTCGGCCTGAACGCGTTCAAGCTTCTGCTGCGCCTCGCGGCGTTCGGTGATGTCCCGGGTGATCTTGGCGAAGCCGATCAGCTCGCCGGAATCGTTGCGGATCGGATCGATGATCACGCTTGCCCAGAAGAAGCTGCCGTCCTTGCGGACGCGAAAACCCTCTTCTTCGTAGCGGCCGGTCTCGCGGGCGATCTGCAACGCGCGCGCCGGCTTTCCGGCCTTCTGATCGGCCGGCGTGTAGAACCGGCCGAAATGCTGCCCGACGATTTCGTCGGGCACGTAGCCCTTGATGCGCTGTCCGCCGAGGTTCCAGTTGGTGATGAAGCCCTGCGGATCGAGCATATAGAGCGCGTAGTCCGTGATGTTTCCGACCAGCAGGCGAAAGTGGTTTTCGCTCTCGGCCAGCGCGGAGCGAGCCTTCAGTCGCTCGGTGATGTCGCGGGTGATCTTGGCGAAGCCGATAAACTGGCCTTCCTCCACAATGGCGTCGATCACCACGGAGGCGAAGAAGCGGGTGCCGTCCTTGCGCAGCCGCCAGCCCTCGGCTTCGAACCGTCCGGTCGCACGGGCTGCGGCGAGGGCGCGTTCGGGCAGGCCTGCGGCTTGATCCTCTGGCGGATAGAAGATCGAGAAGTGGCGGCCGATGACCTCCGAAGCCTCATAGCCTTTGATGCGGGCCGCCCCGGTATTCCAGCTCGACACGATCCCCGTGTGATCCAGCATGTAGATGGCGTAATCGGTCACGCCCTGGACCAAGATCCGGAACGCCCGCTCGCTCTCGAAAAGCTCGCGGTCAGGCTTGCTCCGTTCAGTCATTCTGAGCTCCGGAAAGCTTCAAAACACCTCTGGACTACAAATGTTCCGTTGTGGGCCAATAAAGTGCAACTTTTAGTGGTTTTGGTGAGTTCTTCGTCGTTCCGCTCTACGCGTTGCCGGTGAGGCGCAGGATGGCCTCGACGACATATCGGCTCGATTGCGCGATCCACTGCGTAGCTCCCCCGAGGCCCGCGAGCGGAAGCAGGAAGACGATCCCGATCAGGATCAGCATGCCATAGGGCTCGAGCCGCGCCAGCGGCCGGGACAGCACGCGAGGCAGCGCACCTACAGCAATCCGGCCGCCGTCGAGCGGAGGGATGGGGATCAGGTTGAAGATCGCGAGGATCACGTTGATCAGCAGCGCATTGGCGAGGTTGCGTAGCAGCCATTCCCCTGCCGCGCCCGACACGTCGCCGACCAGCCGCAGACCCAGCGCGGCGGCGAGGGCCAGCACGATGTTGATCGCCGGGCCCGCGGCCGCCACCAGGATCATGTCGCGGCGCGGATGCCGCAGCCCGCGGAAATTCACCGGCACGGGCTTGGCGTAGCCGAACAGGAACGGCGACTGCATCGCCAGCAGCAGCAGCGGCAGCAGAACGGTGCCGAACGGGTCGATATGCTTGATCGGGTTGAGCGTGACCCGGCCGAGCATCCAGGCGGTATCGTCGCCACACATCCGCGCCGCGTAAGCGTGGGCTGCTTCATGGAAAGTGATCGCGATCAGCAGCGGGAGAGCCCACACCGAGATCACCAGCATCATCGTGGAAAAAGGATCCGCCATTACTCGACCTTGTCGTCGGCTGACCTGCCGATCTGGTTCCGGATATAGAACCCGGCCGGCGACCGCGCCAGCCGAAGCGCCGGCAAAGCCTTGATGATGTCCGCGAATTCATGTTTTGCGGACTGTGATGCGGTGGAACCGCCGGCGGCGGCGACGCATTGAACGGAACCTTTTGGAACCCGTCGCCGCTTCCCATATCAGCGCCACCCTTTGCTGCCGAGAGCTCTGCCGATGCCGCCGTCCGTCCCGCCGACCACTCCGACGCCAGACCCGCAACTGCGGCGGGCACAGCGGACGGACCGGTTGCTGCGCATTGCCGTGGTGTGGCTGCTGCTGCTGGCGACCGCGTGGGTTGCGCAACCTTATCTGGCGTCGCTGTGGTTCTCGGTGACCGGACCGCGCACCGTGACGGCGCGCGGCGAGCTGGCACCCGCCGAGCTGTCGACGATCGAGCTGTTCAAGCGGGTGTCGCCCTCGGTGGTGCATGTCTATGCGCAGTCGCGGCGCCGCCCGACGCCGTCGTTCGAACAGCAGGATGCGCAGCAGGGCGGCGTCCAGTCGGGCTCCGGCGTGATCTGGGATGCGGCCGGCCACGTCATCACCAACAACCACGTCATCCAGGGAGCGAGCGCGCTCGGGGCCCGGCTGTCGTCGGGGGAATTCGTCACGGCGCGTGTCGTCGGCACAGCGCCGAACTACGATCTCGCGGTACTGCAGCTCGAACGGCCGCGCACGGCGCTGCGTCCGATCGCGATCGGTAGTTCGTCGGATCTGCAGGTCGGGCAGGCGGCGTTCGCGATCGGCAATCCCTACGGGCTGGAGCAGACGCTGACGACCGGCATCGTCAGCGCGCTGCAGCGGCGGCTGCCGACCGCCGCTGCGCACGAAGTCAGCGGGGTGATCCAGACCGACGCGGCGATCAATCCAGGAAACTCCGGCGGCCCACTGCTCGACAGCGCTGGTCGGCTGATCGGGCTGAATACGGCGATCATTTCGGGCTCGGGAGCGTCGGCCGGCATCGGCTTCGCGATCCCGGTCGACGCCGTCAACCGTGTAGCGACCGCCCTGATCCGCACCGGCACGGTACCGGTGCCGGGCATCGGCGTGATCGCGGCCGACGAGAACGAGGCGGCGCGGCTTGGTATCGACGGCGTCGTCGTTGTGCGTACGCTACCGGACTCACCGGCGGCGCGCGCCGGACTGGTCGGCGCCAGCGAGAGCGGGATGGTTGAGGATGTGATCATCGGCGCCAACGGCCAGGAGGTCCACAGCATGTCGGATCTGGCCGCCACGCTGGAGAACGTCGGCATCGGCAACGAGGTCAAGCTGCAGGTGATGCGCGACGGCCGCGTCCGCACCGTCACCGTCAAGATCACCGATATCTCGCGGTTGCAGCGCAGTTAGCTGACCTGGCTAGAGCTTTGTTTGAGCAGCATATTCGTGACTGTATTCCAAATTTCAGGAGTTCTGTCGCTACGAGCGACGGAGTTCCGTGCGGGACACCTGTCGAGCGATCAGCCGATCCTCGTAGCACTACGTAGTCGTCGTATTAACTCGGATTGAGGAGCGATTTGCTAACCGACGGGCTAGGAGGAGCCTGCCGTGATCAAGCTGAATCGAATTGGGAATAAGCTGGGCCTTGCCGGACTGATCGGTATTTCGCTGGCGGTCGGCATGGTGGTCAATCAGTCCGTCACTGAAACCAAGGTCGCCGCAGCGACTCGTCAGGCCGATCAGGAGGCCGCGGTTTCGGAGAATGCGCTGATCGCGGAATCCGAAATGCGCAATATGCAGCTCGCGGTGCGCGGCGTCCGCTTGGCGCGTTCGATGAAGGAATTCGAGCAGCGCCGCAATGAATTCAATACGGCCCGGCTGGCGCAGGCCAAGCTGCTCGACGCCGCGATCGCGGCGTCCGGTCCGCAGGACAAGGACAATTTCGCCGAGATCAAGAAGATGACCGCCGACTACGCGGTCGGGGCTGATGAGCAGGCCGTGCAGCAGGGCCGGGTGCTCGATCTCAACGCCAAGCGGATTGCCATTGCGGCGGACTGGGACGCAAAAGTCGATGCGCTCGCGGCCACGCTCGGAAGCGGCCAGGCCGCGACGTTGGCACTGCGCGAAGCGGATGGCGATTTCGACGGCATCCGCGCGATCGGGTGGCAGTCCTTCGTCGTGGACGACAAGGACCAGAAGGCGAAACTCGATCGCAAGGCCGCGGCGGTTGCGGACGCGCTCAAACGCACCATCGAGCTGGCGCCTGATGCGAAGACCCGCGCCGGGCTCCGCGATATCGAGGGTGTCCTCAAGGCCTATCTCGGCACGACCGCGGAGGCTTTCGCGGCCGATGCGCTCAAGAACAGCATCAGTCGCGACCGCACCATTCCGATCGCCAACAAGGCTGCCAGCGCGCTGCGCGCCGCGGTCGAGAAGGCGCAGGCTTCGGTCCAGCAGGCCAAGGCCCAGGCCGCATCCGAAATCCTGTGGTCCGGCCGGATCAATCTCGCCTTCGGCGCGACGATCATTCTGGTGCTGATCGGCTCGGCGCTGTTCTCGTTTCTGGGTGTGGCGCGGCCGTTGACGCGACTGAACGGTGCGCTCGGGCAGATCGCCGGCGGCAAGCTGGACGTGGAGATCGCCGGCGCGGAGCGCGGCGACGAGATCGGCGACATCGGCAAGACCGTGAGCATCATCCAGAGCAATGCCGAGCGCAAGGCGCGCGAGGAGGCCGAGGCCAAGACGTTGCGCGATCGCGAAATCGCGGCCCAGCGCAAACGGGACATGCTGCATCTCGCCGACGAATTCGAAGGCGCGATCGGCGAGATCGTCGAGACGGTGTCGTCGGCATCGGAGGAGCTCGAAGCCTCGGCGACGTCGCTGACGTCAACGGCGGAGCGCTCGCAGTCGCTTGCCACCGTGGTCGCGGCGGCGTCCGAGGAGGCGTCGACCAACGTCCAGTCGGTGGCGTCCGCAACCGAGGAGATGAGTTCGTCGGTCAACGAGATCAGCCGTCAGGTCCAGGAATCGGCCCGGATCGCCCACGAGGCGGTCGAGCAGGCGCACAGGACGAACGATCGCGTCGAGGAGCTTGCCCAAGCCGCGGCGCGCATCGGCGACGTGGTCGAACTCATCACCACCATCGCGGGGCAGACCAATCTGCTCGCCCTCAACGCGACGATCGAGGCGGCGCGTGCCGGCGAGGCCGGCCGCGGCTTCGCGGTGGTTGCGGCCGAAGTGAAGGCGCTGGCCGATCAGACCGCCAAGGCCACCGGTGAGATCAGTCAGCAGATCGGCGGCATCCAGAGCGCGACCGACCAGTCGGTGGCGGCGATCCGGCAGATCGGCGAGACGATCGGCCGGATGTCCGAGATCGCCTCGACGATCGCCTCGGCGGTCGAAGAGCAGGGCGCCGCGACGCAGGAAATCTCGCGTAACGTTCAGCAGGCGGCGCTGGGCACCCAGCAGGTCTCGTCCAACATCACCGAAGTGCAGCGCGGTGCCACCGAGACCGGCGCGGCTTCCTCACAGGTGCTGCATGCCGCGCGGTCGCTGTCCGGCGACAGCGGCCGTCTCAAGCTGGAGGTCGAGCGGTTCCTCGGCACGGTGCGGGCGGCTTAGCGCCTTCGCAGTTTGATCGCATGGCAAGTTCCTGGCGCCGACACGCCAGGAACGATCGCCCACCGCCTTCATTATCGGTGAAAACGGGAGGCGCACATGGGCAAGGCCTATTACGACATCGTCGGCACCGACACGAGCTGGGGCGTTCGTCACGACGACGATCCGATCGGCGACTACGCCAGCAAGGAAGCCGCCTTCGAAGCCGCCGTGATGGCTGCGACCAATGCCATCAAGTTCGGCCATGAGGTCCGCATCACCGTGCCGGGCCAGGAGGGCGCGGAAACAGCGCTGGGCGTCGCCACGAACTAATGAGCGTCGCTCCGAGCTGAGTGATCTCGCTCGTCTCTTACCTCACGCATTATGGCCGGGCTGGTCCCGGCCGCCAATGTTTTGATCTGAGCGCTGCCCAAGAACGTGGATGCCCGGCACAAGGCCGGGCATGACGGAGGAGTCCGTTCGCGATGACGCGCCGGGGCGCTCTGTTTCGACGTCTGCTGGGCGAAACGATCACGCCACCTTCTGCAGTTGCGGCTGGTGCTGGTCGGCCGCGTCTTCCGTGACCTCGTAGGTGGTCACTTCGAACTTCAACAGCTGCGCCGTGCCGAACGAGGTCGAGATCGCGACGTCCGCAGCGTCGCGGCCGCGGGCCATGACGATGCGGCCGATCCGCGGGTGATTGTGCCGTGCGTCGAACGTGTACCAGCGGCCATCGAGATAGACTTCGAACCACGCCGAGAAATCCATCGGCGCCGGGTCGATCGGCACGCCGATATCGCCGAGATAACCGGTGCAATAGCGCGCCGGGATGTTCATGCAGCGGCACAGCGTCACCGCCAGATGCGCGAAGTCGCGGCACACACCGATCCGCTCCGCATGGCCTTCGGCGGCGGTGCGGTCGTTGCGGGCGTAGTGATAGCCGAATTCGATCTGGTTATGAGTGTAGTCGACGATCGCCTGCACGCGCTCCCAGCCGAGCGGGGTGCCGCCGAACAGCGACCACGCCAGATTGGATAGCTTGTCAGTGTCGCAATAGCGGCTGCCGAGCAGATAGACGAGGACGTCGTCAGGCAATTCGGCCACGGCGAGCTGCCGCGCGCCGGGCGCCACTTCGTCGGGCAGCCCCGAATCGTGGATCAGGAAATCGTTGCTGATCTCGATCGTGCCGGCCGGGGCGACGATGCGCGTGCAGATGTTGCCGAACATGTCGATGAAGTCGCGCGCCGGCACGTCCGGATTGAACTTGATGGTGTGCTGGCCGATCACGTCGGCCATCCGCTCCGGACGAACGCTGAGCAGCAGGTTCATCGGAGTTTCCTGGAAGCATTGAAAGGCGATGTTGTAGCCCGCTCGGATTTTCACCGCTGTCTCCAATTCGTCGGTCATTGAATGGTTGTCCAACAATGACGAAGGCGTCCAGCGGTTCCGGGCTAACCGACTGAACGCCTGCGCAAATTATCAGCAGTAGGTGCTAATCGACGAGTTCGAACAGCAGCGCCGATCTCGCCGTCACCTGATAGGCGGTTCCGCAGGCGAAGGTTTCGCCGGGAGCGCCGTCGGGAATGTTGGTGTCGATCAGCAGCTTCCAGTTGGCGCCGTGCGGCACCTCCGGCAGCGTGAAGTCCACCAGCCCGTCGAAGCTGTTGGTGATCAGCAGCACGGTCTGGTCTTCACCCTTCCGCTTGATGCCGGTCTTCTGCGCCCGGCCGTCGAGCAGCATGCCGAAGCATTTGACGTTGCCGTCTTCCCAGTGCTCCTGCTGCATCGGGCCGCCATTGGCGTTGATCCAGGTGACGTCGCAGACGCCGAGTTCCTCATCGTACTGGCCCTGCAGGAAGCGGCTGCGCCGCAGCATCGGGTAGCTGTGGCGCAGTTCCATCAGTCGCTTGCTGAAGGCCAGCAGATCCTTGGCAGCGTCGTCGTGCTCCCAATGCACCCAGGAGATCTCGTTGTCCTGGCAATAGGCGTTGTTGTTGCCGTTCTGGGTGCGGCCGAATTCGTCACCCGCCAGCAGCATCGGCGTGCCCTGCGCCAGCAGCAGGGTGGTCAGCATGTTGCGTTTCTGCCGCTCGCGCAGCGCGATGATCTCGGCATCCTCGGTCGGCCCCTCGGCGCCGCAGTTCCACGAGCGGTTATCCGAGTGACCGTCCTTGCCGTCCTCGCCATTGGCGAGGTTGTGCTTCTCGTTGTAGCTGGCCCAGTCGTTCAGCGTGAAGCCGTCATGAGCCGTGACGAAGTTGACGCTCGACCACGCGCGGCGGCCCTGACGGTTGAACAGATCGCCCGAGCCGGACAGGCGAGGGGCCAGCGCCGAGACCGACGCCTCGCCGCGCCAGTAATCGCGCATCGTGTCGCGGAACTTGTCGTTCCATTCCGCCCAGCCGGGCGGGAAGCCGCCGACCTGATAGCCGCCCGGACCGCAGTCCCACGGTTCGGCGATCAGCTTGACCTCGCTGAGCAGCGGGTCCTGCATCACGGCCTTGAGGAAGCCGCTCTGCTCGTCGAAGCCGTAGTGTTCGCGGGCCAGAATGGTGCCGAGGTCGAACCGGAAACCGTCGATGTGCATCTCGCCGGCCCAGTAGCGCAGCGAGTCGGTGACCATCTGGATCACGCGCGGATGCGACAGGTTCACGGTGTTGCCGGTGCCGGTGTCGTTGATGTAGTAGCGCTTCTGGTCGGGCAGCAGCCGGTAGTAGCTGGCGTTGTCGATGCCCTTGAACGATAGCGTCGGGCCGAGTTCGTTGCCTTCCGCGGTGTGGTTGTAGACGACGTCGAGGATCACGGCGAGGCCGGCGTCGTGCAGCCGCGACACCATCTCCTTGAACTCGCGCAGCGAGTTCGGCACGTCGGCGGCGTAGCGCGGATCCGGCGCGAAGAAGCCGATGGTGTTGTAGCCCCAGTAATTGACCAGATCCTTCTCGAGCAGATAGCTGTCGTTGACGAAGGTGTGGACCGGCAGCAGCTCGACGGCGGTGATGCCGAGCGAGGCGATGTAGTCGACGACGGCCTGCGAGCCGAAGCCCGCATAGGTGCCGCGCAGATCCTCCGGAACGCCGGGATGCAGCTTGGTGAAGCCCTTGACGTGGGTCTCGTACACGATGGTCTGATCCCACGGCACGAATTTGCGGCCGGGCTCACCGCGCCAGTCGAAGCCGGGATCGACCACCACGCATTTCGGCACGAAGCGGGCGCTGTCGCGCTCGTCGAAGGTGGTGTCGTCGCCGCTTTCCATCTGGTAGCCGAACACGGCCGGATCCCACTTCAGCTCGCCCGCATGGGCGCGCGCATAGGGATCGAGCAGCAGCTTGTTCGGATTGAAGCGGTGGCCGTTCTCCGGCTCGTAGGGGCCGTGCACGCGATAGCCGTAGAAGGTGCCCGGGCCGACATCCGGAATGTAGCCGTGAAACACTTCGTCGGTGTATTCGGGCAATTCGATGCGCCGCTCGGTCTCGCCGTCGAACAGGCACACTTCGACCTTCGTGGCGTTGGCGGAGAACAGCGCGAAATTCGTGCCTTCGCCGTCCCAGGTTGCGCCCAGGGGGTAGGGCAGGCCTTCGCGCACGGTGCTGTTGTCGGTCACCACCTGGTAGCCCGGCTGCGGCTTCGGCGCCGGCTCGGCATGGGCGGGCGCCTCCGTGGTCGAAGGCGGCGGTTCGATCGTGTCGGTGTCGGTCATCGCGTGTCCTTCCTGGTTGGCGCGCAGGCGCAATCGCGAAGCTCGTCCACCGGCACAAGCCCGATTAAACTCGATCGGTCTGGTATCATTGACGAAAAATCCCCCACCTGCTGAGGGCGATAATGCGGAATTCCGGGTTCGGTTCCTGGCCTGTTCGCCAGCCGATGCCGGCTCCGCTCGCCCCAAAAGAAAAGGCCCGGTCGCTGTTGCGATCCGGGCCCCAGGTGCGGGAGGACGAGGCTTACTTGCTCGACTTGTTCGACTGCGAGGTCGTGTTCGAATGCTGCTTCTCCAGGTTCTGCGCCATTTCGAGATGATGGCGCAGTGCCGGCAGGGTGTTGCCGGCCCAGTTCTTCAACTCGGCATTGTCGCCGCCACGGGCGTAGCGGTCGAACAGCGAGACGGCGTCCTTATGGGCGGTGATCTGCTGGTCGATATAGGTCTCGCTGAAGTTCGCGCCCTTGGCGCTGGTCAGCTTGTCGAGCTTGCCGCGATGCGCGTCGTCGAGCTGAGTCGGCAGTTCCGCCTTCACCTTGCCGCCGGAGACGAGCGATTTCAGTTCGCCGCTGGTCTTGGTGTGGTCGGCGATCATCTCCTTGGCGAACGCCTTCTCGGCGGCGTTGCCGTTCTGCTCGGCGAGCTTGCTCGACTGGATTTCGAACATGTCGCTGATCGCGACCTGCTTGACGAAATCCGCGGTGGTCGGCGCAACGCCGAGTACGGAATTGACGCCGGTCTTCTCGCCGACCGATTGCGCCACCACGGGAGTGGCCATCAGCAGGCAGCACCCCAGCGCGATCATGGTACGTTTCATGGCAGTATCCTTCAGCTTGCGGCCTTGCGATTGACGCCCTTCCGGAGCGCCACGGTGTTGAGCTTGGTGTTCGCCGCCTTCTCTTCGTTGAGATTGGTGGTGAGGAAGCGGACGATGTCGTCGTGGCCGAGTTCCTCGGCCCAGGCGATCAGGGTGCCGTAGCGCGCGATCTCGTAATGCTCGACCGCCTGCGCATTGGCGATGATGGCCGCGTCCAGCACGCTCTTGTCGGCGATCTCGCCGGCGGTCTCGTTGGATTCCTTGATCAGCCCGTCGATCGCCGGGCAGTCGATGCCGGAGGGCTTCTCACCGAGCTTCTTGAACACCTGGTCCAGCCGCTCGATCTGCTTCTGCGTCTCTTCCAGATGCGCCTTGAGGCCGGCGGCGAGGTCGCGGTTGGTGGCCTGCTCGATCATGGTCGGCAGCGCCTTGGTGATCTGCTGCTCGGCGTAATAGATGTCGCGAAGGCCATGCAGCAGCATGTCCTCCATGGTCTGAATGTCCTTGCTGAAAAGACCCATCGTCGCCTCCGGTGGTAGGGTGTTTGCCCCACAACTGGAACGAGCCGGTTCGGTTCCCTGCGCGGATGCGGCGTAGGCCGAGCGGCGAACGGGGATCGCGGAAGGGAAGGGCCGAAGCGGCAAGCGGAAACGGGCGACCGCCGTTCCACCCGGCGACAAGCGCGGCGTTATACCGGTTCGCTATCCCCGCCCGCGGCGGCGGAGGGTGTTGAGGCGAGCCGGCCGGCGTGTTAGGCAACGCCCGACGCGGGTGTAGCTCAATGGTAGAGCAGCAGCCTTCCAAGCTGAATACGAGGGTTCGATTCCCTTCACCCGCTCCAGCGCCTAAATTTTTGATACTGCTTGCTTTTCCGTTCGCTGGTGTGCGGCGACCGCTGGGTGGCTTGCCCCTAGATCCCGCGTTGGCGTGGCTATGGCCGGGTGACCGCAATCCTGCCATCGATTGCGGACCGAAGGGCATCGATGACAACGTCGGACGTCGCGACGGTCCCGAAGATTCCTCCTTCAGAGCAAATCGTCTCGATGGCGGCATCGTGGTTTGATTGAACGGTCGCGGCGCAGCAGTCGGCCACCAACAGAGGTTCAAAGCCGCGGTCGACCGCCTCGCGCAATGTCGAATGAACGCAGACATCCGTCGTGACGCCGCACACGATGAGGTGCCGGACTCCGCGGGTCGTCAATATCCTCTCGAGATCAGTCGCGTAGAAGGCGCCGAAACCAGGCTTGTCGATGACCGGTTCACCGTTTGCCGGGCTTAGAGACGGGACGATGTCCCAGCCTGGCTCGCCTCTGACAAGAAGCCGGCCCAGGGGGCCGACAGAACCGATCTCGCCGCCGCCGGCGCGGGATCGGAAAAGCTTCTGCGGCAGAAGATCGGTGAGATCCGAGCGATGGCCTTCGCGGGTGTAGATAACGAGGCCACCCCACTTTCTGACGTAGTCCCTCAATTCGACGATGCGAGGAATGATGCCGCTCGCGACACTGACGTCGTACCCCATGGCGGAGATGTAGCCACCGATCTCGCAAAAATCTCTCTGCATGTCGATCACGATCAACGCAGTCGAAGCCGGCTCGAGGTCCCGCCGGTGCGGCCACTGGTAGGGCCGGGCATCAACGTAGGACATGGATGTCTCGGTCTCGGAGCGCGCGCATCGGTCTCTCTCAAGTCTAGGATCGATTGAGCGAAACCTCGGCAACTTTCAGGGTCGCTTCAATTCGCGACTTTGGATTTTTTCATCGGAGGATCCGATGTGTCGCCCAACAGCTCTTGAATCAGCAGCTTGGCTGTAGATCCCAGCCGCGACGGATCCTTGTGATGAACCAGTGTGAGATCCGACTGCCTGGTGTAGCTCTTCTCGACCATCACGCGCATCTCGCCCCGATCGACCCAGCGTTGCGCATAATGATCCGGCAGGAAGCCGATATGGCTTCCTGCCAAGATCAGAACCGCCGCGGCTTCGACACTGTCGACGTGGGCCGTGATGCTGTTGTGCTGATCGCTGAGGAAGAAGAAGTCATTGAGCTTGAGAAACGTGCGCACGACCTTCTGCGCGTTCCTGATCTTCGAGAAAAGCCGCGTATCGCTGGTCTCGTGGAATAGCGGATGGCGATGGCCGCAGACGAGGACGTCGCGCTCGCGATAGAGACGAACATACTGAAGATGAGGCAACGTGTCCGTGAAGATTCCGATTGCGGCATCGATCTTTCCGGACGACACGCCTTGCTCGATTTCGCGGGGGCTGAGCACGTCGAGATAAATGTGGGCCCGGCCGCCCGTTCGGCGATGAAACCGGTCGAACGCGCCGATGAGCGGACAACGGGGGTCGGTGACAAGGTTGTCGATGATCGCGATCCGCAGATCTCCCAAACCCTGCTTTTTGTGCTTGGCAACGCTGATTTCGAACGCAGACAATGCCGACAGCAGCTCCGTCGCGTCCGTGACGAAGGCCTCTCCTTGAGGGGTGAGCTTGAAACCGCCGCGTCCACGCTTGCACAGCGTGTAACCCAACCTCGCTTCCAGAGCGGCGATTTCGGTGCTGATGGTCGATTGCGCGAGATTCAGGACGTCCTGGGCTGCGGAAAAACCGCCGCTTTGAGCGACCGCCAGAAACACCCGTATCTGACGCACATCCATGTCTGTCGTCTTCAAGTTGAGCTCCGTAATTCATCAACTGAGGGGCGATCCGCGGCTCTGTATGGCCTCGCAGGCCTGCGTAGAGATGCGCGGGTGCCCCGCACGCGGCACGTATTTTGCTGACGGATTTTGTCGGACACCGGAGATGGAACGCAAGCAGGGCGATCCGGAAACGAGGCTGCGGGTTGAAACCGAAGACAGGGGGCAGGCGCACGACCGATCTCTGATACATCGCGATTTGCGATGTATCGATCAAAACCTGTTGCTGTAAGCGGGCTGAGCGGAGCTGGAAAGTCAGGACACAGGAGCTGCTGCGGATGTCGGGTCGCGTTGCGGGGACTGGTTTTTCCCAGGGGGATCGCAAATGACGTCGAATACTGACAATCGCTGCTTGGCCAAAGTGATCGGGTGCCTGTCTGGCCTGAGTTTGGTGCTGATGGCCTCGCTCGGACCATCGTCGGCCGCGACCCCGTTGACGCGCGTCAAAGCTGGCCATCTGGTCGCTCTGGACATGGCGCCGTTGTTCGTCGGGAAGGAAAGCGGCTGCTTCGAAAAGGCGGGATTGGACGTCGAGACGGTGTTCTTCGCGAATCCGGGCGACAACAATGCCGCCTTGGCCGGCGGTTCCATCGACTTCAGTACCAATCCGTTCACGCTCCCATTCTTCGCTGCGAACAGCGGCGTGCCGATCAGAGTGGTTTCGGCGGCGGGCGGCTGGGGCATCATCGAGGTCATCGCGCAGAAGGCGTCGGGGCTGCGGTCGATGAGTGACATCAAGACTTATGCCGCCTCAGGCAAGGCCAAGCTCAAGATCGCGACGCTTCAGGGGGACACGCTCGAATTGATTCTGACGCGGAGCTTCGCCAAGGCAGGCATCGACACATCTTCCGTCGAGCTCGTGTACTTCAATGATCTGCTGGGCATGGTGGAGGCGTTTCGCTCCGGCCAGGTGGATATCCTGAGCCATATCAAGCCCTATACGACCGAAATGCAGATCGAGAAGGGGGCTGTACGTCTGACGACCGACGCTGAGACGTGGACGACGTTTTCACCGAACACCGTCGTCAGTGTCCTCGAAAAGACCCTGAACGATCGGCCGCAGGTTGTTCGCGCCTATCTCGAGGGACTGATGTGCGGCGCCGACATCATCAATAATCATCCGGACCAGGCGGTGTCCTTGCTGGCAAAGGGCAACTACTTCCGCGTCAAGCCGGACGTGCTGCTGCAATCATTCAAGTCCGCCCCGGTGCCGGTTTCCTTCGTTCCGGACCTCGACTCGGTTCAAAGCGTCGTCGACGATCTGACAAAGCTCGGCTACGTCAAAGGAACCACCAAGGCTGCAGATATCTTCCGTCTCGAGACAATCAAGTCCCTGCAAAAATGATCCGGGCCAGTCGCTTCGTTCCCACGTTGGTCGGTGCAGCGTCGCTGGCGATGATGGTTGGCCTTTGGGAATATGTAGGCACGCGGGATGGCTCGGCTTTGGCGACGGTTCTGCCGCCGCCAAGCCGTTTCATCGCAGCCGTTGCGAGCAGCGGCTTCCGCATCGGCCTCGGCTCGCAGGCGGTACCGCTGTCGCAAAGCATTGTTTCGACGCTGTTGCGGGTGTTCGCGGGGATGTCGATCGCGTTCATCGCGGCCGTTCTGACCGGCGCACTCCTGAGCCTTTCAAGAGTCGCGACCTGGTGTTTGTCGCCGATCCTCTACGTCCTGGCTCCGATTGCACCTATTGCCTGGATTCCGACGGCGATCGTGATCTTCGGCATCTCCAACGTGACGGCCGTCTTCATCGTCTTCATGGGTGTCTATTTCATCCTGACGATCGCCACCCTCGCGGAGATCAAGCGGATCCCGACCGAATTCCTGACGATCGCCGATAACCTTGGTGCCAGCCCATTCAGCCGATGGCTGCGGGTGGTGCTGCCTGCCGTGTTGCCCGGAGTCTTCACATTGCTCCGGACGAATTTCATCGCCGCGTGGATGGCTGTTCTCGTCGCGGAGATGGTCGGGCTCCGCGACGGACTGGGAGCGATCATCATGATGGGCCGGAATCTCTTCAACAACGATCTGATCATGTTTGGCATGGCGATCATCGGCGTGTCCGGGTTCGTCGTGGATCGACTGTTGTCGGTCATTTCCGGCCGGCTGTTGTGGTGGAGAATCTGAAGGTGCTGGCTCCGACGACAAAAGCCGACGTCGCATTCAAGATCGACCATCTGACGGTCGATTTCCCCGGATCCAAGGGCGAGGGCGGGTCGCCGATCCGCGACTTTTCGCTCGATATTGGCAGCGGGGAGATCACCTGTCTGCTCGGTCCGTCGGGCTGCGGAAAGACAACGCTGCTTCGGGCGCTGGGCGGGTTCGTTCGTGGTGCCAGCGATGGCGGTGTGCTGTTTCAGGGCCAGTGGATCGAGGCACCGTCCCGCGAAATCGTCATGATCTTCCAGGAGAACAACCTGTACCCCTGGCTCAACGTTCGCAAGAATATCGCTTTTGGCCTGGCCTATTGTGACGGCTCGCGCCGCGAGAAGAACGAGCGTCTCGAACAGATGCTGCAAGATGTCGATCTTGTTCACGCAAGCGCAAAATATCCTCATGAACTGTCGGGCGGGATGCGCCAGCGCGTTGCGATCGCGCGCGCGTTGGTCATGCAGCCACGCGTGCTTCTTCTGGATGAACCATTCAGCGCGCTGGATGTGAGCCTGCGGCGCC
This sequence comes from Rhodopseudomonas telluris, assembly GCF_042432815.1. Lineage (NCBI taxonomy): Bacteria > Pseudomonadati > Pseudomonadota > Alphaproteobacteria > Hyphomicrobiales > Nitrobacteraceae > Rhodopseudomonas > Rhodopseudomonas telluris. The sequence continues at coordinate 282,284 of NZ_JBHLWM010000012.1, forward strand.
GGATGCATGCGTTGCTGAGACAGATCTGGGCAGCGACGCGCACCACATTCGTGATGGTGACCCACAATGTCGAAGAAGCGCTGATGGTGGGCCATCGGGTGATCGTGCTCGGCGGGCGGCCGATGTCGGTCGTCTTGGACGAGAGGATCGGGGAGACCATGAAGGAGCGGTACGCACCCGAATTTCTGAAACTACAAAAGCATATCGAAGACCTGATCGACTGACGTCCGTCGCGAGATAAAACGGAGTTACGATGAACGGCATTCATGACATGGGCGGCCTGCACGGCTTTGGAAAGGTCGAGATCGAGCCCAATGAACCTGTCTTTCACAGCAGATGGGAAGGCCGGGTCTACGCGCTGACCCAGGTCTTGGATACCAAGGGCATCTACAATCTGGATGAACATCGGCACGAAATAGAACTGATGGATGCCGCAGCGTACCTGACCGACGGGTACTATGGTCGCTGGCTGTTCGCGATGGAGAGCATCCTCACACGCAAGGGCATTATCAGCCGCGACGAGGTCGATCAGCGAGTGGACGCTTTGGAGACCGGCAGGCCTTCGAATCCTGTCGGGACCAATGATCGTAATTGGCCGCTCCCGGATGATAAGAAAATTGCCTGGGGTGCCTGGCGCAAGGATGTGCAGGTCAGCCCGAAGTTTCAAATCGGAGATCGGGTCACAGTCAAGAACCACCAGCCGGCAGGGCATACGCGGCTCACGCATTTCGTCCGCAACAAGACGGGTGTTGTCACGATCGTCAACGCGCAGGCCTGGGTCTTGCCGGATACGCGCGCGCATAACGCCGGCGAGAATCTTCAGCCGGTTTATAATGTCACGTTCTCATCCGATGAAATCTGGGGTGATGCGGCTGAGCCCAATGTCGAGATCAAAGTGGATCTGAGCGAAGATTACCTCGAGCGGGCGGAATGAGCCGATGAGCGCAAACGATCACGACCACGATCATCACCACCATGATGACCACCACCACGATCACGACCATGACCACGGTGTTGAAAAGCCTTGGCAGGCCGTCCGCACCGAAGCGATGGAAGCGCTGCTTTCAGAGCTGGGGGTGGTGGACTCGGACCGTGTCGATGAAATCGTATCGTACTACGAGGAGAAGATTGGACCGAAGTCGGGCGCGCGCGTCGTAGCGAAAGCCTGGACCGATCCGGCTTTCAAGTCCCGCCTGCTTGCCAACGGGCTTGAGGCCTGTGCTGAACTCGGCCTCGGTGGCCCCGAGACCGAGTATCTTCATGTGGTCGAGAATTCCCCGACCGTTCACAACGTCATCGTGTGCACACTGTGCTCCTGCTATCCATGGACGATCCTGGGCCTTCCGCCAGCCTGGTACAAATCCAGTGCTTACCGATCGCGGCTTGTCCGCGAGCCGCGGCGCGTGCTGTCGGAGTTGGGGCTCGCCCTCGACGAGAAGGTCAAAATTCAAGTCTGGGATAGCGTGTCTGAAATCCGCTATCTCGTGCTGCCGGAAAGGCCGGCGGGAACGGACGCGATGACGGAAGACGAACTCGCCGCCATCGTTACGCGAGACTCGATGATCGGCGTCGCTCGCCTTTGAACGTCGCTTCCTGGAGAACGAAGATGGATGCAAATCACGAAATTCAGGAGCTTCGCGAATTGGTCGGCTGGGGCGAATCCGACACGAGCCGCGGCTTCGCCGAGCCTTGGCACGCGAGGGCTTTCGCGCTCACGCTGGCCCTCTCGGAGCGGCGCCTATTTTCGCTTCGCGACTTTCAAGCCGCCCTCATTGGCAAAATAAACTCAAAAGAGAAGCTGGCATGTATCGTCGGCAGCGACGACTACTACACGCTATGGCTCGCAGCCTTGGAAAGCTTGCTCGCGCAGAAGAAAGTCTCGTTGGGAGAGCGGCTTTCGTTGTTCGAACATCAGGTGGTCGATGACGCGGAGTCGCGCAAAATACACCAGCTCACAACGTCGCGCGACAAAGACGGTCAGCTCAAGATCGCTCCGTTGGTCATCGACGGAGGCTTGGACGCTTCATCGATCTATTGAGGTGCGGAAGTCCGACGTCGGCAAGGGGGCTGCGCGGCATCAAGAATCTCACCGGAGAGCCCTGCGGCGACGGTTCAATCGATCTCGCGGTCGATCCACCCCGCCACCGCCCCACAGATCTCGCTGATCACGTCGCTGTCGCGCCGGCCGGTGCGGGCGGGAACGTGGAAGGCGTGGTCGGCGTCGGCGATCGGATGCAGGGTGGCGTGTTTGCCGAGGCCGCGGACCACCGGCGCGAGCAGCTCCGGCTCGGCGAGTTTGTCGCGCGTGCCCTGGACGAACAGCATCGGCACGCGGATGCCGTCGAGATGCTCGGCGCGTCCGACCGAGGGATTGCCGGCCGGGTGAAGCGGGAAGCCGAGGAAGACGAGGCCGCGTACGCCGCCCAGCGGCGCCAGCGCCTGGGCCTGCGAGGTCATGCGGCCGCCGAAGGATTTGCCGCCGGCGAGCAGCGGACGCTTGCCGCAGCGCCGGCGCGCCTCCGCGACCGCGTCGCGGATCGCCGCATGCGCGACGGCTGGCTGGTCCGGTCGCTTGCTGCCTTTCTCCATATAGGGAAACTGGAAGCGCAGCGTCGCGACGCCGTGCTGGGCGAGTCCCGTCGCGACCTGCTCCATGAACGCATGCGTCATGCCGGCACCGGCGCCATGCGCCAGCACCAGGCAGGCGCGTGCGTCGTGGGGCTTGATCCAGATCGCCGACAGCGGCGTCGGGGTCTCGCTGGCGATCTTGACCAGCTCGGTCACCGGCGCGCGCATCATTTCACCGGCGTCGCCGCGAGGCCGACAAGGTCGGCTTCCCAGCCGAACACCGAGCGGCCGCCGAGCGCCGGCGATGCGGCGCGCTCGCCACCAACGTAATCCTCGAACGAGGGCCCGCTCGCGGTGCGCTCCAGGCGGCGCGCCTGCGCGTCGAGCCGCCGGATCGTTTCCAGTTCCTCGTCGCGCCCGAGCTTGGCGTTCTGCACCGCGGATTTCAGCACGCGGATTGTCTCGTCATAGACCTTGATCGGGACCGGGTAGGGATGGCGGTCCTTGCCGCCATGCGCCAGCGAGAAGCGGGCCGGATCGGCGAACCGATACGGCGCGCCGTGCACCACCTCGGCGACCATCGCCAGCGATTGCACCGTGCGGGCGCCGACCCCGGGCGTCAGCAGCAATTCGGGAAAGTCGATCGGCCCGCGCTCGGCCGCGGCGGCCAGCGTGCCGTGCAGCCGGCGCGTGAACACGTCCGCCGAGCGGACATCGTGATGCGCCGGCATGATCAGATGCGGCAGCGTAGGCTGCGCCGCCGACTCGGTGGTCGCATCCAGATAGGTGCGGACCACGCCGTCGGGGCCGAGGTCCGCGAGCAATTCGAGCTGCGCGTCGCGCGACGGCGCCGCGCGCTTGTCGGTGAGGTTGACGATCTGGCCTTGCGTCGGCCCGTCGATCGCGGCGTGCGGCGCCTCGACGAAGCTGGCGAGATTCTCCGAATGCCAGTGGTAGCGCCGCGCCTGCCGCTTGGTCTCGTTCATGCCCTGCTGCACCACGGTCCACCGGCCGTCGTCGGCGACGAAGAAGCCGTGGAGATACAGGTCGAAGCCGTCCTGCACGGCGGCGCTGTCGACCTTGGCGACCAGCCGGCTGGCGCGGGTCAGGGCGTCGCCGTCGAACCCGACGCGCTGGCCGAGCGCCATCAGTTCGTCCGGCGTGCGCCGCGAATGCCGCCCGCGCCCGCCGCAGACGTGGAGGCCGAGCTCGCCCCCGAGCGGCGCCAGCCCACGCTTCAACGCGCCGATCACGCTGGTGGTGATGCCGGACGAGTGCCAGTCCATCCCCATCACGCTGCCGAACGCCTGAAACCAGAACGGATGGGCCAGGCGGGCGAGCAACTCCTCGCGGCCGTAATGGTGCACGATCGCCTGGCAGACGATGGCGCCGAGCGCCGCCATGCGGTCTGCCAGCCATTGCGGCACGCGGCCGCCATGCAGCGGCAGATCCGCGCTGCCGCTACGCCTGGTCATGTGGGGCCGATGTCTTGAAGATCATGGCTGGAGTCTAGGCAGCGTGCGGGGCTTTCGCAACGAAGCTTGTGGCGAAATGCCGGCAGCGGCGCGGGGCAACGAGGAGGCTGGATCGTTTGATCGCGTTGCAAGTTACCGGAAGGGCAGTGGAGGAGCCGAGGACCAATATGCGCGTGCGAAATCTGACGATCGGACTGCTGACGGGGATGACGCTGATGACCGGCCACAGTGAGGCCTCGCCACTCGACGATCTGCGCTGGAAAAACCGCGTGCTGGTGGTCGTCGCGCCCGCCGGCGATGCGGCCGCAGAGCAGCAGCGCAAGATCTATCAGGCATCGGCCGCCGGCATGTCCGAACGCGCGATCGTTCTGCGCGAGGCGGTGGGTGACGGTGATCCCGCGCGGCAGATCCGGTCGCGGCTGTCCGCCGACGGCCAACGCTTTCAGGTCTTTCTGATCGGCAAGGACGGCCACACCGCGCTGTCGTCGGACAAGCCGCTGTCGGCCGATCATCTGTTCGCCAAGGTCGATGCGATGCCGATGCGCCGCGACGAGATGCGCCGCGCGCGCTGAGCGCGTCGGCGGTCGTTCGCCAGCGCCGTCCTCGCCTGCAGGGTGTGTGCCGACACGCCGGCCGGCAGAGCGAATGGCGCGCTATGCGCCAAAAGAATAATCATTCCATTTTCAGCAAATGCATTCTCTGCAGCGCCGTCTTCATGGAACGGCGTGCTATCAACCTCTCGCCAGTCAGCAGCGATGAGTTGATCGCCTCTGTTAGTAGAATGTCATTCTCCGCGCGGGTGAAATAATGGAACGTTCCCGGCGTGGACTCGGTGCAAATCTTCTCTTATTCCGCTTGTTAGTTCCAAACGAACCACGTGCGTCAACGGCGATGCGCGTGCAAGGGAAGAGAGCAGATGGCTGATGATACCGAAGTCCGCAGGACACTTGCGGAAGGCGCAGCGCGCCAGCTTGCCAACGCTACCAAGACTCGCGCGCAATGGGGCGGTATTTCGCCGCGCTGGCTGGTGCCGCTGCTGCACTGGACACCGGTCGAAGCTGGTATCTTCCGTCTGAACCGCGTCAAGGAAACCCGCGGCGCGACCGCGTCACCGTCGTTCGATGTCGAGTGCAGTCCGCGCCGCGACCGCGATGCGGATCTGCCGGAGACCTTCGTCGACTACGAGGAGCATCCGCGCGAATACTTCCTCAACGCGGTCACCACCGTGCTCGACGTCCAGACCCGCGTCTCCGATCTCTACAGCCATCCGTTCGATCAGATCCAGGAGCAGCTTCGGCTCCTGATCGAGAAGGTCAAGGAGCGCCAGGAGAGCGAGCTGATCAACAACGCCGAATACGGCCTGCTCGCCAACACCGCGCCGTCGCAGCGGATTTCGACCCGCAAGGGTCCGCCGACGCCGGACGATCTCGACGAGCTGATCACCAAGGTGTGGAAGGAGCCGGCGTTCTTCCTGGCGCATCCGCGCGCGATCGCCGCGTTCGGCCGCGAGTGCACCCGCCGCGGCGTGCCGCCGCCGACCATCAACTTGTTCGGCTCGCCGTTCCTCACTTGGCGCGGGCTGCCGCTGGTGCCGTCCGACAAGGTGCCGGTCGACGAGCATGGCCGCACCAAGATCCTGTTGCTGCGCACCGGCGAGAAGAAGCAGGGCGTGGTCGGTCTGTTCCAGCCCGGCGTGCCGGGCGAGGTGGCGCCGAGCCTGTCGGTGCGCTTCATGGGCATCAACCGCAAGGCGATCGCGTCCTATCTGATCTCGCTGTACTGCTCGCTCGCGGTGCTGACCGAGGACGCGCTCGGCGTGCTCGATAACGTCGAGGTCGGCAAGTATCATGAGTACGCCTGAGCCCTCGGCGCATCCCGGGTCGGCAGCGGCAGCGCAACTCGGCGCGCTGCCGGATCCGGCGACGCTGGATCAGGGGGCGGCCGCTGCACTCGGCGCCCCCGATGTCGGCACCATCGCGCGGTTGGCGAATGCGTTCTTCGCGGCGCTGCCGAATGGCGCGGTGCCGGAGCCCGGCGCTGCGCTCGGCTCGGCGCCGCTGTTCGTCGCCGAGCCGCTGCAGAGCGCGATCCCCGGCACGCCGCCGTTGACGCCGCCGCTCAAGCCCAACCACAATCCCGGCTCGGCCTCGCCGATCCCGAAGATCGGCGCGGCACGGCCCTCGGCGCCGTTGTTTGCGCTCGATCCGAAGCTCGCGGCGGAGCCCGCGCACGCGCCGGCTGTGCCGCTGGATCTCACGGTGCCGCTCGCGGCGACGCCGGTCGCTCCGGCGCCGGCCTCCGCGCCCGCCATCCAACCCGTGTTCGCGCGGGAGACGGATCTTGCGGCTTTGCCGGGACGGCTCGGGGATTTGCGCAGCTTCGTGCCGCCCGAGGGGGCTGGCGCAGGCCCGTTCGGCGCGAGCGCGGTCGCGGCCTCTGCGCCGCTGTATTTCCTCGCCGACAATCCTCTGGCGCGGGCGACACCCGCCGCGCCGCCGTCACTGGCCCCGCGTGCGGAGACGTTCGATCTCGCAGGGCTGGCTTCGCAGCACCGCCCCGAGGTGCACGTCCTCGATCTGTCGGGCGCCCGGCCGTTCGACGCGCATGTATTCAAGCGCGACTTCCCGATCCTGCAGGAGACCGTCAACGGCCGGCCGCTGGTCTGGCTCGACAACGGCGCCACCACGCAGAAGCCACAATGCGTGATCGATCGGCTGGCGCATTTCTACAAGCACGAGAATTCCAACATTCACCGCGCCGCGCACACGCTGGCGGCGCGCTCGACCGACGCCTACGAGGCGGCGCGCGACAAGGTCCGCGCCTTCATCAATGCGCCGTCGGTGAAGGACATCGTGTTCGTGCGCGGCGCCACCGAGGCGATCAATCTGGTGGCGCAGGCCTGGGGCCGCCGCAATGTCGGCGAGGGCGACGAGATCGTTGTCAGCCATCTCGAGCATCACGCCAACATCGTGCCGTGGCAGCAACTCGCCGCCGAGAAGGGGGCCAAGCTCCGCGTCGCGCCGGTCGACGATCACGGCCAGATCTTGCTGGATGAGTACGAGAAGCTGCTCGGGCCGAAGACCAAAATCGTCGCCTTCACGCAGGTGTCGAACGCGCTCGGCACGGTGACGCCGGTCGCCGAGATGACCGCGCTGGCGCATCGCCATGGCGCCAAGGTGCTGGTCGACGGCGCGCAGGGCATCTGCCACCTGCCGGTCGACGTCCAGGCGCTCGACGTCGATTTCTACGCATTCTCCGGCCACAAGATGTTCGCCCCGACCGGCATCGGCGTGCTGTACGGCAAGGCCGACGTGCTCGAGGCGATGCCGCCCTGGCAGGGCGGCGGCAACATGATCGCCGACGTCAGCTTCGAGAAGACCATCTTCCAGGGACCGCCGGATCGCTTCGAGGCCGGCACCGGCAACATCGCCGACGCGGTCGGGCTCGGCGCGGCGATCGATTACTTAAGCCGCATCGGCATGGCCAACGTCGCCGCGCACGAGCACGAGCTGCTGGCCTACGGCACCGAGCACTTGCTCACGGTGCCGGGCCTGAAGCTGATCGGCACCGCGCGCGACAAGGCCGGCATCCTGTCCTTCGTGCTCGACGGCTGCCGCAGCGAGGACGTCGGCAAGGCGCTCGACCGCGAAGGCATCGCGGTGCGCGCCGGTCATCACTGCGCCCAGCCGATCCTGCGCCGCTTCGGCCTGGAGAGCACGGTGCGCCCGTCGCTCGCGCTCTACAACACCCACGACGATATCGACGCGCTGGTCGATGCATTGCGGCGGTTGCAGAGCGGGCGAGGGCTGCGGGGGTGATGATATTCAAGTTAGTCACAGCACTATCAACGCGTCATTGCGAGGAGCGCAGCGACGAAGCAATCCAGTCCCGTGCACGACGCTTCTGGATTGCTTCGCGGAGCCTGTACCCGGACGGCGCAAAGCGCCGATCCGGGTGCTCGCAATGACGGGGAGAGTTTGTCACTCGTCGCTTTACAACTAACTCATCGGAGCCAGCCCGCATGCCGCAATCCGCCGAGCCCCGTGTCGCCCCGGAACCAGCATGGGACCTCGGCGCGATCGTCGCCGACCTGGCCGGGCTGCGCGCCGTGTCGCAGCGGCGGCGCTATCGCGGGCGGCCGCTGCCGGAGCTGCCGTCGCGCGAGGCTGTGGCAGGCGTGCTCGATGCGCTGGTGTCGGCGCTGTATCCGCGCCACTTCGGGCCGTCCGGTCTATCGGAAGAGACGCTCGACGTGTTCGTCGCCGACACGATCGAGCAGGCGCTGCGCCGGCTGCGGCGCGAGGTGCGGCGCGAACTTCGGCTCAATGATCTCGACGGCACCGCCAAGCACGGCGAGATCGACGGCCAGGCGCTATCGATCGTCGCCGATTTCGCCCACGATCTGCCGCGCATCCGCGCGCTGCTCGACAGCGACATCCGCGCCGCGTTCGACGGCGATCCGGCGGCGAAGAGTCTCGACGAAGTCGTGTTCTGCTATCCCGGCGTCGCCGCGATGATCCGGCACCGGATTGCGCATCGGCTCTATGCGCTCGGCGTCACGATGCTGGCCCGGATCGTCGCCGAGATCGCCCATGCGCAGACCGGCATCGACATCCACCCCGGCGCCACCATCGGCGAGAGCTTCTTCATCGATCACGGCACCGGCGTGGTGATCGGCGAGACCGCGCGCATCGGCCGTCGCGTGCGGCTGTATCAGGCCGTGACGCTCGGGGCGAAGCGCTTCGAGACCGACGAGCAGGGCCGCATCGTCAAGGGCGGCGATCGCCACCCGATCATCGAGGACGACGTGGTGATCTATGCCGGCGCGACCGTGCTCGGCCGCGTCACGATCGGGCAGGGAGCGCAAGTCGGCGGCGGCGTCTGGCTGACCCGCAGCGTGCCGGCCGGCAGCGTCATCACCCAGGCCAAGCCGGTCGCCGACTCGTTCGAGAACGGCGGCGGGATCTGAGGCTCCTCTCCACCTGCACGCCGTCATCCTGAGGCGCCGCCGCGCAGCGGCGGCCTCGAAGGATGTGAAACGGAAAGAGGACCGCGCGGCCCATCCTTCGAGGCTCGCCCTGCGGGCGAGCGCCTCAGGATGACGCCGTGGGGATTGAGCCGCCGCGCATCAGGCGGTCAGTATGGCGGAAGAAAACAATTCTCCAAAGGTGCTTCTCGGCAGATAACAAACCCTGTCGTGGTGTCGAAATCCCCGCCCGGCGTTGTTTTTCTTCTCCGAACGTTGCAGCGCAGCAGCCGAGGCGGTACCCGATAGACAACGCCGTCGCGGTGACGGCATCTTTCGCCGATGAGCAAGCCCGTTATGAATGCCCCCTGGCAGCCGCCCGCGGGAGACCGTCCCGTCTCCCCTCCAACCTCTGAGACGGGCATCCTGATCGACCGCGTCCGCAAGGTGTATGCGGCCCGCAAGAGCAGCGCCGAGGTGGTGGCGCTCGACGACATCAGCCTCAGCGTGCCGAAAGGCGCGATCCTCGGCGTGATCGGCCGCAGCGGCGCCGGCAAGTCGACGCTGATCCGATTGATCAACGGCCTTGACAAGCCGACCAGCGGCCGTGTCGTCGTCAACGGCGTCGAGATCACCGCGCTGAGCGAACGCGAGCTGCGCGGCGCGCGGCGCTCGATCGGCATGGTGTTCCAGCATTTCAATCTGCTGTCGTCGCGCACCGCGTTCGGCAACGTCGCGCTGCCGCTGGAGATCGCCGGCACGCCGAAGGCCGTGATCGAAAAGCGCGTGCTGCCGCTGCTCGACATGGTCGGGCTGGCCGACAAGCGCGACCGCTATCCGGCCGAACTCTCCGGCGGCCAGAAGCAGCGCGTCGGCATCGCCCGCGCGCTCGCCACCGAGCCCTCGGTGCTGCTGTCGGACGAGGCGACCTCGGCGCTCGATCCGGAAACCACCGATCAGATTCTCGAGCTCTTGAAGCAGATCAATCGCGACCTGCGTCTCACCATCCTGTTCATCACCCACGAGATGGCGGTGGTGAAGGCGCTGGCCGACCGTGTTGCGGTGATCGAGGGTGGCCGCATCGTCGAGGATGGCGCGACCTTCGACGTGTTCGCCACGCCGCGCCACGAGGTAACGCGGCGGTTCGTGTCGTCGGTGACCGGCAGCGGCGCGCCGGAGTGGCTGCTGGAAAAGCTGCAGCCGACCCAGCCGCCGGGCGGGCTGGCGGTGCTGCGCATCACCTTCAAGGGCAGCGACGCTAACCAGCCGCTGCTGTCGCGGGTGACGCGCGAGTTCGGCGTCGATCTCAACATTCTGTCCGGTCAGGTCGAGATGATCGCCGGCCATCCGTTCGGCACCCTGATCGTATCGCTGGGCGCCGCGCCGGACGTGCTGCGTCAGGTGATCGCGCAACTGTCGGCCGGCAACAATCTGGTGGAGCAGCTCGGCTATGTCGCCTGAACTCATTCGCATGATCTGGTCGTCGCTGCTCGACACGCTGGCGATGGTCGGGCTGTCGGGCCTGTTCGGCACGCTGATCGGCCTGCCGCTCGGCGTCTTCCTCGCGACCAGCCGCGCCGGTGAATTGTTCGCCGCGCCGGTCGCCAACCGCATCATCGGCGTCATTGTCAACGCGACGCGCTCGACGCCGTTCATCATTCTGGTGGTCGCCATCGTGCCGCTGACGCGGCTCTTGGTCGGCACCTCGATCGGCACCGCGGCGGCGACCGTGCCGCTGACCATCGCGGCGATTCCGTTCATCGCCCGCGTCATCGAGGCGGCGATCCGCGAGGTCGATCATGGCCTGATCGAAGCGGCGCGCGCGTTCGGCGCCAGCCCGCTGCAGATCGTCCGCAAGGTGCTGCTGCCCGAGGCGATGCCGGCCGTGATCATGGCGCTGACGCTGACGCTGGTCAGCCTGCTGGGCTATTCGGCGATGGTCGGCGCGGTCGGCGGCGGCGGCCTCGGCGACCTCGGCATTCGCTACGGCTATCAGCGCTTCATGCCGGAGGTGATGCTCACGGTGGTGCTGGTGCTGATCGCGCTGGTGCAGGGCGTGCAGACGCTCGGCGACACGCTGGCGCGCAAGCTCGATCGCCGCACCCGCCGGTCCTGATCCCTTTCAAACGTCACGAGGAGTTTGTCGATGCGCCGTCTTGCCGTCTCGCTGATCGCGCTGGCTTTCGCCGGCGCCGCCCATGCCGAAACCATCCGGGTCGGCGTTACCGCCGGTCCGCATGCCGAGATCCTCGACGTGGTGAAGAAAGTCGCGGCCGAGCGCGGGCTCGACGTCAAGCCGATCGAATTCACCGACTACGTGGTGCCGAACCAGGCGCTGGCGCAGAAGGAGCTGGAGGCCAACTCGTTCCAGCACGAGCCGTATCTGAAGAACCAGATCTCCAAGACCAACTGGAAGATCGTCAAGGTCGCCAACACCATCGCGTCGCCGCAGGGCGTGTACTCGGTCAAGGTCAAGACGCTCGCCGATCTGCCGCAGGGCGCCACCGTGGCGATCGCCAACGATCCGTCGAACGGCGCGCGCGGCCTGCTGATCCTGGCGCTGCACAAGGTGATCAAGCTGAAGGACGGCGTCGGCGCCACCGCCAGCGTCGCCGACATCACCGAGAATCCGAAGAAGCTAAAATTCGTCGAGCTCGACGCCGCGCAGTTGCCGCGCTCGCTGCAGGACGTCGACCTCGTCTCGATCAACAACAACTACGCGGTGCAGGCCGGCCTCAACCCGGCCAAGGACGCCATCGCGCGGGAAGAGGTCGAAGGCCCCTGGGTCAACATCATCGCGGTCCGCGAGGAAGACAAGGACAAACCCTGGGTCAAGCAACTGATCGAGGCCTATCACTCCGACCCGGTCAAGCAGTTCGTCGAGACGCGGTTCAAGGGCACGTATATTCCGGCGTGGTGAGGCGGCGGGTGCCTGTGGCCCATCCTTCGAGGCCCGGTGCACCGCGCTAAGCGCGGCGCACCGGGCACCTCAGGATGACGCTGAATGTGTTGACCTTCAGCGGCCTTTCAAATGCAGAGTCGTCATCCTGAGGCGCGAGCGTAGCGAGCCTCGAAGGATGCGGCCAAGTTGCTAGTGGCAGACTGGACTTGAGCAAATCGAAGCCGAGGTTTCGTTACACCGCCCGCACTACCGCCCCGGCCGCGCCGCCATCTTCTCGTCCACCGCCGAGCCCGCCGTCAGCGCCAGCGCTGCGACGCTGACGATGCGGTCGATCACGCCGTCGACGTCGTCGAGGTCGCAAGTACCCTCGGACAGCCGCAGCAGGCGCTCGCTGTCGCGCACGGTCTGCTGCGCCATCGCCAGCGTGAAGTGCAGGCCCCAGTAAATATCAGCGTCGGCCTTGCCGGGCAGGGCGCGGCGCAGCGCCGCGGCGAATTTGCGCAAGTGATCGATCTCGCGGTTCTTGATCTTGCGGATCGGCGCGATCGTCTCGATCGAGGCGCGGATCATGAAGCGCGCCGAATCCGACCGCTCGCTCTCGCGGCCGAGACAGCCGCGCAATGACGGGCCGATCAGCGCACGCAGAATCTCCTCGACCGGCGCACGGCCGCCGCCGGCGGCTTCCGCCGCCTTCAGCAGCTTGAGTCGCTCGCGGTTGGTGACGATCGAGCGCGTCACGAACAGCTCGGCGATCAGTTCGTCCTTCGAGCCGAAGTGATAATTCACCGCGGCGAGGTTGACCTCCGCCGCCGCGACGATGTCGCGCAGCGTCACTTCGCCGAAGCCGCGCTCGGCGTAGAGCCGCTCGGCGGCCAGGAGGATCGCGGTGCGTGTGGTGTCGGCGGCCATGCCATCCCGTGGAAAATCGTCGAACTTGCATTTCAAACAGCTGTATGAAACTATCGTTTCATGGCCGGAAGTCAATGCGCGAGCGCGCGGGGGCGACCGGCATCCCGCCGGGATCGATCGCGGCGCGCGCCTGTGGCGCCGCCGAGGGCAGGGCGAAAGCCTTGCGATGGCCGGGCGGCGGGGAGACAGTGCCGGCAACCTTGTCGGCCAACAGCTTGGAAAAAGAGGATCGCCTGATGGATTTCACGATGTCCGATCGCCAGCGTGAATGGCTGGAACGCGTCACCGCCTTCATGAACACGCATGTTCGTCCGGCGGTGCCGATCTACAACAAGCAGGACGCCGAGGGTGAGCGCTGGAAGGTGATCCCGATCCTCGAAGAGCTGAAGGCGAAGGCCAAGGCCGAGGGTCTGTGGAACCTGTTCATGCCGCCGTCCTCGCACGAGGACGACGAATTCCACGGCGCGGGCCTCACCAATCTCGAATATGCGCTGCTGTCCGAGCAGATGGGCCACATCTCCTGGGCCTCGGAAGTGTTCAACTGCTCGGCGCCGGACACCGGCAACATGGAAGTGCTGATGCGCTACGGCACCAAGGAGCAGAAGAAGCAGTGGCTTCGCCCCTTGATGAACGGCGAGATCCGCTCGGCGTTCCTGATGACCGAGCCGGCGGTGGCGTCGTCGGACGCGACCAATATCGAGACCAGCATCGTCAAGGACGGCGATCACTATGTGATCAACGGCCGCAAATGGTGGTCGTCGGGCGTCGGCGATCCGCGCTGCAAGATCGCGATCGTGATGGGCAAGACGGACTTCAATGCCGCCAAGCATCAGCAGCAGTCGCAGATCCTGGTGCCGCTCGACACCCCCGGCATCACCATCGAGAAGATGCTGCCGGTGTTCGGCTTCGACGACGCGCCGCATGGTCACGGCGTGGTGCTGATGAAGGACGTGCGCGTGCCGGCGTCGAACCTGCTGCTCGGCGAAGGCCGCGGCTTCGAGATCGCGCAGGGCCGCCTCGGTCCGGGCCGCATCCATCACTGCATGCGCACCATCGGCAAGGCCGAAGAGGCGCTGGAGAAGATGGTCCGCCGGCTGCAGTCGCGCACCGCCTTCGGCAAGAAGATCATCGAATACTCGATCTGGGAGCAGCGCATCGCCGAGGCCCGCACCGACATCGAGATGAACCGCCTGCTGTGCCTCAAGGCCGCCGACATGATGGACAAGGTCGGCAACAAGACCGCGCAGCTCGAGATCGCGATGATCAAGGTCGCGGCGCCCAACATGGCGCTGAAGATCCTCGACAACGCCATCCAGGCCTATGGCGGCGGCGGCGTCTCGGACGACGCCGGCGTGGCCAAGGATTACGCCCACATCCGCACGCTGCGGCTGGCGGATGGTCCGGACGAGGTGCACAACCGCGCCATCGCCCGGCTCGAGCTCAAGAAGTACGCCAACACGGCGCACTGAGCCCGCAAGGGTGGGGCATCAGGCCCACGCAAAAACGTCGTCGCCGGACTTGATCCGGCGATCCATCTCTTGAAAAGATGGATACCCGGGCCTCGCCCGGGTATGACTGTTTTGGAACGTCGGAACGCGCGGCGCGGACCGCGCGAACAAGAACAAGGGAGCGCCACTTTGGTCGGGAAGCGAAATGACGAGGATTACGTCGGCACCAAGCCGGTCGAGGAGCGGCATCGTGTCGACGAAGCCCGCCTCGCGGAATGGATGCAGGCGAATGTCGAGGGCTATCAGGGCCCGCTCGAGGTCCAGCAGTTCCGGGGCGGGCAATCGAACCCGACCTACAAGCTCGTCACGCCGAATCGCTCCTACGTGATGCGGCGCAAGCCGTTCGGCAAGCTGTTGCCGTCGGCGCATGCGGTGGACCGCGAATTCAAGGTGATCGCCGCGCTCGGCAAGCAGGGCTTCCCGGTGGCGAAGGCCTATGCGCTGTGCACCGACGATGCGGTGATCGGCGTGTCGTTCTACATCATGTCGATGGAAGAGGGCCGGGTGTTCTGGGATCCGACCCTGCCGACCCAGACGCCGGAGTCGCGCTGGGCAATCTTCAAGTCGAAGATCGAAACCCTGGCGCTGCTGCACAGCTACGATCCCGAGAAAATTGGCCTCGGCGACTTCGGCAAGCCGGGCAATTACTTCGCCCGCCAGATCGACCGCTGGACCAAGCAATACAACGCCTCGGTGACCGATCCGATCCCCGAGATGGACCGGCTGATGGAATGGCTGCCGAGCACGCTGCCGGAGCAGGAGCGGGTGTCGGTGGTGCATGGCGACTATCGCCTCGACAACATGATCTTCCACGCCACCGAGCCGCGCGTGCAGGCGGTGCTGGATTGGGAGCTATCGACGCTCGGCGATCCGATGGCCGATTTCACCTATCTGCTGATGCAGTGGTCGATGCCGGGCCTCGCCGACGCCGACCTCAAGGCGCTGAACCTGCCGACGCTGGAGCAGGCCTCCGACATGTACTGCAAGGCGGCGGGGATCAGCGGCATCTCCAACATGAACTGGTATCTCGCCTACAACACCTTCCGGCTCGCGGGCATTCTGCAGGGCATCGCCGGCCGCGTCCGCGACGGCACAGCCGCCTCCGACAAGGCCAAGGAATCCGCCGCCCGCACGGTCCCGATGGCCAAGCTGTCCTGGGAATTCGCCCAGAAGGCCGGCGCGAAGTAAGCAAGGCGAGGAAATGACGGGGGCGCGGTCGGAAGCGACCGCGCCTTTGTCTTGCGCCGTGGTGTTCTAACCCAAAATGGAAACGGAATGTCCGTCAGGTTGATATCGGCATTGTTCGTCGCGTTGGTTGCGTCGGCCAGTGCGGCGAACGCGCAAGCTCCCGACCGGAAGGCGAGTCGGAGCCAGGCCGAAAACGTGGTCGAGCCGTCGTTTCCGGTGGTCGCGCCGGGCACGCTCCCCGCGAACTTGAAGGCGCTTGCTATCGTGCAGGCCATGCCGGATCAGCGCACCAAGCTCGTGCAGACGCCGCCGTTTTGTCTGAGCCGGTTGTCCGTTCTGGTGGAGTCCGCCGGCGGCACCGACGAGCTGAAGATGTTTGCGTCGAACGACAAGATGCTCAACGTCGAATTCCGGTCGCGGCCGGGAAGCGAGATCACCTTGCACTGTCTCGCCAACATCCACGCCGGGGTCCCGGACCGGAAGCTGTACAACGTCCGGCTGTCGATGATCGACGACACGACGGCCTTCGTCGATCTGCTGCGGCGGGTCGCTGGCAGCCTGTATGGCTGGCGCTCGTCCGATCTCGATGTGCGTGTCGCGACCTGCCTGACCAAGGCAAAACGCCCCCTGCAGAAGGACCTGTTCGGCGTCATGCCCGACACCGGCACCCTGAAGGGGATCGAGTGCTACACGGGGCGCCCCCCGGCGATCGTCCTGTTTGCTCCGGACACGGACTAATCACGCGTGGTCTCAGCGTGAGCCTCGGATGAACGCGAGCATCGCCCCGCGATGCGCCCGGAGCCGTGAGCCCGAACCAGAGCGCCGCCCGGAGCCCCACCGGCCCGGCCGAAGTCACCTTACACCAACCTCTCCCCGTCATTCCGGGGCGCGCGCAGCGCGAACCCGGAATCCATAGCCCCTGGAGTCACGACAAGCGCACCGCGCGGCGACACCGAGCGTCACAACAAAGGGCAGGGGTTATGGATTCCGGGCTCCCGCGCTCCGCGCGTGCCCCGGAATGACGACCGAGAGGCATTGAGTTACGCCAAGTAAGCGTTCGCCATCCGTGTAGCTCAATGCCCATCCCCAGCCGCAGCGCGCCCCCTCTCCCGCCTGCGGGAGAGGGCTGGGGTGAGGGCGCCCCAAGCACGGACTCCGCGACTCGCAGAGCGGAGTGCCCTCACCCGGATCGCTGCGCGATCCGACCTCTCCCGCAAGCGGGAGAGGTGGACGAACGCGCGCGCCCCGGACTCACGAACGTAGGATAGAGGCGAAAAGCAGTGTTGACAAAATTCCTAAAAGGACTATAGTCCGCCTCAACCCGCCCCGGGGAGAGGGGCGAAACGCGATCGTCACGG
>NZ_JBHLWM010000013.1:0-50702 GCF_042432815.1 Rhodopseudomonas telluris
AAGGCGAGTTCTCCGACGTCACCCGCAGCTACGCCGGCAAGGGCGTGCTGCGCTACGCGTGGTGATCCCGAGCGGTCGTGACGGCGCGGCGGAGCCCCGCCTCAGTGCATCGTCTTGCTGCTCTTGAGGAACGGACGGCGGGCGGATTCGTGCTTCTCGTAGAGTTCGAGCCAGCGGCGGTCCTCCGGCCTGTACCAGTCGTCCTCGATCGCCGGCGGCGGGCCGCTCTTGGCGATGATCTCGTCCAGCCGGAAGAACTCGGCCGTTTCTTCTGAAGTGAGGCCGATCAGCACCCTGTTGCCGGAGGAGTCGAGTTCGTAGTCGTCGTCCTTGATCATGCGGCCAATTGAGCATCTGGGCCGCACGGGTCAACGAAATTGCCCCCTTAACCTAACCGATCAACCTTACCGGGGCCGCTAAGTCCCATTTCGTGCATAGCCGGATCAGTTCCCCCGTTAACATTCTATTCTTTCTCTGCAACTACACGTTTACCTCAAGTAAATTGAGCAGGCTACGCGAGCATTGAGACGTGCCGCGCGATGGGAGACGAATTGATGCTGAAATCGATCTCGGCACGCATGATCGTGGCGATTACGCTGGTGGCCATCGGTTCGTGCGCGATGCTCGCCGGCTTCAGCTTCTGGCGCCAGCAGGCGACCATCGAGGTGGCGCTGGAGCGCGAACTGCGCAGCGATTATGCCAATCTGGTCGGCGCGATCGAGGCAGAAACCCGGACCACGCTGGCGGTCAGCGAAACGTTGGCCGCCATGCAGGTGGTCAAGGATGCGATCCGTTCCGGCGATCGCGACCGCACGGTCCTGCTGATGAAGGAAGCGCACGGCAAGCTGGCGCCGCGCGGACTCGATCTGATCACCATCCAGGTTCCGCCGTCGGTCACATTCGCCCGTGTCCACAAGCCGGACGCGTTCGGCGACGACGTGTCCGGTCGCCGCAAGATGGTGGTGGAAGCGCTGACCAAGGCGCGTGCCGAAGGTGGCATCGAGCCCGGCCGTGACAATCTGACTGTGTTCGGCACGGCGCCGATCATCGATGCCAAGGGCTTGATCGGCACGATGGATGTCGGTTCGCCGTTCGGCGCCAATTTCGTCGGGCGCATGAAGTCGCGTTTCGGCGTCGACGTCGCGATCCTGCAGCCCGCCGGCGACAAGATCAACGTCATCGCCTCGTCGATCCCGGCCCTGGTGCCGGATGCCGACGCCGTGCGCCGCGCGATGTCGGGCGAATTGGTGATCCGCAAGGGCGAAGATGGCGGCAAGGCGACCGGCGTGTCGTTCGGCCAGATCAAGAACTACTCGGGCGCTCCGGTCGCGGTGATGCAGATCGTGCGCGACGCCAGCGCCTATGCGGCACTCACCGAGAGCGCGATCGAGTGGCTGGTGCTCGCGACGCTGTGCGCGGCGCTTGCGGCGGCGGCGATTGCCGTGTGGCTCGGCCGCAGCATGGCGAAGCCGATCGTGGCGCTCGAAGGCGCGATGCACGAGATCAGCAAGGGCCATCACGCGGTCGACGTGCCGGGCTGCAACAGGCGCGACGAGGTCGGTTCGATGGCGCGGACCGTCGAGGTGTTCAAGGAAAGCCTGATCGAGACCGAGCGGCTGCGCGCCGCCCAGGACGAGCAGCGGATCGCCAATGAAAGCGAGCGCCGCAAGACCATGCTCGAACTCGCGGCGCGGTTCGAGGCCAGCGTCGGCACCGCGGTGCAATTGGTCGGCTCGGCGGCGACGGAACTGCGCGGCACGGCTGACTCGATGGCCGGCACCGCCACCGAATCCGAACGACGCATCAGCGCGGCGACCAGTGCGTCGGCGGAAGCGACCTCGAATGCGCAGGCGGTCGCGGCGGCCGTCGAAGAGCTCGACGCCTCGATCGCCGAGATCGGCAAGCACGTCGATCAGTCCGCGCAGGTCGCCGGCGAAGCAGCCGGGCAGGCCGGCCGCACCAACCATGAGGTCAAGGGGCTCGCCGAGGCGGCGCAGAAGATCGGCGAGGTGGTGACGCTGATCAGCGACATCGCGGCACAGACCAATCTGCTCGCGCTGAACGCGACGATCGAAGCTGCCCGCGCTGGCGAGGCCGGCCGCGGTTTCGCGGTGGTCGCCGCCGAGGTCAAGGCGCTGGCCGAGCAGACCTCCAAGGCGACCGAGGAAATTTCGTCGCAGGTCGGTGCGATCCAGCTCGCGACGCAAAGCTCGGTGGCGGCGATCGAAGGCATCACCACCACCATCGGCCGCGTCAACGAGATCGCCACGGCGATCGCCAGCGCGGTGCGCGAGCAGGGCACCGCGACGCGCGAGATCGCCCACAACGTCGCCGAGGCCGCGCGCTCGACCACCGAGGTGTCGACCAACATCGTGCATGTGAGCGATGCCGCGCGCGAGACCGGCGTTGCCGCCAGCCAGGTGGTGGACGCCGCCACCGAGCTTTCGCACACCGGCGAAACCCTGAAGGCGCAAGTGAAGGCGTTCCTGGACGAAGTTCGCGCCGCCTGATCTCGCTTCGACGGCCGCGAGAGTTCCGCTCTTGCGGCCGTATGGTTAAGCGACGCTAAAAAGATACCATTCAATTCTCTTTAATCAGATTGAGCGACTGTGCGCGTCATGACGCGCGGAGTTCGTTTGTATCTCGTCGGCTCCATCGTCCTCGTATCGCTTGCCGGTTGCGGACGCGGTCTGTTTCAGACCGCCGAACGTGAACCGTGGCGAACCGAGGCCGAGGTTGCATGTCTGAAATCCGGCGCCGTCAAGGAAGGCCCGGATCTGGTCCGGATCGATCCGATCTCCGGGCCGGGCGTGTGCGGCGCCGAGTTTCCTCTCAAGGTCGCGGCCCTCGGTGAAAGCAGCGCGATCGGCTTTGCCGACGATCTGCGTCCGCCGGCGTCGGTCGGCGGCGGCTCGCAGCCGCGCTGGCCGGGCGCGCAGCCGAGCTACGGCGCACAGCCGCGCAACTATCCGCCGCAGCAGCCATCCTACGGCGCCGCGCAAGGCGGCTATGGCGCAAACGCCAGCTACGACAATGGACGCGGCGGTCCGGTCTCGCTGAGCGCGCCGGGAACGGCGCCGGCCGCGCAGGACATCGAGCTGCCGCCGGAAGGGGCGGACCGTCCGCCGGCCGAGAACGTCACCGGCTACTCGCGCGAACCGAATGCCTCACCGCGCTATCCCGACGAACAGCGCCCGCTGCCGCGGCTCGGACCGGCGCAGAGCAATGTCACCGGCTCGGTCGGTCCGGTGGCGCTGAAGCCGACCGCGACGCTGGCGTGCCCGATCGTTTCGGCGCTGGATCGCTGGCTCGCCGAGTCCGTGCAGCCGGCGGCGATGCGCTGGTTCGGCCAGCGCGTCGTCGAGATCAAGCAGATCTCCGCCTATTCGTGCCGCGGCATGAACGGCAATCCGAACGCGCACATTTCCGAACACGCTTTCGGCAACGCGCTCGATATCGCCGCCTTCGTGCTGGCGGACGGTCGGCGCATCACCGTGAAGGGCGGCTGGAAGGGCTTGCCCGAAGAGCAGGCGTTTCTGCACGACGTGCAGGACTCGGCCTGCCAGATGTTCACCACGGTGCTGGCGCCGGGGTCGAACGTCTATCACTACGATCACATCCACGTCGACCTGATGCGCCGGCGTAGCGCCCGCAGCATCTGCAAGCCGGCGGCAGTGCCCGGCGAAGTGATCGCGGCGCGGCTGCAGCAGCGCAATCCCTATGCGTCGAGCGGCTGGAACGGTCCGACCGGCTCGATCGGCCGACCGACGGCGCGCAAGGCCGTCAGCCGCGACGAAGCCGAGGACGATTAGTTGGGGCTTGGTTGCGGCGGGCCCGGCGGCGGTCAGTCGGCGCCCGGCTTCGTCCTGTAGGTGGCCAGGAACATCCGCGTCGCGCTGTCCACCACCTCGGCGATGTGCTGCGGCGAGGGCGCGCTCGTCATCTGGAAGATGAACGGCAGAAACAGCGTCGCCTGGCACAGCTTGGTGAATTGCGACGCGGCGAGGTGGCAGTCGTCGATCTGCAGCGTGCCGGCCTGCACCTGCTGCTCGAGATAGCGCGTGAACTTGCCGAGCGAATTGGCGATGACGCGTTCGTAGTAGTGGCGGCCGACCTCCGGCATCCGTTCGGCGATCGCCATCACGGTGCGGATGGCGGACGCGCCGCGCGGATCGCACAGCAGCTTGATGTAGGCCGCGCCGAATACTTTCAGCGACGTTTCGACGTCGAGCGCCGGCACGAACTCGAAGGCCGACATGCCCTGCGACAGGCTTTCCTGCTCCATGATCTCGCAGAACAGAGCGTTCTTGTCGGCGAAGTAGACGTAGAGCGTGCCCTTGGAGACGCCCGCCGCGCGCGCGATCTCGCCCATGCTGGCGCCGTCATAGCCCTGCTCGAGAAACACCTGGCGCGCGCCCTTGACGATCTGACGGCGCTTGGCGCTGTCCTCGTCGATGTGGGGCACCGGGGCCGATGCGTGTGCAACCATTGGTTCAGCGTGTCCTGAAATCGTCGCGGGCGTCAGCCCAAACATTGATCCCTGCCTGGTAGATTTGCTCAGGAAACTATCTTGACCGAACCGTTCGGTCAATTTATTTGAGAATGACTGTCAGGGCGAAGGGGTCCGGGCAGGCGCTCATCGTGAGCCAGTCAGGAGATGCCGATGTCCGGACGCGACCAAGCTGCCCGCGTTCTTCGATCCAATCCCGACGAGGCGGCGCCCGCCGCGGCTCTGCCGCAAGACACCGGGCCCTCCCAGAGCGATGCGCTGCGCTCGCGGTTGGAAGATACCTCGACGCTGAAGCTCGCCGAACCGTCGGAAGCGAAGACCGAGGCCGAGCCGGTCGCGGCTCAGGCGCGTCCCGCACCCGTCGTCAAGAAGCCCCGCCGCAAGCGGATGCTGCTGCTCGGCGTCGGCCTCGCGGCGCTGGCCGCCATCGCTTATTTCGGCACCGAATACATGCTGGTTGGCCGCTTCATGGTGTCGACCGACGACGCCTATGTGCGGGCCAACAACACCACGCTCGGCGCCCGCGTCGCCGGCCACATCGCCGCGATCCTGCCCGGGGACAACACGCTGGTGAAGGCGGGGCAGGTCGTGTTCAAGATCGACGACGGCGACTACAAGATCGCGGTCGACAGCGCCCGCGCCAAGATCGCCACCCAGCAGGCCACGATCGAACGGATCGGCCGCCAGGTCACCGCCCAGCAGAGCGCGGTCGAGCAGGCGCAGGCGCAGCTCAATTCCGCCGAGGCAGCGGCCAAGCGTGCCGATCTCGATTTCGATCGCCAGCAGGCGCTGAGCACCAAGGGCTTCGCCTCCCGCGCCGTGTTCGAGACCTCGCAGGCCAGCCGCGACCAGGGCGTCGCCTCGGTCGCCGCCGCCAAGGCGGCCTACGACGCCGCGCGCGACAATGTCGAAGTCACCAAGGCGCAGCAGAACGAGGCTCGCGCCCAGCTCGCCGAGCTGCAGAGCGCGCTGGCCAAGGCCGAGCGCGACCTCGATTTCACCAATGTCCGCGCGCCCGTCACCGGCACATTCTCCAACCGTCTGGTCAACACCGGCGACTACATCAATGCCGGCCAACGGCTCGCCAACATCGTGCCGCTCGACGGCGTCTATGTCGACGCCAACTTCAAGGAAACCCAGTTGGCGCGGCTGAAGCCCGGCCAGACGGTCGATCTGTCGGTCGACGCTTACTCCGGCCGCAAGATCGAGGGCACGGTGGACAGCCTCGCGCCGGCAGCCGGGCAGGTGTTCACGCTGCTGCCGCCCGACAACGCCACCGGCAACTTCACCAAGATCGTGCAGCGCGTCCCGGTCCGCATCCGCGTCCCCGCCGACGTCGCCCGCGAAGGCCTGCTGCGCGCCGGCATGTCGGTGTACGTCAAGGTCGATACAAGGACCGGGAAGTAAGCATATTGCTGCGGCGGCAGACTTCCTGCCGGCGACGCGTCGACGTCTGAGCACAGAATGAGTTGCTCGTCATGCCCGGCCTTGTGCCGGGCATCCACGCCTTGCTGGGGAAGCCTCGACAAAGGCGTGGATGGCCGGGACAAGCCCGGCCATGACGGAGGTGGGAGCATGAGGCTCTAGGGAATCGCCGATGTCGGCATCGACAACCACAACTGCCGAAGCAGTGCCGCAGGAGCCGTCGGAGCACGTGCCGGCGAGCCGGCTGATCGCGTTCCTGATCATGGTGTTCGGGATGTTCATGTCGATCCTGGACATCCAGATCGTCTCGGCATCGCTCTCCGAAATCCAGGCCGGCCTATCGGCGTCGTCGTCCGAAGTCTCCTGGGTGCAGACCGCGTATCTGATCGCCGAAGTGATCGCGATTCCGCTGTCGGGCTTTCTGTCGCGCGCGCTCGGCACCCGCAACCTGTTCGCGATCTCGGCGGCCGGCTTCACCTTCGCCAGCCTGATGTGCGGCTTCACCTCGTCGATCACCGAGATGATCGTGTGGCGCGCGATCCAGGGCTTCCTCGGCGCCGGCATGATCCCGACCGTGTTCGCCTCGGCCTACACGGTGTTTCCGCGGAGCAAATTCAATCTGGTCGGCCCGATCATCGGTCTCGTCGCGACGCTGGCGCCGACCATCGGCCCGACGGTCGGCGGCTACATCACCGACCTGATGTCGTGGCACTGGCTGTTCTTCATCAACGTCGTTCCCGGCATCGGCATCACCATCGGCGTCTGGTTCTTGGTCGATTTCGACGAGCCGCATTACGAGCTGCTCGATCACTTCGACTGGTGGGGGCTCGGCTTCATGGCCGGCTTCCTCGGCTCGCTGGAATACGTGCTGGAAGAAGGCCCGCGCAACGACTGGTTCAACGACGAGTCGATCTTCATCTTCGCGATCGTCTGCGTGGTCTGCGGCGTCGGGTTCTTCCTTCGGGTGCTGACCGCGCGCGAGCCGATCGTCGATATCCGCGCCTTCACCAACCGCAATTTCGCGTTCGGCTGCCTGTTCTCGTTCTGCGTCGGCATCGGCCTGTACGGGCTGACCTACATCTATCCGCGCTACCTCGCCGAAGTCCGCGGCTACAGCGCGCTGATGATCGGCGAGACGATGTTCGTCTCCGGCATCGCGATGTTTCTCTCGGCCCCGCTGGTCGGCCGGCTGATGACGCTGGTCGACATGCGCCTCCTGATCGCCATCGGCCTGCTGCTATTCGCCGCCGGCACCTGGCAAATGACCTGGATCACGCGCGACTACGATTTCTACGAGCTGCTGTGGCCGCAGATCTTCCGCGGCGTCGGCATGATGATGGCGATGGTGCCGGTCAACAACATCGCGCTCGGCACGCTGCCGCCGCAACGCGTCAAGAACGCCTCTGGCCTGTTCAACCTGACCCGCAACCTCGGCGGCGCGCTCGGCCTCGCGCTGATCAACACCGCGCTCGACAACCGCACCGACTTCCACATCTCGCGCCTGCACGACAAGGTGAACTGGGGCAACGCCCAGGCGGTCGATTTCCTCACCATGCTGACCCAGCGCTTCCAGGGCATGGGCGACGCCTCGATGATGGCGCTGAAACAGTTCAACCAGATCGTCCACCGCCAGGCCGTGACCATGAGCTTCGGCGACGCCTTCTTCCTGCTGACGATCTTCTACATCGGCCTAAGCACGATGGTGGTGCTGGTGGCGAAGCCGGCGAATCCGGCGGCGGCCGGGGGCGGGGGCCATTGAGGGCGGCTGCGGTGGCGTGACGTGCCCCACTCGCCATGCTAGGCTGAAGCATGGCTTCAGATACACGCAGCACCAAACGGCCAGCGGAGGAGGGCTTCCTCCTCGGCGCTGAGTTGTTCGAGAAGATCAGCGCGGTCGAGGGGATCGAACTCACCGATGACATGCTTCGGCGTGCCAGGGAATCCGAGCGTCTGAAGCTTTCACCAGACGAACGCCGCGAGCGCATCAAGGCCGTCTACCGGAAGAGCTGAGCTCCCGGATGTACGATGCAGTCGCCGATCCGTATTGCTACCCCGGCAGCACTGTACTGAAGAACTTGCTCGACCTCCGCGATCAGGTCGTGCTCGATCGCTATGAGGCGGAGATCACCTCGGACCGCGCGCGGGAACCTTTTCCCGAGGGCAAAGTCAGCCCGGCGCTGTACTGCGCGTTTCATCGTCACCTGTTTCAGGACGTATATGCCTGGGCCGGTGAGTACCGGACGGTGCGGATCGCAAAGGGAGGCAATCCCTTCTGTTTTCCGGAACACATTGCGGTTCAGGTTCAGCGTCTATTTGCCGACCTCGAGCAACAGCAATTCCTTCGCTCCCTCTCGATCGAGGCGTTTGCCGTCAAGGGCGCTCACTTTCTAAGCGAGCTGAATGCGATTCATCCGTTTCGCGAGGGAAACGGACGAACGCAGCTCGCATTCTTCGCGTTCCTGGCGGAGCGTGCCGGTCATCCGCTTCGGCGGCAGGGATTTGATCCGGCGCAGATGTTGGCTGCAATGATTACCAGCTTTTCTGGAGACGAAATCCCACTGCAGTCCGTGATCCGGGACCTAGTCTCGAAGTAGCCGACCAGGACCGCCAATGGCGAAGGGCCCGGCGCATCACGCCGAGCCCTTCATGATAAGTATCAGCCGGCCTGTAAGCCGGGTTCTGGAGGGCACCGCTCGTTTGCACGAGTGATACGCGACGGCCATTCCTCTGGGACGCTGTTTGCACAGCGCCTCGAGCAACCTACCCGGACGGCGGGTTTGACATCACCCTGCGGAGTTATCGCCCCGAAGAGCGAACTATCCGCGATGCCGTCCCTATTCGGTTTTGCTCCCGGTGGGGTTTACCATGCCGTCTCCGTTGCCGGCGACGCGGTGCGCTCTTACCGCACCTTTTCACCCTTACCCCGCTTCGCCTGACGGCGACGCGGGGCGGTTCGTTCTCTGTGGCACTTTCCCTGGGGTCGCCCCCGCCGGACGTTATCCGGCACCGTATGTCGATGGAGCCCGGACTTTCCTCCCCGGCGGCCTTTCGGCGCTTGCCGGAGCGGCCGTCCGGCCGACTGACGCGGCAAGCCATGCGGGCTTCGCGCCGCTGCGTCAAGGCGAAAGGGCGCGGCGTGGTCCGCCCTCAGCCCACCGCGGCGACCGGGTGTGCGTCGGCGGGCAGGATGCCGAGCAGCGCGTGCAGAGTCGCCAGCGTCGAGGTGTCGGCGATGCCGTCGACCTTCTCGGGCCGGAAGTGACGCTGAAACGCGGTCACGACCTCGGCGGTCGCGTGGTCGTATTTGCCGCTGACGGCGATGCCATAGCCGTAATCGGCCAGCGCCTGCTGCAGCGCGCGGACATTCTCGCCCTCGGCCCCGTGTTTCAGTGTCTCGCCGCCGGGTTCGATCCGGGCCGGCTCGACGAACAGGCCGACGCCGGAGGCGGCGAGCGATCGCCACGGAAATTTCTCGCCGGGGTCCTTCTTGCGCGCCGGCGCGACGTCGGAGTGGCCGAGCACGCGGTGTGGAGCGATGCCGCGGCGGATGATGATGCCGCGGCACAGCGCGATCACCGCCGCGATCTGCCGCAGCGGGTAGTCGGGATAGCCCCAATCATGGCCGCGATTGATGATCTCGATGCCGATCGAGCAGGAGTTGATGTCGTCCTCGCCGGCCCATTTGGCGACGCCGGCGTGCCAGGCGCGCTTGGCTTCCTGAACGCATTGCAGGATCCGGCCGTCCTCGAGCACCACGTAATGCGCCGAGACCTCGGTGCCGGCCTTGCACAGCCGGGTCAGCGCGCTCTCGACGTCGGGCATGCCGGTGTAGTGCAGCACGATCATGTCGGGCTGCCGGCCCTTGTTGCGTTCGCCGAAATTAGGCGAAGGGATCACATCGGAAACGACTGAAGAATCTGGAATGAAAGTCTGCATGGCCACGATGCCCTTGGGCAGTGGGACGATACGTCGTTGTTTCGACTCTGGACCCGCAGACGCGAACGAAGCTGGCATCACACTATCCAAACCCGGCAGGAGAACGGCGGAGGCGCCCGACGCAACACGCGGCGCCGTATGCACTATCCCGGGCACGACCCCAGGTCGCAACGCGCGCATGTCATGATTTGGTCGTTTTCTGTGGAGTGTGGATGATCGGCATCACAGGGATACCGCTGGGCCAAGCGGTTGAAACCGTGAAGATCGCCGGATCGTGAAGCGGCTCCGTCAACGTTTTCTTAAGGCTAAGAGACGTTACTGAGGGGTGAAGAGCCGTATTGCCGGGAACTGCCGGCCCCCTCTGAACAGCCCATAAGCCGATGGCAATCCAACAGATTCCCGCCGGAGCGCCGGGTTCGCCAGGATGGGGGACGGGTGTGCCGGCCAAATTCCGTGTGGAACCGGGAGTTTCGATCCACGATGCGCCGGTTGCCGACGATGTCTCTGCCGAACTCGCTGCCGGCTGGGCGCTCGATCCCAGCGGGCGGGCGGGCCTGCGCGCATGGCGGGCTGGGCGCATGAACCAAGCACGTCCGCGCCATATTCCGGTCCTGGGTCACGAGGCGGTCGGCTTGCTCGCGCCGCGCGCGGGTGGAATTTATGTGGACGGCACCTTCGGGGCCGGCGGCTACACGCGGATGATTTTGGAGGCCGCGGACACGCGGGTGATCGCGATCGACCGTGACCGGACCGCGATCGCCGGCGGCTTCGATCTGGTGCAGGGCGCCGGCGGCCGGCTGACCCTGGTCGAGGACCGCTTCTCCAACCTGGCCGAGGTCTGCGCCGCGCAGGGGCACGAGCGCGTCGATGGCGTGGTGATGGATATCGGCGTGTCGTCGATGCAGGTCGATCAGGCCGAGCGCGGCTTCTCGTTCCGGCTCGACGGGCCGCTCGATATGCGGATGGGCGGCGACGGCCCGACCGCCGCCGATGTGATCGCCCGCGCCTCCGAGACCGATCTCGCCAACATCATCTACATCTTCGGCGAGGAGCGTTACTCCCGCCACGTCGCCAAGGCGATCGTCGTCGCGCGCAGCGAGGCGCCGATCACCACAACCCGCGCGCTGGCCGACATCGTCGCCAAGGTCGTACGCAGCAAGCCCGGCGAGATCCATCCGGCGACGCGGACGTTCCAGGCGCTGCGGATCTTCGTCAACGAGGAGCTCGACGAGCTGTATCAGGCGCTCGCCGCGGCGGAGCGCGTGCTGAAGCCGGGCGGCCGGCTCGCGGTGGTGTCGTTCCATTCGCTGGAAGACCGCATCGTCAAAACCTTCCTGACCGAGCGGAGCCGCGTCGGCGGCGGCTCGCGGCATCTGCCCGAGCTGGCGACCGCCAAGCCGAGCTTCACCGTGCTGACCAAGCGTCCGATCGCTGCCGGCGATGCCGAGGTCGCGGCCAATCCGCGCGCGCGCTCCGCCAAGCTGCGCGGCGGCGAACGCACCGACGCGCCGGCACATGCGCCCGACGATCTGCCGGGCTGGCCGACGCTCGCGGCGGTGATGAAGCCGGGCGGGACGAGGGCCGGCCGATGATGCGCATCATTCATGTGGCCGTGATCGCCATGCTGGTGTTCGCCGCGGCCTATGTCTATCGGATCAAGATGGAGTCGACGGTGCGCACCGAGAAGGTGCTGCAGCTCCATGCCGAAGTGCGCAAGGAGCGCGAGGCGATCGCGCAGCTCCGCGCCGAATGGGCCAAGCTCGATGCGCCCGGCCGTCTGCAGGGGCTGGCCGAACGGCACCTCAAGCTGAAGCCGATCAACGCCCGACAGTTCGACCAGCTCAAGAACCTGCCGGAGCGGCCGCCGAGCATCGTCAATCCGGGCGATCCCGATCCGATCGCCTCGATGATCGAGAAGATCGACCCCGACATCATCACCGGCTCGCTGCCGGTGCCGGAGGCAGCGCATTGACCGAACCGTCGCTCCCCCTCGTCGGGCATCACGTCAACTGGCGCCGGCGTATGATCCGCAGCCTGATCTACGGCAAGGACGTGGATCGCGACGCCAAGGCGCGGGCCCGCGTCGGGCTGGCAATGCTGGCGTTCGCGGCGGTGTATGGCATCATCGCCTTCAAGCTGTCGATGATCGCCGTGCTCGGCGACAGCCACGGCACCCGCCGGACCGGTGCGTCGGACGCGATCGCCACCGCGCGCCCCGACATCGTCGACCGCAACGGCACCATCCTGGCGACCGACGTCAAGACACCGTCGCTGTTCGGCGAGCCGCGCCGCATCATCGATCAGGACGAGGCGGTCGAGCTGCTCACCGCGACGCTGCCCGATCTCGAAACGCAGGAAGTGCGCGAGCGCCTCGCCTCGAAGAAGGGCTTCGTCTGGCTGAAGCGCGAAATCTCGCCGCGCCAGCAGGCCGACATCAAGAACCTCGGCATCCCGGGCATCGGCTTCCTGCGCGAGAACAAGCGCGTGTATCCGACCGGGCCGGAAGTCTCGCATCTGATCGGCCTCGTCAACATCGACAACCAGGGCATCGCCGGCATCGAGAAATGGCTGGATACCAACGGCCTCGCCGATCTGCACCGCGCCGGCTTCGCCTCGGACCGCCTGCAGAAGCCGGTCGAACTGGCCGTCGACATCCGCGTCGAGCACGCGCTGCGTGACGAACTGATCAAGGCCAAGGAGAAGTACAGCGCCAAGGCGGCGTCGGGCCTCGTCTCCAACGTCAGGACCGGCGAGATCGTCGCGATGGTGTCGCTGCCGGACTTCGACCCGAACAATCCGCGCGAGGCCAACGATCCCGATCGCATCAACCGGCTCACCACCGGCGTGTACGAGATGGGCTCGACCTTCAAGACGTTGACGCTGGCGATGGCGCTCGACGCCGGCAAGGCGACGCTGCATTCGATGTACGACGCGCGCGGCCCGCTGCACTACGGCAAGTTCAAGATCCACGACACCCACAACATGGGCCGCGCGATCTCGCTGTCCGAAGTGTTCACCTATTCGTCGAACGTCGGCGCCGCCCGCGTCGCGCTGTCGATGGGCGTCGAGGCGCACAAGGCGTTCCTGAAGAAGGTCGGCCAGCTCGACCGGCTGCGCACCGAGCTTCCCGAAAGCGCGTCGCCGATCGTGCCGAAGCGCTGGGGCGACCTCAACACCATCACCATCTCGTTCGGCCACGGCATCGCGGTGGCGCCGCTGCAGGCGGTGATGGGCATCAACGCCATGGTCAATGGCGGCTACCTGATCCCGCCGACCTTCCTGCGCCGGAGCGAGGAAGACGCGCTGAAGATGGCCAAGCGCGTCGTCAAGAAAGAGACCAGCGACAAGATCCGCTATCTGATGCGGCTGAACGCCGAGGTCGGCACCGCCAAGACCGCGGACCAGATCGCCAAGGGGTATTACATCGGCGGCAAGACCGGCACCTCGGAGAAGGTCGTCAACGGCCGCTATGCCAAGAAGCAGGTGCTGAACTCGTTCACCGCCGTGCTGCCGGCCGACAATCCGCAGTTTCAGGTGCTGGTGATGCTCGACGAGCCGAAGGCGCTGCCGGAGACCCACGGCTTCATCACCTCCGGCTGGAACGCGGTTCCCACCGGTGGCAATGTGATCGCCCGAATCGCCCCGCTGCTCGGGATCGAGCCGCGCTTCGACCTGCCGCCGCCCGACCGCCTCATTCTTGCGTCATCGAGGGCCGGCCAATAGCGCCGCGCCCTGCGCGCGGCGGTGATGCGTCAGTCGTGTTGCGCCGCGGGCCGCTTGCGTTAAAAGCCCGGTTTGCGTGTTGAATTCCATCGAACCGGCCGACCGGACCCGAGGACCATGAAGCTCCGCGACCTCTTGAGCGACGATGTCACGACCGGCGCCGCAGTCGCCGATCTCGACATCGGCGGGCTCGCGGTCGACAGCCGCGCGGTGAAGCCCGGCGACCTTTTCTTCGCGCTCGCCGGCGCAAAGACCGACGGCGCGCGCTTCATCGCCGCCGCCGTCGCGGCTGGCGCCGTGGCGGTTGCCGGAGAGCACCCGCCGGCGGGCGAACTCGCCGTTCCGTTCGTGACGGTGCGCAACCCGCGCCGCGCGCTGGCGCTCGCCGCAGCGCGGTTCTACCCGCGTCAGCCGGCCGTGATCGCGGCCGTCACCGGCACCAGCGGCAAGACCTCGGTGGCGGCGTTCACGCGCCAGATCTGGCAGCGTCTCGGCCATGCCTCCGCGAGCATCGGCACCATCGGTCTGGTGACGCCGACGCGCAGCGTCTACGGCTCGCTGACCACGCCCGATCCGATCGCGCTGCATCGGTCGATCGACGAGATCGCCGGCGAGGGCGTGACGCATCTGGCGCTCGAAGCCTCGTCCCACGGGCTCGATCAGTTCCGTCTCGATGGCGTGCGGGTGGCGGCCGGTGGCTTCACCAATCTGTCGCGCGACCACATGGATTATCACCCGGACGTCGCGCACTATCTCAATGCCAAGCTGCGGCTGTTCCGCAATCTCGTGCAGGACGGCGGCGCCGCGGTGATCTCGGCGGACCACGACTGCTCGTCCGAAGTGATCGACGCGGCGCGCCAGCGCGGGCTGCGTCTGATGACCATCGGCCGCAACGGTGATCCGGGCGAGGGCATCAAGCTGATCGACGCCGCGGTCGATGGCTTTGCGCAGCGGCTGGTCGTCGAACATGCCGGCCAGCGCGTTGCGCTCAAGCTGCCGCTGGTCGGCGAGTTCCAGATCGAGAACGCGCTGGTGTCGGCCGGGCTGGTGATCGGCACCGGTGGCGACGCCGCGGCGACGTTCGCGGCGCTCGAACATCTCGAAGGCGCGCCGGGCCGGCTCGATCTCGTCGGCGCGCATGATGGCGCGCCGGTGTTCGTGGACTACGCGCACAAGCCCGATGCGCTCGCCAAGGCGCTGCAGGCGCTGCGGCCCTATGCCAAGCGCAAGCTCGTCGTGGTGTTCGGCGCCGGCGGTGATCGCGACACCGGCAAGCGGCCGCTGATGGGCGCGATCGCGGCTGAAAATGCCGACGTGGTGATCGTCACCGACGACAATCCGCGCAGCGAAGATCCCGCGGCGATCCGCGCCGCCATTCTCGCAGCGGCGCCGGGCGCGCGCGAGATTGGCGACCGCGCCGAGGCGATCCGCACGGCCATCGGCGACTTGCAGCCGGGCGACGCGCTGCTGATCGCCGGCAAGGGACACGAGATCGGGCAGATCGTGGGCGACACGGTGCTGCATTTCAGCGATCACGAAGCCGCCGCGGCGGCCCTCTCAGCGAGTGCAGCATGAGCAAACAGCCGCTATGGACGTCGGACGCGATGAGCACGGCGATGCGCGCCGCGACGAACGGCACGCTGCCGCGCGACGTGTTCGGCATCTCGATCGACAGCCGCACGCTGGCGCCGGGCGACGCGTACTTCGCCATCAAGGGCGACGTGCATGACGGCCACGCCTTCGTCGAGGCGGCGCTCAAGGCCGGCGCCGCGCTCGCGGTGGTCGAGGCCGCGCAGCGCGACAAGTTTGCGGCCGACGCGCCGTTGCTGGTGGTGGACGATGTACTCGATGGTCTGCGCGATCTCGGGCGCGCGGCACGGGCGCGGCTGGACGGCAGAGTGATCGCCGTCACGGGGTCGGTCGGCAAGACCTCGACCAAAGAGGCGCTGCGTGGCGTGCTCGGCGCTCAGGGCGAGACACACGCTTCGGTTGCTTCGTTCAACAACCATTGGGGCGTGCCGCTGACGCTGGCGCGCTGCCCGCAGGGCACGCGCTACGCGGTGTTCGAAATCGGCATGAACCACGCCGGCGAAATCGAACCTCTGGTGAAGATGGTGAGACCCCATGTGGCGATCATCACCACGGTGGAGCCGGTGCATCTGGAATTCTTCTCGGGCGTCGAAGGCATTGCCGACGCCAAGTCGGAGATCTTTGCGGGCCTCGAGCCGGGCGGAACGGCGGTGCTGAACCGCGACAATCCGCTGTTCGCGCGGCTGTGCGACAACGCCGCCAAGGCCGGCGTCGGCCGCGTCGTGTCGTTCGGCGCGGATGCGAAGGCCGAGGCGCGGCTGCTCGACGTCGCGCTGCATGCGGATTGCTCGGCCGTCCACGCCAACATCCTCGGCCACGACGTCACCTACAAGCTCGGCATTCCGGGCCGTCATATCGCCATGAATTCGCTCGCCGTGCTGGCGGCAGCCGAACTCGTCGGCGCCGATCTGGCGCTGGCGGCGCTGGCGCTGTCGCAGGTGCAGCCCGCGGCCGGCCGCGGCGTTCGCCGCGCGCTCGACCTCGGGCAGGGCGAAGCGATCCTGATCGACGAGAGCTACAACGCCAATCCGGCCTCGATGGCGGCCGCGCTCGGCGTGCTGGGCAGCGCCGCGATCAGCGGGCAGGGGCGGCGCATCGCCGTGCTCGGCGACATGCTCGAACTGGGGCCGACCGGGCCGGATCTTCATGCCGGCCTCGCCGACGCGGTGAAGAGCAACGCGATCGACCTGGTGTATTGCTGCGGGCCGCTGATGCGCCATCTGTGGGACGCCCTTTCCTCCGGCAAACGAGGGGGCTATGCAGAGACCGCGGCCGAACTCGAATCTCAGGTCGTCGCGGCGATCCGGGCCGGCGACGTGTTGATGGTCAAGGGATCGCTCGGCTCGCGCATGAAAACGATTGTCACCGCGCTCGAGAAGCGCTTTCCCGGCAAGGCCGCGCTCGACGCTGCGGTGTAAGGCGGCCCCGAATGCTCTATTGGTTGATCGATCTTTCCAGTTCTTTTCCGGCCTTCAACGTCTTCCGCTACATCACCTTCCGCACCGGCGGCGCGGTGGTGACGGGCGCGCTGTTCGTGTTCCTGTTCGGCCCCTGGATCATCGACAATCTGCGGCTGCGCCAGGGCAAGGGACAGCCGATCCGCGCCGACGGCCCGCAGTCGCATCTCGTTTCCAAGCGTGGCACGCCGACGATGGGCGGGCTGATGATCCTGTCCGGACTGACGGTCGGCACCGTGCTGTGGGCGAACCTGCTCAACCCGTATGTCTGGATCGTGCTGGCGGTAACGCTCGGCTTCGGCTTCGTCGGCTTCTACGACGACTACATGAAAGTGACCAAGCAGACCCACGCCGGCATCTCCGGCCGCACCCGGCTGATGATCGAATTCGCGATCGCCGGCGCGGCCTGCTTCGCCCTGGTGTGGCTCGGGCGCGGCTCGCTGTCGAGCTCGCTGGTGATTCCGTTCTTCAAGGATGTCGCGCTGAATCTCGGCTGGTACTTCATCATCTTCGGCGCCTTCGTGATCGTCGGCGCCGGCAACGCGGTGAACCTGACCGACGGCCTCGACGGCCTCGCCATCGTGCCGGTGATGATCGCGACCGCCAGCTTCGGCATGATCTCGTATCTGGTCGGCAACGCTGTGTTCGCCGAATATCTGCAGATCAACTACGTCGCCGGCACCGGTGAACTCGCGGTGCTGTGCGGCGCGCTGCTCGGCGCCGGTCTGGGCTTCCTGTGGTTCAACGCCCCGCCGGCCTCGATCTTCATGGGCGACACCGGCTCGCTGGCGCTCGGCGGCATGCTCGGCGCGATCGCGGTGGCGGTGAAGCACGAGATCGTGCTCGCCGTGATCGGCGGCCTGTTCGTACTGGAAGCCGTGTCGGTGATCGTGCAGGTCGCCTCGTTCAAGCTCACCGGCAAGCGCGTGTTCCGGATGGCGCCGATCCATCACCATTTCGAACAGAAGGGCTGGACCGAGCCGCAGATCGTGATCCGCTTCTGGATCATCGCCGTCATCCTGGCGCTCGCGGGCCTGTCGACGCTGAAGCTGCGGTGAGGATGATGGGCGAGGCCTTGATTTCGTCATTGCGAGCGAAGCGAAGCAATCCAGCGCAGTGCACGGAGCCGGATTGCTTCGTCGCTGCGCTCCTCGCAATGACGGGGAGAGGCTTGCCATGATCCCCATCACCTCTTTCGCGGGCCAATCCGTCGCGGTGTTCGGCCTTGGCGGGTCGGGGCTGGCGAGCTGTCATGCGTTGCGCGCCGGCGGCGCCGAAGTGTTCGCGTGCGATGACAATCTCGATCGCATGGTCGAAGCCGCGCAGGCCAATTTCATCACCGCGGATCTGCGCAACGTCTCGTGGACGAACTTCGCCGCGCTGATCCTGACGCCCGGCGTGCCGCTGACGCATCCGGCGCCGCACTGGACCGTGCTGAAGGCGCGCGAGGCCGGCGTCGAAGTGATCGGCGACGTCGAGCTGTTCTGCCGCGAGCGGAAGCTGCATGCACCGGACGCACCGTTCGTCGCCATCACCGGCACCAACGGCAAATCGACCACCACGGCGCTGATCGCGCATCTGATGCGCGAAGCCGGCTACGACACCCAGATGGGCGGCAATATCGGCACCGCGATCCTGTCGCTGGAGCCGCCGCGTGCCGGCCGCGTCCACGTGATCGAAATGTCGTCCTATCAGATCGACCTGACGCCATCGCTCGATCCGACCGTCGGCATCATGCTCAACGTCACCGAGGATCACATCGACCGCCACGGCACGATCGAGCACTACGCCGCCGTGAAGGAACGCCTCGTCGCCGGCGTGCCGGCCGGCGGCACCTCGATCATCGGCGTCGACGACGGCTTCGGCCGCGACATGGCGGACCGGCTCGAGCGCGCCGGCAAGCGCGTGGTACGGATCTCGGTGAAGCAGCCGCTGGCGGACGGCATCGTCGCCGACCACGAAGTGATCTCGCGCGTCGCCGGTGGCGCATCGAACGAGATCGCGAAGCTCGGCGGAATCGGCTCGCTACGCGGTTTGCACAATGCGCAGAACGCGGCCGCCGCGTCCGCGGCCGTGCTCGCGCTCGGCGTCGCGCCGGACGTTCTGCAGCAGGGCCTGCGCAGCTTCCCCGGACTCGCGCATCGCATGGAGCAGGTCGGCCGCCAGGGAGCCGCGCTGTTCGTCAACGACTCCAAGGGCACCAACGCGGACGCCACCGCCAAGGCGCTGTCGTCGTTCGGCGACATCTTCTGGATCGCCGGCGGCAAGCCGAAGACCGGCGGCATCGAGAGTCTCGCCGAGTACTTCCCGCGCATCCGCAAAGCCTATCTGATCGGCGAAGCCGCGGCGGAGTTTTCAAAGACGCTGGACGGCCGCGTGCCCTACGAAATCAGCCGGACGCTCGACAACGCGGTGCCGGCCGCGGCCCGCGACGCGGCGACCGCCGGCCTGGCTGAGCCGGTGGTCCTTTTGTCCCCCGCCTGCGCCTCGTTCGATCAGTTCCGGAACTTCGAAATCCGCGGTAACCGGTTCCGCGATCTGGTTCTGGCGCTCGACGGCGTCAAGCCGATGGTCTGAGCGAGCGGCCCGGCGCGCTGCCAACGACTGTCGTTATCGCCTGAGCAGGCCCGCCACCCGGATTCCCCGCCTGCCTCAGGTTTGCCACAAGCCCGCGAGGGCACTTGCTGCTCCGGATCGAGCGGCGTGCCAACGGGCCGGCGGGTGGCCAAAGCCCCGTTCACATCCTCGATTCCAAGCCAATCCGTTAACCTCTTGGCAACCACACGGGCGCACCAATGGTCGAACCTTTGTCCCAGGATCGCCGATGATCTCCCGTGAACAACGCACGCCGTTCAGCGAATGGTGGTGGACCGTCGACCGCGTGCTACTTGCGGCGCTGATCGCGCTGATGCTCG
Source organism: Rhodopseudomonas telluris (assembly GCF_042432815.1). Lineage (NCBI taxonomy): Bacteria > Pseudomonadati > Pseudomonadota > Alphaproteobacteria > Hyphomicrobiales > Nitrobacteraceae > Rhodopseudomonas > Rhodopseudomonas telluris. The sequence goes on from NZ_JBHLWM010000013.1 coordinate 19,557, forward strand.
CGGGCGTGATCCTGTCGCTAGCCGCGTCGCCGCCGGTGGCGACCCGCATCGGACTCGACCCGTTCCACTTCTTCAATCGTCACGTGCTGTTCCTGGCGCCGTCGCTGATCGTGTTGATCGGCGTCTCGTTTCTGTCGCCGCGGCAGATCCGGCGCACCGCACTCATCGTGTTCGCGCTGGCGATCGTACTGATCGTGGTGACGTTGTTGTTCGGGCCGGAAGTGAAGGGCTCGCGGCGCTGGATCACGTTGCTCGGCGTCAATATTCAGGCCTCCGAAATCGCCAAGCCGTCTTTCGTGATCCTGGCCGCGTGGCTGTTCTCGGAAGCGGCGCGGCGGCCGGAAATGCCCGCCACCTCGATGGCGATGGTGCTGCTGCTGATGCTCGTGTCGCTGCTGGTGATGATGCCGGACTTCGGCCAGACCATGCTGATCACGATGGTGTGGGGCGCGCTGTTCTTCATCGCCGGGATGCGGGTGATATGGGTGTTCGGGCTGACAGGCGCAGCCGCCGGAGGACTGTTCGCCGCTTACCTGCTGGTCCCGCACGTCGCCGGCCGCATCAAGCGCTTCATGAATCCGGCATCGGGCGACACCTTCCAGGTCGACATGGCGAGCGAAGCATTCAGCAACGGCAGCTGGTTCGGGCTCGGGCCCGGCGAGGGCATCGCCAAGCGCAGCCTGCCGGATAGTCACACCGACTTCGTATTTGCCGTGGCGGCCGAAGAGTTCGGCATCGTGCTGTGCCTGGCGCTGCTGGCGCTGTTCAGCTTCATCGTGCTGCGCACGCTGTCGCGCGCCTACAAGTCCGACGATCTGTTCACGCGCTTCGCCGCGTCCGGGCTGGCGATCCTGTTCGGCGTGCAGGCTGCGATCAACATGTCGGTGAACCTGCAACTGATCCCCGCCAAGGGCATGACGCTGCCGTTCATCTCCTATGGCGGTTCGTCGATGGTGTCGCTGGCCTACGGCGTCGGCATGATGCTGGCGTTGACCCGGCAACGGCCGCAGACCGAAGTCAACGCGATCGAAGCCGCCGGAAGCTACGCGTAAGGCCATGAGCGACGCGCCTCTCATCCTCCTTGCCGCCGGCGGCACCGGCGGACATCTGTTTCCCGCCGAAGCGCTCGGCGTGGTGCTGATGAAGCGCGGACTTCGCGTCCGACTTGTCACCGACAGCCGGGCGATGCGTTACAGCGGACTGTTCTCGACCGATATGATCGACGTGGTCCCAAGCGAGACGGTGCGCGGCAGAACGCCCTGGGCACTGGCCCGCACCGGATTGATGCTCGGTGCCGGCACGGCGAAGGCCATGGCGCTGATGCTGCGGCGCCGCCCCGCCGCCGTGATCGGCTTCGGCGGCTACCCGACGCTGCCGCCGCTGTTCGCCGCAAGCGCACTCCGAATCCCGACGCTGATCCACGACGCCAACGCCGTGATGGGCCGAGCCAACCGCCTGTTGTCGCGGCGCGTCACTGCCATCGCCACCTCGCTGCCCGGCGTGCTCGACCGCGATCCGGCGCTGGCCGCCAAGACGACGACGACCGGCACACCGATGCGGCCGGCGATCCTCGCCGCTGCCGCGGTGCCGTTCGCGCCGCTCAATCCGGCCGGACCGCTGCGCCTGCTCGTGGTCGGGGGCAGCCAGGGCGCCCGGGTGATGGCCGACATCGTGCCCGGCGCGATCGAGAAACTCGACCCGGCTCTGCAGGCCCGTCTGGTGCTGACCCAGCAGGTCCGCGATGAGGACATGGCCCGGGTGAGGGCGGTCTACGACCGGCTGAAGCTGAATTGCGAGCTGGCGCCATTCTTCACCGACCTCCCGGCGCGGCTCGCCGCCAGTCAGCTTGTGGTATCCCGTTCCGGTGCTGGCACCGTTGCCGAGCTCGGCGCGATCGGCCGGCCCTCCATTTTGATCCCGTTGCCCGGCGCGCTTGATCAGGATCAGTTTGCCAATGCCGGCGTGCTGGCAGATGCCGGCGGCGCCATTCGCATTGTGCAGGCGGATTTCACACCGGAGCGACTTGCCACGGAGATCACCGCCTTGGCCGCTGGCCCGGCGAAGCTAACCGCAATGGCCTCAGCGGCCCGTACGGTGGGCAGGCTGGATGCGGCCGATCGGCTGGCGGAGCTGGTCATGCGGGTGGCGCAGGTCTGAACTGGGCCGGGTTCCCGGCTTTTGTCCGGACCGGGCTTGTCCCCGCCATCCTCGTCTTGCATGAAGTGCCTGAATCGTCGCTGTCCGGGACAAGCCCGGCCCTGTCGACCGACCTTTGAGAGACTTTGCCCATGAGACTGCCGCGCGAGATCGGACCCATTCACTTCGTCGGGATCGGCGGCATTGGCATGAGCGGCATCGCCGAGGTGTTGTGTAATCTCGGCTATACCGTGCAGGGCTCGGATGCCTCCGAGAGCGCCAACGTCAACCGGCTGCGCGAGAAGGGCATCCAGATCCACGTTGGCCATCAGGCCGACAACATCAAGGGCGCCGACGTGCTGGTGGTTTCGACCGCGATCAAGCGCGACAATCCGGAACTGCTGGCTGCGCGTGCGCAGCGCATTCCGGTGGTGCGACGTGCCGAGATGCTGGCCGAGCTGATGCGGCTGAAGAGCTGCGTGGCGATCGCCGGCACCCACGGCAAGACCACCACGACCTCGATGGTGGCGGCGTTGCTCGATGCCGGCGAACTCGATCCGACCGTCATCAACGGGGGCATCATCAACGCCTATGGGACCAACGCGCGGCTCGGCGCCGGCGACTGGATGGTGGTCGAGGCCGACGAGAGCGACGGCACCTTCCTCAAGCTGCCGGCCGACGTCGCGATCGTGACGAACGTCGATCCCGAACATCTCGATCACTTCAAGACCTTCGACGCGGTGCAGGATGCGTTCCGCAACTTCGTCGAGAACGTACCGTTTTACGGCTTCGCCGTGATGTGCATCGATCATCCGGTGGTGCAGACGCTGGTTGGCAAGATCGAGGATCGCCGCATCATCACCTACGGTGAGAACCCGCAGGCCGACGCGCGGCTGCTCGACCTCAAGCCGTCCGGCGCCGGTTCGACGTTCAAGGTCGCGTTTCGCGATCGCAAGGCCGGGACTTCGCACGAGATCACGGATCTCACGGTGCCGATGCCGGGCCGCCACAACGCCCTCAACGCCACGGCGGCGATTGCGGTGGCGCACGAGCTCGGGCTTTCCGACGACACCATCCGCAAGGCGCTGGCCGGCTTCGGCGGCGTGCGCCGGCGTTTCACCAAGACCGGCGAGTGGAACGGCGTCACCGTCATCGACGACTACGGCCATCATCCGGTCGAGATCGCGGCGGTGCTGAAGGCGGCGCGTCAATCGACGGCCGGCAAGGTGATCGCCGTGGTGCAGCCGCATCGCTTCACGCGGCTGCAGTCGCTGTTCGAAGAGTTCTGCACCTGCTTCAACGACGCCGACACCGTGATCGTCGCCGACGTCTATCCGGCCGGTGAAGCACCGATCCCCGGCATCGACCGCGATCACTTCGTGCTCGGTCTGCGCGCGCATGGCCACCGCGAAGTGATCCCGTTGCAGGACTCCGCATCGCTTGCGGGCGTCGTCGCGGGCGTCGCCAACAGCGGCGACTACGTCGTCTGCCTCGGCGCCGGCAATATCACCCAATGGGCCTATGCGCTGCCCGGTGAGCTGAAGGCGCTGGGTTGATCGTGGCGTTCCCCGACATCACCTCCGACCTCAAAGCCGCGATGCCGGAGTTGCGTGGCCGGCTGCTGAGTAACGAGTCGCTGGCTCCGCTGACCTGGTTTCGCGTCGGTGGTCCCGCGCAGGTGCTGTTCACGCCGGCGGATGCCGATGATCTCGGTTACTTCCTCTCGAGACTCCCCGCGGAAGTGCCGGTGCTGTGCATCGGCGTCGGCTCCAATCTGATCGTGCGCGACGGCGGGCTGCCGGGCGTGGTGATCCGGCTGGCTCCGCGTGGTTTCGGCGACGTGCGCGCGGACGGGCAGGTGGTGCATGCAGGGGCCGCCGCCTTGGATAAACGCGTTGCCGAGACGGCAGCCGCAGCCGGTCTCGGCGGACTGGAATTCTACTTCGGCATCCCGGGGACGATCGGCGGCGCGCTGCGGATGAATGCGGGCGCCAACGGCCGCGAAACCCGCGAGGTACTGATCGATGCCACCGCGGTCGATCGCAGCGGCCGCGAGCATGTGCTCGACAACGCCGGAATGCAGTTCTCGTATCGGCACAGCGGCGCCGACACCGGACTGATCTTCACATCAGCTCGCTTCCGCGGCACGCCGGCATCGTCAGATGCGATCCGGGCGAAGATGAACGAGGTGCAGGCGCATCGCGAGATGGCGCAGCCGATCCGCGAGAAGACCGGCGGCTCCACCTTCAAGAATCCGCCTGGCCAGAGCGCCTGGAAGCTGATCGACGCCGCCGGCTGCCGAGGTTTGAAGATCGGCGGCGCGCAGGTCTCGGAAATGCACTGCAACTTCCTGATCAACACCGGAGAGGCCAGCGCCTCCGACATCGAGACCCTCGGCGAAACAGTGCGGACGCGCGTCAAGGCGCAGTCCGGCGTCGAGTTGCAGTGGGAGATCAAGCGCATCGGCGTCGCTGCGGACGCCGGGCGCTGAATATTACTTCGCCGTCGGCGGTGGTGACGGCGGCACCGGTGGCTGCGCAGACGGGGGCAATGCCGGCGTGTCCGGCAGTCTCAGCACGTGTTCGAGCGGCGCTGAGGAGACGCGGAACACGCCGCTGAATGGATCCTCCTGCAGGGCGATCAATCCGAGTGCCACGACCGCGCCGGTGGCGAACACAGTGAGCGCGGCGGTCATGGCCCGCGGCTTCTCCAGATGCACCAGCGTCAGCGCGACCTGCGTGATGATGCCGAGCAGCAGCACCGAAATCCATTTCAGTTCGCTGGTCCGGTCGGTCGACAGGCTGAGCCGCGAATTGCGCGCGGTGCCGACCCGGACCGCCGCGCTCAGCATCGCGACATGCACGGCGGCACTGGCGTCGCGGCTGATGCCCGGATCGCTGAGCTGAGTCAGCAGTTCGTCGTAGGCTTCCGTGGTGGATGCCGCGCTTTCGCCACGCGCCGCGGGCCATTCGTCGCGCACCACCGACCTGGCGTAGTCCTTGAGCGCGATCCTGATCTTGCGCATGTCGGTCACCGACGCGATGCTCAGCGTATAGAGGTTCTGCAGTTCGCCCGCCTCGGTCTGGACCGCGCTGGTCGCCCGACGATTGCGCTCCGTCACCTCGTAGCCGAGGAAGCCGGTGAGCAGACTGAACAGCACGGCCACGGAAGAAAAGAACGGTGCGACGACGCCGTTGAGCTTGGAGATCGGCCCGCGCGCCGGCGATACGAACGTCACGATGACGAGCGTCAGCGCGACGCCATAGTAAAGCAGCGCCAGCGTCACGAAGGTGCCGGTGGTGGAGAGGTCGAGCCAGGCCCTGATCATCGTGGTTCCCGTCAATCGATCGTTCGGATGCGGCATACGTCGGCGCAGTCGAATCGGGAACTGTTCCAACGTCTCGGACGTCGGACTTTGGCGGCATCTGCAGCTCCCGTCCACCGGCCGTGCTTCGCTCGCGGTGACGGTGCGCGCGCGGATGCATGTCGCGATTGCGAAATCTCCGACAATCGCGGGTTGTACAGTCTTGCCGGCTTCACATAAGCTGAAACACAGACGCCATGCTTCTGCCGGGCCGGCGTGGCATCCCCCCGGACCGACGGACTGGAGCGCTCTCGTTGCATCGACAATTCGCGCCGCGCCTTCGGCAATTGCACTGGTACGAGATCGCACTGATAGGCGTGGTGGCGCTCGCGCTCTGCATCTATCTGCCGATCGTCGTGAAGCGATCGGCAGTGCAGGGCTTCGGCGACGTACAGGTGTTCTTCCGCGCAGGGTGGGCGGTGTGGACCGGCTACCCGCTGTACGAAGTCGCAGATCATCACGGCTGGACCTATCACTATCCACCGTTCTTCGCGCTCCTGATGGGGCCGTTCGGCCACCCGCTTGAGGGCTATCCAAGGCCGTCCTGGGCGTTGCCGCTGCCGGCATCCGTGGCAATCTGGTACATGCTCAGTGTCGCTGTGCTGTTGATCGCGGTGGATTGGTGGGCGAGGGCGCTCGAACGGGATGCTCCGCCGTTGGTCCAGCGCGACTGGAATGCCTGGTGGATGCTGCGGATTGGGCCGCTTGCGATCCTGATGCCGTATATCGGTGACGGTCTCGGCCGTGGCCAGCCGAGCGCCTTGGTATTGCTGACAATGGTCGGCTTCCTCGTTCTTTACGCAAAGGGACGAGTCTATTCCGCCGCCTTCGCGCTGGCGCTCGGCTTCACCATCAAGCTGTTTCCGCTGGTGCTGTTGCTGTTTCCTGTGCTCAGACGCGACAGCCGGACGGTGTTGGCCGTTGCCGGTTTCAGCTCGCTGCTTCTGTTCGTCGTCCCGACGCTGTGCCTCGGCCCCGCAGAGGTGATCAAGCTCTACACTGCTATGTGGACGGAGCATCTCAGCGGCGTCTTCACGGGCGCGCCGAACGACAAGATCGCTGCCGAGATCACCTTCACGTCCTACGACATGCTGAGCATCGGCGCGATGCTGGCGCGGATCGCAGCCGGCGGCCTGCCCGCAGAGGACAAGCTGCCGCTTTTCGCGACGCTCGGCCAGCTTGCCTTCGACGCCGTCTTCATCGGCGCGCTGGTGTGGATCGGCCAGGGCCGGTTCTGGCGGATTCGCGGCCCGCAGCCGCCCCTGTCCGAAGCGATCCTGATCGGCGGTGCGGTGCTGTGTGCCTCGCTGCCATTGGTGCTGTCGGTGTCGCAGCCCAATTATGTCGCCTTCGTTGCGCCGCTGGTCGCGGTGATGCTGTTCGACGCCTGGCGCCGCAACGGCGAGACGACGCTGGTGACGTTCTTGGTGCTGTGGGCCTGCGTCATGTGGATCGGCATGTTCGGGACCGAGGGCGGCGTATGGCAGCCGCTGCGCATCATCGGTCTGGCGACGCCGGCGATTGCAGTCCTGCTCGGTTGCGGACTGCTTTGCTTGCGCCGCGTGCGCTAGACGACGTCGGCCTCTCGATCTTCCTCCGGCTTGCCGCACGGACGAAAACGTTTCCCTGCAGCTTCTCCGAATCAGCCAAATCGGGGACATTGCGTCCGCGCCGGCCCGCGAGACGCTCGGACCAATCTGACCCAACAGGGACCGCCCGGCGGACCGATCCATGCGACAGACGATACTTTTCGGTGGCACCAGCAAAGAGCGGCTGGTGTCGGTCGCTTCGGCACAGGCGCTACACGCGGCGTTGCCGGATGCTGAGCTCTGGTTCTGGAACGACGACGACACCGTGCACCGCGTGACGCCGCAGGCGCTGCTGGCGCATGACCGGCCGTTCGAAGAGCCGTTTCGTCCGGCGGGCGAGGTGATCGGGGCACTGGATGTCGCGCTCGATCGAGCCGCGGCCGAACAACGATTGCTGGTGCTCGGCCTGCATGGCGGCGTCGCCGAGAACGGCGAATTGCAGGCGATGTGCGAAATGCGCGGTGTGCCGTTCACCGGCTCGGGCGCGGCGGCATCGCATCTCGCCTTCGACAAGGTCGCCGCCAAGCGCTTCGCCGCGATCGCGGGCGTTCGTACGCTGAGCGGCGTCGCATTGGCGGACGCCGAGGCTGCGCTCGAGACCTACGGCCGCCTGATCGCCAAGCCGACCCGGGACGGATCGAGCTACGGACTGTTCTTCGTCAACGCCAAGCAGGATCTGGTCGCGGTCCGCAACGCGGCCAAGACGGAAGACTATCTGATCGAACCGTTCGTCTCCGGCATCGAGGCGACCTGCGGTGTTCTGGAGCAGGCGGACGGTTCGCTGCTGGCGCTGCCGTCGATCGAAATCGTGCCAGCCGACGGCGGCTTCGACTACACGGCGAAATATCTCGCCAAGTCGACGCAGGAGATCTGCCCGGGCCGGTTCGCCCCCGAGGTCGCTGCCGTGATCATGGATTTTGCCGTCAGGGCCCATCGCGTGATCGGATGCCGCGGCTACTCGCGGTCCGACTTCATCGTGGCCGCCGACGGTCCGGTCTTCCTCGAGACCAACACGCTGCCCGGGCTGACCAAGGCGTCGCTCTACCCCAAGGCGCTGAAGGCGCAGGGCATCGAATTCGCCGACTTTCTTCACGGCCAGATCGCGCTCGCCGAACGCAGCCTCCGGCGTTAACGAGCGCGCAGTCAGGTTCCCGCGGAACCCCTGCAGATTTACCTCTTCTCCAGCCAAATCCCTCATGAATCGCAACAAATCCGGCCCTGATTCGGGCGCCTTTACTTTTTGTTTACCAGTTGGGCCGAAGGTTAACGCTGGCTGCGCATGTTGGCGCTCGACTGGCGAGGCATGACCGGGCGGACCTTCCGTCTCTTCATGGCGTAATCGCACAGCCTCGAGATGCTGCTTGCGCCTTAGCCCGGTTGGTTGCGGGCATAACGTGTACGAGCTCTAGCAATGCATGGTGGAGGGCGCCTCGCCCGGTCGTCGCGACTGTCGGGGTTTCAGTCTGACCTGAAAGCGGTCGCCGTGGCGATCGTTGCATTGTTGCGCCACCGCTGGGCGCGCCGCAGGCGGCCCGAGCCCCGGCCGGCGCGGCTGGTCCGTCCCGAGCAGCCCGGTGGGCTGATCGCGACTCTCGAAAAATACACCCCGCGCCGCATCGGTGTCGTCGCCACGGTGCTGATCCTGATGGGCAGCGCCGGACTCGGCATCGTCAAGGGCGGCCATGTCGACGAATTCGTGCAGGGGCTGGACGATGCCCGCAACGCCATCGCCAACATCGCCGGCTTCCGCATCCAGCAGGTCGCGATTAGCGGCCGCAAGCAGCTGACTCAGGACGAAGTGCTGGCGATCGGTGGCGTCACCGGCCGGTCGTCTCTGCTGTTCCTCGATGCAGCCGCGGTGCGCGACAAGCTGAAGGCCAATCCGTGGATCGCCGATGCGACCGTGCTGAAGTTCTATCCGGGCGAACTGCAGATCGACATCGTCGAGCGCACCGCGTTCGCGCGCTGGCAGCTTGACGGGCGCACCGCTGTGATCGCCGACGATGGCGCCGTGCTCGAGCCCTACGTTGCGCGGCGCTTCATGTCGCTGCCGCTGGTGGTCGGCAAAGGGGCGGGGACGCGCGCTAAGGATTTCCTCGCACTGCTCGCGCGCTATCCGCAGGTTCAGGCTCAGACCCGCGCCGTCGCCCTGGTGGGTGAGCGGCGCTGGAACGTCTGGCTCAGCAGCGGGCTCGTGATCCGGCTGCCGGAGCAGGACGTCGGCAATTCGCTGGCGACGCTGAGCAGGCTCGATCAGGAAGACAAGCTGTTTTCGCGCGACATCACGACGGTCGACATGCGGCTGCCCGATCGGCTGACCGTGCGGCTGTCCGACGATGCGGCGAAGGCGCGCGAAGAACTGTTCAAGGACAAGAAGTCCAAAAAGAAGGCTGGTGACGCGTGACCGGCTTCGATCGCACTCAGACTCCGAAGACCCGCCCGATGCCGCCGCATCGGACCGCGATGGTGGCGTCGCTCGACATCGGCACCAGCAAGATCGCCTGCATGATCGCGCGGCTGAAGCCGTCGCCGCCGAAGGACGCACTGCGCGGCCGCACCCACGCCATCGAGCTGGTCGGCTACAGCCAGATCCAGTCGCGCGGCGTCAAGGCCGGCGCGGTCGTCGACATGGTCGAGTGCGAGAAGGCGATCCGCCACGCCGTCGCGCTGGCCGAGCGGATGGCAAAAGTGCGCGTCGAGTCCGTGCTGCTGTCGGTCTCGGCCGGCCGGCTTCAGGGCCAACTGATCGAAGCCGCCGCCGATATCAAGGGTGGTGCCGTCACGTCGGATGACGTCAGCCGCGTGACCTCCACCGGCATGCATCACGCGACTGCGCCGGGCCGCGCCGTGTTGCACGCGCTGCCGGTCGGCTACACGCTCGATGGCGTCAAGGGCATTCGCGATCCGCGCGGCATGGTCGCGCGACAGTTCGGCGTCGACATGAATGTCGTCACCACCGACGCGACTGTCGCCAAGAATATCATGCTGGCGGTCGAGCGCTGCCATCTCAGCGTCGAGGCGATGGCGGCGAGTCCTTATGTGGCCGGCTTGTCCGTTCTCACCGACGACGAGGCGGACCTGGGCGCGGCGCTGATCGAGATGGGCGCCGGCACCACCACGATGGCGATCTACTCGGCCGGGCGCTTCGTCCATTCGAGCGGCTTCGCGCTCGGCGGTCACCACATCACGATGGATCTGGCGCGCGGACTCGGCGCTTGCATTGCGGATGCCGAGCGAATCAAGACGTTATATGGCACGGTGCTAACCGGCGGTTCTGATGCGCGCGAACTGATGTCTATTCCGGCCGCCGGAGACAATGAGCGGGACACCCCGCAGGTGATCTCCCGCGCGACGATCGCGAACATCATCCGGCATCGCGCCGAGGAGATTTTTGAGATGGTCAGGGACCGGCTGGCGGATTCGCCGTTTGCTGCTGAGCCGCGCGCCCGCGTGGTTCTGAGCGGCGGCGCGTCGCAACTCACCGGCATTCCCGAACTCGCCACTCGCATTCTCGGTCGCCCTGTGCGGGTCGGCCGTCCGCTCGGCTTCGGCCGGCTTCCGCAGGAAGCCAAGAGCGCATCCTTCGCGGTTCCCACGGGCCTGCTGGTCTACCCGCAATACGCCCATCTGGAGCACATCGAGCCGCGGCATTCCCGCCAGGTCCGCAGCGCCGATCACGCCGGTTACTTCGGCAAAGTCGGCCGCTGGCTGCGCGAGGGCTTTTGATGACTCTTTTCCGCCCCCTTCCGCCATCACAGATTGTCCAGGCCGCTTGCCGGGGACTTCACGAACCAACGCGCGCGTAATCGAGAGGCAACCATGACCATCAATCTCAACGTTCCTGACATTCGCGAGCTGCGGCCCCGGATCACCGTGTTCGGCGTCGGCGGCGCCGGCGGCAATGCGGTCAACAATATGATCACCGCCGGTCTCGATGGCGTTGATTTCGTGGTCGCCAACACCGACGCGCAGGCGTTGACGATGTCGAAGGCGCAGCGGCTGATCCAGATGGGCACGCAGGTGACCCAGGGGCTCGGCGCCGGCTCGCAGCCCGACGTCGGCTCTGCTGCAGCGCAGGAAGTGATTGACGAGATTCGCGATCATCTTAACGGCGCCAACATGGTGTTCGTCACCGCCGGCATGGGCGGCGGCACCGGCACCGGCGCCGCGCCGGTGATCGCCAAGGCCGCGCGCGAGATGGGCATCCTCACCGTCGGCGTCGTCACCAAGCCGTTCCACTTCGAGGGCGCGCGCCGGATGCGGACCGCTGAGTCCGGCATCACCGAGCTGCACAAAGTCGTCGACACGCTGCTGATCATCCCGAACCAGAATCTGTTCCGGGTCGCCAACGAGAAGACCACCTTCGCCGACGCCTTCGCGATGGCCGACCAGGTGCTGTATTCCGGCGTCGCCTGCATCACCGACCTGATGGTCAAGGAAGGCCTGATCAACCTCGACTTCGCCGACGTCCGCGCCGTGATGCGCGAGATGGGCAAGGCGATGATGGGCACCGGCGAAGCCTCCGGCGAGAAGCGCGCGCTGACCGCCGCCGAAGCCGCGATCGCCAATCCGCTGATCGACGACTCGTCCATGAAGGGCGCCCGCGGCCTGCTGATCTCGATCACCGGCGGCAAGGACCTGACGCTGTTCGAAGTCGACGAAGCCGCCACCCGCATCCGCGAGGAGGTCGACCAGGACGCCAACATCATCGTCGGCGCCACCTTCGACGAAAGCCTCGACGGCATCATCCGCGTGTCGGTCGTGGCGACCGGCATCGAGCAGGCTCAGTTGTCGCGGAACGCGGCTGCGGCCGGCGCGGCTGCCCAGGTTGCTGCGCCGGCGGACAGCCGTCTGGCTGAACTGACTGCCAAGCTGCGCGCCGACAACCAGCGCATCGCCGAAGCTGCGGCGGCACGCGCCGCGCAGGCTCCTGCCGCCCCAGCGGTCAACGCGGTGGCTCCGGCTCCGCGCAATCCGAACGTCGAACGCGCCGCCTTGGCCGCGATCGCCGCCGCCGTCAGCACCGAGCAGATGCCGGCCCCGCAGGTCGCTCAGGCTCCGGTTGAGCCGGCGTCCTACGGCGACGTCACCGTCCGCCCGATTCCGCAGAAGCCGTCCCTGTTCCCGGATATGGAGCAGACTCGTGCGGTGTCCGAGGAGCCGGAGGCGCCGGACTCGTTCATTCCGCAGCAGCCGGACCGGGCCGCCTTGCGCGCGCCCCGCATGCCGCGCTTCGACGAGCTGCCGGTGCCGGCGCAGAACGAAATCCGTCAGGCCGCCCGCGGCGAGACGGACGACGAACCGCAGAAGACCCGGCTTTCGCTGCTGCAGCGCCTGGCGAACGGCCTCAGCCGCCGCGACGACGAATCGGAGACGGCGCCGCCGGTCCGGGTCGCCGCCGCTCCCGCGGTCCCGCAGATGCCGCCGCTGCCGGAACGCCGTCCGCAGCGCAGCGTCGCCGAGCAGATGGGTCATGACCCGGTTTCGGAATATGCCAAGCGTCCGGCCCCGCAGGGACTGGACCTCCATGGCCGGCCGGCACCTGTATCCCAGGCGCCACAGGGTGACGACCATCTGGATATCCCCGCCTTCTTGCGGCGGCAGGCCAACTGATCCCGTGCCTCATTTCCAACCATGACAAGACCCCGGAGGACCTCCTCCGGGGTCTTCTTTTTGTGCGATGCAAAGATTGAGCGAGGGTCTAGATGATTGATCCTAAAAGGAAAATTGAAAATCATCAGGCGGGGCAGGGAACGATCTCTGCCACGATTGCGTCTGAATTCATGGCAGCGGCGGCGGTATTGCGGCGGAGTTGGGGTAACAATCCGTAAAAAAGCGTGAGTTGGCGCTCTTTGGGGCAGTGCTATGGTTTTCCGGACTTGGGGACACACGGTCGAGTCGCCGGACAAGGTCTTGAGAAGAGATCGGAATAACGTCCGGGTTGGGCTGACTGGTGGTCAATGTTGGGCGGTTTACGCATGAAATTCAGCCGGCAGACAACGCTGCGTTCGCAAGCCACGGTGACGGGCGTAGGTGTTCATTCCGGTCAGCAAGTGAATCTCACCATCGGGCCCGCATCCATCGACGCGGGTTATATTTTTGTTCGGACCGGTCTCGACGGCGCGGATCGTGAAATCGCCGCCACCGCCAAATCGGTTGTTGCCACCGAACTTGCCACCGTGCTCGGCGACAGCGAAGGCCCTCTGGTTTCGACTGCCGAGCACGTTCTCGCCGCTCTCCGCGGCATGGGCATCGACAACGCCACGATCGAAGTCGATGGTCCGGAAGTCCCGATCATGGACGGGAGCGCCGCCCCGTTCGTCGCTGCGATCGATCAGGCCGGCGTTCGCGAACAGTCGGCTCCCCGCCGTTTCATCCAGGTTCTCAAGCCGGTCCGCGTCACGCAAGGCAAGTCGGTCGGCGAGATTCGCCCCCATGCCGGTGGCTTCCGGGTCGAGGTCGAGATCGACTTCTCCAATCCGGTGATCGGCCAGCAGAGCTACACCCTCGGCGTCGAGCCGGAAGCGTTCCGCCGCGAAGTCGCCCGCGCCCGTACCTTCGGCTGCATGAGCGACGTCGCCCGGCTGTGGGAGATGGGCTACGCCAAGGGCGCATCGTTCGAGAATTCGGTGGTGTTCGACGACGAGCGTCTTCTGAACGCCGAAGGCCTTCGCTATGCCGACGAATGCGCCCGTCACAAGCTGCTCGACGCGATCGGCGATCTGGCGCTGGCGGGCCTGCCGATCCTTGGCGCCTATCGCTCGGTCCGCGGCGGCCACAAGCTCAATCACTCGGTGCTGACGGCGCTGCTGGCCGATCGCACCGCCTACCGCGTGATCGAATCCGAGCCGGCGCGCCGCGCCGTCCGGGGGCACGCCGAGGCCGTCACCGGTCTGGTCGGCGGTATGGTTGCTCCGGCCTACGGGCCGGATATGTCCTGATCCCGCCGGCCCCGGGCTCTTCTCAACAGCTCCAAGTCCCGCCGCGCCTGTTTTCCCATGTCTCGGACGCGACCGCCCAGTCGCCTTATTCCCGGCGGAATGCCTGCTTACCCGGTTGGTCCGATAACCTTTTTCGGCTAAACAGCCGGACGGTTGACTCGATGCTTCGGGGGCAGGCCGGACGCGAGCCATGACGGCTCTACCGGATGCCGGAGCGCAACGTTCTCCAGTTGGTCAGGTTGGAATTGATGTCGGCACAGCGGCTCGGACTGCGAAACAGGCTGGTCTCGCGCGGAAGCGACCGTTTCTGGCGCAGCCTTCCCCTGCTGGCCAGTCTGGCGATGCTGGCGCTGCCGCTCGGCGGTTGCGGCACCGGCGCGATCTGGGACAAGTTCCTGGCCAAGGACGAGGACAAGTTCAACGACGAGCCGGCCGACAAGCTCTACAATGAGGGCTTGTACCTGATGAACAAGGACAAGGACCTCAAGGCCGCGTCCAAGAAGTTCGAGGAAGTCGACCGCCAGCACCCGTATTCGGACTGGGCCCGCAAGTCGTTGCTGATGTCGGCCTATTCCTATTATCAGGCCGGCGACTACGACAGCTGCATCGGCTCGGCGACGCGTTACGTCACGCTGCATCCCGGCAGCCCGGACGCCGCCTACGCGCAGTATCTGATCGCTGCCTCGCATTACGACCAGATTCCGGACATCTCCCGCGACCAGGGCCGCACCGAGAAGGCGATCGCCGCGCTCGAAGAGGTGATCCGCAAATATCCGACCTCCGAATACGCCACCCAAGCCAAGCAGAAGCTGGAAGGCGCCCGCGACCAGCTCGCCGGCAAGGAGATGGACGTCGGCCGCTATTACATGGAGAAGCGCGACTACGCGGCGGCGATCAACCGCTTCAAGACCGTGGTGACGCGCTATCAGACCACCCGCCACGTCGAAGAAGCGCTAGCCCGCCTGACCGAGGCCTATATGGCGATCGGCATCGTCGGCGAGGCGCAGACGGCCGCCGCCGTGCTTGGCCACAATTTTCCTGACAGCCGCTGGTACAAAGACGCTTATAATCTTGTAAAGTCGGGGGGACTCGAACCCACCGAGAACAAGGGCTCCTGGATCAGCAAGTCCTTTAAAAAGCTCGGTCTCGGATAGGACTTACCTCGCATGCTCGCGCGCCTTTCGATCCGCGATATCGTGTTGATCGAGCGGCTCGACATCGAGTTCTCCCGCGGCCTCGCCGTGCTGACCGGCGAGACTGGCGCAGGCAAATCGATTCTCCTCGATGCCTTTGCGCTGGCGCTGGGCGGCCGGGGTGATGCCGCGCTCGTCCGCCACGGCGCAGAGCACGGCCAGGTCACCGCCACCTTCGATCTCGCCAAGGGCCATCCGGCGTTCACGATCCTGGCCGCCAACGGCCTCGATGATCGCGACGAGGAGGACGCTGGCGAAATGATCCTGCGCCGCGTGCAGCTCGCCGACGGCCGCACCCGCGCTTTCATCAACGACCAGTCGGTCAGCGTGCAGACCCTGAAGGCGGTCGGGGCGACGCTGGTCGAGATCCACGGACAGCACGACGAACGCGCGCTGGTCGACGCCGCCACCCATCGGCGGCTGCTCGATGCCTTCGCCGGACTGGAGAAGGACGTCGCGGCGCTCGAGGGGCTGTGGGACGCACGCCGCACGGCGCGCGCTGCGCTCGACGAGCATCGCGCCGGCATGGAGCGCGCCGCCCGCGAGGCGGACTATCTGCGCCACGCCTCCGACGAGCTGAAGCAGCTCGCGCCGAAGGACGGCGAGGAGACGTCGCTGGCCGAGCGCCGCACCACCATGATGCAGGGCGAGAAGATCGCCGCCGATCTGCGCGAGGCGCAGGAGGTGGTTGGCGGGCATCATTCGCCGGTCGCCGCGCTCGCCTCCGCGGTGCGCCGGCTGGAGCGCCGCGCCGGCAGCGCGCCGCAACTGATCGAGCCGGCCGTGAAGGCGATCGATACCGCCATCAATGCGCTGGAAGAGGCCGATCAGCACCTCAACGCCGCGCTCGCCGCCGCCGATTTCGACCCGCTCGAGCTGGAGCGGATCGAGGAGCGGCTGTTCGCTTTACGCGCGGCGGCGCGAAAATACTCGACGCCGGTGGACGGGCTCGCCGCGCTGGCGGCGAAATACGCCGCAGATGTCGCGCTGATCGATGCTGGCGCCGATCGGTTGGTCACGCTTGAAAAGGCCGCCGGCGAGGCGGACGGTCGCTATAGCGCCGCTGCCGCAAAACTCTCCGCGGCGCGCAGCAAGGCCGCCGAGAAGCTCAACAAGGCGGTGGGCGCCGAGCTCGCGCCGCTGAAGCTGGAGCGCGCCAAGTTCATGACCCAGGTCGAGGCCGACGCCGCGATGGCCGGGCCGCAGGGCATCGACCGCGTCGAATTCTGGGTCCAGACCAATCCGGGCACGCGGCCGGGGCCAATGATGAAGGTCGCGTCCGGCGGCGAACTGTCGCGCTTCCTGCTGGCGCTGAAGGTGGTGCTGTCCGACAAGGGCTCGGCGCCGACGTTGGTGTTCGACGAGATCGACACCGGCGTCGGGGGAGCGGTTGCGGACGCGATCGGCGGCCGGCTGGCGCGGTTGGCCTCTAAGGTCCAGGTGATGGCCGTCACCCATGCCCCGCAGGTCGCCGCCCGCGCCGACCAGCATCTGCTGATCTCTAAGGCCGCCCTCGACAAGGGCAAACGCGTCGCCACCCGCGTTGCCGCCCTGGAACAGGATCACCGCCGCGAGGAAATCGCCCGCATGCTCGCCGGCGCCGAGATTACCGCCGAAGCACGGGCGGCGGCCGACCGGCTGATCAAGGCCGCGGGGTAAGGGCGGACGTGGTGAGCGGGTGGCACTTCCGAAGCCGCCATTGTATCGATCGGTTATGACCAAGTCGCCGAAACCCGCCCCCGACCTCGCCAAGCTCACCAGGCCGAAAGCCAAGATCGAGCTGATGCGGCTGAGGCTGGAGATCGAGGGGCACAACGCCGCTTACTATCAGCATGATGCGCCGAAGATTTCGGACGCGGAGTACGACGCCTTGCGGCGGCGTCTCGAGGCGATCGAGGCGAAGTTCCCCGATCTCGTCAGCGACTCGTCACCGACCCAGACCGTAGGTGCGGCGCCGGCACGGGGCTTCGCCAAGGTTCAGCATGTCGTGCCGATGCTGTCGCTCGGCAACGCATTTACCGACGAAGAGGTGACAGAATTCGTCGAGCGCGTGCAGCGCTTCCTGCGGCTCGACGCTGTGCCCGCGATTGTTGCCGAGCCGAAGATCGATGGTCTGTCGCTGTCGCTGCGCTACGAGCACGGCGAACTGGTGCGCGCGGCGACGCGCGGCGACGGCTTCACCGGCGAAGATGTCACCGCCAACGTCCGGACCATCAAGGACATTCCGAATACACTGAACGGCAAGGCGATCCCCGCGGCCTGCGAGCTGCGCGGTGAGGTCTACATGCTGAAGCAGGATTTCCTCGCGCTCAACAAGCGGCAGGAAGAGGCGGGCGACACCGTGTTCGCCAATCCGCGCAATTCGGCCGCCGGCTCGCTGCGGCAGAAGGACGTTGCGATCACCGCGTCGCGGCCGCTGAAATTCTTCGCCTATGCGTGGGGCGAGATGAGCGACTATCCGATGGACGAGCCGACCCAGCACAAGATGCTGCAGTGGCTCGATCACGTCGGCTTCGTCGTCAATCCCGAGATCACGCAGTGCCACAGCGTCGAGGACGCACTGAAGTTCTATCGCCGGATCGGCGAGCAGCGTGCGTCGCTGCCGTACGACATCGACGGCGTCGTCTACAAAGTCGATCGCCTCGATTATCAGGAGCGCCTCGGCTTCGTGTCGCGGTCGCCGCGCTGGGCGATCGCGCACAAGTTTGCCGCCGAGCAGGCCACCACGGTGCTGGAAAAGATCGACATCCAGGTCGGCCGTACCGGCGCGATGACGCCGGTGGCGCGGCTGCAGCCGGTCACGGTCGGCGGCGTCGTGGTGCAGAACGCCACACTGCACAACGAGGACTACATCAAGGGCCTCGGTAACGACGGCTCGCCGCTACGCGACGGGGTCGATATCCGCGAAGGCGACACCGTCGTGGTGCAGCGCGCCGGCGATGTGATTCCGCAGATCGTCAGCGTGGTGCTGGACAAGCGGCCGGCCACGGCCGAGCCGTATCGCTTCCCGCACAAATGCCCGGTGTGCGGCAGCCACGCTGTGCGCGAAGAGGGCGAGGCGGTGTGGCGCTGCACCGGCGCGCTGATCTGTCCGGCGCAGGCGGTGGAGCGGCTGAAGCACTTCGTGTCGCGGCTGGCGTTCGACATCGATGGTCTCGGCGAAAAGCAGATCGTGCTGTTTCACGAGAAGGGATGGGTGCAGGAGCCCGCCGACATCTTCACGCTGCAGAAACGCAACGCCGAGCTGAAGCTCGAAGAGCTCGAAGGCTATGGCGAAACCTCCGTACGCAATCTGTTTGCTGCGATCGATGCCCGGCGCTCGATCGAGTTGCACCGGCTGATCTTCGCGCTCGGTATCCGTCACGTCGGCGAGGGCAACGCCAAGCTGCTGGCGCGCCACTACGGCACGATCGACGCCTTTCTCGACGCGATGCGCACCGCCGCCGACGCGCAGACCGAGGAGGGCAATCCATCCGAGGCCTATCAGGACCTCGACAATATCGCCGGCATTGGCGACGTCGTGGCCGATGCCGTGGTCGAGTTCTTCGCGGAAACGCGCAACCGGGCCGCACTGGATGCGCTGCTTGCCGAACTGACCGAGGTGCTGCCCGCCGAGAAGGTCAAGCGCGACACCGCGGTGGCCGGCAAGACCGTGGTGTTCACCGGCTCGCTGTCGAAGTTCACCCGCGACGAAGCCAAGGCCGCGGCCGAGCGGCTCGGCGCCAAGGTGGCGGGTTCGGTGTCGAAGAAGACCGACTACGTGGTGGCCGGCGAGGACGCCGGCTCGAAACTCACCAAGGCCCGTGACCTCGGCGTCGCGGTGCTGACCGAGGACGAGTGGCTGGCGCTGATCGGGGGATAGCGCCGGCCCGCGCTTCGTCGGGAGGTGCTGCAATCGACAGGCTCTGGGATACTGGGTCCTCCGCATTTGCGGAGGATGACGGCCTGTTGTGACGCGCGGCCGTGCCCCATCCACCCCCGTCATCGCCCGCGCAGGCGGGCGACCCAGTATCCCAGAGCATCGCGGTGATTCACGGTCCGCGCCGCGAGTTATTGCGAGGCGCGCGTCGCCTCACATCACCGGCGGCTCTTCGCTCTCCGCGCGCTCGATCAGGTCCTCGGTCGGAACGAAGTTACTTCGCGGCACCAGGAAGGTCATCGAGGCGGCGCAGGCCAGCGCGAGGCCGAACACTGCGATGTTGAGCGGCAGTGGCGTGGCGAAATGGCCGCCGAGATAGGCGCCGAATTGCGAGCACAGCGAGCCGATCCCGAACTGTGTGAAGCCGAGCAGCCCCGATGCGGTGCCGGCTGCGTGCGGGCGGATGCTGATCGCGCCCGCAGTGGCGTTGGCCATCACGCTGGCGTTGCCGAACATGATGATCATGTGGGTGAGGAACAGCCAGACCGGCACCTGATTCCAGCCGAGCACGCCCCAGACGAGATTGAGCAGCGCGCCGCCGATCTGCATGGCGAGGCCGAACCAGATCAGCTTGTCCAGCGAGGTGCGCGGTCCGAAGCGCACGCAGAACACATTGCCGAGCAGATAGGCGAAACCGGAGCTGGCGAACCACGCGCCGTATTCGGCGCTGGTGCGGCCCATCTGCGTCACCACGACATAAGGTCCGCCGCCCGCGAAGGTGAAGATGATCGCCGAGGCCAGCACCTGGCACAGTGCGTAGCCGATGAAGGCGCGGCTCCGGAATAGTGCGCCGACATCGCCGCGGAAGCTGCCGGCCGCGGCAGGTCCACCTCGGCGGCGCGTCTCCGGCAGCGCCAGCGCGACCGCGGCGGCGACGATGATCGCGCCGGCCGTGACAACGTAGAAGATGGCGCGCCAGCCCAGCGCGGTTTCGATCAGGCCGCCGAACAGCGGCGACAGCATCTGCGCGATCATCATCACGGCGATGACGAGGCTGAGCATGCCGCCGACGCGGTCGCGGCTGTAAAGATCGCGGATCACCGCACGGCTGATCACCATGCCGGAGGCACCGCCGAGCGCCTGGAAGAATCGCGCGGCGATCAGCTGCGGCAGCGTGTGGGCAAAGATGCAGCCGATGCTGGCCACGACCATCAGCAGCAGCCCGCCGAGCAGCACCGGGCGTCGACCGAAGCGGTCCGACAGTGGTCCCATGATCAGCTGCGACAACCCCAGCCCGACCATGTAGAGCGACACGGTCATCTGCGCGACCGAGATGTCGCTGCCGAAATCGCTGGCAAGCACCGGCAACGCCGGCACGAAGATATACAGCGCGATCGGCGCGGCGCCGTTCATCAGCACCAGCAGGAGGATCAGCAGCTTCGACGGTGGCCGGTCGCGCGCGCTGGCGTCGATCCTGCCATATCTGCCGACGATGCCGTGCATGTAGGGGCGGTTCCTGGAAGGCGTGCTGGTGTGAGGTGTCGGTGAGCGACCGACTGTATCGTGCCGGATGCGCCCTAACAGGCCGTTTTCGGCATACGGCTATGCGGGGAGGGGCTGAGACCCGCGTGGAGCCTCTCGCTCGCGAAGCCCCGTGTCCCGCACAAGGCGCAACGCGCAGCGATGCGCCGCAGATGCGGGACCCCGGTTTTGTCACACGCCACACTCGGCGATAACCGGGGCCCCGGATCTGCGCAGCAGCACTGCGTGCTGCAGCGCGTCCGGGGCACGAGGGAGGCGCACTGCGTGTCGCAGCGCGTCCGGGGCACGGGGGGTTAGCGCTCCAGCGGCGCCGTGGCGGCGTCGAGCCAGAGTTGCGTCGGGCCGTCGAGATGCGGGCGGACTTCGGCGCGGACGCGCGCGTGGTAGGCGTTGAGCCAGGCGAGTTCTTTCTGGCTGAGCATGTCGAGGTCGATCAGCCGGCGGTCGATCGGCGCCAGCGTCAGCGTCTCGAAAGCGTTCATCGGCTTCTCTGCGCCTTCGACCAGTTTCTCAACAACCAGTTCGAGGTTCTCGATGCGGATGCCGAATGCGTCGGTCTTGTAGTAACCGGGCTCGTTGGACAGGATCATGCCGCGCTTGAGCGGCGTCGTGCCCAATTTGGAGATCCGCGCCGGGCCTTCGTGCACGGACAGATAAGAGCCGACGCCGTGGCCGGTGCCGTGCTCGAAATCGATTCCGGCCTGCCACAGAAATTGCCGCGCCAGCGTGTCGAGCTGCGCGCCCGTGGTGCCGTCGGGAAACACCGCGCGGGCGATGGCGATATGGCCGCGCAGCACGCGGGTGAAGCGATCGCGCATTTCGGCGGTCGGCTCGCCGATCGCGATCGTGCGGGTGACGTCGGTGGTGCCGTCTCGATACTGCGCACCGGAATCGATCAGCAGCAGATCGCCCGGCTGGATCCGGCGGTTGCTCTTGCGGGTGACACGATAATGCACGATCGCGCCGTTCGGGCCGGTGCCGGAGATGGTCGGGAACGACACGTCCTTGAGCGCGCCGGTGTCGCGACGAAAACTCTCCAGCGCCTCGACCGCGTCGATCTCGGTCAGCGTTCCCTTTGGCGCTTCGGCATCGATGAAGGCGAGGAAGCGCGCCAGCGCCACCGCGTCGCGCTGATGCGCGGTTCGCGTGCCGGCAATCTCGACTTCATTCTTCACTGCCTTGAGCAGCGCGACCGGATCGGCGCCGCGCAGCGGCTTGCCGCCGGCGTTCTTGATCAGCCGCGTCAACGCGTCGGCGGCGGTGGCGCTGTCCAGCGCGATCGCGGCGCCGGTCGCAGCCATCGCTTGCAGCGCCGGCGCGAGGGCGGAGGGCTCGGCGACTTCGGCGGTCTGCTCGAGATGATCGCGGGCGCTGTTCGACAGCTTGCGCGCGTCGATGAAAATGGTGGGGCGGCCGTCTTTCGGCACCAGCGCGTAGGAGAGGGGCAACGGTGTGTGCGAGACGTCCGCGCCGCGGATGTTGAAGGTCCACGCCACGGCGTGCGAGTCCGATAGCACGAGGGCGTCGCCTTTCAGCCGTCCGAGTTCCTCGCGAATGCGGTCGAGTTTGGCCGCTTCACTTTCGCCGGAGAATTCCGCGCCATGAATACTGACGGCGCCGAGCGGCGGAGCCGGGCGCTCGCTCCACACCGCGTCGATCGGATTGCTGTCCACCGCGACCAGCTCCGCGCCGGCTTTGGCGCAAGCGGACTGCAGCCGCTCGACTGCCGAAGAAGTGTGCAGCCACGGATCAAATCCGAGGCGGTCGCCGGCCTGCAGATGCGCTTCCAGCCAGCGTTCCGGCGGCGGCTCGACCAGCGACTCGATCGCCCACGCTGCGGTGTCGACCTGCTTGGCCGCCTGCAGCGTGTAGCGACCATCGACGAACACGGCGGCCCCTTGGCTCAGCACGACCGCTAACCCCGCCGATCCGGTGAAGCCGGTGAGCCAGGCGAGCCGCTCCTCGGACGGCGCAACATATTCGTTCTGCTGCTGATCTGAGCGCGGAACGACGAAGCCGGTGAGCTTGCGGCGCGCCAGCTCCTCGCGAACCGCGGAAAGTCGCGCGCCGAGCGCGACGCCGCTTTCGGGATCCTCGAAGGTTTGAAAATGCGCTTCGAACATCGGTGCGGTTCCTCATCCTGCGCGACGCGTGCGGTGACTGCGAAAAGCTTTGCTTATGGCACGAGTTATGCTTGATTTATCGAGCCTGCAAGCAACAGGCGCGGGTGCGCCAGCACTCTGATAACGCGTCCGGGATCAACCCGGGAGTGTCTCAACTCAACGATGAGGGGATACACATGCCTGCTTTTTCATTCGAGAAGATCGCACCGCCCGTTCGTCCAAACTCCGTTGCCAAGTCCGAGCCCGACGACAAGAAGCCGCGCGGTGTGATCACCCAGATGTTGGACCGGTTGTCCGACGCGCGCGTGAAAAAGCCGCCGACCAGTCAGGGCGCGCATGTTCGCTTCCCCACCAAGCCGGCCGAGTAGCCCCGCCGCAGGTTTGCCTCAAAAGGTTTTCGCCAGCAGCAGGCTGCTCCAGCCTTCGATCACGATCTGCCGCAGCAACACGCAGCCGCGCGCCCGATAGGCCGCGATCACGCTCTGCGCCTGCGGCTGCAGCAGGCCCGACAGGATCACCAGCGCCGACGGCGCGAGGTGCTCGGACATCGGCTGCGCCAGCGCGCGCAGCGGATTAGCGAGGATGTTCGCCAGCACCAGATCGAACGGTGCATGCGCGGCGAACGCCGGCGACGCGAAGCCGGTTGCCCATTCGGCGTGGACCAGATTGCCGACGCCGTTGAGGCGCGCATTCTCCTTGGCAACCGCGACCGATTGCCCGTCGATGTCGGTGGCGAGCACAGGTTGGCGCAGCGCTTTGGCGGCGGCAATGGCCAGCACACCGGTGCCGGTGCCGAGGTCGAGCACGCTGCGCGGCGGCCCGGCGCGGAGCACCAGATCGAGCAGGGTCAGGCAGCCGCGGGTGGTGCCGTGATGGCCGGTGCCGAAGGCGAGCGCGGCCTCGATCTCGATGCCGAGCTTGTTCGGCGGAATGCGATCCCGGTCGTGGCTGCCGTGCACGACGAAGCGGCCGGCGGGCACCGGCACCAGTCCTTCCAGGCTCGCCGCCACCCAGTCCTTGGCTGCGACCGTCTCGACGCTGATCGCCTGCGCTGCATTCTCTCCAGCCGCCTGCGCGACGAGCTCGCGGATTGCCTCGAGATTCGGTTGCTCGCCGAAATGCAGTGCGACCTCCCAGCTCAGGTCCGGTCGTTCGAACGCGGCGATCGCCATCTCGGCCTCGTCGAAGCACTCGCCAAGCAGGTCAGTGACGCGGCGGGCGGTTGCCTCGTCGCCGAGCACGAAGCTGGCGCGGACGGTGGGGGCGGGATCAGGCATGGCAGGTCCGAAAAGTTGGCGGCAGGCGTGCGCTCGCCCGGATTATCAACATCGCATCCACAGCTTCTGCGCCGAAAAGGCACAGCATGTCCATGACTTATCCACAAGCCCTGAGGTTCTGATTGCGGCCTTTGAGATGACGGGTGAGAGCTTTAGGCGAGAGCCGGCGAGGTCGGCCGGTTGCCAAAAAGCCATATTTGTGTCCCACGGGACACAAGCCGGGGTCCAAAGACGAATCCCCGCGTTAACTCCCCCGGAGGAGAGGTGCTTGGCTGGGCCCAAGAGGCCCCGTGTCGAATGCTGGATTGAGCATTGGCGCCCCCTCCCGCGCTCTGCACGAGCGCAACAGCGATGAGGGCTAATGTTCAAGACTTGCGAAATTTCTCCACTGTCGACGCGCCGCGGCGGCTTGCTGACCACGATGGCCTTGTGCCTGGCCGCTTCCTGGGTGGGCTCTACGGACGCGTTTGCCGAGCAGCTCCAGTTGACCTCTTTCCCGCAGCAATCCTCCCCCCAGCAGCACTCCTTTGCGCCGCCGGCGATCCCGGTCGATTGCGCCACGATCCGCTATCACGTCGCTGAGCACGGCCGCGCCAAGTCGATCGCCTGGGCGATCAAGAACGGCTACTCCTGGGCTCAGATTTCCGAAGCAAAGCGCTGCCTGAAGGGCTGAACAGCCCTTGAGGCCGAGAGCTTTTCCACATCATATCCACAGGCTTGCGCACGAGCTTATCCACGGCTTGTGAACAGCCTTCGGTGATCCGAAAGGATCGCCGCTGCGGCGTTGTGGCCCGGGGCGCCGGTGACGCCGCCGCCGGGGTGGGCGCCGCTGCCGCAATGGTAGAGGCCCTTGAGCGGGCCGCGATAGTCGGCGTGGCCGAGCATCGGGCGGGCGGAGAACAGCTGGTTCAGACTGAGCGCGCCGTGGAAGATGTCGCCGCCGAGCAGGCCGAACTCGCGTTCGAGGTCGAGCGGCGACAGAATCTGACGTCCGAGCACGCTGGCCGCAAAGCCCGGCGCGTAGCGGTCGACCGTCGCGATCATCAGATCGGCGACCTCGTCGCGATGCGCATCCCATGAGGCCCCGCCGGGCAGCTCCGGCGCGACGTGCTGGCAGAACAGGCTGGCGATGTGCCGACCTTCCGGCGCAAGCGAGTCGTCGAGGGTGGAAGGGATGAGCATTTCCACGACTGGGTCCCGGCTCCAGCCATGCTGCTTCGCGTCGATAAACGCCCGGTCCATATAATCGAGGCTGGGCGCGATAATGATGCCGGCGGTCAGGTGGTCACCGGTCCCCGGCAGCGCCTTGAACGAGGGTAGGCCAGACAGCGCGACGTTAATCCGGAAGGTGCCGGAGCCATTCTTCCACGCCTTCATACGGCGCTGGAAGTCGTCCGGCAGGGCGTCCTTGGGCAGCAGCCGAGTGTACAGCAGCTTGGGGTTGACGTTGGCGGCGACGTATTTCGCCCGGATAATGCGGCCGTCGTCGAGAGTGACGCCGACGACGCGATCCTTTTGCGCCAGCACTTCGCGGACACCGGCCCCGGTCTCGATCTCGGCGCCGGCGCCGCGAGCTGCAGCGGCCATCGCCTGGGTGATGGCGCCCATGCCGCCGATCGCGTGGCCCCAGACGCCCTTCTTGCCGTTCACCTCGCCGAAAGCGTGGTGCAGCATCACGTAAGCGGAGCCGGCGGCGTAGGGGCTGGCGTAATTGCCGACGATGGCGTCGAAGCCGAACAGAGCCTTGACCAGGTCGTGTTCGAACCGCGTATCGAGCATCTCGCCAGCCGAGCACGTGAACAGGTCGAGCAGCAGGCGCTGCTGCTCCAGAGACAGGGTCCGGAGCCGATTAGCCGTGCCGAGCGCCGCGATGCTTTCCCGGATGGCTCCAATGCCAAAGCGGTCGACCAGGTTGGGTGGTGCGCGCAGCACGAAATGCCGCAGCACATCGGCAATTTGCTCCAGCTCGGCGGCAAAGCCGTCGAATCGGCTCGCGTCGCGCTTGCTGAGATGCGCGACAGAATCGGCTGTGTATTTGGCGCCGGTCAGCAGATATTTGCCACTCGGGGCGGGCAGGAAATTCTGTGCGCGGCGCTCCACGATGCGCAGGCCGTGCTCGGCCAGCTTGAGGTCGGCGATCACCTTGGGGTTGAGCAGGCTGACGGTGTAGGCGGCGACCGAGTTCCGGAAGCCTGGATGAAACTCTTGCGTCACCGCGGCTCCGCCGACCACGCTGCGGCGCTCGACCACCTTCACCTTCAACCCGGCCTGCGCCAGATAGGCGGCGCAGGTGAGGCCGTTGTGACCTGCGCCGATGATCAGCGCATCGAGATCGGACATGGGTTTTCTCGGCCTTCCCAAAGGCGGTCGGCGGCGTCGGACCGCCGGAACGCCGTTTTGTCATCAAAGATTTGCTTGTCGCGAGCTGTTTATCAGAGCCGTCTCAGTTGCGCACGCCGGGGGCTCAGCCCGGCACGGCACAACGTCGCGGTGGTGCGATCCGAGTGGATGGCGGCCCCGGGTTCTGCGATGGTCGGGCCGGCGGGCCCGGGACGGGAGCGCCGCACGGCGCGGTTCGCCCGCGCGTCTTGAGTTGATCTGCCCGGCCTGGCCGGATCGTCCACGTTGGAGACCGTATGACCGAGCCGATGCTGCCTGCCGCTGCCCGTCACAATTCGGAGGCGCGCGACCGGCTGATTCTGATCGTCTACACCGCCGCGATCTTCACCAGCGCGCTGCTGCTGTTCTCTGTCCAGCCGCTGTTCACCAAGATGGTGCTGCCCCGGCTCGGTGGCTCCCCGGCAGTGTGGTCGGTGGCGATGGTGTTCTTTCAGTCGCTGCTGCTTGGCGGCTATGCCTACGCCCATTTCATCAGCCAGTTTCGCAACCGTCTGGTTCCGATCGTGATCCACCTGGTGTTGCTGGTGGCGGCGATGCTGACGCTGCCGCTGTCGATCGCCGGTGGTTGGGGCACGCCGCCCGCCAGCGGCTACGCGTTCTGGCTGCTCGGGCTGTTCGCGGTATCGATCGGCCTGCCGTTCTTCGCGCTGGCGGCCAACAACCCTCTGCTGCAGGCCTGGTTCGTGCGCACCGGCCACCCCAACGGCCCAGATCCATACTTCCTATACGCGTCCTCGAATATCGGCAGCTTCCTGGCGCTGCTGTCCTATCCGGTGCTACTCGAGCCGACACTGGCGCTGCGCTCGCAGAATCTGGTGTGGACCGGCGGCTACGGTCTGCTCATCCTGCTGATCGCCGGCTGCGGCTATCTGCTGCTGCGCTCCCCGAAAATGGATATCCGGGCAGGCGCCCCCGACGACAGCGACGCGGCAGCGCCGTCATGGATGTTGCGGACGCGCTGGGTGTTCCTGGCGGCGGTCCCGTCCGGCCTCTTGATCGCGGTCACGGCCCATATTTCGACCGACGTTGCGGCGGCGCCGCTGCTCTGGGTGCTGCCGCTGTCGCTGTACCTGCTCACCTGGGTGCTGGTTTTCCAGTCGCGGCCGCTGCTGCCGCACAAATGGATGTTGGGGCTGCAGCCGCTGGCGATCGCCGTAATTGCGGTCCTGCTTGCCTATACGGGCACCGCCAATTTGCTGGTGATGCTGGCCGGCCACCTGATCTCGTTCTTCATTATCGCGATGGCCTGCCATGGCGAACTTGCACGGACCCGGCCGGACGCACGGTATCTCACCGGATTCTACGTGGCTCTGTCGTTCGGCGGCATGGTCGGCGGCCTGTTCGCCGGGCTGGTGGCGCCGTACAGCTTCTCCTGGATCGCCGAATATCCGATCCTGCTGGCTCTCGCCGTGCTGTGCCGGCCGCGTGTGCTCGAGCGCGTGCCGCAATGGACCTGCTGGTATTGGGCGTTTCTGGCGGCGCTCGCAGTGGCACTGATCGCGCCGGCCTTCGCTTCGGGCAAGATCTACGACTGGCTCAGCATCAATCGCTTGCTGATCGTCGGCGACGTTGCCGCGGTGGCGGCTTTCGCGGCGCTGGTGCTGCGCGCCAGCCGCTGGAAGGTGTTCGCCACTGTCGTGCTGGCCCTGGCGTTGATCCGGCTCTATCCATCCGACGATGGACGGGTGGAGACGGTGCGCAGCTTCTTCGGCGTTCACAAGATCCAGGTGACGTCGAACGGCCAGTATCACGTGCTGCTGCACGGCACGACGATCCACGGTGCCGAGAAGATGCAGAACGACGACGGCACGCCGGTGACCGGCCGGCCGGAACCGATTTCCTATTACTACAAGGATGGCGGCATCGGGCAGGGGATCTCGGCGATCCGCGCTCGCAAGAATGGACCGATACGCGTCGCGGTGATCGGGCTCGGCTCGGGATCGCTCGCCTGCGCGTCGCAATCGGGCGAGACCTGGAAGTTTTTCGAGATCGATCAGTCGATGGTCGATACCGCGCGCGATCCGAGATACTTCACCTATGTGAGCAAATGCGCGCCCGATCTGCAGCCGGTGATGGGCGACGCGCGGCTGACTTTCGCGGACGAACCTAACGGCGCCTACGACCTGATCATCGTCGACGCGTATTCGTCGGACGCCATTCCAATCCACCTCGCGACCCGGGAGGCGATGGCGATCTACAAATCGAAATTGACGCCGCAGGGGGCCGTCCTGATGCACGTTTCCAATCGACATCTCGAGCTGACCAGCGTGGTGGTCGGCATCGCGGCCGCCAACGGGCTGAAAAGCTGGAGCTATTCGGAGGATTCGGACCGCGACGCCGAGTACATCTTCTCGACCTCCGTGGTGGTGTCGGCCCGGGAGCCGGAGGATGTCGGCAGCATTGCCACGGCGCAGGACTGGACCCTGACCGAACCGCGCCCGCACCAGCGGGTTTGGACGGACGATTATTCCAACGTGCTTGGCGCGGTGTGGCGCAGGCTACGCGAGGGCGAGGAATAGCCGCCGCTACGGCTTTCAGCTTTCTCATCGCATAGCGCGGCTGGGCGGCGACTTCGTTGTGCCATGGCCGCCGCGTTGTGGGGCGTCCTCGCCAACAAAAACGCGCGGCTGTCGGGACAGCCGCGCGTCGATGGAGTGGTTCGTTGGTGGATCAGTACGCCGAGTAACCGCCATAATAGCTACGCGGCTGGTAGTAGCCGCGGGGGGCGTAAACGGGGCGGCCATAGCTGTCGTCGTCCGAATACTGATACTGCGGCTGATATTGCGGCTGTCCGTAGCCGCGCCGGTAGCCGGGAGGCGCCGGATAGCGGCGGCCGTCGTCGCCGTCGGCCGGGTAGATGTAGCCGTCGTCGGCGACCTGCGGACCGGCCACACGCGGTTGGGTCGGCGGCGCGAGCTGCACCGGCTGACCGTCCGCATCATAGGTGGGGGCAGGCAGCGGCGCGCGGCGCGCCACCGCGGTGTTGGCCTTGCCCGGCTGTCGCGCCAGCGCAACTTGCGACGAGCCGGTCAGCGTCACCGTCGTGTTCAGCACGCCATCCTTCTCGACCAGCGCGTACAGCGTCGATGCATTCTCGCGCGACAGGCGCACGCAGCCGTGGGACACCGGAATGCCGAGCTTGCCGACGGAATCTGTGCCATGGATCGCGTGGCCACGTTTGGTGAAGAAGATCGCGTGCGGCATCGGCGCGTCGTCGAACTCCTTGGAGTAGTGGTCGGGCTCCATCCGGAAGGTCTGGAACGAGCCGTTCGGCGTCTCGTGGGACGGATTGCCGGTCGAGACCGGCCAGCGATAGCGTTCGACGCCGTCAACCGCGACGGTCATCTGTTGATTGTCCTTGTCGACCGTGATGGCAATCTTGGCGTGGGCCGAGCCAGCGGTTGCCAACATGATCAGACCGGTGAGGGAAGCGAGATACGAACGCATGAATTCCGGCCTCCTCGGCCCGGTCTTTCCAAGATGTGAGCCGTCCCCGTCGGTAATATGCGCAGCGGGTCTGGTTGTTTCCAGATCCGCCCGCAGCGCAGCAAGAAAACTGCTGGTAGTGTTAATTGCGCCTGCGCCGGGCGGAGCGAAGACGATGGTGGGGCGGAATCGCGGCGGAATGGAACCGAAGTTGCGACTGCGGGTTGATGCATTGCAAATCGGCTCCGACGATCGCTCGGGGGACAATCCGGAGGATGGATTCCAATGAAGACCACGACAAAGGCGGTTGCCCTTGATTACAGGCCGCTAAAGGCGACGCTGGCTGCGGCCGCGCTGGCGCTGGCGCTGCTTGCGATCCCGACGGCCGGCCACTCTCAGGGTATCGTTCGCGGCGCAGAAGAGGGAGCCTATCGCGGTAATCGCGCTGCTGGTCCGATCGGCGGCGCGGTGGGTGGCGCCATTGGCGCCGGCGTCGGCGGTGCGGTGGGCGCCGTCAACGGCGTTCTCGGCATACCGAACCAGGGCCCGCGTTATCGCTATCATCGCGGCCACCGTTGCTACGGTTACTATCGTCACGGCCGCTTCCGCTGCCGGTAAACATCTTACGGACGGCGCGCGGGCCTGGCCCGCCGTCGTTCGATTTCTGTCGTGAGATCCTCACGCGCCGGCCTGCTTCGCCAGTTTTTCCTTGTTGGCTGCCACCGGAAGCAAGCATCCTTCGAGTGAAGGCCGCCGCAGGAGCCGAATTGGCGCGGCATACAGCCCCTCTGGTGCCTTGACGCCCGGAACCGGGAAAATTCTTGAAACTTTCATTTTTCCGCTTGCAGCCCCGGAGGTCGGGGTCTATACACACATCTACGCGCTGCCCGCGGGTCGGGCTTCCTCTCTTGGCTTACAGGCCAAGGGAGAAATTGGCGCCTTTGATGCATCCTCACTTCGATGAGTGACGCAACAGCCGAAAGGTTATCGGTTGGCGTTTTTCATTGTCGGTGTAGGGTAGACACCCCGCTAAGGGTGTAGAGGTCTTCGTGACCTCGGGCTGTTTGACAAGTTGAGAAGAAGAAAGAGAAACGTGGACGGCGGAGTCCTTGCGGGTCTCGGTTGTTGGGGCTTCGGCTTTGGCGATTGGGACCGGACGAAAGACTTCGGCGGATACACGTTTCAAGGAAACACCATGTTCGTTTGCGCTGTGAAGCGCGGCGACGAGTGTCGGTTTTGGATTTTCGGATCTGAGGCTGATGCAATGGTGGGACCTCGTCAAACGTTGTGATCAGC
>NZ_JBHLWM010000015.1:0-2500 GCF_042432815.1 Rhodopseudomonas telluris
TTGGGTTAAGTCCCGCAACGAGCGCAACCCCCGTCCTTAGTTGCTACCATTTAGTTGAGCACTCTAAGGAGACTGCCGGTGATAAGCCGCGAGGAAGGTGGGGATGACGTCAAGTCCTCATGGCCCTTACGGGCTGGGCTACACACGTGCTACAATGGCGGTGACAATGGGATGCTAAGGGGCGACCCCTCGCAAATCTCAAAAAGCCGTCTCAGTTCGGATTGGGCTCTGCAACTCGAGCCCATGAAGTTGGAATCGCTAGTAATCGTGGATCAGCATGCCACGGTGAATACGTTCCCGGGCCTTGTACACACCGCCCGTCACACCATGGGAGTTGGCTTTACCTGAAGACGGTGCGCTAACCAGCAATGGAGGCAGCCGGCCACGGTAGGGTCAGCGACTGGGGTGAAGTCGTAACAAGGTAGCCGTAGGGGAACCTGCGGCTGGATCACCTCCTTTCTAAGGATGGGTCTTCAGTCTGCTTCGGCAACTATCGACCTGTTTTAGAAACATCAGAGGCTCTAAGTCATACGAGCCTCATTGGCGGGATTTCGCCGTCTTCGTTTCTCTTTCTTCGCGGACGAACACGCGCCTGGGGTGCGCGCAGTTGGTCGGCTGGCTTGTGCCGCCGATGGATTGCCGTGACCTCTCGTGCTGAGGGCTTGTAGCTCAGTTGGTTAGAGCGCGCGCTTGATAAGCGTGAGGTCGGAAGTTCAAGTCTTCCCAGGCCCACCACACTCATCGAGCGTCGCATTCGTCTTCTGGTTACGGGGCCATAGCTCAGCTGGGAGAGCGCGTGCTTTGCAAGCATGAGGTCGTCGGTTCGATCCCGTCTGGCTCCACCAGATGGACGATCGCCGATTGGTTCCTGAGACTCGTGTTTGTGTCTCGCTGCTGTCATCCGGACAGCGCGATGGACATCGTCCGCATCTTGTATTCGCCGGCCTGTGCGCAGCACGGCCGGCGGGTTATCTGACATCGTATAGAGGAGATCGATCCGAGTTCGGATCTGCGGAGCAATCTGCGGAGGCCGTTCGCTTATCTCCGGAGCGTTTTCGGCGCCTGAGCATCGCAAGATGGTTAGGTTGTAAAACGCTTCATGTTGACGACGCTTGACCGCATCGTCATCGGTTCGATCTTACGAAGCAATAACTGGTCTTTCTAATCAGTGTCCGTTTGCGGCGTCGTCTTTGAAGGTTCGTCCTTCGGGATGTGCTGCGAGCAACATTCTGCCGAGTGTGTGGACATTGATAATGAGAGCAATCAAGTGCCTTAAGGGTGTTCGACGGATGCCTTGGCGCTGAGAGGCGATGAAGGACGTGCTACGCTGCGATAAGCCATGGGGAGCTGCGAAGAAGCTTTGATCCGTGGATTTCCGAATGGGGAAACCCACCTTCGATAGCCGGAACTCCAAGGCCTTGCGTTTCGAA
This sequence comes from Rhodopseudomonas telluris, assembly GCF_042432815.1. Classification (NCBI taxonomy): domain Bacteria; kingdom Pseudomonadati; phylum Pseudomonadota; class Alphaproteobacteria; order Hyphomicrobiales; family Nitrobacteraceae; genus Rhodopseudomonas; species Rhodopseudomonas telluris. The sequence continues at coordinate 1,431 of NZ_JBHLWM010000015.1, forward strand.
AGAGACGTGAGGGTTTGGATTTCCGGTTATCAAGAGAAGGTATGAGATCTCTGAATACATAGGAGGTTTCAAGCGAACCCAGGGAACTGAAACATCTAAGTACCTGGAGGAAAGGACATCAACCGAGACTCCGTTAGTAGTGGCGAGCGAACGCGGACCAGGCCAGTCATCATTGGAAGACAATTGGAATCTGTCAGGAAAGCAGAGCCTTAGAGGGTGATAGCCCCGTACAAGTAATGCGACCATTGATGCTCGAGTAAGGCGGGACACGTGAAATCCTGTCTGAACATGGGGGGACCACCCTCCAAGCCTAAGTACTCCTCAGCGACCGATAGTGAACCAGTACCGTGAGGGAAAGGTGAAAAGCACCCCGACGAGGGGAGTGAAATAGTTCCTGAAATCGGACACCTACAAACAGACGGAGCCCAAGATACGTTCTGGGTGACGTCGTACCTTTTGTATTATGGGCCAGCGACTTAATTTAACGAGCAAGCTTAAGCCGATAGGTGAAGGCGTAGCGAAAGCGAGTCTGAATAGGGCGTCAAGTTCGTTGGATTAGACCCGAAACCTAGTGATCTAGCCATGAGCAGGTTGAAGGTGAGGTAACACTCACTGGAGGACCGAACGGGTGCCTGTTGAAAAAGGCTCCGATGACTTGTGGTTAGGGGTGAAAGGCCAATCAAACTGGGAAATAGCTGGTTCTCCGCGAAAGATATTTAGGTATCGCCTCGGATGAATACCTCGGGGGGTAGAGCACTGGATGGGCTAGGGGGACTTACCGTCTTACCAAACCCAACCAAACTCCGAATACCCGAGAGTACTATCCGGGAGTCACACGGCGGGTGCTAACGTCCGTCGTGGAGAGGGAAACAACCCGGACCTACAGCTAAGGCCCCTAATTCGTGGCTAAGTGGGAAAGGATGTGGGAATCCCAAAACAACCAGGAGGTTGGCTTAGAAGCAGCCATCCTTTAAAGAAAGCGTAACAGCTCACTGGTCTAAATAAGGGTTCCTGCGCCGAAGATGTAACGGGGCTCAAGCCACGAGCCGAAGCTTAGGGTGTGATCCGCA
>NZ_JBHLWM010000016.1:0-716 GCF_042432815.1 Rhodopseudomonas telluris
GGGCTACAAATGGCTGGGGCGATGGCAGTCCGGTCAGGATCCGGTCGAGCTGTCGCGGCGGCCGCACGCGAGCCCGAGGCAGAGTTCACCGGAGCTGGAAGCGCAGATCCTTGCGGTTCGTGATGCGCATCCGGCGTGGGGGGCTCGCAAGATAGCAAGCTGTCTGGAGCGTGCCGGACGGAGCCCGCCCGCGTTGTCGACGATCCACGAGATCCTGCGCCGCAGTGGTCGGGTCAAGCCGGCCGTCGGCGGTGCGCCGGCCGCTCTGCGGTTCGAGATGCCGGCGCCGAACATGCTGTGGCAGATGGACTTCAAGGGCTGGGTTCGGCTCGGCAACGACACTCGTTGTCACCCGCTGACCGTGGTCGACGATCATTCGCGCTACGATCTGTGCCTGCAGGCCTGCGCTGATCAACGCGGAGAGACGGTGCAGGACAGGCTGCGGACGACCTTTCGACGCTACGGTCTGCCCGACGCGATCTTCGTCGACAACGGCTCGCCTTGGTCGGACAGTTCAGGCGAGCGCTGGACCTGCTTCTCGGTTTGGCTGCTCAAGCTCGGCATCACCGTGATCCGCAGCCGTCCTTATCATCCGCAAAGCCGCGGCAAGAACGAGCGCTTCCATCGGACGCTGGCCGCCGAAGTGTTCGCGCTGCGTCGCCTGCGCGATCTGCCCGACGCTCAGCGCGCCTTCGATGCCTGGCGCGAGGTCTACA
>NZ_JBHLWM010000002.1:0-2817 GCF_042432815.1 Rhodopseudomonas telluris
AAGGCGAGTTCTCCGACGTCACCCGCAGCTACGCCGGCAAGGGCGTGCTGCGCTACGCGTGGTGAATGCTTGCCTGAGGCGTTCCACAGCCTGAGGCGCGCTGCGACTGGGGGCTCCGTGCAGCGATGAGAACGAGGGATCTCGCGTGCTGAACAAGCAGAAGAACGTCGACATGCTGGCGTCGAACGCCGCCCGGCGTCGCGCCCCGCGGGGGCTCGCGCTGATGCCCAGAGCGGTCGCGGATCGAAAGTTACTGCTGGCAGCACTGCTCGGGTCGACGGGGCTTGTTACGGTCACGTTGCCTGCTGCCGCCCAGCAGGTCTGGGTTGGCAGCACCAATTCGGATTATAACACGGCGTCGAACTGGAGCGGGCCGGCCGCCGTGCCGGACACCTTCGCCACGGCGGTGTTCACCAATAACGGCGCGCCAAACACGGTGACGTTGTTCGCGACGAGAAGTCCCGATGGCTTCACGTTCGAAGCCGGTGCGCCGACGCGCACCATCCAGCTCGGCAGCGGTGGTCAACTGAACATCGGCGACGCCGGCGTCGTCAACAACTCCGGTAGGCAGCAGAATTTCGTCATCGGTTCCGGTGCGCAGATCGATTTCGTCGGCGTCGGCGGCGTCGGGGGCGCCGGCAATGCCACCTATACGGTGCAGAGCAGCGGTAATCTGTTTTTCAGCCGGGCATCGACGGGGCCGACAGTCACGGTCTTCAACAACGGATCGATCGTGCTCAGGACCTCCACCGGCGGCGTCGAGATGGGCGGGCTTGTCGGCACTGGTCAGGTCATCGGCTCGGCGAACGGCAGCGCGACGGTGCAGACCTTGACGGTCGGATCGGAGGGCGTCACGCAGAACTACGACGGCACGATCCAGGACGGTTCCGCGAAGATCGCGCTCGTCAAGAGCGGTGGTGGTACTTGGACTTTGATTGGTGACAACACCTATACGGGTGGCACAACGATCTCGGGCGGCACGTTGCGGATCGGCAATGGCGGCACGACCGGCTCGATCGTCGGCGACATCGTCAATAACGCGACGGTCGCCTTCAATCGCGCAGATGCGATTAGTTTCGATGGCGTGGTTTCGGGCACTGGCGGGCTGAGACAGGAGGGGCCGGGCACGCTAGCTTTGACCGGCACCAACACCTACACCGGTGGTACCAGCATTATGTCCGGCACGCTGCAGATCGGCGATGGTGGCACGGCCGGCTCGATCGTCGCGAGTGTGTCGAATAATGGGACGCTAGCCTTCAACAGGTCCGACTCGATCGGGTTCGGCGGCGTGGTTTCCGGCAGCGGCAATCTGGTGAAGCAGGGCGCCGGCACGCTGACGCTGACCGCGGACAACACTTACACCGGCGGCACGACGGTTTCGGCCGGCACCCTGCAGGTCGGCAATGGCGGCACGGCCGGCTCCATCGTCGGCGACGTGACCAACAACGCCACGCTGGTGTTCGACCGCTCCGACACGACGACTTTCGCCGGTGTGATCTCTGGATCGGGGGCGCTGGTCAAGCAGGGCGCCGGTACGTTGAAGCTATCGGGGATCAACACCTACACGGGCGGGACCACGATCTCGGGCGGCACGCTGCAGATCACCGGGGGCGCGATGGCCGGTGATGTCGTCAACAATGGGGCGCTCGCGTTCGATGCAACCACGCAGTTCGTTGCCGGCGTCGTTTCAGGCACAGGCAGTGTCACCATCCAGGGCGGCAGCAGCGTCGCGGTGACCGGCGCGAACACCTATACGGGTGGCACGATCGTTACAGCACTCAGCACGCTGCAGATCGGTGGCGGCGGCGGCACGGGCTCGATCGTCGGCAACGTGGTCAACGACGGTAGCCTGACGTTCTTCCGCAACAACGCGACGGCGTTTGCCGGCGCGATCTCCGGTACCGGCCAAGTCGCCAATGCAACGTCCGGCGGCCTGACGCTGACCGGCGACAACACCTACACCGGCTCGACCGTTAACTTGAATTCGACATTGCAGATCGGCAATGGCGGGACGTCGGGTTCGCTCGTCGGCAATATCGAGAACTACAATTTGCAGACCGTCGTGTTCAACCGCAGCGATGCGTCGAGCTACGGAGGCGTGATCTCGGGAGGCGGGCAGCTCATCAAGCGAGGTGCAGGCAATCTGTCGCTGACGGGCGTCAGCACCTTCAACGGCAGCACCACGGTCGAAGCCGGCACCCTCAGTGTCAATGGCTCGATCGCATCGTCGTCGCTGACCACCGTGAACGCCGGCGCGGCGCTCGGCGGCAACGGCACGGTCGGCACCACGCTGATCAATGGCGGCGCGCTGGCGCCCGGCAATTCGATCGGCACGCTCAATGTCAGCGGCAATCTGACGTTCACCGCCGCGTCGAGCTACATGGTCGAGGTGTCGCCGACCAGCGCCGATCGCGTCAACGTTAGCGGCACCGCCACGCTCGGCGGCGCGACGGTGAATGCGTCATTCGCCAACGGCGGCTATGTCGACCGGCAATACACCATCGTCAATGCGAGCGGCGGCGTGGTCGGCACGTTCGGCGCGCTGGTCAACACCAACCTGCCGTCGGGCTTCAAGTCGAGCCTCGGCTATGATGCCAACAACGCCTACCTCAATCTGGTGCTCGACTACACGCCGACGCCGCCCAATCCGCCGGGGCCGCCAACCCCGCCGGGGCCTCCGACCCCGCCGGGTCCGCCGCCGGTCATCAACAGCGGACTGAACGTCAACCAGACCCAGGTCGCCAACGCGCTGAGTGGTTACTTCGCGCGGACCGGCAGCATTCCGATCGTGTTCGGCGCACTGACGCCGGCCGGGCT